>JAXLVG010000009.1:0-183555 GCA_046329115.1 Flavobacteriales bacterium | reverse complement strand
CTTGTGCCACCAGTGGGGCATTCCGCTGGTGCACCACCGGGCTGGCAACGATGCCGAGGCCACGGCCAGGCTGGTGCTGCATGCCGCCGCGCAGAACGAGGCCGGTAGCGTGCAGGACCTGTTGCAGCGCGCCCGCCTGAACTTGGGCGCCTTCTATCCGGGTGGCCACCGCACCCCGGGCGGCAAGGTCACCGGTCTGCCCGCGCACTGAGCGCTACTCCTTCACGAAGCGGAGCATCCGGCTGCGGTCGTCCACGCTGAAGAACACGTGGTAGGTGCCGGCGCTCAGGCCGGAGACATCCAGCCACTGTTCCAGTTCGGCCTTCCCCTGTGAACGCATCACGACCCGCCCGCAGGCATCGCTCACGGTGATGGCGAGCGGTGCAAGGTTTAGGAGCAGGAGCGAGGGTAGCGATCGGCGCATCGGCAGGCGTTTGAACGCTAAAGCTAGGATCTTCCCGTTCTTGCCGAACGAAGCATGGAGCGCCATCTGCTGTTCACCCTGATCGCCTTCAGTGCCGGCGTGTTGCCCGCCCAGCAGCGCGACCGATACACGCTTTACCGCATGGACAACGACAAGCCCTTCCGGATCCAGGAAGGCCGGTACATCACCATGGAGGTGGAACCGTCCAAGTGCGCAGGGTGGGATGTGCGGGAGCAGTCCGTGGAGGGTGATCTGCTCCTCGTGGACGAACGCTCGGTGACGATCATGCTCCGCTCCGAGCATGCGTACTGCTACCACGAGGACAGCACCTTCACCTGGGACCGGAGCGACTGCCCCGATGGCGGCACGCTCACCATACCGAACGAGCGCATCCTGGCGATCACGCGGGAGAACCCGGCCGGCAACGCGTTCCAAGGGGTCATGGGCTTGTCGCTGTTCTCGGCAGTGCTTGTTGCGCCGCTGGCCTCCATCAAGTGGTTCAACGGGTGGAACTTCAACGCGAAGACCTACACCACCATCGCCAAGGGCAGCCTGATCGCCTTCGGGGCCAGTTTGCCGCTGGCGGTGGCCTTGGGGGGCGAGCGGCGGTTGGTGCCGCGGCCGCGGGTCCGTTGAAGCTGGAGGTCCCCCGCATCCACCACCGAACTATTTTCGCCGCCCGCTCATTCCATTGGCATGAAGATCCTCGTCCTCATCGCGCAGGTGCCCGACACCACCTCACGCATCGCTTTCAAGGACAACAACACCGCATTCGACGGCAACGGCGTCACGTGGATCGTGAACCCGTACGACGAATGGTACGCCCTGGTGCGCGCCCTGGAGCTGAAGGAGGCCAAGGGCAGTGGCAGCGTCACCACCATCACCGTGGGCGGTGCGGACACCGAGGCCACCATCCGCAAGGCCCTGGCGATCGGCGCGGACGATGCCGTGCGCGTTGATGCCCAGCCTGCGGACGCCTACCAGGTGGCCGCCGAGGTGGCCGCCTTCGCCAAGGACAAGGGCTTCGACCTACTCCTGGCCGGCAAGGAGACCATCGACTTCAACGGCGGCCAGGTGGGCGCCATGGTGGCCGAGCTCCTCGACCTGCCGTACGTGCCCCTGGCCAGCAAGCTGGACGTGAACGGCACCACGGCCACCGTGGAGCGCGATGTGGCCGGTGGGGTGGAGGTGCTGGAACTGCAGCTGCCCGCCGTGATCGGTGCCGCCAAAGGCATGGCCGAGCAGCGCATCCCCAACATGCGGGGCATCATGGCGGCGCGTACCAAGCCCCTGCAGGTGGTGCCCGCCACCAACCCCGGCGTACTGGCCCCCACCGCCAGCTTCGAGCTGCCGCCCGCCAAGGGCGCGGTGAAGATGATCCCTGCCGAAGAGGCCGGCAAGCTGATCGAGCTGCTGCACAGCGAAGCGAAAGTCATTTGAACCACCGAATGAGGTTGTCAGTTGCTGGTTGTCGGTTGTCGGTCCTTCACCCGGGGGCATCATGCTTGTGCCCCCACGGACAACCGCCAACCGACAACAGACAACGGACATCCGACAACGGATAACCGAACACAGCCATGAGCACCATCGTCTTCATCGATACCCGGGGAGAGAAGCTCCCGAAGTCCGCACAGGAGGCGGTCACCTACGCCAGCAAACTGGCCGGTGGCCCGGTGACGGCCGTGACCTTCGGGGATGCGCAGGGGCTTGAAAGCCTGGGCGCCCACGGAGCGGCCAAGGTGATCGTGGCCCGCGGCGTAAAGGCCGTGGATGGACAGCAGCTCACCAAGCTGATCTGTGCGGTGGCCGACGCTGAAAAAGCGAACACCATCGTTTGTGTGTCCGACGCCACCGGCAAGGCCGTGGCCCCGCGCGTAGCCGCACGGCTGAAGGCCGCGCATATCGCCGGCGCCATCGCCGAGCCCGATGGCTCCCGCTTCAAGCGCAACGTGTTCAGCGGCAAGGCCCGGGCGTTCGTGGACGCTGGCACCCCGGTACGCGTGATCAGCCTGAGCCCCAACAGCGTGGCCATCGGCACCGGGGGCGGCAGCGCCACGGTCAACGAGTTCTCTGGCGACCTGGGTCCGGCGCGGATCACCGTGAAGGAGGTACGCAAGGCCGGGGGGGGCATCCCGCTGCCCGAGGCGGACATCGTGGTGAGCGCCGGCCGGGGTATGAAAGGCCCCGAGCACTGGGCACCGGTGGAGGAACTGGCGAACCTGCTGGGCGGTGCCACCGCCTGCAGCCGTCCCGTGGCGGACATGCACTGGCGTCCACACCACGAGCACGTGGGACAGACCGGCGTCGCCATCCGACCGAACTGCTACATCGCCATCGGTATCAGCGGTGCCATCCAGCACCTGGCCGGGGTGAACCAGAGCAAGGTGATCGCCGTGATCAACAAGGACCCCGAGGCCCCCTTCTTCAAGGCAGCGGACTACGGTATCGTGGGCGATGCCTTTGAGGTGCTGCCCAAGCTGATCGAAGCGGCGAAGAAGCTGAACGCGGAGCGGTAGGGGCGCTGGTTGTCGGTTGCCCGTGGGGCGGCTGGAGCGACGGTAAGTTGTCGGTTGTCCGTGGGTGCGGAGATCCGTCATTGGCCGCAGGCAGCCTAGGTTCCGGCCATCGCCAGCCAGACAACCGACAACCGACAACCGACAACTGACAACCGTCAACGGACAACCGCCAACCAGCAACTGACAACCACCCGCTAACAAACCTTCGCTTCCGGGTAGGCTCCACTGGAACGACCAAGCTATCTTCACGGCCCCGCGAAGCAACGGCATGGAGAAGGTCGAGCTGAAGTTCCTGCGCATCACGTACAGTCACACGCACGCGGGCGCCTACGCCCTCATTCTGGCGGAAAAAAAGGGCGACCGGCGGTTGCCGATCATCATCGGCGGCGTGGAAGCCCAGGCCATTGCCATCCAGGTGGAGAACATCAAGCCGGCCCGCCCCCTCACGCACGACCTGTTCAAGAACCTGGCGGACCAGCTGAACATCACCTTGAAGGAGGTGGTGATCAACGATCTTGTTGAGGGCATCTTCCACGCCAAGCTGGTGCTGGAGCAGAACGGCACCGAGGTGGAGGTGGACGCCCGTAGCAGCGATGCCATCGCCCTGGCCCTGCGCTTCGCCTGCCCCATCTTCAGCTACGAGTTCATCATGAGCGCCGCCGGCCTCAAGGTGGAGGAAGGGGAGGAGGAGGCCGAAAAAGCGGAGAAGGCCGAGAAGCCGGAGAAGAAGGGCATCAAGAGCGCCTCGCTGGACGACCTGAAGAAGATGCTGGAGGAGGCGCTGAGCGACGAGGACTACGAGCGCGCCAGCAAGCTGCGCGACGAACTGAAGCGCCGCGAGGGGACCAATTGAGCGGTAAGCATCAGTTGTCAGTTGTCCGTTGTCGGCTGTCAGTTCACCGACAGGACGGTGGCCATCGTTTGTGAAGGTTGGCATCAGACAACGGACAACCGGCAACGGCTCCCTATGTTTAGCGCATGTCCCGCGAGCACGAGTTGTTGAAGGGCTTCAGCCTGGGCAAGATGCTCGTCCCGGTGTTCGTGGGGCTCTTTGTCACCGCGCTGCTGATCTGGAACACCGCCGACCACGCGGCCTTCGGCAAGGTCTCGTGGAGCTGGAACGCGAGCGGCTGGATGGTGCTCGCCCTGTTCAGTCTGGTGATGCGCGATTGGATGTACATGCTGCGCATCCGTCACCTCACGGACCGCAAGCTCACGTGGTGGCGCACCTTCGTGGTGATCATGCTGTGGGAGTTCGCCAGTGCGCTGGCCCCCGGCATCATCGGCGGCGGCTTCTTCTTCGCCATCTGGATCCTGAGCCGCGAGGGCATCGATGCGGGCAAGAGCATCACGGTGATCACCTTCACCTCCTTCCTGGACGGCATCTTCATCGCCATCATGGCGCCGCTGGTGTACTTCACCGCCGGCCGAGCCGAGCTCTTCACGGGCGTGGACACCGGCCAGGGCTGGCTGGGCGCGGGCTTCTTCGTCACCTTCTGGGTGGTGTACACCATCATCGTGGTGTACAAGCTCTTCGTCGCCTACGCCCTCTTCGTGAACCCGGTGTTCGTGAAGCGTGCGCTGGTGGGCATTTTTTCCATCAAGGGTCTGCGCCGGTGGCGCCGCGGCATGGTCACCACCGGCGACCAGTTGATCACCGCCGCGGACGGGCTGAAGCACCGGGGCTGGAACTACTGGTGGCCCGCCGTGCTCACCACCTTCGCCAGCTGGACCGCGCGCTACAGCATCGTCAACTGCATCGTGCACGCCTTCATGCCCGGCGCAGGCTTCGGCAACGACCTGGTGATCTACGGCAAGCAGGTGATCATGGGCATCCTGGTGCTGCTGAGCCCCACACCCGGCGGCAGCGGACTGGCCGAGTTCATCTTCAACGACTTCCTGGGCATGTACATCGCCCCGGGCCTGGCGCCCGCGCTGGGCCTGCTGTGGCGCCTGATCAGCTATTACCCGTACATCCTCGTCGGCGCCATTCTGCTGCCGCGCTGGGTGAAGCGCAACGTAGTGGACGCGCTGGCACACCGGGTTCACTAGCAGGAGCAGTAGGCAGGGGCAGGGGCAGTACGCAGGAGCAGGGGCAGTTGGCAGGAGCACATTCGCGACAGCATTGCCCCTGCACCTGCTCCTGCCCCTGTATTTACCGCTCCGCCTTACTTTGACCGCATCCTGAACACCCCACCATGGAGCGTTTCATCGGCCTGCTCGGTATCGCGCTGATCCTCGGCATCGCCTTCCTGGCCAGCAACAACCGCAAGGCCATCAACAAGCGCCTTGTCATCAGCGGCATCGGCCTGCAGTTGCTCATCGCCGTGCTGGTGCTGAAGATCCCGCCGGTGACCAAGTTCTTCCAGGGCCTGGGCCATGGCATGGAGAAGATCGAGCAGTTCGCACGGCAGGGCGCATCGTTCGCCTACGGCGGACTGGCCGCCATGCAGTTCGACGGCACCGTGGCCAACTACGCTGCGGGTGGATTCGTGTTCGCCATCAACGTCACCGCCACCATCATCCTCGTGTGCGTGCTGGTGGCCGTGCTCTACCACCTCGGTGTGATGCAGCGCGTGGTGAGCGTGATCGCCAAGGCGATGAACTTCGTGATGCGCGTGAGCGGTGCTGAAGCGCTCAGTAACGTGGCCAGCGCCTTCGTGGGCCAGGTGGAGGCCCAGGTGATGATCCGGCCCTACCTCGCGGGCATGACCAAGAGCGAACTGCTCGCCAGCATGAGCGGATCGCTGGCCTGCATCGCCGGAGGCATCCTGGTGGTGTACGTGAACATGGGTGCGGCCGCCGGCTTCGACCTGGCGCCGAAGCTCATCGCCGCGAGCCTCATGGCCGCACCCGGCGCGCTGGTGATCAGCAAGATCGTGTTCCCGGAGACCGAGGAGAGCCAGACCATGGGCAACGTGAAGCTGGAGGTAAAGAGCCCCTACATCAACATCGTGGACGCCATCGGCCACGGCGCGGGCGACGGCTTCAAGATCGCCATGAACGTGGTGGCCATGCTCATCGGCTTCATTGCGCTGATCGCCATGATCGATTGGATGCTGCTCTACGCCGGTCACCTCTTCAACCCGGACTTCAACCTCAGCCTCAACTGGATCTTCGGCAAGCTCTTCACCCCGATGGCCTGGGCCATGGGCGTGCCCGCGCAGGATGTCACCGGCGTGGCCACCCTGCTGGGCCAGAAGCTCACGGTGAACGAGTTCGTGGCCTTCCAGAACCTGGCGAACAAGAGCGTGCCCATCGTGAGCGAGAAGGGCCTGCTCATCGTATCCATCGCCATCTGCGGCTTCGCCAACTTCAGCAGCGTGGGCATGCAGATCGGCGGCATCGGCGAACTGGCGCCCAGCCGCCGCGCGGACCTGGCGCGCCTCGGGCTGAAGGCGCTGCTCTGCGGCACGCTGGCCAGCTACCTCAGCGCCACCATCGCGGGCATACTGATGTAAGGGTCTGCCGCGTTCCACGGTGAACGCATCACAACATGAAGCGCGCGCTCCGGTGGATGCTCGGTGTTGGGGCCGTGGCAGCGCTGGCCTGGTGGCTCTGGCCCACCGCCCAGGCCGTGCTTAAGCCGGCTGTGGCCGCACCCGGCGCCGCGCTGGATTCGCTCAACGGCGTGGTGGTGTACAACAACGGCGGCTTCGGCGCAAAGCACGGCCGCCATGTGGTGGACGGCTACAACGTGGGATTGAAGTACCAGTGCGTGGAGTACGTGAAGCGCTACTACCTGGAGCGCTTCGGCCACCGCATGCCCAACAGCTACGGCCACGCGAAGGACTTTTTCGACAGCACCCTCGCGGACGGTGCAGTGAACCCGGCCCGGGCCCTGCGACAATTCCGCAACGGCAGCGCCACCATGCCGGCCACGGAGGACCTCCTGGTGCTGGGTCCCTGGGGCGGCAACCCCTACGGCCACGTGGCCATCATCAGCCGGGTGGGGGATGGGGAGGTGGAAGTGATCCAGCAGAATACCCACAGCACCCGCAACACCTACGACCTGGACCTGATCGACGGGCGATGGCGGATCGGCAGCGAGCGGGTGATGGGGTGGTTGCGGAAGTGACGAAGCACGGATCAATACACGATCAAACGCCCGCCTGCGCGCCTGCCATTTCCTATGCCCACCAGCGAATAGCCATAGCACCCAGGCGATAATGATGCGCCGTGGATCACGGCTCCATTTGACACGCGCACATGATAGAACAGCCGCCCAGTTCCATCAAACAACGTCAGCTCACTTAGTTCAGCGCAATGCACGATCGTATTCTCATCAGTCGAGACCGTGCTGGGAAAAAGGCCTGCTGGACCTGGCCGTTCGTAGGAATCTATCCTGGCGACTTGATCAATCTGGACAACCGCATCCGTATACGTGGTACCGATGACCACACCTCCACGGTACTCTTCGATCCGGGTACAGAATGCATACAAACCTGGTTCCGGAGGTTCTGATGAGATGGCGCCTGTAGTCGGATCAATCGTCGTGCCTGATGGAATGAAGTAATTATCACCGAAACAATCGACCAACGAAAAGGCGAGGCTGTCGCCATCGAGATCTGTGTACACCGGCGCAAACAAAACTCCGGTGGAAGTGGGGATAATATTGGTCTGCAAACCCTGCACCACGGGTGTGCTATTGAGCAACGCACCATTAATTATAAACCAAGGTTCCAAACGAAGAGGGATGTCCAACGAGTTGGACATGTTTAGAATACCTGAAATCCTATTCTGTGCCTCCGATTGCAGACCATATAGGGATGGTCCCCAATAAGAAATTGAACGCTCAAACGTATGAAGGGTCACATCACCTCCCAATACAGGTTCCGTTCCAACCAATGGAAGCCATTGCCAGCTCACACCGGAAAATACAAGTAAGGAATCTCTACCAATATCCAAGTCCGTATCTACGTATAATCGAAGGCGATTAAGGTACTGAAGCTCACTTTGTACTATCAACTCATAGCTGGCCGCTCGAACGTCCTGCCCGGAAGCATGTACGCAGCAGAAGAGCCAAAAAAAGGCGAATATGCCTGGGTTCTTACTCATATTGAACCACTAAACGGGACGTTCCATACAGGCCGCTATCATTCCAAACCCGCACCAAATAATACCCTTCCACAAGACCGGACAAGTCCAGTGCTACATGTGACTCTGTACCGAAGCTTAACGATCGCTCAATGCATGTTCGCCCTAAGGCGTCGCAGATTTCTACTGATGCTTTGCCTTCTAACCCACCCAGGAGCACGGCATGTGCAGCAGGATTTGGGTAAACGGTCAATCCACTTACACTTGGCTCTGCAAAGCCCACCTCCGAATCGAGAATATTTAACTCCGCAATGGTTGATTGATGTGTACCTGATGTGCCAGAGGCAAACCATGCTTCATTCCCCGGATCGAAGAAAGGCCGGTCGGAGCTATTTCCACTAACGCCCACAACTGCTAAGCGAGTATTCTCGAATGCATCCACTCCCCAGAATGCATCGCATCCAGAACCTCCAAAATAAGTAGACCAACTCAATGCGAGGGTTCCAGCGTCGAGCCGCATAATAAAAGCATCACTGGGTCCCACAATAAAGCAACCTCCACCCTGGTAGGTATCATCGTTATAGAGACCTGCCTGCCCTGCAAGGGGAATACCGCTACCCGAATAGCCCACTACATATGCATTACCATCTGTATCCATGCTCGCTCCGTAACATGCGTCGGATCCGGTTCCGCCAAGATACGTGGCATATGAGCGTGACATGGTCGATGAATTCAATACGATGATGAATCCATCACCAGATGACCCACCATCATATGATCCGTCATTGAATGCACCTGGATAGCTCAACACAGGAAAGTTTGAACTGGTCGTCCACCCAGAAATGATCACTCTGCCACCAGCTACCTGAATACAGTCATGATCGGGAGAAGTATCCGATCCATTACCCCCGTAATAACTCGAATAGCTCAGCAAACCAGTTGGACTAAACCGAAGTATGACCAGATCTGTCCCACCGCCTGCATTGTTCGTCTGTTGGAAGGCTCCGCCGCCGGGGTTCACAATCGGGAAGTTCCCACTGTTGGTCATGCCTAATGCATATACAGTACCTGCTCCATCAACACAAACGCCCTCAAGGTATTCATCATCACCTGCAGCGCCAACGTAAGTGCTCCAGACCAGCTGATCCGTAATCGAAAACTTACACAGGACGCCGTCATAAGCACCACCACCATAAGCCTGATTGTAGCTACCCGCTTGTGGCACAACGGGAAGGCCCGCTTCAGGCGCAAGACCTACAATATACTTGGATCCATTTGGCCCCAGTGCTATGCTCAATCCCACCCCACTACCAAAACGCGTTGCCCAATTAGCAACACCTGTAGTACCGTTAATCTTTAAAATATATGGTGCTCTTTGACTGAAGCCGCCTGTGTAGTTATAGGCGACAGCTGCGTATACCAGCGGAAAATCACTGCTTTGTGTATAGCCCGTCGCATACACCGATCCAGATGACGCAGAATACACGAGACTTTTCACCTCATCTGCATTTGAGCCTCCATACATTGTTGCCCAGATGCGCTGGTGGCTTGAGTTAAACTTGACCAAAGTGCCAGTATATGAACCCGGATTAGTACTTGAACCCACAGTCACAGGAAAGAGGCCCGTATAGGTGTACCCTCCTGCATAGATGCTACCTGATGCGTCGTGGTCAACCGCATACAACTCATCCCAACCATTTCCGCTGTAGTAGCTGCTCCAAAGAATACCGGCGGTGTTTCCACCACCGCCCAACAGGCCGTCTTGCCCGATGAGGAACACGAGCGGTAACGCGGGGTTATAGGTGTCATACTGCAACCGCACGTTGGCCGAGCCAGAATTGTGGATGTAGGATGCCGTCCAGTTCACCGGGATGATGTCGTTGCCATCGTACTGGTAGGCGACGGCTTCGCGCAACTGCACCCAGCGCTGCCCCAGGTATACCCGTAAAGCTCCGTTCATGTCGATGCCCACGCTGTCCTGACCGGCGAAGTTCAACGTGATGTTGGCCGGGTTGCTCCCGACTGCGCAGTGGAAAGCGAGTTTGGCACCGGCATGACCGCTGTATGCCTCCATGTCTATGCCAGGATACACGTTCTCATATCTCACGCGCTGGTAGCCGGGGATGTTCGTCAGGCCGGTCGGAAAGTACTCCGAGTAGGAGTTCAGGTGGTCGGGTGCCTGGTCGATGCCAACAGGGTCCACATCGGCAGCCAATTCTCCGATTGGCCGCATGTCGATGCGGTTGGTGGCCAATAGGACAGGTTCGCCGTCCGTTTCGTCGAATTCGGACCATACCACAGAGACCGTACTCCGGTCCCGCAGATCCAGTTCAGGTGTGCTGTTCTCTGTGCAATAGAAGATGCTCGTCTCGTTGTTGCCCAATGCGTTCCTCTTCTGCCCTTGGTTCTCGTAGAAGGCCATGGAGCGCTTGTAGTTCTCCCCGTAGAAGTCGGGGAACTGGGCCATGCTCACGTTGCTGGTTCCAACCAGAAGCACTGTGGTGAAGGTAATGTTCTGGAGTCTCGGGGTCCACTGGGATGGCATGGTCGTTCAGGAGTTATTGGTTCCAGCGCTGGGCGAAGGTCAGTGACGGTGACGCGGACCCATGCCGGTCGTCCCGACACTGATCGCCGGTTTCTCCGATAACTTCGACCGGCAACACGAGCGATATGAACAAGAAAATGCTGGGTCTGCGGATCCTCGAATTGAGGGAGAAGAAAGGTCTGACCATGGAACAGATGGCCGACGCGCTAGGCATGCCCTACAGCACCTATTGGGACCTTGAGCGCGGCAAGAGCACGCTCACAGCCGAGCGCTTGGAGCAGTTGGCGGCCTACCATGGTGTCTCTCTGGATGAGTTCATGTCTTTCGATAGCCCCGTGCTGCACATGCAGGACCACGCCTCGCATGGCTACAACGTGATACACACGCAGAACCAGCAGATCAACACGGAGGTCGTCAACGAGAAGCTGGATCGGCTATTGGAGATGATGGGCCGTCAGATCGAACTGCTGACAGAATTGGTCCGCAACCGAACCTGAACGAGTTCTATTCCACCACCGCGATCAGCGGCCCCAAGGCCCCATCCAGCTGCCGCAGTCCTTGGTCGGGCATGTAGGCCTTGCTGATGGCACCGTCCAGGAAGAGCGCGTTGGCGCAGCCCTTGTCGCGGAAGAAGGCTGCGAAGTCGTACAGGTTCACCGGTTCACGGCTGATGGCAAAGAGCGCCGAGCCATCGGGCAGGATGCCCACGCCATTCCGGATGTGCACGTTGGTGGAGCCCTGCTTGAACGCAGTGTTGATCGCCCCGTCCACTACCAGCATCGGTCCGGATTGCGTGGCCTGCCGGACACCTTTCCGTGCGGCGTACGCAGCGGTGGTCACCACGAAGGCCCTGCCGGTGCTGTCCACCCCGAAGACACCGTTCGGCTGCATGTAGAAGTTGCCGTAGCCTTCGGTCCGGGTGATCAGCTTTCTCAGCTGCTTCCCGTTCTCCACATAGAGCCCGAGGGGGGAGAGGTCCTCCATGTACATGCCCCCGTTCATGGCGAAGCGCAGGCGTTGGCCCCGGGCCTCCACCAGGGCCTTCAGCCGCCCGATGTTCCCGATGGCCCTGCCGCTATCGTCCTTGTTGAACAGCACGATCGGTGTGGCCCGGGGATCGACGATCACCGAAGCGATCCGCTCAGTCGGTGCCGAACGAAAGGCGAGCAGCAGACCTGCGAACAACGCAGCAAGCAAGAGCAGGCGGGCACGCATGCGACCAAGGTAGGATCCATGGACACCGAAGGACAAGGTCCGTTCAGGGCCACCCGGAAAGCCGAAGGGGACCCTTGCGGATCCCCTTCGGACAACTCCCCCGAGTTGGTTCTTAGTTCAACTTCTGGACAATGGCCTTGAAGGCCTCGGCATCGCTGTAAGCGATCTCCGCGAGGGCCTTGCGGTCCAGGTTGATGTTGTTCTTCTTGAGGCGGTCCATGAACACGCTGTAGCTCATCCCGTGCAGACGGGTGGCGGCGTTGATACGCTGGATCCACAGGGCGCGGAAGTCGCGCTTCTTCAGGCGGCGGCCGTCGTAAGCGTGTTGCAGGCCCTTCTCAACGGTGTTCTTGGCGACCGTCCAGACGTTCTTCCGGCGGCCGAAGTTCCCTTTGGCCAGCTTCAGCACCTTCTTGCGGCGGGCGCGGCTGGCGACTTTGTTCTTACTGCGTGGCATTGTTCTTTCTGTTTTCGGGCGCGAGCGTCAGTTCGTTGACTGGTCTTTGGTGCTGCGCGTCCTGGTTAACCCCGCTCGTGTACCGGGCGGGAAACGGTCTTACTTCAGCAGGTCCAGGATGGCCTTCTCGTTGGTGCTGTGCACCACGGCCATCTTGGTCAAAGCGCGCTTGCGCTTCTTGTGCTTCTTGGTAAGGATGTGGTTCTTGAAGGCGTGCTTGCGCTTCACCTTGCCGGTGCCCGTCAGCTTGAACCGCTTCTTGGCGCCGGACTTCGTTTTCATCTTCGGCATGACTTCTCTCGGTCTATCGGGGGGTGTTATTGTTCTCGAGGGAACAGGCTCGTGTCTGTGGGAGCGATGTGAGCGTCGCCGCTACTTCTTCTTTTTCGGTACCAGGTACATGATCATGCGCTTGCCCTCCAGCTTGGGCATGCTCTCCACCAGGCCCACATCCTCCAGGTCCTGGGCGAACTTCAACAGCAGGATCTCGCCACGCTCCTTGAAGACGATGGTGCGGCCCTTGAAGAACACGAAGGCCTTCACCTTGTGGCCCTCCTGCAGGAACTTGCGGGCGTGCACGAGCTTGAAGTTCACATCGTGCTCATCCGTGTTCGGCCCGAAGCGGATCTCCTTCACCTCGGCCACGGTCTGCTTGGCCTTGATCTCCTTCTGCTTCTTCTTGAGGTCGTACAGGAACTTCTTGTAATCGGCGATGCGGCAAACGGGCGGCACAGCCGTGGCGCTGATCTCGATCAGGTCGAGACCCTTCTCCTGGGCCATGCGCAGCGCGTCCTCGAAGCGGTACACACCGGCCTCGATGTCCTCGCCCACCACACGCACCTCGGGCACACCGTAGATGCGGTTGTTGATGCGATGCGGGTCCTCCTTGATCACGCGCCCGCGGTAGGGGCGGGGGCCTGAAGGACGCGGACGCGGGGGTCCGGAAGGGCGAAAGGGTGGACGGGTTGCCAAGCGGGGGTTGATGGATTCTTGCGGTGACGGGGCTTAGAGACCAGCGAACTGCTGACGGATGCGGTCCTGCACCAGTTCCTTGAACTGGAGCGGGCTCATCGCACCCATGTCGCCTTGTGCCTGTTCGCGTACGCTCACGGTGTTGGCCTCTGCTTCCTTTTCCCCGACGATGAGCATGAACGGGATCTTGCTGAGCTCCGCATCGCGGATCTTCCGGCCGATCTTCTCGTTGCGCTCGTCTACGGAGGCGCGAATATCGTGATCTTTCAGCAACGCACAGAGTTCCTGTGCTTTAGCCACGTATTTGTCGCTGATGGGAAGGATGATGGCCTGCTCCGGGGTGAGCCAGAGGGGGAACTTGCCGGCGGTGTGCTCGATCAGCACGGCCACAAAGCGCTCCAGGCTGCCGAAGGGGGCCCGGTGGATCATCACCGGCCGGTGGCGGGCATTGTCGCTGCCTACGTACTCCAGCTCGAAGCGCTCAGGCAGGTTGTAGTCCACCTGGATGGTGCCCAGCTGCCATTTGCGGCCCAGGGCGTCCTTCACCATGAAGTCCAGCTTGGGGCCGTAGAAGGCCGCCTCG
This sequence comes from Flavobacteriales bacterium, assembly GCA_046329115.1. GTDB lineage: Bacteria > Bacteroidota > Bacteroidia > Flavobacteriales_F > PHOS-HE28 > PHOS-HE28. The sequence continues at coordinate 169,806 of JAXLVG010000009.1, read as the reverse complement.
CCGTACTCCACCACGGTCTTCAGGCCCTTCTCGGCGGCCGCGTCGATGATGGCCTGCTCAGCCTTGGTCCAGTTCTCGTCCGTGCCGATGTACTTGGCCCGGTCCTCCTTGTCGCGGAGGCTCACCTGGGCCTCGTAGTTCTCGAAGTTCAGGGCCTTGAAGACCAGCAGCACCAGGTCGATCACCTTCATGAACTCCTCCTTCACCTGGTCCGGGCGGCAGAAGAGGTGGGCATCGTCCTGCGTGAAGCCCCGCACCCGGGTAAGTCCGTGCAGCTCACCGCTCTGCTCGTAGCGGTACACCGTGCCGAACTCCGCCAGGCGGATGGGGAGGTCCTTGTAGCTGCGCGGCCGGCTCTTGTAGATCTCGCAGTGGTGTGGGCAGTTCATCGGCTTCAGGAAGAACTCCTCCGTGGGATCCGGGGTGTGTATCGGCTGGAAGCTGTCCTTGCCGTACTTCTCGTAGTGCCCGCTGGTGACGTACAGGTTCTTGTGCGCGATGTGGGGGGTGGCCACCTGCTCGTAGCCGCTCTTCTCCTGCGCGTTCTTCATGAAGTTCACCAAGCGCTCGCGCAGCGCCGTGCCCTTCGGAAGCCACAGGGGCAGACCCGCGCCCACCTTCTCGCTGAAGGTGAAGAGGTCCAGTTCCTTGCCCAGCTTGCGGTGGTCGCGCTTGCGGGCCTCCTCCAACATCACCAAGTACTCGTCCAGCTCCTTCTGCTTGGGGAAGGTGATGGCATAAAGGCGGGTGAGCTGCTTGCGCTTCTCATCGCCGCGCCAGTACGCCCCCGCCACGTTCAGCACCTTGAAGGCCTTGATGAAGGAGGTGTCCGGGATGTGCGGACCGCGGCACAGGTCGGTGAAGTTGCCCTGGGTGTAGAAGGTGATCTCCCCGTCCTTCAGGCCGTCGATCAGCTCGAGCTTGTACTCGTCGCCTTTTTCCGTGAAGTAGGCAACGGCATCGGCCTTGCTGACCTCCTTCCGGGAGAAGGTCTCCTTCTTGGCGACCAGCTCCTTGAACTTGGCCTCGATGGCGGCGAAGTCGCCCTCGCCCACGCTGCGGTCACCGAAGTCCACATCGTAGTAGAAGCCGTTCTCGATCGGGGGACCGATGCCGAACTTGGTGCCGGGATAGAGCGCCTCGATGGCCTCGGCCATCACGTGGGCACTGGAATGCCACAGCGTGGCTTTGCCTTCGGGATCGGTCCAGGTGAGGAGGCTGAGGGTGCAATCGCCGGGCAGGGGACGATTGGCGTCGCGCACTTCGCCGTTCACCTTGGCGGAGAGTACGTTGCGGGCCAGGCCTTCGCTGATGCTCCGGGCCACGTCCATGGCGGTGGCGCCGGGTTCGAACTGCCGCACGCTTCCGTCCGGCAAGGTCACGTTGATCTTCATGGTGCTGCCTTTGCCACCCTACGAACGGCGGCGGAAAAGGGCGGCGAAGGTAGGGTGGAGCGGGGGTTGGCGTTAGCAAGCTCGTTGGCTGCTTGGCCAAGCAAGCATTTCGTGCTCGATCCCATACTCCCGAGACCGCAGAAAGCGGATCGCGTCCGACATCCAAGCGGCTGAAGTACAAGTGTTCGCGCCCAGGAACGGGACGAACGGTTTGCTTGTTTGGCTAACCAAGCAAGTGAAGCCACCAACACGGCGCCACTAGCCCCTTCAGCCACCAAGCCTTACAGCTTCACGGACAGACCCAGCTGGAACACGGACACCCCGAAACCCAGCTCGCCATAGGCGCCGAACTTGTCCGAGAACATGTAGCGCGCGCCCAACAGGCCGTTCAACCACACCCCGCTGTAGGTTCCGGCGTTGTAGCTCCCAACGCCGTTCGGGTAGTTCGTTTCATCCTTGAAGGTGGCGGCGCGGTAGGCCAGCATTACGCCCCCGTAGGTATCCAGCTTGTCGTTGCCGTGCCAGTCGTTGTAGTGCCAGGTGCCACGGGCGCCCACCACCACGTAGGTCCACTTGTACTTGCTGGTGTAGTTGCCGTTGAACCAGATGTTGTCGTAGGTGTAGGAGTAGCTCTTGTAGCCCAGGAAGCCACCGAGGCCCCACGTGCCAGGCCCCAGATCGCCCATGCCGTGGTCGAAGTGCAACGCCAGTGCGGGTGATTGCGAAACGCCGGAACCGGTGAAGCCGATGCCATAGCTACCGCCGATCCCGACCCCCACGCCGAGCAGGTTGGAGCCTTCCTCGAAGACCTGGGCGTTGGCAGTGCAGATGGCCGAGGTGGCCAGCGCGAAGAGAAGAGAACGGGAGGTACGCATGGGCGGTGTTGGTTTGGAGCGCCAAACCTAGGAAGATCGTGCGAAGGGTACGGCTGCCGCTCAACGGCCGCGCAACAAGGTGACGTGACCGGTGCGGTACTTGATATCCGTGCGGGTGTCCAGCGCCTCCACGATCCAGTAGTAGGTACCGTCGGGCACACCGGCGCCGTTCCAACCCACCGTGATGGAGGTCGTGGAGAAGATCTCCTGGCCCCAGCGGTTGTAGATGCTCAGCCGCCCGCGGCCCGGGTACTCATCCAGGGGCACGAACCGATCGTTCACACCGTCGCCGTCGGGGCTGAACACATTGGGCATGTCGAGGTCGCCGTTGGGGACGACCAGGATGTAGGCGACCACCGTATCCGTGCAGCCTGCGGCGTTCTCCACCACCAGTTGCACGGGGTAGGCGCCCGGTTCCGAGGGGAAGGTCACCACCGGTTCGCTGATGCTGGAGGCGAAGGGCGGGATGGTGTCGAAGTCCCATGTCCAACCGGTGACGTCCGCACTGCTGTTATCCGTGAACTGGATCGTGGTGAAGTCGGGGTTGGCGGGCTGGGGGCTCGCACTGAACGCCGCAGTGGGAGGGGGCACCACGCTGATGTACTGCGCGTAAGCGGTGTCGTAGGTGCACCCGTTCGCCATGGTCACGGTCAGGGTCACATCATAGGTCCCGGGCTCCGTGTACACATGCGCCGGATCGCAATCGGTACTGGTGCCGCCGTCGCCGAAGACCCAGGCACACGAGACCACTTCGCCAGGTGTTGCATCGGTGAATTGAACGTCCAGCGGAGGACAACCTATCGTAGGCGTGGCCGAGATCACGGGATCAACGGGCAACGGATCGGCGATGATCACCTGGGCGATCACGCAGGCCGTATCAGCGACGGAGGCAAGGAACTGGTAGGTGCCCACCGGGAGTCCGTTGGCGCTCACCTGCAGCACACTGTCCGTCTGACCGATGATGGCCACGCCATCCTGGTACCACTGATAGCTGGTGGCCAAGCTGTCCGGATGACCGGTAAGCACGATGTCGTTGGTGCAGGTGTTGCCCGACACATCCACGGAGGAGAAGAGCGCGGTCTGGTTGAGCGTGAGGCCGTCGTAGAGGAAGTAGGGGTAGTACTGATCATCGCCCTGCACCCCGAAGCTGGCGGGCAACGTGCATGGGGCCCCGATCATGATGGCCTCGATGTCCTGCCCCGGTGTGAAGGTGATGGTCAGCGGATCCCAATCGCCGTCAGCCTGGTAGGGCGTCGAGCCGAGCACGATCCAATCGCTGGGGCACTCATAGAACGGCAAGGGGAACGACGGGCAAGTGGGCCACCCGTAGATCGTCACGTCCATCTCGCCGAAGTCGATGGGGATGATGGTCTGCAGGGAGAAGTTGTCCGCGAGCACCCCCATGATGCTCATGTTGATTGTGTAGGACTCCCCGGCCACCATCGGTTCCGTAAGGCAGGCCCCCACGTATTCCTTGTAGCCTTGTGTGGCGTAGCCCCCGACACAGCCCAGACCGTCCGGCGGGTCCGGTATCCAGTTCGGGAAATAATCGCACTGGTGGAAGAAGTCGCTGGTGGCCGTGGTGGCCTGCACCCAATCCACCGCGCAGTTCAACTGGCTGTAACTATTGGGACAGCATGTGAATTCCTCGAAGGAAGGGTTCGGAATGATCGAGCTGACCTGCCCACCGCCCACGCCCACCGTGGCGTCGCAGAAGCAATCGGTGGTGTCGTTCAGGTCGATCAGCCCGTCGGCATCGTCGTCGATGGCGTTGTCACAGATCTCCTGGGCATGTACACCCGCACCGACGAACAGTGCGAGCACAACGGACCAACGGCGGATGCGCATGGTGGGGGTTATTTCAGCAGGGTGACATGTCCGAAGTACTCGTGGTTGAGCCGCTCGAACAGGTCACGGGTCTCCAGCTTCCAGATGTAGACGTCGGTCTTGATCTTTTCGCCGCCCATGGTCCCATCCCAACCTTCATCCGGGTTGGTGCTCGTCCAGATCTGCTCTCCCCAGCGATCGAAGATGCTCAGGCGGTAGAGCTTCTCCTCCTGGTCCATGATGATCGGGCGGAAGCGCTCGTTGATCCCATCGCCATCGGGGGTGAAGGCGTTGGGCGCGTACACACTGTAGTACCCGCCGATCTCCACCAGCGCTGTGGCCGTGTCCGTGCACATGTTGGCGTTGGTCACCACCAGCTGCACCGGGTAGGTGCCGAAGTCATTGTCCGGGAAGTTCAGCGCCGGGTTCTCCTGCTGGCTGGTGCCCAGGATGCCGTCCTGTCCGAAGGCCCACGACCATTCGATCGCGTCCACACTGCTGCTGTCGAAGAAGCTGATGTACGTGTTGAAGTAGTCCGTGGGCTGCGGGCCGAAGACGAAGGCCGCCTGGGGATGATCGAACACCGTGATGGTGGTGTAGGCTGTATCACCCACGCAGTTCTGCGGACTGATCACGTGCAGGGAGGCCTCGTACACCCCGGGGTCCGGATAGTCGTGGAAGGGATCGCAGTTGTTGCTGGTGGTGCCGTCGCCGAAGTCCCAGATGCACTGCCCGGTGAAGAGCGGGTCCGTGGTGTTGTTGAACTGCACGCCCAGCACATAGCACCCGCTGTCCGGGGTGTTGAACAGGCTCACCTCGGGGTGGCCGTACGCCGTGATGTAGTCCAGTTCGTTCAATGCCGCTGCACAGCCACCCGGCGCGGTCACCTCCAGGTTCACGGTGTACGAACCCGGCGTGTCGTACACCGTGGTCACCACGCTGTCCGTGCTGGTCACACCGTTGCCCAAGTCCCACGCCTGGGATCCCACTTGGAAGCCCGGGGTGGTGTTGGTGAAGGTGATGGTCAGCGGCGTGCACCCGGCCACCGTGTCGCTGGTGAAGCTCACGTTGGGGAAGCTGTACACGTTGATGTACTGGCTGAAGGTGGTGTCCGACACGCAGCCTTGCGGACTCGTCACCGTCAGGGTCACATCGAAGAGCCCGGCGGTGTTGAAGGTGTGCAACGCGTCGCAGATGTTGCTGTTGCCGCCGTCGCCGAAGTCCCACTGGCAGTTGCCGGTAAGGGTGCTGTTGTTGGTGAACTGGATCTGGACGCCCACACAGCCCTCTTGCACATTGGAGGTGAAGTCCACCACGGGATAATCGTACACCTCGATCAAGTCCACGTACGTCGTGTCCGACACGCAGCCGTCCGGACTGGTCACCGTCAAGGTCACATCGTACAGGCCGGGCTCCGTGTAGGAGAACGACGGGTTGGCGTTCGTGCTGGTGCCCCCGTTCACCCCGAAGTCCCAGCTCTGGCTGGCGGTCAGGGCCGGATCGGTCAGGTTGGTGAAGTTCACGTTGAGCGGACCGCAGCCTGCCGTGGGCACCGCACCGATGAGGGGCTCCGGATAGTCCGGCGGATCCACCACCACCGAGCTGACGGCGCAAACGGTATCGGCCACCGCTTGGAACTGGTAGAGGCCGCTGTCGAGACCGAGCACGGAAACGAACAGCAGGCTGTCCGTCTGCCCGGGCAGGGCCACCCCGTTCTCGAACCACTGGTAGCTGGTGGCTGCGGAGTCAGGCTGACCATGAAGCACCAGGTCCCCCGTGCAGAAGCCACCGGTCATCGTGATGCTGCCTCCGAAGAGGGAGGTCTCGTTCATCGTCAGGTTGTCATAGAGGAAGTAGGGGTAGTACCCATCAAAATCCTGCGTGGAACCATAGCTCGGCGGCAGATCGCACGGCGCGCCGATGATCACGGCCTGCACATCGAAAGTGGGGGTGAAGGTGATGGTGACCTCCTGCCAGTCATTGGTCGGGGAGTACACCGCCGTCCCCAAGGGCGTCCAGCCATTGGCATCGGGGCAGATGCTGGTGGGCACAGGCCATGAGGGGCAGGTGGACAGCCCCCAGATCACCACGTCCACATCACCGAAATCAATGGGCAGGATGGAGGTGAGGGAGGAGTTGTCGGCGAGGTAGGCCGCCATGCTCATCTGGATGGTGTAGGACTCACCGGCCACCATGGGGTTGGTCAGGCAGGAGCCCACATACTCCTGGTAGCCTTCGGTCTGGTAACCGCCCACACAGGCCTCCCCGCCGCCCGGCAGCGGTGTGGTGATCCACGATGGGAAGTAGTCGCACATGTTGAAGTAGTCGCTGGATGCGTAGGTGGCCTGGTTCCAGTCCACCGCACAGTTCAGCTGACTGTAGCTGGAGGGGCAGCACGTATTGTCCTCGAACGAGGGATTGGGGATGATGGAGTTCACCTCGCCACCGCCCAGCACCCCGTCGCACACGCAATCCAGGGTGTCGTTCAGGTCCACCAACCCATCAAAGTCGTCATCGAAGCCGTTGTTGCACACCTCCTGGGCGTTGGCGATCATGGCCGTGGCCGTGAGGAAAGAGAGCAGGGACAGTCGGAGAACGTTCATGGATGACGGGGATTCAGGAGGGAGACGATGGAAGGCCCCCCAAAGGTTGTTCGGGATCGCCGAACCGCATCAACAGGTGCTGGTGCGATCCGGAGCCGGTCAAGGCCGCACCACGGGCAGCCGCACACGCTGTCCGCCCACGGAGAGCACATACAGGCCGTCCGCCACCGGGGCGAGCACATGGCGCCAGGTGCCGGCACTGGCACGGCCTTGGGCCACCACCCGACCCGTCGCATCAAAAAGGATCACCACCTCATCCCGCAGCCCTTGCACCTCCACCACATCGCCAAGGGTGCGGATGGACACACCGGGCGGGGCGCCGGCCTCGGACAGGCCCACCGTGCTCACCAACACCTCCGTGGAGATCCCGGCACAATCGCCGAACGTGACCACCACCACGCTGTACGCGCCATTCTCCTGGGCCACCAGCGAACTGCCCGTAGCCCCAGGGATCAGCGTACCGTTAAGGTACCAGAGGTAGGCCAGCTCCCACGGCTGAAAGCCGGGCACCAGGCAGGTCAGGTCCACACCGGACTGCACGATCACCGGAACAGGCGGGACCTCCGTAAGCGTGTAGGTCAGGAGGGAGCAGCTATCGCCAGGCCACAACAATCGGCAGGCGTAGGTGCCACCCGGCAGCCCTTCATCGCTGGGCGAAATGCTCTCGGAGGTCTGCCCGGGCAAGGCCACCCCGTCCAAGTACCATTGATAGCCGAGCACCTGATCATCGGTCGGTACGCTCAAATGGGCGTTACCCTGACACAATGAGCCAGAAGTCGATACGGGATAGGGAACGTCCGGCGTAAGACCCATCCACACTTGATCGATCCAGAAATACGGGTACCAACCGTTGTTCACAAAGTCATTCGGCGGTGAGCATGGGCCACCGATCATGATCGCCCGAATGGCCACGGTTGGAATGAAGTCTATTGAGACGGTTTGCCAAGTCGTATCAGCCGTATAGGTGGCAGAACCCAACTCCACCCAATCTCCCACGCCAACTGGGCAATCATAATTGGTGAGCACGGGCCAGTCCGGACAACTTGCCGACCCATAGACCGTCAGATCAACAGGACCGTAGAATACCCCACCACTATCGAATCCGCTCCAGGAAGAACCGGCCACCTGCATTTGCAGTGTGTGCTGAAGTCCGATGATCGTTGGTGTTAGCAGGCAAGCAGCCACATACTCGTTGTACTCAGTAGTAATTATGAAGCCCGCCACGCCAAGACCATCCGGCACAGGCTGAGGCAGTTCAGGAGGCCAAAGGCCATTGTTCACGTTCAGGAAGTAGTCAGCGGTGGCCTCCGTGCCTTGCTCCCAATCGACAGCACAATGCAACTCGCTGAATGTACCGGGCACGCAGTCGTGTTCTTCGAACGACGGGTTCGTGACCAACGAGTTTCCACCGGTCGGGAGGAACACCCCACAAGCACACTCCAGCGTATCGTTCAGGTCCACCAGCCCATCAGCATCGTCGTCCAGGGCATTGTCGCAGACCTCCTGCGCAGATGCCAACGCTGGCAGCAATAGCAACAGGGCACCGAGCAGGCCTGAACGCGGAAGGGCAATTGGCGTGTGCATGCGTAAAAGGTGGTTTCGTACCGAAAGCTAGCCGCCTTCGCCGAAGCATCCACCTTCGCTCACGCCATCTACTTCAGCAGTGTCACATGTCCGAAGTACTCGTGGTTGAGCCGCTCGAACAGATCACGGGTCTCCAGCTTCCAGATGTAGACGTCGGTCTTGATCTTCTCGCCGCCCATGGTCCCATCCCAACCTTCGTCCGGGTTGGTGCTCGTCCAGATCGGCTGGCCCCAGCGGTCGAAGATGCTCAGGCGGTAAAGCTTCTCCTCCTGGTCCATGATGATCGGGCGGAAGCGCTCGTTGATCCCGTCTCCATCGGGGGTGAAGGCGTTGGGCGCGTACACACTGTAATACCCGCCGATCTCCACCAGCGCCGTGGCCGTGTCCGTGCAGGTGTTCGCATTAGTCACGATCAGCTGCACCGGATAGGTGCCGAAGTCGTTGTCCGGGAAGTTCAGCGCCGGGTTCTCCTGCTGGCTGGCGCCCAGGATGCCGTCCTGTCCGAAGGCCCACGACCATTCGATCGCGTCCACACTGCTGCTGTCAAAGAAGCTGATGTAGGTGTTGAAGTAGTCCGTGGGCTGCGGGCCGAAGACGAAGGCCGCCTCGGGATGATCGAACACCGTGATGGTGGTGTAGGCCGTGTCACCCACGCAGTTCTGCGGACTGATCACGTGCAGGGAGGCCTCATACACCCCGGGGTCCGGATAGTCGTGGAAGGGATCGCAGTTGTTGCTGGTGGAGCCGTCGCCGAAGTCCCAGATGCACTGCCCGGTGAAGAGCGGGTCCGTGGTGTTGTTGAACTGCACGCCCAGCACGTAGCACCCGCTGTCCGGGGTGTTGAACAGGCTCACCTCGGGGTGTCCGTACGCCGTGATGTAGTCCAGCTCGTTCACTTCGGCGGAGCAACCGCCCGGGGCCGTCACCTCCAGGTTCACCGTGTACGTGCCCGGCGTGTCGTACACCGTGGTCACCACGCTGTCCGTGCTGGTCACGCCGTTCCCAAGGTCCCAAACCTGCGCGCCGACCATGTTGGACGGCGTGGTGTTCGTGTACGTGATGGTCAGCGGGGTACAACCGGCCACGGTATCGCTGGTGAAGCTCACGTTGGGGAAGCTGTACACGTTGATGTACTGGCTGAAGGTGGTGTCGCTGGTGCAGCCTTGCGGACTGGTCACGGTCAGGCTCACGTCCCACAGCCCGGCGGTGTTGAAGGTGTGCACGGCATCGCAGTTCAAGCTGCTGCCACCATCACCGAAGTCCCAAACACAGTTGCCGGTGAGGGTGCTGTTGTTGGTGAACTGGATCTGCACACCCACGCAGCCCTCCTGCACATCGGAGGTGAAGTCCACCGCCGGGAAGTCATACACCTCGATCAGGTCAACGTACGTGGTGTCCGACACGCAGCCGTCCGGACTGGTCACCGTCAAGGTCACATCGTACAGGCCGGGCTCGGTGAAGGTGAACGATGGATCGGCGTTCGTGCTGGTGCCCCCGTTCACCCCAAAGTCCCAGCTCTGGGTCTCGGTCAAGGCGGGATCGGTCAGGTTGGTGAAGTTCACGTCGAGCGGGCCGCAGCCTGCCGTGGGCACGGCGCCGATCAACGGCTCGGGGTAGACCGGCGGCTGAACGAAAAAGGGGCTGATGGAGCAGGCTGTGTCCTCCAAAAGGGCCTGGAACTGATAGAGGCCGCTGTCGAGCCCCAACACGCTGATCTGCAGGAGGCTGTCGGTCTGGCCGATCAGCGCAACACCGTTCTGGTACCACTGGTAACCCGTGGCGATCTCGTCCGGGTTGCCGTGCAGCACCACGTCCCCGGTGCAGAATCCGCCCGTCTGGGTCACGGTGCTGCCGAAAAGGGAGGATTCGTTCAGCGTCAGGTCGTCCACCCAGAAATAGGGGTACCAGCCATTGTTCACGAAGTCCGGGGGCACATTGCACGGCCCGCCGATGATCACGGCCTGGATGTCCGTGGTGGGGGTGAAGGTGATCGAGACGGTCTGCCAGGTGGCATCGGCCGTGTAGGTGACCGATCCGAGCTCCACCCAGTCATCCACGCCTACCGGGCAGCCGTAGTTCGCGAAAATGGGCCAGGCCGGGCAGCTCGCCGAACCATAGATGGTGATCTCCACAGGACCGTAGAACACACCGCCACCATCGAACCCGCTCCAGGACGCTCCGGCGACGCCCATCTGTAACGTCTGCTGTACACCGGCTTCCATCGGCGAAAGGAGACAGCCGCCCACGAACTCGCTGTAGGTGGTCGTAACGATGAAGCCCGCCACCGCATTCCCGTCCGGGACCGGCTGAGGCAGTTCCGGAGGCCAGAGGCCGCCGCTCATGAAATAGTCCGACGTGGCCTCCGTGGCCTGTTCCCACGTATCCGCGCAGTAGAGCTCGCTGAAGGTGGTCGGCACGCAGGTGAAGTCCTCGAACGAAGGGTTAGGGATGAGGGAGGTGACCTCTCCCCCGAAGACCGCTTCACACAGACAATCCGTGGTGTCGTTCAGATCGATCAACCCATCAAAGTCGTCGTCAATGGCATTGTTGCAGACCTCCTGCGCGCTCAGCAGGTTCACGGAAGCGACCAAAGCCAGGGCCAACAGGTGCCGAACGTTCAACATGGGCATGGGGGTGGGGCTGGTCCAATGACGTTCGGGACCGTGCAAAAGTTTGTTCCGTGCCGAAAAGTACCCTGCGCAGGTCATCATGGGCAAGCTGGTGGCGGCACCGCGCTACTTTCGCCCCATCCATCCCAAGGCATGCTCGTCAGTTCAGAACCCCTGTCCGAAGATGCCGGGCTGCTGACCCTGCGGGTCGTGGCCGGCGGCAGCATGGTGTACCAGCATGGCTGGCCCAAGCTGGTGCACTTCGCCGACAAGATGGACTCCTTCGCCGATCCCATCGGCATGGGCCCCATGGTCTCCCTGGCGCTGATCACCCTGGCCGAGACCGTGTGCGCTGCCTTGGTGATGCTGGGGCTGTGGACCCGCCTCACCACCGTACCGGTGATCATCGGAATGGCCGTGGTGGCCTTCGTGGTGAAGGATGGCCAAGGCTTCGCCGAGCGGGAACTGGCCCTGGTGTACCTCGGGGCCTTCTTCACGATCTTCCTGGCAGGCAGCGGCCGCTTCAGCCTGGACCGGCTCACCTTCCGGTAGTTGGCGGCGGGATCCCTTGGATACCGGGGGCTTAACAGGCGACCGGCGAACGCACGGTCTACTTTCGCCGTCATGGGGGGGATGGAGTTGCTCCGCAGAACGCTTGGGATGGCCTTGTTCGGCCTGTTGACGACCGGGGTCCAGGCCCAGCTCATTCTTAACGGCTCGCTTACTCCGGCGGATTGCGTGCAGAACATCCTGCTCGGGAACGGTATTGTGGCCACCAACATCACCTTCAACGGGCAGCCCGGTACGCAGTTGAACCCGCAGATCGGGGGCTTCAACGGCACGCTCTGCAACATCGGCATGGCCGGCGGGGTGATCCTGGCCACCGGCAGCATCAACAACGCCACTGGTCCGAACAATTCAGGCAGCGCGAGCGAGGGTGGGGGCACCAACCTTGGTGATCCCGATGTGTTGGCGGTCTCTCAGATCACCAACCCGAACATCATGGACGTGAACGATGCCGCCATCCTCGAGTTCGACTTCGTGCCCCAGGGTGATAGCTTGAGCTTCGATTTCATTTTCGCTTCGGACGAGTACCTGGAGTTCGTCAACTCCGTGAACGATGCCTTCGGCTTTTTCATCAGCGGCCCGGGCATCTCCGGTCCCTTCACCAACAACGCGGCCAACATCGCGCTCATCCCCGGCACTTCCCAGCCGGTGACCATCGATGATGTGAACAACGTGGTGAACTCCCAGTACTATGTGGTGAACGGCGACGGTTCTAACGCGCCGTACAACATGACCGGGTACTACGTGCAGTACGATGGGTTCACCGTCACGTTGACGGCCCGTGCCCAGGTGATCTGCGGCGAGACCTACCACATCAAGATCGCCGTGGCCGATGCAAGCGACACGGTGTGGGACAGTGCCGTGTTCCTGGCCGCCGGCAGCTTCAGCAGCAATGGCGTGGAACTGAGCTCACAGATCGATTTCGGGGGGCAGGACAGCACCCTGTATGAAGGCTGTGGCGTGGCCACGCTGGTGCTCAGCCGGCCGGACGGGGTGAACTCCACCGAATCGGTGCAGTTCATCACCCAGGGTGTGGCGGTGGAAGGTGCGGACTACGAGCCCCTTGCCGATGTGTTCACCTTCCTCCCCGGCGAGGACACCATCCTCATCGGCGTCCATGCCCTCGCGGACAACCTGGTGGAAGGGACGGAGCTGGTGGAGATCCTCGCCATCGTGAACGGCGGTTGCGGCCCGGACACCACACTGTTGCAGTTCTACATCGCCGATGCACCGCCGATCCTGCTGGAAATGACGGATGACATCACCTTGCCCTGCAATGACAGTGTATTCGTGGGCGGCACGGCCAGCGGCGGCTTCGGCGCCCTGAACCTCACGTGGAACACGGGCATCCCGAACGGCACGGCGGGCGCTTGGGTGATCCCGGACGTAACAACGACCTACATCCTCACGGTGACGGACGATTGCGGCGTGAACACGGCCGTGGGCCAGGTGACGGTTACTGTGCCACAGCCGCCGCCGCTCGTGGTGCAGGCACTGCCGGATACGGTGGTGAACTGCCCCGAAAGCCCGGTGCCGTTGCAGGCCCAGGCATCCGGAGGTACGCCGCCCTATGCCTACCAATGGTCCAACGGGCTTGGCAACGGCTTGTCGGTCAACGTTGCGCCACCGGTCACGCGCTCGTGGACGGCCACGGTGACGGACGCCTGCGGCGAGGTGACCAGCGATGCCGTTACGGTGACCGTGGCCTACGACTCCGTGCGCGTCACCGTTTCGCCGGACACGGCCGTTTGCAAAGGCGACACGGCCAACCTCCGGGCCTACCCGGCATTCGGCTGGGGAGGCTATGACCTGGTGTGGAGCGACGAGGCCACTGGCGCCTTGCACGATGTGGTGCCCGCGAACAGCGGCCCCTGGATGGTGACGGTGACGGACGGCTGCGGCATTTCCGACAGTGCCACCGTGCACGTGGACCTGCACATCCCGTCAGCCGACTTCACGCACGAGACCTTCGAATACGTGGTGGGCTATCCCATCCAGTTCCTGGACCTGAGCATCGGCGCCGTTCAGTGGGATTGGGTCTTCGACCTCGACGGATCCACCGCCACGGACCAGTACCCCACCTTCACCTACCAGGAACCCGGCAACTACACGGTGACCCTGCTGATCACCGATCCCATCGGCTGCCAGGACAGCACCTTCCGCTTGCTCATCATCGACCCGCAGGCCGAGTTCTTCCTGCCCAACGCCTTCACCCCGGACGGCGACGGCCTGAACGAGACCTTTGGACCGGAAGGGGTGGGGATCCTGGAGTACGAGCTGCTCATCTTCAACCGCTGGGGCCAGCTGGTGTTCTCCGCCACGGACCCGCGGCAGCGCTGGGACGGCACCTACAACGGCACCCCGGTGGAGAACGGTGTCTACGCCGTGAAATGCCGCTGGCGCGATGCGCGCAACAACAAGCGCGACCACTTCGGCCACGTGACCGTGCTGCGCTGAGCGCTCAGCGCTTATCGATCTTCAGCACGAAGGCCACGGCGTTGGCGCTTGCCGGACCGGAAGCACCGAAGGTGGGGCCCTGCTGGTAGCTGAGCGCCTCGGCGGGCATCAGTTCGTTGCCCAGGGCCGCAGCCAGCTTCGCTTCCAGGCCCTTCGCCGGGCTCTGCGTCATGGCCTCGTTCACGGCCGGGTAGTTCACCGGCTGGTTGTACACCACGATGGCCATCACGTCCGTGGTGCCCACCTCGTCGGCGGTAAGGCTGTGGTCCTTGGGGAACACGCGCGTGCCGGTGATCCCACAATACGGTGAGTGCTTGGGCGTGTAGGGGAACAGGGTGTAGGTGCTGCCGTCCGTCTCCTCGCCGAAGATGTACGTGTAGCATTCCGCGTTGTTGGTCACCTCCACCTTGAAGCGCGTGCCCTTGGCGATGGGCTTCGCCGTGCGGAAGGTGCGGCCGCCCTCGTTCACCAGGGGGATGTTCTCGCCGGTGGCCTTGCCGTTGGCGTCCACCACGGCGAGGCCGAAGCGCACATCGAAGCGGCTGGGCTTCACGTCCACGCCTTCGCCCTGCGGGTAAACCGCGTAGGCCTCCTTGGCGAAGTGGTCGAAGTCGCTGTAACGCACCCAGGCGATGCCGCTCTTGCCCCACTCCGGGCCCCAGCTGTTCATGATCTGGAAGCCGCCCTCCTGGCCGAACTTGTAATCGTCGTACCCGATCACGCACATGGCGTGCCCACCGAAACCGGCCATTTGATAGTCATTGTCCGTGGGCTCCCACTTCTCGCGGCCTTCCATCTCCTGCATGAAGCTGCCGCCCACCATCATGCCGATCACCACGGGGGCGCCCTGGTGCAGTTGCTGCTTCATGGCCACCATGTCCACCTTGCTGCGCGGATCGTCGCTGGCGCTGAGGCGCTGGAAGCCCTTAATCCGGTAGCGCTGTGCGGCCTCGCGGGCCTCGGCCGGGGGCTGCCGATCGCAGTCCTGGTCGTTGTACCCGAACTTGCTGAAAGGGGCCACGCCACCGGCCTTCATGGCCTCCATCGCGCGGATCAGGTAGCTGCCCTGGCAGCCGCTGTTCTCGATCTTGATCTGGTTGTAGAGGTAGCTGGGGCTGAACGCCGTCTCCTTCGAGGGTGTCTGCTTGGTGGCAGCGTTGTTGGTGATGGAGCGCGCGGCATAGGCGCTGGCCCAGGCCACGCACGAGCCCTGCTGGCCCTGGTTGAGCCGGGGCGGTGCGAAGGCTTCGAGCGACACGCGCTCGGGCAGCGGGTTCTTCGCATTGTCCACCAACGGTTCGAACACCTCGGCCTTGTCGTACTCCTTCGGGTCCAGGGTGGCGCCCTTCACCGTGAGCAGCTGGCCCACCATGTTGGTGATGCCACCGCCTCCACCGGCCCCGCCACAACCGCCGCTACCGCTCACGAAGTAGAGGATGCCGCCCACCACGGCCACGATCAGCAGCAGCTTGGGGTTGCGGAAGAGCAGGGGCAGCAAGGCCCCGATGAGCCCGCCACCACCGCCGCCCATGCCGGGGAAGCCACCGCCACCGGAGCGGCGCGGGCGGTTGGAGGACTGTTCCTGGCCCTGGTCGGGCGTCATTCGGATGGGCATGGCAGTGCGGTTCGTGGGTGAGGTCTGGGACGCGGAACGGCCGTTCGGGTCACTGTTTCAGCAGGCGCGTGGTGGATGCACCGCGCTCGTGGGTGATCCGCACGGTGTAGAGCCCGGCCGGTGCATGGGCCAGATCGATGGGGATGCGCTTGTTCTCCAGCAGATCAAGCTCCTGTTGCCACACCAAGCGACCCGTGGCGTCCAGCAGTTCAAGACGCGCCGCGCCCAGCACACCGTCCACCCGCAGTTCGGCGCGGTCGGCGGTGGGGTTCGGCCAGAGCGAAACGCCCACGGGCGCTGCGTGCTCCTCGGTACCGGTGATGGTGCCGATGGCGAAGGCGGCCTTGATGCGGTAGCCGAACTCGCTGTCGAAGTTGCGCACCGTCTGCCCCAGAAGGTTCCGGAACTTGAAGAAGCCCGTTCCGGCATCGGGATCGGCCCAGTAGGCCAGGCCGTCCAACCCGCTGTCCGATAGCTCCACCTCGTAGCAGCCGGGGGGTAGGTCCAGCGTGTCCCGGTAGATGGTGGCCGCCGTCATGTTCGTGCGGCTGAACACCACCTGGCCGTTGATGTCGCGCACCGTGAGCGCGTTCTCCCAGGGGCGCTGGTTGCTCTTGTGGTAGAGCACGATGGGGCCGGGATAGATCACCGGCAGGGTGTAGTGCGTGGTGTAGGCATCGTTCGCTGCGTACGCGTCCGGCCCGCCGCCGTTCACATCGGTGATGGTGACGTGGAAGGTGCCGGCGGCATCGCCCGCCCAGAACTGGGGGGAGGGGATGGGCAGCGTAACGGCCTGCCGCCGCATGTGGGCCAGGTTCCCGGTCCAGGTGTAGTTGGCCGGCTGACCACCGCTGACGCCATAGCTGAAGGTGACGCTGGTGAGCAACTGGGCGCCTGCGTTGCGGAGCACGATCACCGGATCGTAGCAGATGGGATTCTCGCGGCTGCGGTACTGGTCGGTGGTGGGGCGGTACACGTCGTACACCTCGGCATCCACCGCATGGGCGGCCGGGCCGAACTCGAAGAGGTCCATGTTCACCACGTAGTTGCCGCCGCCCATGCCCAGGTTTTCCGCAGGCACGGGGGTGATGCCGTAGTCCAGCGTGAGCGTGCCGCCGGGCACGGGCACGTTCAACTCGGTATCGCGGTCCTTCACCAGGTCGCCGGGGCACCAGCCCTCCCGGCTGCCGGGCCATGTACCGCCTTGCGGGTACACGGGGTTGTTCGCACAATCGATCTCCTGCCAGATGTGCCATTCATCCACCTCCTGGCCGTTGGCGTACAGGTAGTGCGTGTTGTCCTTCCACTCGCAGCAGTGCGGGTACTGGCCGTTGTTGCTGTTGTGGCCATGCCCGGTAAGGCGGCTGCGCACCATCCATTGCGTGGCGTCCGGATGCAGGTCCACCGTCACCGGGGCCAGCTGACTGTCATCGCTGAGGGAGGCGTAGCTGTAACTGCGCATCGGGCCCCAGGGGTGCTGCACGTTCACCACCGGGCGCGGCGCCTGCCCCTCGATCATCAGGAACTTCAGGTCGATCAGCTCCTGCTGGTTGCCGGCGCTCAGTTCCACGCTGTCGTGCAGCAGGTACTGGTAGTCGGTCACATCGTACACCCAGCTGAAGCCCTCGTCGCCCAGGTCCAGCCCGATGCCGTAGGGGGTGATGTAGCGCCCGATCTCGTGGTTGTTCACCACCTCGTACGGCGTGCCGAAGTAGTCCAGCGTATCGTTCACGAACAGCTCGCCACCGGACCAGATGGAGTCGACGACCTGGCCGTCCGGGGCGTAGGTGTAGCGCCAGCCGGCCAGCCGGGCGAACACGGTATCCACCGGCACCACGCCATTGCCCTGCACCGCGAACACCTCGCGCGACAGGTGCGGAAGGAACTCCGATGGCGGGGCGCTGTTGATCACGCTGTCCAGCGCCACAGAGTAGTCCCCCTGGCAGAAGGTGATCACCGGGCGCACCCCGGGATCCACCGGGCTGCGGAACAGCTCCGTCGCCGGACGCTCAACGCGCTCCACCGTGCCCATGAACCAGCCACGCGTGGCAGGGTCAGCAGCGTTCACCGCATAAGGGGAGAAGTACCCCTCATCCATTTCCAAGGAGTACACCAGGGCCGCATGGTCCGGGTGGTCCGCGGTCACCTTGCGGTCGTGCCAGGCGGCGATGGTGGCCGCGGTCAGCTCGGTGTTGAAGATGTTCAGCCCGTCGATCATGCCGGGGTAGGGGTTGCCGCCGTTCGCATCGCTCGCCACGCGCATGCGCACGATGCCGTCCAACGGCAGCACCTTGTTCGTGGCGCTGTGCCACAGCACGCCGTTGCGGTAGATCTTCATGCTGCCCGTGGTGGCGTTCTTCACGAAGGCCCAGTCCGTCCAGCCGCCCTCGTACTCGGCCTCCACCGCCGCCTTGTCGATGCGGTCGTACGCGCCGCCATTGTTGCCCGCATCCCAGTACACGCGGCCATTGCTCCAGGGCAGGTGGATGTTGATCACACGCTGGCCATTGGCGTTCACCGCCTCGAGCAGGGTGGTGTTCAGTGGCAGTTGCGGAGCGCCGTAAGTGCGCACGGTGATGGTCACCGCATCGCTCAGCGCGGCCAGGGGCGCCGGGTCCACACCGATGAAGTCATCCCCGGTGCGTACCGCATCGTCGCGACCGATCTCCTGCAACGCGGCGCCGGGGGCCACGGCCGTGGCCTGCAGCGGGCATTCCAGCCACACGTCCGTGCCATCGTTGGCGATGTCCACCAGCAGGTTGCTGGTGCCATCCCAGGCGAACGGTGCGCTGAGCGGCAGGGCGAGCGTATCGTAGTTGAGCGAACGGTCGATCACCGTGGTGAACCCGCTGTCCTCGAACCGATCGATGGCGGTGGCCGTGGTCTGCTTCATGCGGATGATGCAGCGGTCCACCAGTGCGGCCGCATTGCCGATGCGGTGGAAGCGCAGCTCGTGGATGGGCCCGGCCACCAGCCCGGCAGCGGCCAGTTCAGCGGCCGTGAAGAGGTACTGGCTGCGGCGCTTGAAGGGGATGAAGCTGGCGCTGTCCTGCGCATCGGATGTGCCCACCGTGGCCAGCACCGCACCGTTCACCGCCAACACCGTGGCGTTGCGCTGCCAGAACTGCCGCACGTTGGCCAAGGCCAGATCCGTGCTGAGCACGCTGTCCGGCGCCACCACGCCCACCTTGAACCACGGATGCTGCAGCGCATTGCTGTCCAGCACGCCGGTGTGCTCGTGCACGAAGTGGTACGTGAGGTAATCCCATTCGCCGCAATCGTACTGGTCCTGCGTGGTCTGCGGGTCGCACTTCAGCGTGTGCACCATCAGCACCTTGCGGAACTCCGTGCCTGCCGGGGGGAAGGTCCACCAACCGCGGCGCGTGGTGATGCTGTCGAAGGTGAGGGTGCTCACCGTGATGGTGTCCTGCGCAAGGCTGAGCAGGGGCAGGAGGAGCAGGGCGGCAAGGGCGGAACGGCGCATGGTCAAGGTTCGGGGTGGGTGAATGTAGCGGGCGGCACGATCCCCCGGCAGGCCCTGCAGGCCCGTTACTTTCGCCCGGCCCATGCAACGACATACGGTCCCGTACAAGGCCACCGGCCGTTTCGCCCCGATCGTCACGGACTACCTGGCGGATGCGCCGGCCCTGCGGGCATTGCACACGCACCGGCCGGACCGCCCCGGGATACTGAAGGCGGCCGCCGAACGGCGGTTCACAGATGCCCAACGCGCCACCTTGGTGGACGCCCTGCATCGCCAGTACGCCGGCCTGGAGATGGGCGATGCGGTGCGGCACAACCTGGAGCTCCTCGCGCGCCCCGGAACCTGCACCGTCACCACGGGCCACCAGCTCTGTCTCTTCTCCGGGCCGCTGTACGTGCCGTTCAAGATCCTCAACGCCGTGCGCCTCGCGCGCGAGCTCAGCACACCTGAACGGCCCATCGTGCCCGTGTTCTGGATGGCCACCGAGGACCACGACCTGGCCGAAGTGGACCACGCCTGGGTGAACGGGCAGCGCGTCCAGTGGCCCGCAACGGCCGGCGGAGCGGTGGGGCGTATGGAGCTCAAGGGCATCGGCCCGGTGCTGGACGCGCTGGAACGCGCCATGGCCCCGGCCCCCTTGAATGACGCGCTGCGCAGCGCCCTGCACACCGCCTATGCCGAAGGGCGCACGCTGGCCGAGGCCACCCGCCGCCTGGTGCACCAACTCTTCGGTGCTTTCGGCATCCTCATCATCGACGGCGACGATCCGGAGCTGAAGCGCGCCTTCGTACCGATCGCGGAGCGCGAACTGCTGGAAGGCATCACGGCGCAGGTGGTGCAACGCGCCAACGATCAACTCGCGCCCACCTACGCCGTGCAGGTGAACCCGCGGCCGCTGAACCTGTTCCACCTGGCCGAGGGTCGCCGCGCCCGCATCGAGCGCGAGGGCGATGGGTTCCGCGTGCTGGACGGTGGACCGTCGTTCACCCGCAGTGAAGTGCTCGCCGCGCTTGCCGAACGGCCGCAGGAATTCTCACCGAACGTGCTGCTGCGTCCCATCTACCAATGCACCGTGCTGCCCGATGTGGCCTACGTGGGCGGCGGTGGCGAAGTGGCGTACTGGCTGCAGTTGCGACCCTTGTTCGAGGCCTTCGACGTACCCATGCCCGCCGTGGTGCTGCGCACATCCGCCGGAGTGCTCACCACCAAGCAAGCGCGCCACTGGAGCTCCCTCGGCATCGGCTTGGAATACCTGTTCCGCCCGGTGGAGGAGGTGCATGCCAGGATCGCCACGCTGCACAGCGGCGTTGACACGGAGCTGACGGCGGAACGCGAGCAACTGGCCCGCGTGCATGCCGATCTGCGTGCCCGCCTCATCCGCGTTGACCCCACCTTGGAGAAGGCCGCGCTCGCCCAGGAGCACCGTGCCCTGCGTGGTCTGGAGCGGCTCGAAAGCAAGCTCCTCCGCGCGGCCAAGCGCCGTTCGCAGGACCTGACCGGCCGGGCGGATGCGGTGCGCGCCGCGTTCCTGCCCAACGGCCTGCAGGAGCGCCGCGACAACATCCTGCCGTGGTTGAACACACGGCCTGCGCTGCTGAGCGAACTGCTGGAACTGCTGGACCCCTTCGATACGCAGTTCAGCGTACTGGTGGAGGAGTGATCGCTCAGCGCAGCGGGGTCACCACCGCAGCGCCGCCCGCCCGCACCACCCGGAACACCTGCCGGTCCGCACCCGCCTCCACCACCAAGAGCGCCGTGCCCTCGGGGATCCCGATCACCGGTTCGGCGGACGGGCCACCTGCCGAGAGGGTTCGCCCCAAAAGGTCCACCAGGCTCCAGCGCACGGCATCGCCCGCGGTGCGCAGGTGCACCTGTCCGTCCTGGGCCCATGCGCTCAACGCGACCGTTCCGGAGCGGACCACCACGGCCACGGGACCGGTGTGCTCGGTGCCATCGCGATCGAACTGGCGCAGTCGGTAGAACACCGTGCCCACGGGCGGCTCCGCATCGTCGTGCAGGTAGTCGATGCGCTGCTGCGCATCGCCGGCCGCAGGTACCTGCGCGATGGGCACGAACCACACACCATCGGTGCTGCGGTCCACGGTGAAGTGGTCGCTGTTGTGCTCAGAAGCCGTTGCCCAAGCCAACCGTACGGTCCCGCCGATCTCCGAAGCGGTGAAGTGGAGCAGTTCCACCGGCAGCACCTCGCACCGCTGGCCCTCCAGCCAGGCCTCGTTCGCCGCGTTGTTCGGCGCGCCGGGCGTTTCGTTGCCGGCCACGGGCCCGAAGCCGAAGTTGGCGGCCACACGGTAATTGCCCCCGTTGAACCAGAGCACGCTCGCGGCGCCGCTCGCGGTGGTGATCCGCAGGTTGTCCAGCCCGCCGTTGTTCATGTTCTGCAACGTGGGTCCGTAGCTGATGCCGTGGAAATACCGCCCCTGCGGATCGCGGCTCTGGCCTGCGTCACCCTGATCGCGGAAGCCCATCCAGGTCCAACTGGACGCGCCGAAGGTGCAGTTCGGGTACGTGGCCGTCACCAGCCCGTCCGGGAAGTTGCCGCAGCCCTGCAGCAGACCGCTGTTCGCGGGCAGGATGTAGATGCTGTCGTTCGGGGCGGTGTCGTCCAGGTCGATCGGCGGCAGCAGTGCGTTCAGGTCGGCGTTGTTGTAGATCAGGATCAACGAGCCCACGGGCACCGTGGCCCACTGGGCGATGGCCGGGTTGAAGCGGAGGTGCCCGATGCTCACGCCGCTGCCGTTCATCAAGGTGCCGAAGCCGTTGTTGGCCACGCCGTTGTTGTCGTCCACCTTGATGCCGCGGATGTCCGCCGTGCAGCTCGGCCCCACCACCGCCAACTCGATGTACTCCTGGTTGCCGGCCGGGCCATTGCTCAGCTCGTTCACCACCAGGCCGGTGCCGGGCGGGGTGTAGGGCGCCAGGATCTCCACATCGTCGATGGCCACGCTGGGGTCCGTGCCCGCGCCGTCGTCGTCGTTCACCCACCGGAAGCCGATGCGCACGTTCGGGTTGTTGTTCGCCGACGCCGGCAGTGCGATGCTGTAGTTGGTCCACAGGCCCTGGGCCCCGCAGGTGCCGGTCGGGGTCTTGGGCAGGTCCGCCAGCTGGGTCCACACCGCCCCGTCGAAGTAGTCCAGCAGCGCGTTGTCCGTGACCCCCACGCCGCCTTCCATGTACTTGAAGCGGAGCGTGAGGGTGTTCCAGCCGCTCAGGTCGATCACCGGGCTCACGGCGCGTGCGTCGGTCTGGCTGCTCTGGCAGCTGCAGCACACGAAGCAGAGGGCCGGCGGGCAGCTGGCGTCGTAGGCCGCGCCGCAATCGCCGCTGGGGCAGAAGAAGCAGCCGTTGGGGGAGGTGCAGGTGGTGCCGTCGTTGCCGATGTGCAGCGTTTCGTTGTTGCCGCAGCCCCCGCCGCAGGTGCCGGCCGGGTTGCCGTTCTCCTGGCAGCTGATGAACCACTGGTTGGCACACGCTCCATTGGTGCCGGTGGTCTGCACGGACCACGCCCCGCTGACGCCGATGTAGCCCGAGGCCAGGCAGTTCTGGGTGCAGCCGTTCTCGAACTCCTCGGCCCAGATGGAGAGCTGCGCAGGCACCTGCATGAAGGCCAGGCAGGCCAGGGGACCGAACAAATACCTCACGGCGGGCGGTGCTCGCCGCAAGCTACGCCATCCCCGGGGCCGGGCGGGTCACCATGGGGCCGGTGCGGCTACTTTCGCGGCGCCCGAACCCCCATTCCCCTTGGCCGAACGCATCCTCATCCTTGACCACGGTTCCCAGTACACCCAGCTGATCGCCAGGCGGGTGCGGGAGTTGAACGTGTACTGCGAGATCCATCCGTTCAGCAAGGCCGCGGAACTGGCCGGCGATCCGGATGTGCGCGGGCTCATCCTCAGCGGAAGCCCCTTCAGCGTGCACGACGCCAACGCCCCGGACACCGACATCAGCGGCTTCCAGGGGCGGGTGCCCGTGCTGGCCGTGTGCTATGGCGCCCAATTGCTCGCCAAGCGGCAGGGGGCCCCGGTGGTGCGCAGTACCGTGCGCGAGTACGGCCGGGCCTTCCTGGACAACATCCACGTGCACGACCCGCTGTTCACGGGCATCCATGCCGGCACCCAGGTGTGGATGAGCCATGGCGACAGCATCACCGAGGCCGCCGGCGCCATGGAGGTGCTGGCCAGCACGCACGCCGTGCCCGTGGCCGCCTACCAACTGAAAGGCGAAGCCACCTACGCCGTGCAGTTCCACCCGGAGGTCTACCACACCACCGAAGGCCTGGCGCTGCTGCGCAACTTCGTCATCGGCGTGTGCGGCTGCAAGGGCGATTGGACGCCCCACGCCTTCGTGGAAAGCACCGTGGCGAGCCTGCGCCGGCAACTGGGCGAGGATGAGGTGGTGCTGGCCCTGAGCGGCGGCGTGGACAGCTCCGTGGCGGCCATCCTGCTGAAGGAGGCCATCGGCCCGCGCCTCCACTGCATCTTCGTGGACAACGGTTTGCTGCGCAAGGGCGAGTACGCCCGCGTGCTGGAGAGCTACAAGCACCTTGGGCTCAACATCAAGGGTGTGGACGCGCGCGACCGCTTCTACGCCGCGCTGGCCGGGCTGGAGGATCCGGAGGCGAAGCGCAAGGCCATCGGCCGCACCTTCATCGAGGTGTTCGAGCACGAGAGCCACCTGCTGCCACAGGTGAAATGGCTCGGCCAGGGCACCATCTACCCGGACGTGATCGAGAGCGTGAGCGTGAACGGGCCGAGCGTCACCATCAAGAGCCACCACAACGTGGGCGGCCTGCCGGAGCGCATGAAGCTGAAGGTGGTGGAACCGCTGCGGCTCCTCTTCAAGGACGAGGTGCGCCGCGTGGGCCGCGAGCTGGGGCTGGACCCCGCGCTGCTGGGCCGCCATCCCTTCCCGGGGCCGGGCCTCGGCATCCGCATCCTCGGCGAGGTCACCGCGGAAAAGGTGGCCCTGCTGCAGGAGGTGGACGCCATCTGGATCGACGGGCTGCGCGAGGCCGGGCTGTACGACCAGGTGTGGCAGGCCGGCGCCATCCTGCTGCCCGTGCGCAGCGTGGGCGTAATGGGTGACGAGCGCACCTACGAGAACGCCGTGGCCCTCCGCGCGGTGAGCAGCACCGACGGCATGACCGCCGATTGGTGCCACCTGCCGTACGAGTTCCTGGCACGGATATCGAACAGCATCATCAACCGGGTGAAGGGCGTGAACCGCGTGGTGTACGACATCAGCAGCAAGCCCCCCGCCACCATCGAATGGGAATGATGCGCTGGTTCCTGCCCCTGCTCCTGCTCCTGTTCCTGTCGTTCCAAGCACAGGCGCAGGTGCTCCGCGAAGTGGACGGCGAGAAGTACATCGCCCACACCGTGCTGAAGGGGCAGACGCTCTACGCCATCAGCCGGCACTACGCCGTGGCCCCGGAGGTGATCACGCGCACCAACCCGGCCGCCCGCACCGGGCTCAGCGTGGGCCAGGTACTGCTGATCCCGGTGAAGGAACAGGTGAAAAAGGAGCTGAAGACCGCGCCGGCCCTGATGGAAGGGGAGCTGGCGCATCAGGTGAAGAAGAAGGAGACCCTCTTCGGCATCGCGCACCGCTATGGCGTGGACCAGCAGGTGCTGTTGGAGCGCAACCCCGGGATTTCCAGCGGCCTGAAGGAAGGCATGATCGTGGTGGTGCCGGTGGCCCGGATCACCAATGTTCCCACCGAGCAGATCGCACCCGCCGCGGAGGACCGCAGCACGGCCCACCTGGTGCAGCCCGGCGAGACCATCTATTCGCTCAGCAAGGAATACGGCGTCAGCGTGGAGGAGCTCCAGTCCGCCAATGGCGGGCCGAACGTGGCGCTGCAGGCGGGCACCTACATCCGCATACCGGCCAAGGCCGAGGAACCCGTCAAGACCGAGCCTGCACGCCCCACCACCCTGGAAGGAATGGCGCACGTGGCCATCCTGTTGCCCTTCGCCACCGAACTGAACGACAGTACCCTGCGCCACAAGGACGCCAAGGGCTTCCACCCGATCACGCACGCGGCCGTGCAGTTCTACGCCGGTGCGCGCATGGCCATCGACTCGCTGAGGGCACAGGGCCTGAAAGCGGAGATCGAGGTACTGGACGTGGGGGAGGATGCGAAGACCTGGACGCCGGCCTTGCGCTCGCCCGCCGTGCGCGAAGCGGACCTCTGCATCGGGCCCTTCCACCGGCAGGCGCTCGAAAGCCTGAGCCGCTCGGCGCCCAACGCCCACATCGTGTGCCCCGTGCCGCAGACCAACAAGGTGCTGTTGGGCAGCCCCAACATCAGCAAGGTGGTGAGCGGCCGGCCGGACCAGCTGCAGTACATGGCCCGCTACATCGCCGCGCGGCATGCCAGGGACAACATCCTGCTCATCACAGCGGACGTGGCCACCGAGAAGGAGCAACGCGAGAACATGCAGCGCACCTTGGACGAAGCGCTGGCCCAGCGCACCGAACGCCTCCGCGATTCCGTGGTGGCGATCCCGTCCGGCAAGAACGCCCTGACGGACCTGGTGGCGCGCCTGAGCACAAGCCAGTTGAACGTGGTGGTGGTGCCGAGCGACAACGTGGAGTTCGTGGCCGCCCTGGTCAACCGCTTGGAGCCGCTGGCCGAGGACAAGCGCATCGTGGTGTTCGGCACCAACGCGTGGATGAACATGGAGCCCCTGGAGGCCCCGAAGCTGGAGAAGCTCAAGGTAGCCCTGCCGGCCAGCACCTTCATCGACCATACCGCACCGGCCGTGCAGCACTTCGTGCAGGCCTACCGCGACCGCTACAACAACGAGCCGGGCGACTACGCCTTCCTCGGGTTCGACGTCACCTACTTCTACCTGCGCGGGCTCATGGCCTTCGGCCGCGCGCTGCCGGAGCATTTCGCCGAGGTGGATGCCCGGCCGCTGCACATGGCCTTCAAGCTGAACCGCACCGGGGCCGAGAACGGCTACCGCAACGAGGGCGGCTTCCTGCTGCAATACCAGGAAGCGGGTCTGCGACCGCTGCGATGAGCACACCCGACCGTACTTCCATCGCTGCGGAGTTCCGCGCCATCCAGGACGCCATCTGCGCCGACCTGGAGCGCCTGGACGGCAAGGCCCGCTTCCAGGAGGACCTGTGGGAACGGAGCGAGGGTGGGGGAGGCCGCACGCGCGTGATCGCCGGTGGCGACCTCATCGAGAAGGGCGGCGTCAACTTCAGCGAGGTGCACGGCCCGCTCGCGCCCATGGCGGCCAAGGCCCTGAAAATCGAGGCGGACCGCTTCTTCGCCACGGGGGTCAGCATCGTGCTCCACGCCGGCAACCCGTGGGTGCCCACCATCCACATGAACATCCGCTATTTCGAGGCGGATGGCGGACCCAACGGCCCGGCCACCTGGTTCGGCGGCGGCATCGACCTGACGCCGATGTATGTGGATGTGCCCTCAGCCCGTGCGTTCCACCGGGGCCTGAAGGCCGTGTGCGATGCCTGGGACCCGCGCTACTACCCGGACTACACGCGCTGGGCGGATGACTACTTCTTCCTGCCGCATCGCAACGAGACACGGGGCGTGGGGGGCATCTTCTACGACCGCGTGGTGCCCTGCGAGCAGGAACCATCGACAAAGCTGTTCGGCTTCACCTGTGCGGTGGGCCGCGCCTTCTCCACGCTGTATGCCGAGGCCGTGAAGCCCTTCCGGGACCGGCCCTTCGGCGAGCGCGAGCGCGATTGGCAGTTGCTGCGGCGCGGCCGCTACGTGGAGTTCAACCTGGTGCATGACCGCGGGACCCGCTTCGGCCTGGAGACCGGTGGCCGCACGGAGAGCATCCTGATGAGCCTGCCCGCGGACGCGCGCTGGCGCTACGACCACCAGCCGGAACCCGGATCGCCGGAGGCCGAGACCCTGGCCTGGCTGCGCAAAGGCGTGGACTGGGCGGGCGGTGCCTGACCACCTGCTTCCGCTTCAGGGACACAATGATGATGTCACTCCGGACTTGCCCCGGAGCCTCATCCGGCCGGAGTCGCGCTGTTCATTTCAATTCTCAATACCACTGTCACTCCGGCCTTGAGCCGGAGTCGCGAAAGGCGCTGAAGAACGGCGGTGAAAGCCGTCTCACGAGCGCTTGCTGAAGCGCTCCCGGATCCGTTCCACGGTCACCTTGGCCTCTTCCATGATGGAAGAAAGCCGCGCGGGATCCAACTGCTGCGCCACCCACGGCAGCGCCATGGCCACACCGGTCCAGAACAGCTTGTGGCGCGAGCCGCGCATCCGGTCCGCCAAGGCCGCGCCTGCCATCCGCCCGCCCTCGGACAGCACATCGCGCCATTCGCCGGCGTCCTTCGGGAACAACGAACGCAGGGAACCGAACAACAGTCGGCGCCGGCTGTCCGGGTGGCGCATCAGGTCCCAATGGCGCTGGATGCGCTCGGCGTGCAGGGCCCGTTCCGCGCGCAGGCGCTGCAGATCGGTCTCCACCTCCGCCAATGATCGATAGGTGACCTCACTTGCCATGGACGATCGCATTGATGATGCCCAGCATGAAGCGCTCCCGGCCGCCACTGCGCCAGTAGAGCGCGAAGATCAGCCCCACCAGCACGCACACGCCGGCCATGGCCAGGAAGCCCAGTGCCCGGTCGCCCAGCAGGTCGCCCAACCAGAGCCCGCCGGCCACCAGCAGCAGGCTGAAGGCGAGCACCGCGTTCGTGATGCGCACGAACCACACCACCACGCCGGCCAGCGCGATGGCCGTGCGCTTGGACACTTCCAGCAGCACCTGCTCGCGCGTTCGCTCGGCGTAGGCCTTCGCCTCGCCCGTCAGGTCGTTCACCCAGCCGCCAAGGTCGTCCGCGGGGCCGCTCATGGGTTCCCGGTATGGGTGCGCGGTCCGTTCTTCACGCGGTCCACCAGGTCGCGGCCTTCCTCCATCAGGAAACGCAGCAGGTCGTCCACCTCCTCCTTGGACATGGAAGCGGCATCGTGGGCCTTGCCCTTGGCCTGCGCCCATTCCGCACGCACCCGGCCGATCACCTCGTCCAGGTCGTCCTTCATGGCCTGGCCCTTGTCGCCCATGGCCGCGCGTGTCTCCTTTCCGGACCGGGGTGCGAACAGCACGCCCAAGGCCGCACCGGCCGCGATCCCGGCCAGGAAAGGCCACCAGCGGCTACTTCCTTCAGATCCCATGTTCGTGGGTGGTTTGGAACGAAGGTACCCGCGCGACAGGTCCGATCACCTGACCATGGTCACCTAGCGCAGCCAGCGGCGCTCCAGCACGAAGGTGCCGAAGGGCAGGAAGCCGGCCGCCAACACCCCGTAGAGCCGCTCGGCAGGCCATTGCTCGCGGGTGAAGAGCGGCACCGCAGTGACCAGGTAGCCGATGAAGAGCACGCCATGGGCCATGCCCGGCCAGCGCACCGCTTCCGCGTGGCCGAAGCCGTACTTCACCACCATGGCCGCCAGCAGGGCGATCCAACTGAAGCCCTCCGCCATGCAGAAGAAGCGGAACCGATCGATCACGGAGCTGTTCATGTGGCGCGAAGATCGTTCAGCAGCGGGCACGGCATTCACCACCTTGCGCCAATGCACCACCTGCTGCACCTCGTGTTCGAGCTGGCCGCCTTCGCCGTGGGCTACACCTACTTCCAGCGGCTGCGCATGGGCCAGGGCGACCCCATCCCGGAGCCGAAGCGCGTGTGGATCATCATCGGTGCGGCGGCCGGGGCCTTGCTGGGCTCGCGGGTGCTGGGCGCGCTGGAGGATCCCGCAAAGCTGGCCGCGGACGGCTGGGCGCTCCTGATCGCCTTCAACAACCGCACGATCGTGGGCGGGCTGCTCGGCGGGCTGGTGGGGGTGGAGCTCACCAAGAAGGCCATCGGTGTCCGTACCAGCAGTGGCGACCTCTTCACCTTCCCGCTGATCCTGGGCCTGATGATCGGGCGCGTGGGCTGCCTGCTCGGCGGCTTGGAGGACAACACCTACGGCACGCCCACGGACCTGCCCTGGGGCATCGACCTGGGCGACGGCGTGCGCCGCCACCCCACCAACCTGTACGAGATCCTATGGCTGGGCCCGCTTTGGGTCGGGCTTCGAAGCGTCGAACGCCGATGGACCCTCGCCAACGGCGCCCGCTTCAAGCTGTTCATGGTGGGCTACCTGTTCTTCCGCCTGGCCGTGGAGGCCATCAAGCCGCAGCCCATCATCGCCCTCGGCCTTTCAACCATCCAATGGGCCTGCGTGGCCGGACTGCTGTATTACTTCAGGGTGTGGCTGCATCCACGAGTTCTGATGGTTCAACCACAGATGAACACGGATGGACACAGATAGGAAGTCCCGGCACGCATCCCCTCTGCGCATCCGCGCCTCAGCGGCTACTTTCCCTTTCCATGCCTGAACGCCCTTACACCTACTACGACTTCACGCTGAGCCTGTGCCCGGAGTGCCTGAAGCGCATCGACGCCAAGGTGGTCTTCGAGGACGAGCGCGTGTACATGCTGAAGCGCTGTCCGGAGCACGGCGCGCAGAAGGTGCTCATCGCTACCGATGTGGACTACTACAAGCGCTGCCGGCACTACCTGAAGCCCGGGGAGATGGTGCGAACCTTTAATACCAGGACGCACTACGGCTGTCCGTACGACTGCGGCATCTGCCCGGACCACGAGCAGCACGGCTGTCTCACGCTCATCGAGGTCACCGACCGCTGCAACCTGGAGTGCCCCATCTGCTACGCTAGCAGCGGGCCCATGCACGGGAAGCACCGCACGCTGGAGGAGGTGGAGCGTATGCTCGATGCCGCCGTGCGCAACGAGGGCGAGCCCGATGTGGTGCAGCTGAGCGGCGGTGAGCCTACGGTGCACCCGCAGTTCTTCGAGATCCTCGATGCGGCCAAGCGCCGGCCCATTCGCCACCTGATGGTGAACACCAACGGCATCCGCATCGCCAAGGACCGGGCCTTCGCGGAGCGACTGTCCGGCTACATGCCCGACTTCGAGCTCTACCTGCAGTTCGATTCGTTCAAGCCCGAGGTGCTGAAGCGGCTGCGCGGGGAGGACCTCACGGCCGTGCGCATGAAGGCGCTGGAGCACCTGAACGAGCTCAACCTGAGCACCACGCTGGTGGTCACCGTGGAGAAGGGCGTGAACGATGATGAGGTGGGCGCCATCATCGATTTCGCCCTGAAGCAGCGCTGCGTGCGGGGCGTCACCTTTCAGCCGGTGCAGGCCGCAGGCCGGACCGAGCACTACGACCCGGCCACGGACCGCATCACGCTCACCGAGGTGCGTCAGGCCATCCTGGAACAGGCGCCGCTCTTCACGCCCGAGGACATCGTGCCGGTGCCATGCAACCCCGACGCGCTGGCCATGGGCTACGCGCTGAAACTGAACGGCGAGGTGTTCCCGCTCACCCGCATGATCGACCCGGACGACCTGCTGAACAACAGCCGCAACACCATCGTGTACGAGCAGGACGCCCGCCTGAAGGAGCATATGGTGAAGCTCTTCAGCACCGGCACGCCCAGCGACAAGGCCCACGAGACGCTCCACCGCATCATGTGCTGCCTGCCCGACATCGACGCGCCGGAGCTGCGGTACGAGAACCTGTTCCGCATCATCATCATGCGCTTCATCGACGCATACGACTTCGACGTGCGGGCCATCAAGCGCAGCTGCGTGCACATCATCGACCCGCGCACGATGAACGCCATCCCCTTCGAGACGATGAACCTGTTCTACCGGGAGGAGGCGCAGCGGAAGCGGCTGGCGGAGCTGCAACAACAAAGCGCATGAAGGGCAAGGTGCTGTTCTGGAACATGGTCGCCGTGGTCGCTGTGGCCGTGGTATGCTTGATCGCCGGATGGGTCAGCCCTGGAAGGGATGTCCTGGGCGGCTGGGTGGTGGCCTGGTTGATGTTCGGCTACGCAAGTGCCGGCCTGGCCACCGTTCAACTGGTGATCGCCGCCGTACGGTCCCTGTGGAAGGATGCGGATGTCCGCTCATGGTGGCTCGCCGGGTTGATCACGGCGATCGTTGGTCCAGGCCTGTGCGCGGTGAGCGGCACCGCCACGTCGTTGATCTGAGGCGGATACCTTCGTGCACATGAACGGCAAGTTCCTCCGCAACCACCTCCTGATCCTGCTGGGCTACACGGTCCTCTTCGAGCTGCTTTCGCTCACGGAGAAGAACGGCGGCAGCATGGTGGTGCTGATGGGCATGATGGTGGCGGTGGCCGTGCATGCGGGCGTGCTGCTGTTGGGCATGCTGATCAGCCTCTTCGGCGGGGAGAAGACCCAGGCGCGCGATCGCCTGCTGGGCGCGCTGATGATCGGCATCGTGGGCTTCGGCACCTGCTGGGGCGCCGCCGGCCTGGCCGAGCTCTGGTCCGGTCCGGCCAACTTCCATTGAACCGGTCGATCGGGGGAACGATGCGGAGCGGCGCCACGTGGACCTGGGTGTTCCTGGCCGTTGCGCTGCTGCTGGCGCTGGCCGGGCTGTGTGCGGGCAGCGTGCCCATTTCCATGAACGAGCTGTGGGCCGCCGCGCGCGGCGACGGGTCGCCCACGGTGCGCACCATCCTGTGGCAGGTGCGCCTGCCGGAAGTGCTCACGGCGGCCCTGGCCGGTGGTGGCCTCGCGGCGAGCGGCCTGCTGATGCAGACGTTGTTCCGCAACCCCCTGGCGGGTCCGAGCGTGCTGGGCGTGAGCAGCGGCGCGGGCCTCGGCGTGGCGCTGGTGCTGCTGGCGGCGCCCCTGTGGTCCGCGATCCACCTGCCGCGCGAACTGATGGTGGTGCTGGCCGCGCTGGGCGGGGCCTTGGGCGTGCTGCTACTGATCGCCGCGCTGGACAGGCGTGTGGGGGGGACCACCGCCCTGCTGATCATGGGGCTGATGGTGGGCTACCTCTGCTCCGCCGTGGTGAGCGTGCTGCAGTCCATGAGCGCGGCCGCGGCCGTGAAGGGCTACGTGCTGTGGGGCATGGGCTCCTTCGCCGGGCTGGACCTGCAGCGGTTGGCGTGGATGGCCCCGCCGGTATTGCTCGGCCTCGGGGCCGCCGCATGGTCCGTGAAGCCGCTGAACAGCCTGCTGCTGGGCGATGCCTACGCCCGGAGCCTCGGTGTGGACGTGGTGCAGGTGCGCCGGCTGGTGATCTGGACCACCGGACTGCTGGCAGGCACCATCACGGCCTTCTGCGGGCCCATCGCCTTCCTGGGGTTGGCCACGCCGCACGTGGCCCGCGCCTTCGTGCGCACCAGCGACCACCGCACGCTCCTGCCGGCCGCGGCCACCCTGGGCATGGCCCTGGGCCTGGGCTGCGACCTGGTGGTGCGCCTGGCGGGCACGGACCATGCCCTGCCGTTGAACGCGGTGACCTCCCTGCTCGGCGCACCCGTGGTGCTCTGGGTGCTGTTGCGCGGCCACCGCTGGAACACCGAAGCCTGAACATGAACGCCCTGCTGCGCACGGAACAGCTCGCCATCGGCTACCAGGTCCCGCTGATCCCGGCGTTCGACCTGGCGCTGCCGGAAGGGCAGCTGGTGGCCCTGCTCGGGGTGAACGGCATCGGCAAGAGCACCCTGCTACGGACCCTGGCCGGGCTGCAGCGGCCGTTGCAGGGCCGTGCGCTGATCAACGACGCGGACCTGCACCGCCTTTCCGCGGCCGAGCGAGCACGCACCGTCTCCGTGGTGCTCACCGAGCGCACGGCGCCACCACTGATGGACGTGCGCTCCTTGGTGGCACTGGGCCGCCAGCCGTGGACGGATCGCTTCGGGGCGCTCACCGCTTCGGATCGTGCACACGTGGAGCAAGCCCTGGAGCAGGCCGGCGTGCAGCACCTGGCCGGGCGCGCGCTGGATGCCTGCAGCGACGGCGAACGGCAGAAGGCCTTCATCGCGCGGGCCATCGCGCAGGACACGCCGCTGTTGCTGCTGGACGAGCCCACGGCCTACCTGGATCTGCCGAACCGTTCGGCCATCGTTCGCTTACTGCGTTCCATCGCGCGGGAAAGCCGGCGCCTGGTGCTCTTCAGTACGCACGACATCCAACTGGCCGTAGACCTCTGCGACGCGTTATTGCTGCTGCGCCCGGGCATGCCCCCATGGTCGGGATCACCGGCCGACGCCGTGAACGGGGGGCTACTGGAAGAGGCCTTCACCGGCAGCGGCCTCCACTTCGACCGCAGCACCGGCACGCATCGGTACATGCACTGAACGCGAAAGCCCCGGCAAGGCGCCAGGGCTTTCAAGGGGTGTTAACGCCTGCGGATCGACCGCTCCAATTGCCCCCTGATCGTTCCCCCTCCTGCGATGCCGCTACAGCGGCTCGCTGGTGACCGAGGAGGGGCAGGGGTGGTTTCCGAACTGACCGGACCGAAGATCTGCGCGGCTTACTTCTTCAACGCATCGCGGATCTCCATCAGGAGCTTCTCCTCGTTGCTGGGGGCGGGGGGCGCGGCCGGTGCGGCCTCCTCCTTCTTCTTCGCCGCGTTGATCGCCTTGATCACCATGAACACCGCGAAGGCCACGATCGTGAAGTCGATGATGGTGGTGATGAAGGCGCCGTACTTGACCGCGACCTCCGGCACCGCGGCCACCACATTGCCCGCGGCATCCTTGCCTTCGGCCACGCCTTGCTGGATCACCCATTTCATCTCCTTGAAATCGACGCCACTGGTGAGCTTCCCGACCAGAGGCATGACCATGCCGTCCACGAATCCGCTGACCACTTTGCCGAACGCAGCGCCCATGACCACACCGACCGCCATGTCGATCAGGTTGCCGCGCATCGCGAACTCCTTGAACTCCTTCATCATGCCCATGTCTTCCGAGGTTTTGGTGAGTGTTTGGAAAAGGAGAGACGTCGAAGCTAACGATCGGTCACTTTCCAGCGGCTTGAAAATGGTAGCGGTCCATGCGCTCCCGAGCGTGCTCGTTGCCGGAAACGCTCACGTCCCAACCGCCATCGGCGCCACGCACGTAGGTGATGCACTGCGGAAAGTCGTTGCCGTTGTTCTCGAACACCAGGCTGTCCGCAGCGATGCGCTCGGCCACGAACGGCACCCAGGCGGCGTCGGCCTGCTGGCCCACACGCACGCGGTAGACCCATTGGCCGTTCCGTTGCTCCAGGCGCAACTGCTCGATGGACACGGTGTCGGTTCCGTCCAGGGCGCAGCCCATGCCGATCAGCGTGCTGTCATCCTGCGTGCGCCAGTGCTCCCAGGTAGCGTGCGCACGGGTGGTGTCGCTCCACACACCCACCAACGCATGCACCGGGGCCTGCCGGGGCGCTTCGATCGTGGGTGCCGCTGCGGGAGGGGCTTCGTGCGCACCGCAGGCGGCGAGCAGGAGCAGCGCGGCGGCGAGCAGGGCAGGGGCGGAGCAGGTGTTCATGGGGCGGGAATGAGCGCGTTGATGCGGGCGCGAAGGTCATCGGGCACGGGCACCTTGGTGCTTCGGCCGTAGTCGTACATCACCAGCACGCTGCTGCCGGTGGCCACCACATCGCCACGCTCGTTGGTGATCCGGTAGTGGAGCAGGAAGCTGGTGTTGCCCACGCGCACGGGCCAGGTGCTCACCTGCAGCGTTTGAGGCCAGGTAACAGTCCGCTCGAAGTCGCAGGTGGTGCTGGCCAGGATGACGCCGATGCCGTGTACCCGGTGGGAGCGCAGGATACCGGTGCGCTCCAGGAAGTACATGCGCACGCTCTCGAAGTAGCGGAAGTACACCACGTTGTTCACGTGGCCGAAGCCGTCCTGTTCGCCCCAGGCCACAGGCACCGCGATGGTGGTGGGCGTTGCCGCGCCCATGCCTCAGGCCGGTGACGGGGCTTCGGCACCCGGCTCGGCAGTTGGCGGAGCCTCGGCCGCCGGTGCGGGTGCGGGGGCCTTCATCTCTTGCTGCAGTGCGCGGTACTGCTGCCGCAGCCGGTCGATGTCCTGCCGGGCGCGCTCGATCTTCTTCTCCATGTCCTTCTTCATGGCCTCGCCACTGGCGCTCTTGAAGTTGAACATGCCCATGTTGCGCTCCATCTGCTTCATCTCGGTCTCGATCTCCTCGATCTTCCGGCGGATGAAGCGGCCCTCCTTCTCCAGTTGGAACTTGCCGTCCGGGCCGGCCTTCAGGTCCTCCATGCGGTCCACGAAGGCCATGCGGCGGCGCTCCTCGCCGTTCAGGCGCAGCAGGTCGTACTGCTTGTCCATGGCCGCGCGGTAGCGCGTGTTCAAGGTGTCGAAGTGCTTGGGGCTCACGCGGCCGCTGTTCATCCAGCGCTGGCTGAAGGCCTTCAACGCGTCCACTGTGGCGCCACGGTCCGGCAGGTGCTGGAAGCTCTCCAGCTCGCTCACCAGCTGTTGCTTCTCGGCCAGGTGCACGGCCTGCTCGGCATCCAGCGCATCGAAGTGGGCCTTGCGCTTCTGGAAGAAGCCGTCGCACGCTTCGCGGAACTTGTTCCAGAGCTTGTTCTCGTCGCGGGGACCGGCGCTGCCGGCCTCTTTCCACTGCGCCTGAAGGGCCTTCAGCTTGTCCGCGGTCTGGCGCCAGTCGGTGCTGTCCTTCAGTTGGATAGCCTGCTGCAGCAGCGCCTGCTTCTTGTCGAAGGCGCCCTTGAACTGGCTCTTCAGCTCGGTGAAGTAGGCGTTCTTGCGATCGAAGAAGGTATTGCACGCGTTGCGGAACTCCTTCCAGATGCGCTCGTTGTCCTTCTTGGTGGCGAAGCCGATGGCCTTCCACGCGGTCTGCAGCTCCAACACCTGGTCCGTGAGGGCCTTCCACTCCTTGCCGCCCACGTTCTCCATGCCGGCCAGTAGGGCGTTCACCTTGTCCACCAAGGCCTGCTTGGCGGCCAGGTTGGCCTCGTGCTCCGCGCGGCGGGCTTTATAGTACTCGTTGATGCGGTCGTACACCACGCGGGTGGCGTTCCAGAACCCATCGCGGATGGCCTCCCATTCCTCCTTCACCACTGGACCGATCTGGTGCCACTTCTCTTGGTATTCCTTCACCAGGGCCTCGGCCTCGCGCACGCTCTCCACGCGCTGCACGGCCTCCATGTCAGCGATGAGCGCCTGCTTCAGGGCGGTGTTCTTCTTCAGGTCGTGGTCGCGGAGCTCCTTGTAGATGCGGATGTGGTAGAAGAACTCGTCGCGCAGCTGGCTGTAGTCCCGCTGCAGGTCGCGGTAGTGCTGCTGGGGCACCGGACCGATGGTCTTCCACTTTTCGCCCAGCTCGTTGAACCGCTGGAAAGCCGTGCCGATGTTCTCCTCGTTGGCGATCATGGCGCGGAGCTCGTCCATGATGGCCTGCTTGGCGGCCAGGTTGTCGGCCTCCTGCTTCTGGCGCTGGCGACGGATGTCGTTCACGCGGGTGTTGAAGGCGTCGAGCAGCTGCTTGAAGCGCTTGTCCTCCTCATCCTGCAGGGGCGCGCTCTCGATGGGCAGGGGCTCGGCTGCGGGCGCGGCACCTTCGGCGGCGGCCTCGGCCTCCACGGGCACCTGCGCGGCCGCCTGGGCTTCCTGATGGGCGGCGCTCACCAAAGCCTCATA
Source organism: Flavobacteriales bacterium (assembly GCA_046329115.1). Classification (GTDB taxonomy): domain Bacteria; phylum Bacteroidota; class Bacteroidia; order Flavobacteriales_F; family PHOS-HE28; genus PHOS-HE28. Next base: position 133,247 of record JAXLVG010000009.1, on the reverse strand, counting down.
GGCTTCCTTGAGGCTCTCCACCTGTTCCTGTACCTGCTCCGCGTCCTGTTGGGCGGTGAGCCCCTCCAATCGCGCGATCAACTCGCTTTTCGTGGCCATGCGTCATTCCCGCCAACGCTCAAGGTCGGCGGAGCCGTCAAAGATAGAGGGCCACCTCCAGCCCACAGCGGTCGGGTAGGGCCGTTCGGCCTCTTCAGGCGGCCTGGAGCCCCAGCACCATCACATCGTCCAGTTGCTCCTGCTCGCCTTTCCATTCGAGGAAGACGCGTTCGAGGAGCTCTCCCTGGGCGGCCATGTCCAGTTGCTGGTTGGCCACCAGCATCTCGTTGAAGCGGGCGGCCATGAACTTGCGGCGCTCCGGCCCGCCGAACTGGTCCACGTAGCCGTCGCTGAACAGGTAGATGCGGTCCCCGGGATGGTAGGCGATGCGGTGCACGGTGAACTTCCGTTGCGGATCGTAATGCGAGCCGCCGATGGGCCTGCGGTCCCCGTTCACCACGGTGAGCTGGCCGTCATGCATCCAGTAGAGCGGCCGGAAGGCCCCCGCGAAGAGCAGTTCACGGCACTTCCGATCGATCCGGCACAAGGCGATGTCCATGCCGTCGCCGGCGCCTTTGCGCTGCCCCTGCTGGTCCAGCACCGCGAGCAGGCGTTCGTTCAGCACCCCCAGCATCTCCGCCGGGTCCAGCTGCGGACGCTGGGCCACCAGCTCGCTCAACAGGGAACAGCCGATGGCAGCGATCATGGCGCCGGGAGCGCCGTGCCCGGTGCAGTCCGCCGCGGCCACGATGCACGCATCCTCGTCCAGGCGATGGTACCAATGGAAGTCCCCGCTCACCACGTCCTTGGGGCGGTTCAGGATGAAGTGGTCGGCGAACATCTCGCGGTAGCGGTCGGCCTTGGGGATCAGGGCGCCCTGGATCTTCCCGGCGTAGGCGATGCTGTCGCTGATGCCCTCGTGCCGGGCCTGCCACAGCAGGCGCTCCACCTCCTCCTTGCGCACCAGGGCGGCCACGCGGCGCACCACCAGCACACCGAACAGCAGCATCACCACCGCGGCCACCGCCACCAGCCGCAGTGTGCGGGCCTGCACCTGGGCCAGCAGGGCGGCATGGGAGCCCTCGGCCACGAGTGCGGCCACCGCGCGGCCCTGCACCGTGCGCACGATGCTGAAGGCGGCCACCTGGTCGCCCCAACGCCCCTGCAAGGGTCCGTTGCCATCGGCCTTCAGCAGGGCGGTAAGCGCCTCCGCGCAGGGGGCTTGGTACCGGTCGCGCAGCACCGGGCTTGGCGCGGAACTGGCCACCAACTGCAGTTCCTGGTTCTTGGGATCGAAGTGCACCAGCGCGAGCGGGGCCTCCAGTCCGTTGGCCTTCACGCCGCGTTCCAGGGCCTGTTGCAGCACGTAGTACCGGGCCTCCTGGGTGCGTTGCACCAGCATGCCACGGGAATCGTAGCGCTCCAGCAGGCGCAGGATGCGGCCGCCGTCCAGCTCACCACCGAGCGTGCCCGCGATGCCGGCCAGGCGCTCCTGCGTGGTGTGCAACAGGCTGCGCGTCTGGGCCGTATGGCTCCATGCGATCAGCCCCACGCACACGGCCAGGGCCACGCTGTACAGCAGGTAGAGCACCCGGTGGGCGGCGGAGCGGGGCATCAGGACCGAGCGGAGGTCGCGCATGGCGGCGTAGTGGCGTGCGTTCCTACGTGAGAACGGGGCTGCAGGTTGAGGCGCACCGCGCGACCGTTGGTGGGACCTGGCCCCCGGCATGCTTCCTTCGCGGCACGATCCACTGCCATGCCACTGCCCGAGGACTTTCTGAAAACGATGCGCGAGGGCTACACCTTCGCCGGCCCCAGCCTGCTGCTTGGCGCGCCGTTGCTCAACGGCGAATGCCCAACCGACGCGCCCGTGCGGGTGCCCATGCGCACGCTCAACCGCCACGGCCTCATCGCCGGGGCCACGGGCACGGGCAAGACGAAGACCCTGCAGACGCTGGCCGAACAGCTCAGCCTGCACGGGGTGCCCTCCCTGCTCATGGACATCAAAGGCGACCTGAGCGGCATCGCCGCGCCGGGCGTAGCCAACGACAAGATCACCGCGCGCCACCAGCGGCTGGGCTTCGCCTACGAGCCGGCCCAGATCCCCGTGGAACTGCTCACCTTGAGCGACGAGCCCGGTGCCCGCCTCCGCGCCACGGTGAGCGAGTTCGGTCCGGTGCTGTTAAGCCGCATCCTGGACCTCAACGACACCCAGCAGAGCGTGCTGGCCCTCGTCTTCAAGTACTGCGACGACAAGGGGATGCCCCTGCTCGACCTGAAGGACCTGCGCCGCGTGCTGCAGTTCGTCACCCAGGAGGGCAAGGCCGAGGTGCAGAAGACCTACGGCTCCGTGAGCCCCGCCACGGTCAACATCATCCTGCGCAAGCTGATCGAACTGGAGCAGCAGGGGGCGGAGAAGTTCTTCGGGGAGCGCAGTTTCGACGTGAACGACCTTCTTGCGCAACGCGATGGCAAAGGCGTGGTGCACATCGTGCGCCTCACGGACCTGCAGAGCAAGCCGCACCTCTTCAGCACCTTCATGCTCTGCCTGCTGGCGGAGATCTACCAGACCTTCCCGGAGGTGGGCGACCCCGAGAAGCCCAAGCTGTGCCTCTTCATCGACGAGGCGCACCTCATCTTCTCCACGGCCACACCGGCGCTGCTGCAGCAGATCGAGACCATCATCAAGCTCATCCGGTCCAAGGGGGTGGGCGTCTTCTTCTGCACCCAGAACCCGATGGATGTGCCGGACAGCGTGCTGGGCCAGCTCGGCCTGAAGGTGCAGCACGCCTTGCGCGCCTTCACCGCCAAGGACCGCACCACCATCCGGAAGACGGCCGAGAACTACCCGCTCACCGAGCACTACCGCACCGAGGAACTGCTCACGTCCCTGGGCATCGGCGAAGCGCTGGTGACCGCGCTGGGCGAGAAGGGCACGCCGACGCCGCTGGCCCACACGCTGATGCGCGCACCCGCCACCCGCATGGACGTGCTGACGCCATTGGAGATCCAAGGGCTGGTGTCCACCAGTGCGATCGCCAGGAAGTACAACGAAGTGATCGACCGGGAGAGTGCCTTCGAGATCCTGGAGAAGCGGATGAAGGGGGAGGAGGGAGAGGCCGAGGACGCCAAGGATGCGCGCGAGGAGAAGGAGGTCAAGCCGGAGAAGGAAGAGAAAGGCACCTTGGAGAAGCTCAGCGAGAACACGATGGTGCGCCAGATCGGCCGCACGGTGGCCAGCGCCGCAGTGCGCGGGCTGTTGGGCGTGCTGGGGTTGAAGGCGACCACCCGCCGGCGGAAGAGCCGCGGCCTGTTCGGATAGCCCATGCGCCCACTGATGACCCTTGCGCTTTCGGCGCTGCTGCCCGCCTGCGACGGACCGGTGGATGCGCGGCAGCGGGAACGGATCCCCGAACAGGACGTACCGCCGGGCCAGCGAACTGTGGAGCCGGCGCCCTGGCCTGCCGACGCCTCCGTGGTCTTCTACAACGTGGAGAACCTCTTCGACACGCGGAACGACCCCGGACCGGGTGATGACGACCTCACGCCCGAGGGGGCGCTGAAATGGACGCAGGAGCGTTACACGCGGAAGCTCCAGCACCTGGCGGAGGCCATTTCGCTGGCGGGAGAGGACCTGCCTTTGCTGGTGGGCCTGTGCGAGGTGGAGAACGCCGGTGTGGTGGAGGACCTGGCCCGCACATCCCCGCTGGGGACGGAACGCTACGCGGTGGTGCATCACGATTCACCCGATGAGCGCGGCATCGACGTGGCCTTGCTCTACCAGGAACGCCTGTTCAACCTGCTGGCCGAAGAGGCCCTCACCGTGCCCTTGGACAACGACCGGACTCGGGACATCCTGCACGCCACGCTGGCGAGCCGGTCGGACACCTTCCACGTCTTCGTGAACCACTGGCCGAGCCGCCGGGAAGGGCAGGAGCGGAGCGAGCCCAAGCGCATGGCCGCCGCCGCCGTGCTGGCCAGTGCCATCAAGCAAGTGCGCACCGGCCCCCGCACCCATGTGCTGGTGATGGGGGACTTCAACGATACGCCCACGGACCGGAGCATCCGCGAAGGCCTCGGGGCCGGGTGCACGCCCACGGCCGAACTGGTGGACCTGATGTGCGTGGACCAGCCGACAGGGCATGGCAGCCATCAGTACCAAGGGGAGTGGGCCTATTTGGACCAGTTCATGGTGGACCGCACGCTGGCGGGGCGCGTGGCAGAAGCGAAAGCGGTGTGGGATGAGCGGCTGCTCTTCAAGCACCCGCGCTACGGCCGTTCACCGAACAAGACCTACAGCGGCAACAGCTACAAGGGCGGCTACAGCGACCACCTGCCCATCGTGCTCCGGCTGAAATGAAGAAGCCCGGCGCATGGCCGGGCCCCTTGTTCGGTCTTTTGCTGCCGCTCAGTCGCGGCGGTTCATCAGGATAGAAACGTAGTAGAGCAAGGTGGCCAATGAACCGATGGCGGACACCACGTAGGTGCGTGCGGCCCACTTGAGCGCGTCGGCGCTCATGGCATACTCGCCCGTGGTGACGATGCCGCGGCGCTGGATCCACGCCAGGGCCCGGTTGCTGGCGTCGTACTCCACCGGCAGGGTGACGAAGCTGAACAGGGTGGTGAGGCCGAACATGACCACGCCCGCCACCAGCAGTTGTGGGAAGCTGTTGATCATGAGGATACCGCCCATGATCACCCACGGCATGATGGTGCTGGACACCTGCACCACCGGGACCAGCTTGCTGCGCATGGTGAGCCAGCTGTAGGCCGTGGCATGTTGCACGGCGTGCCCGCACTCGTGCGCGGCCACTGCCACGGCGGCAGCGTTGCGCCCGTGGTATACCGGCTCGCTCAGGTTCACGGTGCGGTTCGCCGGGTTGTAATGGTCCGTCAACTGGCCGGCCACGCTCACCACCCGCACGTTGCTGATGCCGTGGTCCTGCAACATGTGCTGGGCCACTTCGGCGCCGCTCATGCCGTTGGCCAGCGGGGTCTTCGAGTACTTCTGGAACCGGCTCTTCAACTGCCAGCTCACCAGCATGCTCACCAGCATCACAACGATGCCGATCACGTACGCTCCCATCATGGTTCTTCAGGTTCTTTGGTCTGCTGCCCTCTTAACAAACGCGGGGCCGAAGCGTTCTTCGGTCAACCTGGCAGAACGGACAACCGACAACGGACAACCGACAATCCGACCCCGGCACTCAATCGCGATCCTCCAGGTCAGCCTTCTTGATCTCCTCGTCCAGGATCTCCTCGATGCGCTTCCGGGCGGCGTCATCCAGCTTCTGGTTCGTCTGGGCCTGCTTCTTCAGGAAGCGGAACATCGCGTTCTTCTTGATCTCGTAAGCGGTGTACACCGTGTACTCCTGGGTGGTCTGGTTCTGGCGCACCTCCTCACCGATCTTGCGCAGGTCGCCGATCTGGGTGTCCATCACCTCGCGCACAAGGCTCTGGAATTTGTCCGCCACGTCGGCGGCCTGGGCGTTCTCGGTCTGCCCCAGGTACTGGTCGGTTACCGCGCGGACGTTGGTGCCCACCTGGGCCGCCAGCTGCTGCTTCGCCTCCAGGTCGCTCTTGCTCCGTGCAATGTTCTGCTTCACGCTCACGCCGGTCCCGGTGCCCCGGAAGAAGCGGTTGTTGCTCTCGTACTTGTTGCCGGTGAAGGGCATCTCCACCTTGGTCCCTGCCGCCGTGGTCTTCTTGCCGCTCTTGCAGGCGGGAACGGACAGGAGCGCCAGGCCGGCGATGGCCAGGATGGAGGCGTTGCGAAGGAGGCTCATGCGTTGGGGGCGTTAGGGCCCGGCCCTGCAAAGAAAACACCGTGCCACTGCACCACCGGCCCCAGGGAGCACGCGCCTTCGTCCGGAACTACCATCTTTCGGGCACTTTCACCAATGCCCGGCGCCGGCCCCAAGGCGCCACCACCATGCGTGCCCTCAAGACCATCCTGATCATCCTTGCCGCGTTGATCGGCGTATTGCTCATCCTGGGCCTGTTGGCCGAGAAGAACTTCCGCGTGGAACGCTCCACGGTGATCCATGCGCCGGCGGCCACCGTGTATGCCAACGTGAGCACCCTGACCGCCATGGACCAATGGGGGCCTTGGAAAGAGGAGGAGCCGGACATGGTGGCCACGCTTTCCGGTGCTCCGGACGGCCAGGTGGGCGCCATCAGCCACTGGAAGAGCAGCAAGAGCGAAGGCGAGCAGGAGCTGGCGGAACTGGTACCCAACGAGAAGGTGCGCACCAAGCTCCGCTTCATCTCGCCCTGGGCGGCCAACAACGAAGGCACCTACGAACTGGTGGCGATGGGCGACAGCACCAAAGTGACCTGGGGGATCCAGGGCGAGAACGGCCTCTTCATGCGGATGATGGGCGTGCTCATGAACATGGACGGCATGGTGGGCCCGATGTTCGAGAAGGGCCTGGCGAACCTGAAGACGCTGTCCGAGAAGCAATATGCTGAAACGCCGAAAGGGCCCGCCATCATCACGGCGGATCGGCCGGCCCTGCTGTATGTGGGGCACCGGGCCGTGGTGCCTTGGTCGGAGATGAAGGCATTCTATGGCAAACACCTGGGCGAAGCGTTCGCGGCGATCGGCAAGGCCGGTGTGGCCCCTGCCGGATACCCCAGCGGGGTGTTCTTCGCGTGGAACGAGAAGGACCAGACCGCGGACATGATCGCCGGGATCCCGGTGGCCGTGGACGCCAAGGACAAGCTGAAAGGACTGGAAGTGTTCGAAGCCCCGGCCGGCAAGGCCCTGGTGATCGACCATGTGGGACCATACAGCAGCACAAAGACCTCGCACGAGGCCATGGATGCCCACCTGAAGGCCAATAACCTCAGCCTGAACCAAGTGGTGATCGAGGAGTACATCACGGACCCCGGTGCGGAGCCGGACAGCACCAAGTGGCACACGAACGTGATCTACCTGGTGAATTAGTGCCTCGGTCCTACTGAATGAACGAGCCCGGGCCCAAGGTCCGGGCTTGTTGCTCCCGCTGGTGACGATCGATCGTTGATGGACCGGTAACGCTGATCGGCGCCGTTGGGCCGCACCAAGCCACCTTCGCCGCCGTGGGGATCCAGTTCGCCCTTCGGCCATACCGCCTGTTGTTCAAACGCCCCTTCGGCACGGCGCACGGCCTGCGCGACGGCACGGATGCGCTCTTCATACGCCTGACGGTGGACGGGCACGAAGGCTGGGGCGAGGTCACCCTGCCTCCGTATGTGAAGGAGACGGTACCGGACAGCATCCGGCGCGTGGAGCAGCTGGCGCGTGAAGGCTTCCGTGCGGGCGACGCCTTGCTGGCAGCTTTGGACGAGCATCCGGCGCTGCAGGGCGCACCGGGCACCCGGGCAGGCGTGCATACGGCCTTGGTGGATGCCTTGGCGCGATCACGCGGTCAGTGCGTTCGCGAACTTCTCAATTTGCATGGATCATCGACGCCTATAACGCTGATGACCATTGGGATATGCGACATTTCCGAGGTCGCCGAGCGGCTCGATGAAGTGCCGACGAGCGGAGCATTGAAGCTGAAGATCGGCGACAAAGCACAAAACGCTCGCGTTCAAGAGGTCATGCGCCTGAGCGAGCGGCGGATCCTGCTGGATGGCAACCAAGGTCTCGCAAGCGTGGAGGAAGCCGCCGAGGTCGCTGCCCAGGTGGGCGATCGGTTGCTGGGCTTCGAGCAGCCGTTCGCGACGGACAAGGACGCTTGGAACGAGGTCTTGGCTGAACGTACGGGCGCCTTGGTCATCGGCGATGAGTCCGTGCAGGACCTGGCCGGGCTGGAGGCGAATGCCGGTCGGTTCCGGGGCGTGAACCTGAAGCTGATGAAATGCGGCGGTCTGGACCGGGCACAGGCCATGGCCGCGCGGGCGGCACAGTTGGGGCTGACGGTGATGCTTGGCAGCATGAGCGAAAGCTCGCTGGGATGCACGGCGATGGCGCAGTTGGCGGGGGCGGCCCGGATCGTGGACCTGGACGGTCCATGGTTGCTGCGCAACGATCCGTTCCAGGGCATCGGCATGGAGCGGGGCAAGTTGGTGGTTCCTGATGGCCCGGGTCTGGGGACCATGCCGGTGCTGGATCTCTCGCCGGACCCTATCGGCGTATAATTTATATTATGTTAAGTCTTGGAGAGGACGATATGCGGCTCGTTCTCAGGACCTTCCTTCCACTTGACCGCACCTCGGTCGACTGGCCTACATTTGCGCCGCCCCAAGCGCCCAGCGATCCAACCACCCTTCCGGTGGCCGTTGAATTGTCCAGGCGCCATCCCCAGCGGATCATTGAGCGCCGGACCGATCGCGGGGCAAGCTGAACTCCCTTACCGCGTGCCCGGCACAATGAGCCGGCGCCCGCAGCCAACGCACACATGCATACGATCACGTTCGACCGGCTCGGCCTTATCGAGCCCATCCTTCAAGCGCTCCGCACCGAAGGATACACAACTCCCACCCCCATCCAGGCCGAGGCCATTCCTTACCTGCTGGAAGGTCGCGACCTGCTGGGCTGCGCCCAGACGGGCACGGGCAAGACCGCTGCCTTCGCCATCCCGCTGATCCAGCGCATGGTGAACGCCGGGATCGGTGGACAACCCAAGGGCGGCCGCCGCCCCATCAAGGCGCTGGTGCTCACACCCACCCGCGAACTGGCCATCCAGATCGAAGAGAGCTTCCGCGCCTATGGTCGCCATACGGGACTGCGGTACGCTGTGATCTTCGGCGGTGTGGGCCAGAAGCCCCAAACGGACGCCCTGCGCGCCGGTGTGGACATCCTGATCGCCACCCCGGGCCGCCTGCTGGACCTGATGGGCCAGGGCTTTGTGCACTTGAAGGAGCTCGAGTATTTCGTGCTGGACGAGGCCGACCGCATGCTGGACATGGGATTCATCCACGATGTGAAGCGCGTGATCGCGGTACTGCCCCCCAAGCGCCAGACCCTCTTCTTCAGTGCCACCATGCCGCCGGAGATCCAGCGGCTGGCCAACACCATCCTCACCGAACCGGTGAAGGTGGAAGTGACGCCGGTGAGCAGCACGGCGGAAACGGTGCAGCAGCAGGTGTACTTCGTGGACAAGGGCAACAAGGCCAACCTGCTGATCCACCTGATGAACAGCCTGGACATCCGGCAGGCCCTGGTGTTCACCCGCACGAAACACGGGGCGGACAAGCTGGCCCGACTGCTGGAGAAGAGCGGCATCAGTGCCGACGCCATCCACGGCAACAAGGCCCAGAACTACCGCCAGCGCGCGCTGAGCAACTTCAAGGACAAGAAGATCCGGGCGCTGGTGGCAACGGACATCGCGGCCCGCGGCATCGACATCGACCTGCTGGGCTTCGTGGTGAACCACGACATCCCCAACGTGCCGGAGACCTACGTGCACCGCATCGGCCGCACCGGGCGGGCAGGCGCTTCGGGTCTGGCCCTGTCCCTCTGCGACCAGGAAGAGCTGGAGTACCTGCGCGACATCCAGCGCCTGATCAAACGCGATGTGCCCGTGGTGGAGGACCATCCATTCCCCATGACCGGCGGAACACCGGTGGTGGATCCGGGACGGCAGCACGGGCGCGGAGGCAGGCCGCAGCAGCGTCCGCCCAATGACCGTGGGCCCCGTGGTCCGCGCGAGCAGCGGCCGCAGCAGGCCCAACAGCCGCGCGAACAACGCCCCCAAGGTCAACCGCGGACGGAGCGCAAGCCAGAGCAGCAGCGCACCTCAACGGCCCAACCTGCCGGAAGCGGCGCCGCCAAGGACTACGCAGCGCTCACCCGCGAACTGCTGGCCGATGTGGATGCCTTCCTGGGCAAGGACGCCGGAAGCACGCCCGAGCAGAGCGGACAAAGCGCCCAGCGCCCGCAGGGACAGCGCTCACGCCGCCGTTGGCGCGGTCCTCGTCGCTGATCGCGGCGGGACCCCGGGCTTCGCAAGATGGTGCGTGGGCTGGCGCGAATGCCGCCTGACGATCGGGCTACCTTGTCCGGCAACAGGATGCGCATGCTGCAGAAGATCCTCACCGTTGCCTTCAGCCTGGCCACCTTGGTGCTGACGGCCCAAACGCCCGCACGCTACTCCCGCGTTGCCATTGACCTGCACCACATGCAGCAGGACATGGCCCGCTTGGGCGCGCTCGGGCTCCCCATCGACCATGTGGACATCCGCGAGCGGTCGTGCATCATTGAACTGAGCGCTCAGGACATCGACCGGGTGCGCGCCGAGGGCTTCCGGGTGAACGTGTTGATCGAGGATGTAGCAGCCTGGTACCGCGCCCGGCGCGATGAAGCGGCCCCGGATGACCGGGCGCTCGGCTGGCTCTGCGATGGACCAACCACCTACACGGTGCCCACCAACTTCCCAACGGGCTCCATGGGCGGCTACTTCACCTTGGCCGAGATGGAGGCCCAACTGGACGCCATGGCCGCTCTTTACCCCGGGCTCATCAGCGTGAAGGCTCCGATCGGCACCTCGCACGAGGGGCGCCCCATCCACTACGTGCGCATCAGCAACGCACCGGACACGGACCAGCCGGATAAGCCGGAGGTGCTCTACAGCGCCGTTCACCATGCGCGCGAACCAGCCTCCATGGCCCAGCTCCTCTTCTTCATGTGGTGGTTGCTGGAGAACCACGGCACCGATCCCGAGGCCACCTACCTGATCGAGAACCGCGAGCTCTACTTCGTGCCCTGCCTGAACCCGGACGGGTACGTGTACAACGAGACCACCGACCCCGATGGTGGCGGCATGTGGCGCAAGAACCGGCGCGACAACGGCGACGGCACCTACGGCGTGGACCTGAACCGGAACTACGGCACGCAATGGGGCGCGGACGACGAAGGCTCCTCGCCGTTCACGGACAGTGAGACCTACCGGGGACCGGCTCCGTTCTCCGAGCCGGAGACACAGGCCATGCGCGCGTTCTGCAATGCGCACGAATTCCGCGCGGCATTGAACTACCACGCGTTCGGCGACATGGTGCTCCACCCCTGGGGCTACCAACCGGATCTGTTGACCCCGGATTCGGCCCTGTTCACCGCGCATGCGGAACGTGTGACCCGCAACAACGGCTACTCCCACGGCACCTGCCAGCAGGTGCTCTACTACCTGGCCAACGGCTCCTCGGACGATTGGATGTACGGTGAGCAATCCGAGAAGCCGAAGATCATGGCCATGACCCCGGAAACGGGTCAGGCGGACGAAGGCTTCTGGCCGCCATCGTGGCGCATCGTCCCCATCTGCCAGGAGAACATGGACCAGAACCTGCTGCAGGCCCATCTGGTGGGGTCCCACACCGTGGCGAACGACCTTTCGCATCCCATCTGGGAACAGTTGAACGTGCACGTGCCCTTCGCCGTACGCCGGCTGGGCATGGACCCGTCCACGGTCTCCGTGGCCATCGAGCCGCTGGAGAACGTGGCCTCAGCAGGCGCGCCGCGCACCTTCACCGACCTGGACCTTCTGGAAACACGGATCGATTCCATCGCGGTGACCCTGCCTCCCGGCCTGAACGATGGTGCACCGGTGCGGTTCATCCTCGCCGTCAGCAATGGGGCATACACCCACCGCGACACGGTGGAGAGGCGCTTCGGACAACTGCAGATCGCCTTCAGCGATGACGGGAGCTCCATGGCCTCGTGGGAGCCGGAGAATTGGGGAGTGAGTACGGCCGTGTGGCGTTCACCACCGAGTTCCATCGCCGACTCGCCCTTGGGCAACTATGCTCCCTTCGAGCAGAACAAGATGACGCTGGAGGAGCCGATCGACCTGACCAATGCCACATCCGCCACGCTCCGGTTCTGGGCGCGTTGGGACATCAGCCAGGTGCGCGACCGGCTGTTGGTGAGCGCCCGTTCGGACCTGGCCTGGATCCCGTTGTGCGGCATCCACACGCGGCCCGGCTCCTATTTCCAGGACAATGATGTGCCGGTGATCGAAGGACGGCAGTTCGAATGGGTGCAGGAGGAGATGAGCCTGGACGCGTTCATCGGCGAACAGGTGTTGCTGCGCTTTGAGCTTCGCTCCCTCACCGACTTCACGCGCGACGGCGTCCACATCGATGACCTGGAGGTGTTGACCACGCAGGATGCTGTCAGCGGCATGGGGTCAGTGGCCGGCACCGGTGCGGGCATTCGCTGCGTTCCCGGTCCTGCGGATGAGCAGTTCACCCTTTGGACCGAAGGCGGACAGGGGCAACAACACCTGTCGATGCACGATGGCCTGAGCAAGGTGGTCCTCGAACGGTCCTTTGTCGGAGGTTCCCTCGTCGTCGACGTGGCCCACCTTGCAAAAGGGGTTTACACCTGCGCAGTAACCGCTGCTGGCAGGCCCTTGCAAGCCACCCGCCTGGTCATCGCACGTTGAACCGTGCGGTCGGGCCGGCTCAGTTCGAGCGGATGAACTCGTGCTTGGGCACATCGCGCCCTTGCGCTTTGGCCATCGCCAGCTCGGCCTGAAGCTGCTTGCTGGTCATGCTGCTGCCGTCGTGGCTCCAACCCGGAGGCCCGAAGATGTACATCAGCTTGTTCTTCAGGCCCGGCGCCTTCTTCACGTCCTTCCAGATCTCCTGGAACTCGAAGATGTTGTGCGTGATCGGGTTGTTCGTGTCCGGGTCGTGGCTGATGCCGAACTTCGGCACAACACCCTTGATCGGCTCCTGCCAGGTGCCGTAGATGCGGTCCCAGATGGTGAGGATGCCGCCGTGGTTGCGGTCCAGGTACTCGGTGTTGCAGCTGTGGTGCACCACGTGCACGTAGCTGGTGTTAAAGATCTTCTCGATCCAGCCGAAGGACGGCAGCAACTGGGAGTGCAGGGTGAACTGATAGAACGCGTTCACGATCAGGCAGGTGGCGATCATGATCGGCTCGAACCCGAGCATGGGCATCCAGAGCCAGTAGATCGGCTTCACCAGGGTGATGAACCAGCCGTTGCGGATGCTGATGGTGAGGTTGTACTTGCGACCGCTGTGGTGCGGCAGGTGTGCGGCCCAGAGCAGGCGCACGTTGTGGGCCAGCCGGTGGTGCCAGTAGAAATTGTGGTCGTCCAGCACCGCGCAGATGATCCAGGTGTACCAGGCGAAGCCGAGCGTGGTATAGCCCAGGTACTCTTCGCGCAGCGGGGCGAACTTCCAGAACAGCCACATGTACACGGTGATCTCGAACACGTTGGTGACCACGCGGATGATGGTGGCACCGATGCCGATGGCCAGGCCGCTGAGGCTCTCCTTCCAGTCGAACAGGTCCTTCGCCTTCAGGTACTCCATGATGATGAGCACCAGGAAAACGGGATAGATGTACTTGATGCCGATGCCTTCGATGGGCAGTTCGGGCAGCTGGGCCTTCATGTCCAGCCACGCCTGAATGGGATTGAACGCCATGTGGGTAGGTAGCCCGGGCACCGGATGTTGCGGTGCGAGCGGGTGGCGAAGGTACCCGCTGGCGGCTTCATCCACGCGCCTACCTTGGCGCAACACCATGAAGCCCCTGCTCCGCCGCACCCTGCGGGCCGTGATCCAAGCGGTGCCCTTCCGGGGGCGCCACCGCCTGGCCGACCGCCTGGGGGCATGGCTGGCGCCTTCCGCGCCGGAGCCTTTTGTGCTGAACGGCGTACGGATCGAACTGGATCACCGGGAGCTGTTGCACCGGCTGATCTACTACGGGCTGTACGAGGAGAACGTCGTCCGGCACCTGCACCTTGTGCTGCGCCCGGGCGATGTGGTGTTCGACCCCGGGGCCAACATCGGCTACTTCGCCGCGGTGGCCTTGGGCCTGGTGGGCTCCACCGGCCATGTGTACTCCTTCGAGCCCAGCAACACCGCCTTCGCCCGCCTGGCCGCCAGCGCAGCGGAAGGTCCCCCGAACTGGACCGTTGCCCAGGCCGCCCTCACGGACCACAGTGGCACCATGCAGTTCTACGACACGCCGCGCGTCATCTCCCGCGGCTTCGCCTGCCTGGAAGGCGTGTACGCACCGAAGGACCGCATGCCCCACCCGGTCACCGTGCACGCGCTCGACGACTTCTGCCGGAACAACGGGGTCACCCGCATCGCCTTTCTGAAACTGGACATCGAGGGCAGCGAACTGAACGCCCTGCGCGGGGCCACGGAACTGCTGGGCCGACAGGCCGTGCAGGAGATCCTGGTGGAGACCACGGTGGACCCGGAGAAACGCCCCGTGGCCCAAGCGATCGACACGCTGCTGCGCAACGCCGGTTATTGTTCGCACCGAGTGCAGCCCAATGGCGAACTGGTGCCCATCGACGTGATGGCGCAGGCGGACCTGCGCGAGGACATCATCTGGACGGTCGCCCGCTAAGGCCCCCCGTCCGATCACATGCGATCGGCCAGCCAACGCATGAACTCCGCCTTCAGCTCGTGGTAGAGCTTCTCGAAGGTGTTCACGCGATCGCGCAGCCCGGCGTGGTCCTTGAACAGCACGTGATCGATGGCCACCGGATGCTCGGAGGCGTATTGCTGCAGGTAGTTCTCGTGCTGCTTGATGTCGTGGCGGAGCTCATCGATCACCTCACGCTCGCGGATGTACTGGTTCTGGAAGTGCTCCAGCTCCGCCATCACGTCACGGCCGGTGTTGCGCTTGGCGATGTCCTCCAGACGCTTCTCGAAGATGCCGATCTCGTCCTTGCAGAACCGGAGCGTGTTGAGCCAGAGCTCGTGATCGCTGTGCAGATCGATGAGGTGGACGCGTTTCTCAGCAACAGTGCTCATGGGTCGAAGGGTTGGTATGTTCAAAGATGGTGAACACCGGCAAAGCTGGTGCACCGTGGACGGAAAATACTGACGGAGGTCAGCTTGGACAACGGACGCCGGCCGGCCCCGCAACAGAAAGCCCCGGCCGGAGCCGGGGCTTTCCCCTTTACACCACGGCGGGTATGGCTTACTCGCCGAGGAGTTTCTTCATCTCCTCGAACTTGGCGGTGTTCCCCCCTTTCGCATACAGCACCTTCAATTGCTGGATGGTGGGCTTGTCGTCCGCCTTGAGGGCATGGGCCTGCTCGAAGTAGGGCACCGCCTTCACGTAGATCTCGTCCGCGGCCTTCTTGCACTTGGCATAGGCCGCGTCGTCCTTCAGGGAGTTGCACTTCTCGTAGGCCGCGGCAGCGCGGTTGTTGTAAAGCACCCCGATGTTGAAGTAGCTGTCGAAGAACTTGGGATCGAGCTCGATGCTCTTCTTGTAGTCCATCTCGGCCATGTCATACCACTTGGCCATGTCGGCCTCGCTCGGCTTGGCCCCGCTCTTGGGGTCGGCCTTGCCCTCGAAGATGCTGGCGCGCAGGCTGTAGAGCACCGCGTTGCCGGGGTCCTGTTCCAAGGCCTTGCCCACCATGCTTTCCACCTCGTCCACACGACCAGCCTCCTGCAGGAAGGCGATCAGGTCGAGCATCAGCTCCTTGTGGTTGGCGTGGCGCTTCAGGCCGTCCTTGGTGGTGGTGATGGCGCCCTCCAGGTCACCGGCGCGCTTCTGCAGGCTGGCGGTGTAGCGGTAGATGTCCGCCTTGTCGTAGCCGATGCGCAGGCACTCCTTGTACCGCTCGAGCGCCATGGCCTGGTCACCCTTGCTCTCGTAGGCCAGCGCGCTGTTGAACACGGCGTTGCTGTCCACCTCACCGAAGCCCTTGGCGATGGCCTCGCTCTTGGCATAGTAGGTGACGGCCTTGTCGTAGTCCTTCGCCGTGAAGGCATCGTTGCCCGCGTTCAGGGCCACGGCCTGCATCATGCGCAGCTGCTTGTTGTTCTCGGCCTTCTCGGCGCCTTTGGTGTCCAGTTCGTTCGCCTTCTGGTAGCTGGCGATCGCCTTGTCCAGCGCATCGGGGAACTGGGCCTTCAGGGCGGCATCATCGCTCATGGCGATGCGCTGGTAGATCTGGCCGCGGTAGCGCCAGGTCTTCTCCTTCACCATGGTGCCCTCGTTCAGGATCGTCGGCTCGATGTACCCGGCCGCCTCGGCCAGCTTGCCGTCCTCCATGGCCATGTAGGCGCTCACCACGGCGCTGTTCTGGGCGTTGACCAAAAGCACGGCCAACGTGCCCAGGGTGGTCAGGATCTTCCTCATCGTCGTTCGGTTCGTGTTCATGCTTGGTTCTCGTCGCTTGCAACATCGGTGCCATCCGCGTCCGGGGCATCGGTGGGACCGCCTTCGGCGGGTGCGCCGGAGGCCTCCTCCCCTTCCTCGTCCTCGTGCAGCTCGCTGTCCACCTTGGCCACCGCGGCGATGCGGTCCTTCTCGCGCAGCTCGATCAGGCGCACGCCCTGGGTGGCGCGGCCCTGCTCGCGCAGTTCGCTCACGCGGGTGCGGATGGTGATGCCGCTGCGGTTGATGATCATCAGGTGGTCATCCTCCGTAACGTCCTTGATGGCCACCACCTTGCCCGTCTTGTCGGTCACCTGCAGCGTTTTCACACCCTTGCTGCCGCGGTTGGTCATGCGGTACTCGTACTCGCCTTCCTTGTCCTTCAGTGCCGTGCGCTTGCCGTAGCCGTTCTCGCTCACTACCAGCACCTGGCGCGTACCGGTCTCCGCTTCGGCCACGGTGATCATGCCGATGAGCTCGTCCCCGTCCTCGAGGTTCATGCCGCGCACGCCGCTCGCGCCGCGCCCCATCGGACGCACCTGGCCTTCCTGGAAGTGCACAGCCTTGCCCTCGCGGCTGGCCATGATGATGTGGCAGTTGCCGTTGGTGAGCTTCGCCTCCAGCAGTTCATCGCCCTCGCGGATGCCCACGGCGATGATGCCGTTGGCGCGCGGGCGGCTGTAGGCCTCAAGCGTCGTCTTCTTGATGATGCCGTTCTTGGTGCAGAGCACCACGAAGTGGTTGTTGATGTAGTCCGCGTCCGTCAGGTTCTTCACGTTGATGTAGGCCAGCACCTTGTCGTCCGCTTCGAGCTGCACCAGGTTGATGATCGCCCGGCCCTTGCTCTGGCGGGTGCCTTCCGGGATGTCGAACACGCGCATCCAGTAGCAGCGGCCCTTCTGGGTGAAGATGAGCAGGTAGTTGTGGTTGGTGGCCACGAAGAGGTGCTCCAGGAAGTCCTCGTCGCGCGTGGTGGATCCGCGGGAGCCCACGCCGCCCCTGCCCTGCGTGCGGAACTCGGCGAGGTTGGTGCGCTTGATGTAGCCCAG
Organism: Flavobacteriales bacterium; assembly: GCA_046329115.1. GTDB lineage: Bacteria > Bacteroidota > Bacteroidia > Flavobacteriales_F > PHOS-HE28 > PHOS-HE28. Next base: position 116,069 of record JAXLVG010000009.1, on the reverse strand, counting down.
GTGGCTGATGGTGACCACCACCGCATCGTCCGCGATGAGGTCCTCCATGCTCATGTCACCGCCGCTGGTCTGGATGTCCGTGCGGCGCTTGTCGCCGTACTTCTCCTTCACCTCGCGCAGCTCGTCCTTGATGATGCCGTAGCGGAGGCCCTCGTCGGAGAGAACGGCCCGCAGGTGGGCGATCAGCTTCATCACCTCGGCGTGCTCATCGCGGATCTTGTCGCGCTCCAGGCCGGTGAGGCGCTGCAGGCGCATGTCCAGGATGGCCTTCGCTTGGATCTCGCTCAGGCCGAACTGGGTCATCAGGCCGTCGCGCGCCTCCTCCGGGGTGCGGCTGCTGCGGATCAGGGCGATCACGGCGTCCAGGTGATCGAGGGCGATCAGCAGGCCCTCCAGGATGTGGGCTCGTTCTTCGGCCTTGCGCAGGTCGAACTTGGTGCGGCGCACCACCACGTCATGCCGGTGCTCCACGAAGTGCACCACCATGTCGCGCAGGTTCAGCAGCATCGGCCGGCCTTTCACCAGCGCGATGTTGTTCACGCTGAAGCTGGTCTGCAGTTCGCTGAACTTGTAGAGCTGGTTGAGCACCACGCTGGCCATGGCATCCCGCTTCACTTCGTACACGATGCGGATCCCGTTGCGGTCGCTTTCGTCGCGCGCGTCGCTGATGCCCTCGATCTTCTTCTCGTTGACCAGGTCGCAGGTCTTCTTGAAGAGGGCCGCCTTGCCCACCATGTACGGGATCTCCGTCACGATGATGGTCTCGCGCCCGGTCTTGGGATCCTCCTCGATGTGGGCCTTGGCGCGCAGCACCACCCGGCCGCGGCCGGTCTCGAAGGCCTCGCGCACGCCCTCGGTGCCGCGGATGATGCCGCCGGTGGGGAAGTCAGGCCCCTTCACGTGGGCCATGAGCCCCTCCACGGAGATGTCGCGGTCGTCGATGTAGGCGGTGATGGCATCGCACACCTCCGTGAGGTTGTGCGGAGGCATGTTGGTGGCCATGCCCACGGCGATGCCGGCGGCACCGTTCACCAGCAGGTTGGGGATGCGCGTGGGCATCACCGTCGGCTCCTCCAGCGTGTCGTCGAAGTTGGGCCGCATGTCCACCGTCTCCTTGTCCAGGTCGGCCAGCACGTCCTCGGCGATGCGGCGCAGGCGCGCCTCGGTGTAACGCATGGCCGCCGGGGGGTCCGGGTCGATGCTGCCGAAGTTGCCCTGGCCGTCCACCAAGGGGTAGCGCAGGCTCCAGTCCTGCGCCATGCGCACCATGGCATCGTACACGCTGCCATCGCCGTGCGGGTGGTACTTCCCGAGCACCTCGCCCACGATACGGGCGCTCTTCTTGTACGGGCGGGTGCTGGTCACACCCAGTTCCTGCATGCCGAACAACACCCGGCGGTGCACCGGCTTGAACCCGTCGCGCACATCCGGGAGCGCGCGGCTCACGATCACCGACATCGAATAATCGATGTAGGCGGTGCGCATCTCGTTCTCGATGTTGATCGGGATGATCTTCTCTCCTTCTGCCATGGGGCTCGCGTTGCTCTGGGTTCGTTCCGATGCTGACAAGATGGCCGCGGCCCGGAGGCACCGCCAACTTGACCCGTTGCCACGGCAGGGCCGGGGCTTTTTTTGGGCGCCCGAAAGTACCCCGATCGGAGGCCTCCCCGACCCCTAGTTTTCCACAGCCGCACAAGGGCGTGTGGAAAATTCCCGCCGCCCGATCCCGAGCCTCCGTTCCCCGTCCCGGTAGCTTGCCCCCGCAAGCGGCGGCACTATTTTGGTGACCCTGTGGAACGATAGGGTGTCGGCGTGTTTCGGGCCAACCAATTCAGCAAGCACATGGACCAGAAGTTCAGCCCCCGGGTTCGGGAGGTCATCAGCAACAGCCGCGAGGAGGCCCTGCGCCTCGGGCACAACTACATCGGCATCGAGCACATCCTGCTGGGCCTCATCCGCGAGGGTGATGGCAACGCGGTGAAGATCCTGCAACGGCTGGACGTGGACCTGGAGGAATTGCGCCGGCTGGTGGAAGGCGCCATGGAGCCCGCCAGCGCCATGCGTCCGCCGGACAAGGAGAAGATCACCCTGATCCGCCAGGCGGAGAAGATGCTGAAGATCACCTTCCTGGAGGCCAAGCTCTTCAAGAGCCCCCAGATCGAAACGGAACACCTGCTCCTCAGCATCCTGAAGGACACCGACAACCTGGCCACCCGAACCTTGAACAAGCTCAACGTGGACTACAACAGCGTGAAGAACGAACTGGAGGGCATCCTCACCGGCGGTTCGCCCGGCTCGGCCCCCAGCAAGCCCCGTCCGAAAGCCCAGGGCCCCAGCGCCGAGGACGATGACGATGACGGCGGCAGCCCGCAATACGGCGGCGGCCAGAAGAAGCCTTCCGGCGACAGCAAGAGCAAGACGCCGGTGCTGGACAACTTCGGGCGCGACCTCACCAAGTTGGCCGAGGAAGGCAAGCTGGACCCCATCGTGGGCCGCGAAAAGGAGATCGAGCGCGTAAGCCAGATCCTGAGCCGCCGCAAGAAGAACAACCCGGTCCTCATCGGGGAACCGGGCGTGGGCAAGAGCGCCATCGCGGAAGGCCTGGCCCTGCGCATCATCCAGCGCAAGGTGAGCCGCGTGCTCTTCAACAAGCGCATCGTGGCGCTGGACATCGCCAGCCTGGTGGCCGGCACCAAGTACCGCGGCCAGTTCGAGGAGCGCATGAAGGCGGTGATGAACGAGATGGAGAACAGCCCGGACGTGATCCTCTTCATCGACGAGATCCACACCATCGTGGGTGCCGGCGGCGCCAGCGGTTCGCTCGATGCCAGCAACATGTTCAAGCCCGCCCTGGCGCGCGGCGAGATCCAGTGCATCGGCGCCACCACCTTGGACGAGTACCGCCAGTACATCGAGAAGGACGGTGCCTTGGAGCGCCGCTTCCAGAAGGTGCTGGTGGAGCCGACGAGCGTGGATGAGACCATCCAGATCCTCCACAACATCAAGGAGAAGTACGAGGACCACCACAACGTGAACTACACGCCCGAGGCCATCAACGCCTGCGTGAAGCTCACCGCCCGCTACATCACCGACCGGCACCTGCCGGACAAGGCCATCGATGCACTGGACGAGGCTGGCAGCCGCGTGCACATCAGCAACATCGTGGTGCCGAAGAACATCCTGGAGGTGGAGGGCAAGATCGAGGAGGTGAAGGAGGAGAAGAACAAGGTGGTGCGCAGCCAGCGCTACGAGGAGGCCGCCAAGCTGCGGGACAAGGAGCGGCTGCTGCTGGAGGAGCTGGAGCGTGCCAAGCGCCAGTGGGAGGAGGAAAGCAAGAGCCACCGCACCACCGTGAGCGAGGAGAACGTGGCCGAAGTGGTGGCCATGATGAGCGGCATCCCCGTGACCCGCATCGCCGAGAAAGAGAGCGGCAAGCTCCAGCGCATGCGTGAGGAGATGATGGGCAAGGTGATCGGCCAGGAGGAGGCGGTGAAGAAGGTGGTGAAGGCCATCCAGCGCAACCGCGCCGGCCTGAAGGACCCCAACCGTCCTATCGGCAGCTTCATCTTCCTGGGTCCCACCGGCGTGGGCAAGACGCAGTTGGCCAAGGAGCTCGCGCGCTACCTCTTCGACACCGAGGAGGCCCTGATCCGCATCGACATGAGCGAGTACATGGAGAAGTTCTCCGTGAGCCGCCTGATCGGTGCGCCTCCGGGCTACGTGGGCTACGAGGAAGGCGGTCAGCTCACGGAAAAGGTGCGCCGCCGGCCCTACGCCATCGTGCTGCTGGACGAGATCGAGAAGGCGCACCCGGACGTGTTCAACCTGCTGCTGCAGGCGCTGGACGACGGCCAGATGACCGACAGCCTGGGCCGCCGGATCGACTTCCGGAACGCCATCATCATCATGACCTCCAACATCGGGGCACGCGACCTGGCCGACTTCGGCAAAGGCGTGGGCTTCGGCACCCAGGCCCGCACCGAGGCCCAGGAGGAGAACAACCGCGGCATCGTGGAAAAGGCCTTGAAGAAGGCCTTCGCTCCGGAGTTCCTCAACCGCATCGATGACATCATCATGTTCAACTCGCTCAAGCGGGAGGACATCCACAAGATCATCGACATCGAGCTGGCCAACGTGTACAAGCGCATCGCCGAGCTGGGCTACGATCTGAAGCTCACCGACGAGGCCAAGGACTTCCTGGCGGAGAAGGGCTACGACGAGAAGTTCGGTGCCCGACCCCTGAAGCGCGCCATCCAGAAGTTCATCGAGGACCCCATGGCCGAGGAGATCATCAACCAGCATGTGGAGGAAGGCGATAAGATCTCCGTGGGCCTGAACAAGGAGAAGACCGACGTCTCCATCAAGGTGACCAAGGGCAAGAAGAAGATCGGCAAAGGCGAGCCCGGTTCGGGGAACGGGCCAGGCGACACCAAGGAACTGCCGCCGGCAACTGAGCCGGGAGTTTGATCTTCACCACGCTATTCAGCGCGAAGCCCCGGAGATCCCGGGGCTTCGTCCATTTGAACTGTTGGTGTTCACCTAGAGGCCTGCTCGTATAGGTCATCCCGGATGGTTGTGCTGTTCGCCTTGAGCTCAACGCACAACGGAACGAATGCCGTCCGTTCGGTCAGGTCACTTGATCAGGCGCACATGATGAGGCCCCGCCTGGGTGTTCAGCCGCAGCAGGTACTCACCGCTCGCCAATGAATGCGGCAGTTGAAGCGGGATGCGGTGCTCTCCCGCTGACAGGAGCCGGTCGCTCAGCAGCTCCGCCACCACCCGGCCAAGCGCGTCATGCGCGCTCACGGTCACCCGTTGTGGGCTGTCCAAAGCGATGATGAGTTGGGACTGATCGGTCACGGGCATCGGATGCACTGCGAGGCGGAACGACGGCCTAGCCACGGGGCTGACCTGGACATTGATAATGGAGAACGGTGCGCTGGTGGCGCTGCATCCGTTCTCATCGGTCGTCATCACCGCATATTGGCCGTTCTCCTGGGGCTCCCAGGCCGGCGCGGTGGCACCCGTTATCGGCGCACCATCCAGGAACCACTGAAGGTCCCCTCCTGCTGTGGTGGACAACAGGACGCCATCGTAGGCGATCTGCGGAGTGGTCGGCGGGGTGAACAACTGCACTGTGACCGTATCGCGATCGGTGCATCCGTCAGTGGTGGTGATGGTCACACCATAATTCCCTGGCAGGTCCACGGTGATGGTCTGGTCCGTGGCCCCGGTGCTCCACACGTAGGAACTGCCGGGCAGTCCTGCATCGAGGAGAAGGGGCTCCGAACCGCAGGCCGCCACGTCCTCTCCGAGATCGGCGAACAGCGCGTAGCCCGCGTCGTTCCGGTACTTCACCACGCGCATCACGTTCGTGTAAGAGCCGAGCAGCATCAGTCGCTGCGCGTCCAGCACGACGACGCCCCGCCATGATTGCCCTAACGCGGTTGGCAGCATGATGACGCCATTGGTACCCCACGCTTGGTCCGGTTGGCCGTCGGCGGTGCGCTTCAACAGGAAGCCGCCTGCAGGACCTTGGCCGATCACCACCGACCCACCATCCGGCGTCAAGGCGAAGCCCGTAGGCATGTCCACCCCTGCCGACGGGTCCATGTCGCTATACCCATTGTTCCCATAGGTGAGTTCCAGGGTGCGGTCAGGCATGAACCGGGCAACACGCAGCACCTCGTTCAGGCCTTTGTAGGAGACCAGGAACCGGCCGTCCGGGAGCAGTTCAGCGCTCAGGTTGATGCTGTTCCATTCGGGCACGGCGACCGTGGTGGGCTCGTAGATGATCGGCTCCCCATCGGTGAACACCGTGAAATGGATGTTCGCTCCCGACTGCGTTTGACCGGTGCCGATCCAGAGCAGTTCATCGGGTCCGGTGCGCAGCATCGTGTACCCCTTCATCCCCCAGTAGTAGGAGCTGTTCGGGGAGAACTGGATACCGGCATTGCCATAGCCTGGGTCCAGCTCCCCATTCTCCAGGAAGCGCGCGGCAAAGGCCCCGATGGTGCCCCCGTTGGCGTTGGACTGGGTAAGTCCACCGAGGTAGAAGCCGCCGCCCTCCAAGAGGAACACGTTCCTGCCGAAAACGCTGCTGTTGCCACTAACATCCAGGGTGCGCCAGCCATCGCTGTGGAAGGTGAGGTCGGGACTGCCATCCGCATTGAAGCGGTAGATCCCCGCGCGGATCTGGGAGAAGTTCTCGTTCGGCGCGTTGTCGCCGCAGGCCAGGATGCGACCGTCCGGCAGAACCGCCGCATCCCAGAGCTCACTGCGCTGGTCGAACGTATGGTCCACCAGACCGTCCCCTCCAAAGGTGGCATCGGGCTTCCCACACAACGTGTCGATGACACCCAGCGTGATGTGATTGCAGTTGCACCCGGTCCACCAGCCGCCACCGGCCAGCAGGAGCCTCCCATCCGGCATCATCACATGGTCGTAGGCAACATCATCCCCCACATGGCTGTCGTAGTCGTGAACGCCCTGGGTCCCGAATGTGGATTGCGGTGCCCAGACCTGCGCTGCGCAGGTACCGGCGGAAAGCGCCAGTAGCAGCGATAGCTGACCGAGCGACCGGACCCGGATAAGCTGTGTTTCCGTGTGTTTCATGGTGTTGATCTGTTTTGGTCGGGAAGTGGTGTGTGGCCTAGGTTACATAGGCCGCGAGCATTGGCTTTTGTGAGGGCCAAGGTGCTCGGGGCGGTGCTGTCCGGCAATACCGGAAAACCGTGGATATGCGCATCCGTCACCGATGCATGAGCGATCCGGTGACCGGGATGAAGGCGACCGTGGAGCGCGATGATCAGGCCGGTCCGCGCATCGCCGCTTGCCTGTCAAGCCAACTGCACCGGACCTTCAACACCTGATCAAGAAAAGGTGGGTCACGAAGCCCCGCCATGGAACAAGCGCAGATTGGCCCCGCCCTCTTCCCTCACGGCTGATAACGATCACCTGTTGATGCCTTGCGTTGGGAGCGCGGCGTGGGCGGTTCCGGTCAGCGGCATTTTCGCCCTCCCATGAGCGGCCGCGCCACCACCCTGCTGATCGACCGCCTGCGCGCGCTGGCCGCGCGCAAGGGCCATTTCTGCTACGATGTGATCGGAGATTCGCACGTGTACGACGGCATCGTGGCCCCCTACCGGGTGGAAGCGGACGACGTGGAACTGCATGAGCTGCAGCCCGTGCTGGAGCATGCGTTGCAGCATGACGGCATGGTGACCGGGCGCAAGGACCCGGCCACGGGCAAGGTGCGCTGGAGCAGCGGTCGCCACTTCACCGATATCGGCAATGCCCTGCGCTTCGCCAGGGACCAACGGCAGGCCACCGTGTTCAACTGGAACCGCGGCACCGAGGTGCCCGTGGGACCGGTGGCCGTACCGCCCGCATCGCACGAGGCCTTGGAGCCGCTGAGCTGAGCGCTCAGATCCCGAGCTCCATCTGGAACCAGAGGCCCCAGCGCGTGTTCGGCTGGTCGAACGCGGCGTGGCCATCGCGCCAGGCATAGCTCAGGGCACCCTGCACCTTCACGCGGTGGTGGTTGATGTACCGGGTGCAGCCCACCCAGGCCTCCTCCCGCGCCGTCTGGATGTCGGCGATGCGCTTGCCCGGGCGCACCAGGCTGTAGCGGCCCACCAGTTCATAGCCCACCTTGCCCACCATGCGGCTTAGCTGCGTGTTCCAGCCCCAGCCTTCGTAGGCCAGCACGGTACCGCTCTCCTCCTCCACCAGCGGTTCGCCCACCACCTCGCGCTGGCAGTATTCCGTGGTGAGCGCCCAGCCGCGGTGCTTGAACAGGGCGTCGGCGATGAACACGTTCAACGTGCGCTCGTCGGTGCCGGGGAAGAACTCGCCCAGCTGCCCCCCGGCCCGGCGTGCATCCTGGTTGGTGCTGTAGCCTGCGGCCAGGCTCACTTTGGGCTTCGGCTCACGCTCCAGGTCGCCTTCGAAGTAATCGCCCTCGTTGGCGAAGGTGCCCAGCGGCAGCCACTCCACACGGCCGGTGTAGCACAGCCCTTCATCGTTGGGATTGGCGTTGCGTCCCTCACCGGTGGTGATCGCCGCCTTCACCTGCAGTTCGTGGTGCTCGTTGTGGTTGGTCCAATTGGCGAAGAAGCCCATGTCGCGGTCAAGGGTGAACAGGCCGTTCACGATGGAGCGGTCCGGCAACTGCAGGGCCCCGGAGCTCACCACGCGCTGGCGGTTGCCCGGCAGCTTGGACTGCCCGAAGCCGAAGCTCCAATGCGCGTCCGGGTTGTAGTACACGATGGCATCACGGATGGGTTGTGCCGTGGTGGTCTCCACCAGGTCCAGGTCGGCCTTGGAGAACCCGAGCTGGATCTTGTACTGCAGCTTGGGGCTGAGCACGAAGCCATCAAAGCGCAGGCGTGTGCGCCGGATGCGGATGTCGGAGCCCGTGGGCCCCAAGTCGTCCCCGTCCTCGCTCAAGAGTGCGAAACGGTTCTGCATGCGGAACCGGATGGTCATCTTGAAGGTGCTGTCCTTCTCAATGACCACCCCTTTCCGACGATCGAACTTGACCGTCGTGGGCGAGGATTGGGCATGCACCCCCAGGGCGCATACGCCGACAAGGCACGCACCGATGGCGCGCCGGAATGAAAGCAACATGGAATGAGCGTTTGGCGCCGCGAATAGATCAACGGCATCTGATCCCAATGTTACCTTTTCAGGAAGGATCGGCCCCTGATGGAAACGTTGGCTTAACAGCGCCCGCCGTCCCTTACGCCACCTGCAGCGCGTGCTCCACCTTCTCCTTCAGGAGCGCATGCCGCACCACGTCGATCATCTCGGTGACGTAGGTGAACTTCAGTCCCTTCAGGTAGCGCGCATCGATGTCCTCGATGTCCTTGCGGTTGTCGGCGCTGAGGATGATCTCCTTGATGCCGGCGCGCTTGGCGGCGAGGATCTTCTCCTTGATGCCGCCCACGGGCAGCACCTTGCCGCGCAGGGTGATCTCGCCGGTCATGGCCACGGCCTTGCGCACCTTCTGCTGGGTGAAGGCACTGGCGATGCTGGTGAGCATGGCAATGCCCGCTGATGGGCCGTCCTTCGGGGTGGCGCCTTCGGGCACGTGCAGGTGCACGTTCCAGCGCTTGAACACCTCCTGCTCCAGCCCGATAATGTCGCTGTGGGCCTTCAGGTACTCCAGCGCCAGCATGGCGCTCTCCTTCATCACATCGCCGAGGCTGCCGGTGAGCGTGAGCTTGCCTTCGCCCTTGGTGATGCTGGTCTCCAGGAAGAGGATGTCGCCGCCGGTGGGCGTCCAGGCCAGTCCGGTGACCACGCCGGCCACGTCGTTGCCCTGGTACTTGTCGCGCACGTGGCTGGGGCCGAAGATCTTCGGCAGCTCGTCCACGCTGATGGTGATCTCGTGCTTCTGGCGCAGGGCGATCTGCTTGGCGCGGTAGCGCACCAGCTTGGCCAGGCGCTTTTCCAGGGTGCGCACCCCGCTCTCGTCGGTGTAGTTGTCCACGATGGCCTCCAGCACGCCGGCGCCCAGCTTCAGCTGTTTTGGCTTGATGCCGTTCTCCTTGTACTGCTTGGGCAGCAGGTGGCGCTTGGCGATCTCCAGCTTCTCCTCCATCGTGTAGCCGTTCACCTCGATCACCTCCATGCGGTCGCGCAGGGCGGGATGGATGGTGCTGAGGCTGTTGGCGGTGGCCACGAACATCACGCGGCTCAGGTCGAACTCGATCTCCACGAAGTTGTCGTGGAAGGCGTGGTTCTGCTCCGGATCGAGCACCTCGAGCAGGGCGCTCGCGGGGTCGCCCTGGGCGCTGCGGCTCACCTTGTCGATCTCGTCCAGCACGAAGAGCGGGTTGCTGGTGCCGGCCTTCTTCAGGTTCTGCATCAGGCGGCCGGGCATGGCGCCGATGTAAGTCTTGCGGTGGCCGCGGATCTCCGCCTCGTCATGCAGGCCGCCCAGGCTCATGCGCACGTACTTGCGGCCGAGCGCCTCGGCGATGCTCTTGCCCAGGCTGGTCTTGCCCACGCCGGGAGGACCGTAGAGCAGGATGATCGGGGCCTTCATGTCGCCCTTCAGCTTCAGCACGGCCAGGTGCTCGATGATGCGCTCCTTCACCTTCTCCAGCCCGAAGTGGTCGCGCTCCAGGATGCGGGCGGCGTGCTTCAGGTCGAAGTTGTCCTCGCTGTACTCCCCCCAGGGCAGTTCCAGCAGCAGTTGCACGTAGTTGTACTGCACGCTGAACTCGGCCCCGGCCGGGTTCATGCGCTGCAGCTTGGTGAGCTCCTTCTCGAAGGTCTCCCCCACCTTGGCGCTCCACTTTTTCTTCTCGGCCTTGCGCCGCATCTCCTCGATCTCCTGCTCGATGGGGTTGCCTCCCAGCTCGTCCTGGATGGTCTTGATCTGCTGGTGCAGGAAGTACTCGCGCTGCTGGCGGTCCACCTCGCTCCGCACCTTGCTCTGGATCTCGTTCTTCATCTCCAGCAGCTGGAGCTCCTTGGTGAGGTGCGCCAGCAGCAGGTTGGCCCGCTCGCGCAGGTCGGCCACCTCGAGCATCTTCTGCTTCTCGGCCACCTCCGCGTTCATGTTGCTGCTGATGAAGTTCACCAGGAAGCTGGGCGAGTCGATGTTCTTGATGGCGAAGCCCGCCTCGGTGGGGATGTTCGGGCTGGCCTTGATGATGTTGATGGCCAGGTCCTTCAGGGAGCTCACCAGGGCCAGGAACTCCTTGTCGCCCTTGTCCGGCCGCACCTCGGTGAACTCCTTCACCCGGGCGGTGTAGAAGGGGTCGGTGCGCACCATCTCCAGGATCTCGAAGCGCTTCTTGCCCTGGATGATGGCCGTGGTGCTGCCGTCCGGCATGCGCAGCATGCGGATGATGGTGGCGATGGTGCCGATGCGGTTCAGGTCGTCCGGGCGGGGATCCTCGATGGCGGAGTCCTTCTGGCTCACCACGCCGAGGGTCTTGTTGCCGCGGTACACCTCCTGGATCAGGCGGATGCTGCGGTCGCGGCCCACGGTGATGGGGATGACCACGCCCGGAAAGAGCACGGTGTTGCGCAGGGGCAGGATGGGGAGTTCCGGCGGGGTGCTCTCCGCGTTCATCTGCTCCTCATCCTCGGCGGTGATCAGGGGGATAAGCTCCGTTTCGTTCTCGATCTGCTCGGAGGAGAACAAGGCGGTCTCGGGGAAGGGACGTTCGTTCATGCGAATGGTGCCGGTGCGCCGGCGGGGCGTTGGCGTGTGCCAAGGTGACGCCCGGCGAAAGGTATCTCCCTCCACAAAGGGCTCCGGACGCTTCTTTTCAACACGGAGCACCCTGGGCCAAGCACCGTGCCCCGTGCCACCGGACTGCAAAGCTGTCAGCCCCGGTCGTCCTGCTCCATGCGGAAGACCTCGCGCAGGATGGCCTCGTCCGCAGGTGTCAGGGGTACGTGCCGGCGCTCCATCACGCGGCGCGCTGTGCCCAGGGCTTTTTCCAGGTCGTAGGTGTCGAAGTCGTCGCCCCCGCCCCACGCGAAGGAGGGGATGTACTTCGGCGGGAAGCCGCCCCCGAAGATGTTGGCGCTGACCCCCACCACCGTGCCGGTGTTGAACATGGTGTTGATGCCGCTCTTGCTGTGGTCGCCCATGATGAGCCCGCAGAACTGCAGGCCCGTGGGCACCGCCTCGTCCTCGGCATAGCTGTGCACGCTCACCTCGCCGTAGGTGTTCTTCAGGTTGCTGTTGTTGGTGTCGGCGCCCAGGTTGCACCACTCCCCCAGCACGCTGTTGCCCAGGAAACCATCGTGGCCCTTGTTGCTGTAGCCGAGGATCACGCTGTTGTTCACCTCGCCCCCCACCCGGCATTCCGGGCCGAACACGCTGGGGCCGTACACTTTGGCCCCCATCTTCAGCTGGGCCCCGGCGCCAATGGCCAGCGGACCGCGCAGCAGGCAGCCCTCCATCACCTCGGCACCACGGCCAATGAAGATGGGCCCGCCCTTGGTGTTGAGCACGCTGGCCTCCACCACGGCCCCTTCCTCCAGAAAGACCAGCGCCGGGTCACCGATCACCCGCACGGTGGGGCTCAGGGGCTGGCTGTGCCGGCCGGCCGTCACCAGCGCGAAGTCCTGCGCGATGGCGTGGGCCGCGTGCTGGAACAGGTGCCAGGGGCGCGTGTAGGCCACCGTGGGCGCATCCCATGTGCGGCGCCGCCAGAAGGCCGAGGGCGCGTCCCATTCACTCGGTGCCAGGGGCTCCAGGCCGGAGCGGTGGAAGGCCAGCGCGCGACCATCCCGCACGAGCACCTCCCCCACTTCCAGGTCCAGCACGGCGTCCGCCAGGGCCGGGTCCGGGAAGATCGAGGCGTCCACATCGCGGATGCTCTCGCCCTTCAGGCCGGGATAGCGGGCGCTCAGGTAGGCCTCCGTGGTGTGGGCCACGGGCAGGGCCGTGAGCAGGTGCCAGCGCTCGGTGAGGGTGAGGATGCCGGGGCGCAGGCCGCCTATGGGGCGCGTGAAGGTGAGCGGTAACAAGGCGCGCCAGTGACCGGCGTCGTTCAGCAGGATGCCCATGGTGCCTGCGAAGTAAGGGCGCGTGGCGCTTTGGCGACCTGAGAATGCGCAGACAGTAGTTCAAGCCTGGATTGGCGCACACGGAGGCCCAGAGGCACGGAGGAATGCGTAGCTGCTGGAGAATGCACACACAGGAGAACAAGCCCGGAGAGGCGCACACGGAGACACGGAGGAATGCGCAGCAGCCGGATCCCCAACGAGGAAGCTCAGTGGCACAGGGCCTCTGATGGAGGCAGGCTCACTGCAACCCGAAGAGCCCGCACACCCAGTAGGCCAGGCCGGCCAGCAGGGCGCTCACCGGGATGGTGATGATCCAGGCCCAGAGCAGGCGCACGGTGACGCCCCAGCGCACGGCACTGGTGCGCTTGGTGGCCCCCACCCCGATGATGCTGCCGGTGATGGTGTGCGTGGTGCTCACGGGGATGCCCATCTGCTCGGTGAGGTACAGCGTCATGGCCCCGGCGCTCTCGGCGCACACGCCTTCCAGCGGGGTCACCTTGGTGATGCGGGTGCCCATGGTCTTCACGATCTTCCAGCCACCGCTCAGGGTGCCCAGGCCGATGGCCGCGTAGCACGCCAGCGGCACCCAGGTGGGCATCTCCTTGATGTCCGTGATCTGGCCGCCCGCGATCAGCGCCGCGGTGATGATGCCCATCACCTTCTGCGCGTCGTTGCCGCCGTGGCCGATGCTGAAGGCCGCGCTGGACACCAGCTGCAGGCGCTTGAACATGTTGGACATGCTGAAGGCGTTCGGGGTGCGCACGCGCTCCACGTAGAGGTACACCAGGATGAAGAGCAGCGCGATGGCCATGATGCCCACGCGGATCCAGGTGTTGTCGGCCTTGTTGAGGTCCTTGCCGAGCTTTTCCACGTCCACCTTGGGGTCCACCTCGCTCTGGATGCGGGCGGCCACACCGGCACCGCCCAGCTTGGGGTACATGGCCAGCAGGGGTGTGGCCTCGTCCAGCTTGGCCTTGGCCGCCACATAGTCCGCCTGCTTGGAGGCATCCTCCTCGGCCGCCTTCTTCAGGTCCTCCACCTTCCAGTACTTGCCCAGGTTCTCCTCCAGCTTGCCCTCCTGCAGGGAGCCGAAGAGGAACCAAGTGCCGATGGCCACCAGGATGATCAGGGTGACACGGTACCAGGTGGTCTCCACCAGGGTGACCAGGGTGATGAACATGCTGACGAGCATGCCCACCAGCGGGGCCAGGAAGATGAAGGCGACGGTCTTCAGGATCTTGTCCTTCTCCACCACATCGCCCAGGGTGAACCCGTCGGTGACCACCATGGCATGGGCGATGGCGGCACCGGCGAAGCCGCCGATGAGCGTGTGGGAACTGGAGGACGGGATGCCGTACCACCAGGTGAGCAGGTTCCAGATGATGGCGGCGATGAGACCGCTGAGGATCACCGGCAGGGTGATGAACTCCTTGTGGACCGTTTTGCTGATGGTGTTGGCCACCGCATGGTCCTTGAAGATGAAGAAGGCCACGAAGTTGAAGAGGGCCGCCCACAGCACCGCCTGGAAGGGCGTGAGCACCTTGGTGCTCACGATGGTGGCGATGGAGTTGGCCGCGTCGTGAAAGCCGTTGATGTAGTCGAACACCAACGCCAGCACGATGATGGCGATCAGCAGCGTGGTCATGCGCTCACGCGTACTTCAGCATGATGGACTCCAGCACGTTGGCCACGTCCTCGCACTTGTCGGTGGCAAGTTCCAGGGTGCTGTAGAGGTCACGCTTCTTGATCAGCTCGATGGCGTCCTTCTCCGTGGCGAAGAGGCGCTCGAGGGCCTTGTCGTACACCGAGTCGGCCTCGTTCTCCATGCTGTTGATGTCCACCACGAACTGGTGGTGGGTGTCGCCCACCTTGTGCAGTTCGCGCAGGTTCTGCACGGCCAGCTGCACGATGATGGCGCCCTGGTTCACCAGGCGGGCCAGCTCCTTGCAGGTCTCGTCCGGCTTGTCGATGCGGAACAGGTCCACGTTCTTGGCGCTGGCCAGGATGAAGTCCGCCACATCGTCCAGGCTGGTGGCCAGCGCGTGGATGTCCTCCCGGTCGATCGGGGTGATGAAGTTGCGGGCCAGGTCCGTGAAGATGGTGTGTGTCAGGTCATCATTCGCGCGCTCCTGCAGCTCCAACCGCTCCAGGATGGCGTTGCGCTGGCTGCCGGGGTCGGTGGCCATCAGGGCCATCAGGTCCTCGCTCATCTTGCGCACGTTGGCCGCGCTGGCCTCGAAGTGGTAGAAGAACACGCGGTCGCGCGGCTTGAAGAGCCGGAAGAACGATTCGAAGATCATGGGCGGTCGGGAGCGTTTGGCGTTGCTGGCAGGCCTTCCGGCCCTTCGGCGCGGCGAAGGTAGACGCCTCCTTTTTTCCGGGATGGATGGTGGCCATCCTTAACCCAATGTTAACCTGAGCTTACCCCCTCCCCCCGCCGGGTCCCCTTCCTGCGCACCTTTGCCCCTCAGCGCCGTGGCGCAACAGCGCGCGGGCCTGCCCCCATGTTCTACGCCTTCAACGGATACCGGCCCGTGGTGCACCCCACGGCCTTCGTGCACCCCCAGGCCGCCGTTACCGGCAACGTGGTCATCGGGGCCCACGTGTACATCGGCCCCGGCGCGGCCCTCCGCGGCGACTGGGGCGAGATCGTGGTGAAGGACGGGTGCAACGTGCAGGAGAACTGCACCATCCACATGTTCCCTGGGGTGAAGGTGGTGCTGCACCCGGGCGCGCACATCGGCCACGGCGCCATCATCCACGGGGCCACCATCGGCGCCAACTGCCTGGTGGGCATGAACGCGGTGCTGATGGACGACGTGCAGCTGGGCGAAGGCTGCATCGTGGGGGCCCTCAGCTTCCTGCCCGAAGGCAGCATTTGGGAGCCGCGCAGGGTGATCGTGGGCAACCCGGCCCGGGTGGTGAAGGACGTGAGCGACGAGATGCTCGCCTGGAAGACCGAAGGCACCCGCCTGTACCAGGCCCTGCCGGCCGAGCTGCAGGCCACCTTGGAGCCGTGTGAGCCCCTGCGCGAGGTAGACAAGAGCCGCCCCCCCATCACCGTACGGTACAGCACATGGAAGCGGACCCGGAAGTAGCGAAGGGCTGGGCAGCGCGCGTGTGGTGCGGTCCGTGAAACGGCGGATACAGCGAGCCCGATGCGTATGTTGGAAGCATGAACATTTTGGAACCGCCAGAGGCGGTTGGCGAAAGGGGGCACTCGGCGCAACCGAGCGCCGGTTGGGGAAGTTGAAAAAGAACTAGAGCCATGTCCAACCCGATACGAGTGGCGTTCGCCTTGTCCATTGTTGCGAACATTGTCCTCGCTTGGTCTGTGTGGCGTCAATCAGATGCGCAGCGCATCCATGAAGTTGATAGCAACACCCACCTTAGTGCATGCAAGACTTCTCCTATGCACTTCTCCACGCCCGAGAATTTTGAAGCGCTCTTTGTCCATCATAACGACAGCGTATATCGAAGAGTCTGGGGGCACTCTTTCCAGGATTGGCCGGAAAGCGCTTTCCTTGTGGCCTGTAGCTACTACTATGTGACTAAGCAGGATACTCTCCTGCATGACATTGCAGTGTCAAAGGAACAGCTAGAGCAGATATATCATAGCACAATTGTCGTTAGTCCCTGAATCGCGCGAGCGTCCTGCGCTCGTGCGCAGGGTGCGCACGAGCGGGACCCCAACCCATCCCACGCTCGGCTGAAGCGCGAGGTTCTAGAGGGACTCCAACCCACGCTCGGGTGCCCGATGAGCCGGCGCTTGGCCCCAACCCGCGCTCGGGTCCCCGATAAACCGGCGCTCGGCTTCATACATGCGTCAGGGGTCTGCCGAGTGCCGTGCAAGCCCGGCAGCCTCTGGCGGTCTCTGGCAACTCCCCCACCCCGTTCCTGGCAGCACCAAGCGTTCCGTATGTAGCAGTGCGCATCCGGAGGAACACGGTTCGACGGTTCGGTTGACTGGGATGCGCGTGATAGCAGCTTCAGTAACTGGAGCGTTGTACGCATTACTCAATAAGCCCCTGTAAGCTTCCCCAAGGCCCCCACCCGCTCTCGGGTCCCCGATGAACCGGCGCTTGGCTTGATACATGCGTCAGGGGTCTGCCGAGTGCCGTGCAAGCCTGGCCGCCGCTGAAAGTCTCCAGCAACTGCCCCACCCCAGCCGTCATTGTGGCCCAAGTTCCCCTACAGGTTCAAGTACCGCTTGCGTCAGCGGGCCAGGCGTTGCAAGACCTGGCGTGGACTGAGCACCGGCAGCTCCGCATGTCGCTTCATGTCGGCATCATGCGAAACGATGGCATCCACCTGGCCTGATGCCAACGCGGAACGGTGCTGGATCGCATCCTCCAGATCGGGCCAGTCACTGGCGAGGGCGGCGCGCATGTCCTGCACATCCAGCCGGCTCAACTCCACGGTGTCCAGCATGCGCAGCAGGTGCCGCGCTATCACCTTGCCCGGCATCGCCTTGCGCAGGACATAAATGGCGTTGACGATGGAGATGGCCGAGATGCAGGCACGCACCTGGCCCCGTTGCAAGGCGCGCATCAGTTCCGTGCTGGCTTCGTGATGGGGCCGCTCGCTATCGAGCAGGTCGATCAGGATGTTGGTGTCCAGGAAAAGGCGCATGGCAGGGATCAGCGGCCCATGATCTTGGCCAGTCGGGGATCCTTCTCCCGATCAGCCTTGGAGATCTTTCCGGTGATGACCCCGCGCAAGCCTTCCACCCAGTCAGTGCCTGCAGCCTCGTCCTTGGCATCGATGCGGTCGGTGAGGTCCTCCACCAATGCAGCCACACTGATCTTGCGGCGGCGGCTCAAGGCGCGCAGCTTGGCCACGCGCTTCGCATCCATCGTCAGCACCAAGCGGGTCTTCATGCTGCCAAGATACATCCCCAGCCCGTGCTCGCCTACCCAATGAGCCGGCGCTTGGCTTCATACATGCGTCAGAGGTCTGCCGAGTGCCGCGCAAGCCTGGCCGCCGCTGGCGGTCTCCGGCAACTCCCCCACCCCAGTCCTGGCAGCCCCAAGCGTTCCGTATGGAGCAGTGCGCATCCGGAGAGCCCGTTGCGTATGTTCGATGCATGAGCGTTGTGGAAACCGCCGCAACGCCTTCGCGCTGCGCTTCGGCGGAGCAAGGAGGCGGATGGCGAAGTGGGCACTCGGCGCAGCCGAGCGCCGGTTGGGGGCAGCCGAGCGCCGGTCGGGAGTAACATTACGGCAGGTGCGCCTGTGCTTCGGCTTTCAGCGCGGGTAAATGGTTGCGCACCACCTCCCACACGATCTTGTCATCCACATTATCGTAGGAGTGGATCAACCGGTTCCGCATGCCCACGATGGCCCGCGCACTTTCCACCTTCAGGTCAGGGCGCTGCTTGGTGAGCATGCCCATGGCCTCGCCGATGATGGCCAGTCCGCGCTCCACGGCACGTTTGGTCTTGGTGTCGCGTACATAAGCGTTGAGCGAGTCGATGCCGGCGACGAAGCCTTCGATCTCAATGATG
The DNA here is from genome assembly GCA_046329115.1 of Flavobacteriales bacterium. Taxonomy (GTDB): domain Bacteria; phylum Bacteroidota; class Bacteroidia; order Flavobacteriales_F; family PHOS-HE28; genus PHOS-HE28. The sequence goes on along the minus strand of JAXLVG010000009.1, from coordinate 98,020 downwards.
GCCGTAAGGATGTCAGACCAATACTTGGCGCTTCGATCCATCGTAGATCAGCAGTTTTGTGCGCTCCACTTCCGCACGGAGGTAAGGATTGCGCAGGCTGCTTTCGGTAAGCAGGTCCACCGGGCGCTGAAAGAGATCCTCCAGTCCGTTCCACACGTTGATCAGCATGCGTCCGGCCTGGTCGTCCGGGGCATCTACTTCCACGAGCACATCCACGTCGCTATCCGGCTTGAAGGGACCATGGACGCTGCTGCCGAAGGCATAGAGCCGACTGACGTGGTTCTCGGCCAGCAGTGCTCCGAAAGCGGCACGGTTGCTATTGATGAGGTCTTTGAGCACCACACAAAGTTAGGGCGTTCGCCCCCCATGGGTCCTGTATGCTCTCCCAACGCTCGGCCATGCACGGGTGGTGCTCAGGCGGTCCTTTGCCCCCTGCCCCGCCCCCGCGCTACATCCGCTCGGGCACCTCAATACCTAAACACCACATCGCCTTCTTGGTGGCGTCGGCCACGGCGTTGCTGAGAGCCAGGCGGAAGGCGCGCTTGGCGGCATCCTCCTCTTTGAGCACGGGCACGTTCTGGTAGAAGGTGTTGTAGGCCTTCACCACCTCGTAGGCATGGTTGGCCAGCGCGCTAGGCTCCAGCTTGGTGGCCGCATCGTTCAGCACGGCGGGATAGTGGTGCAGGAGCTTGATCACCGATTTTTCCTCAGGAAGCAGTTGGCGGTTGTCGGTTGGCGGTTGTCCGTCGGTGCCTGACATCGGTGAACCGACAACGGACAACTCCCCAGCCTTGCGCAACAGGCTGCGGATGCGGGCGTAGGTGTACTGGATGAAGGGGCCGGTGTGGCCCTGCAGGTCGATGCTGGCGGCGGGGTCGAAGAGCATGCGCTTCTTCGGGTCCACTTTCAGGAGGAAGTACTTCAGCGCGGCCAGGCCGATCATCTCGAACAGGGCGTTCTTCTCCTCGGCGGTGAAGTCCTCCAGCTTGCTGAGCTGTTCGCCGGTGGCGCGGGCCTCGCCCACCACTTCATCGATCAGGTCGTCCGCATCCACCACGGTGCCTTCGCGGCTCTTCATCTTGCCGCTGGGCAGGTCCACCATGCCGTAGCTCAGGTGGAAGAGCTCATTGGCCCAGGCGAAGCCCAGCTTCTTCAGGATGATGAACAGGACCTTGAAGTGGTAGTCCTGCTCGTTGCCCACGGTGTAGATGAGCTTGCTGAGGCCCGGGAACTCCTCGAAGCGCTTGATGGCCGTGCCGATGTCCTGCGTCATGTACACGCTGGTGCCGTCGCGGCGCAGCAGCACCTTCTCGTCCAGCCCCTCGGCAGTGTTGTCCACCCACACGGCGCCGTCCTTCTCGTAGAAAACGCCCTTCTTCAAGCCCTCCAGCACGTCCTGCTTGCCCAGCACGTAGGTCTGGCTCTCGTAGTAGTTGCGGTCGAAGTCGACCCCCAGGCGGGTGTAGGTGGCGTTGAAACCGTCGTACACCCAGCCGTTCATCTGCTCCCAGAGGGCGCGCACGGCGGGGTCGTTGGCCTCCCATTGGCGCAGCATCTCCTGGGCCTCCAGCAGGATGGGCGCCTGCTTCTCGGCCTGCTCCTTTGGGGTGCCGGCGGCCACGAGTTGCTCCACCTCGGCGCGGAAGACCGTGTCGAAGGCCACGTAGTACTTGCCGGCCAGCTTGTCGCCCTTGAGGCCGCTGCTTTGGGGCGTTTCGCCGTTGCCGAACTTCTGCCAAGCCACCATGCTCTTGCAGATGTGGATGCCGCGGTCATTGATCACCTGCACCTTCACTACCTCGTTGCCGGCGGCCTGCAGGATGCGGCTGACGCTGTAGCCGAGGAAGATGTTGCGCAGGTGCCCCAGGTGCAGGGGCTTGTTGGTGTTGGGGCTGGCGTACTCCACCATGATGCGGCGGCCCGTGGCGGGCAGGAGCAGCAGGTCCGTGCCCTGCGTTTCGGCCATGAATCCGTTCCAGTAGGCATCCGCGATCACCAGGTTGAGGAAGCCCTTGATCACGTTGAAGCGCTCCACGATGGGCAGGTGGGCCTGCAGGTGCTCCCCGATGGCCGTGGCGGTGGGCTCCGGGCCCTTGCCGCTCAGCTTCAGGAAAGGGAACACGTTGATGGTGATGTCGCCCTCGAACTCGGGCCGCGTGGGCTGGAAGCTGAGCAGGGCCGCGGGCACCTCGGCATTGAACGAAGCGCGGAAGGCGGCCTGGATGGCGGGGATGAGTTGGGCGTGGAGCCGGTCCTGGAACATGGGGCGCAAAGGTGCGGGTTGTCAGTTGTCGGTGGTCAGTTGGTGGTTGTCGGTTGGCGGTTGTCGGCTGTCGGTACTGACAACGGACAACAGACAACCGACAACGTGGAACTAACCCTCCAGGAAGTTCTCCGCCAACATGCAGCGGACGCTGCCCCCGCCCACGGCCTCGATCACGGGCACGTCCACGGGCATCAGGCGGGCGTGGCGCTCCAGGGCGATGCGCTGGTCCGGATGCAGGGCCTCGAAGGCCGTGCCGGAGAGCAGGATGCAGGGGCCGTGGGAGCCGCGCAGCTGCAGCATGTTGCCCACGTAGCGGTGCATCTGCGCCAGGGTGATGGGGATGATCTCCTTGCCGGCGCGGTCCAGCTCGGCCCACAGGTCGTCGCGGTCCACCGGATAGGGCAAGGCCTCCAGGCAGACCACGGCGAAGCCTTCGCCCACGCTCATCACCACGTTGGTGTGGTACACGGGCTGGCCGGCCAGGGTGCCGTCCATGGTGGCCAGGAAGGGCACCTGCTCGTAGCCCATGCGTGCGCACCAGCGGTTGAGGGCGCCGGGGGTGGTGCGGGGCGAGGTGCACGCGTAGGCCCGGGCGTTGGCGCGGTCCAGCACCAGGCTGCCGGTGCCTTCCAGGTAGCGGCCCTCCTGTTCCAACGCGGTGAAGTCGATGACGCGCGTTGCGGTGTAGCCCTCGCGCCGTAGCACGGTGTCCAGGTGGGCATCGCGCTCGCGGCGGCGGCCCGGGGTGCACATGGGGTAGAGCACCACGCTGCCATCGGCATGGGTGCTGAACCAGTTGTTGGGAAAAACGGCGTTGGGTGTGGCGGGATCCGCGGGGTCCAGCACCAGCGCATCGATGCCGCTGTGGTCCAGGGCGGCGAGCAGGTCGTCGAACTCGGTGGCGGCCCGCAGGCGGATGTCCGCATCGGGCAGTACGCGCTGGAAGGCGTTGGACGCGGCGGTCTCCGGATCGTAGCCGAACCCGGTGGGGCGCACGAGGATCACGGCGCCGGTCGTTTGGGCGGGCCGGGCGGCGGTGTGCGGGGCGGTGGGTGTGGGTTCGGCGGCGGACACGTTGGGGAGGTCAACGGTTGCGCAGGATGGGGAACAGCGGTTCGAGGATGGTGAGCACCGCCTCGGCCATGGCGTTGCCGGTGTCCAAGGCGGGGTTGATCTCCACCACGTCCAGCGTGGCGGTCTTCGCTTCGCTGCAGAAGCCGGTGAGCAAGGTGCGCGCCTCCTCCAGGTTGAGCCCGTGCGGCACAGGGGTGCCCGTGCCCACGCTGATCGAGGGATCGAGGCTGTCCACGTCGAAGCTGATGTGCAGCTTGTCGCAAGCGGCCAGGTAGGCCAGGGTGTCCTGCACCACGCCCGCGGCGCCGCGCTGGCGCAGCTGGTCCACGGTGATCACCTTGATGTTGTGCTCCTTGATGATGGCCTCCTCCTCGGGTTCGTAGTCCCGCAGGGCGATGAAGACCAGGTCGCTGGGCAGCAGCTTCGGGCCGCTCATACCGATCTTCCGCAAGCGGTCCCAAGTGTCCATGGTGTACACCCGGGGCTTGTTGCGGCCCTTCTTCTCGATCTGCATCAGCAACGAAAGGGGCATGCCATGCACGTTGCCGCTGGGGGTGGTCCAGGGGCTGTGGAGGTCGGCATGGGCATCGATCCATACCACGCCCAGGCGCTCCGTGGGGAAGGCCATTTTGGTGCCGGACACGGACCCCACGGCAATTGAATGATCACCTCCGATCACCATGGGGAAGATGTTGCTCCGCAGGAACTTGTACACCTCGAACGCCAGATCCGATTCAAAGCGGATCAGGCCGTCGATGTGGTGCGCGTTGGGCGAACGGTCGTCCTCGTAGAGCACGTCGTTCTCGTCGCGCAGGATGCTCTCTTCCGCGTGCCCGAACAGGTCGCTGCCGTTCTTCCATGCGGCCACGCGCAGGGCGCTCATGCCCATGCTGGCGCCCCGCTTTCCGGCCCCGATCTCGCTGGCCGCCTCGATCAATCGCACATCCATGGTGGATACCGTTGGTGTGTGCGAAGGTAACCGACACCGGCCGGGCACGGGCAGCCACACGGTGTGCGCCACCCACCTGTCCGCACGGCTAAGCCCACCCAAGACCCACTGACCTTCAGGCGGTCGCGGGCTTCAACAGGCGCTGGTGGTATCTCCTCAGGCCTTCTTCGCCGGGCAGGTGCTGAAGCCCACCAACGTGTACAGCGGACAGAAGGAGATCAGCGAGGTGAGCAGGAAGACGCCGCCGAGGACCACGAGCACCAAGCCCACGGTACCGGTAACGGTGCCACTGAAGTAGAGGTAGGCGAACACGGCGGCGAGCAGTGCACGAACGATGCGGTCAACGGTTCCCATATTGGCTTTCATGGTGCGGAGGTGTTTGGTGTGAAGGACGTGAGTTGGAGCAGCTTGACCAGGCCGAGGACAAGGCCCACGCACAGGATGCACACGATCCCGAAGCGGAGCCATTTCGACCGGGGCAGCAACTGCATGTCACAAAGGTGCCGGCGCGCCAGGCGACGGAACGGTGACCGCGGTCACCGCAGCAGGCGGATGCCGCCGGGCTCCTGCCGGATGCGGCCATCGCGCTCCAGCTTGCGCAGCGTGCGGGTGATCACCTCGCGGGCGCTGCCCAGCTCCTGCGCCAGGCGGGCATGGCGCACGTCCAGCAGGTCCGTACCGTTCACGGTGCGCAAGCGCTGCAGGTGATCCAGCAGGCGGCTGGGCAGGTCGCCGAAGGCCACCTGCTCCACCGTGTGCAGCATGTCCGCGTAGCGCTCGCGGTACTGGTGGAAGAACAGCTCGTTCAAGGCCGGGAAGGCACGGAGCCATTCCCGCAGGGCGGTCTCCGGCAGCAGCAGCAATGTGGACGGCTGTTCCACCACGGCGTTCACCCGGCTGGGCATGCGCTCCAACAGGGCGGAGAAGCTCATCACGCAGCTTTCGCGCGGCTGGATGAAGTAGAGCAGCAGCTCCTTGTCCTCGTGCCCCATGTACACGCGCAGCAGACCGCTCACCACCAGGGGGAGTTCCTTCACGTAGGCGCCTTCTCGCAGCAGCTGCATGCCCGCAGGCACCTCCACCACCCGACCAGCCGCGAGCATGGCCTCCACCAAGGCATGGTCCAGCCCGGCCAGGGCCTGGTGCACGTGCCTGTGTTCGTCCGTCATGTGCAGCGAAGGTAGCGGCGGTTATCCTTGCCCCATGGCAACGCGGGGCGACCTCCGGCTGCAGGCCTGGGTGCTGGCGATCGGCGCCGGGCTGATGGCTGCCAAGTTCCTGGCCTGGTACCTCACGCACAGCAACGCCATCCTGAGCGATGCGCTGGAGAGCATCGTGAACGTGGTGGCCGGCGTGTTCGCCCTGTACAGCCTCTTTCTGGCGGCCAAGCCGCGCGATCGGGAGCATCCATACGGGCACGGCAAGGTGGAGTTCATCAGCGCCGGGGCCGAGGGCAGCCTGGTGGCGATCGCCGGCGGCATCATCATCGCGCGGGCGGTGCAGGCCCTGCTGGCGGGGCACGAGGTGCATGCCAGCAACGAAGGCATCCTGCTGGTGGTGGGCGCGGGCGGGGCCAACCTGCTGATGGGCCTGGTGCTGCGCGGGCGGGGGCGCCGCAGCCACTCCCTGACCCTGGAGGCCAGTGGCATCCACTTGATGAGCGATGCCTGGAGCACGGGGGCCATGCTGGTGGGGCTGCTGCTGGTGCGCTTCACCGGGCGGATGTGGCTGGACGGGGCCTTCGCCCTGGGCTTCGGGGTCTTCATCATCGTGCAGGGCCTGCGGATGGTGCGGCGCAGCGTGGGCGGCATCATGGACGAAACGGACATGGCGGTGGCGGACGGGCTGGTGCGGGTGCTGGAGGAGCACCGGGTGCCCACGTGGATCGACGTCCACAACTTCCGCGTGATCACCTTCGGCCGCACGCTGCACATCGACTGCCACGTGACCCTGCCCTACTACTGGACCCTGGAGCAGAGCCACGATGCCATCGCCGCCATCGACCACCTGCTGAACGAAAAAGGCGGGCGGGACACGGAGCTCTTCATCCACATGGACCCCTGCGTGGAGGCCTCCTGCTCCATCTGCCAGCTGGCGGACTGCCCGGTGCGCCGGCGGCCCTTCGTGCAGCGCGTTCCGTGGACCCTGGACACCGCGCTCCAGAACAAGAAGCACGACGCGGTGTAGCACCGGGGTCTCCCCTATTTTCGCCGGCCCTCCATCCGGGCACCGCCGCGGGGTCTCCGCGCGTCATGCAAAGGACCCATCGGCTGAACGCCATCGCCATCGCACCATGCACATCCGTACGACCCTGCGCATCCTTCCCGCACTGATCCTGTTCGGCGCCGCCACCGGCACGGCCCATGGACAGGCGTTCACCATCACCGAGCCCAGCATCTCCGCCTGCGTGGGCGCCCTGCTGGACAGCGGTGGCGAAGGGGCCAGCGGGTACAGCGACAACGAGAGCTACACCACCACCATCTGCAGCGACCAGCCAGGGCAGGCCATCACGCTCAACTGGATCACCTTCGACTGCAGCACCGCAGGGCCCGAGCCCATCGACAACCTGGTGATCTACGACGGCCCGGACATCAACGCGCCGGTGATCGGCACCTACACGGGCACCAACAGCCCGGGCATCGTGAGCGCCTCCTTCGGCAACACCAGCGGCTGCCTCACCCTGGTGTGGACCTCGAACAGCAGCGGCACCGGCATCTTCGCCGCCACCATCCTGTGCTACACGCCGTGCGAGCCCCCCACGGCGGTGGCCACCATGAGCGAGGCCGCGCCCGCGCTGATCTGCCAGGGCGAGGCCGTGCAGTTCGACGCCACCGGCTCCTTCGCCGCGCAGGGCTACAACATCGTGAGCTACGCCTGGGACTTCGACGATGGCAGCACGGACAACAGCGGCCCCACCGTGTCGCACGCGTTCGCCGAGCCGGGCGAGTACATCGTGCAGATCACGCTGACGGACGACAACGAGTGCACCAACACGAACACCATCGACCTGCCGGTGCGGGTGAGCACCACCCCGGTGTTCAACCTGGGCGCGGACACCAGCGTGTGCATCGGCAACCCGGTGGACCTGTACGGTGATGTGACACCCACCACGTGGAACGCCCTGCCCAACTCCGACCTGGGCGGTGGTGTGTTCCTGCCGGACAACGTGGGCGAGACCTTCACCACGCAGCTGGAGTTCAACAACGTGTTCGCCCCCGGTGCCACGCTGAACAACATCAACCTCTTCGAGTCGCTGTGCGTGAACATGGAGCACAGCTTCATGGGCGACATCGTGATCCAGCTGGTGTGCCCCAACGGCCAGAGCGTGATCCTGCACCAGCAGGGCGGCGGCGGCACCTTCCTGGGCGAGCCGGTGGACAACGACGCCACCCCGGACATCCAGGGCGTGTGCTACAACTACTGCTGGAGCCCCACCGCCACCAACGGCACCTGGGTGGACAACTCCGGCAACAGCCCGCTGCCCGCCGGCACGTACGAAAGCCTCTTCCCCATGTCCGCCCTGCAGGGCTGCCCGCTGAACGGCACGTGGACGCTGAACGTGACGGACCTGTGGGGAAGCGACAACGGCTTCATCTGCGATTGGGGGTTGAACTTCGATCCGTCGCTGTTCCCGGACCTGACGACCTACACGCCGGACCTGGGTCTTTCCACGCTGGACTCCGCCTTCTGGAGCGGAACGGGCATCGTGACCGACCCCAACGACCCGCAGACGGGCACTATCACCCCCACCAGCCCCGGCAGCAACACCTACATCTTCAGCGTCACGGACAACTTCGGCTGCACCTACACGGACGAGGTGGTGGTGAGCGCGAGCGGGCCGCTGGCCCAGGCGAGCGTGCTGCCCCCCTCCCCCCAGCCGCTGGGCGTCACCGCCCAGTTCACGGATGAGTCCGTGGGCAATGGCACCAACATCGTGGCCTGGGACTGGGACTTCGGCAACGGCATGCCGAACAGCAATGCGGAGAACCCGCTCATCACTTTTGATGAGCCCGGGGAATACCTGATCACCCTGACGGTGACCGGCGCGGACGGCTGCAGCAGCAGCACGCAGCTCAGCTACATCGTGGCGCCGGCGGACGTGATCGTCCCCAACGTGTTCAGCCCGAACGGTGACGGCTACAACGATGCGCTGGAGTTCAGCAACGCGCAGTACTTCCCCGGGAACCACCTGCGCGTGTACAACCGTTGGGGCCAGAACATCTTCGAGAGCCTCAATTACCGCAACACCTGGACGGCGAGCGGTGTGCCGGACGGCACCTACTACTTCGTCTTCGCCATGCAGGACGGCCGCAAATGGGCCGGGCATGTCACGCTGCTGCGCTGAGCCACTGATCAAGGACGTATCCGGGGCCGCCTCTTTCGGGGCGGCCCCGTTCGTTCCAAGGGTGGGCGACCCTGGCGGATGCCCGCTGGGATGAACTTCCCGCCGGGTAGACCGCTGCACGCGCTCGCATCGCTACACACAGCTGTCAGCCCGAAAACAGAAGAGCGCCCTTGCGGGCGCTCCTCGTTCACGGGTGGAAGACCGGGCTTGAACCGGCGACCTTCGGAACCACAATCCGACGCTCTAACCAACTGAGCTACATCCACCATGCAACGCCTTGTACCGGCGTTCCCTTCACCGAAGAACAAGCTGCTCCGCGGTTCGGGGGCGCAAATATAACGGCCATCGCCGTGCGCGTTACTTTGTCGGCAGCGCATGCACATCCTTGTACTTCCCAAGTGGTACCCCGGCCGGAACGATCCGCAGCTGGGCGACTTCGTGCGGAAGCAGACGCTGGCGGTGGCCCTGCACCACCGGGTGAGCGTGGTGTTCGTGGTGCCGTTGGACAGTGCCGAACAGCCCGTGGTGGAAGAGGTGAGCGAAGCGGACGGTGCCTGGGAGCTGCGTTGCTACTACCGGCCCAGCCGGTCCGTATGGGGCCCGTGGCGGAAGCTGGTCAACCTGTTCCGTTACCGGAGCGCCTACCGGCAGGGCCTGCGGCGGCTGGAGCGTGAACGCGGGCGGCCGGACCTGGTGCATGTCCACATCCTGGTGCGGCCCGCGCTGGTGGCCCTTGGCCTCCGGTGGCGTTGGGGCGTGCCTTTCCTGATCAGCGAGCAGAGCAGTGAGTACATGGATGGCAGTTGGGATGCGAAAAGCCCCGTGTTCCGCTGGTTCAGTCGCTGGCTGGCGCACCGGGCCTCGGCCTTCACGGCGGTCAGCCGGCATCTGGGCGAAGCCATCCGCCAGCGGGGGCTGCATGCCGCACCGGACGTGGTGCCCAACGTGATCCCGGGATTGGGCCTGCCCCTGCCTCTGGCCGGCGTGCCCGGCCGGTTCCTGATGGTGGCCGACCTGGTGGACCGCATCAAGAACGTGAGCGGCGTGCTGCAGGCCTTGAAGCAGGTGCGCCGGGAACATGCCGCGGCCCGCTTGGACGTGATCGGCGATGGCCCCGACGGCGCGCGACTGCAAGCGCTGGCGGCGGAGCTCGGCCTGGCGGATGCGGTGCGCTGGCATGGGCGCGTGGCCAACAGCACGGTGCTCGCCCGCATGGCCGAAGCCCAGGCGGTGATCGTGAACAGCCGGGTGGAGACCTTCAGTGTGGTGACCGGTGAAGCGCTCGCCCTGGGCCGCCCCGTGATCGCCACGCGCTGCGGGGGGCCCGAGCAGATGGTGACGGACGGGAACGGCCTGCTGATCCCGGTGGACGATGCGGCCGCTTTGGCGGCGGCGATGTGCACCGTGATGGACCACCCCGAACGCTACCCGCCGGACCGGATCCGGGCCAGCATCGCGGGCAAGGGCGATCCCGAAGCGATCGGCAGGGCCTTCGGGTGTATCTATGAGCGGATCAAGAGCCATGGCTGAACCCTTGCGGATCGGACTCCTGTGCGACGACCGCGCGCCCAAACGCTGGGAGGTGGAATGCCTGCGGAAGGTGCTGGAGGTGCCCGGCGTGGAACTGGTGGTGGTGGCCAGGCGCAACTCGCCACCGCTGCTACGGCCGGGCCTGGTGCAACGTGTGTTGCGGCATCCGTGGCGCATGGCCCTCTTCCTGCACTATCGCCGGCATTTCCTGCGCGTGCCGGCCTACTCGCCCGATGCCTGGCCGGAGGCCGTGCAGAAGGCGCCGACCGTGCCGGTGACACCGCAACGCGATGGAACGACCGAGCGCTTCAGCCCCGCTGACCTGGACCGGATCAAGGCCCATGCCCCGGATGTACTGCTCCGCTTCGGCTTCGGCATCCTGAAGGGCGACATCCTGCAGCTGCCGCGACTGGGGATCTGGAGCTACCACCACGGGGACAGCACGCACTACCGCGGGCAGCCACCGGGCTTTTGGGAAATGCACGACGGTTCACCCGTGATCGGCGCAGTGCTGCAACGCCTCACCGAACGACTGGACGCAGGTGCGGTGCTGATGAACGGCTGGTTCGCGGTGGACCCGGGGTCGTTGTCGCGCACCTTGGACACGGCCATCATGGGCAGCACCGGTTGGATGGCCGAGGTGTGCCGGCGCATCCGTGCCGGCAATGCGCAAGCGGCGCAAGGCACGCCCTGCATCACCAGCGCGCCCGTACGCCGGTATCCGGAAAACCGCGCGTTCCTCCGTTTCTATGGCCGAACGCGCGCCGCGCGCAGCACACGGGGGGAAGCCCTGGATGGGCGCGAGTGGAACATCGGCGTGCTCTACCAGCCCATCAGTGCCCTGCTGGACGAGCGTCCCAGCCTGAACCCGCGCTGGCTTCCCGCACCGAGCGTGGGCAGTGCGCGCAACACGCCCTTCGGCTACCTGGTGGACGGGCAGTTGAACGTGCTCTACACCAAACGCGACCGAGTGACCGGTGCGGCGGTGATCAGCCGGCTGCGTCCGAAACGCGACAACGTGCTGAAACGCTCGCGCACCATGCTGGAGGACACCCGCCCTGTGGCCTACCCCTGCCTGGTGCACCACGCGGACCAATACTGGGTGGTGTGCGAACGCCAGGGGTCCGGCCGCACCGACCTGTTCACGCTGAACGCCGGCAATGACGCGCTCGAATTCCACAGCACGCTCCTGCCGGTGGAGCTCCGTGCCCCCACCCTGTTCCACCATGACGGTCGCTGGTGGTTGATGGGCACCCTGGATCCCGGTGGCGATCACGACCTCCACGTGTTCCACGCCGAACAGCTCACCGGACCCTACCGGCCCCATGCCATGTCCCCGGTACTGACCGATGCGCGGTATGCGCGCCCGGCCGGCAGCCCCTTTGTGCATGCGGGTGTACTGTACCGGCCGGCCGCCGACCGCACATCGCCCGATGGCGAAGTGGTGCTCCTGCGCGTGGACGTGCTCACGCCGGATGCGTTCCAGCAGACCCCGGTGCGGTCCTTCAGCGCCATCAAGGGATCCCCCTGGTCGCGCGGCATCGGATGCATCACCGCGGTGGACGGCATCACCCTGGTGGACGGTGTGCGCGGCGGCGCGGCCCTGGCGGAAGGCAGACCGTCCAAAGGCAGCGCGCGCACCAAGCGGAACACGGACGACCGGGCCATTGAACGCGACGACGAGGACGAATGATCAGGCAGGCCACCGGCACGGTGCTGGCGCGCGTGCACAGCACGGCGATGAACCTCCTCACGGTGATGCTGGCGGGGCATGTCCTGGGCGGCGCCGGGCTGGGCGCCATCAGCCTCATCGTGCTCGGCATCACCCTGCTGATGCTGGGGGCGGGCTTCATCGGGGGCGCCATGGTGTACCTGGTACCCCGTACGGACCCGCGCCGCCTGCTGCGGCCGGCCTACCTCTGCGCGGCAGCGGGCGCGCTCGCCGGGTATGCACTGCTGCGCTCGGTGCCGCTGGTGCCGCCCGGCACGGAGGTGCACGTGGCCATCCTCACCTTCCTGCAGGCCCTCTACACCGCACACTTTGCCATCCTTGTCGGGCGGCAGCACATCGCCCGGCACAACCTGCTCACGGCCTTCCAGGGCACGCTGCTCCTGGTGGTGTTCGCCGCCCTCTCCCGCAGCGGCACCGCGTCCATCAACGACTACATCGCCGCCGCGTATGCCTCGTTCTCGGCCACGGCATTGCTGAGCGGCTGGGCCGTATTGCAACTGATGCGCGCCGATGCGCCGGATGCACCGGCCGACCTGCGCGGATTGATGCGCCAGGGCTTCTGGGTCACCGGGGCGAACGCGCTGCAACTGGTGAACTACCGCTTTGCCTACGCCCTGGTGGACCGCTTGGCGGGCACGGCCATGCTCGGCGTGTACAGCGTGGGCAACCAGCTCGCCGAAAGCGCCTGGCTGGCCCCCCGGAGCCTGGGGCTGGTGCTGCTGAGCCAGGTGAGCAACGAACGCGATCCGCAGGAACGCACGCGCCTCACGTTGACCGCACTGAAGCTCGCGCTCACGGCCGCCACCGTCACCCTGTGCATCCTGCTGGTGATCCCCGGTAGCGTGTACACCGCGGCCTTCGGCAAGGACGTCACCGGACTGCGGCCCATCCTGTTGCTCCTGGCACCGGGCATCCTGGCCATGGCCGCCTCGCAGGCCTTCAGCCACTACTTCAGCGGCATCGGCCGCAGCCGCATGAACATGCTGGCCTCGGGCTGCGGCATGGCGATCACGGTGCTGGTGGGGCCGTGGGCGGTGGCCCGGCATGGCACGCACGGCGCTGCGGCCACCGCATCCCTGGCCTACCTCATGGCCGCACTGCTGCAGTTCGTCGCCTTCCTTCGCGCAACGCGTGCCCCCTTCGCCCATTTCTGGCCGAACGCGCAGGACCTCCAGCAGGCGCGCGCACTGATGCGCCGGTTGCTCGGTGCCGGCTGAAGGCGGTGCACCTGCGGTTAGCTTCGTGCCATGTTGCGGCCCCTGTCCATCGCCTGCGTGCTCACCCTCCCCTTTGCCGCACGGGCGCAGGGTTTCCAGAACCAGTACGGGGCCTCGCGCTACGAAGAGGCCGTGGCGGTGCTGCCCACGCAGGCCGGGCTTACAGTGCCGTTGCGCCATTACCGCGAGGGCGCCGGCCATCTGCTGCGCCTGTTGCGCACGTCGCTCACGGGCGGCTCGCCCACCTTCGCCGACATTCCCCAGTCCGGTGCCGTTTTCCCGCAGGCGGCCGTTCCCGCGGCGGATGGCGGCCTCTTCATCTGTGGATCCATCATCCCCACGGGCCGCAGCGATCAAGATGCGTGGATGGTGAAGCTGGATCCGTTCGGCACGGTGCTGTGGGATTGGACCAGCGATGCGCCGGGCACGGCGGAGGAACTGCTGGACCTCACCGTGCTGCAGGATGGCCGCGTGCTGGCCTGCGGAACGCGCCGGGCCGCTGACGCGGACGGGCTCTTGCTGGGTCTTTCCGCCACCGGATCACTGGAGTGGTCGCAGACCTTCGGAGGGGAGCTGGACCAGCGGCTGAACGCGCTGGCGGTGGATGGCTTGGGCATCGTTTCCGTGGGCTCCACCAGCACCTTCAGCGGGGACCGGGACGTGTACCTGCTCCGCACCGATGCGACGGGCACGGAACAGTGGTGGCAGACCTGGGGCGGCGCGGCGAACGACGACGGACGTGCGGTGATCCGGCGGTCCGACGGGACATTCCAATGGGCCGGCTGGACGGACGGCATCCCCGGCGGCATCAGCAACGCCGAAGGCGAACAGCAGCGGCAGGTGTACACCATGGCGCTCACGGCCTCCGGCGATACGCTGTGGACCCGGGTGTACGGCGATACGTTGACGGGCCACGCGGCCTTTGCCCTTACGGAGGCCGCCAATGGCGATGTGCTGCTCGCCGGTGAACGGGGGTCCGTGGGCCGCAGCGATGGCCTCGTGCTCCGGACCACGGCGCAGGGGGCGCTGGTTTGGACGCGGACCTACGGCGTGCTGCGGGAAGACCGCCTGCAGGCCATCGCGCCGATGCCGGACGGTGGATTCGTGGCCGCGGGCCGCGGGTTCGGCGTGCTGGGCGGGCAGGCTGTGCTGCTGCGGAAGAACGCGAGCGGGCAATAGCGCCTCAGCCCAGGGACAGCAGGTCGTCCACACCGGGCGGGCGGGCCACGGTGAACCCTTCGCCAAAAGCAGCGCCGATCAACCGGCCCATGCCGCGGTCACGGCCTTCAAGCGTTGGCATGAACTCCGGCACACTGATCGGCGATACCGGTTCCGTGCTGTCCGGGTCGTGGAACTGGCTCTTGAAACAGGCCAGCGCGGCCTGCTTGGTGCTCCAAAAAGCCGTGGTGTCCACCACCAGATCGGGATCGATCCAGCGGTCCTGGATCATGTGGTAGACCGCGCGGGGCCGCCATTCCGGCTGGCTTGCTCCCTCATCGTGGGTATGGATCCTGCGCAGGCCACTGAGGAAGCAGGCCTCGGCCACCAGCGCAGCGGCCCGGCCATGGTCGGGATGGCGGTCCTGCACCGCATTGGTGATCACCACGGCGGGCCGGTGGCGGCGCACCGATCGCACCACCCGCATCAGGCTTTCCTCATCGGCCCGGAAGAAGCCGTCGCGCAGGCCAAGTTGATAGCGGAAGAGCGCCCCGAGCACCTGGCGGGCCGCCTCCGCCTCGCGTTGGCGCAGTTCAGCGTTCCCGCGCGTGCCCAATTCTCCGGAGGTCAGGTCCACGATACCCACGCGCCGGCCGGCCTGCACATGCTTCACCACCGTGCCGGCAGCGGAGATCTCCACATCGTCGGGATGCGCGGTGATGCACAGGATGTCGACGATGCTGCTCATCACTTGCGCCCTTCGATCCAGTTCTTCACCTCGTCGGACAGGGGATCCGCAGAACTCGGAAGCATGCTGTGGAGCGTGCCGTCCGGATTGATCAGGTACTTCTGGAAGTTCCACTTCACCTGGCTGTCCATGGCACCGTTGCGGTCCTTGCGGGTAAGCCACTGGTACACCGGATGCATGGCATCACCCTTGGTGCTCACCTTGCTCATCATCGGGAAAGAGACCCCGTAGTTCTTCTCGCAGAAGGTGGCGATCTCCGCCTCGCTGCCCGGCTCCTGCCCCCCGAAATCGTTGCTCGGGAAGCCGATGATGGTGAACCCCTTGTCCTTGTAGGCGGTGTAGAGCTCCTGCAACTGCTTGTACTGTGGCGTGTACCCGCATTCGCTGGCCGTGTTCACCACCATCACCTTGGTGCCCTTCAGCCGGCCCAGGTCGAAGGGCTTCCCGTTGATGTCCACCGCCGTGAGGCTGTAGAGGTCCTGGGGGGGCGGGGTCTGGGCCTGCACGGCCGCGGTCCGTGGGCCGTCGCTGCAGGCGACCGAGCCGAGGAAGAGGTACTTGAAGAGGTTGCGCATGGTGAAAGGAACGCACCAGTGGTGCGCAGTGTTCCCGGCGCGAAGGTGGGAAGAAGCCGGTCTCCGCCGAAGGACGGGACGAACGACCTTTGGCCCATGGTGCGTGCCTTGCCGCCAACGGAATTCCTGGCCCTCGACCAGGTGGTGGTGGACGTGCGTTCGCCGCAGGAATACGCCCAAGGGCACCTGCCGGGTGCGGTGAGCCTGCCCATGTTCACGGACGAGGAGCGGGCGGTGGTGGGCACCCTGTACAAGCAGCAAGGCCGCGATGCCGCCGTGCGCGAGGGGCTGCGGGTCGTGGGACCGAAGATGGCCGGCTTCGTGGACGAGGCCCGCTCGCTGGCCGGGGCTGGTCCGCTGCGGGTGTACTGCTGGCGCGGCGGTGAGCGCAGCGGCAGCATGGCCTGGCTGTTCGACAAGGCGGGCATCGGCGGCGTGAGCACCCTGCGCGGCGGTTACAAAGCCTTCCGGCGCACCGTGCTGGACGCCTTCCCCGGAGCGCAGCGATTGCACGTGCTCGGCGGTTCCACCGGTTCCGGCAAAACGGCCACGCTCGGCCTGCTCCGGGCGCGCGGCGCGCAGGTGGTGGACCTGGAAGCGCTCGCCCACCACAAGGGGTCGAGCTTCGGCGCCATCGGCGAAGCACCGCAACCCACCACCGAGCACTTCGAGAACCTGCTCTGGGACGCCTTGCGGCGGCTCGACGCGGGACGGCCGGTCTGGGTGGAGGACGAGAGCATGATGATCGGCCGCATCAAACTGCCGGATGCGTTCTACGCGGCCATGCGGACGGCACCGCTCTGGTTCGTGGAGATGCCGCTGGAGCAGCGCGTGGCGCGGCTGGTGGAGGATTACGGACGCCATCCGCGCCAGCTGTTGGCGGAGGCCATCGAACGGATCCGCAAGCGCCTGGGACCGCAGCACGCCAAGAGCGCCTTGGAAGCCCTGGAAGCGGGCGACCTGGCCACCGTGGCACGGATCACCCTGCACTACTACGATCGGGCTTATGAACGGGGCGTCAGCGGCCGCGATCCAGCGCGCGTGCACCGCCTTGCGGCCGATGCGGGCGCGTTGGACGACCTGGCCGCGCGCCTGATGCGCACACACGACACTTGAGCATGGAAGAACCTGTACGGCTTACCGCTTACAGCCATGGGGCCGGCTGCGGCTGCAAGATCGCCCCGGCCCAACTGGACGAGATCCTCCGGTCAGCAGCGCGCGTGGCCGCCGATCCCCGCTTGCTCGTGGGGCACGAGACCCGCGATGACGCAGCGGTGATGGAACTGGGCAATGGGCAATGCCTGGTAAGCACCACCGACTTCTTCTCCCCCATCGTGGACGACCCGGGTGATTTCGGCCGGATCGCGGCGGCGAACGCGCTGAGCGATGTGTACGCCATGGGTGGAACACCGCTGATGGCCGTGGCCATCCTTGGCTGGCCCGTGGAGAAACTGGGCACGGCCGTGGCGAACCGGGTGGTGGAAGGCGGCCGCGCGACATGCCAGGAAGCGGGTATACCGCTGGCCGGCGGCCACAGCATCGATGCGCCGGAGCCCTTCTTCGGCCTTGCCGTCACCGGCCTTGTGCGGCGCGAAGGGATCAAACGCAACAACACCGCACGGCCGGGCGATGTGCTGTACCTGACGAAGCCGCTGGGCACGGGCATCCTCAGCACCGCGCAGAAGCGCGGGCTGCTGCGTCCGGAGCATGCGCACATCGGCCGGGACCTGATGGTGCGGTTGAACAGTTTCGGGGCGCAGCTCGCGGACCTCGATGGGGTGCATGCCGTTACCGACGTCACCGGGTTCGGGCTGGGCGGCCACCTGATCGAGATGTGCGACGGGGGCCGCCTGGTCGCGGAGCTGGAGTTCAGCAAAGTGCCGGTGGTGCCCGAAGCGCTGACCTATCTCTCCGCAGGCTGTTATCCCGATGGTTCCTTCCGCAATTGGCGGACCATCGGTCCACGCACCACCGGCGCCGGCGCGATGGACCGGATGATGGTGTTGAGCGACCCGCAAACGAACGGTGGTCTCCTGGTGGCATGCGCCCCTGCACACGCCGCCGCGTTGGAAGCGCTCCTGCGGTCGGCGGGGCTTCCGGTACATCCCATCGGCTCGTTCAACGCGGGAAGCGGCGATCCGCAGTTCGTGCATGTGCAGTAGGAACCACTGTTCCGCCCCCTTGATCGACCGCCCTGTCGGTATTCCGGCACGGTTCAGCGTAGTGTGACAATTGTTCGGTATCCAACATACCGAAAAAGCTACCTTCGGCACGCAGAGACGGAAGTAACCCCTCATTTACGCATTCGTCACACATGGCAAAAAGACGCTTGAACCGAAAGGACATCGAAGACCTGCTCGCGCGTTATCGCTCTGAGCGCAAACGCCTGTTGTTCCAGCTGGAGCAGGTGCGGCGCGCGCTGAAGGAGTTGAAGCGCAGCGAAGCAGCGTTGCCGAAAGAGGCCCCCAAACCCAACGTCATCGTGTTGCCGGACGGCACGGTGAAACGCCGTCCCGGACGCCCGCGGAAAGGCGAGGTGGTTCCGAAGAAGCCCAAACGCGGACCGGGCCGACCGCCAAAACCCGTTCGACCGGAACGCCCGCTGAACGAATGGGACAATGCCGTGATCGGTGCCATCAAGGCCACCGGACAGTTGCTGCCCAAGGAGGACATCCTTGCGCATGTGACCAAATGGGCCTCCGTGCACCAGCCTTCCGTGAAGAAACCCCAATTGGAAGAGTTCGTCACGCGGGCCTTGCAGAAGCTGACGGACCGGAAGAAGATGCTCGGCGCACACCGCACGGGGCTGCGCCGCGGTTACCATTACGGCCTGAAGGAGTGGTTCTTCCAGAGCAGCGGCAAGCTGCGCAGGCAGCACTACGACAAGTTGATCCTGACAAAGGAGTGAAGCGCGCGCAAGCGCAGCAGCGAACGGCCCCGATCGGGGCCGTTCGTGTTTCGGGTACTTTTCGGGCATGCGCTTTTCACACACCTTCTCCCCTCTCCCCTTTCTGCTGCTGCTGGCACCGCTGCTCTGCGGTGGGGTGTGCAAACCCACGGTGTTGGGCGGTGGTCCCAAACCGGAGCGGCTCAAGCTGCCGGCCGGGTTCACGGTGAGCACCTTCGCCGAGGGGGTGCGGACGGTGCGTGCCATGGCCTGGAGCCCGAACGGGATCCTGTACGCGGGATCCAATGATGAGGGGTGCGTCTATGCCATGCCCGATCGCGACGGCAACGGCCGGGCCGACACGGTGATCGTGGTGGCCAGCGGGCTGCAAATGCCTGTGGGCGTGGCCTGGCGCGAGGGGACGCTCTACGTCTCCGCTGTGAGCCGCATCGTGGCGCTGGACGACATCGATGCGCACCTGGACGCGCCACCAGCACCCCGCACGGTGTATGCGGGCTTCCCGAAGGAGACCCACCACGGTTGGAAGTTCATCGCCTTCGGACCGGACGGCCACCTGTACGTGCCCGTGGGTGCTCCCTGCAACATCTGCCTGTCCGAAGACAGCATCTTCGCCAGCATCACCCGCATCGGCACGGATGGATCCGGCCCGGAGATCGTGGCGCACGGGGTGCGCAACAGTGTCGGCTTCGATTGGGATCCGCGGGACAGTTCGCTGTGGTTCTCGGACAATGGGCGTGACTGGATGGGCGACGACATGCCCAGTTGCGAGCTGAACCGCCTAGCCAAGCCCGGGCAGCATTTCGGCTATCCGTTCTGCCATCAGGGCGACACCTTGGACCCGGAATTCGGCAAGGGCCGGCATTGCAGTGATTTCGTGCCGCCCAAGGCCAAGCTCGGCCCCCATGTGGCGCCATTGGGGATGCGCTTCTACCGGGGCGGGATGTTCCCGGAACGCTACCGCGGGGCCATCTTCATTGCCGAGCACGGCAGTTGGAACCGCAGCAAGCCGATCGGCTACCGGGTGGTGGTGGCAATGCCGCGGCCGGATGGCACCGTGGAAACGGAGGTCTTCGCGGAGGGCTGGCTCGAGGGAGGGCGCGCATGGGGTCGGCCGGTGGATGTGCAGGAATTGCCGGATGGTTCATTGCTGGTGAGCGACGATGCTGCGGATGTGATCCACCGGATCACCTACAACGCGCGCTGATCATCAGCGAACGACAAGGTCGCCATCGCTCACTTGGAGCGACCATGCGGATCGATCCCGAGCGATCGCACATCGCGTGATCAATGCATGCTTCCGATCGGAGAAGAAAATCGCGTGCACAGCTGTGACCTTCTGGAATGGACCGCGTCGGAAGGGCGGACTTTGGGTGATCGGTGGAAGGGAGAGATCCGCCGGGACCCTGGAGCGGGGGGCGCCTTCGGGCGCCCCTTTGCTCTCCAACCGGAACGCAAGGACCTCGACCCGCGTAGAACGCACATGCGCGTCATGCTTCGGAAGATCATCGCGGTCGGGGCGCTGGTGCTCCTGGGTCAGGCCTGCCAGGCGCAGGACAAGGGTTTCGGGCTGGGCTTTGTGATCGGCGAGCCCACCGGCATCTCCATGAAGGGATGGGTCAGCGGGGATAAGGCGATCGCCGGTGCGGTGGCCTGGTCCGTTTGGAACGGGGCTTCGCTCCACTTGCAGGCCGACATGCTGTTCCACAAACCCGACCTCATCAAGGTGGGCAAAGGGCGCCTGCCGCTTTACTACGGCCCCGGACTGCGCATGCGGTTCTGGAACGACGGGCGCTATTGGCGGCACGGCAAGTGGTACAACTACGATGGACGCCGCCGCTCGGACCTGGCCGTACGCTTTCCCGTGGGCCTCGCCTACTGGTTCGATGGAGCGCCCGTTGACGTATTCCTGGAAGTGGCCCCCACGCTCACGCTCGTCCCCTCCACCTGGGTGGAATTCGAGGGGGCGTTGGGCGCTCGCTACTGGTTCTGACGACCGATCGGCCTCCGATCGATCCACGGCTTGGTGGACAACGGGCCGATGTAGCAAAGCCTGTAGGCGTACCACGCGCACACCGTGCCGAGCACAGCACCCAGGATGACATCCTGAAGGAAATGCTGCGACAGGTAGATGCGCGTGGATCCAAGCAGACCTGCGAACAGCGCGAGCAAGACGCCGGCCCAAGGCCTGCCCACCATGATGGCCAGCGCCAGGCACATGCTGAACGCGCAAGTGGTATGCCCGCTCGGGAAGCTGTTGTGCAGGTGCATCTCCACGCCCGGAACGGTTCGCAAACCGGGCATGTGGTCCAGGAACATCAGCGGCCGGTCGATGGAGGCGAACACCGTACGCTTGAGCAACTGCACCACGATCGAACTGCCCAGCGTGGACATGGCCAGGAGCAGGAACCAGCGCCAGCGAACGAAGAGGAGCACCAGACCGATCACGGAGGGCACCCATCCATCGGCCAGGTAGGTCCCCCATGCGAACCAGCGATCGAACGCCGGGTCCGTGAACCGGTTCAACGCGAGATGCGTCTCTGTTGAAGGCCGCCCCAGCGCCACCGCGGTCAGCGCGAGCAGCAACAGCAGCGTGGTGTTCAGGTAGGCGTCTACCGTGCGTTGGTGCATGGCCAAATGTATCCCCGTCCCCTTGGTGAACAGATCCTGGTTGATGAACCGCCCACGGATCACCCCGATCGGGGTATGGGCCTGGCGCGCGTGATCAGCCTCCTTCACGGCCACAACATCATGGCCACCACCGGACCCCGCTTCACCCGCCGCACTGGCGACCGCACCGCATCCAGGATACTGGACCAACGCACCTTGAACACGCTGGCGCGAACGGTGCATGCGCCCCGCGCCCTGCCCGATGCGCAAAGCGCCAGCCCCGTCACGGAAGCTGCTGCAGGCGTGTGGCGTTCGGCGTGGTACCGCCGAGGTCAAGGATGATCGGGTCCCGATCGTTGTCCAACCCCGTGTACTTCACAAAGCCGTCCATGTTCACATCCGCAGACAGGTAGCCGGTGGTGACGTTGGTCGGCACCGTTCCGCCCACCTGTGTAAGGATGGGATCACGATCGTTGTTCGAACCCACGTACTTCACGCGCTGATCCGCGAACACGTTGCCGCGCCAGAGCGCGCTCCGACCCAAACCCAAGCTTGCCCGTGCATCGCTGCCGTAGGTGGCCGTTGTGGAACGCGCAAGGTCCAGGCCGGTCGCCGTGGAGGAGAAGTCCAACGGAGCGGCCGTCATGGCCCCGAGGTGGTTGCGGTGGCGGATGGCCACGTGGTACTGCCCTGCCGGCACATTGAAGAGAACACGGGTGTAGCCATCAACACCCACCACGTCCCCGTCCCGCTGCAGCAAGGCGGAACGCGTGGCCAGGATGGTGGCGGGCGTCGTCGCGTTCCGCAGTTCGAGCAACACCCAGTCCACCACCGCGTTCTTGCCGGTGACCGCCAGCAGCGATGGTGGCACGGTCTCTCCGCCGCCCCCTCCCGCATGGGTGAAACCGAGCCCGGAGAACGGTTCGGTGGTGGGGATGAGCCCCGCGGTGCGCAGGTCGTCCCGCATCAGGTTCGTGGCGGGCTGATAAGCGCCTTGCAGGAAGGCGCGCGCCACCAGGCCCGGCTGACAATCCTGCCAGCGCATGAGCACCGTGCCGGGTATCACGGTGCGGGTGCTGTTGGTGGGTGTTTGCCACCATAGCGAAACGTGATCACCGCCGGTCGCTTCCTTGTGCAGCACCTCCACGTAGTAGTAGCGGCCGGCCACCAGGGGGATGCTCGCGCTCACCTGCGACGGATACTTATTGAACTCGGCCTCTGCGGTGAAGGCCGGGACGCTGCAGATCACCTCCTTGAACCGGGGGTCGGCGTTCCGGCTGAGGTACACCGCTGCATTGTCATCGGCCACGGCCGTGAACACGTAGTTGCCCGTCGTCGGTGCCACGATGTATCCCCGGAACCGCGTACCGTAGTTGTTGCCGATGTTGACGGGCCCCTGAAAGGAGGTTGGATACGTGGTGGCGGAAGGCGAACCCGGATAGCTGGGTGCACTGAGCAGGTCGTTCACCGAGCCGCCGTTGATGTTGTTCCAGACCTCGCGCGTGAGGCTGCCGGCCGTACCCGGACATTGGGGGGGCTCGTACGTCAGCACACTGATCACGCGGGTGGTGGTGCCCACGAGGCCGTCATTGTCGGTAACGGTCAGGGTCACCACATGGTCCCCGCCTTCGGTGAAGGTGGCCACCACCGAGGGACCACTGGCCGAAGTGCCGTTGCCCAGGTCCCATTGATACGACTGGATCACGCCATTGTCCACACTGCCCAAGCCGTTGAGGTTCACCACCAGCGGCGCAGCACCGAACAGCACATCCGCCGCGATCATCGGCGTGGGCGCAATGCTCGAACAGCGCGGATAGAGCCAGTGCGTCACCGTGGTGGAAAGGCCTCCGGCATCCGTCACCTTCAACCGCACCTCATAGCTGAAGTCATCGGCATAGCAACCTTCTCCGGTGATCATGGTGCTGCCGGTGGGTGTGGTCACCGGGCTCTCCGGATGGATGTGGTTGTTGTGGTGGAAGATGGTCTGCCACTGATAGGCCAGTTGCCCTGCCGGATGCTCCAGGTCGGTAACAGCGGCGGCCAGCGCATAGGTGGTGTCCCTGCCCGGCGGATACTGATGGCCGTTCGGGAAGCTGGTGATCGCGACGTTGGGCGGAGTATTGTTCACGCTGACCAGCAAGGTGGTGAGCGCGGTGTTCCCCACGGGATCGGTAACCGTGAGCGTAACGGTGTAGGAGGTCGGAACGCCGGGGGGCGCCGTGAACGTGCGGCTGGCGTTGATGCCTGTCGCGTTCGGTCCGCCATCCCCAAAGTTCCAGGTGTAGGTCAGCGTCCCGTTCTCGGGATCGGAACTGCCCACCGCGCTGAAGTTGACGGACAAGGGTCCGGGACCGAACTGAACAGATTGCGTGGCCACGGCGGTGGGCGGCAGGTTGGCGTTGCCCGTGGGCGCGATCCGATGGATGGACCCCGTTTCGTAGCGCACGTACCACAAAGCACCATCGGGCCCTTCCTTCAGGAACACCACCGCGCCGAGGGCCGAGCCGAAGTCCGCCACGCTCACCGGCTGCTGTGTGCCATCGAAGGTGAACCGCTTGATCCAACCACCCACGTAGTCCGCGTGCATGTACGTGTTCTGGTAACCTGCGGGCCAGCCGGTACCGGTGATCCAGGTGCCACCCACGGAGGCATACCCCCCGAACCGGGGACCGGGCACCGGAGCGCCCACGGCATCCAGGTCATAGGTGATCGCCGTGCTTCCACTGAACCCACCGCTGCGGCTGCGGTTGCCGTGGTACCAGTCGATACCGGGCCTTGTGTGCATGAACGTGGGCACGGTGGGCGGCACCTGCACCTGGGGATCGCACGGGTTCGGGTGCATGTTCGTGTGCACCGGGCTGTCCTGCTTCAACAGGTCCTGGAACCGGAAGTACTGCGATGCGCAACCGGTCTGGCCGAACAAGGGGTTCGGCGCGTCCATGTTCGGGATGTTCGTCGCCGTATAGCCGGGCTCGGCCTCCAGGCCCTCGAACAGGGGCCATCCGAAGTTCATGCCGCCTTCGTAACAGACGTTCAGTTCCTCCCAGAGGCTCCACCCCACATCGCCCAGGTACAGCACGCCAGGGTTGCCTGCGGCCGGATCGATGGAACCGCTGCCGGGCCGCAGGCACATGCGGTACGGGTTCCGCAGGCCAAGGGCCCAAACGCGACTGATCGGTGCGCGCGGCGCGGCCGCATCGTACCATGGATTGCTGGATACACCGTTACCGGTAGCGGGATCGATGCGAAGGATCTTCCCGTTCAAGCTGTTCAGCATCTGGCTGCGGAACGCACCCACGTTCTCCGCCGGCCGGATGATGCCGTCAGTCAGCGCCTGAGCGCTGTAGGTGCCGGGATCCCCACCCGTATCCACCACGGTGTAGCTGGCGCCATCCCCCACGGATGCCAGCAGGGTGCCGTCGGTACCGAACACGAGCTGGCCGGTGCTGTGGGACTCATGCAACAGGGGCACGCCCGTCTGGCGTGTTTCGCCGAGCAGTATGAAGCGGCTTGCGGGATCCACCAATGTGTACGCGGGCGCCACGGCCGTGTAGCGCGTGATGCGCATGATCGTGGCCGAGAAGTACTGGTCCATGGTGGCGCTGTAGGTCCCTGTACCGAAGTTCATCAGGTGGTGGCGGTCCACCGTGTACATCAGGTAGATGCGGCCGTTGCTCAGGAAGTTCGGGTCCAGTGCGAAGCCCAGGCACCCGTGATCGCGCCAGTTGCCCACCTCCTGGCTGATGTCGATGAGCGGTTGGGCCAGGCGGACGCCGTTGTCCACGATCCAAACCATGCCCCGCTTCTCCCACACGTACATGCGGCCGTTGGCATCGTGCGTGAAGCCCACCGGCTCCTGGAACCCATCCACCACCTGGCTGATGTTGAAACCGGGAGGAACGGTCTGCGCAGGAACGATGGTGGCGACCGGGCCGAGCGCAAGGGATGCGCAGAGGATCGCCCGGGCGAAGCCGTTGGGTCTGAGCGTGAAGAACATCTGGACCTTGGAACGAAAAGGCCAAATTACCCAAGGCTCCATGGGCGCGCAGCTGTTATTCGTCATTCCCGGGACAATCGGTGGCATGGACCACCTTTGCCGCATGGCTCCCGGCACCACAGCGGAAATGATGCGCATCACTGGCCGTGTGCAGGGTGTGGGCTATCGCGCGGCCACGCTGCGCATCGCCTCCGGGCTGGGCCTGGTGGGCCGGATCAGGAACCTGCCGGACGGCAGTGTGGAGGTGGTCGTGGAGGGCACCACCGAAGCCGTGGAGCAGCTGGCACAATGGTGCGCGCGTGGCCCGGTGCTGGCGCGGGTGGAGCGCGTGGAACGGCGCACCTTGCCACCAACGGGCCTTACGGACCTGCGGATCGAGCGGTAGGCCCCGCCTCAAGGCAGCTGCTCGTTCAAGGTGACGTTCGGCGTCGTTCCCCCGATGTTCAGCAGGATCAGGTCGCGGTCGTTGTTCGGACCGGTGTACTTCACAACGCCGTCCAGGTTCACATCGGACTGGTGGTAACCGCTCACCATGTTGTTGGGCAGGGTGGCCCCCACCACGATCAGCAGGGGATCCCGGTCGTTCGAGTTCCCCACGTACCGTAGAAGGTTGTCCCGTTGTGCATTCCCGCACCATTGGCCTGACCGACCGGTGGCGAGCAGGGCGCGTGCCCCTGTGCCCCACGTGGGCGTGGCCGGCCGGGTGAGGTCAAGGCTCAGCGCGCTGGCGTTGAGGGGCTGGCTCGTGGCCGTCATCACGCCGAAGTGGTTGCGGTGGCGCACGGCCACGAAGTAGTTGTCGCTGGCCACGTTGAACAGGATCCGCGTGCTGCCATTGGTACCCACCACATCTCCGTCGCGCTGCAGCAGTGCACTGCGCGTAGCCACGATGGTGGACGGCGTGTTCTTGTTGCGCAGCTCCAGCAGCACCCAATCCACGATGGCGTTCTTGCCGGTGGTGCTCAGCAACGCTCCGGGCACGGTCTCCCCGCCCCCACCCCCGGCATGCGTGAAGCCCAGCCCCGTGAAGGGCTCGGTGGTGGGGATCAGCCCCGCCGCGCGCAGGTCATCGCGCATCAGGTTGTTGGCCGTGCTGAACGCCCCCTGCAGGTTGGTGCGCACCACCACGCTGGGCGGACAGTCCTGCCAGCGGGCCAGCGCGCTGCCGGGGATCACAACGCGGTTGCCGTTCGTGGGGGTCTGCCAGAACAAGGCGCAGTGGTCGGTACTGGACCCTTCCTTGTGCAGCATCTCCACGTAGTAGTAGCGACCGGCCACCAGCGGGATGGCCGCGCTGGTCTGCTGCGCATACTTGGTGTACTCGTTCTGGTTGGTCCAGCCGGGCACACTGCAGATCTCCCGCTTGTACAAGGGATCGGCGTTGTAGCTCAGGTACACCACGGAGGCATCGTCGGACACCGCGGTGAAGGTGTAATTACCCGTGGTGGGCGCGAGGATGTAACCGCGCCAGCGCGCACCATAGTTGTTGCCGTCCAGCCCGCTGGCGCGCGAAAAGCTTGTGGGGTAGCTGGTGCTGTTCGGGGAGTTGGGATAGTTCGGGGAACTGGTCAGGTCCGTCACCGCGTTGCCCGAAATGCCGGTCCACACCTGCCGCATGATGCTCCCTGCCGAGCCGATGCATGTCGGCGCCTCGTAGGTGAGCACGCTGATCACGCGGGTGGTGTTGCCGGTCAAGCCGTCCGCATCCGTCACGGTCAAGGTCACCTGGTGATCGCCGGACTCGGTGAAGGACTTGTTCACCAGCGCGCCCGTGGCCGTGGTGCCGTCGCCGAAGTCCCAGGCGTAGCTGACGATCGCGCTGTTGTCCACACTGCTCGATCCATCCAGGGCCACGTTGAGCGGTGCTTCGCCGAAGCTGGTGCTGGCCTGGATGACCGCCGTGGGCGCGATGCTCGAACAGCGCGGATACAGCCAATGCACCACGGTGGTGGCGAGTCCGCCGGCGTCCGTCACGGTGAGCTGCACCTCGTAGCTGAACTCATCCATGTAGCAGCCCTCCCCGGTGACCACTGTGCTGCCGGTGGGTGTGGTCAAGGCGCTTTCCGGGTGCGAGTGGGTGTTGTGGTGCAGGATCGTACGCCACGAATAGGCCAGCTGTCCCGGCCCATGCTCGCTGTCGGTGACGTTGGCGGCCAGCGCGTACGTGGTGTCCACCCCGGGCGGGTACTGGTGTCCGTTCGGGAAACTGGTGATGGCCACCTGCGGCGGTGTATTGTTCACGCTCACGAGCAGCTGGGTGCTGTTGCTCAGTCCGCCGGGATCGGTGACGGTGAGCGTGACCGTGTAGCTGGTGGGCGCTCCGGGGATGGCGTTGAAGGTGTGGTCCGCGCTGGAGCCCGTGGCCGTGTTGCCATCGCCGAAGTTCCAGGCATAACTGAGCGTGCCGTTCTCCGGATCCGTGCTGCCTGACCCGCTGAAGGACACGGTGAGCGGACCGGGACCGTATTGAACGCTCTGGGTGGCCACGGCCACGGGGGGCAGGTTGGTGACCCCGATGGGCGATATCTTCCTGATCGTGTTGGTCTCGTACTGGACGTACCAGAGGGCTCCGTCCGGCCCCTCCTTCAGGAACACCACCGCTCCGAGCGAGGCACCGAAGTCCGCCACGCTCAAGGGTTGGTCGTTGGCATCGAACGTGAACCGCTTGATCCAGGCGCCCGCATAATCCGCGTTGAAATACACGTTCTGGTAACCTACCGGCCAGCCGGTACCGGTGAGCCAGGTGCCGCCCACCGACGCGTAACCGCCGAAGCGGGGACCTGGCACGGGCGCGCCCACGGCATCCAGGTCGTAGGTGATCGCGGTGTTCCCGCTGAAGCCCGCGCTGCGGCTTCGGTTGCCGTGCTGCCAGTCGATCGCCGGGCGCGCATGGAAGTAGTGCGGAACACTTGCAGGGATCTGCTGGGCCGCATCGCACGGGTTCGGGTGCGCGTTCAGGTGCACCGGTGTGTCCTGCTTCAGCAGGTCCTGGAAGCGGAAATACTGGATGGCGCAGCCGTTGGTCCCGAACAAGGGGTTCGGCATGTCCAGGTTGGCCGTAAGCGCGGCCTGGTAACCCGTGTGCGCCTCCATGCCCTCGTACAGGGGCCAGCCGAAGTTCATGCCGCCCTCGTAGCACACGTTCAGGTCCTCCCAGGTGCCCCACCCCACATCACCGATGTAGAAGGTACCGGGGTCGCCTGCAGCGGGATCGGAGCTGCCCGTACCCGGACGGCGCACCATGCGGAACGGATTGCGCAGGCCCAGGGCCCATACGCGGCTCTTGGGCGAGCGCGGGGCCGACGCGTCGTACCACGGGTTGCTCGGTACGCCATCGCCGGTGTTCGGGTCGATGCGGAGCAACTTGCCGTTGTGGCAGTTCAACAGCTGACTGCGCAATGCCCCGACGTTCTCCGCTGGACGGATAATGCCGTCCGTGAGGGCCTGGGCGTAGTACGTGCCCGCGTCATTGCCCACATCCACGGCGTTGTAGCTGGCGCCATCGCCCACCGTGGCCAGCAAGGTGCCATCGGAACCGAACACGAGCTGGCCGGTACTGTGCGACTCGTGCAGCAAAGGCACGCCCGTCTGGCGGGTCTCGCCGAGCAGCACAAAGCGGCTGTTGTAGTCCACCGTGTTGAAGTTCGGACCCACCGCCGTGTAGCGCGTGATGCGCATGATGGTGGCGGCATAGTACTGGTCCGTCGTGGCGCTGTAGGTGCCCGTGCCGAAGTTCATCAGGTGGTGGCGGTCCACCGCGTACATCAGGTAGATGCGGCCGTTGCTGAGGAAGTTGGGGTCCAGGGTGAAGCCGAGGCACCCGTGATCGCGCCAGTTGCCCACCTCCTGGCTGATGTCGATGAGCGGCTGCGCAAGCCGCACGCCGTTCTCCACGATCCACACCACCCCACGCTTCTCCCACACATACCAGCGCCCGTTCGCATCGAAAGTGAAGCCCACCGGCTCCTGCCAGCCGGCCATCACCGTGCTGATGGTGAACCCTGCGGGAACGGTCTGGGCTTGGCCCGCATGAACGGCAAGGTTCAACAGACCGAGCAAGGCGAAAGCGCGCAATTGGAACATGTTATGACAGGATGAAAGGCAGCATTCCGTCGACCGAATGCCGCTACTCATCGACGAAGCTAGATCACCTGCTCTCCCTTGTCCAGTCCCCCGGCCTAAGCGAAGAGGTCCAGTTGACCGCTCGGCGGCACGCGGAACTGTCCCGTTTCAAGCACCGGCGCGTTACGCTCGGCGAAATACCGCTGGCGCAGCACGCGGAAGAGCCTGCCCATGGCCTCGGCGAAGGGCCCCTCCCCCCGCATGCGCCGGCCGGAACGGGTATCCTCCACGGAGCCACCGTGCATGGCCGCCACCTGGGCCAGCACCTTGTCCGCGCGATCGGGGTAGTGCGTGCGCAACCACTGTTCGAAGACCGGTGCCACGGCCCCGTTGGTGCGCACCACGGTGAACCCCGCGCCCCAGGCCCCGGCATCGGCAGCGGCCTTCAGCACTGCGGGCGCGTCCTTGTCGTTGAGCGCGGGGATCAGCGGGGCCACCATCGCGAACACCGGGATACCGGCCGCACTAAGGGCCTCGATGGCGCGGAGGCGGTTGGCCGCGGTGCTGGTACGCGGCTCCATAGTGCGGCGCAGGTCCTCGTCCAGCGTGGTGATGCTGATGGCCACGCTCACCAGCCGATCCGCGGCCATCTCCCGCAGCAGGTCCAGGTCGCGCAGCACCAGCGCGTTCTTGGTGATGATGCTGAGCGGGTTCCGGAAACGGTGCATCACCTCCACCAGGCCGCGGGTGATCCGCTCGGCGCGTTCCACCGGTTGGTACGGATCGGTGTTGCCACTGAGCATGATGGCCTCCGGCCGCCAACCGGGCGACCGCAGGAACTTCTCCAGCAGCGCGGGCGCGTTCCGCTTCACCAGCACCACCCGCTCGAAGTCCAGTCCGGCACTGAGGCCGTAGTACTCGTGCGTTGGGCGGGCGTAGCAATAGGCGCAACCGTGCTCGCAGCCCTGATAGGGGTTCATGCTCCAGCCGAACGGCAGGTCGGGCGCGTCCACCCGGTTCACCAGGCTGCGGGCGTTCTCGATGCGGTACTGCGTAGGCCGGCCCTGCTCATCCACCGGCTCATCCACGCCCTCGATGTGCTCCACAGCATAGCTGCGCTGGAGAAAGCGGTTGGGCACCTGCGCCGTTGCGCCGCGCCCCTTGATGCCTTTTCCGTCGATCCCCATGGCCATAAACTAGTTGCGATCGCCTGACCTTGTTCCAGCGGCGTCCGGATAGTTTCGCGGCCCTTTCCAGCGCCATGAAGCACACGCTCCCCGCCCTCACACTCCTGCTCATCGCCTGCGGCGGCGGCGAGCAGCCGGCTTCCACCCCGGCACCGGCCCAGGATACCGTTGCGGCCGCTCTACCGGTGGTCGAATGGAACGCGGACAGCCTGATCGCCCCGGACGAGAAGCACTTCGCACACCTCCGCAAGCTCACTTACGGAGGCAATAACGCGGAAGCCTACTGGAGCTTCGGGGGCGAACTGCTCTGCTTCCAAAGCGACTATGCCGAATGGGGGAACGCCTGCGACCAGATCTACTGGTTCAACCCGTTCAAGGATGACCTTCGGAAGGGCGAGCCGACGCAGCTGAGCACGAACGGCGGGCGCACCACGTGCAGCTTCTTCATGCCGGGCGACAGCCTGGTGCTCTTCGCCAGCACCGCCAGCGGAGGCCGGGAATGCCCGCACACCGCACCGCGCAAGCCCGGCGGCAAGTACCTCTGGAACATCTACAAGGACTATGACATCTACGTGAGCGACCTGAAGGGCAACATCCGCCGGCAGCTCACCAACGAGATCGGGTACGACGCGGAGGCCACCGTGAGCCCCATGCGCGACCGCATCGTGTTCACCAGCATGCGCGATGGCGACCTGGAGCTTTACACCATGAAGCTCGACGGCAGCGACGTGAAGCGCGTGACCACGGAGCTGGGCTACGACGGCGGCGCCTTCTTCAGCCCGGACGGCAAGCAGCTCGTATGGCGCGCCAGCCGTCCGAAGACACCGGAGCAGCGGAAGGAATATGTGGAACTGCTCAAGGAAGGACTTGTGCAGCCCACGGAGATGGAATTGTGGGTGGCGAACGCCGATGGCACGAACGCCCGGCAGATCACCGGCCTGGGCAAGGCCAACTGGGCTCCCAACTGGACCGCGGACGGCAAGCGCATCATCTTCGCCAGCAACCACACCACCGAGCGGGGCTTCCCCTTCACCCTGTACCTGATCAACCCGGACGGCAGGGGCCTGGAGAAGATCACGCACGATGATGCGTTCGACGCCTTCCCGATGTTCAGTGCTGACGGGCGCTACCTGGTGTTCAGCAGCAACCGCGGCGGCAAGGACCGGGAGACGAACCTGTTCCTGGCCGAGTGGCGTGATTGACGCAGCCCCATGGGCACATGCGCACATGGGCACATGGAACCAGTCCGCGCGATATTCGCGCTGTGAGCGCAGATGGCAACGGTTGGCGTGAGCGCCTGGCCCGGCGATGGGGCGTAACGCCGCAACGGGTGTTGGTGATCCTCTTGGTCTTCGCGCTCACGGGCTTCACGGTCCTGTTCCTGAAGCGCCCGTTGACGGCCTGGGTGGCCGGAGGGGGCGAGAAGCCGATGTGGTTCTCGGTGCTCTATTACGTGCTCATCCTGCCGGTCTACAACCTTTTGCTGCTGGCCTACGGCGCGCTGTTCGGCCAGTTCAGCTTCTTCTGGGCGTTCGAGAAACGCTTCTTCGATCGGCTCCGGGGCAGGTGATCAGGTGCACACGTGCACTACCCTTCCAGCCTCCCTTCCCGCATCCTTCTTCACCCGGCACTCCCACAGGGTGATCACGGTCCATCCGGCTTGCTTCAAGGCTTTCGCCTTTTCGGCATCGCGTTCCTTGTTACGGTCGAGCTTGGCGTTCCAGAAGCCTTTGTGGGTCTTGGGCCGGCGGGGCTGGCAATGCGGGCAGCCATGCCAGAAGCAGCCGTGCACGAACACCGCCACCTTGCGGCCCACGAAGGCGATGTCCGGCTTGCCGGGGGCCTTGGCATAGTGCAGGCGGTAACCGGTAAGCCCGTGTGCGCGCAGGGCCTGCCGCACCAGCAACTCCGGCCCGGTGTGCTTCGCGCGGATCCGGCTCATGGTGGCGCTCACGCGCGGGTCAGTGGGCACGGGGGCGCGGCCGTCGCGGAGGTAGGTCCTCTTCACAGCACCTTGATCTCCGTGCGCCTGTTCTGCGCGCGGCCCTCTTCCGTTTCGTTGGTGGCCACCGGGCGCGTTTCACCCAGGCCAACGGCCACCACGCGCGCCACATCGATGCCGTAACCGGTGAGGAAGCCCGCCACGGCCTTGGCACGCTGCTCGCTCAGGCGCTGGTTGTCCGCGTCGGCACCCACATTATCGGTATGCCCGCTCACCTCGATGCGCATGGTGGGATTCGCCTTCATCAGCCGCAAGAGCTTGTCCAGCTCCAGGTTGCTCTGGGGCAGCAGTTCGGCACTGGCCGTATTGAAGAAGATGTTGCGCAGCGTGATCACGCTGCCGGCGGAGAGCGGGCTGAGCTGGACCTCCAGGCTGTACGGTTTGTCCGCCGGGCCCTTCGCGATGCTGTAGTTCTCGCTGAAGAACAGGTAGCCCTCGGCTTCCGCGTTCAGCGCATAATCCCGCCCGGCGGGCAGGCACACCAGGAACTCGCCGCTCTGCGGATCGCTGTAGGCCGCCGTGGCCAGTTCACCACTGCCCAGGCCATAGAGGCGCACATCGGCCTCCACCGGCTGGCCGGTCGACTTGTCCGTTACGCGGCCCTTGATGTAGGAGACCGGCGTGGCGCGGGCCGCAGCGGGCAGGTCGAACGCGTACAGGTCCAGGTCGCCGTAGCCCCCCTTGCGGTCGCTGGCGAAATAGGCCACGCGTCCATCGCTGCCCACCAGCACGCTGTTCTCGTCCGCAGCGGTGTTGATCGGGTAGCCGAGGTTCTCGGGCTTGCCCCAGGAACCGTCCGCGTTCATGCGGCTCACGAAGATGTCCAGCCCGCCCATGCCCGGGTGGCCTTCACTGCTGAAGTACAGCGTGCGCCCGTCGGGGTGGATCTGCACGCTCTCCTCCTGGAAGGGGGTGTTGATCGTGTTGCCCAGGGGCTCGGGCTTGCTGAAGTTGCCATCCTCGCCAAGTACGCTCTTGTAGATGTCCATGCCCTTCAATCCATCGCCGGCTTGGGTGGCGCGAACGAAGTAGAGCGTACGACCATCGCTCGCCAGCGAGGGCTGGCTCTCCCAGTTGCGCGAGTTCAGCGGCGGGCCCAGGTTCTCCGGGCGGGTCCAGCGCTCACCGATGCGGCGGCTGATGAAGAGATCGCAGCTGCCCATGCCCTTCAGGCCGGGACCGTAGCTGCCATCGATGCCCGCGCACTTGGTGAACACGATGAAGCGGCCGTCCGGACTGAGCGTGCCGGCGCCTTCGTTCGCCTCGCGCGTGTCCACGCTCGGCACCGGTACCGCCTTGTTCCAGGTGGTGTCGGCGCGTTGGCTCACATAGAAGTCCTCCTGCATGCCATAGGGCGACGATGGCTCGGGCACGCGCCGCGTGAACAGCAGCGTGGCATCGTCCGCGGTGATGCACGGGTAGTACTCGGGATCCCGGGAGTTGACCCCCGGCCCCAGGTTGCGGGGCTCGAAGGGCACGGGGTTCTTTACGGCCTCTGCGGCGAAGGCGCACTTGAGCAGGCCGAGCTGGGCACGGGCCTTCCGCATGGGTTCATCATCCACCGTCAGGAAGAGGCGGTAGTGCTTCTCCGCATCGTCGTACTGACCGGCGGCGAACTGCAACTCGGCCTGATGCAGCGCGGCCGGCGGGAAGTAACGCGGCGAGATGGCGAGCACCTCACCCCAGGCGGCCATGGACTCGGCCGGCTTGTCCATCTGCTCATACATCTCCGCCAGGTAGATGCGCGGTTCGATGAACCTCGGGTCCTGCTCGGCCGCCTTGCGGAGGTCCTGTTCGGCACAGCTCCACTTGCGCTGCCGCAGGCAGTCGCCTCCACTCTCGTACAGCTTGATCGCGCGCTTGTCCTGGGTGGTGTAGTTGCCGGGGGGCTGGGCAAGAGTGGCCAGTGGCAAGTATTGAGTGGCGAGTGTGAGCACTGCGAGGCGCAGGCACCACACTCGCCACTCGGTGGGAAGGCAGCGTGCGCAGGCACTCGCCACTCGCCACTCGTGCGCAGGCATTGCGGGAAGGATCAAGGGATGTTCAGGTATTTGTGGGTCTGCAGCGATATCCGCCAGCGCGGTGAGGCCTTCACCTTCTCCACGATCAGCGGGGTCACGGTGTCGCGCTTGTCCCACTCGGGTTGCAGGAAACAGATGCATCCAGGGCTCACAAGGTCCGCATGGCCATCGGCCCATTGCAGGTCGTGCTTGTTGAAGACGATCACCTTGAGCTCATGGGCATGCTGGTGGAAGCCGGGCACCGGTGCCTTGAATTTCTTCGGACTGAAGCAGATATGGTGCCATTCGCCGCTGAGCGGGCTGCTGCCGGACGTCTCGATGTGGGTGCGGAAGCCGGCCGCCCGCAAAGCCTTGGTCAACGGACCGAGGTCGTGCATCAAGGGCTCCCCACCGGTGACCACCGCGATGCGCGCCGGGTGCTTCGTGGCCTCGGCAACGATGTCCGCAACGGCCATGCGCGGATGGGCCGCGGCATCCCAGCTCTCCTTCACATCGCACCAGGTGCAGCCCACATCGCAGCCCCCGAGGCGGATGAAGTACGCGGCCTGCCCGGCATACAGCCCCTCCCCCTGCACCGTGTAGAAGGCCTCCATCACCGGCAGCTTGGCAGCGGTGCCGGCGGACATGGACGCGGACGGGGAAGGGTTCACGGAAGGGCAAAAAAAGCCCACACAGGACCGAAGTTCAAAGAACCCATGGATCACATGAGCGGGTCGGACAGAAAGAGGTCAGTAATCCGCGTTGTGCCCGGAGGCATCATCGCCCGAAGGAGATGCGCGGCCCGCCTTCGCCCTTTGGATCTTCCGACCCTGAGCTAATAATGTTGGTTCTGAGACTATCGCCTGTGTGGGCTGTAGGTTGATCAGCTCACGGCTGAGAAAGAACGTGCCGACAGGACGAAAGTAAGGTGGCCGGAGAGCCTCTGCAACGGTCGGTTGAAAAGTCGTCGCCCCCCTGCTCCATTCATCCTTGTCACTTGCCACTTGAGCCTTAAGTCTTGAAACTTGAGACTTGAGACTTGCTCACTCCCCCTTCTGCCCCACGAACTGATCCTCCTTGTCCTCGAAGAGGATGTTGAAGGTGGTGAGGCTGCCGTAGCAGCGGGTGATGTACTGCTGCAGTTCCACTTTCTCCGCCTCGCTCAAAGCGGGGTGGGCGTTGATCTTCTGCTCCAGCACCCGGAAGCGGTCGCGGATCATCACGATCTTGTGGAAGAAGTCCTCGATGGGCACCTCCTTGCTCTTGATGCCCGGATCGGCGCTCTTGATCTCCAGCATGCCCCTCTGCCAGCGACGGGCCAGGTGCACGGGCCGCTGCGGCATGTTCTCCTCGCGGAGCACCGCCCGCAGCGCGTCCTTCACGCTGTCGATATCGAGCTCCGCGGCGCCGATCTCCACGCCCGGGGCGATGGTGACCAGGCCTTCGAAACTGCGGCTGATCGGCTGTTCGCCGTGTTCACGGAAGAAGATGTGGACGGTACGCTCATCCATGGCATACACCACGCCGACGCCCATGGTGGGATGCTTTACGCGCGCACCGATACCAATGTCATAGAGTTCCATGCGAGAGGTACCGGCCGTATGGTGAGGCCGGTGCGCAAAGAAACGTGCGCGTTCAGAAAACGGCTTCGATGGTGTACGTAACGCCGCCCACCGTGGCCTGCTCGCCGACCTTGCGGCCCAGCAGGGCGTGGATCACCGGAGCCATCGGGGTGACGCCGAGGTAGCGCCGGCCCATCGCATCGAATTCATCCAGGCTGGCGCCCACGAAGAAGTTGCGCTGGTCGGTGTGCACCACCGCCCCCGCCCCCACCGCCGTGGCGTGCTGCGCGGGATCCATCGCCTGCACGCGCTCCAGTTCGGCCAGCACATGGTTGTACTGTTCCCCCAGGGAGTTCAGCACCTCCACGTCGGAGCCACGGGTGCTCTCGGTCTGGCTGGCCGTATCCGCATTGTCGTCGCCCACCGTGACCGAGCGGAGCTCCGCAATGCGCTCCTTCAGCTCGAAAGCGACGTTCTCCAAGCGCGTGCGCACCGCCTTCAGCACGGCCTTCTTCACAGCTGTATGGTCCATGGTGTTCATTCGTTCACCGGCCAAGGTACCCCGGTGTCGCCGGCGGATCCTGATGGTCGTCAGGAACGCATCGCGGACGTACACTTGCGAAGCCATGCCCCGCGTGCTGATCCTGTTCGCACATCCCCGGCTGGAACGGAGCCGCACCAGCCGTGCCCTGCTCCGCCACCTGCCCGACCGCCCGGATGTGCAGCTGCGTGACCTGTACGAGCTGTACCCCACCTTCGACGTGGACATCCCGCGGGAACAAGCGTTGCTCGCCGAGCACGACATCGTGGTGATGCAGCATCCGGTGTACTGGTACAGCGTGCCCCCGTTGATGAAGCAATGGATCGACCTGGTGCTCGCTTTCGGCTGGGCCTACGGCCCCGGCGGCACGGCCCTGCGGGGCAAGACGTGGTTGCACGTGACCAGCACGGGCGGTGCGGCCGAAGCCTACACCGCGGCCGGCTTCCACGGCAGCACACTGGCGGACTTCATGCGGCCCTTGCAGCGCACCGCCACGCTCTGTGGCATGCGCTGGCTGCCCCCCTTCGCTGTGCACGGCACGCACCGCCTGGATGACGCGGGGCTGGAGCGGGCCGCCGCCGCATACGGCCGCTTGCTGGCCGGACTGGCCGACGGTGTGCTGGATCCGGCGCGGTTGGAAGGAACGACCTCCCTGAACCTGGCGGTGGAATCGTTGAGCGGCGCATGAGCGGGATGTTGACCGATGCCGTGGTGTACCTGGCGGCGGCCGTGGTGTGCGTGCCCGTGGCCAAACGGCTGGGCATGGGGAGCGTGCTGGGCTACCTCATCGCCGGCATCGCCGTGGGTCCGCAGGTGCTGGGCTTCATCGGTCAGGAGGGAAAGGACATCATGCACTTCGCCGAGTTCGGGGTGGTGATGATGCTCTTCCTGGTGGGCCTCGAACTGGAACCCACGGCCTTTTGGCGCATGCGGCGGCAGGTGCTGGGCATGGGCGGGCTGCAGGTGGGGCTCACCGCGCTCGTACTGGGCGGCCTGGCCTGGTGGCTCGGGCTGGGCTGGCAGGGCGCCCTGGCGGCCGGGGCCTCGCTGGCCATGAGCTCCACGGCCATCGCCCTGCAATCCTTGAAGGAAAAGGGGCTGATGCACACCGCCGCGGGCGGTTCCAGCTTCGCGGTGCTCCTGTTCCAGGACATCGCGGTGATCCCGATCCTGGCGCTGCTACCCATGCTGGCCACCGCACCTGCCATGGACGCGGCGCACGGCGCGGAGGCGCTCCCGGGATGGCAGCGCACGCTGCTGGTACTGGGCGCCGTGGGTGGCGTGGTGGTGGCCGGACGTTATGTGGTGGTGCCGCTGTTGCGCGTGGTGGCCCGCACCCGGCTGCGTGAGCTGTTCGTGGCCTCGGCACTGCTGCTGGTAACGGGCATCGCGCTGTTGATGGAGGTGGTGGGACTGAGCCCGGCGCTGGGCACCTTCCTCGCGGGCGTGCTGTTGGCGAACAGTGCGTACAAGCACGAGCTGGAGAGCGACCTGGACCCCTTCAAGGGGTTGTTGCTCGGGCTCTTCTTCATGGCCGTTGGCGCCTCCATCAACTTCCCCTTGATCGCCGCGGATCCGTTGATGTTCGTGGGGCTCACCCTCGCGGTGATGGTCCTGAAGGGCCTGGTGCTGTTCGCCATCGGGCGCCGTGCGGGGATGGGCATGGACCAGAACCTCACCTTCAGCGTCGGCCTCGGGCAGGTGGGTGAGTTCGCCTTCGTGCTCTTCGCCTTCATCGCCCAACTCGGCTTGCTCGATGCGCACTGGACCGATACCTGGATGGCCGTCACCGCGCTCAGCATGGCGTTCACCCCATTGCTGATGCTGCTGAACGAACGCGTGCTGCTGCCGCGCGTGGGCACCCCGCAGCGGCCGGAGGCGACGCCGGACGCCATTGAAGAGCGCAACAAGGTGATCATCGCCGGTTTCGGGCACTTCGGCAGCACCCTGGGCCGCCTGCTGCGCGCCAACGATGTGCAGGCCACCATCCTCGACAACGACAGCGACCAGGTGGACCTGCTGCGGCGCATGGGCTTCAAGGTGTACTACGGCGACGCCACGCGGCACGACCTGCTGGAGACGGCCGGTGCAAGGGAAGCGCAGGTGCTGGTATGCGCCATCGCACCGGACCAAGCACCGGCCTTGGTCGATGTGGTGCACCGGCATTTCCCGCACCTGACCCTGCTTGTGCGCACGCGCAACCGCTCCGATGCCTACGAGGTGATGGACCAGGGCGTGCTGCACGTGTACCGCGAGACCCTGCACACGGCCGTTCAGATGGGCGTGGACGTGCTCACCGCGCTCGGTACCCGCAGCCACACGGCGCACCGGGCGGGCCAGCACTTCCTGCGCTACGACCAGGCGGCCCTGAAGGAACTGGCGGCCAAGCGGGGCGACAAGGACGACTACATCAGCAGCGTGCGGGCGAAGATCGCCGAGCAGGAAGCCCTGTTGCGCAAGGACCTGGACTTGGACCCGACCATGGACGGGCACGCTTGGGACAGTCAGGAAATGCGGGACGCCCTGCGCGAACGCACACCCTAACGGACCACCCGGAGCACGGGGTACTTCCGGAACCCCGGTTCGAACCAGGGTGACCGCTGGAACACGAAGTACAGTTGCGCCCAGGCATCCTTGGCGAACTCCGGATCCCGGGCGCGCTCCGCTTCCAACGCCGCCTTCAGGCGCGGGTCCTTCCGGAGCAGTTCCGCCGCAATGTCCTCGAAGGCATAGTCGCTGAACCACTCCTTCTGTTGCAGCACGCTATCGAAGAAGCCCCAGGCGAAGTAGCTGTCCTCCCCTTCCGGCTCCAAGGCCTCCA
This sequence comes from Flavobacteriales bacterium, assembly GCA_046329115.1. Classification (GTDB taxonomy): domain Bacteria; phylum Bacteroidota; class Bacteroidia; order Flavobacteriales_F; family PHOS-HE28; genus PHOS-HE28. Next base: position 58,739 of record JAXLVG010000009.1, on the reverse strand, counting down.
TGATCAACCGGTCCGCGACCTGCCCGGTGCGCACAAGGAGGTCACCATCCTGAGCAACGTACTCGCGGGACCGGGTGGCGCAGTGGATCCCCCGATGCAGGTAGTGCCCTTCGTAGGGCTGCTGGACGGTGGTGAACGAAGCGATGCTGTCCTCCTCCGCATTGAACCGTTGGCCGGCGGTCAGCCGCTCCACGGTCACTCCCTGGTGTTCCAACGCCGTACCGATGGTACTCCAGGCACGCGGGATGAGGTAGGCCGAGGGCTTGCGCTTCGTGATGGATGGCCGGTAGCGGCCCTTCCACGGCACGGTGGTGTCTGTGGGTCGGGCATGGTCGTAGTACAGGCGCGGCAGGCCGCTCACGGCGCTGGGGCGATGCTCCGTGGCCCAGCCTTTCCACGGCAATTGCTCCACATGGGCCGTGTCGAGCACCCAGTTCATGCCGATCGCATCCATGGCCGCCGTCCGCCGCTTCGCCTCCATGCGGACCTTTTGAAGGGCGTCGGGGTGCTCGTTCATCGCCGCGAGGGTGGCCAGCATCAGTTGGAAGGTGGCGTTCACCCGGTCCGGGAAGGGTTTCAACATGTGGCTTTCCGCCAGGATGCCGATGCGATCGAACAGGGCGTTGTAACCGGTGCTGTAGCGCGGGCTGTCGTAGAACGCCATCAGTCCATCCTCCGGGGTCTCGCCCTCCGTTTCGAAGTAGGGGCACATGAGCACGCCCCAGCCGCTCATCCACTGGTACAGGCGCGGCACCAAGGTCCCCGTCATGAAAGCACTGAGCCCGGGGTCCAGCTTGTCCTGCTGCGTGGTGAGCAGTTCCATCACATACTGGTGATCGGCACCATCGCTCACATGCGTCTCGAGATAGACATCCGGGTCCCAATAGGCCAAGGCGCTGTGCATGGACCGGGTGTTCCGTGCATCGGCCTTCATGAAGTCGCGGTTCAGATCGAGGTTGCGCGCATTGCCCCGCATGCCGTGCACACGCGGTCCGTCCTGATCCGGCCGGCTGGGCGTGGAGCGCTTCTTCGCCCCACCAACATTGTAGATGGGCACGATGCAGACGGCGGTGTGCACCGTGAGGCCCATGAGCTGGTCGCTCTCCAACAGCGCCTGCGCCAGCACCAGGCTCGCGTCCACGCCGTCGGGCTCGCCGGGATGGATGCCGTTGGTGATCCAGAGGATGTTCTTACCCGCAGCGCGAATGCTGTCCGGCGTGAAGCCGCTGCCGTCGGCGATGACGAACAGGTGCAACGGTGAACCGTCATCGTCGTTCCCGAAGGTGATGAGCTTGGCGCCATGGTGCATGCGGTCCAGCTCGGCGTACCGGGCGATGGCCTGCTCCCAGGTGACGGTGGTATCGGCAGTGAAGGCCCATTGGGCCCGCAGACCGAACCCTAGCATCATGAGGCCCACGATCGTCGAACACCGCATGCGACGAAGATGGTGAAGTGCTGCGCACACGGATGCTCAGCCCGGCTGACGGGATGATGAACGGTTCCCGATCACTCGCTCCGGATCACCTTCACCGAGGTGTGCTCACCGGATGCCGCAGTGCAGCGCACCCACATGAGCTGCGTTGCGGGTCCTTCGATGCTGAGGGGCCATTGCATGGTGTCACCGGCCTCCACCGTGCCGGAGAAGACCACCTGACGGGCACGCCCCATGGCGTCCACCACGGTGACCACAACCTGCTCGCGGGTGTGCGAGGTGAGTTGTACGAATCCATTGCCTGCCATCGGGTTGGGACCCACCATCAGGTGCATACCGCCCTGGGTGATGCTGTCGGTGTCCACGGAGTCCACCGCACATGCCCCCAATAAGCAGCCATGGGCCAGGTGCGCGGGCACCGCGTTGGCGCTGATGCAGATGGCATGGGCGTTCGCGGGGTTACCGGGAGGGATGTGGCACACGGCCACTTTGTTCAGGTTGTTGCCGCAGCGCACATCCACCACGTTCACGAACACGGAGTCGGTCGCGGTGCAGCCGTCGCCGTCCGTTGTGTTGACAACGTACCACGCGGATGCCGTGTCGCAGACCGTGATGGCCGCGTCGGTGGCACCATTGCCCCACGCATAGGTGAAGGGACCATTTCCCGTTACCCACGGTTCCAGGTCCGCGCATGCGAGCGGCTCATAGCCGAGGTACAGGGTCACGGAATCCTCGGTGAACACCGTGACACATTGCGCGGCGAGCGGTGCGCTGAGGAGCATCGCACTGGCGGCGGATAGCAGGGTGTACAGTCTGTTCATGACCGAAAGTTGGGGTGTTCAGCGCCCGTTTGTAAAGGGCTCCAATACGAAACCCCGACATCCGCTACCGGATGCCGGGGTCCACGTTCCTCGGGCGCCAGCGCGCCCGAACCACTGGGATCAAGCTTGTTCTTCCTCCGCTGCGGGCCACTCGGCCGCAGGCGCTTCCTCCTGGGCCGGAGCTTCCGCCTCCTGCGTTGCCGGCTCAGGCCGGGGTTGTTCCTGTGCGTACAACTGTTCGTCGTCCGTGAGTTGCAGCAGCAGCGTGAGCGTCATGACAGGCCACATGGGTGTTCGTCGTTTAGCGGCAGCAAGGTTTCACGGGAGGCCAGCGGCCGTCAAGACGAAATGGCAAAATATTTCGATGAAAAGGTCTTGACATTCGACGAATGGATAAGCTGCCGAACTCAGCGGTTGCCCCCTGACCGGTGTATCCGCGGTTCACCCTCAGCCCCGATCTTCGCCGCAGCACCCGCACTTCAACAGCATTGCCATGCCATCCCGGATCTTCCTGCTTCTATTCACGCTGATCACCGGCCTGCACGTTTCCGCTCAACAGGTGCGGCAAGGTCCACGGTTCGGCCTGGCGGTGGCCACGCAGACCTCGGGCCAGCTCCTGCAATGGAACGGTCTGCCCAAGCTCGGCCCCATCCTGGGCTATAGCTGGGACATCCCCTATACCAGCCAGGTGGGCATCCTGATCGAGCCGATGATCATGAGCAAGGGTTCCTGGACACAGAACGCGCAGCAGAAGCTGAACACCTTCATCACCTTCCGTTACCTGGAACTGCCGGTGATGCTGAAGCTGGACCTGGACACGGCGAAGAACGGCTACTTCCTTACCGGCGGGGTCATCTATGGGTACTGGGTCCATGGACGGTTGCGCCAGCTGCAGAACGGGCAGGAGATCCAGGACATCACCTACGACCTGAGCCAACCCAGCGTGCGGCGCAGCCAATGGAGCCTGGCCGTGGGCCTGGGCCGGGCCAGCGACCGGTGGAGCTGGGAGCTGCGCGCGCAGACCAGTGTGACCCCCTTCGACAAGGTGCAACGCGTGCAGAACCTGGTGTTCGGCCTGCACTTCACGCATCGCCTGCTCACCTACGAAGAACGCAAGGCCAAACGCGAGGCCCGGAAGGCTGAGCGGGGTGAGGAAGAGCCGCAGGACTGACAATGGCCTTCACCACCGCCTCCAGCGCTGAGCGCACCCCGTTCGCACAGAACACATTGCTGAAGGCCTACCTCGGCGTGTTCCTGCTTTCATGGACCCTGACACTGCTGGGCACGACCAACCCCACCAACTGGGTCACCGAGAACACGCTCACCGCATTGCTCATTGGCGGCCTGGTGCTCACCCACCGCCGCTTCCGGTTCAGCGACCTCAGCTACACGCTGCTCTTCGTCTACATCCACCTGCACATCTACGGGGCCATGTACACCTATGCGGAGAACCCGCTCGGGTACTGGCTGAAGGACCAGCTCGGCTGGGAACGCAACCACTACGACCGCATCGTCCACTTCAGCTTCGGCCTGCTCCTCGCCTACCCCATGCGGGACTACTTCCGCAATCACTTCCAGTGGCCGGTGTGGGTGTGCTGGGTGCTGCCGGTGGAGATCACCATGAGCTTCAGTGCCGCCTACGAGCTGATCGAGTGGGCCGTGGCGGATGTCTTCTTCCCCTCCGAAGGCATCGCGTACCTCGGCACGCAGGGCGATGTATGGGACGCCCAGAAGGACATGGCCCTGGCCTTCTCCGGCGCCGTGCTCAGCATGCTCCTCTTCAGCATGCTCAAGCGCGTTACCCAGCGGAAGTGACGCCATGTTCAGCATGGCCGTACCTGCTTCCGCGCTCGCATTGGTGATGCCTGTCCTCCTGCATGGTCAGGCCGGTACTGCACCAAGCGATACCACACGCACCGCGCGCACCATGGTGTACGCCGAGGGCTGGGGCGTCAGCAGCATCGCCAGCGCTAACGGCGAACGAACACTGTGGATACACGACCGCCTTCATTTGTCGATGCGCATCGGCGTGGGCACGATCCAGCTGAAGGACTTCACGCGCCACTTCAACCCCGATCTGGTGTTCCCGGTGGGCGCCTATGGCAGCTATGGCGGAAGGATCGCCGCCGAGTTTGGCGCCGGCGCGGCGTTCACCAGCGTGGTGCATCCCGATGTGGACACGTTCGCGCCGCAGCGGGACCAGCGCGTGCATGGCTGGCTGAGCGCCGGCGTGCGCACGCGCGGAACGCGACGCGGCCTCTTCGCACGCGCCGCCTTCAACCTGCTCTTCGAGTTCGGCCGCGTGAGCCGCACCGCAGGCCTCGGGCTCGGCTACCGGTTCTGAACGCCATGCGCACCAGCATCCTCCTCGCCGCCCTGATGCTCACCCTGCCCGGGTGCCGCAAGGAGCGCATCGACGTGGACAACCTGCTGGGAGGCGATGTGATCGTGCAAGGGCATGGCGGTATGGGCATCCACAGCCTGTACCCGCTGGACAGCCCCGCGAGCGTGCTGGCCTGCCTGCACAGCGGTGCCGACGGAGTGGAGGTCGATGTGCAACTGAGCAAGGACAGTGTGCTGGTGGCCTTCCACGACGAGGACCTGTCCGTTTCCACCGACATGAGCGGCGCAGTGGTGGACCACACGTGGGCCGAACTGAGCACGGCGCGCTTCGTGGGTCCGAACTACACGGAGCACCGCCTGATGCGGCTGGACCAGTTCATGGACCAGCTTGGTGATCCCGGCCGCTTCCACTGGTCGCTGGACCTAAAGCCCTATCCATCCACGGTTCCGGAGGGCGAATACCTGAACCGCTTCGCACGCGCCGTTGCCCGTCTGATCAATGACCGGGGGCTCTCGGAACGCTGCTACCTGGAAAGCCAACAGACCTACCTGCTACTGGGCATCCGGCAGCACCTCCCGTCCGCACGGCTGTTCATCTATCCGGCCGACTTCGCGCAGGGCTACGCGGATGCGACGGTCAACGGTCTTTCCGGCATCAGCATCGACATGGCGAAGATCACGCGCGAACAGGTGGAGCAGGCACACGCCAGTGGGCTGTGGGTCACCGTGTGGAACGCGCAGAACCGGGACGACAACACGGATGCCCTGCGGCTCGGCCCGGAGATCATCCAAAGCGACCGCGTGGAACACTTGGTCGATCTGATGGATTGACGGTGTTCGCGGCAGCGGTTGATCACACCTTCGTCCGCACCTGCTCCCACGCCTTCACCTGCCAGGTGATGCGGCCGGTGGCCAGGTGAGCACCACCGGCGTCGTGCACCTCCACCACCGCCTCATGCAGCACAGCGGCGGCGCCATCCGCAAGCGACCGGGTGCTGGCCTCCAGGGCCTGCCGGTCCGGTATGTACACGGCCACCGCATCCCGCTTCGCCTGGTAGTGGTAGTCCATGTGCAGACTCTTCATGATTAGCCGGTATCGGCGCGCGTCCAGCACTTCCAGCAGGGCCAGGCCGGAGCAGAACTCGGCAGCCGTGGCCAGGGCGCAGGCATGGATCCCGCGGATGTGGTTGCGGTTGATGCGCCAGTACGGCACATGCACCCTGATCCCGCCGGTCGCGAGCGGCTCCACACGGAAGCCATGGGGTTGATTGAACGGAATGCGCCGTGCCAGCAGCACGTTCAGCAACCAGCGGCTCCAGCGGGAGGAACGCGCGGCGTGGATGAGCCGGGCGAGGTCCATCAGGCCGTACCGGCCAGTGCGCCGGCGATATCGGGTTTGAAGTAACGCTCGCTCTTGAGCACCTTGCCGTCCTCCCGGTAGATGGGCTGCCCATCCGCGTCCAGCTTGCTCATGTTGCTGCGCTGGATCTCCTCGAACACCGCAGCGATGCGGTCCTGCAAGCCGTGCTTGAGGATGGTGCCGCACAGGATGTAGAGCATGTCGCCCAAGGCATCGGCCACCTCCACCAGGTCGCCGCGGTTGGCCGCCTCCAGGTATTCCTCGTTCTCCTCGCGCATCAGCGTGTAGCGCAGCAGGGCATCCTTCTCCCCGATGGCCCCGGAAGGCCCGTCGGCGTTGGAGATGCGGAAGGCGTCATGAAAGGCGCGCACATGCTCGATGGCATCGCGCAGGGTGAGCTCGGAGGGCTTCTGGGTCATGCGCCGAAAGTACCGCCGGACGGCCCCGGCAGGGCTTAACACTCGTTAACTGGGAACGGCCGGAACGCCGGTATCCGGGCTTCGACTTTTGCGTTGAACTTCGCGCCGCCCCGAACGGGCACCCTTCCATGGAAACAGGAACGACCACCGGCTCCGGCGTCACCTCCGAGAGCATCCGCGCACTGAACGAGCGCATCCAGCAGGCGAGCACCTTCGTCGACCTGATCGACCAGGAGATGTCGCGCAGCATCGTGGGCCAGAAGGACATGGTGCAGAAGCTGCTGGTGGCACTGCTGGCCGACGGGCACATCCTGTTGGAAGGCATGCCCGGCCTGGCCAAGACGCTGGCCGTGAAAACGCTTTCCCAGGCCATCGATGTGGGCTTCAGCCGGATCCAGTTCACACCGGACCTGCTGCCGGCGGACCTGATCGGTACGCTCGTGTACAGCCAGCGCAACGAGGAATTCAGCGTGAAGAAGGGGCCGCTCTTCAGCAACTTCATCCTGGCGGACGAGATCAACCGGGCACCGGCCAAGGTGCAAAGCGCCCTGCTGGAGGCCATGCAGGAGCGGCAGGTCACCATCGGGCAGCAGACCTTCAAGCTGCCGGAGCCCTTCCTGGTGCTGGCCACCATGAACCCCATCGAGCAGGAAGGCACCTATCCCCTGCCCGAAGCACAGACGGACCGTTTCATGCTGAAGGTGGTGCTGGACTATCCGCGCAAGGAGGAGGAGAAGTTGATCGTGCGGCAGAACACCCGGGCCGGGGCCGGAACGGCCGTGCAGAAGGTGATCAGCCCCGCGGACATCGTGCACGCGCGGCAGCTGGTGCGCGAGGTGTACATGGACGAGAAGATCGAGCAGTACATCGTGGACATCGTGTACGCCACGCGCAAGCCGGACCTGTACAAGCTGGGCGACCTCACCAACCTGATCAGCTTCGGCGGCAGCCCGCGCGCCAGCATCAACATGGCGCTTGCGGCCAAGGCCTTCGCCTTCATCAAGCACCGCGGCTACGTGATCCCCGAGGATGTGCGCGCCGTGTGCCCGGACGTACTGCGGCACCGCATCGGGCTCACCTATGAGGCCGAGGCCGAGAACATCACCGTGAAGGAGATCATCGACAAGGTGTTGAATACGGTCGAGGTGCCGTAGAACCTTCCAAGTGTCCATGAGTCCATGTGCCCATGCGCCCATGGTCGGATGGGCACACGGGCACATGATCCCATGGCGAGCACCCAGCAACATACCAAGGACCTCATCCGCAAGGTGCGGCTCATCGAGCTGAAAACGCGTGGCCTCAGCGACCACATCTTCAGCGGTGAGTACCACAGCGCCTTTAAAGGCCGCGGCATGGCCTTCAGCGAGGTGCGCGAGTATGTGCCGGGGGACGAGGTGCGCACCATCGACTGGAACGTGACGGCCCGGAGCGGGCGGCCCCACATCAAGGTGTTCGATGAGGAGCGCGAGCTCACCGTGGTGCTGATGGCCGACGTGAGCGGCAGCGGCGACTTCGGCACGGAGAACCAGCTGAAGCGCGAGCTCATCACCGAGGCCTGCGCCACCATCGCCTTCAGTGCCATCCAGAACAACGACAAGGTGGGGCTGATCCTCTTCAGCGACCAGGTGGAGCTCTTCATCCCGCCGAAGAAGGGCCGCGGGCACATCCTGCGCATCGTGCGCGAGCTGCTGGAGTTCCGCCCCCGGAACCGCGGCACCGATGTGGCCGGCGCGCTCAAGTACCTGAACAGCGTGATCAAGAAGCGCAGCATCGCCTTCCTGATCAGCGACCTGATGGACCAGGGCTACGAGGATGCCTTGAAGATCGCCAACCGCAAGCACGACCTGGTGGTGCTGCGCACCACCGATCCGCGCGAGGGCGAGCTGCCGGACATGGGCCTGGTGCAGTTCGTGGACCCCGAATCCGGCGAAGTGCGCTGGGTGAACACCAGCAACAAGCGCATCCGGACGCACTACCGCGCCGAGGCCCTGAAGCTGGCCGCCCGCGCCAAGGACGCCCTGCGCCGCGCGGGCGTGGACCATGCCGTCATCAGCACGCGCGATGGCTACGTGAAGCCCTTGATGACGCTGTTCCGCCAACGCGACTGACCATGCCGCGCGCCGCCCGCTTTCCGCATCCCCTGGCCGCCGGCGCGGCGCTGGCCGTGCTGCTCGTACCGGGTGGTGCAGTCGTTGCACAAACCGCTCCGGAGGCGGCGCTGGACCGCGACCAGCTCCTCATCGGCCAGCAGGCGCAGCTCACCCTGAGCGTGACCTACCGCGTGGACCAGGGCAACGCCAACACCATCGGGTGGCCGGCCATCGGCGACACCCTCACCGCATATGTGGAAGTGGTGAAGGACAGCGGCGTGGACACCATCCTGCCCGACAAGGCGGGCGACCCGTACCTCTTCAAACAGGTGCGCACGCTGTCCATCACCTCGTGGGACAGCGGCTACTGGGCCATTCCGCCCTTCCGTTTCGCGGTGAACGGGGACACCGTGGAGACCAAGGCCCTGCTGCTCACCGTGAACACCGTGCAGGTGGACACGGCGGGCGCGTTCAAGGACATCAAGGAGATCTACGAAGTGCCGTCCACCTGGAAGGACTGGGTGCGCGACAACTGGCCGTGGCTCGCGGGGGGCGGTGCGTTCATCGCAGTCGTGATCCTGTTGATCCGCTACCTGCGGCGGCGTGCGCGCAGACCGCGCACCACCGAAGCGGAGCAACGGCCCCCGGAGCCCCTGCATGTGCGCACCCTGAGCGCGCTGGAGGAGATCGGCCGCAGGAACCTCTGGCAGCAGGGCTTCGTGAAGCAATACCAGAGCGAAGTGACCGACGTGCTCCGCGCCTACATCGAGGAGCGCTTCCAGGTGCCCGCCAAGGAGAGCACCACGGACGAGCTGCTGGCGGCCTTGAACATGAGCAGCATGGCGGCGGCGCAGCGTGAGCAACTGGCCAACATGCTTCGCATGGCGGACATGGTGAAGTTCGCCAAGTGGACACCGCTGCCCGTGGAGAACGAACAGCTGATGGCCGGGGCCATCAAGCTCGTGCAGCAGACCGCTGTTACGGAACCAACACCGCGCGACCATGCGTAAGCCCCGGCTCCCCTGGTCGCTGATCGGCCTGTTGCTGGTGGTGAACGCTGCAGCGGGCGCCGCTTGGTGGTGGTTGCGGGAGCACTACGAACTGGCCTCACCGCGCGCGGCCTGGGGTCTGCTGGTGCTGCCCCTCCTGAGCGCTTGGTACGTCTGGCGCCGCGACAAGCGGCACGCCCGTGCGACCCTCAGCACCGTGCGAATGTTCGACCAGGGGCCCTTCGACCTGCGCGCGCGCCTGCGCCATGTGCCGTTCCTGGTGGGCATCGCCGCGCTCGCCGCACTGGTGCTCGCGCTCGCCCGGCCGCAGAGCAAGGACAACTGGCAGGATGTGACGGTGGAGGGCATCGACATCGTGTTCGCCATGGACTTCAGCGCGAGCATGCTGGCCAAGGACTTCCGGCCGGACCGGTTGGAGGCTGCCCGCAGCCTGGCGATGAAGTTCATCGATGAACGGCCGAACGACCGCATCGGCCTGGTGGTGTACGAGGGCGAAGCCTTCACCCAATGCCCGCTCACCACCGACCATGCCGTGCTGAACGACCTTTTCCTGCAGGCCCGCAGCGGGCTCATCGACGGTGGCACGGCCGTGGGCATGGGCCTCGCAACGGCCATCAACCGCCTGCGGGACAGTGCGGGCAAGAGCAAGGTGATCATCCTCCTCACCGATGGCGTGAACAACGCCGGCACCATCCAGCCGCTCGATGCCGCGCAGATCGCACAGCAGTTCGGCATCCGGGTCTACACCATCGGCGTGGGCACGCGGGGCAAGGCGCTCAGCCCCGTGGCCATCTACCCGAACGGCCAGTACAAGTACGACATGGTGGACGTGGAGATCGACGAGGACATGCTGAAGCAGGTGGCGGACATGACCGGCGGCAAGTACTTCCGCGCCACCGATGAGAAGAAGCTCGGCGTGATCTATCAGGAGATCGACAAGCTGGAAAAGACCCGGGAACGGGTGACGAAGTACAGCCGGCGCAACGAGGAGTACTTCCCCACCCTGCTGGTCGGCTGTTGCCTGCTTGCGCTCGCGCTTCTGTTGGACAACGTGTTCCTCCGCATCAACCCATGAGCAGCCCGGGCACATACCGCGTGGGCGTCATCGCCGCGATCGTGCTGGCGATCGAGCTGTTGGCCTGGGCCGCAGGCATCACGGTGCTGGTGCTGGCGACCAGGTACCTCCAGCAGTTCCGGTGGGAGCGCCCGGACATGCTGTATGCGCTCTTCCTGGGCCCCGTGCTGGTGCTGGCCCACCTCGTGGGTCTGGTGCTGCGGAACCGCGCCTTGAAGCGCTTCAGCGCCCAGCCCCTGCTGCCGTGGATGGTCCCCGGTGTGAGCAGCTGGCGCGCGGCCCTGCGCTTCCTGTTGCTGCGCCACGGGTTCAGCTTCGCCGTGTTCGCCCTGGCAGGTCCGCAGAAAGGCACGCGCCTCGAGGAAGTGAAGGCCAACGGCGTGGACGTGATGGTGGCGGTGGACGTGAGCAACAGCATGCTGGCCGAGGACCTGCGTCCCAACCGGATGGAGGTGGCACGCCGGGCGCTCACGCAGCTGATCGAACGCCTGCAGGGCGACCGCCTGGGCATCGTGGTGTTCGCCGGGACCGCCTACACACAACTACCGATCACCGCGGACCGTTCGGCGGCCAAGCTCTTCCTGGAGCAGATCGGTCCGGGCATGGTGGGCACGCAGGGCACGGCCGTCGGCGCCGCGATCGCCACCGCCGCCAAGGCCTTCGGGCCGAACAGCGCGAAAGGCAAGGCCATCATCGTGATGAGCGATGGCGAGAGCTTCGAGGATGATGGCGAGGCGGCCGCCAAGGAAGCTGCCGCGCAAGGCATCATCGTCAACTGCATCGGCATGGGATCGCCCGGTGGCGCCCCGATCCCCGAGCGCAGGGGGGATGCCGTCATGGGCTTCAAGAAGGACCGTGATGGCAACACCGTGATGACCCGCTTGAACGAGGACATGCTGCGCCGCATCGCTGCCGCAGGCCAGGGGGACTACGTGCTTGCGAGCACCGGCAACACCGGCGTGGACCCCATCATGGAACGCCTGCGCGGCATGGACCGCACGGAGACCGGTTCCTACCGGTTCAGCGGGTACGAGGACCGCTACCAGTACTTCCTGGTGATCGCCTGTGCGCTCATCTTCGCAGGGCTGTTGATGGGCACGCGCGGTAGGACCCAACGTCTAACTGGATCATGGACGCGATGAAACGCCTGCTCCCGTTGATCATGTGCGTGGGCGCACTCACCTTCGGGGCGAAGGCCCAGGAGGCTGACCGTGCTCTTCGCGAAGGCAACAAAGCCTACCGCGCCAAGGACCTGTCGAAGGCCATCCAACGGTACGAGCAGGCCAAGGCCGATCCGCGCGGGGCCTTCAACCTGGGCAATGCCCACTACCGGCAGGACAGTGTGGCCGACGCGCAGCGCAGCTACGAGGCCGCCAGCGCCCTCGCCACGGACCCGGCCGCGCAGGCCCGGGCCTTCCACAACCTGGGCAACAGCTGGATGAAGCAGCAGAAGTGGGAGGAGGCCATCAACGCGTACAAGCAAAGCCTCAAGCGCGTGCCGGACGATGACGAGACCCGGTACAACCTGGCCTACGCGCAGAAGAAGCTGCAGGAGGAGAAGAACAAGGACAAGCAGGACCAGCAGAAGGACCAGCAGGATCAGCAGCAGCAGCAACAACAGCAGCAACAGCCGAAGCAGCAGGATCAGCAACAGCAGCAGAAGCAACCGGGGCAGATCGACAAGCAGGATGCCCAGCGGATGTTGGACGCCATGCAGCAGCAGGAGAAGAACACGCAGGAGAAGGCCCGCGAGAAGATGCGCGTGCGGGTGAAGAAACCCATCGAAAAGGACTGGTGATGACCACCCTGATGCGACAGACCCTGGTATGGCTGCTACTGCTGGCGGGATCGCTGCCGGCCGTGGCGCAGGAGATCACGTTCACCGCCTCGGTGGACCGGAACTCCGTGGCCACCGGGGACCCGATCAAGTTGACGCTGCAGTTGAACAACGCTCCGCCGGGCAGTGGCATCACGCCGCCCGACTTCGGGGGACTGGTGGTGGTGCAGGGGCCGTTCGACCAGAACAGCTTCAGCATGATCAACGGGCGCACGAGCAGTTCCGTGGCGCGCACCTACTACCTCCAGGCCACCCAGCCCGGCGACTACACCATCGGACCGGCCACCGCACGCGTGGGGGGCGGCAGCATCCAGACGCAGGCCATCCGCATCAAGGTGGTGAAGGGCGAGGGCACCGGCCCCAGCAGCGCCACGCTCAACGAGGCACAGAAGCGGGACCCCAACCTCTTCTGCACGATCAGCCTCAGCCGGAACAAAGCCTACGTGGGTGAGCAGATCATCGCCACCTACACGCTGTACTCCCGCTACAACGCCCTCCAGCCCGGCGACTACGACCTGCCCAAGCTGGACGGGTTCTGGGCGGAGGAGATCGACCTGGGTGAGACCTCGTGGGACAAGAAGCCCACGGTGGTGAACGGCCTGGCCTACAACACCGCCGTGCTCAAGAAGCAGGTGCTCTTCCCAGCGCTCCGGCAAGCTGCGCATCGCCCCCATGACGCTGAACTACCGCGTGAACCCGGGCTTCTTCAGCGCCGGCACGCCGGTGCGCATCAGCAGCAATGCGGCGGAGGTCACCGTGCTCGATCTGCCATCACCCAAGCCGGCCGACTTCATCGGGGCCGTGGGCGAGCTCAAGATGGACGTTCAGGTGGCCAACACGGCGGTGAAGGCCAATGAAGCCATCGACCTTACGGTGAAGTTCAGCGGCAGGGCCAACCTGAAGCTGATCGACGCGCCGAAGCTGGCCTTCCCCACGGACTTCGAGACGTACGATCCCAAGGTGACCGACCGCATCCAGGTGAACGGCGGTGGCATGAACGGCAGCCGGGAGTTCCAGTACCTGGTGATCCCGCGCCACGAAGGCGAGTACACCGTGGGCCCCATTGCCTTCAGCTACTTCGATCCCGGCAGCAACACCTACCGGCAGCTCACCAGCGAGGCGATCACCTTCACCATCGCCAAAGGCGAAGGCGGCACAACGGCCGCAGCCACGCCGGGGCGCACCGATGTGAAGCAATTGGACCGGGACATCCGGTACATCCGCATGGGCGACCTGGAGCTGGAGCCGCTGGACAGCCACCTGTTCGGCTCGTGGGCGTACGTGTCCGGTATGCTGGCACCGCCGCTGGCCTTCCTGGGTCTGTTGGGCTGGCAACGGCGCCGCCAGCGCCTGAACGCCGATGTGAGCGGCCTGCGCCGGCGCAAGGCCGACCGCGTGGCCAAGACACGCCTGAAGGACGCGGCCGCAGCGATGCAACGCGGCGATCGCGAAGCGTTCTACACCGCATTGGGCAAAGCGCTCGAAGGCTACGTGGCCGACAAATACGACCTGGGTGTCGCGCAGGTGAACCAAACCACCCTCAATGAACGGATGGGCCACATCGACGGAGGCTCGGTGGCGCGCGCGTACGGTGCGCTCCTGGCCGATCTGGAAATGGCCCGCTTCGCACCGCTGGAAGGCCGCAGCCGGGAGCAGCTCTACGAACAGGCCGCCGAGCTCATCGGCCGCATCGAGAACAACGCATGAACACGCGCCTTCCCCTCCTCCCCTTCGTGCTGGCCGCCGGCATCACCACGGCCGCGGCACAGTCCACGGACCTGCTGGTCCGGGCCCAGGAGCGGTACGCGCAGGCCGATTACGCCGGTGCGCTCGCCGCCTATGATTCCGTGGCCACCACCCACCGTTCGGCCGCGTTGCTCTTCAACATCGGCAACTGCCACATGAAGCTGGACGAGGTGCCCAAGGCGATCCTCTACTACGAGCGGGCCATCCGCCTGCAACCCGGCGCGGAGGACATCCAAGCCAACCTGGACCACGCCCGTTCGTTGGTGGTGGACCGGGTGAACGAGCTGCCGGCGTTCAGTCTGGGCTCCCTGTGGGACCGCCTGCGCGGCGGCAAGGACGTGGACCAGTGGGCCCGCCGGTCGCTGTGGCTGTGCCTGATCACCTTCCTGATCGCGGCCGTGGCCCTGCTGGTGCGCAGCGGGCTGCAGCGCCGTCTGTTGATCGGTACGGCGGCCCTTGGCGCAGCCGCCACGATCACCGCCACGGCCTTCGCGGCGCACCGCGTCAACGAGGTAAGGGATCGCTCCGAAGCCATCATCATGCAACCCAAGGTGGACGTGCTCGGCGAGCCCCGCAAAGGCTCCACCACCCTCTTCGTGCTGCATGAAGGCACCAAGGTGACCGTGCTGCAGGAGCAGAACGGTTGGTACGAGGTGAAGCTGGGCAACGGCAGCGTCGGGTGGGCCGGCCCCGAAGCGCTGGTGATCATCTGAGGGCGAAGCCCCGGAAATGCGAAGGCCGGGTGTGCACCCGGCCTTCGCGTTCATCGCAGGTTCCGATCAGGGTAGTTGCTGCAACAGCGTGGAGGTGGGCACCGTTCCGCCCACATTGGACAGGATCAGGTCCCGGTCGTTATTGGTGCCCACGTACTTCACCACTCCGTCCATGTTCACGTCCTCGCGCCGGTATCCGTTGAGCACAGCGGTCGGCACGGTGCTGCCGATGGCGGTGAGGATCGGGTCGCGGTCGTTACCGGATCCGACGTACTTCAGCATCCCATCGGTGCTGACGTTGCCGCTCCACAGCGCGCGGCGGGTGCCGTTGCTGCGCATGGCCTGGCTGCCGTAGAGCCCGGTGGTGGTCTGGGTCAGGTCCACGGACTGCCCCGAGGCGGTGAGCGGTGAACCGGTCATGGCGCCCAGGTGGTTCCGGTGCTGCACCACCAGGTAACGGCCCGCCGGCGTTACCGTGTTGAAGGTGATCACGGTGTTCCCGTCCGGGGTCACCACCGTTCCGTTGCGCCGCACCAGGCATGCGCGCCGCGCGGCCACGCTGTAGTTCGCGTCGTTGTTGCGCAGTTCCACCACCACCCAGTCCACGATGGCGTTGTTGCCGGTGACCGCCAGCGCGGCGGAGCTCACCGTGGCACCGCTGTTCTCCAGCGTGTAGCCCAGGGCGGTGTAAGGCTCGGTCGTGGGGATCAGGCCGGCGGAGCGCAGGTTGTCGTTCATCAGGTTGGTGGTCCAGTCCATCGGACCGGCCAGGAAGGCCGAAACGCTCACGGTGCCACCGTTCTGCGCAGCGCACTGCGTGTCCGCCACCTTGTAGAAGATCTTCGAGGAATACGGCTGGATGGTGATGGACCCCGTGTACACCTGTCCGTTCAGGTCGCTCCAGCAGCCCGTGGGCAACGTGCGGCTGGCGGCGGTGGCCGTTTCGTTGTACAGGATGGTCGCCACGTCCAACGGGTTTTGCGGGGTCACCGTCACACGGCGCACATCCACATTATCCAGGTAGTACTCCGGCTCGTTGATGTTGTTGATCAGCAGCATCGAGGCCAGGTCGGTGATGTTGTTCTGGAAGTAGAACTCCAGGTCGCGGCGCTCTGGACCGAAGGGCAGCAGCCGTTCGTAGATGGAGTACGGATTGCTGAGGGCGGTCTGCGCCTTGAGGCCGCAGCGGAGGTGGCCGTTCGCCGGGGCCTGCAGGCTCACCCGAACACGGTACCACTCCCCGTTGAGCACGCTGAACCAGTCGGGGTTGCGCATGGAGAAATCGGGGGCCGACTGGGCGTTGGGCAGGTAGGCGCGCAGTGCGCCGTTGTCCAGGAAGTTGGTCACCCGGCTCACTTGTGCATTGGTGGGCCATCCGCCCCAGCCGTTCACGTTCGTGGCGAAATCACCATTGACCACCAGGTTGCCGGTGATCTCCGACGCCGTGGCGAACTCGCTCCGCCGCAGCGGGCTGCGCGAGGACCCGGCATCCTCGCCGGTGGTCTGGAAGCGCTCGAGCGTCTGGTACGACCCGTACCCCGTGAAGAGGTTGAAGGTGTACAGGCACATCTCGTTGTACGGGTTGTAATAGCGGTTGTTGGAATAGCTGCCGAAGTCCACCGGCGCCGTGCTGTGGCAGTTGTACCAGCGCACGGCCATCTGGTCCTTGTTGGTGCAGTAGACCTGGTTGCCGCTGTACACGCCGTTGTAGCTGGCCACGTAGTAGGGATAGACGGCGTTGGGTCCGAAGCTGTTGGAGTAGTCCGAGATGGACAGGCCCACGTCGCAGTTGAACACCACATTGTCCTTCACCTGGTAGTTGGTGGAGTTCATGTTGTGGTCCACGTTGATACCCGTGCCGGGCAGGTTCATGATGGTGTTGCGCTGCACGGTGGCGGACACGTTGCTGGTGTTGCCGAAGTAGATGCCCATGGCGACGTGCAGGTTGGGGCCCGACACGTTCGTCGGCGAAGCGTCCAGCCCCCGATGGCATCGCGGATGAGGTTGTCCTGGATGATGATGCCGTTGCTGTTGTCGAAATTGATGCCCCCGCCATCGTTCAGGCAGAAGTTGTACCGGGTGATCACGTTCTTCTCCACCAGCGCATTGCTGTTCGCCTCGATGGCCGTGTAGCCGACGCTGTCCAGCCGGTTGGCCCGGATGATGTTGCCCGACCCGATGCTCCGTACGCCGAAATAGCCCCAGCTGTGCTCGCCCAGACCGATCCGCGTGGCCACGTTGGTCACCTGGTTGTTCGCGAAAAGGGTGTTGTTGTCGATGATCAGGGCACCCGTGGCGTAGGTGCGGCGGATGATGTTGTTGGTGTACACATCGTACGTGCCGTAGCTGCGGATGCCGTGGAAGCTGCGCTCCAGGATGCAGTTGTTCACGGTCACGTAGTTGGCGCCATCCTGCCGCACGCCGGCATTGCGCGACTTGCGGAAGTGGAGGTCCTGGATGGTGAGGTACTGCCGCTGCCAGTAGCACTCCACCCCGGCCCAGAAGGTGCTGGCCTCGACGGTGAGCGTGGTGGGGTTCACGCCGCCGGGTGCCCACAGGTAGAGCTGACCGGAAGAGGATTCGTAGAACCATTCACCCGGCGCATCCAGCAGGTTGAGCTTGTTCTCGATGTAGAAGCCCCAATCCTGGTTGCCCATGTTGGAGTTGGAGGGGGTGGACCCGAAGGTGAGCGTGGTGCCGGAATGGCCCGTGATGCGCAGGGTGTCCACACTGCTGGCAGTTACGCGCACCACGGCGCGTGCACCAGTGAAGAAGCCGCTGGCCTGGGTGATGCTGTTGCTCTGCAGGGTGGTGCCGCTCGCCTGGGTGTTGCGGGCGTACCCCGTGTTGGGCCAGCGCGCCAGTCTCGATGCGGGCATCGTTCACGTACACCTGCTCCACCATCTCCCCCACATAGGCCTTGTAGATGTTGCCGGAATGGACGGTCCAGCCGGTGATGATCCGGGAGCCGTTGATGATGGGGGCCGCCCCGGTGCCATAGGCCCCGAGCACGATGGGCGAGGCGGCGGTGCCGCTGCTTCCCAGGATGATCCGGCCGCGCCACTCGCCGCCCCGTTGGAACAGGAACTGGTCGCCGGGCTGCATCTGGAAGGTCACCTGGTTCACCTTGTCGATGGTCTTCCAGGGCGTGGATTGGGAGGTCCCGTTGTTCGCGTCGTTCCCGTTGGGCGCGATGTAGTACACCGTGGCGGAGCCGCGAGCGGCCAGGAGGAGCCCCGAGGCCAGGAGGAAAAGGTCGCGTATGCGCATGGGTTCGGTTGCAGGTTTACGGTCCGCGAAACAAGACCCTGTACGCAAGGCGCGCTCGCCGATCATCAACAGGTGATCAACAATTCGACCGAGCGCCCCTGAGGCCCGATGAGCAGGCCCCAAACCCGGCCGGGATCAGGGGGTTGTCAGGTGCCTCCGGCCTTTCGGGCACGGGCGGTCAGTCCTGCTCCGGGTTCCAGTCGATCCGGCGGCTCACCCACATCACCAGCGCCAGCACGATGAACAGGCCCACGCTGCCGAACAGCAGGGCATGGTCCTGCTCCTGGATCAGGGAGAACATGAAGCCGAAGACCAGCAGCATGATCAGGCCGAGGAGCTGCGTGGCGTTGCGCACCCGGAAGACGCTGGCCGCATAGAACACCACCAGCCCGATGGTGGCCAATGCCGCGATCACGTAAGCCATGCCGAAGCCCAAGTGCTCGCTGATGGCGATCAGGAGCGCATAGAACACGCAGAGCGCAAAGCCCACCAGCAGGTACTGGATCGGGTGGATCCGCAGCTTCTGCAACACCTCCACGAAGAAGAAGACCAGGAACACCAGCACGATCAGCATCACCCCGTACTTGCCGGCACGGGTGTTCTTCTGGTAGTCGTTCACCGGCTGGATCAGGTAGACGCCGAAGGCGCTGGCCTGCACGGGACCGCTGTGGTCGCCCAGGAAGGCCTGCGGGTAGTCCCGGTTCAGGTGGAGCACGCTCCAATCCGCCGCGAAGCCCTCCTTGGTGATGCGCGAGGTGTCCGGCAGGAAGGCCCCGTGGAAACTGGGGTCGCTCCAGCTGCTGGCACAATGCACGCGCGTTTCGCGCCCAACGGGCACCAGGTCGAAGGAGGTGCTCCCGTTCACGGCCAGGTCCAGGCTGAACTTCAAGGGTTGCGTGAGGGCCGCACTGTCCAACGGAAGCTCGGCGGTGAGCCCTGTGGCCGCCAGGTCGTGGTGGCGAAGTCCCGGCTCGAAGGAGATGGTCCGGTCCCCCACCCGCATCGTCACCTGCTGCTTGATGCTCCGCAGGTCGGAGATGCCCAGGTGGACCGAGGCCTCCTCCCAGCGCAGGGGGGCCTTGGGGTCCAGCCGTTCAGCGGCCAAGGCCGCAAAGGCTCCGGTCAACGTGCTGCGGGCCTCGTACACGGCCACGGTGTAGATGGACCGGTGCTTGCGCTCCGGAAGAAGCTGGGCATCCAACTCCAGGCGTTCAGGTAGGAAGTGCGCATAGCGCGTCTCCATGCGGGTCTCGAAGCGGCCCGACCCGTCGCCCAGCGGCACGTTCACCGGCGCATCGTAAGGCACATCGATCACCGGGCCGGTGATCACCTGGGCGCCGCCCCATGCCGCTCACCTCCGCCTCCACCTCGGCCTTGCGGGCCTCGCGTTCGTGCACGAGGTCCGTCACCATGCTCAGTGGGATCAGCAGCAGCAGCACCAGCACGCCGACGACCACGGCCCTGAAGGTGAGCGAGCGGCGCATCCAGCCCATGCGGGGGCTGCGGGGTGAAGGCGGTACGGTCGCGACATCGGGTCGGGGCTCGGTCGTGGTCATGGTGCGGTGTGGATCAGCGCATACAACGCAGAGGTACGGCGTACCGCGTGCTTTTAAGATCCTTTGTGGATCTCCGCTGCGATCCCGGTTGGATCCGCACCAACGGCCGTCCCGCCCAGCGGGCGGGATGCGCTATCCAGCGAAGCAACGGGACTCCGTTGGATACCGATGGCGAATGAGGCATGTCGCCAAGGCCCGGCACGTGCGATCCCGGTTGGATTCGAACCAACGGCCGCCTGCTTAGAAGGCAGGTGCTCTATCCAGCTGAGCTACGGGACCGGATAGTGCAAAGGTGGCGAACGGCGCAACGAGCGCCATCGGGCGACCTGATACCGGGCATCGCCACAATGAAGAACCTTCCCGCGATACTTGTTGGATCCGGACCAACGGCCGTCCTGCCCAGCGGGCGGGATGCTCTATCCAGCTGAGCTACGGGACCGGATGGTGCAAAGGTGGCGAAGTGCGCGATCGGCACTTGCGGGCCTCGCGCCTGCAAGCACGGGGTGGTGGATCGCCCGCTACGCGGGCTTTCAAGTTAGGGGGAGTTACAAGGAACGATCCCGGCGGCGCTCCGCACCGCGGATCTTTCGTCGGTCCCGGTCCTGCGAGCGAGCTCGCGTCCCTTTTCAGGGTGGTGGATTGCCGCCTGCGGCGGCTTTCACGGGAGGGGGTGTTACAAGGGAGATCCCGGCGGCGCTCCGCGCCGCGGATCTTTCGTTCCGTCCGGGCTTGCGAGCGAGCGCGCCGCCCGGAACGAAAGATCCCGCCTCTCGGCGGGATCATCCCTTGTCGGGGTGGTGTGATTCGAACACACGACCCCCTGGTCCCAAACCAGGTGCGCTAACCGGGCTGCGCTACACCCCGAACATGAACGGCGAAGGCCCGGGTGGGCGGGCCTTCTTGCAGCACCGAAGTGCCATTGCGGAGAGGGGGGGATTCGAACCCCCGGTACAGTTTAACCCGTACGGCAGTTTAGCAAACTACTGGTTTAAGCCACTCACCCACCTCTCCGAGGGAAAGAACGTCCGCCTTGCGAGCGGGGCGCAAATATAGAAGTCCCCTCTCGCCCACCGATGGCTACTTTCGCTGCCCTTCAAAATACACCCCACATGGCCCGTGAAGTCGTCATCGTTTCCGCAGTCCGCACCCCCATCGGCAGCTTCGGCGGCTCCCTGGCCGAGGTACCCGCCACACAGCTTGGCGCCACGGCCGTGAAGGCCGCGGTGGAGAAGGCCGGAATCAAGCCCGAGGACGTGAACGAGGTGATCATGGGCAGCGTGCTCCAGGCCAACCTTGGCCAAGCCCCCGCCCGCCAGGCCGCCCGCTTCGCAGGCCTGCCCAACGAAGTGGCCTGCACCACCGTGAACAAGGTGTGCGCCAGCGGCATGAAGGCGATCATGATGGCCGCGCAGGACATCGCCTTGGGCGATGCCGACATCGTGGTGGCCGGCGGCATGGAGAGCATGAGCCAGACCCCCTACTATGTGGAGAAAGCCCGCTACGGCTACCGCTACGGCCACGGCCAGCTGATCGATGGCATCGTGAAGGACGGCCTCACCGACGTGTACCACCAGACCGCGATGGGCGTGAGCGCCGAGCTCTGTGCCAAGGAGCACGGTATCAGCCGCGAGGAGCAGGACGCCTTCGCCATCGAGAGCTACAAGCGCAGCGCCGCCGCCTGGGCCGCGGGCAAGTTCAAGGACGAGGTGGTGCCCGTGACCGTGAAGACCCGCAAGGGCGACGTGGTGGTGAGCGAGGATGAGGAGTACAAGAACGTGAGCTTCGATAAGATCCCCGGCCTGAAGCCCGTGTTCCAGAAGGACGGCACGGTGACGGCCGCCAACGCCAGCACCATCAACGACGGTGCGGCCGCGCTGGTGCTCATGAGCGCCGACAAGGCCAAGGCCCTCGGCCTGAAGCCCCTGGCCCGCATCCTCAGCTACGCCGACGCCGAACAGGCCCCCGAGTGGTTCACCACCACCCCTGCCAAGGCCCTGCCCCGCGCGGTGGAAAAGGCCGGCCTGAAGATGAACGACATCCAGTTCGTGGAGCTCAACGAGGCCTTCAGCGTGGTGGGCATCGCCAACACGAAGCTCATGGGCCTCGACCCCGCCAAGGTGAACGTGAACGGCGGTGCGGTAAGCCTGGGCCACCCCCTGGGCTGCAGCGGCGCCCGCATCATCGTGACGCTGCTGAACGTGCTGCGCCAGAACGGTGCGAAGGTCGGCGGCGCCGGCATCTGCAACGGTGGTGGCGGTGCGAGCGCGATGGTGATCGAGGCGCTCTGATCGCGTGTTGGCGGTTGTCAGTTGCCGGTTGTCCGGCATCATGTGACGGGAACAACTGCGTTCCGGTGCTATTGGCAACCGACAACAGACAACCGACATCCGTCAACCACCAACCGAGATCCAACACCCGAATGGCCTCCGTCATCTGCCCCCTTTCCATCGTACCGGTGCGTAAGGACCCGAGCGACCGCGCCGAGCTCGTGACG
Organism: Flavobacteriales bacterium; assembly: GCA_046329115.1. Lineage (GTDB taxonomy): Bacteria > Bacteroidota > Bacteroidia > Flavobacteriales_F > PHOS-HE28 > PHOS-HE28. The sequence goes on along the minus strand of JAXLVG010000009.1, from coordinate 36,573 downwards.
CAATGGCTCTTCGGTGAAACGGCCGAGGTGCTGGAGCGCACGGAGAAGTGGAGCCGCCTCTGCTTCGATCACGACGGCTACGAGGGCTGGGTGGACAACAAGCAGATCCTCCCCTGCGACACGCCCAACACCGAGCCCGACCTGCGCGTGCTGGACAACACCTCCATCGTGGACCTCGGTGAGCGGCAGGTAATGCTGCCCTACGGCGCCGTGCTTCCGTTCTACCGCGATGGCAGCATCCTGTTCCAAGGCCGCCGCGTTCCGGTGAACGCCGTGACCAACACACTGGATGGCAGTGGTGATCGCGGCGAGCTGGTGGAGACCTACATGCACCCATTCCTGGGCGCGCCCTACCTGTGGGGCGGCCGCACCCCGTGGGGCGTGGATTGCAGCGGCTTCACCCAGGCCATCTTCATGTTCATGGGCATCTACCTCCCGCGCGATGCCCACCAGCAGGCCGAAGAGGGCGATCCCGTGGAGTTCGTGGAACTGGCCGAGCCGGGCGACCTCGCCTTCTTCGACAACGACGAGGGCCGCATCATTCACGTGGGCATCGTGCTCAGCGACCGCCGCATCGTTCACGCCAGCGGTCGCGTACGCATCGATACGCTGGACCAGCAGGGCATCTTCAACGCCGAGGAAAAGCGCTACACCCACAAGCTGCGGCTGGTGAAGCGGGTGGCGTGAACGGCCCCATCAGAACCGCAGCGTGTACTGCAACACCGGCAGCATGGCCAGCTGCGGCGCGGTCTTGATGGTCCTGGAGCGGTCATCGTAGTACCGGTATACCGGGGTCTGCGCGTTCAGCACGTTCTGCACGTCGGCCTTGAACTCGTGGGAGACCTTGGGCCGGCCCACGCGGTAGGACACCACGATGTCGAGCTTGTGCACGGCATCGCCCTTCACGCTCATGGGGGCGCCGGTCTCCCGTTGTTCACCCGCCGCGATACTGGCCTCCAGGTCGATCGGCGAGCTGTACTGTCCGCCGATCACCGAATAGCGGAAGCCGGTGAGCAGCGTGCGGTCCTTCTCCTTCGGCCCCAGCTTCCACTCCCGCCCGGCGAGCGCGTTCGCCACCACGCCCATGTTGAAGCGTGAGTTGTACCAGGTACCGGAGAGGGTCCGGTATCGTGCATCGCTGACGGAGGCGGTCACCAGGAAGTGGTAGCCCCGGGTGAAGAACTTCTCCACGGAGCCCTCTACTCCGTACGTGTGGCCGACGCCCTTGTTCACCAGTGTGCGCGTGCTGTACCAGCCCGTCCAATTGCCCAGGCTGAAGGCGCTGCCCGGGTCGTTCTCCACCGGTACGGCGAACTGGTGCTGGTAGTAGGCCTCGGCCTTCACCTGGACGTCGGCGCTGAGCATGCGCTCATAACCGAGGACGACATGTGCCGCCCGCGTGAGGCCGAGACCATCGTTGGGCCGGTTTGTGTTGCCGTTGGCATCGACCACCTCCGCCTCGTAGGTCATGATCGACTCCGTGCGCGAATGCAGGCCGGCGCCGAGGGTGAAGGCCTGGTCCTTGCGCTGCTGCCAGCGCAGTGCAGCGCGTGGCTCCACCGCCGTGGCCCCGTTCAACGTGTAGTGCAGCAGGTGCACGCCGCTGGTGAGCGACCATTGTTCGTTCCAGCGCCACTTCCAGCTGGTGAAGGCCTGCACCGTGGTGGCCTGGCCGCGGGCATTGAGCTCGGGCACCAGGCGCGCCGATGCGGGATCCCATGACTCCGCGCCCAAGCGGTACCGTTCAGCGGAAAGGATGATGCCACTGCGGAGCTTGTGCGCGGCGGAGATCCGCGTATTCACCGTGCTGCTCAGGCGCACCGTCCATCGGGCGTTGTCGTTGGTGAAGCGCGGCTCCAGCCCACCCTCCCCGGGCGCAGGCAGCTCGCGGATGTCGGTGCTGCTGCCGTTGCCGCTGATGGAGGCGATGGTGTGCACGAAGCTGTTCGCGCTGAGCGTGCGTGTGTGGCTGATGCCCAGCACACCCATGCGGGACCCGAAGACCGTGCGGGCGAACAAAGTGTCCTCCGCAACACCGCGGTCCTCCTGGGTGATGCTGCTGCGGCCGCCCACGCCCCAGAGGCTGAAGGTGCCCGCACGGCCGGCGGGAAGCTTGAGCTTGAACGCGGCATCCGTGTACTTCGGCACGCCCTGGTAATCCACGATGCCCGCTTGATCCAGCAACGCGAGCGTGGAATAGCGATAGTTGGCCAGGTAGGAGCCGCCTTGCACGCCCTTGATCGGGCCTTCGGCCGTAACGTCCGTGCCGAGCACGCCGGCCTTCAGGGTGTACTCGCGCTTGGTGTCGTTGCCATCGCGCAGACGCATGTCGAACACGGCGCTGTAGGCATTGCCGTACTCGGCGGCAAAGGCACCGGTATAGAACTCGGAGTTGTCGATCATGTCGCTGTTGAGCACGTTGATGGGTCCGCCGGAGGTGCCATCGTCCGCGAAGTGGTTGGGATTGGGGATCTCCACGCCCTCCAGGCGCCAGAGCACGCCTTTAGGCGAATTGCCCCGCACCACGATGGTGTTGTCGCCTGCGGGATCGCCGGCCACTCCGGGGAAGGTGCTCACCATGCGGGCGGGATCGTTGATGCCGCCGGCGATGCGGGAGGTCTCCTCCACGCTGATCCGGCGCGCGCTCACCGTGGCCATGTCGTTCCGCAGCTCCTCCTTGGGGCGTTCGGCCGTCACCTGCACGGCCTTCATCTCCGCCGCTGAAGCCTCCAGTTGCAGGGTGAGCACGTTCTCCTTGCCGGACACCACCAGCACGTTGGTCATCAGCTTCTCCTCGAAACCGATGGCGCGCACGCGCACGTCCACACGGCCCGTGGGCACCTCGGCGATGCTGAAGCGACCATCGATGTCAGCGGTCGCCGAAAACGTGCCGGACGGCGCAATGACCGCCACGGCCGCGCCGAAGACAGGTTGCTGGCTGTCCGCATCGACGATGGTGCCGCGCACGGTCTGGGTGAGGCCCTGGGCCAGCGCACGACCGCTGAACAGGAGAAGCACGAAAAGGACGAAGGAGAAGATGGCGCGGGTGGACATGGACGTTGTGTTGTGCATCCAGGACAGCCACACCCTCAAATACCCCCACGCCTAGTGGTGGAACGTTCGGTCACGTGGATCGCCTGGTTGCCCCTGGGACTACTGGGCTCCGTCCGTTGTTACAGGGCGGGAGCACCGTTGTGGACGAATGGTCCATCGCCTTGACCGGCGGTGGATCAGAAGCGCACGCCGAGGCCGATGCGCCAGCCCGCCCACATGCTTGCACGCAGGTCGCCGCTCACATCATCCAGAAGTGCAGTGGACGGTGCGAGGCGGCTGAGGTGAACGCCCGTATCGGGATCGCGCCAGGTCGAGAACAAGGTGTTCAGGACAGGTCCAGCGCTCAGCACCGCGGGCCCCAGCCTGGCGCCGAAGCTCACTGCAAAGCGACCCACGATGTTCACCGCATCCACCCAGTTGGGTTGTTCCACGACCTGTTGACCGGTGAGGTCCATGTTGAGCAGGGTGCGCTTGCCGAGCCCCACTTCGGAGCCGAAGCCGTACGTGAATCCCCATCGCCCATCGGCTGTGACGCCGGGCGACCAGCCGAGCAGGTTGTGGAACCCGCGTTGACCGGTGCGCAAGGTGAAGCTCAAGGCCATCACATCATCGGTGCTCACGTCCAGGCGGTGGTAGCCGCGCCAGGCGATACTGATCAGGCCGACGCTCATGCCGGTGATGGTGTCGCCCAGGTTGATAATGCCCACCTGACCACCCGTACAGATGCGGGCGAAGTTGATGACGCCCACCTGGCCTCCGATGACCGTATCCACGGCCACGTTCAACGCACCGCTCACCTGCCCACCGGTCACCGTGCGCGCCAGGTTGAAGGCACCGGACACCTGTCCACCACCGACGCGGCCGGCGGACAGGTTCATCCCACCCGCCACCTGCACGCCCGCCACGGACCGGCCGTAGTTGAAGGCACCCGCCACCTGGGCCTTGCGCACATCGTGCACCGCCACATTGAATCCCCCGCTGATCTGGGTGCCATCGCAACCGCGTGTGGCCACATTGCCGGCTCCACTGATCTGCGCACCGCGCAGCCCCCCTTTCACCACGTTCACCCCACCGGCCACCTGCGCTCCGGAGAGCGTGTCCCAAACGGTGTTGGCCAGCCCGGCGAGCTGCAGGCCGTTGAAGGAACGCATCGTGTGGTTGATGGCCCCGGCGAACTGCATCCCGCGCGCATGGCCGCCCACCAGGTTGGCCATGCCGGCGAACTGGAACCCCTTCATGTCGCGGCGGAGGATGTTGACACCCACGCCGAACTCCGCACCCTCAAGCCCCGCCGCGTAACCCGCGAGGAAGTTCACCGAGAGGTGGTTCACGAACGCTCCACCCACATCTCCATTGGTGCCGATGCCAGGCCATACGCTGAACTGGAACGGGACCACTTCGCGCAGGGACATGTTGGTGGACAGGTCGGTACCAACGGAAGGCACCAACAGCCGTGTGGCGCCCAGGTCCTCCACCGCGCAGCGCTCGAAGCTGCAACGCGGTTCCAGGTAGGGCAGCCGTTCGCGCGGCACAAGGGCCACGGTGTTCGCCTGTCCGTGCGCCGGCACGTAGATCACCGTATCGTGGTAGCCGGCCCGGGCGATCAGCAGGGCGGCGTTGTCCTGTTGCACCGGCGCCTCGATGCTGAACCGGCCATCGGCAGCGGTGCTCACCGCATGGCGGTCGCGCAAGGCATACACGGATGCGCGGGCCAGGGGAAGCCGGGTGGCCGCATCCACCACCGCGCCGGTGATGGTGATGCGCTGGACGACCCGACGCTCATCCACCAGGATCACGTGCGCGCCGCTCTCCACCAAGCGCACATCATTGCCCACCACGGCACGCAATGCGGACCGTGCATCCCCCCGCAACTGAAGGTCCAGCACCGGATCCGTGGCGAAGAGGGCCGCGTTGTAGCTGAGCTGAAAACCCGCATCCCGGGCGATGGCCTCGAGCACCGCGGTGGTGCTGATGCCATGCGCGCTCACCTCCACGGGCCGGTCGAGCAGGGATTGCGTCCGTGCGATGGCGGGCGCGACGAGGCCGAGCAACAACGCGATCAGCGCACGTTCAACAACCATCACCCGATAAGCGATAATGGTCCGGTGCCAGGCGCTCCAGTTGCCATCCGAAGGTACCGGCCACCACCTGCAGCACCTGCTGCACCGGCTCCGCATCGAACCCTGCGGTCAGTCGGCACGCGGCCATCGCGGGGTTGGCCAGTTCGATGCGCACGTGATGGCGCTCCTGCAAACGCGCGATCACCTCGGCCATCGGTGCATTGCGGAACTCGATGATGCGTTCCCCCCAGGTCTCTGCGGTGACGGGCACCCCGGGGCGCAGGGTGCCATCATCCCGGTTCCAGAGCACACGCCCGCCGGCCAGCAGCACGGTATCGGCCTCACCGGTCCGCACGCGCACCCGTCCATGGCGGACCCGAACTCCCCAGGTGCGCGCGGTGTCGTAGGCATCCACTTCGAAGCCGGTGCCCAGCACGCTCACCTCCAGCCCATCGGACACCACGGTGAAGGGGCGTTCCGGATCGGAGGCCACCTCGAACCAGGCCTTGCCCTGCAGGGTGATGCGTCGCTTGCGGCCCATGGAGGCCACCAGCTCGGAACCGGGTTCAACGCGCACCACGCTGCTATCGGCGAGCACCGCCTGCACCGGCGATGCCCCGGCGATCCATTCCTGCCGCTGTGGGCGGTTCAGGAGCACCGCGCCGGCGATGAGCAGCACGGCCGCGGCGGCAGCGGCCCACCGCATATTCCCCTGGCGCCAGAGCGGGACCACCCGACCGCGCGGTGCATCGGCATCCATGCGCGCGCGCACCTTCGACCAAGCGGCATCGACATCCACCGTTGCGGGCGGCGCCTCCGCCAGGTCCCAGATGGTGCGGAACGCGTCCAGCTCGCGCTGGTTGGCCGGATCGGCCGCGGCCCAACGCTCCACTGCGGCGCGTTCGCGCAGGTCGCTCTCCCCCGCCAGGTAGCGGGCAAGCTGTTCGCTGGTGATCTCGGTGTCCACGGTCCTCTCGGTATCAAGACAGGCCGGGTGGCCATTCCCCCCATCCACCGCCTTCCACCCAACCGAGCAGATGGCCGAGGATACCCAAGGGCAGCAGGTCCTGCAGGTCCTCGCGCAGCGTCTTCAGCGCCCGGCCCAGCTGGTTCTCCACGGTCTTCACGGAGATCCCCAGGCGATCGGCGATCTCCTGGTACTTCAGCCCCTCGTAGCGGCTCATGCGGAAGATGCGGCGGCGTTCCTCCGGGAGCGCTTCCACTGCCGCGTCCACACGGGCCAGCCGGTATGCACGTTCATCCTCCGAGGGCCCCTCCTCCTCCATCAGCGGTTCCTCGTGGTCCTGCAGCAGCCGGGTGCGGCCCATCACCTCCAGGGCGTTCATGCAACGGTTGCGCACCGAGGCAAAGAGGTAGGCCTTCGCGGAGCCGGTGACGTTGAGCTTCGCGCGGTCCTGCCAGAGCCGGAAGAACAGGTCCTGCACAAGGTCCTCGGCGCGTTCTGCGTCCTTCAGGTATTGCCGCGCGAACGCACAGAGCGGTGCGTAATGGGTCCTGAACAGCTGTTCGAACGCGAACTGGTCGCCGGCCGCAACACGGGTCAGGTCCATCGCGGGCGAAGGTATCGTGGGGGCCGTGGCCGGGAGCGCTACCGGCCGCGCAGCAACTGCACGTAACCGGTCAACTCCTTGGCACCAGCGGCCCGCTCCACGTTCAGCACGAAGAAGTACACACCATCCGGCAGTGCATCACCTGCGCCGTTCCGGCCGCGCCACACGAGCACAGAGCCTGACACTTCCGCCACGGGCTGCCCCCATCGGTTGAAGAACCGAGCCGTACCGGTGGATCCGGCGGGCAGCTCAACGGTCCAGGCTTCGTTGACGCCGTCGCCATCCGGCGTGAACACATTGGGCACGATGAATGCGCAATCCTCCACCACCAAGGCGATGGCTGCGGCCGCATCCGGACAGGGCCCACCATCCACCGTAACGGTGTAGTTGCCCGCTGTACCTGCCGTGGCGGTGAAGCTGAGCACCGTTGGCCCGAGGACCGGCCCACCCGGCGTGCTCCAGACGAACGGTGCCTCACCGGCCAAAGTGACTGCGAACAACACGGGTTCTCCTTCGCAGGCCGTCGCAGGCCCCGATAGCTTTGGTGATCCAGGTGGTGCCGCTACGATCAGGCTGGCCGTGGCCATCTCCGGCGGGCAGCCGGGTACGGTGGCGGTGACGGTGTAGTTCCCTTCATCCTCCGGCCCTGCGGCACCGACCGCAACACTGGAACCCACCACAGGGCCTTGAGGCGTGGTCCAGGCGAAGCTTACGCCAGGCTGTGGCCAGACGCTGAACTGCAAGGGATCGCCGATGCACAGGGAGTCCTCACCGCTGATCACCGGTGCCGACGGTGGGGATGCCAGCTGCACGGGCACGGCCAGCACTGGCCCGCTGCAGACGGAGTCAGCCTGCGATACATAGAGCGTGAAGGATCCCGCATCGCCGGGCAGCGTCACCGTGGGACCGACCGCCAGCGTGTCCGACTGCGCCGGATCGACGGACCAGACCAGCATGCCCGAGCCCGAAGCGGAAAGCGTGACCGGCATGCCCATGCAGCCGAGGTAGTCCTCCACCTCCAACGGATCCGCGAACGCGTATTGGTCCACCATCACCGGATCGGAGGTGGCCGTGCAGCCGATGCTGTCGGTCACGGATACCTGGTAGATCCCGGGAGTGGTCACGCTGAGTGAGTCGTTGGTGCCCCCACCGGGAGTCCAGAGATAGGCCGCAGCCCCAGGGGAAGCGACGAGGAGCACCGGATCCCCGCAAAGCACAAAGGGCCCACCGGCGATGGTGGCTTCGGCTGCTCCGGCGAGCACATCGATCGTAAGCTGGAACACCTGCCCACACGACGTGACCGTGCAGGAGTAGGTGCCCGGGCTGTTCACCACCTGCTCCGCGCCGTTGCCGGACAGCGGCGGTGCCCATTCCACGCTCTCGAGAAAGCCACCGGACACCTGCAGCACGGCGCTACCTCCGTTGCACAGGATGTTGTCCGGGAAGGCGGCCAGGCTCGGCGAACCGTATTGCTGCACCATAATCGGGCCGTTGGTGAGCGCGCATCCGGACGCCGTGGAGACCGTCAGGAAGTAGGCTCCGACCTGTGCGACAAGCACCGAATCATCATCCACGCCCAATGGACCCGAAGGGCCGGTCCAATCGTAGTGGGCATAGCCGGGATCGGTGTACAACAGGGCACTGTCGCCAGCGCAGATGATGCCCCAGGCGGGGTCCATGAACAACGGTGGTGGTCCGGCCGGCACCACCAGGATATCGGCCACATCGGCACACAGCGCTCCACCGCTGTTGTTGAAGGCCTGCACGTTGTACAGGCCGAAAACGTTCACCCACGCCGTGTCCATGCCGGGCGAGAGCGCCAGGATGCCGGGCCCGCTCCATTCAACGGACGTGCAATCGGTGCACGACGCCACGATCACCGCGGTATCCCCGGCACATACGGCCAGTTCGTCCGGGGCATCGAGCACGGGTGCCTGCCCCAGCAACAGGTACACACTGTCCTGCACATCGAAGGACAAGGAGTCATCCGTGCATCCTTCCACATGCAGGTCGATGTGCACGTTAAGTGGATACCATCCGGAGCCTTCCGCATCAATGCTCCAGAACACGGGCTGGTCCGCATAGACCTGGCCGGCATAGCAACCGTCCGTGGTGTTGAAGGTGAGGAAGTAGGGCTGGGCCAGCTGACCCGGGGCGCCATCGATGTACCACGTGAGGCCGACGAGCCCGTAGACGCAATCCTGGCCGCAGAAGGAAAGGGTATCCTGAAGGTCCAACGGCATGGCGCCGTTGTAGAAAACGGCTTCAACCCCGGTGACGTTGGGCAGCGGCGTGTTCGCGAACAGCGTGACGGTGACCATGTGTGTTGCCGTGCAGCCGTTCTGGGCCGTCACCGTCAGCGCGTAGTTCCCGCTGACATCGGCCAGGACGCTATCGCCGGGAACAGCGGTGCCGTTCACGGTCCATTGCCACTGGTCGCCAGGTTGCTGCCCCGTGATGGCCAGCCAGGCCGCAGCACAAAGTTCCACCGTGCTCAACGGGCCCAGAAGCGGCGGCTGCTGGCCATCAATGGTGATCCAGGCATGGGGTGCTGGCAGAATGATGACATGAATGGTATCGTCCGCGTAATAACAGCCATTGGAACTGGTGTGCGTGCGCCAATAGGTGCCTGTCTGGTGCACTTCCATGGTGTCCTCGATGCCCCCATCGGACCAAGCCGCTGTAATGTCCCAGGAGATGGTGCTGCTGGTGGGGCAGCCGCTGGGTGGATACGGTGATCGGGGAACGTTGCGGTCCCAGGTGATGATGGCCTTGTCGCATACGACCACCGTATCCGTCGGGTCGTCCACGGCCTGTGCCACCAGCAGGTCGCGCCACGATCGGTCACATTCGGTACCGCTCCGACAGAAGGCGTCGTACGGCTCGCGGTCCTCCACGTAAGCACGCGCCACGAAGCCATCGCTCTGCCCTCCGCTGGCGATGGACTCGAAGTCCGTGTAATGCGGATCCCCGCAATAGGTGATCGTCGGGCAGGTGACCGGTGCACAGGGAAGGTCCTCGCCCCAGCCACCGCCATCACCCGGGAAGATGAGCAGTTCCTCGAACCAGCCACTGAGCAGGAGAGCGCCGCTGGAAAGCCGGTCGATGCCGCCGGCCCACTTGCCCGCGTGGCCGCCGAACTGCTGCGCCTCCTGGAACGCGAGCGTTCCCGACGCATACCGGGCCACATACAGGTCGCGGGTGCCCACGGCGATGAAAAGGCCTGTTGCGGCATAGTGGTCCGCCATGGCCGTGAACGAACAGGCGAAGGTGCCGAGCACGGCCACCCCGGCGTCCGAGGCCACGAGCGCATCGGCCGACACCGGGTTGTCGGAGGATTCAACCACTGCGCTCAGGAACTGCCCTGCCGCATCGGCGCGGATGAGGAAGGTGCCTTGCGGTTGTGCGGGCAACAGCGCGTCGGGAGCATCGTCGTAGAACGTGAGCTGGCCCTGGACATCCCCGCACAGGTGCCATGTGCCATCGCCGCTCACCTGCATGTCCGCAACGCGCTGGAAAGAGGCATTGCCCAAGCGCCGGAACCAATCCTCCGTTCCATCCGGTGCGAAGCGCACCACGTACACCTGGTTGAGCGCGGTACCTGCATGGGGCACGCCGAAGTCCAGGGTGCCGCTGTAGACACCGCACGCATAGACGCGGCCGGCGTCGTCCACACCGACGTCCACCGCCTGATCGTCAAGGGGTGCCACGCCGTGCTTGAACCAGGAGGCCGCACCGTCCGCCGTGTAACGCATCACGAAGACATCGCTGCCCGGCTGGTTCGTATTGGGGTCGATGGTGCTGGTGAAGGTGCCTGCATCGAACACGGCCGTGCCCCTGAACTCGCCGGTGACCACCACGCTCCCATCCGGTGCGGCGGCAATGCCGGCGGCACGATCGGGGAACAAGGCGCCTCCACCCGTGCGCACCCACTGGGCCGTTCCATCCGCAGCGTTGAGCTTGGCCACGAATAGGTCCGTGCCGCCGCCTTGCGCGTTCAAGGTGGTGCCGAACACATTGGCGGTGCCGGAGTACTGCCCGCAGACCACCACGGCACCATCCGCTGTGGGGCAGAGCTTTCCGGCCAGGTCGAGCCCGGGCCCGCTGGCGTGCGCCGTCCAAAGCACCGCCCCCGTTGCATCCATCCGGGCCACCACCACATCGCGCAGGCCGGACCATGGCACGCTGGTCCCCGCCAGGTTGGCGACCGACTCGTGGTCACCAATGGTGTAGAGGGCATCACCAGTACCCACCTTCAGATCGGTGATGCGCTCCGAACCAGGCCCCGTGAGCTTCCCCGCCCAATACTGCGGCATGGCCCAGCAGGACCACAGGCCCAGCAATAGGACACAGGACATCCGCCGCATGCCGAAAGCTAGGCCGCAACCCCGTGCGAAGCCATGGTCTTTTCGGGTGAGCCCGAACTGCGATCCGCTCAGCGCATCAACTGCAGGTAGCCCGTGCGCTCCACGAATGTTCCGTTGAGCTTGTCGAGCCGAAGGACGTAGTAGTAGACCCCGTCACTCAACACCTCCCCCGCATCGTTGCGCCCGGCGAACCGGCGCGATGCGGGATCCGCGCGGAACACGAGGGCACCGCCCCGGTTGTACACGCGCAGTTCAGCACCGATGCAACCGTAGGCCGCGGGATCGAAGGACCACCCATCGTTGACGCCATCGCCGTTCGGTGTGATCACGTTCGGCGGCAGCGGGGCGCACTCCTCACCCACCACGAGCACCTCATCCACTACGGGACATCCATTAAAGTCCACAGCGGTGGCGCTATAGGTCCCCTCCTCAACAACGGCGATCTGGGTCGCGGTGGAACCGGTGCTCCAAAGCAGATCGGTGAACCCAGGTGGCATCGAAAGCACCACCGTGCCACCGATGCAGAAGGAAGTATCCGGACCTACGGAGAACGGTTGAGCCGGGCGCACGAAGATGTACGCTTCAAGCGTGTCGCCCGCGCACATGCCCAGCATCGGCACAACCGTGTACAGACCGATCGCGTCGTCCTCCACGTCGAACACGGCATAGGTGGTGCCGGTGAAGGGACCCGCCGGACCGTCCCACTGGCCCTCCACACCCGGGGCCGCGACCAGTTCCATGATCAGTGTATCACCCGTGCACACCAAGGAGGGAGCAAGCAGCTCGGCCTCGCCCGGCAGCGGCAGTACGTTCACCTGCACGGGCACTATATCCGAGGCACAACCGTTCTCGGTCTGCTGCACGAAGTAGGTGACCGATCCCCAGAGGATGCCGGTGACGAACTGGCCGCCCGTGCCCACCACGGGGTCCATGTCGGGCTCGGTGCTCCACACGAGGGTTCCCGTGCCATTGGCGTTCAGCACCGCGGAGTTACCAGCACAGATCTCCACGTCATTCGTGGTGAGCTGCAGGCCGAACGCCATCAGGTCCACCCAGGCGCTGTCCGTGAGCACACATCCGTTGGCATCGGTGCCCTGCGCCACCACCCAACCTTCCGCTGCGAAAACCGCCGTATCACCGCCGGGCACGCCGTTCCAGAGCACATCCGAAAGTTCCACCGGCACGGCGAAGAGCGCAGTGGCCCCGGGACAGATGGTGACATTCGCACCGATGTCCATACTGCCCGTGGTGGACACTTGGAGAAGGAACGTGTCCACGGCTGTCGCGCAGTTGCCCGCGCTGGCGGTGCAGATGTACAGGCCGGCATCAGCGGCGGTAACATTGGTGAGCACCACCTGCATTCCGGTGAACGGACCGCCCGGCGTGCTCCATGCGTAGTCCGTGGCCCCTTCCGCAAAGGCGGTGAGCGTAACGGAACTGCCACTGCACACACTGCCCGGTCCGGAAATGCTCAGTTCCGTGGAGAGGTCCAGCACGGTGATGTGCACCGGCATCAAAGGCGTCGCACAAACACCATCGCTTTGCTGCACGTACAGCACGGTATCGGCCATCATGCCGGGCACGGAGATTGAACCGCCCGTGCCCACGGGCAAACTGCCTTGCGCATCGGCGTACCAGGTGATCACATCACTACCGGTGGCCATGAGGGTAGCATCATCGCCGGCACAGATGGTATCGCCGGTGGTCACCAGCGGCTGGCTGAAGGTGTACAGGCTCACTTCGATCGGTGCACTGGTATCCGTGCAACCATTGCCGTCGATGGCCTGCAGGGTGTACTGGCCGGGGGTGGTCACCGTAACGGAGCTCGCGTAGACCCCCAACGGTTGCCACACGTAAATGGCCTGTCCGGTCACTGCCTCCAGCACCACGCTATCTCCGGGGCAGAGCACGAACGGCCCGGGGTCGAGCACTTCCGCCTGCACGGTGCTCGCCACGATGGTCACCTCCAGTTCCGTGGTGATGCCGCACGCCGTGCTGGTGACCGCGTAGGTGCCGGGGCTGGTGACGGTCTGCAGGAGGGCGTTGCCGCTGAGGGGCGGCGCCCACACGATGCTGCTCGGCACGGTGGTGACCACCTGGATGGTGGCCTCGTCGTTCTCCAGGCAGAGCACATTGTCCGGCGCCACGTTCAGGTAAGGCGTGCCGTAACCGGTGAGCAGCACGGGATCGCTCGTGAGGAAACAGCCCTCCAGATCCACCATGGTGAGGTAGTACTCTCCCGGCAGCGCACTCCACAGGTGCTGGCTGTTGTTCGGTACCGGTCCTGCGGGTCCGTACCAGATCTGGTACGTGCCGGGCGTGATGGTCCAGATGTGCGCGCTGTCGTTGGGGCAGATGATCCCGTCCGGAGGATCCACGTTCAGCAAGGGGCCCGGCGGTGCCTGCACGGTGATGTACGCATAGTCGTTGCTGATACAGCCATGGATGTCCGTGTGCACGCCATGGAGCTGGTAGGTACCGACCACGTATATCCACACGGTGAGGTCTGTTTCCCCGCTGACACCCGGTCCACTCCAGTAGTTGGAGGTGCAATTGGTGCAGGTACCGGTCAACTGCACGGAATCGCCTACACAGATCGTAGGTGGACCCGATACGGAGACATTCACCGGAACCACGGGCCACGTGGCCACCCAGATCGAGTCCAGGAGGTGGAAGAGCAGGGTATCGTCCCCGCACGGGGCGTTCAGCACGCGCAGGTCCAGTTCATAGACGTTCCAACCGTAGGAATGATCGTAGGTGGACCATGTCCAGAAGTCCTCGTCATCTTGGACGGTGGACCAGGTCCCTCCGTTCCTGCGGGCCTGCAGGACAAGGTCCGCCGGAAAATCGACCGGTAAACCGTTGATGTACCACTGCGGATCCACCGTGATGTGCAGCAGATCATTCGCACAAAGCCACACACTATCGATGCCGAGGCTGTCCTGTGGAAAGGTGATGGTACCGGTCATGGTCAGGTCGGGCATCACGGGGGTCCCAAGGTCTTGGATGCCGATGGGCGTGCTATAGGAGCATCCGGCATCCGTGGTCATGGTGAACCACCAATATCCCGTGGTATCCACAGTGATCGAAGGCACATGGAAGGTGTCCGGCGGCAGGGTGTCGGACACGTAGGTGCTCCAATACCAGTCTGTGGAAGGGTCGATGTTGCTGCACCAGATGGTGGCCACTTCCGGATCGCAAAGCGTGATCCACTCCGGGTTGGATGAGTTGGTGTTCACCACCACATCATCGCTGATCAGCGGTACCGGTGGCATGGGGTTCACCACCGCGTAGACCGAATCGGACCAGGCCCAGCAACCGTTCACGCTCTCCACGTCCACGGCATACCAACCGGTGGTGATCACGGTGATGCTGATGGTGGTGTCGCCATTGTTCCATTCAAAGGTGACGAGCGGACCTGCGGAGTTCACCTGGTAGTCATCCTCATCGAAGGAAGGAGGGAACGGAAGTTGTGCGGTGAGTTCGCCGATGCCACAGAAGGTGACGGTGTCCGGGCATCCGCTGCCCCACGGCGCTCCCACGCACATGGTCCAGACCGTATCGTGGGCGCACTGCGGGTCCATGCGGTGCCACCAATCGTACACCACACTGTCGCGCTCGTAGACGCGGGCCAGCAGTCCGTCCGTGAGGCCGATCGCGCTTTGGCCATGGAAGACCTGATCCTGGAACCAGCCGCAGTCCCCGTACCACTCCGGCGCGGCCACGAGATTGTCGTAGTTGGGGAACCACCAGTCCAGGGTCACCTGGTCCTGTGCTTCCACGATGTACGAAACACTGCGTTCGAACGAACCGGAGCAGACCACATCGCCATCGGGCAGGATCGCCACCTGCCCGTACAACTTGGTCCCCGGACCGCCCACCTGGCGGCTTTCGATGAAACCCAGATCACTGAAGCGGTGCTTGCTCAGGAAGAGATCCTCCTCCCCTGCCGCCATGAAGAGGCCGGTGCCACCGTAATGCGTGCTCATGTCGGTGAACTGGCAGTTGAACTGCCCAAGCACGACGACGGTGTCGTTCCGGAGGTCGATGGCGCCCGCGCTCAAACCGTTCTCGCTGCCTACCTGCTCCGAGGCGATGAGCTCACCATCCGTGCCCACACGCAACAGGTAGTAGTTGTAGGGATCCTGGCCGGTGATCATGTCCGGAGCACTGTCCAGGAAGATCATGTTGCCCTGCAGATCACCGGTGAGGAGCAACTCCCCTCCCGGTGTATAGAGCATGTCGCGCACGTGGTCGAACACGGCACCGCCGCACCTTCGGAACCACACTTCCTGACCTGCCGGATCCAGCTTGAGCAGGAAGGTGGCGTTGTACATGGGGTTGAGGTGCGTTTGATCGAAGGTGATCGTGTCGCTGAACTGCCCCGCCACATAGATGTTGCCCTGCGGGTCGTTCACCACGTCGATCGCACGATCGGCACGGTCCGCAGCGCCTTGCTGCACCCACAGGGGCGTGCCATCGGCGGCGTAGCTCACCACCACCACATCCTGCGTGGGGATCCCGGAATCCTGGTCCGGCGTACTGGTGAGGCTGAAGCCATCCCACGCGGCCGTGCCCTTGAACTCGCCGGCAATGGTCACCTGTCCCGAAGGAGCGATGGTGACGCCATAGGGCCGATCGGCCGCCAACGCTCCCCCACCCTGCCGCACCCATTGCATGGTCCCGGTGGTTCGATCGAACAGGGCCGTGAACATGTCCGCCGTGTAGTTCTGCGAGACCAGTGTGGTACCCTGAAAGTCCGCAGTGCCCATGAACTCACCGGTGACGGCCAGCGTATTGGATGGCCCCAACGCGAGCTTGATGCCACGGTCCAGGCCATAGCCACCCAGCGACTTGAACCAGATCACTTCGCCATCGGGGCTCACTTTCGCCACGAACGCATCCAGGCCGCCCACGGCGTTCATGGTGATCTCACCGAAGTCGGCCGTCCCGCTGAACTCACCGGTGACAAAGAGGTTGCCGGCCGCATCGCTTTTCACATCGCTGATGCGGTCGTTGCCCGGACTGCCGACGCGCAGGCTCCAGAAGGGCTGGGCCACGGCGAAGGGCAGAGCTCCAAGCACTGGGAAGGCAATAACGAACGCGCGCAGGATCAGGTGACGTGCGGAAAGCGGATGGCGTGCTGGATCCATAGGAATCGTGCGTTGCTCGATACGAAGGTGGCGACACGTTACCGACCCCACATCATCCAAAAGCAGCATTTTAGACGCCATCGCTACAGCTCCAAGGACACACCGAACGCGCGGAACGCTGCCCGGACAAGGCCTGGAAAGCGCTCAGCGGATCAACTGGATGTAGCCCGTGCGCCCCTCGGTGCTGCCATCCGCGCGCGGGCGTTCCAGCACGTAATAGTACACGCCCGTGGGCAGCACCTCGGCCGTGGTGCCACTGCGCCCGTCCCATTGCACCACCTGCGCACTGCGCTGGAACACCAGTTGGCCCCAGCGGTTGTAGACGTTGAAGGTGAGCATGCGGCCACCCGGGTCGGACAGGGTGAGCACATCGTTCACGCCGTCGCCGTTCGGGGTGAAGGTGTTGCCGACGGGCACGAGGCAGTCCGCTTCCGCAATGAGCACGGTATCGCCGGCGACACAGCCGAGGCCGTCGCTGACCTGCACCCACCACGTGCCCGGGCCCGCTTGCACCGCAGGCCCGTCGCTGCCGTTGCTCCAGAGCACGTTCACCCAATCGTTCACCGCCAGGAGCAGCAGGTCCTCGGCGCATATGGCGGTGTCGGCCCCGAGGTCCACGGTACCGGGTATGGCCACGGAAACGAGGACGGTGGCGACCGGACCGGTACAGAGGCTGTCCATGTATTGAACGCTGTAGGTCCCCGCTGCGTCCAGCCCGACCGCGGGTACCTGGACCTCCGCACCGCTGAACGGACCGCTGGGAGTGGACCACGTGGTCGCATAGACCGCTGAGACGGAAAGAGCAAGGTCGTCGCCAACGCACAGCACCGTATCGCCCTCCACCGCCGGGGCCGGAGGTGCGGGGGCCACCTGCAGTGCAATGCCCAACGCACCGGAGATGCAGGGTCCCTCCTCCTGCACCACAAAGACACTGTCGCCCGCCTGGGCTGAAGGAATGGCCAGCGCAACACCCGAGCCGAGCAGTTCCTCAAGCGCCGCGTCCGCATACCAGCTGATGATGCCACTACCCGTGGCGCTCACCTGGGCCGTGTCACCGGCGCATGTGGATGCGGTGCTTGCGGACAACGGCGATGCATACGCGAAATCGTAGACCTCCACCACGGCGGAGGTATCCACGCAGCCCACGGCATCGGTGCCGATCACGGCATACAGACCCGCGCTGTCCACGGCCAACGTAGGACCTTCGGCACCGCCCGGCTGCCATGTGTAGGTGGCCATGCCCGGCGTGGCCTCCAGCACCGCATTGCTGCCCGGGCACAGGGCCACCGGGCCGGGATCCACCAGGTCCACCTGCGGCGCGCTCACCAGCACGTTCACCACGGCGGTACCGGTGCTGCACTCGCCCAGGTCACCGGACACATACCAGGTTCCAGTAAGGTCGGCGATGGCGTAAAGGATGAAGAGCACCGGCCCGGCAAGTGTGCCGATGGGGGTCACCCATTCGATGTCCGTGCCCGGGCTAGCGGAGAGCAGCAGCGCATCGCCCTGGCAGAGGATGGTATCCCCCACCACCGTGGGGATCACACCCGCTTCGTACACCAAGGCCGGCACCGGCAACGGCTCGCTGGTGCAGCCGCCCTCCTCCTGCACGGCATAGATCACCTGGTCCCCTTCAGGGAGAACCACGGCCAGCGATGCGCCCGAGCCGAGCGGTTGCTGCAGACCGGGATCGGCGTACCACGTGATGGGTCCTCCAGCGGAACCCGTGAAGAACAGCGTATCGCCACTGCACGTGGTATCGCCCACCGCAGATAGTTCCTGCGAAAAGGCATAGGCACTCACGGTGACCACGCCCGCCGTATCGGTGCATCCATCCGCGTTGAAGCCGATCACGGTGTACTCCGCCGGTGCGCTCACCCAGGCGGAAGCGGTGGTCTGGTTTCCGGGCTGCCACGCATACCCTTCAAGACCGGGTGTTGCACTCAGCTGCACACTGTCACCCGCGCAGAGCGTGAAGGGCCCCGGCGTGAGCACCGCCACATCCGCCGCGCTCTGCTGTACAGTGAAGGTGAGCGGCGTTACCTGACCGCACAGCCCGACCGTGCAGGAATACGTTCCCGGCGCGGTGATGGTCTGGAAGGCCGAATTGCCGGAGAGCGGGGACTCCCATGTGATGACGGCGCCCTGCGAAGGCTGCACCTCCACCTGCACCGCGCCGCCGGCACAGAGCACCGGGGAAAGCACATCCACGAAAGGCGTTCCGTATAGCGATACGGTGCGCAGCGCCGTGGCATACGCACATCCTTCCACCGTGTTGGCTACGCAGAAATAGGTACCCCCGTCCAGCACTTGTACGGTGGGTGTGGTGAACGCCAATGGACCGCCAGGACCGTACCACGTGTAGGTACCGGAAACGCCGGTAACGGCGAGGGACACCGGATCACCCGGGCACACCAGGCCGGAGGCAGGCACCATGTCGATCAGCGGCGGGGACACGTACTGCACCGAATGCTCGTCCACATCAATGTTCACGCACTGGCTCGTGTCCGAGGGGGTGAACGTGACGTTCACGAAGCCCGGCACGGTGATCTGGATCATTTGTGCATTGCTGGCCCCCACCAGTCCGCCGTTCTCGGCCTCCCATTGGAAACTGCCGGGTACGTTGGCCTGGGCCGTGAGGGTGACGGTGTCGCCATCGCACAGGAAGATGGACCCGACGATGTCCACCTGCGAGGAACTGCCGGGAATGCCGATCACATAGATGCTATCCACCAGCAGCGCACCGTAGTAATTGTCGTTGCAAGGCCCATCGCCGATGCCCAAGGTGTAGCGGAAACGGTACCAGCCCGTGCCGCTGTATGGGCATTCAACGTTCCGTTCGCCCGCGGACAGGTCGAAGGCGCCCACATCGACGAGCCCGCCAGGCAGGGCGATCACGGTATCGCGCACCTGGAAGCCACCGTTGGCCATGAGCGCAACACCGTTGTTGGTGATGGTACCGTTGAGCCGGACCGCGATGCTCTGGAAGTCGCACAGGGTGATGGTGTCGTTGCCATCCGTATCCGTCGGGAAGGAGATGCCCTGTGCGATGGTCACCGCCCCAAGCGCTTCGCTCGGCAGGTAGGTCGCCTGGATCGGGGTGGCGCTGGTGCACCCATTGTCACCGACGGAATACAAGGCCCAAAAGCCACTGGTGGGCACCGTGAAGACCGGCGTGGTGACGGCGCTGCCATCGGCCGGGTAGGTGCTCCAGTAGAACGATGCCGTGCTCAGCGGTCCGGCGGTCAACTGGATCGGTTCCGGTTCGCACACTTGCACAGGGACGGTGAGCGTATCCTGCTCGTTCAAGCCCTGGTTGTCGGTGATGCCCGACAGGGCCGGCCCCGGACAGGTACCGGCGAGCACCTGCTGGGTGAAGCTGAAGCAGCCATCGCCGATGGTGCCGGTGGCGATGTACGTGCCGGTGCTCTGCACCGGCTGGTCCGCACCTGTTACGCCCGTGTTCCACCCCACGGTGTAGGCAGGGCCGAGCAGGTAATTGAAGGAGGCCACCAGGTCGCCGTTGCCGCAGAAGGCCAGGTCCAGGTCCGCCGCATCGCATTCGGCCTGGTTCACCGGCGTGATGCCGAAGGCGAAGGCGAGGTCCTTCTCACAGCCATCGCGCTGGAAGATGTCCAGGGGCTTGCGCGCGCGGATGATGCCCCGGGCCAGGAAGCCGTCCAGCGCACCGCGCGCGTTGATGCGCACGGCATCGTAGTACGTGGTGTCTCCGCAGGCCTCCACCACACTGCCCACACCCACCTGCACCAATGAGTCCCCGGGCAGCGCGCGCATGAGGCCTTCCTGCGAAGGCAGGTAGAGCTGTTGGGCATATTCGCCAGCCGCGATCACGCGCGCAGCGGTGTCCAGCAACAGGCCACGCAACTGCATGCTCGCATGGTCGGCCAGCATCTGGGCATGCGTGGTGGCGAGGTCCGTGCGCCGGAGAAGGGCCACCCAGACGTTCTCAGCACCCCAGGACAGGAACAGGCCGTTGCCGCCCGCCCACGCCGACAGCTCGTCCGCCTGGCAGGTGAAGCCGCCGCCCACCACCACCTCGCCCCCGCGCACATGGATGGCATCGCCACGGATGCCGGCCGCGTTGCCCACGGTGCGCTGGGCCTGCAGCTGCGCCTGCGGGCCGAAGGCCAGCACGAAGGCGCTGTGGGCATACGCGCTGGCGATGGGCACGGTGGAGCCGGCGAACACCAGGTTGTTCCCGGTCTGGGAACCGACCATCCAAAGGGTGTCGTTGTGCCAGCAGAGGTCGCCTACCAGGACACTGGTACCCCCGCTGATGCGGGCGAACGCCTGTTCCGCGCCGGAGGCATCGCACTTCACCAGGAAGGCGGCGTTGCTGGCGTTGTTCGCATGCGGCACATCGAAGGTGATCTGCTGGCTGAAGCGCCCGGCGAGCCAGCTGTTGCCCTCGTCGTCCACGGCCAGGCCCAAGGCCTCCTCCTCACGCTCGCAGGTGGCGCTGCGCGCCCAGAGCAGGTTGCCGGCAGCGTCGTACTTCGCCAGGAACACATCGATGCCCGGCGCCTGCTGTACGGGGTCGATGGTGGAGCTGAGGATGGTGCCGCCGAACACGGCCGTGTGGCTGAACGCACCGGCCACCCAGGTGTTGCCCGCAGCGTCCACCGCCACCCGCTGCCCGATGTCAGCGTTCTGGGGTGAGCCCGCGCTACGCGCCCACAGCCCTGTACCATCCGCAGCGAAGCGTGCCACGAAGAGATCCTGCGAAGGGCCGTTGGAGCTGAGGCTGCTCCCGGCGATCTGCATGGTGCCACTGTACTGGCCCGTGACGGACACGCGCCCCTGCGCATCCACGGCGATGTCCGTGGCCCGGTCAGGCCCCGGGCCGCCGCCGGTACGCATCCATTGGATGACCCCGCCAGTGTCCACGCACGCCACGAACACATCGGTGATCCCCTCAGCGGCCACGCTGCCACCGGGGTAGAACATGGTACCGCTGAACGTTCCGCACACGAACTGCGCGGTGCCCGGCCCCTGGGCGATGGCGGTGATGCGGTCATCGCCGGCGCCACCATAGCCGTGCGCCCAATACGGACCCGGCTGCGCGGCCGCGTTCAGCGCGCAGAGGACCAGACCGAACAGAACGGATCGCATGGCCCCAAAGTAGCCGGGCCACGGATCCGCGAGGCCTCCGCAGGCTCGCATAAAAGGGTGGATCACGCGCCGCCGAGCTGGGTGCGCACCTGGGCGATGATGGCCTGCACCTCCTCCGCCGTGAACTGGTCGCGACCGGCCGGCAGGAAACGCGCCAGTTCCTCCTGCACCACGCTGAGCCGCGTGTTGGGCACGCCGTAGCCGCGTGGTGCGTCCAGCAGTCGCTTCAGTTCGAGCAGCCGGTCCGCATCGTCGATCAGGGCGATCCGCTCAAGGACCTCCAGTTTCAGCGTTCTCGTATCCATCGCATCATCAGGCTTCATCCAAAGGTATCCACCGGTGGCGCACGCCGAACTGACGCTTGTCCGTTGCCGATGTGGCCAGGCGTGGCGAACTTGCACCCAACGGAACACAGATGGATCCCTTCGCCGAGACCGGTACCGCCCCCCACTCATTGCTGGTGCGCCTGCTCATCGCGCTCGGCATCGGGCTGCTGATCGGCCTGGAGCGCGAGTACGCCAAGCGCATCGTGGACAAGGAGGAGCAGTTCGCCGGCGTGCGCACCTATCCACTGATCGCACTGCTCGGCTTCCTGAGCGCGCTGTTGGGCGACCAGTACGGCCCGGCGTTCCTGGTGGCCGGCTTCGCGGGGTTCTTCGCCATGGTGGTGGCCACCTACCTGATGATGGCGCGTTCCGCGAGCTTCGGGATCACCACGGAGCTGGCCGGCATCATCACCTTCTTGCTGGGCGCCCTGGTGTTCGAGGACCGCATCCTGCTCTCCACCACCATCGCGGTGCTGGTGGTGAGCCTGCTCACGCTGAAGGTGCGCCTGCATTCGCTCATCGCCACGCTCACCGAATCGGACATCCGCGCGTTCATCCAGTTCACGGTGATCTCCGCTCTCGTGCTACCCTTCCTGCCACCGGGCGGCTTCGGGCCGCGGGGCGTGTGGGACCTGCAGGACATCTGGACCATGGTGATCCTGGTGACCGGCATCAGCCTGGCGGGCTACGTGCTCTCGAAAGTGCTGGATGCGCGCAAGGGCACCTTGATGGAAGGGCTGGTCGGTGGGCTGGTAAGCAGCACGGCGGTGACGCTGAGCCTTTCGCGCCGCAGCAAGCAGGGCACGGTCGCGGGGAAGCGGCTGGCCGCCGTGGGCATCGTGGCCTCCACAGCGGTGCTGTACCCGCGCATCCTGCTGGAGACCTGGGTGGTGGACCGGAGCCTCGCGTTGCAGCTGCTGCCGTCCATCATCGCCATCACGGCGGTGGCCATCCTGGCCGCCTACCTGCTTTGGCGTAACGCGCATAACGCGACGTCCGATGTCCCGTCCGTGCCGTTGACGAACCCGCTCAACTTCGGCGTGGCGCTCCAGTTCGCAGCGGCCTACATGGTGGTGCAGTGGCTGATGCTCCTCGCCATGGAACGCTTCCCGCAGCAGGGCTTGAACGCTTCGGGGCTGCTGTTCGGCGCCACGGACATGGATGCCATCACCCTCTCGGTGGCGCGCGATGGAAGCCTGCCCGATGCGGAGCGGGCCCACGCGGTGCTGCTGGCCACCTGCTCCAACACCGTGATGAAGTACGCGCTCGTGTTCGTCTTCGGCGACCGCAGCTTGTTGCGGAGCGTGGGCGTCGGATTCGGCGCCATCTTCGTCGTTACCGTGCTCGCCCTGCTGTTCACGTGACCGAGCGCCGCCGACCATGACCGCCTTCACGTTGCGCCCCTTCCGGATGGAGGACCTGGCCGCGCTGGTGCGGCATGCCAACGACCCCACGGTGGCCGCGAACCTCACCGATTCCTTCCCGCATCCCTACACGGAGGAGAACGGCCGGGCCTTTCTGGAGCAGGCGATCGAGCCCGTTCCCTTGCGCCGCTGCATCACGATCAACGACGAGCTCGTGGGCGCCATCGGCCTGCACACCAAGCCCGACCTGTGGCGCCGCAACCTGGAACTGGGGTATTGGCTCGCCAGGGACCACCGCGGCCAGGGCATCATGACCGAGGCCATCCGGCAGATGGTGCGCATCGGCTTCGACGCCTTCCCCGATGTGACACGCATCTACGCCACGCCGTTCGGCAGCAACATCGCCTCGCAGAAGGCACTGGAGAAGGCGGGCTTCACGCTGGAGGCGAAGCTGATCGGCACGCTGGTGAAGAACGGGAAGGTGGAGGACGAGTGGATCTACGCGGTGCGGCGCCCCCTCAGTTGAGGGCATCCGGAACGGGCGCCCCGGCCTCGAACTCGCGCACGTTGTGCCGCACCACATCCTCCACGTGGCCGGTGCGCGCGTACACGGCCCGCTGCCGGTCGCTGCTGTTGCCCTGCGTGCAGATGCTGCGCAACTGCTCGAGCTGTTCCTCGCAACGCACGGTGCGCAGGTAGGGCGCCAAGCGGTCCAGGAGCGCAAGGAGCTCGGTGCGCAGCGGGCGCACCTCCAGGGTGCCGGGCTGGATGATGTGCGCATCCAGGCCGAAGCGCAAGGCGCGCCATTTGTTCTCGCGCAGCACCCACCGCACCGGCAGTTCGGGGGCGGGCCCCTCCTCGATGCGGACCTCCTCCCGCAGGTAGGCCGCGTAGGCCTGGATGAAGGCCACGATGGCGCCGGTCTCCGCGAGGGTGGCCGGCCCGTCGCAGATGCGCACCTCCAGGGTGCCATAGCCGGGGCTGGGCCGCAGGTCCCACCAGATGTCCTTCATGCCGTTGATGGACCCGGTGGCCAGCATGGCGCCGTACACCGCCTCGAGCTCCGCCCAGTCGCGCACCAGCACCGGCAGGCCCGAGGTGGGATGCGACTCGTACACGGTGGGGCGGCTGGCACGAAGGCCGGTGTCCACACCACGCCAGAAGGGCGAGCTGGCGGAGAGGGCGATGAGGTGCGGCACGATCCAGAGGAAGGCGTTCATGTGCCGGATGCACGCATCGCCCGAGGGCATACCGACATGCACGTGCAGCCCATACACGGCCATGCGCCGCAGCAGCCATTGGTTGCGGTCGATCAATGCCTTGTAGCGTTCGCTCTCGCTCACCAGCCGGTCGTTGTAATCGGCCAGCGGGTGCGTGCCGGTGGAGGCGAAACGGAGCCCGAGCGGAGCGGCAACCGCCTGCACGTTCAGCAGCGTGGCACGCAGGTCGTCCATGGCCTCACGCGGATCGGCGCAGATGCCGGTGACCAGTTCGATGGTGCTGCGGAAGAGTTCCTTGTCCACCCGCAGATCACCCGCAGCGGCGAGGATCTCCGGCGCGCGGGGGGTGAGGCGCAAGGTGCGCGCATCCAGCACCTGCAGCTCCAGCTCCACGCCGAGCGTAAGGGGCGTTGGGCTGGGGTTGAACGGAAGGATCGGGCGCTGCTCCATGGCCGGACAAGGTAGTCCCTGCACGCGCGTTCGCAGCGGCGGCCTCATGGCCGTATGTTGCACCTCTGCACAGGCCATGGGCATCCGCAGTTTCCGTCGTCGCTTCATCGGCGAGCACACCTCGCTGATCCTGGCCAGCGTGCTGGTGGGCCTGCTTGCGGCGCTGGCGGCGGTGGCGCTGAAGAGCGGCGTGAACGAACTGACGCGGCTGTTGCACGGCTGGCTCTTCGGTGCACGGCGCGAGCTGCTGAGCCTGCTGATCCCCACGGCGGGCCTGTTGCTCTGCGTGCTCTTCACACAATACGGGCTCAAGGGCGACCTGGGGCGCGGGCTCCCGAGCCTGCTGCGCACCATCCGCCAACGCGACAGTGTGGTGGAGGTGCACAAGCTCTATTCCCAGGTGCTCACCAGCATCCTCACCATGGGCGCCGGTGGTTCCGCCGGCATGGAGGCGCCCATCGCGAGCACGGGTGCCGCCTTCGGCAGCCGTGTGGCCCTGCTGCTCCGCTTCGACAAGGCCACGCGCACCATGCTGCTGGCCTGCGGGTCCGCCGCCGGCATCTCGGCCATCTTCAATGCACCCATCGCCGGGGCCATCTTCGCCATGGAAGTACTGCTGGTGAACGTGGCGGTGCCCATGATGGTGCCCGTGTTGATCAGCTCGGCCACGGCGGCCTTCCTCTCCAGCCTCATCTACAAGGGTCAGCCCTTCGTGCTCATCACGGACTCCTGGAGCGCCGGTGCACTGCCGTGGTACATCGCCCTGGCCTTCTTCGGGGGGCTCATCTCCACCTACTGCATCCGTACCTACTTCCTGGTGGGCGATGGCCTGAAACGGATCGGCCCGAACTACCCGCGGGCCCTCACGGGCGGGCTGCTGCTCGGCGTGCTCATCCTCTTCTTCCCTCCCCTGCTGGGCGAAGGCTATGTGGCCGTGGAGGACCTGCTGCATGGCAACGCCACCGCGCTCACGGAGCACGCACCGGTGGCGCTCGCCCTGGGGCGGTGGAACCTGGAGGCGCTGGTGCTGGGCCTGATGCTGTTGAAGGTGCTGGCCACCTCGCTCACCGTGGGCGCCGGCGGCAACGGTGGCATGTTCGGCAGCTCGCTCTTCACCGGGGCCATGACGGGGTTCGGGTTCGCGCACGGTGTCAACCTCCTCGGCCTGGCCACGCTCAACGAGGTGAACTTCACCGTGGCCGGCATGGCAGCGGTGCTCAGCGGCACCATCCACATCCCGCTCACCGCCATCTTCCTCATCGCCGAGATCACGGGCGGCTACGCCCTGTTCGTGCCGCTGATGATCGTCTCCTCCCTCAGCTACGTGGTGTCCCGCTGGCTGATACCGTATTCCGTCTATACCCGGGATGAGCAGCCGGCCCGGCCGTGACCCTCGCCACTGCGGGGCGATGCCATCGCGCAAGCGGCACCCGCTATCTTCGGAGACATGCTTCCACGCGCAGGCTTATTGGTCGTTGTCGGCTTTTACATGACAGCGCATGCCACCACCTGGACCGTCGGTCCCGGCCAGCCCTACACAACGCCCAGCCAGGTCTCCACCCTGGTGGGTGATGGCGACACCGTGAACATCGAAGCGGGCGTGTACCCCAGCGATGTGGCGCGCTGGCAGGCGAACGACCTCGTGCTGCGCGGCGTGGGCGGCTTTGCCCACTTGGAGAGCAACGGGCTCAGCTGGGGCGGCAAGGCCATCTGGGTGATCCAGGGCGACAACTGCACCGTGGAATGGATCGAGTTCAGCGAATGCCAGGTACCCGACCACAACGGCGCAGGCATCCGGCTGGAGGGGCTCAACCTCACCGTGGAGCACTGCTGGTTCCACCACAACGAGAACGGGATCCTCTGCGGGGCGTACCACCCGAGCACCGTGCGCATCGAACACTCGGTGTTCGGCCACCACGGCTATGGCGACGGCTACTCGCACAACCTCTACATCGGCAACATCGACTCGCTCATCTTCCGCTTCAACTACAGCCACCATGCGGATGTGGGGCATGAGCTGAAGAGCCGCGCCTGGGTGAACGTGATCGAATACAACCGCTTCAGCAACGAAAGCGATGGCACCGCGAGCCGCGAGATCGACCTGCCGAACGGCGGCCAGGCGTACTTGATCGGCAATGTGGTGCAACAGGGTCCCTTGAGCGAGAACAGCAACCTGGTCGGTTTCGGCATGGAAGGCCTCAGCAACCCGGGTCCGCACGAGCTGTATGCCGTGAACAACACGCTGGTGAACGAGAAGACCGTGGGCAGCTTTTTCCAGGTGCCCGCGGAGGCCTACTTCAAGGCCTGGAACAACATCGTGGCCGGCGGGGGCAACTTCATGAGCGCGTGGCCCACCAGCGTGGACACCCTGGCCAACGTGCGCAGTACGAGCATTGCCGCCGTGGGCTTCCTGAACGCGGCAGGCTACGACTACCACATCGACGACAGCTCGCCGGCACACCAGGCCGGCTATCCCGCCGGGCTGGCGAACTCCGGGTATCCGCTGGTGGCGCTGTGGGAGTATGCGCACCCGACCGATGGCCTGCTCCGCTGCCAGCACGCCACGCTGGATGCCGGTGCGTTCGAGACCTGCTCCACCGGCATGCCCGGCCGGGAACATGTGGCCTTGTGGCTCCACCCTAACCCTGCCCGGGATCAAGTGACGGTGGAATGGCCCGGTCAGCAAGCATGCACCTGGGTGCGCCTGTTGGATGCACAAGGCCGGGCGGTAAGGCAATGGCGCGGAAGAGGCGCCGAACGCGCCGTGCTGGATGTGCGCGGACTTGCCGCCGGACCCTACACCCTGCAAGCTGGCCGGGGCAACGGTGCCATGCTGGCCGCTCCGCTCGTGATCACCCATTGATGTGCAACGGGCAACCGATGCGCTGTGAACCCGTCTGACCGACATGCTGCGAACGCCTCTCCTGCTCGGCGCACTGGTACAGTGCGCATGGCTGAACGCACAACTGGTGAACCCCGGCTTCGAGGATGGGCTCAACGGCTGGCAGACCTTCTGCCCCGAGGAGGTGGGGATCACCTTTGATGCACCGCCGAACGGCGGCCAGATCAGCGCGCGCCTGCGTTGCCTTTCGGCCACCCCGCCGGACTGCTGGAACACCCAAGGGATCCAGCCGCTCATCTGCCAGCCCTTGGTGGGCGCGCAGAACGGCTCGGTGCTGCAGATCAGCCTTTGGGCCAAGGCGCAGCCCGATGTGGCGGGCGATGAACAGTGGGTGTCGGCGATCCTTTCCCTGGGCTGGCTGGACCAACAGAACGTGCTGAACTACGCGAACGGCGGCTGCAGCTATGTGGGCGCGGGGGGAGGCAGCACCACCTGGACCGAGGGCTCCTTGACGTGCACCCTTACCGGTTTCCCTGAAGGCGTAACGCCCATGCTCTTCCTCAGTGGGCACGCCTTCAACAACACCAACGGCCATATCCTGCTGGACAATGTGACCACCACCCTGAGCGGCCCCATCGTGACCCTCAACGCCAAGGCCTGGCTGGACGGTGCGTACGACAGCAACGCGGGCCTGATGCGCGACGACCTGCGCACGCTGCAGCGCATCCCCGCACAGGAACCCTACTCGGTGAACTACTGCTGCACGGGTGGTGGTGAAACGGTGGCGCCCACCGTGCTGCAGTTATCGGGCAACAACGCCGTGGTGGACTGGGTGCGGCTGGAGCTGCGCACGGGCGATCCGCAGAGTTCGCAGCTGGTCGCCGTGCGCCATGCGCTGCTGCAGCGCGATGGGGACATCGTGGACGTGAACGGCAGTTCGCCGGTGAGCTTTCCGGTGGGCGCCGGAGCCTACTGGGTGGTATTGCGCCACCGGAACCACCTGGCCGTGATGAACGGTGCCCCGTTGCAATTGAGCGTTACGCCCACCACGCTGGACTTCCGGGCGTCGGCCACCGCGTGCTACACGCGGCCGTCGCCGAACAGCGATGCGCCCCGGCGAACGGTGGGCAGCACGCGCACGCTGTGGACGGGGAACATCACCGCCGACGACCGCGTGAAGTACACCGGCGCGGGCAACGACCGCGATGCCCTGCTCGTGTTGCTCGGCGGCCAGCCGAACACCGTGAACGCCTCCTACACGGTGCACGATGTGAACCTGGACGGCTTCGCGAAGTACACGGGCAGCGGCAACGACCGCGACCCGATCCTGATCACCGTGGGCAGCACCACGCCCAACGGTGTGCGGATCCAGCAGGTGCCATGAGCATACACAGCCTGTGCACCGTAAGCCAGCATCCGGTAGTTTCGAGCAACGCCCCAGAACCATGAGCCTTCATCCACTTCGCGCCCTCACCTGCTTGTTGACGCTCTGCGGGGCAACGGTGCACGCCCAGTTGGTGACGGTGCTCTCTGCGGACTTCGACGATGGCCAATGGGGCGCTGATTGGTCCTACGTCGGCGATGCGCCGCAGTTCACGTGGGGTCCGGGCGGCGGATTGGGACTGTACCTGAAGACGTATGCCATGCAATCAACACCGATAAATGTGCCGCCCCATTTCCCGATGGCCTTCATCCCTGTGCCTGGTGGTTACTCACCGAATTACGCATACTCGCTGCAGGCGGAATGCATCAGCGAACTGGGTCCGATCCCGGGACTGCTGGAGACCGGCTACGCGCAGCTTGGCTGGTTCGATGGGAGCACCGTCACCGGGGCCTTGTATACGATCAGTTTCAATGGGGGGACCACGGTCCAGTATGGAGGTTGGAGCGCAGGCGAAGCGCCTCCGGCCAACGGTACCTTCGGGGTCATCCTCGCAGCTGATGTATACGAGGGCATCGATCCGGATGCCGGAGCGATCTTCGACGACATTCTCGTGAACCGGGTGCCTTACGGGGCGGCGGCCGACCAGATCAGGTTCAACCTCGAAGGCCCGTATGATGCGGCGCTGGGGCGTATGCGCGGCGATCTGAGCGCCCAAGGGCTGATCCCGTTGACCGAGCCGTATTCGGCCTTGGGATATCCGCAGGTCGGCGGTGGCGGGGAGACCACCAACGCTTCCGTGCTGAACCTGTATCTGCCCGTGCATTCGGCGGTCGATTGGGTCCGGCTCGAGATCCGTAATGCCAATGATCCCACGCAGCTGGTGCGCACGACCCAATGCCTAGTGCTGAGCAACGGCATCCTGCTCCGGGGCGCGGACGGCGGGACGCCGTTCTTCTCTGTGCCGCCTGGCAACTACTACGTGGCGGTGCGCCATCGGAACCATCTCGGCGTGATGACGGCCAACCCCGTGTACCTCGGGCCCACCACCGGCATCCACACGACCATCGACTTCCGATCACCGGCAACAGCCACCTACGGCACCGATGCGCGCAAGCAGGTAGGCAACACCATGGTCCTGTGGGCCGGCGACGTCACCGGCGATCACAAGGTGAAGTACACCGGCGCCGGCAACGACCGCGATCCCATCCTGCAGTTCATCGGTGGCTCCAACCCCACCACCACCGCCACCGGCTACGCCAACGCCGATGTGAACATGGACGGCGTGATCAAGTACGTGGGCAGCGGCAACGACCGCGACCCCATCCTGGTGACCGTGGGCAGCACCACACCGAACGCCGTGCGGATCGAACAGGTGCCGTGAACCTTTGAACCGGGAACCCCAAGGACCGATGATGACCTTCCCTCATGCAACAACGCCGACGCAGTTGATGCTGATGCTGGCTTTGGTCCTGACCGGAAGGTCCAGCGCTCAGACGATCTTTCAGGAGACCTTCGATACCGGCGTGCTTTCCCCCGGCTGGGTATGGCAGACCGACGCGCCGGTACTGGTAACGCCGGATGCCAGCGGCAGTGGCTTCTGCGTGGGCAAGGAAAGCCTGAACGACATGCCGCCGCCGCCAGGGGAGATCGGCTCGTTCATGTTCCACGACCTGCCGTACGCCCCGGGCGCCAGCTACCAAGTATCGCTGTACATGCGGGTGGAGACCACCTCGGGCACGCTGCCCGGGGCCGGGTGCTACATCGGTTGGTGGAGCAGCAGCTCATTAGGGGATGATGTGGGCGTGTTCTCCCAGAACGCGGATTGGGAGTTCCTTCAAAGCGGCTTCGGGGTTCCGGCCGCCTATCAGCCTTCGCCCACCCTGCGCTTCGGTGTGGCGTTGGTCGTGGCGAACTGGGCGGTGGATGCCATGGCCTACTTCGACAACATCCAGGTGGACGCGTTCGGCTTCACGCTGCCGGCACCCGTTCGCCTTAACGCGCGGGCCTGGCTGGACGGGGCCTTCGTTCCGGCACAGGAACGGATGCGCGACGATCTGCGCACCGCAGGGCTTATCCCCACCACGGACCCGTACGGCAACGGGACCGCCGTGGCGCCCACCGTGCTGGCCATCACCGGCGACAATGCGGTGGTCGACTGGGTGCGGGTGGAGCTGCGCATCCACCCGGAGAACGGCGGTGCCGTGGCATCGGCTGCTGGCCTGTTGCAGCGCGATGGCGACATCGTGGCCGCGGACGGCAGCTCGCCGCTCGGATTCTACGCAGCACCCGGCAACTACCATGTTGTGGTGAAGCACCGGAATCACCTGGGCATCATGAGCGCTTTGCCCATCACCCTGCTCTCCACCCCCACCGGCCTGGACCTGCGCCTGCCGGGCACAGCGGCGTACGTGCGCGGTGCGCCGTTCACTGACGCACCCCGAAAGGTCGTTGGCAGCTGGGTCACCCTGTGGAGCGGCAATGTGGCCCCGGACGACAGGCTGCGCTACACCGGCGCCGGCAACGACCGAGACCCGATCCTCACGGCCATCGGCGGCACAACCCCCACCGCCATCGCCACCGGTTACACCAACGCCGATGTGAACCTGGACGGCGTGATCAAGTACGTGGGCAGCGGCAACGACCGCGACCCCATCCTGGTGAACGTTGGCGGATCAACGCCCAACGCCGTGCGGATCGAGCAGGTGCCGTAGGGCACCGCGGATGGGCCTTCACGCCTATCCTTGCGGAAAACACCGCTCCATGCTCCACCGCACCCTGCTCGCCGGCAGCCTCCTGGCCGCACTGCTCCCCGCGCGGGCGCAGAACACCTTCGAGATCACCATCCCCGTGCCCGGCCTCACCAACGTGGCGGGCGGCCATGCGCTGCCCGATGGCGGCTTCGTGTTCGGCGGCGAGCTGGCGGACGGCCTGGTGGTGGTGCGCACGGACAGTACCGGCGCCGTGCTGTGGACCAAGGCCCTGGCGGAAGCGAACAACGATGAAGGCCTCTACGACCGCAGCATCGCCGTGGTGGACGGCCACATCCTGATGGGCGGCTACGCCATGGGGAACAACACCGCCGTGCGCGATGGCATCCTGCACGTGCTGGACCTGAACGGTAACGTGCTCGACCAGCGCCTCATCGACGTGGGCTTCAACAGCAACGCCGTCCACAGCGTGAACGCCGCGGAGCACGGTGCCCTGGTGGCGGGCCGCGCCAGCGGCGAAGGCTCCTACGACATGCTGCTGCAGCGGGTGGATACCGATGGCGTGGTCCTGGGCTCGTGGAGCTACGGCACCACCGGCTGGGACTGGGGCTACGAGGCCATCCCGTGCGCGGACGGTGGCATGGCGCTGGTGGGCTACGGCGACGATGTGGGCGGCCCCGCGCCCAGCGCCTACCTGGTACGCACCGATGCGCAGGGACAGGAGCTGTGGGCCCGCGGCGTGGACGGCGCCAGCGCGGACGAAGGCTACACCGTGTTCGAGGATGGCGCCAGCGGCGACCTGTACATCGGCGGGCGCACGCTGGGCATGGGGTCGCCCGGCACGCGCGGCTTCATCACCAAGTTCGATGCGAACGGCACGCACGTGTGGACCCGCGTGGTGGACAACGCCTTCGACGTCATCGGCATCACCGCCCTCAGCGACGGCCGCTTCGCCGCCCTGCTGCGCGCGCAGAACATCACCGGCGGCTTCGGCAACTACGATGCGCTGCTGGTCACCTTCAACGAGGAGGGCACCCTGCTGGGCAACCGCCTCTTCGGCACGGCGGCGAGCGAATACCCCGTGAACCTGGCGCGCACCGGCGATGGCGGGTTGCTGATCACCTGCTTCCGCAACACGCCCGATGGGGTGTATGCCGTGCTGGTGGACAGCGATGGCAACGGAGCCTGCACGGGCGCCACCGTGCAGGTGAGCTGGAACACCTACACCCCCACCCTCTACACCCCCACCTCGCTGCTGCAGAGCGGGCACAACCCCGGCCTGTGGCCCACGGGCACCACCGCCCCCGCGCTCACCCGCCAGTTCGTGTGCTGCACCTACCCCGTCGTAGCCTCCTTCGAAGCGCAGCCCGGCAACGCACTGGCCTACACCTTCCTCAACACCTCCACCGGCACCGGCACCGCCAGCTGGAGCATCGAGGGCGGTACCTACACGGGCGACACCGTGTACCACAGCTTCTCCGCGCCGGGCACCTACACGGTGTGCCTCACCATCACCGGTGTGTGCGCCACGGAAACGGCCTGCCAGACGGTGAGCGTGGCCGTGAACGGCGTGGATGCGCTGAGCGCCGGGCCCGCGCTGCACCTGCAACCCAACCCCGCCACCGACAGGCTGCGGATCAGCACCGCCGCGCCCCTGCGCACGGTGCAGCTGCTCGATGCCACCGGTCGCCTGGTGCGCACGCACGCCGCGCAGGGCGCCACCGCGCTGGAGATCGACATCACCGCACTGTCCCCCGGTGCGTTCGTGCTGCGCGCATGGACGGATGCCGGGCCGTTGCAGCGGGTGTGGGTGAAGGAGTGAGCGCAGGCACTGCGCTGTGGCGGAGCAATGGCCCTGGCCAACTTGGCGGTGGTTCAGCCGTATGGGGCCAACTCCTTGCCAACAAGTTCAACAACGCCGTGTACGCAGCCCGGTCGGCGGCAACCGGCGGAACGAGAACACGTCTCTACCCGTGACCCACCCGCGACCATGAACACCAGCCTGATCACCCTTGTTACCGGCATAGCGGCGCACACGGCCATGGCACAGACCCTGGTGTTCACCGACGCCTTCGACAGCGGTGTGCCCGACCCAGGGTGGCTCTCCACCAGCCAGGGCCCGTTCATCATCGGCGAGGGTTACCTGAGCCCCTACAGCATCGGGATCGGCAGCCAGGACCTGAACAGCCCGCCGCTCGATACCCCCTTCCTCGCCTACCTGTTCCACCCCATCGAGTTCGACCCCAACGCCGACTATGAGCTGTTCAGCGCAGTACGCGTGGATGACCCGACCAACAACGGCAGCCAGGCCCGCGCCTACCTCGGCTGGGTGGACCCGCTCGCCCCGGACTACCAGTTCTGCATGGGTGTCGGCACCTGCTGCGATCCGTGGCAATCAGGCGGAACCTCCGGCTTCTGCGGGCCCCAGCCATCGCCCAGCCATGCCTTCGGTGTGGTGCTCACCATGCTGGACGGCTCCTCCAACTGCACGGCCTACTTCGACAATGTGAGCGTGTTCGACAACAACCAGCCGAACAATGTGAACGATTCGGCTGCTCCAGCGCTTGCATTGGTCCCGAACCCGGCGGTGGACCAAGCGCTCGTCACCTTCACCGAAGCCTTCACCGGCACCGTCGACGTGTGCGATGCCCAAGGCCGCATCCTCCGTAACGTTTCCGTGAATGGGCAGCGCAGCCTCCCCATCCAAGTGGGTGACCTGCCCGCCGGTGTGCTGCTGCTCCGCGCCATCGGTGCGGACGGCACCACGGTGCAGCGGTTCGTGAAAAGCTGACCGGATGGCGCCGGCCCCGGGCGCTGTGCAATGCACGATGGCTCGGCCGTAGCTTGCCTCATCGGAATTTCTGCGCATGGGTCCGTACTGGGTCTACATCCTCGCCAACAAGTACAACAACGTGGTGTACGTGGGCATGACCAACGACCTGAATCGCCGCGTGCTGGAGCACAAGACCGGCAAGTACAGCACGGCCTTCACCCGGCGGTACAACATCAACAAGCTCGTGTGGTACGAGCAACGCGCCGACCTGCAGGATGCGCTGCTGCACGAGAAGCGTGTGAAGCGCTGGCGCCGTCCGTGGAAGGATGAGATGATCACCAAGCTCAACCCGGAGTGGAAGGACCTGAGCGACGGCTGGTACGACCCGCGCGATCTGTCCCAGTAATGCTTCCCGTAGCGTGGGCGGCGCAACGAGCCGGGGACCCGCGCTTCCCACCCCGTACTGCTTCCCGGAGCGCGGGCGGTGCGCAGCACCGGGGACCCGCGCATCCGGGAACTCCTTAAGCCAGATGGTGGAGGAGATCCCGGATGCGATGGTGCCCGCCCCGGCTCGGAGGCCGGGGCTGCGGATCGCCATCGCTCCGGGAACTCCCCAACGACACTCCTTCCCGGAGGGTGGGTGGTGCGCAGCACCGGGGACCTGCGCATCCCTCCCCGTACTGCTTCCCGGAACGCGGGCGGCGCAACGCGCCGGGGACCCGCGTATCCGGGAACTCCTTCCGAAAACCCTCCTAGGAGATCCCGGATGCGATGGTGCCCGATCCTGCGGATCGCCATCGCTCCGGGACTCCTTCACGGGAAATACCTTAGCACTCCCGCCAAGCGGGATGAAACACATGCAGTTACAGAACTCCATCGCCGGCTCCTGGGTCGCCGGCACCGGCCCGCAAGTCGAACTCCTCGACGCCTCCACCGGCGAGCTCATCGCCACCACCTCCTCAGGCGGCCTCGACTTCGCCGCCATGCTCCACTACGCCCGCACCGTGGGCGGACCCAAGCCAGGATATTGAGTCAGGGCTTACGCCTCATCCATCCATAGGGCTTGCGCTTGCCATGGTAGATGGCAGCAACGAAGATCACCTCCCCATCCACCTTGTAGATCACGCGGTAAGGGAACCGTCGCACAATTCCATAGCGGAAGCCAGAACGACGCACCGCGTGGCCCGTTGGTCGATCGACAATGAACCTGAGGCACGCGGCAACTTCTTCCCTGAACTTGATACCATAGCCCGTTCGCCGCGACTCGATGTAGCGCTCTGCCTCATCCAATTCCCGGTAAGCCTCCTCGTGGATGACGAGCCGATGGCTCATCGCTGCTCCTTGCGCCGGTTCTCCTCCAGCATGCGCTGCACCTCCTCCCACGTATAGGTCTTCGCCTCGCCGCGCTTGTACTGCTCGAAACGTTCGCTCACAACGCTCACCTCGGCATCGGAAAGCTCGAACCCATCCGTGCCGTCGAGTATGTGCTTCACCTCGGTGAGTTTCTCCGCGTCGTTCACAGCAGCCAGTTTCTCGAGCAGTTCAAGCTTAAGCGCCCGGGTATCCATACTTCAAAGTTAGGCTGCGGACCGGATGCTTGCGTGAGCGATCGATCCCGGGGTCAAGCCCGGGATAAACTCATTCCGACGGCGAGTCTTCGAGCAGGCACGCCCAAAACCGATCATCCACAGATGACACCGATGTCACAGATAGCTCACTGATCTGCATTCATCTGTGCCATCTGTGTCATCTGCGGTTAGGCTTTCCTCCCGATCTTCGCCGTATGCAACTTCAGAACTACGCCTGCGGCCAATGGGTCGCCGGCACCGGCAAGCAGGCCGAGCTCCTCGACGCCTCCACCGGCGAACTCATCGCCACCACCTCCAGCGGCGGCCTCGACTTCGCCGCCATGCTCCACTACGCCCGCACCGTGGGCGGACCCAAGCTGCGGAAGATGACCTTCCCCGAGCGCGGACGCATGCTCAAGGCCCTCGCCCTCTACCTGATGGAGCGCAAGGACAAATACTATCAGATCAGCTACAAGACCGGCGCCACCAAGGCCGACAGCTGGGTGGACATCGAGGGCGGCATCGGCAACCTCTTCGCCAACGCCAGCCTGCGCCGCACGCTGGGCAACATGCCCTTCTACGTGGACGGCGAGGCCATCA
>JAXLVG010000008.1:0-199447 GCA_046329115.1 Flavobacteriales bacterium | reverse complement strand
CACGGTGCGGATCCCCTTCAGCACGGCCTTCTCGGGAAGCACCTCCTGGTGCTCCAGCACGGTGAGGCACTCGAAACACTCGTCCGCCGAACCTTCCACGGCGCAGGCGATGAGCTTCTCCGTATGAGGAGCAGCGTCCAATCCCGCGTTCCAGAACGCAGCAAGCACGGTGGT
Organism: Flavobacteriales bacterium; assembly: GCA_046329115.1. Lineage (GTDB taxonomy): Bacteria > Bacteroidota > Bacteroidia > Flavobacteriales_F > PHOS-HE28 > PHOS-HE28. The sequence continues at coordinate 199,273 of JAXLVG010000008.1, read as the reverse complement.
GCGAACACTGCGCAGGGTAGGCATGTCCAGCGCCTTGATCAGCTCATCGGCGGCATCCTTCACCTTCACCTCGAAGAGCATGGCCTGGATGCGCTGCTGGCGCTGCACATCCGCGGTGCGGGCAAGCGCATGGAGCAGCGGAAGGATCGCGCGGGCATCGCCGTGGGACTGCACATAGGCCAGGGCCCCGAGCACCTTCGCATCTTCGTCGCTCAGCAGGGCCGCAAAGGCCTGGTCCATGCGTTCGTTCGCGTTCTTCGCCATGGCGCAAAGGTGGGGCATCCGTCCGTGCCGCCGCGCGCCGTAGCTTGACCGGCATGAAGTTCGAGCACCGTCGCCAGCCCCTGGCCACGCAACGCACCTACCTGCTCCGGCAATTGCGCTACGGGTTGTTCGCGCTCGCGTTCGTGTGCGGCAGCCTGGCCATCGGCGTGGCCGGCTACATGCATTTCGCGGGGTACCCCTTGGTGGATGCGTTCCTCAATGCCAGCATGATCCTCGGTGGCATGGGGCCCGTTGGGGAACTGCCCAACGAAGGGGCCAAGTGGTTCGCCTCGTTCTACGCGCTGTACAGCGGCGTGGCCCTGCTCACCACGGTGGCGGTCATGCTCACGCCGCTGGTGCACCGGCTGCTGCACACCTTGCACATCGATACCGGTGAATAGCTCATCTATCGAGCTTGAGGTGTGTCCGGGTCACAAGCACTTGAACTGATCGAAGGGCTCCAGGCAGTCGTTGCACTTCCACAGCGCCTTGCAGGCCGTGCTGCCGAAGGCGGAGAGCATCACGGTGTTGGTGGAGCCGCATTGCGGACAGGCCACCACGGGCTGTTCGCCCTTCAGCGCGCGGATGTCGGCGGTCTTCTCGGGCGGCGCGATGCCGTATTCCTTCAGCTTGCGCTTGCCGGTCTCGGTGATCCAGTCGGTGGTCCAGGCAGGGGAGAGGCTCATCCGCACTTCCACGGCGGGCACGCCCGCCTCCAGCAGTTCCTTCTTGATGTCCGCCGCCATCACGTCCATGGCCGGGCAGCCGGTGTAGGTGGGGGTGATGGTGACGATGGCCTTGCCGTCCGCTTCCACCTCCACGCTGCGCACCACGCCCAACTCCAGCACGTTGATGGCCGGGATCTCCGGGTCCTTCACGTAGTCGAGGAGCTCGAGGATGCGGTCCTTGTTGATCATCGTGGCTCGTACGGGCAGCGGGCTTTCATCCATGCACGGTGCGACGTGAACGTCGCCCTTACCACTCAGCACCCGGATACGCCCGCTGCAGGTATTGCATCTCGGCCAGGATGAAGCCGAGGTGCTCGCTGTGCTTGCCTTGACGACCGCCCGTGGCCATGAAGCCGTCCGTCGGGCGCTTCAGAGTGGCCTCGGCGAGCACCTTATCCACGGTGGCGTCGAAGGCGGCCTTCATCTTGGTGAGGTCGGGCGCGATCCCGGCCTTCAGCAGTTGCTGGTGCACTTCGTCCATCACGAACAGGTCACCGGTGTAAGTCCACAGGTTGTCGAGGGCCTCCTGGGCACGGCGGTGGCTCTCGTCCGTACCGTCACCGAAGCGGATCAGCCAGTCGCTGCTGTGCTTCACGTGGTACTGGGCCTCCTTCACGGCCTTGGCGGCGATGGCGGCCAGTTGGGCATCGGTGCTCTTGGTGAGGGCCTCGGCCAGTGGCAGGTGGTAGGCATCGAACAGGAAGCTCCGCACGATGGTGTGCGCGTAGTCGCCGTTGGGCTGTTCCACCAGCTTGGTGTTCACGAACTGACGCTCGTTGCGCAGGAAGGCCAGGGCATCCTCGTCGCGCCCCTTGCCCTCCACCTGTCCGGCGTAGGTGTACAGGTTGCGCGCCTCGCCAATGTGGTCCAGCGCCCGGTTGGTGAGAGCGATGTCCTCCTCCAACACGGGGCCGTGCCCGCACCATTCGCTCAGGCGGTGGCTCAGGATGAGGAGATCGTCCGCGAGGCGGAGGGTATAGGTGAAGAGCGCGTCTTGGTGGCTCATGGTTGCATGTTGTCCGATGTCAGTTGTCTTGCGGGTCGTTGGCGCGGTCGATGCGAACAGTCAACCGACAACCAACAACCGACAACCGGCTAGATGTACTTCGCCCCCTCGGGCATGGTGTAGAAGGTGGGGTGCCGGTAGGTCTTGTCGTCGGCGGGGTCGAACAACATCGCCGCATCATCGGGCTGGCTGCTGCTGATGGCGCTGGCGGGCACCACCCAGATGCTCTGCCCTTCCTGGCGGCGGGTGTACACGTCGCGGGCGTTCTCGATGGCCATCTGGGCGTCGGCGGCGTGCAGGCTGCCCACATGCTTGTGCTCCAGGCCGCGTTTGCTCTGGATGAAGATCTCCCAGAGGGGCCAGTTGTTCGGGTTGTCGCTCATTGGTCCGGTTGTCTGTTGTCCGTTGTCAGTTGTCGGTGCTGTCATGACGGCCAACCGACAACCAACAACCGTGAACTATGCTGCCACTTTCTCCTTCTTCGCCTTCTTGGCGGCATGCGCCAGCGCGGCCTCGCGCACCCAGGCCCCTTCGGCGTGGGCCTTGTTGCGGGCGGCCAGACGTTCCTTGTTGCAGGGACCGTTGCCGGCCACCACGTTGTTGAACTCGCTCCAGTCGATCTCGCCCCACTCGTAGTGCTGGGTGGCTTCGTTCCACTTCAGCTTCGGGTCGGGGATGGTGAGACCGATCACCTCGGCCTGCTGCACGGTGCGGTCGATGAAGGTCTGGCGCAGTTCGTCGTTGCTCTGCCGCTTGATCTTCCACTTCATGCTCTCGGCGCTGTGCGGGCTGTTGGCGTCGGTGGGACCGAACATCATCAGGCTGGGCCACCACCACCGGTTCAGGGCGTCCTGCGCCATCTCCTTCTGCTCGGGCGTGCCCTTGGCCAGCACGGCCATGATCTCGTAGCCCTGGCGCTGGTGGAAGCTCTCCTCCTTGCAGATGCGCACCATGGCCCGGGCGTAAGGGCCGTAGCTCGTGCGGCACAGCATCACCTGGTTCATGATGGCCGCGCCGTCCACCAGCCAGCCGATGGCGCCGATGTCGGCCCAGGTGAGGGTGGGGTAGTTGAAGATGCTGCTGTACTTGGCCTTGCCGCTCAGCAGGTCGTCGATGGTCTGTTCGCGGGAAACGCCCAAGGTCTCGCAGGCGCTGTACAGGTAGAGGCCATGGCCGGCCTCGTCCTGCACCTTAGCGAGCAGGATGGCCTTGCGGCGCAGGTTGGGGGCCCGGGTGATCCAGTTGCCCTCCGGCAGCATGCCCACCACCTCGCTGTGCGCGTGCTGGCTGATCTGGCGGATGAGGGTCTTGCGGTATTTCTCCGGCATCCAGTCCTTCGGCTCGATCTTCTGTTCGGCGTCGATCTTGGCTTGGAACCGTGCTTCCAGGTTGGTGCTGTCCATGGGTGGTGGATGGTTGGCGAAAATAGGGCGCATGTCCATCGGCGGACTGACTTCCCTCAGCCATGAACGATCGACCCCGGTCGGTGGTTCCCTTGCCGCACGGTGGCGACGCCCACCGTCTATTTTCGCCGCCCAATGACCTCAGCCGCACCGCGTATGGCCCGATTCCACAGCCTCAAGGTTACCGACGTTGCCCAGGAGACACCCGATGCCATCGTGGTGAGCTTCGATGTGCCTGCGGCCTTGCAGGACGACTTCCGTTTCATCCAGGGGCAGTACGTCACGTTGAAGCTCACCGTGAACGGCGAGGAGCTGCGGCGGAGCTACAGCATCTGCAGCAGCCCCTTGGACAAGGGGAGCTTCCGCATCGCGGTGAAGCGGGTGGCGGGCGGCCGGGCCTCCACCCAGCTGGTCGAGAAACTGAAGCCGGGCATGACCCTGGACGTGATGACGCCCATGGGGAACTTCCATACGGCGCTGGTCCCGACCCAGGCGAAGCACTACGTGGCGTTCGCGGCCGGGAGCGGCATCACGCCGATCCTGAGCATCCTGAAGACCGTGCTGCGCACGGAGCCGCGTAGCCGGTTCACCTTGTTCTATGGCAACTCCGAGGTGGGGCGCATCATCTTCCGCGAGCGACTGGCTGAGCTGAGGGCGCACTACCCGGACAGGCTGGAGGTGCACCACATCCTGAGCAAGGGCGTTGACGAGGACATGCTCTTCAATGGCCGGATCACCGCCGAGAAGGCCACGGCCCTGGTGAAGCGGTTCGTGGCGGACCGGAGCGACAACGAGTACTTCGTGTGCGGGCCCGAGCAGATGATGGTGAACGTGAGCGAGGCCCTGGAGAAGCTGGGGGTGGACAAGAAGCGCATCCACATCGAGCTCTTCAGCACCCCGGTGAGCCAGGTGGCCCGCAAGGAGGTTGCCCACGCCACGGCTCCGGGCGCCCCGGGTTCCTCACGGGTGAAGGTGATCCTCGACGGCCGGGAGCACGAGCTGGTGATGGACCCGAAGGGTGATGCCGTGCTGGACGCGGCCATCGATGCCGGGTTGGATGTGCCCTACGCCTGCAAGGGCGCCGTGTGCTGCACCTGCAAGGCCAGGGTGGTGGAAGGCAAGGTGGAGATGGCCATGAACTATGCGCTCACCGATGAGGAGGTGGCCGATGGGTATGTGCTCACGTGCCAGACGCACCCTCGCAGCGAGCGCGTGGTGATCGATTACGACCAGCACTGAAAGCGCGAAGCGCGCAGATGCTGCGCGCTTCACAGGTTCCCGGCGGTGGCTGTGTTATCCGGCCGGGTAACGCATCAGCGGGGTTCGATCTGGGCGCCGAGCAAGGCCACTTTCGACTGGATCTCGGCGAGGTACTCGTCGTTGTGCGTGAAAGCCTGCTTCTCTTCGTTCCAGCGCACCATCGCACCGGGGAAGTCGAGGTAGAAGGGATCGGAGTGGGCGAACTTGTCCAGCGGCTCCAGGTTCACGTGGCAGATGTACTTGCCGTACTTCACCTGCGTTTCGGGCAGGTGTGTGTCGATGCACACCAGCTTCTCGCGGAAGCCGGGCTTGGTGAAGCGGATGGAGTAGAACCCGTCGATATCCAGGTCCAGCTCGATGTCCGAGGCTTTCTTCCCCGCAGGGACCTCGCGCACCAGTTCGTTGTCCTTGTACATGGCGATGGCGAAGCCCGATGCGGGCCCACCGTTGGCCATCACGTTGCACTCCACGGGCAGGTACCAGCCTTCGGCCTGATCGCGCCGGTCGATGATCCGGTTCTTCTGGGCATGGATGCCTGCCGTCAGGCAGCTGAGCAGGAGGAATGTGAGGCTCCGATGGCGCATGTGCAGTGCTTTCGGGTTTTTACGTGGAATGCGTCGGCGGGTTTCCATCCTCATACGGCTTTGCGGAGGCCATCGGCCGGAACGGACTTCGGTATACGGACATGGAAGCTCGCACCTTCTCCCTGCTTGCTTTCCGCCCAGCACGTGCCGCCGTGTTTGTGCGCGATCCGGTGCACCATGGCCAGTCCGATCCCGGTGCCTTCATACTGATCGGCCCTGTGCAGTCGCTTGAACACGCCGAACAGGTCATTGGCTTTCGCCGGGTCGAAGCCGATGCCGTTGTCGCGCACGGTCAGCAAGGTCGCATCGGCTTCCGCATGCACCTCCACCCGCACGATGCCGTTCTCCTTCTCCCGCGTGAACTTCACGGCATTGGACAACAGGTTGCCCAAGGCCACGGCGAACATGGCGGGATCGGCATCGATCAGGGCTTCACCTTCGGCCGGTGCCTCCAGCACAATGTGGCGCTCTTGCAGCGGCAGGTCGTTGAAGATCTCCCGCGCCAGGCGTCCCACGTCCACGGCCTCGCGCTGCAGGGCCTGCTGATCGGTGCGGGCGAACCGCAGCAGGTCGTCCACCAGGTTCAGCAGGCGGTCGGAGCCCTGGTGCAGGCGCTCGGAGATCATCCGCAGTTCGGGATCGGCATGCATCACGGCGAGGCCGCGCAGGTGCTCGGTGAAGGAGCGCATGCTTTTCAGCGGTGAACGCAGGTCGTGCGCCACGGAATACGAGAAGGCGTTCAGGTCGTCCAGGGCCTCCTTGAGCTGACGGGTGCGTACGGCCACGCGCTTGTCCAGGTCCTGGTTCAGTTTGCGCAGGCGATCCTCCTCCTGCTTGCGGTCGGTGATGTCCTTGATCACCGCTTGGAACCGTCCCTTCCCATCGGGACCGCGGCCCAGCCAGGTGGCCGTAAGCAGACAGTCCAGCGAGCGACCGGTGGGGGTGAGGATGGTGACCTCCACATTGGTGAACATGCGCCCGTTCCGTTGCTGGATCAGGGCGCGCATCAGGGAACCCGGCTCCTGCAGCAGGTCCAGGAAGCTTGCGCTGGACCATTGGTCGCGGTCCATGCCCAGGGCGCTCTCGGCCGCGGGGTTCACCTCCAGGAAGTGTCCGGCGTCATCCACGATCACAATGGGGTCGCCACTGGCCTCGAACACCTGCCGGTAGCGCTGGAACAAGCGCTCCTGTTCGCTGCGGAGGGAATGGACCTCGAACGCCTGCTCAATGCGCAGGCGCAGGTCCATGGGGTCCCAGGGCTTGGTGATGTACGCGTGGATGCCGCCCTTGTTCACGGCGTCGATGACCGCCTCAATGTCCGAATAGCCGGTGAGGAGGATGCGGATCACGCGCGGCCAACGTTCGCGCACGGTGGCGAGCAGCTCGGAGCCGCTCATGCGCGGCATGCGCTGATCGCTGATCACCACATGCGGCTGCTCCAGTTCGATGGCGGCGAGGGCTTCCGCACCGGAGCGGCACACGCGCACATCCATGTCGCGGCGGAATGTCGCGCGGAAGGCCATCAGGTTGCCCTCCTCGTCGTCCACATAGAGGACCTTGATCTGTTCCTTGTCCATGGTCATGCGCGTTTGGCGATAAGGCCGGGTTGGCGCAGCGGGATGATGATCCGGAACATCGTGCCCTCGCCTTCAATGCTGTCCACCTCGATCCGGCCGTGGTGCTTCTCGACGATGCTGTGCGCGATGGACAGCCCCAGGCCGGTCCCTTCGCCCACGTTCTTGGTGGTGAAGAAGGGCTCGAACACGCGGGCCCGCGTGGCCGGTGACATGCCCGTGCCATTGTCCACGATCGTCACCAGCAGCTGTTCGTGGTCCTGTTCGGTGCGGACCAGGATGTGTCCGCCTTCATCCCCATGCTTCTCCTTCACGGCCTGGATGGCGTTGGTGAGCATGTTCATGAACACCTGGTTCAAGCGGCCGGGCAGGCATTCCACCGGCATGTTCGCCTGAAGGTCCAGCTCCACCTGGACACGGTCCTTGATCTGCGGATTGAGCAGTTTCAAGGTGCTGTGGATGCCCTCGTTCACGTCCACGTTCTTCAGGTCCCCTTCATCCAGCCGGCTGAAGGTGCGGAGCCCCCGCACGATCTCCGCCGTGCGGTCGGCACCCTCCTCCATGCTGTGGAGGATGGCGTTCACCTCGGCGACCGTCTCTTCGATGCCGAGTTTGTGTTCGAGCGCCTTCACCTCCGCGGCCGGGGTGCCTGTGCGGTACGCCTGCAGCAGCACAAGCAGGTCCTCCAGGTCGCGCCGGAGCGGCTTGATGTTACTGCGGATGTAGTTGATCGGGTTGTTGATCTCGTGGGCGATGCCGGCCGTGAGCTGACCGAGCGAGGACATCTTCTCCGCTTCCACGAGCTGGCTCTGGGTCTCCTTCAGCTTGTCCAGGCTCTCCTGCAACTGGTGCGTGCGTTCGGTCACCTTCTGCTCCAGGATCACGTTCTGGTCGCGAATGATGCGTGCGTTCTCCTGGGCGGCGGAGAGCGCTTCGGCCTGCGATTGCTCCTTCTCGCGGCGCAGGATGTTGATCCGGTCGGCCAGGGCGAAGGAGAGGAGCACGCCTTCGATGGCGGAGCCGAACGGCATCATGTAGGAGGTGACCATGTTGTACGGAAGCACACCGGCATCCTTCAGTACGAACACGACGGTGCCGGCCAGGAAAAGAGACCAGGCGAGCAGGAAGTATCGGGCCTGCCTGGATCCCGTGCGCACCGCAGCGATGGATGCGACCAGGAAGAACAAGGCATACAGGCCGGACATGGCCTGTGCGAGCTGATAGCCGATGATCGGGTCAACGAACAGGTACACAGCGAGTGAGATCGCGAACGACCCGTAGAACCACTTGAAGAAGGCGTGGGCCCTGGGTATCAACGTGCGGGTGGCAAGGAATGCCTTCATGAACTCGGTGGCCGCAATGGCGGTCGCCAGGGTCAGTATGATGGATGCATTGGAGCTCAGCCAGGCGCTTCCGGGCCACATGTGGAACTGGCCGAACCCGAAGAAGGTCAATTGGGTCAGTGTCACGAGAACGATGTAGAACACGTACATCAGGTAACCCTTGTCCCGGATGGACAGGAAGACGAACAGGTTGTACATGGCCATCACCACCATGATGCCCACATAGACCCCAAAGGCCAGGTTCCTTGTCGCACGCATGGATCCGGCCTGTGCGGAAGAGCTTACCAGCACAGGGACCTGCAGCTGTTTCTTGCTCCTCAAGCGCAGCAGCACCGTGGCTTCACCACCGGAGCGGACCGGGATGATGTAACTGAACTCCGAGCCTTCATCGATCCTCCATGGATCGCTGCACGATTGGCCCGCAGATGCGATCTGGTCCAGGTCCTGGCCGTTCGCCACGTAGATGGCCAGGTCATCGATCTCCGGATGAGGAAGACTTACGGTGACGGATGGGTCGTTCCCCGGATTGTGGATGGTGAACCGCAGCCAGTGGATGGCATTGGAGATCCCGAGATTGGGCACATCCGCGGAGCAGGGAATGAAGTTGCTGCTGTTGAGCGCCTCATGCGGGCCGAGGGCACCGGAGCTGTCCACCAGGTGTTCCATGCCCCGACCGATCGGCGAATAGCCAGGAAGCGGGCGCACAGGTTGTGGGGATGAGCCTGAGACCAGGTTCGAACAGACCCAGAGAAGAGCGAGAATGAGGGTGCGCATCGGCCCCCTTCAACGGAGCCGCGCCAGGTGTGGTTGCGCCAGCGCTCAGGGTTTGGCCACGTACGACTCCTGGATCTTTCCGAACGGCCGCAGGTCCATGCCCTTTCCGGCCCAATGGAGCATGTAACGTACCTTGATCGGAGTTTGGGAAGGCATTTCGACACGCTCCTGGAAAGGACGGGTGCGAAGGCTTAGAATGGCGCCGCGGTGCTCCGCAGGAGCGGTTTCCAGGGAGTATGCATCCGGAATGACCATGGCCGTGGACCTGATCTCGGGGATCGGATAGTTGAACTCTCCGCACTGGCCGATGCTCTCGATCGGGATGAACCCGTTCTTTTTGGCATGGCGCGCCGTGTAGAACGCCACGAAGCATACGAGGGTCGGTGTGCTCATCCAGGGTGCGATGGACACAGCGGCCATGCTCAACAGCAGCGGAAGCCCTTTACCACTGAAACGATGGGCGTTCCACAGCCCGCAGACCTCCGCCGTGCCACGCCCTTCCAGGAATCTCAGTGAACTCGAGGCCGAAGGGTCCAGCTCGACGAGCGATGAACGCATCGGGACGGGATGCCCGGGCATCGCGGGCTGTATGCGGATTCCGCCCACCATGCCGAGCGAAGGGTGTTCAGCCACGATGAGGACGACACCGGGGTTCCGGAGCCATTCGTTGGGCGGTGTGATCGCATTGGATACGCCGTGATCCTCCAGGACCTGACGGTGCTGAGCGATGTACTCGTTCGTTGCACGCGGGTCTGATGCCGGTTGAAAAGCGCGTATCGTCAGCTTCTCCATGGGCTCTTAGGATCGTTGTGCTATGTGGGGTTCACTACCCGTCGATAGAAGTTCCCCCAGATCGACATACCATCGTCCACTGGGTTGGTCCTCACCCAGCAGCACACGCCTTGTCACATCCGCTGCATGTGCTCCTCCCGCGACAACATGACTGCCGAGTTGCGGCCAAGTGCACAGGGTCCGGCCGATCTCCGGCATGGACGCGCGCATTCGGGGACTTAGATGATCGCCAGCCATGCGCATCGCCGCCCGGATCCGTGCGGTGTCGTCAGTGAACGCTGAACGGTCCGTAACGACCTCGTTGACCAACCCATGCAGGATCGGCCGGTCCGGTTCCAGGTCGAAGCGCTCCACGTCGATCAGCCCGCGATCGCTCGTGTCCATCACCACCGGGATCCGGTGGGCCTTGGCATGCTGCCGGGCGATGATCTTCACGGCCACGCTGTCGCACTCCTCCACGAGCAGGTCCAGCTTGCCGCCGTTGGTGAGGAAGTCCTCGATGTTCCCTTCGTGCACCCCTTCGAAGTAGGGGGTCACCTTCAGGAAGGGGTCGATCTCCGCGATCTCGCGCGCCACGTTCACGGCCTTGCGTTCGCCCAGGAGGTGCACGCCACTGCGGATCCTGTTCAGGTTGCTCAGGTCGAGCGTGTCGAAGTCGGCGATGCGCAATTCCCCGAACGTACGCTCCAGCGCCAAGGTGATGCACACGCTCTGGCCAACGCTCAGGCCGATGACGCCCACCTTCTTCGTGGAAAGCAGGGCCTGCTCCTCGCTGGTGATCTTGTTGCGGTTGCGGTCCGTCCGCACCCGTACGAACTCCGCTTCATCCAGCAGGTGCACCAGCCGGCCGCTCCAGGGGTAGTACACCCAGACACCGAAGGTGAAGGCCGGCGTGCTTCCGAGGTGATCGATGGCGGCCTGGTCAAGCTCCCCGGGAGCCCATTTCTCGGACGGGTTCAGTGCACGCACCAGTTCGCGAACCTGCGAACGCAGTTCGTCGTGCACCCGGATCCCGGGCGTACGCTTCAGCAGTTCCTCCAGCCGCTCGCGGTCCTCCGCGAGGCCTGGCCGGAACATCACCGGCCGGTACAGGTCCCGGTCAGCGGCCGAAGCGCGGGCAAGCGCTTCCAACCGTGCTTCCATCCAAGTAGTTCCCGCAAGGTCAAAGGTTCACGTCCAAGAGTGGGGCGAAGGTAGTCGGAAAAAGTTATCAACAGGATATGAACACGCAACCAACCGGTCCCCAGCTCCGTATGGGTCCCCAAATCCGCGCCCATGGAACTGCTACCCCAACGGTCGGCCCTGCCTTGCGTGCTCTACGTGGACGATGAGCCCGCGAACCGCCAGGTCTTCCACGCCGCGTTCCGCAGGGACATGCACGTGCTCGTCGCGGCGACAGCCGAGGAGGCCCTGCGGTTGCTGGCCGCACAGGATGTGCACGTGATCATCGCGGACCAGCGGATGCCGGGCATGAGCGGAAGCGAACTGTTGGCCCAGGTGCGCAGGCACCATCCGCAGGTGCGCAGGATGCTGCTGACCGCCTTTGCCGACCTCGATGCCGTGGTGAACGCCCTCAACGAAGGCGGTGCCTGCTACTACATCCGGAAGCCCTGGGAGCATGCGGAGGTGACCTCGGCCGTGCGCACCGCCTACCGCGACCTGCTGGCCGAACGCGAGCAGGCATCGTACACGGCGCAACTGCTCAAGAGCAACCAGCAGCTCGAGTTCGCCCTGCGCCAGCGGTTGCTTTCCTGACGGAAGGGGGCTCTCCGCGCGTCATGGCCGTGGAGCATTCGAGCATCTTTGCGCGCCACCGCGAACACCATGCTGCGCACAACCCTGACCCTGTCCTCTCTTTTCGGGCTCATCACCCTGCACGCTCAATGCGACCGGTGGCAACAGCGCATCCGGTGTGAATTGGCAGTGGAACTGGATGTACGGACGCACCGCTTCACCGGTACGGAGAAGCTCACGTACACCAACAACAGCCCGGACACGTTGGGCCAGCTGTACTTCCATCTCTATTTCAATGCGTTCCGTCCAGGCAGCGAGATGGACCTGCGTTCGCGCACCATCGACGACCCCGACCCGCGGGTGATGGACCGCATCGCCCGGCTGCTGCCCGGGGAGCAGGGGGAATTGCGGTGCGCCGAGGCCCAACAGGACGGGAAGGCTGTTCAGTTGGAGCACATGGGCACGGTGCTGCGGATGCGGCTGGCCAGACCGATCGCCCCGGGCCGCAGTGCGGTGATCACCCTCGCCTTCAACGGCCAGGTGCCCGTACAGATCCGTCGCAGCGGCCGCGACAACGCCGAGGGCATCGCCTACAGCATGACCCAGTGGTACCCGAAGGTGGCGGTGTACGACCAGCAGGGCTGGCATCCGGACCCTTATGTGGGCCGCGAGTTCTATGGGGAGTGGGGTGATCATGAGCTGCGCGTAACGATCGATAGTGCGTACACCCTGGCTTCCACCGGTGAGCTGGTGAACGCCGCGGAGATCGGCCATGGTTATGCACCACGCACGCGCGCACAGCGCCGCAGCGACGGCCGGCTTACCTGGCATTTCCGTGCGCCGAACGTGCACGATGTGGCTTGGGCCGCCGATCCGGACTATGTGCACACCACTGCGCAAGTGCCCAACGGCCCCGTACTGCATTTCTTCCACAAGGACCAGCCGGACCTGCATGCGGGTTGGCGCGACCTGCCGGGCTACATGGTGCGTTGCTTCCAGTATATGAACGAGCACTTCGGCCCCTATCCGTACCCGCATTTCTCCATCGCGCAGGGGGGCGATGGCGGCATGGAGTACCCGAACCTGACGCTGATCACGGGCAAGCGCCGGTTGGGCAGCCTGGTGGGCACCAGCGTGCACGAAAGCGTGCACAACTGGTACTACGGCCTGCTGGCCAGCGATGAAGGCAGTCATCCCTGGATGGACGAGGGCTTCACGGAGTATGCGAGCAGTGAGGTGATGCGCCACCTGTTCCCGGGAAGCCAGGAAGGACGCGTGCATGCGGATGCCATGGACGCCTACCTGCAACTGGCCGCCTCGGGTGAGCATGAGCCCATGAGCCTGCACGCGGATCATTTCCGCACGAACCGCGGGTACTCCAGCACCGCTTACAGCAAGGGCGAGTTCTTCCTGGATCAGCTGGGCGGCGTGATCGGCGACAGCACCCTGCACCGCGGGCTTCTCCACTATTACCGCACCTGCCGCTTCAAGCACCCCGACCCGGTGGATGTGCGGCGCTCCATGGAGAAGGTGAGCGGTCTCCAGTTGGATTGGTACTTCGACGAATGGATCAACACCACCCGCTCCCTGGACCACGCCATCCGCGAAGTGCGTGTTTCCGGGGACAGCGCATGGATCACCGTGGAGCGGGTGGGGGAGATGCTGATGCCCGTGGACGTGCTGGTGATCGACGGGGAGCGCACGGAGCGCATGTACCACATCCCGCTGTCCTTGATGCTCGGTCCCCGGAAGGAGGCGCTGTCGCCGTTGCCGGTGACGCACCTGCCGGCCTGGACGTGGACCGCGCCCACCTACACCTTCGGCGTGCCGGTGCCTGCGGCAGGATTGGAGCTTGTGCGGCTCGATGCCAATGGCCGGCAGGCGGACGCCGACCGGTCCAACGATGCATTGGAGTTGGAGCCGGGCATCCGGTCGGTGGTGCGGCCGTGATCGGTGCGGAGGCCGCCATGTGAAGACCGCCGGATCCGGTACCCGCTATGAACGGTACCCGTTAACGAGGAGAGGGGTGCACAGCGGCACCCCTCTCCTCGTTAACGGACCGAAGCCTCATACGGCCACTTCCTCCTCCTTGTGCGAGGTGATCAACTTGTGCTGGAGCTCGGCAGGCACCGGTTGGTAGGCGTGGAAGCGCTCCGTGCAGGAGCCGCGTCCCTGGGTGAGGCTGCGCAGGGTGGTGCTGTAGCGGTCGAGCTCGGCCAGCGGGGTGTGCGCGGTGATCACCTGGTAGCGTCCCTGGGCCTCAACGCCCATCACCACGGAGCGCCGGTTCTGCAGGTCGGTCATCACATCGCCCATCAGGTCGTCCGGCACGCGCACCTGGATCTCCTGGATGGGCTCCATCAACTGCGGGTCGGCCTGCGTGAAGGCGGCCTTGAAGGCCATGAGGCCGGCGATCTTGAAGCTGATGTCGTTGGAATCGACCGGATGCATCTTGCCATCGAACACCACCACGCGGATGTCGCGCGCGGGCGAGCCGGTCAGCGGGCCCTTCTCCATCTTCTCCATCACACCTTTGAGGATGCTGGGCATGAACTTGGCGTCGATCACGCCACCCACGATGCAGTTGTAGAACACGAGCTTGCCGCCGGTGGGCAGCTCATGCTCCTCCTTGCCGCGGACGCTGACGCCGGCAGGCTCGGACATGCCTTCGTGCCACGGTTCGATGCGCAGGTGCACCTCGGCGAACTGTCCGGCGCCGCCCGTCTGCTTCTTGTGCCGGAACATGGCTTCGGCCGGCCGGCGGATCGTTTCCCGGTAGGGTATCCGCGGGGCACTGAACTCCACATCCACCTTGTAGTGGTGGCTCAGCTTCCACTTCAGCAGGTTCAGGTGCAGGTCGCCCTGGCCCGCCACCAATTGCTGCCCCGTCTCGCGCTGGTAGCTCAGCACGATGGTGGGGTCCTCCTTTTGTATCTCCAGGAGCGCACTGTGCAGCTTCTCCTCGAGTTTCTGGTCCTTCGCGCGGATCACCTGCCGCAGCCGGGGCTCCGGAAAGGCGATGGGCTCCAGCTTCACGGCGCGTCCGGGAGCATGGAGCGTGTGCGCCGTGGCGGTGTCCTTCAGCTTGATGGTGCCGCCGATGTCACCGGCCTCGAGGCGGTCCACATGCCGGCGTTCCTTTCCGTCCACGATGAACAGCTGGTTGATGCGCTCCACGGTACCGGTGTTGTCGTTCACCAGCTCGGTGCCCTCCTTCACCTCACCGCTCATCACCTTGAACAACGTGATGTGCCCCGAGCGCGGCTCGATGACGGTCTTGAACGTGAACAGCACGGGCTGGCCATCAGGACTGCATTGCAGCGTACCTCCGTCCACCAGCCGCTCCGGGGGCATTTCCAGAGCACCGGGGGCCACGTTGTCGATATAGCCCATCAGGCGACCGCTGCCCATGTTGCGCAGGGCGCTGAGGCAGAACACAGGGAAGCAGGTGCGCTTCATCATGCCGAGCTTCAGTCCCTGGCGCATCTCGTCCTCGTTGAGCTCGCCGGAGGTGAAGTAGTGCTCCATCAGTGCCTCGTCGTTCTCCGCCGCCTTCTCCACCAGTTCCTTGTGCAGGCCTTCCGCGCGCTTGCGCTCATCCGCCGGGATGGGATGTTTCTCGGGCTTTCCTCCGGCGTCCTTGAACACGTACATCGTCATCTTCAACAGGTCGATGATGCGGTGGAAGCCGTCGCCCGTTTCCACGGGATACTGCATCACGGTGACCGCACTGCCGAAGTGCTCGCGGGCCTGGGCCACGGTGCCTTCGAAGTCGGCGTTCATGTGGTCCAGGTGGTTCACCCCGATGATCACCGGGCGGTCGTAGCGCTGCATGCGCTCCCACACCAGGTCGGTGCCCACCTCCACGCCGTGCTGTGCGTTCAACAGCAGCACACAGGTGTCCGCCACGCGCAGGGCGGGGATCGTTTCGCCCACCAGGTCGTCAAGGCCCGGGGTGTCGATGATGTTGATCTTGTAGTTGCGCCATTCCGTGTGCATCACCGTGCTGTACACGCTGCTTCCGCGCTCGTGCTCCAGTTCGTGGTGATCGCTTACGGTGTTGTTGTCCTCGATACGGCCGCGGCGTGGGATCAGACCCGCTTCGAAGAGCATGGTTTCGGCCAGCGTGGTCTTGCCGCATCCGTGGGCGCCGAGCAGGACGATGTTCTTGATGTGCTTGTCATCGAAGACTTTCATGGCAGGGGCGTGTTAATGGGTGGTTTGGATCAGCCCCACCGTGGAGGTCCGGAAGCCGGGAACCGGCGGCGAACGCACCACCCGGCCCCTGACACGCGGAGGACGGGTATGAAGTTAGAAGTTCCGATGAATGCCACAAATGACCCAGGTCCATGCCCGGGTCCGCCAGCGCGCGCGAAAAAGGTCAGTTCAGCACCTCCACGTCGCGGTCGCCCTGCAGGCGCTTGAAGCGCGACACGACCTCGGAATAGCTCGAAGGCAGGTTCAGGTCCTTCAGCGGGCAGAATTGGAGATCCGCCTGGCCCGTGTACGCGTGGTAGCCGCGCTCTTCAGCGCCTTGCGCATCCTGCGGGTTGGAGGAAACCCGCTCTTCGCCGACCTCACCGGAGGTGTGGTCCGCATGCCCTTGCTGCTGATCGGTCATGGTGTCTGCAGAGAACACCACGGATCCGCGCTTGTTCGCTCCTCCACGTTCGCTCATGTCCTGGCGGTTGGATGTTCTCTGAAACGAGGCGCCGAATATAGATGGGTGCGCTGCGCGATCCAAGTAGGTGCGGGGTGGTGGTGGTGCGTGGGTTTCCACGGCCGGGGTGACTTCGGTGAGCGCTTGGGCGGATACCTTGGCGACATGAAACAGTTGTTGATACGCCGGTCCGGCCCGTGCATCAGCGCGGTGACCGCCTTCCTCTGGGCCTTCTCCGCCTCGGCGCAGGTGAACAGCAAAGGGACGTTCCAGGTCAGCTTGGGGCCGGCCTTTGGAGGGCACGCCACCGAATTCGAATGGATCTACCGGATCGGTGCCCTGGCCTTGCAGGACCGGAGCACGGATGGCGCGGTCACCGTTTCGTGGCCGTTGGAATTGCAAGGTGGCCTATCGAACAGGTTCAGCCTGGGCGTTATTCTGGAACCCGGTCAGTACATCGATTCCGCTGGCACACACCCGAACGGCTTCTTCACGGCGAGCCTTTCGCCGCGCTACTACCTGGTGAACAAGGACCGCTTCGGCCTCTTCCTGAACGCCGACCTCGGGTTCGGCGTGTTGCGCATCGGCGAGGTGCGGAGCGGCACGAAGCAGTACGACGACGTGTACGCCGGCGGCCACTTCCGTTTCGGCACCCAGGCCCAGTACTACTTCGGGCGCACCTTCGGTATTCACCTGGGGCTGAAGTATGCGGCACACAACCTGCGCTGGCGCGACCGCGATCCGGAGGACCCCGTGCTGGCCAGCGGCGACTACGAGGCCACACTGCGCACTTCCGGGGTGTTGGTACAGATGGGCGTTCAGCTCAAGTTCTGAGGCTCCTAAAGGATGTCGAAGTCCATGGCCTGGAACCGGGTCTTCGAGGCATCCAGGGTGCGCTGCTGATCCGTAAGGTCCTTGAAGATGAGGTTCAGGGGGGAGGGCCTGAACCGCATGGGCACGTCCATGTAGGGACGGTTGCCAAAGCGCATTCCGGGGTCCAGCCCGATCCAGATATGCGCCAGCGGGGAGGACGTGAGGGCTGATGCGCCCGCGGGGGCTTCGGTCCAGGGTTGCAGCCCCAGCACATACTGGGCTCCGTACTGTTTGCGCTGGCTGTAGAGCGTGATGTGGCTGCCGTGCTTGCGCCAGGAGTAGCGGTAGGCTGGATGGCCAAGGCGCCATGATCTGGCCGCCGGGCTCCACATGCGTTCGAAGGTCCGCTCGGTGGCCGCCGGTTCGGGCAGCGGCCCCAGGCCCACCATGGCCTTGAGCGGGGCCACCAGCTGGAAACCAAGCTTCTGGGTGAAGCCGTGCGTGCTGTTGGCGTTGGCAACACCGACGACGAACCCGTACCCCTGTTCCGCTCCGAGCGCGTAGGTGGCCCGGGCTAGTTTGGTGAACAGACCCCGGCCTTGGTGGGCCGGGTGCGTGCCGGTGTTCAAGGAGAGCAGTCCGCGTTCCTCCCGTCCGTTCACCCGTGCCACGATCGGCACCGTGGCGTAGTGGGCGGCCAACACGGCGCCGGCCCACGCGTTCATGCCCACCACATGGCCATCGGGGGCGTCCCGGTATTGCCAGCGGATCACCTCGGGGGTGAAATGCTCCGCATCCGGGAACACGGTCCGAAGCAGTTCCGCCATCTCCACGATGTCGGCGTCCGCAAGGGTGATGGGGCGGAGTTGGTACTCGACCATTGGAACGTTGGCAAGATAACCCGGGCTCCGATCCATCGCGGGAAGCGCATGCTGGAGCGGCTTCCAGGTGCAGGGCCACGCGGTTCGGCTCCCGCGATTACTTTCGCGCTCCCTTTCGGGGGAATGGACATATAGCTCAGCTGGTTCAGAGCACTACTTTGACAGAGTAGGGGTCACTGGTTCGAATCCAGTTATGTCCACTGATCGGATCTCCGGGCGTGCGTTCGATCGCGCGCTGGAGCCGTCCCAAGCAGCATCCGATGGACCGGGCCACCATCATCGCCACGATCGCGCTTTGCGGCGTGTTCGTGCTGTTCGTGCGTGATCGTCGCGATACTAGCCGGACCGCGACCCCGGCCTTGCCCCCGGGCGTTGCGGCGAGCACGGCACCGGTGGAGGTGGCGCATCACATGGCCCGCATTCAGGTGCATGCGGAGAAGCTGTGGTGGGCCGGCGAGGCCGGCAACCTGGAGCTGGCCAAGTTCTACCGCCACGAGATCAAGGAGGAGATGGAGGTGGTGGCCGAAGCCGGCATCGTGGAGGACGGCATCAAGGTGAGCGAGAACATGCAGGTGTACGGCATTCGCTCCATCGAAGCGATGAAGGAGCTTCTGGCCACCAGCGGTCTGGATGGCTTCCATACGGGGTACGAGACCCTCGTTCAGTCCTGCAACAGCTGCCACGCCGCAAGCGGGCATTCGGAGATCGTGATCGGTGTGCCCACCCAGAACCGGTTCACCGGCCAGATCTTCACCCCGAAACATTGACCGTGACCATGGCGACCCTCTCCCGTCTCAAGGGCACCAACTGTCCATACGGTTGTTCAAGAGCAGAAAGGATCGCGACCGGGCGCTGACGGACGAGGAGTTGGTCGCGCTGCTCCAGAAGCAGATGGACGCGGACCGCTTCGCCGTGCTCTACGATCGCTACGCCGCCAAGGTCTTCCAGAAGTGCGTGGGCATGACCCGCGACCGCGATCTGGCGAAGGACCTTACGCACGACATCTTCCTGAAGGTGTTCGTGAACCTCTCCAAGTTCGACCACCGGAGCAAGTTCGGCACCTGGGTGTACAGCATCACCTACAACTACTGCCTGGACACATTGCGCAAGGGGCAGCGCAACCGGGAGGAGGACATCGACGAACGCACCCAGGAGGGGCTCGGTGATGATGCGGGGAAAGAGGCCATGCTGCTCGGGCTGCGTGCGGAGCGGCTGGAGGAGGTGCTGATGCGGATCGACCCTGCGGACCGGGCGATCCTGCTGATGAAGTATGAGGATGACCTGCCGGTGACCGACATGCAGGCGGCGCTGGGCATCGGCGAGAGCGCCGTGAAGATGCGGCTGCTGCGTGCGCGGGAGCGTGCCATTGCCAGGTATCGCGAACTTTATCCGGATGAGCCATGAGCGATAACCCGTTCAAGATCATCCGGTCCACGGACCAGCCGCCGGAATCGCTGCGCAAGGACGTGGTGAGCAGCGTGAAGTTCCTCATGCTCCTCATGCGGTTCATGCAGCTGTTCGTTGCGGACTTCTCCCTGTCGGCCTTCGACAAGGTGCGCATGGTCGACCCGGAGACCGGCAAGCCGCGGAAAAAGACCTGAACCACGATCAACCAACTCTCCCATGGACCTCCTTCACCTCAAGAACACGTTGATGCACGCATTCAACGACTATCTCGGTGGCATCGTCGCACGCATCCCGTCCGTGGTGAGCGGGCTGCTGGTACTGCTCGTGGGCTGGCTGCTGGCGAAGGCCGTGCGTGCGGTGCTGCGCGGCGTTCTTAAGCGCGCCGGTGTGGATGCCATGGCGGAACGGAGCGGCATGGACAAGGTGCTTGGCAAGCTCGGCGTGAAGAAGGTCAGCAACCTGCTCGCGGGTGTGGCGTACGCCTTGGTGATGCTCGTGTTTATCGTGGCCACGGCCGAAGTGATGAGCTTGAGCGGGGTCACCGGCGCCATCAACCGCCTGTTCGCCTACCTGCCTACGCTGGCCACAGCGCTGGTCATCTTCGTGGGTGGGCTCTGGGGCGGTGAACTGGTGAAGGTGCGGGTGGCCACCCTGATGGAGACCGTCGGTCTGGGTGGTGCCCGCATGCTGTCCGGCGTGCTCTTCGGGATCATCGTGCTCTTCACGTCCATCACGGCGTTGAACGTGGCCGGCGTGGACACCACGCTCATCACCTCGAACATCCTGATCGTGATGGGGGGCGTGCTCATCGCCTTCGCCATCGCCTATGGCTTCGCGGCTCGCGACATCCTGACCAACATCCTCAGCAGCTACTACGGCAAGGACCGGTTCAAGGCCGGCATGCGGGTGCGGGTGGGGCAGGATGAAGGTGTGATCGAGCGGATCGACAGCATCTCCATCACCCTCCGCACGGCCGACCGGCTGGTGCTGCTCCCCACGCGCCAGCTGATCACGGAACGCATCGAGGTGCTTGGAGGAGCGGAGGAAGGGGAGTGACCGCAACGCAAGCAACAATTCCAGCCACTTGCCTCAACATTGAAGGATCCAACAGAACTTGCACGCCGATAACGGACAATACCACTGAAGATGAAGAAGACCTCTACGCTCGCGCTCCTCGCGCTGATCGCTTCGCCTGCGTTCGCGCAGGAGGACAAGGCCCAACGTGATGCCGCCGCCAAGGAACTGACCACCTTCTCCAAGGCCGATACCACCGGGAAGCTATGGACCACCGGCGGTGTGTTCCAGGTCAACCTCACCCAGGTAAGCCTCACCAACTGGGCCGCCGGTGGATTCAATTCGATCGGTGGCATCGCCCAGTTCAACGGCTTCGCCAATCGTCACAAGGGCAGGAACGTGTGGGACAATTCGCTCGTGCTCGCGTTCGGCGGGCAGTTGCAGGCCGCCCAGGGCATCCCGGCCAAGGATGGCATTCCGGTGAAAACGGACGACCGCATCGAGCTCAACACCAAGTGGGGCCGCGAGTTGAAGAAACCCTGGTATTTCGCCGCGCTCGGTCAGTTCAGGACGCAGTTCACCGAAGGCTTCGACGGTACCGGAACGCGCATCTCGAACCTGTTCGCCCCGGCCTACCTGATCACCGGCATCGGGTTCGACTACCGTCCGAACGACGACTTCAGCGTGTTCATCTCGCCCGCCACCATGAAGCTCACGATCGTGAACGACAAGCGGCTCTGGGGCGGCAGCACCGACCCGGAGCTGCGCGTATTCAACGTGAAGAACGGCAGCACCACGGAGTTCGAGCTCGGGGGCTATGTGCGCTTCCAGTACAAGCGCGACCTGGCCAAGAACATCAACTTCCTCACCCGTGGCGACCTTTTCAGCAACTACCTGCGCGACCCGCAGAACATCGATATCACCTGGGAGACGCTGTGGACCTTCAAGGTGAACAGCTGGTTCGCGGCCACCTTGAACACCATGCTCATCTACGACGACAACATCGATGTGCCGCGCCTGAAGGAAGTGGATGGCGTGAAGGTGGCCGATCCGGGTCCGGGCACTCAGTTCAAGCAGACCCTCGGCATCGGCCTCACGTTCAAGCTCTGATCGCGCGCAACGCGCCGTTCCAACGCAAAAGCCCCCGGTCCACTGCCCCGAGCAGCGCAGGACCGGGGGCTTTTGCATACCCCGTTACCGGAAGCGCCACCCCGGCAGCAGCGGCCGGAAGAAGGCGTACAGCACGGGGTCGCCAGCGCGCACGGCCACCTGTACGGAGCTGATCCAAGCAGCACCAGAGCCGGGGTTGTTCAGGTAGGTGCGCAGCATCCGCCCGCGCCCGTTCCCCGGAATGTCCGACAACTTGATCGTGGTGATCAGAGTGGTACGGCCTTTCGTGATGCCGAGGTCCTTGGCGGCGGTGCTGCGGTAGAACACGCTGCTGTCGCCGGCGAGCAGTTCGGCCACCAGGGTCAGCTCGCCATTGCCCGCGCCCAGTTCCACGTCCGCGCTCACTTCGATCAAGTCGTTCGGGCCCTGCACCAGCGTGTCCACCGGGCGTTCGAACTTGATGCCGTACATCCGTCCGGACAGGTCCCAACGCTTCACGGCCATGTACCCGGTCCGCTGTGTGTCGGCGACGAGGGGGACGTCCCCATCCACCATCCATGCGCCGCCACCGATGGCCTCCGCCGTGAGCACATCAGTGAATACCCGGTCGTTTAGATGATCCGGCGATGGCCGGCGCTGGAACGTGAAGGTCTGACCTTCCACCAGGTCCTTGCGCGCGACGAGGAAGGGGAAGTACCGCTGGATACGCGCGATGTTCTCCGGGGCCCCATGCGTGGTCTGGCCGTAGAACAGCTCGGTCGCATCCGTGTTGCGCAGCACGCTGTCCAGCACCTGGGGCGATGCGCCGTGCAGGTTGATGTGGGGGGCCTTGGATGGCGTGACGCACCAGAGCTTGCGGTAGAAGGCCACCACTTCCGGCGGGGTGTGGATGATGGCGAGGCGGCTGGGCGCTTCGGCGCGCGTCCCGTTCACGATGGCCTCGTACTTGCTCGCGTTGAACACCGCGTAGTGCTTGCGCGTGAACACCAGTGTGGCAACGCTCACCACCGTGATGCCCAGGGTGACGGGAAGGAGCAGGCGTTGCGGAAGGCGCCGGAGGCCGGATAGCGCACCGATGAGCAGGAACGGGAAGGAGAAGAGCAGCACGCTGTATTGGAGCACCGGGGAGCGCAGCACCGAGTACGCATAGCCGACCACCAGCGGCGTAAGTCCCCACAGCAGCGTGATGATCCACAGGGGGGGCGCGCTTCCGCTGCTCCGCAGGCGCAGGACAAGGGATGCCGCCAGCAGTGCCAGCAGCACCAACGCCATGGGCACGGAACAATGCGCGATCCACCACAGGTGATCCTGGATCCAGCTG
Organism: Flavobacteriales bacterium; assembly: GCA_046329115.1. Classification (GTDB taxonomy): domain Bacteria; phylum Bacteroidota; class Bacteroidia; order Flavobacteriales_F; family PHOS-HE28; genus PHOS-HE28. The sequence continues at coordinate 176,605 of JAXLVG010000008.1, read as the reverse complement.
CGGGTGGGGGCGGTCAGCCATTCGTCCAGGCCCTTCCAGCCCAGTTGGGCGAAGAAGAGGGGCAGGTTGGGCAGGTAGGCGAGCACGCCGATCCCCGCCGCCACCACGTATTCGCGGCGTCGCTCGTGCGGCACCAGCCACAGGCCTGATGCGCCGATCAAGGCGGCCAGCATCAAGGCGAAATGGTGGGTGTATGCGCTCATCACCGCACCGGCCATGGTGCCCACGAGGGCGCGCCGCGAGCCGCTCGCAGTGTACCGCGTCAACTGGTCGGCCGTGCAGGCGATGGTGAGGAAGCCCATGGCATAGGGCCGCGCGATCTGCCCGTACATCACCGTGTACTGCAAGGTGGCCAGGAGGGCCGTGGCGATCACGGCGGTGGGGCCACCCGCCCATGCGTGCGCGAAGCGGTACAGGAGCAGCAGTGCCAGCACGCTCATCGCGATGAAGGGGGCCTTCACCGCGCCATCGCCATAGCCGAAGAGCCGGGTCCACCCCCAGAGGAAGGCATGGGTGCCGGGCGGATGCGTGTCCACGTTCCACACGCCGCGATCGATCGCTTCCGCCAGGGTGGGGAAGTCCACCCGCACCAAGGCGCTGATCTCGTCGTGCGTGTACGGGATGTGCGGAAAGCCCCAGCAGCGGAGCAGCAGGGCGAGGGCCAGCAGGGTGAGCACAAGTCCGCGTTCCAGCGGGGTGCCCGGAAAGCGCTGCACCACGCTGGTGGCAAGGCGGTCCCGCCAGGGCTGCGGGAGGCTGGTCGGCGCCATGGTGGTGTGCGTCAGCTCTCCCGTTCCATGTCGCGCTTCACATCGCGTTCCTTGATGCTCTCGCGCTTGTCGAAGGTCTTCTTTCCCTTGGCGAGCGCGATATCCAGCTTGGCGTAGCCCTTCGCGTTGAAGAACAGGCGCACCGGCACGATGGTTACGCCCTGGTCCTTCAGCTTGCGCTGGAGCTTGGTGAGCTCGGTGCGGTGCAGCAGCAGCTTGCGGTCGCGCTTGGGCTCGTGGCCGAAATGCCGGGCCTTCTCGAAGGGCTGGATGGTCATGTTGCGCACCACAAGCTCGTCGCCTACGAAGGTGCAGAACGCCTCGGTGATGCTCGCGTCGCCCAGCCGGAGGCTCTTCACCTCACTGCCGGTGAGCTGGATGCCGCATTCGTAGGTCTCCAGGAAGAAGTACTCGAACGCCGCGCGCCTGTTCTTCACCTCGGGCATGGGTGCCGCCATGGCGCGAAGATGCGGCATCGCGGCCGGGCTCAGCCCAGGGCCACATCGAGCACCATCATCACGATGAAGCCGGCGATGAAGCCAAGGGTGGCCAGGTCCGTGTTCTTGTCCTGCTGGGTCTCGGGCACCACCTCCTCGATCACCACGTAGATCATGGCACCGGCGGCGAAGGCCAGCGCGTAGGGGAGGATGGGTTGCATCCACAGCACGGCCATTGCGCCGAGCACACCGGCCACGGGTTCCACGATGGCGCTCAGCTGACCGTACCAAAAGCTGCGCAGCCGGCTCAGGCCGTGGCGCCGGAGCGGCATGCTCACCGCGAAGCCCTCGGGGAAGTTCTGGAGCCCGATGCCGATGGCGAGCGCCACCGCCCCGCCGATCGTGGCTTCCGGGATGCCGGCGGCCACCCCGCCGAACAGTACGCCCACGGCCAGGCCTTCGGGGATGTTGTGCAGGGTGATGGCCAGGATCAGCAGGGTGGTGCTGCGCCATTGCGTGCGCAGGCCTTCGCTGGCGCTCGGGTCGAAGTTGATGTGCAGGTGCGGCACGTACTTGTCCAGCACGAAGATGAACAGCGCCCCCAGCGCGAAGCCCACCGCCGGCGGAAGCCACGGCAGCATGCCCATGCGCTCGCTCATCTCGATGCTCGGCGCCAGCAGGCTCCAGTAGCTGGCGGCGATCATCACGCCGCCGGTGAAGCCGAGCATGCCATCCAGCCACTTGCGCGAGGCGTTGCCGAAGACGAAGACGAGCGCGGCGCCGGCCGCCGTCACCAGCCAGGTGAAGGTGGTGGCGATGAAGGCCCCGAGCACGGGATCAAGGCCGGAGAAGAAGTCGAGCAACGGCTGCAGGCTCATGCGGATTCGATCTTTAAGTGGCCGATCACATCCTTGCTCAGGCTGATGGTGGCCGCGTTCCGCAGCTTCACGTCCATGCTGCCATCGAACGGATGCACCTCGGTGATGGTGAGCACGGTACCGAGCCGAAGGCCTTTGCCGCCCAACAGGCGCAGCAGGGCATCGGTGGTGCCGGTGACCGCTGCGATGCGCACCGTTTCCCCGACCTGGCAACCGTGCAGGGGCTTGGTGGCGCGCGCCCGCAGGCGCCCCTGGCTGTCCGGTATCGGGTCCCCATGCGGGTCGAAGCCCGGCCGGCCCAGGTAGTCGTCCAACCGTTCGATCAGCTGGTCGCTGGCCACGTGCTCCAACTGCTCGGCCACGTCGTGCACTTCGTCCCAGCCGAAGCCCAGGTGTTCCACCAGGAAGGTCTCCCACAGGCGGTGCCTCCGCACCAGTTGGAGGGCCAGCGCCCGTCCGCGTGCGGTGAGGGTGACGCCGTGGTACGGCGCGTGCTTCACGTGGCCTTTGTCCGCCAACCGCTTGAGCATGTCCGTAACACTGCTCGCCTTGGTGTTCAGGCGCTGGGCGATGTCACTGGTGAGCGCCCGGCCTGCGCTCCGGTCCTGGTGGTCCTGGGCGTTGGACAGGGCGTAGACCGCTTTCAGGTGATCTTCTTCGCTCCGGCTGAGCATTGTGCGGCGAATATAGGACCAAAGTTTAGACATGGCTAAAAAATGGTCTTAGGTTTGTCGCATGGTGCGGATCCCGGCGCTTCTCCTGGCCTGTCTGCTTGCGGCCGTGGTGGCCGCGCAGCAGGCCTCCGTGCGCGGGCGCCTGGTGTTGGGCAACGTCCCCGTGCCGTTCGCCAGCGTGGCGATCGATCCCGGGGGAGCGGCCACCACGAGTGATGCGGACGGCCGCTTCCAACTGGGGGCACTGCCAGCCGGTACCTGTACGTTGCGTGTGCGGACCGTTGGGCTGGAGGACCTCGACCGCACGATCCACCTCACAGGGGACCAGCTGCTGGACCTGGGGGATCTACCGTTGCGGGCTGCGGAGAGCGAGCTTTCAGCGGTGGTGGTCACCGGCACCCTGCGCGAGGTGTCGCGGAGCGAAAGCCCGGTGCCGGTGGAGGTGATCACGCCGGCGCTGTTCCGCCGGAACCCGAGCCCCGCGCTGTTCGACGCGGTGGGCATGGTGAACGGCGTGCGGCCGCAGATCAATTGCAGCGTGTGCAACACCGGGGACATCCACATCAACGGGATGGAAGGTCCGTACACGATGGTGCTGATCGATGGCATGCCGATCGTGAGCGGATTGAGCACTGTGTATGGCCTGAGCGGCATCCCGAACAGCCTGGTGGAGCGGGTGGAAGTGGTGAAGGGCCCGGGATCCTCCTTGTACGGCAGCGAGGCCATGGGCGGTATCATCAACGTGATCACCAAGGATCCCGTGCTGGCGCCGGAGCTCAGTGCGGACATCTTCGGGACAACGTGGAGCGAATGGAACGCCGACCTGGGGATCCGCCTCGGCAAGGGGCGCACCCGCGATCTGCTCGGAGTGAACCTCTTCCGGTACAACGATCCGCGCGACATCAACGCGGACGGCTTCACCGATGTGACGTTGCAGGAGCGCGTGAGCCTCTTCAACAAGTTCGACCTGCAGCGCAGGGACCGCCGCGTGGCCGCGCTGGCCGCCCGCTATGTGACGGAGGACCGCTGGGGCGGGCAGATGCAATGGACCGATGCCGACAAAGGCGGCGACCGCGTCTACGGCGAGAGCATCAGCACGGAGCGTTGGGAGCTCATCGGCCAGTACCAGTTGCCGATGAAGGAACGTGTGCTCACGCAGTTCTCGCTCAACGACCACCGGCAGGATTCGTGGTACGGGACCGTTCCCTTTCGCGCGCAGCAGCGCGTGTTCTTCGCGCAGGCCCACTGGTCGCACGAGGTGGGACCGCGGCATTTCCTGCTCATGGGCGCAGCCTACCGGTACACCTGGTACAACGACAACACGGTGGCCACCGGCACTGGGGCGCAGCGCATCCAACTCCCTGGGATGTTCGTGCAGGATGAGTGGTCCGTCAGCGATGCGCACAAGCTCCTGCTCGGCTACCGCATGGACCATGAACGGGCGCACGGGCTGGTGCACTCGCCGCGCGTTGCGTACAAGTGGGCTCCCAGCGGGCGATGGGCGGTGCGGGCCAGTTTCGGCACGGGCTATCGCGTGGTGAACCTCTTCACGGAGGACCATGCGGCGCTCACCGGCGCGCGGCAGGTGGTGATCGTGGGGGCGCTGAAGCCGGAGCGCTCCGTGAACAGTACGCTCAACATCGTGCGCAAGTGGCCCGGCGTGAAGCGCTATTTCGGCGTGGACCTTTCGCTCTTCCACACGCGGTTCTCCAACCGCATCCTGCCGGACTATCAGGTGGACCCGGACCTGATCGTCTACGACAACCTGCACGGTTACGGTACATCCCAGGGCGCGAGCCTCAACCTGGAAGCGCGCGTTGGCAAACGTTTGCGCATGCTGGCCGGGGCCACCTGGATGGACGTGTACACGGTGGAGCGCGGCACCGATGGTCGGAACACCCGCCAGGATCAGTACTTCGCGCCCGACCTGTCGGGCACCTTCACCCTAAGCGGCGAACTGCCCAAGCGCTGGACCGTGGACCTTACCGGGCAGTGGTACGGCCCGATGCGCCTGCCCGTGCTGCCGAACGACCCCCGGCCCGAACATTCACCCACCTACGCCTTGGTGAACCTGCAGGTGAAGCGGTCCCTCGGTGAGCGCTTCGAAGTGTATGGCGGTGTGAAGAACCTGCTGGACTTCGTCCCCCGTGATCCGCTCATGCGGCCGTTCGATCCCTTCGATCGGCAGGTCAACGATCCGGTGGGCAACCCGTACGGTCACACCTTCGATACGTCGTACATGTACGCGCCGATCCAGGGGGCTCGCGGGTTCTTCGGCGTGCGGTACACCATCACCGACTGAGCCGGCCGCAGATCAGTGGCAATCGAAGTAGCTCTCGATGGTCTTGGGCCCGCAGGACCTGCATACATAGAAATAGATGTTGCCGACGTCGCCCATCATGATCCCATGAGGTGACCAGTCATCCACTTCGGGTCGGCCCTCCACCTGAAGTTGATCCTCACTGGATAACTGAAAGAAGAACTCCTTCACCTTGCCGCAGGTACAGGCCGGGTAGAACGGAGACTGGGTGAAACTCGGCCATCCGCCGAACTTCGTGGCGGATAGTGCGCTGTGTTCGTCGATGAAGAACTCCTCCAGGTCATCGCCGAACTTGACCGCGATGGCCGGCTCATCGTCCGGATAGTCGTCGAAGTTGGGCATGTCCTCCATCACCTTCGGCGATAGCGCACAGACCTTCGAAGCTTGGGCTCCGGCTGGTGCGGGCAATTCCCGAACGGCATCGCCCACCCGCGAGAACATCGCCAATGTGGCCAGGTCGTAGTGCGCGTAGTCACCTTCACATGCATCATTCGTACACCTGAACACATGGAACAGGTCTGCGTCTTCAGGGAAGTAAGCCTCCGGCACATCGCGCCGGTATACCTGCAGAACGGATCCCATGGGCCTGGTGCAGTGCGGGCATTCCGGATATCCCGGCAAGCCGGCCATGTTGGGCACGCCGCCAAAGTGACTTTGCGTGAGCGTGACCCGGTCCGTTGAATAGGGCCGCAAGGCGGTGGTGCTCCGCCGGAATCGCGCGATACGGTCCTGGATGAAGGATGTGCGCATGAATTCCTCCGACGTAAGTCCTGGCGACGGTGGCGCAGGTTCTTGCGGAGCCGTTCGGTCGCGTTTTCCGAAGAGACGATCGAGGAGACCCATGGGCTGTGAGCGTGAAGTTCGCAGTAGGATGGCCGTCGAAAGTTCGTCGTTCGCGGCCTGTGTGCCAGCATCGGACGGGATACCTTCGCCCGCCGATGTACTCCCTGCTTCGCCCCCTGCTGTTCCGGCTGGATCCGGAGCATGCGCATCGGTTCACCTTCCGCATGTTGGATGCGGCTGCACGCGTGCCCGGGGCGCTCGCGCTGGTGGGAGCGGAACGACCGCCCAAAGGAGCCGCTGTGCGGGTGATGGGGCTGGAGTTCCCCGGGCCTGTGGGTCTGGCCGCCGGCATGGACAAGGATGCCGAGCATGTGGCCGCACTGGCACGGATCGGGTTCGGGCATGTGGAGATCGGCACGGTGACACCGCTGCCGCAGCCGGGCAACGACCGTCCGCGGCTGTTCCGCCTTCGCACCGATCGCGCCTTGATCAACCGCATGGGGTTCAACAACGGCGGCGCCACCGCAGCGGCCGAACGGCTCCGCAAGCGCGTGCCGGGCATCGTGGTCGGCGGCAACATCGGCAAGAACAAGAACACGCCGAACGAGGCCGCCGTGGAGGACTATGTGAAGTGCTTCCGCGCGCTCCATCCCGTGGTGGACTATTTCGTGGTGAACGTGAGCTCGCCCAACACTCCGGGCCTGCGCGCCCTGCAGGACAAAGGGCCCCTGCTCGGGATCCTCGCACGGCTGAAGGCCCTGTCCGATGAGCTCGGCACCAAGCCCATCCTGCTGAAGATCGCGCCGGACCTCACGGATGAGCAGTTGGACGACGTGGTGGCCGTGGTGAAGGAGAGCGGCATCGCCGGCATCGTGGCCACGAACACCACGATCGCGCGTACGGGCCTGCGCACGCCTGCGGCCACCCTGGAGAGCATCGGCGCGGGCGGGTTGAGCGGGGCGCCCCTGCGGGAGCGGAGCCTGGCCGTGGTCCGGTACCTGCGCGCCCGGCTGCCGAGGCCCTTCGTGATCATCGGCGTTGGCGGCATCGACAGTGCCGAAGCAGCGATGGAGCGGCTGGATGCTGGTGCCGATCTGGTGCAGGTGTACACCGGCCTGGTGTATGAGGGTCCGGCCCTGCTGAAGCGCATCAACCAAGCTTACCTCCTCCGCCGCCGATGAACGCGACCACTTCCCCGAACATCCCCGCCGCCGTCAAGCTCGTGGAATGCCCGCGTGATGCGATGCAGGGCATCGGTCCCTTCATCCCCACCGACGTGAAGGTGGCTTACCTCAACACGCTGTTGCGAGTCGGCTTCGATACCATCGACATCGGCAGTTTCGTGAGTCCCAAGGCCATCCCGCAACTGGCGGACACGGCCGAGGTGCTAGCGCGCATCGACCGGTCCGGTTCGCGCAGCAAGCTGCTGGTGATCGTGGCCAACGAGCGTGGTGCCGAGGACGCGGTGAAGCAGGAGAGCGTGACCTACCTGGGCTATCCCTTCAGCATCAGCGAGACCTTCCAGCTGCGCAACACCAACACCAGCATAGAGGGCTCGTGGGGCCGCATCGCCCGCATCGCCGAGCTCACGCGCAACGCCGAAAAGGAGCTGGTGGTGTACATCAGCATGGCCTTCGGCAACCCGTACGGCGATCCCTGGAACGCGGAGGTGGCCCTGCACTGGACGAACAGGTTGGTCAACGAGCTTGGTGTCCGGATCATCGCGCTCAGCGATACCGTGGGCTTGGCGCGGCCCGAGGACATCACGTCGATGTTCGTCGCGTTGATCCCGGCCTTGCCCCAGGTGGAGTTCGGTGCGCACCTCCATTGCGGTCCCGACAATTGGGCGGTAAAGACCCAGGCCGCGTGGGACGCCGGATGCCGCCGCTTCGACGGCGCCATCAAGGGCTACGGCGGTTGCCCCATGGCCGAGGACGAGCTGGTGGGCAACCTGCAGATGGAGCTCTTCGTGCGCAGCCTGGAGGAGCGGGGCGTTCGCACGGGGCTTGATCTGGAGCTGCTGGACCGTGCAGTACAGCAGGCGGTGGGGGTGTTCCCGTGAAGCTCACACGGAGCCACGGAGGGTGATCCGGGAGGCTCACACGGAGGCACGGAGCCACGGAGGGTGATCCGGGTGGCTCATACGGAGGCATGGAGCCACGGAGGTGAGCCCGGGAGGCTCACAGTTGGGGGAAGCTCCCGGATCTGCTCGCGCAGTGCTCAGTTCACGATACGCTTCACGCCCTGCTTGAAAAGGGGGGCGCCGAAGTTGATCAGCAGCCCGACCTTCCTATTGGTCAGCCGCAGGTAGGTGAGGGTCTGCTTGAACGCGACAGCGGGTAGCACCTCGACGCTCTTCAGTTCCACGACCACTTCGCCGTTCACGAGCAGGTCTATCCGAAGGCCTTCATCGAAGCGCATGCCATCGTACCAAAAGATGACCTTCTTCTCGCGATCCACCTTCAAGCCTCGCTTCTTCAGGCGGTGAGTGAGCAACTTGCTGTAGACGGACTCCAGAAGTCCTGGGCCGAGGTCCTTGTGCAGTTGAAAGGCCTCATCCACGATGATGCCCGTGAGGTCACTGTGCTCCATGTTCGTTGATGGGTTCGTTCCACTTCGAAAATACGCATGCCTTCATGCGAGCCGCTCGGCAGCCGCATTCTCCGTGTCTCCGTGCCTCCGTGTGAGATCTAGGCCGTCCGCAGCTCGATCACCGTGATCTCCGGCGGCATGCCCACACGCCCTGGGAAGCCGATGAAGCCGAAGCCGCGGTTCACGTACAGGTGCATATGGTCACGCGTGTACAGGCCCGCCCATTGCTTGTACACCCACTGCGCCGGGCTGTAGGTCTGACCTGCGATGGTGATGCCGAACTGAGCGCCGTGCGTGTGGCCGCTCAAGGTCAGGTCGATGCCTTCCTGCTGCACCTGCGCTTCCCAATGCGTGGGGTCATGGCTCAGCAGGATGCGGTACTGTGCGGGGTCGGTGCCGGCCACGGCCTTGCGCAGGTCGCCGTATTGCTGGAAGCGGAGCCCCCAGTTCTGCACGCCGATCAAGGCCACATGCTCGCCGTCGCGTTCCAGCGGCACATGCTCGTCCAACAGGAGGCGGAAGCCCATGGCCGCATGGTGGCCTTTGAGGCGTTCCAAGTTGGCGCGCTTGGCCGCAGCGTCCGGCCAGCTGGCGTAGTCGCTGTAGTCGTGGTTGCCCAGGATGGAGAACTTGCCGATGTGGGCCTTCAGACCGCTCAGCTGGTCGATCCACGGGTCGGCCTCCTCGCTGAAGTCGTTCACCAGGTCCCCGGTGAAGAGGATCAGGTCCGGTGCTTCGGCGTTGATCAGCTCGATGCCGGTGCGGATGATGTCAGTGGAGGTGGGGAAGCTGCCCAGGTGCATGTCGCTGATCTGCACGATGCGCAGGCCATCGAACGCGGCGGGCAGCTTGGCGGAGCGCAGTGTTTCCCGGCGGACCTGGAAGCTCCGCCGTCCCTTGGTGACCCCGTAGAGCACGGCGCTGAAGGGGATCGCGGCCAACGCCAGTCCCGTGCGGGAAAGGAAGCGCAGGCGGTCAATGGGCTCCCCGTCCGAAGGAAGCGCTCCCCCAGGGGTGAACCGTACCCAGAGCCACCGCACCCCCTCCAGTCCATCCTCCACGAGATGGAACACCACGATCACCAGCTTGGGCAGCAGAAAGAGCATGAGCAACGCTGCCAGGGAGAAGAGGAAGGAGTAGTTCCGCGTTGCGCGGAGGTCCTGGATGCTGATGGTGACCCAGGTGAGCAGGGCGATCATGCCGATGCTGATGGCCCAGTAGATGGCGCGGATCCAGCGGCGCGTACCCGGGCTCACCCCGCCGATCGCGGTGCTGATGCCCTTCCAGGCGTATACATCGATGGCGATCAGCAGGGCTCCGAAGATGAGCAGGTTGCGCAGGGCGGCGGGGGACATGGGGGCAAAGATCAGGTGGCGGGGGCCAATTGGATCCGGTGCACGACGTGCTTCAACGCTTTGCGAATAGCTTGCCTGGTGTTGCCGTATATGTTCTTCACTTGGTGGGGCCGAACAACAGCTTGGAGAACTCGTTCCAATCCCAGTCACCTCCAAACCAGCAATCGCCGTAGCTGTATACCAGCTTGACCTGATAGGCCACGAGCAGCAATAGGATGCCCCATGCGAACCCGCCCCACCTGGACCTTGCCCATTGTGTCCAAGCTGCGAGCGGTAGTGAGAATAAAGCCGAGTACTCTACGAGATTCCTGCTGCCAAAACCGCAGCCAAAGTGCCACACCCACCACGAGGCGCATACCCAGCACAGCAATATGAACGTGGATGCGATAACTGACGAGGCCAGCTTTGAACCCTGTTGCCAAAGGATCAAGCAGCCCCAAAGGAAAAGCACCACCGCAGGGGTGTAGGGGAGGACCCCGTTGTTTGGCGAGAACAAGAAGGGCAGCAGATCGGGCGAACGCCAGTTATCGAAACCCTCCTCTGCATAACTCCAATGGACCCAGTGGCCGAACGTGTGATGCCAGTAAAGGCACTGCGGTATCCACGGGGTCATGATAGCCACAGGTACAATGAGCAACACGGACAGAGCCGGGCGTAGCCCCTCCGTGAAGAGGTGGTTCCAGCGGTTCAGCGTGACGAGCAGGGCAGCGATGATGAAGATAAAATTGGTCGGCCTGATCAGGAGGATGAGCCCGATGACCACACCGATCGCCGCGGCCCGGCGCACCGTGACTGCTTGGCCGGCGCAACCATGAAGTAGGTTCAAGAGCAGGCTGAACAGAAAGAACGAATGGACATGGGACATGCCCGGGTCATCGATCGTGTAGTAAAGCAGTCCGGTGGAGCCGTACAGGCAAAGAAGGAACAGCAGAGCCCGGGCCCGCCCAAAAAGCGGCAGTAAGAAGGGTAGCAGCAGGTACGCTCCCATGCTCATCGCGATCGGGCCTGCGAGATCCACAACTAGGTGGTCGATGTTGCCGAAAGGCCCGTCATCCACGCCCAATGCTCGGGCCGTGACATGCATGGTGACATACAACGGCGCAAGAAGCAGAGCCACGCCACAGGTGTACTTGGTTCGCACACTCCCATTCGACAGGCTGAAACCATCACCTGTCAGCGTGTCCAGGCCTAGTGGGAAGCCTTCCGCATCAAGGCCTGTGACGAAGAACGCGGGGAGGTGAACGAAATATCCTGCACGATCTGCCCACAGTTCATCATGGTAAGTGTTGCGCGGGGTGTGGCTGTGCTTGTTCAGCGTGAGGAACACGTTGAACGCCGTGAAGAGCACGAAGATGACTGCGAACCAGTGATCGCCATACCTGGGACTGATCTGCGCGGAACGATGCCTGGGACGGTGTAGCATTCTCCTGAGCGTCCTGCGGGCATGGAGCAGGGTCGAGCGGTGGGCAAGTTAACGGTGCGGCGGATGGTCAATGGATTTTCTCCACGCGATGGATATGCTGCCATGATCGATCTGAGTGAACATTGCGACAAGCGACGGCGTGGCCCAAGCCGCTGGTCGATGCGCACGATCTCGTTCTGTACCATCACCGCAGATCCATGGCAAGCTGGTCCATTCGGGATTGTACGACAAGGTTCCTCAGTTGTCGCATCTTGAAGAAGAGCGCACACAACCTGTGGCCTGCCAAATACCAGTAGGTCGGCCAGGACATCATTGTCGACGCAGAGGAAGTTAGGAATGGCCTGGTCATGGAGCTGCGGTGGAAGTGCGATGCATCAAGCATCAAGACATTACAGCTTATTTCAGACCGCAGATGCATCCGTTCTTCGCTATCTGCCCACGCATGTAAGCCGAGGGGAGTCCTGGTCGTAACTTGGCGCAATGCATGGTTCGATCTTTCCGACTGTCCTCCTTACCTGTGGTCTCTTGGTACCGCATACCTTAACCTTTGCACAGGCGACCTGGAAGCGGGTGCACGGTGCATTCGCCAATGATAGCGGCGTGGACATGTGCACTACGGCCGATGGTCATCTGGTCGTGGTGGGCTCCACTGGCAGTTTCGGTTCGGGGTCCGCGGACGTTTACGCGGTGAAGCTGGACACCCTCGGCAATGTCCTCTGGTCAGCAACCTACGGTGGTGCGGAGATCGACCGCGGCCTTGCGGTGGCCGGTACGCCCGATGGGGGCGCCGTGATCGCCGGTTTTTCGAACCGCATCGTTGCGAACGGCTATGATGGCATATTGATGCGCATCTCGCCCGAAGGCCAGGTGATGTGGGAAACCACACTGGGCGGTGGCGCATGGGACTTTCTCTATGATGTCGCCATCACCGCTGATGAAGGACTTGTGGCCGTAGGACAGACCTTCGAGCAAGGAAGTGGCGATGTCTGGGTAGTACGCACCGATGCTGCCGGCGACACACTATGGACCAGGACACTTGGTGGTGCTGGTGTCGAGCTCGCCAATGCCGTGGTCGTGCTGGATGATGGTGGCATTGCCCTTACTGGATCTGGAGAGGTGGACGGCCAAACGGATGCATTGGTGGTGCTATTGGATGCGGAGGGTGGCGCACAATGGAGCAGGGCGGTAGGGGGCGATAGCCTGGACGTCGGCAACGACATCATAAGGACGATCGATGGCCGTCTATCCATTGTAGGTAATACCCGAAGCTACGCGCAACACTTGCAACACTTCCACTTCCTGGTGGACATGGATGGCAACCTTGTATGGTCATACCCCATCGGACTGGTCGATGACCAACTGGGGAGCCGGCATTTGCAGTTACCCTCCGGCGAGTTCGTTTCCATTGGAACTACACGCGCTTTTGGTGCGGGCGAGTCGGATATGTATCTTATGAAGACCAATGGTCCCGGCGAATTCATACTGGGTCAGACACAGGGGGGGCAGCAGAGTGAAACCGGAAGCGCCCTTGTCCGCAGTGTAGGCGGGTACATCCTCTGCGGTATCACCGATTCCTTTGGTTCTGGTGGGGACGACCTGTTCGTTGTGCGAACGGACGAGGTGGGATTCACCGCTTCCGATGAGGTGGTCATTACGTTCGACCCATTGGGTCTTGACGAAGGTGATGCAGGGGATGAGGCTATGGTCGTATTCCCCTCACCGTGTACCGGCCAACTGCAGGTGCGTGCGAACGAGGTAATGGGCACCTTCAGGGTACACGACATGATGGGACGCAGTATGCTTGAGCAACGTGCCAATGGTCTTACGGCCACCCTGAACCTGTCGTTGGAAACCGGTACGTATCTGTTGACGGTGGTAACAGAAAGCGGTCGGTTGATCCGCCGGAAGTTCATCGTGCAGGCGAACTCAAGCTTCGGGCGTTAGCGTTGCCGTTGTTGCGCACTGACCCGAAGTAGGGGGGGAGCTTCCCCTTGGATCTGTGCTTGGGGGGGCCATGGGGTAGCTGAGAGCCTTCAAGTTGGCCGCTTGCTCCGCCAGCGCATCGTGGTCCAATGAACACGGCCCGTCACCATTTCTGGTGATGCGCATACGTAGCTCGGAACACTTCCCGTAAGTTGCCGGTCCATGGACCTGGATGATCGGATTATACCCGGTGCGCTGGTACTTCACTGGGTGGCGGGGGGCGTGGCTTTGGTGGTCGCGCCGCTGGCCATGGTCGCCGCGAAAGGCGACACCTGGCACCGCCGCTGGGGCAAGGTGTTCTTCTACGCCATGATCGTGGTCACCTTCACGGCCATCTTCCTGGCCGTGGCCCATCCCGAGCATTTCTGGCTGGCCATGGTGGCGGTGTTCAGTTTCCACATGGTGGGCAGCGGGTACCGTTCGCTCTATTTGAAGAAGCTCCACGAGGGGCTGAAGCCCGCCAGTGTGGACCTGTGGCTGCACGGCACGGCCGCGCTCTTCAATGGCGGGCTGCTCATCTGGGGCCTGGCCCACCTCCTGATGGGTGACCGGAACAGCAAGGCCATGGTGTTCAGCGTGTTCGGGCTCATCGGCACGGCCATGGTGGTGATGTACTTCAGCAAGTTCTACCGCCGCAAGCACGACAAGCGGGAGTGGTTCTTCGGGCACATGACCGGCTTCCTGGGCGGCTACATCGCCACGGTGAGCGCCTTCAGCGCAGTGAACTTCGGGCGGTGGTTCCCGTGGATGCCCGGCTGGCTGGTGTGGCTGTGGCCCACGCTGATCGGTGCGCCGCTCATCGCCCTCTGGAGCGCCTATTACCGGTCCCGCTTTGCCAAGGGTGACCGCGTGCGGCACATGGCCAAGGTGAAGATCCGCTGAGCGCCGGCGGCCGCCGGACCGATCCTCCAACGAGCGATCTTCACGCCTTCCCGGCCCCCATGGCCGGGCACCCGTTCCGAACATGCAACGCACACTTCTGCTGAGCGCCGCCCTAGGCCTGCTTTGCCTGGCCAACGCGCAAAAGACCTACACCTTCAGGTCCGTTGAAGGGGACCCCACCGAGACCCGGATCTACACCCTGGACAACGGTCTCCAGGTATGGTTGAGCCGGAACACGGACGCCCCGCGCGTACAGACCAACATCGCCGTGCGCGCCGGCAGCAAGAACGACCCGGCCGATGCCACCGGCCTGGCCCACTACCTGGAGCACATGCTCTTCAAGGGCACTTCGCGCATTGGCACCTCCAACTGGGCCGAGGAACAGCGCCTGCTGAAGGCGATCAGCGACCAGTACGAACTGCGGCGCAACACCACCAACGAGGCGAAGCGCGATGCCATCTACCACGCGATCGACAGCCTCAGCCAGCTCGCGGCGGCCCTGGCGGTGCCCAACGAGTACGACAAGATGATCAAGAGCATCGGGGCCCGCGGCACCAATGCCTACACGAGCACCGAACGCACCGTCTACATCAACGACATCCCCAGCGACGAACTGGAGAAGTGGATGATGATCGAGAGCGAGCGCATGCAGGAATGCGTGCTGCGCCTCTTCCACACCGAGCTGGAGACCGTGTACGAGGAGTTCAACCGGGGGCAGGACAACGACGGCCGGCAGGCCTACCAGAAGAAGAACGAGCTGCTTTACACGAAGCACCCGTACGGAACGCAGACCACCATCGGCACCGGCGAGCACCTGAAGAACCCGAGCATGGAGAAGATCCACGCCTTCTTCGATGCGTGGTACGTGCCCAACAACATGGCCGTCGTCCTCGCCGGCGACATTGACTACGACCGCACCATCGCCATGGTGGACAAGTACTTCGGCAAGTGGGTGAACAAGCCGGTGCCGGCCTTCACCTTCCAGCCGGAAGAGGCGCTGACCAAACCGCGCGTGGCCAACGTGTTCGGTCCGGACAAGGAGTGGGTGACGCTGGCCTGGCGCTTCGGCGGCACGCGCAGCGCCGATCCGCTCATGCTCGAACTGGTGGCGGGGCTCCTCAGCAACGGCCAGGCCGGCCTGTTCGACCTGAACCTTCTGCAGGCGCAGAAGGTGCTGGACGCGAACTGCTACGCCCAGGAACAGACCGACTACAGCGAGCTGGGCATGCGGGTGGAGCCGCGCGAGGGACAGACGCTGGAACAGGCGCGCGGCCTGGCCCTGGCACAGTTGGAACTGCTCGCCAAGGGCGAGTTCGACGACTGGCTCATCAAGGCCGTGGTGAACGACCTGAAGCAGCAGCGGATCCGGTTCTGGAACGAGAACAACAGCATGCGCGCCTCGGCCATGACCGATGCCTTCATCCTGCGCAAGGACTGGGCGGCCGCCGTGGGCGAACTGGACCGCATGTCCGGCACCACCAAGGCCCAGGTGATGGCCTTCGTGAAGGAGAACCTGCGCGACAACTACGTGTGCGTTTTCAAGCGCACCGGCGAGCGCAAGGACGTGCACAAGGTGACCAAGCCGAAGATCACGCCCATCGACATCAAGCGCGACGGCAAGAGCGCGTGGCGCCTGGACTGGGAGAAGGTGCCCAGCGCCTCCCTGACGCCGGAGTTCGTGGACTTTGACAAGGCCATCGACCGCCGCGTGCTGGCCAACGGCATCCCCGTGGCCTGTGTGAAGAACCCCAGCAACGAGCTCTTCAGCCTGCGCTACATCCTGGACATGGGCACCAACCACGATGAGCTCTTGAAAGTGGCCCTGGACTACCTGCCGTACCTCGGCACCAGCACCGTTAGCCCGCGGCAACTGAAGCAGGATCTTTTCAAGCTGGGGCTCAGCATCGATGTGTTCGCATCGGAGGACCGCTGTTACGTGACCCTGAGCGGCCTGGAGGAGAACCTCGCCAAGGGCATGCAGCTGCTCGATGACGTGCTCAGTGACTGCCAGCCGAACGCCGAGGCGCTGCCGGGCCTCATCGCCGATATCCGGAAGAGCCGGCAGGACCAGAAGAAGAACAAGGGCGCGCTGCTCAACGGGGCGCTGTTCAGCCAGGCGCGCTACGGCGCCCGCTCACCGTTCAATGACGTGCTCACCGACGAGAAACTCGCGGCCCTCCAGCCCGGCGAACTGATCGCCCGCCTGCGCTCGCTGAAGGGCTTCAAGCACAAGGTCTTCTTCTACGGCCGCAAGCCCATCGACGAGGTGGTGGGCCTGCTGGCCGCGCACCACCGCACGGCCGCGCAGCTGCGCGACGTACCTCCGGAGCGGAACTATCCGGAGCTGCCCACCACGCGCAACGAAGTGCTCTTCGCCGAGTACGACATGGTGCAGACCGAGATGCTCCTGGCCAGCAAGGCCGGACCGTTCGACGTGGAGAAGCTCCCGTACGCCGCGCTGTTCAACGAGTACTTCGGCAGCGGCCTCAGCAGCATCGTTTTCCAGGAGATCCGCGAGGCCAAGGCGCTCGCATACGGGGCCAATGCGAGCTACACTTCCCCCGCCAAGCGGGACGAGGCCCACTACGTGCGCGCCTTCATCGGCACCCAGGCGGACAAACTGCCCGATGCCGTGGACGCCATGCTGAAGCTGATGAACGACATGCCCATGGCCGAAGCCCAGTTCGAGGGTGCGAAGACGGCCGCGCTCAAGGTGATCGCCAGCACGCGCATCACCAAGGAGAACATCTACTGGCAGTGGGACGCGGCCCAGCGCCGGGGTCTGAACTACGACGTGCGCAAGGTGAACTACGAGCGCATCCCGAAGATCACCCTGGCGGACATGAAGACCTTCTTCGACAAGGAGATCAAGGGTCGGCCCTACACCTACTGCGTCATCGGGAAGAAGGCGGCCATGGACATGAAGGCGCTGGAGAAGCTCGGCCCTGTGCGCGAACTGAGCCCCAAGGAACTGTTCGGCTTCTAGGACGGATGACACCGCTGCGCACATGCGTCTTCTCGCTGGATGTGGAGGATTGGTTCCACATCCTGGACCTGCCGTCCACGCCCAAGGTGGAGGAGTGGCCCGCGTTGCAGAGCGATGTGGTGCGCAACACCCGGCGTATGCTGGCCATCTTCCGGCAGCACGATGTGCGGTGCACGCTCTTCTTCCTGGCCTGGGTGGCTGAGCGGTGGCCCGAGCTGGTGCGCGAGGCCGTTGAGGATGGGCACGAGGTGGCCAGCCACGGCTATGCGCATGAACTGGTGTACACCATCACCGAGCAACGCTTCTTCGACGACATCCGCCGGGCCAAGGACATCATCGAGCGCGCCGGCAAGGTGGAAGTGAAGGGCTATCGCTGCCCGGGCTTCAGCGTCACCGAGGCCACCCCGTGGTTCTTCGACCGTGTCCGCGAGGCCGGATACGTCTACGACAGCAGCGTCTTCCCCGGTCAGCGGGGCCATGGCGGCTTGCCCAACGCCCGGCCTGTGCCCCACGTGCTCCCCACGCGCCACGGCGATCTGGTGGAGTTCCCCATTTCCCTGGTCAACACCGTGGGGCGACCGATGTACTTCTTCGGCGGAGGCTACCTGCGCTTCTTCCCCTATGCCCTCATCCGCCGCAAGGTGAACGAAGTGCTGGCGGAGGAACGGCCGGTGGTGTTCTACCTGCATCCACGCGAGATCGATCCGGAGCAGCCGCGCCTGCCCATGAGCGCGAAGCGCCGCTTCATGACCTACGTGGGCCTGTCCACCACGGAACCCAAGCTCCACAAGGCGTTCCGCGACTTCCGCTTCAACACCTTCGCCGACCTGCTGCCGCATGTGTCCCGGTGATGCGCGCGCCTCAGGACCCGGAACCCGGAACCCGGTCCCGTTCAATGTTGCATGTTCCGAGTTGAGCGTACAGCGTGCCGAACCCGGAACCCGGAACAAGCAACCTGAAACACGCTCTTGCTACTTGTGACTTGGAACTTGAGCCTTGATCATTGAGTCTTGCCATGTCCTCTCCGCGCATCCTGTTCCTCTACACCGAGCTTGCGCCGTACGTGCTGGCCTGCTTCGAGGCGCTCGTGAAGCAGCACGGTGCGGAAGTGTTGGTGGTGCGCTGGCCGGTGAACAAGGAGGCGCCGTTCGAGCTGAGGTCCGACCCGCGCATCCGATCCATCGATCGCGGCACGCT
The DNA here is from genome assembly GCA_046329115.1 of Flavobacteriales bacterium. Lineage (GTDB taxonomy): Bacteria > Bacteroidota > Bacteroidia > Flavobacteriales_F > PHOS-HE28 > PHOS-HE28. Next base: position 158,325 of record JAXLVG010000008.1, on the reverse strand, counting down.
GGACGATGCGGGCATGCTGCAGCTGGTGGAGGACTTCCGCCCGACCATCGCCTTTGCGAGCGGCTGGGTGGACAAGGGCTACTTGAAGGTGTGCAGGCGGTTGCGAAGCCGCGGCGTTCCCACCGTGATGTGCAGCGATACGGCCTGGCGCGGGGATGCGCGGCAGCGGGCCGCGGTGGTGGCCGCACGGCTCTGGTTGCGCCGCACCTTCTCGCACGCCTGGGTCACGGGCGAAGCGCAGGCCGCTTACGCCCTTCGCCTTGGCTTTGCGAAGGACAAAATCCGCACGGGCTTCTACTCTGCGGACGTTGGCCTCTTCGCGCCCCTGGCCGCGCAGTTCGCCGTGCTGAAGGCGAACCGCTTTCCGCATCGCTTCCTGTGCGTGGCCCGCTACATCCCCACCAAGGGCCAGCAGCTCTTGTGCGATGCCTTCGCGGAACTGTGCAGGGCGGGGGAGGCCGGTGATTGGGAGCTGTGGATGGTGGGGACGGGCGAACTGTTCGACGCGGTGCGGAACTCGGACAATGGCCGGCATGAACGGATCCGGCACAAGGGCTTCGTACAGGCCGATGCCCTGCCGGAGGTGATGGCTCAATGCGGTGTGTTCGTACTGCCCAGCACCTACGAACCATGGGGCGTAGTGGTGCACGAGCATGCCTGCGCCGGCTTCCCGATGGTGCTAAGCACCGCTGTCGGTGCGGCCGAGCGATTCCTGGTGGAAGGGGAGAACGGTCATCGCTTCATCGCCGGGGACAAGGGCTCGCTGAAGAACATGCTGCGCATGATGATGCTGAGCAGCGATGCCGAACTCACCGCCATGGGAGAGCGCAGCGCGGAACTGGGTCGCTCCTGGTCACCGGCCGAATGGGCCCGAACGGCGATGAGCTTTGTGCCATGAGCCGGCCGCAGGTCCTCGTCTTCATCAGCTGGTACGCCCCGGGGTTCAAGGCCGGGGGGCCGGTGCGGAGCATGGTGAACATGGTGGACCACTTGCACGATCGGGTGGACTTCCACATCGTGACCTCGGACACGGACTACACGGCGACCGGCCCGTATCCGGACATCACGCCTGACCAATGGACCGTACTTTCCGGCGGGGAACGCGTTTGGTACGCCTCGCGTGCCAAGGCTGGAGCTTCGGCATGGCGGAAGCTCCTGGCGGAGCGCGCGTGGGATGCCGTGTACATCAACGGGCTCTACGACCGCACCTACAGCGTGCTGCCCTTGTGGTTGCTGCGGGGATCCACGCAACGACGGGTGTTGGCCGTACGCGGCATGCTCGCTGCCGGCATGATGCAGCACGGGACGTTGAAGAAGCGCACCTTCCTGGCGGTCATGCGCCTGATCGGCTGCTACCGGGGCGTGGAGTTCCAGGCCACCAATGCGGAGGAAGTACGCGATGTCGCTTCGTGGTTGCGGCCCGATCGTCCCGCCCACCTGGTGCCGAACCTCCCGCGCAAGGCCCCGGCAGCGCAGGTACGGCGCAGCAAGGAGGCCGGCGTGCTCCGCCTGCTCAGCGTGGCCCGCATCGCCGTGGAGAAGAACACCCTGTTTGCCATCGAACGGCTGAAGGGGCTCCAGGGCGACATCCGGTTCGACCTCTATGGTCCCATCTACGATGAGCGGTATTGGCAGCAGTGCCGCACCGCAATCGCCGCCCTTGCGCCGAACATCCAGGTGGTGCACAAGGGATCCGTGGCACCGGACCAGGTGCCCGAGCTCTTCGCCCGGTACCACGCGCTCTTCATGCCCAGCCAGGGCGAGAACTTCGGGCACACCATGGCCGAGGCCTTGCAGGCCGGGCTGCCCCTCGTGATCAGCGACCGTACGCCGTGGCGCGGACTGGAGTCGCTGGACGCCGGTTGGGACCTTCCGCTGGAACGGACCGGGGATTTCAGCCGTGCCCTTGAGCGGCTTGTGCATGCCGACCAGGCCACCTACGACCGATGGAGCGCAGGGGCGCTGCGGGCGGCCGACCGATATTTGGACACGCCCCGCAACGTGGAGCGCACCTTTGCGCTCTTCCGGCCATGAACCAGCGCCCAACCGTCGACCTGTCGCGCTTCAACAACGCCGACTTCCCGAAGGGGGCCGGGGCATTGAAGATCACGCTGTGGTACTTCACCAACGCGCTTTTCTTCCTGAACCCCTTGTTCCCGTTCCGCTCGCTCAAGCCCGGGCTGCTGCGCCTTTTCGGTGCGCGGGTCGGCCGCGGGGTGGTCATCCACCCGGGGGTCAACATCAAGTACCCGTGGAAGCTGGTCATCGGCGATCACTGCTGGATCGGTCAACGCGCCTGGCTGGACAACATTGACCAGTTGACCATCGGCGATCACGTGGTGATCTCCCAGGGGGGCATGATCATCCAGGGCAGCCACAACTACAAGAAGGTCGACTATCCGACCATGAGCGCCCCGGTGGTGCTGGAGAACGGCAGCTGGGTGGGGGCGGGGGCCATGGTGATGCTGGGCGTGACCCTGAAGAGCCACAGCGTGCTCGCCGCCGGCAGCGTGGCCACCAAGGACCTGGAGCCTTACGGCATCTACCAGGGGAACCCCGCGGTGCGCGTGCGTGAACGCGTCATGGAAGCGTGAAGATCTCCATCATCACCATCTGCTACAACGCCGTCGAGCACATCGACGAAACGATCCGCAGCGTGCTGGTGCAGGACCATCCGGACATCGAGCACATCGTGATCGATGGCGGCAGCACGGACGGCACGCAGCAGCGCATCGAGCGCTACCAGGAGGTGCTGGCGCATTACCGCAGCGAACCGGACAAGGGCGTGTACGATGCCATGAACAAGGGCCTGCGCGCAGCAACGGGGGAGGTGGTGGCGTTCGTGAACGCCGGCGACATGATCGCCCACCGCAGCTGCGTGGCCGAGATGGCGGCCGAGTTCGCCAAGGGGGACGCCGACGCCATCTACGGCGATGCGTACATGGTGGACCCGAAGGACATCCGCCGCGTGGTGCGCTTTTGGAAGGGAGGGGCATACAACAGGGAGGCGTTCCGCTCCGGCTGGATGCCGCCCCACCTTGGGACCTACATCCGGCGAAGCGTCTATGAACATCACGGCCTGTTCCGTGAGGACCTGAAGGTGAGCGCGGACTACGAGCTCATGTTCCGCTTCATGTACAAGCACCGCATCCGCGTGCGCTACGTGCCCAAGGTGCTCGTGCGCTTCCGCCTCGGCGGGGTCAGCAACCGGTCGCTGGCGCACATCTGGCGTGCGAACCTCGAGGTGTACAAGGCTTGGCGGCTCAATGGCGAACGCGTGAGCCCGCTGATCATCGTGGCCAAGCCCCTGCGCAAGGTGCTGCAGTACTTCCAGCGCTGAACGGTGCTCAGCGCACGATCACCACAGGCAGCGCCTGTCCGGAGGTGCTCAGCCAATAGCGTCCCGGCGGCAGGTCGTTCATCGGCAGGGAGGCGTTGCGCTGGCCGTTCCAGGTACCGGTGAGCACATGCCGCCCGGTGATGTCCGTGATGGCCCAGTCGCCGATCAACGGCCGGTCGGCCTGGACCACCAGGTTGACAGAGCCCTGGTCCATCCATGCCTGCACGCCGGAGCTGGCTTGCACCGGTTCCATACCCAACACCAGATCGTACGGTGCGGAGACCGCGTCGCACTGCCCCGGTAGGTCCACGAGCACGGTGTACGCGCCGCTCACGGTGGGTGTGATGCAATTCCCCGTGCCGATCACGGCGCCGTTCAGGAACCACTGGGCGGATGTGCCCGGGGGATCCGCGCACAGCTGCCCGCCGTTCGCGACGATGGCGGCCTGTTGAGCTGGGCCGAAGAGCGTAGTGATGGTCACGCCGAGCTGTTGCACGAAGTCGGGGCAGAGCGACGGCGCACCGCTCACGCTCCAGTTGCCGCTCGTGGTCACCACCAGCGTATCGTTGTTCGCCCCGGGGATGGGCACCCCGTTGTTCGTCCATTGGATGTTGGTGTCGTACGGCAAGCCCAGCACGAGGAGCGCGGAATCCCCTTCGCAGAAGAGCTGTTCACCGTCGATCCCGAAGCCGTAAGGCTCGTCTCCGCCATTGATCACGTAGGGAAGCAGGAACACCCAGCCGTCCACCAGCACCGATGGGGATGTCTCCGTGCAGCCGTTGAGGGTCGCCGATACACTGAAGCTGGATCCGGCATCGTTGAACGCGCTCACGGCCAGGGTCTGTCCGATGGCTCCCGGGATCGGGTTGCCGTCCTTGTACCACTGGTAGGCGTCGTAGGGCTGGGTGCTCAACGTGGCGCTTTCGCTCGGGCACAGGATCAGTGCGGGCGGGTCGATCGTCGGATCGAACGGACATTGCGCGAAGGCGGACGCACCAAGAACAAGGGAGGCGAGGGTGATGGATGTACGCATGTGTTCGTTTCGCAGCAGATGACGCACGGTCGGCGCAATGTGCTGCCTCCGCGGGATGACAGGTTCAACAGCGTGTTGAACGGTTCACGGACGCCGGGCATGGGCGAGCGCCAGCCCCACGGCCATTTCGAAGATCCGTGGGTTCACTTTCGCGAGAAGCATGAGGGTGGCACCGTTCAGCCCCCACTTGCTCGGATGCGGGGCGAACACTGCAGGATGTCGGGCGATCAGCTCCGCCTGCTGCTCCTGGTCGAGCATCAGCACGACATGCCCTTCCTCCGGCCACAAGGTGGTGAAGGTGCGCCCTGGCCGCTTGGTGCTGCCGGATGGCCGAAGGCGATAGGCGGGCCGACCGAAGTGCACGTACTCCTCCGTACCGGGTACCGCTTGCAGGCGGGTGCGCGCTTCCAGGACATCCACGGACCCAATCTACCAGGCATTGCGCAACTTCGCAGGGCCAGCGACTAACGCCGCCATGCGCACCCTTGCCCTCCTCGTGCTTCTGCTGGCCGTCCGCGCCGGTGCGCAGACCGGTGTGCCCGAAGCCGTGGTGGCGCCGCTGGTGATGGGCACCACCCATACGTTCCGGTCCGCGGCGCTCGGGCAGGACCGCACACTGAACGTGATCCTGCCGGATGGCTACGCGGACAGCCTGCACTACCCGGTGGTCTATGTGCTCGACGGTTCCGTGAACGAGGATCTGCCCCACCTGGCCGGCCTCGTGCAGTTCCTGTCCATGTATGAACTCGCACCGAAGAGCATCGTTGTCGGCATCGCGAACGTGGACCGCTACCACGACTTCACCCATCCCACGCGCAGCGACAGTGACCGGGTGTGGCTGCCCACCGGTGGCGGCTCAGCCGCGTTCATCGCGTTCATCGCCGGTGAAGTGCTGCCCTACGTTGATGCACGGTTCCGCACCAACGGGGATCGCACCATCATCGGCCAGTCGCTCGGCGGGCTGCTGGTGATGGAGCTGTTGTTCAAGCGGCCGGAGCTTTTCGACCGGTATGTGGCGGTGAGCCCGAGCCTCTGGTGGGATAATGGGTCCCTGGCGAAGATGGCCGAGGAATTCAGCCGCGCGCACGGACAGGAACCGCTGCAGGTGTACATGGCCCTGGCCCGCGACGATGATTGGATGCGGGCGCAGATGCAGGAGGTGCGCGCGGCGTTCACGGCGAACACCAAGGCCCCCTTCACTTGGTGGTACGATGACTTTCCGGAGGAGACCCACGCCACCATCCTGCACCGGGCGGTGTACCGGGCCTTTGAGCGGATGCGCGGCGCGAAGTAGCGCTCAGTTGCCAGCGCCGATCGCCTCCTTCACCATCGGCACCACGCGCGTGGCGTAGAGCTCGATGCAGCGCAGCATGCGGTCGTGCGGCACGCTGCCCACGCTGAACTGCAGACAGAAGCGGGTGAAGCCGAAGAGCTGGTGCTCGCGGATCATCTTGCGGGCCACGGTCTCCGGGTCGCCCAGCAGCATGGCGCCGTTCGGCGATACCTCGAAGTCGAACTGGGGGCGGCCCACCGGGCCCCAACCGCGTTCGCGACCGATGCGGCCCATCACCAATTCGTAGCGCGGCCACATCAGTTCCGCCGCCTCCGCGAAGGTGTCCGCGATGAAGCCGTGCGAACCGATGCCGAGCTGCAACCCGGCCGGATCGTGCCCGGTGCGCGCCCATACCTGCTTGTACAGATCGGTGAACGGCTTGAAGCGCGCCGGCTCACCGCCGATGATGGCCAGCGTCAGGGGCAGGCCCAGGGTGGCGGCGCGCACCACGCTTTCCGGCGTGCCGCCCACGGCCACCCACACCGGCAGGGGATCCTGTACCGGCCGCGGGTACACCCCGCGATCGGTGATGGTGGGCGTGAAGGTGCCCTTCCAGGTCAATCGCTCGGCACGGCGCAGCTCGAGCAGCATCGCGAGCTTCTCGGCGTACAGGGCATCGTAGTCCTTCAGGTCGTACCCGAACAAGGGGAAGCTCTCCGTGAAGGATCCACGCCCCGCCATGATCTCCGCACGCCCGTTGCTCAGGAGGTCCAGCGTGGCGTACTGCTGGAAGACGCGCACGGGATCCTCGCTGCTCAGCACGGTCACGGCGCTCGTCAGCCGGATCCGCTGGGTGCGCGCGGCGATCGCGGCCAGCAGCACGGAGGGCGCGGAGGCGATGAAGTCGGGACGGTGGTGCTCGCCGATGCCGAACACGTCCAGCCCGAGCCGGTCGGCGAGCATCGCTTCCTCCAGCAGGTTGCGGTGCCGCTGCTCGGCAGGGATGCGCTCGCCCGTTACCGGGTCGGGCGTGTGGTCAACGAAGGTGTAGATGCCGAATTCCATGCCGCGCAAAGGTCCGGCGCGTTCCATGGCTGCGGCTTGAACTGGCTGAAGAATTGCGCGCGCCGGGGATCAAGGGCGCTGCCGGCCCTCGTGGTTGCGGGCCTTGGCCTTCTCCTTGAAGTAGCGGCGGAACAGCCAGTTGCGCTGGAGCGCACGCAGGTCCTCGTTGAGCAGCAGGGTGCCCGTGTCCAGCCTGCTGATCGTGCGTCGCACATCCCCGGCGAGCGCCGTGTCCGTCAGCAGGGAATGGGCGAGGCCGCTGGTGGAGTTCAGGTCGCGGGCGAACGACCCCAATCCATTGGTGAGCGCCTGCAGCGAATCGCTCACGTGCTGCAGGTTGCCCAACAGGGCGCGCACCTGCTGTTCGGAGGCGGGGTCGCTCACTAGTGCGCCCAAGGCCCCTTTGCCGCTCCGCACATCGCCCATCAGCGCATCGATGCCGGCGGTGGCCGTGCGCGCGTTCTCGGCCGCGGCCCGCAGTTCCACCAGGGCGGCGGAAAGGTCCGCAGCGAGCACGGTGTCGGTCAACAGGTCCACCGCATTGCCCGGCTGGTTCAGCTTGCCGGCCAGCACGCGCACCTCATCCGTGATCACGGCCAGGTTGGCGTTCGTGCGGTCCAGCGTCCGCAGCATCAGGTCCGTGTCCAGCGGCACACTGCTGGGCAGGCGCACGCCTTCGCGGATCGGGGCGCCGCTGCCGTCGCCGGGGGAGAGGTTAACGAGCCTGTTGCCCATCAGGCCGTCGGTGCCCACCGTGGCCACCGCATCCGCACGGATGTGCTCGGAATCCGCCTCGCGGATGGAGAGCAGCACGCGCACCGCGGTGTCGTTCAGGATCTCGATGCGCTCCACGGTGCCCACGTTGATGCCCATGTAGCGCACGTTGTTGCCCGGTCGCAGCCCGCCCACCTGCTGGAAGACGGCCTCCACCTGGATGGTGCGCCGGAACAGGTCGCGCTTGCTGCCGAGCAGGTAGAGCCCGACGACGAGCACGGCGGTGCCCGCCAGAACGAACAGGCCCAGTCGGATCGGATCGCCTTTGGTGGCCATGGTCACATGAAGATGAAGAAGCGTTGGACGATGGGGTCGGTGCTTTCGCGGAACTGCGCGTACGTACCCTCCACGTGGTTGCGCCCCTCGTGCAGCAGGGCGATGCGGTTGGCGGCGAGCTTGGCCACGTTCAGGTCGTGCGAGATGATGATGCTGCTGGTGCCATAGGTGCGCTGCAGTTCCAGGATCAGCTCCACGATCTCCTTGCCGGTGATGGGGTCCAGGCCGGTGGTGGGCTCGTCGTACAGCACGATCTCCGGCTTCAGGATCAGGGTGCGCGCCAGGCCGATGCGCCGTTTCATGCCGCCGGAAAGTTCGCTCGGGTACATGTTCCGGGTATGCTCCAGGCCCACCGCGGCGAGCACTTCCTCCACCAGCGCATCGGTGCTGCCCCGTTCACGGGCCATCCAGTGGCGGCGCAGGGGGAACTCCAGGTTCTCCTGCACGGTCATCGAATCGTAGAGCGCGCTGCTCTGGAACAGGAATCCGATCTTCACCCGCAGGCGGTCCAGCGCCTCCTGGCCCAGCGCCAGTACATCCTGCCCGAGCACGTGGATGCTGCCCTGGTCCGGCTCCAGCAGCCGCACGATGCACTTGATCAGCACGCTCTTGCCGCTGCCGCTCTTGCCGAGCACCATCACGTTCTCGCCGCGGAACAGGTCCAGGTCGAAGCCCTGCAACACCCGGTTGTTCCCGAAGGCCACGTGCAGGTCGCGCACGCGGATCACCGGTTCCGGGGAGGTGGGGGGCGTGTCCGCGCGCATCAGTTCAGGCCCAGGATGTCGGTGATCTGCACGGCCACCAGGTCCAGGATGAAGATCAGTAGGGAGGCCAGCACCACGGCGCTGTGCGCGCTCTGGCCCACCCCCTCGGTGCCCTTGGCCGTGGTGAAGCCCTTGTAACAGCCCACCAGGCCCACGATGAAGCCGAAGAAGTAGCTCTTGATGAAGGCGGGCAGCACGTCGCTGAACTCCAGCGACTCGAACACCTGGCGGTAGAACAGGTCCCAGGTCACCGTGTCCTTGATGTTCACACCCACCCACGAGGCCCAAATGGCGATGCCGTCGGCCATCACCACCAGGATCGGCAGGGTGAGCGTGGTGCTCCAGATGCGCGTCACGGCCAGGTAACGGAACGGGTTGGTGCCGCTCACCTCCATCGCGTCGATCTGCTCGGTCACCTTCATGCTGCCGAGCTCCGCGCCCATGCTGCTGCCGATCTTGCCGGCGCAGATCAGGGCCGTGATCACCGGCGCGATCTCCCGCACCACGCTGATGGCCACCATGGCGGGCAGCATGCTCTCCGCGCCGAAGCGGGCCAGGGTGGGGCGGCTCTGCACCGTGAGCACCATGCCCATGATGAAGGCGGTGATCCCCACCAGCGGCAGCGAGCGGTTCCCGTTCAGGATGCACTGGCGCATCAGCTCGCGCCACTCGAACCGGCGGTGCAAGGCATTGCGGAAGAAGCGCCCTGTGAAGCGGGCCAGTTCACCCACCTCCAACAGCGCGCCGCGCATGCCCTCCTGGACCACCATGCAGGCAAAGTAAGCCCCTGCGCGAAGACGTGCCCTGAGCTTGGGCAGGTCCTGCATTGGTCGATCGTGTCGGTACCGGCACATTACCTTGGCCGCGCGTTCGACCAAGGGAATCCCGTGTGAACCGGGAGCTGTTCCCGCAGCTGTGAACCACCGTGATGCCGGCCGCATCAAGCCACTGTCCGCCACCCGGCGGATGGGAAGGCGCGGCAGGAGGGTGGTGAGCCAGAAGACCTGAACCGAGCGCAGAACACCGCCGACGGGAGTTTCGGCCGGAGCGCTTGCGGTACAGGCGCGGCCGTGCCCTTCGGTGCCACATCAACCGCCTTCCGGTGAAGAAGGCATAAAACCCACTTCCATGTACCGTCGTTCCATCCTGGCCCTCGCGTTGGCCACAGCCCTCTGGGCGAACGCGCAGTTGCACACCCACCAGGTGGTCGTGCTCAACGAAGGCTACTTCGACATGGCCACACAAACCCAGGTGCAGCCGGTGACCCTGGGCAGCTACGACCCCGCCACGGCTGAATACAGCACCGTGGCCACCATTCCCGGGGTGCGCTTCGGCAACCACGTGGCCGTGGAGAACGGCGTGGTGTACGTGGCCGCGGACAACAAGCTGCTCACCTATGATGCGGACACCTACGCGCTGCTGGAAGAGGCGGAGGTGCAGGGCATCCGCCGCTTCGCCTTCGGCAACGGCCTCATCGTGATCACCCGCGGCGAGCTGGGCGGCCTTTCGCACTACTGCGAAGTGCGCGACAAGGCCACGCTGGACCTGCTCTACACCGTGGATATCAGCCAGCTGCCCTACAGCGCGGAGGGTGTGGTGGTGGCCGGCGACAAGGCCTACCTGGCCGTGAACAACGGCTTTGACTGGGCGAACCTCGTGGGCTACATCGGGGTGCTGGACCTGACCACCGGCAGCTGGGAGGGCTTGGTGGACCTGGGCGCCGAAGGCCTCAACCCCGAGCACCTCATGGTGAAGGACGGCGCGGTGTACAGCTTGAACAACACCGACTTCACCCACGCGAGCATCAGCAAGCTGGCCCAGGCCGGCGGCGCGTTGGAATACACCACCACCGTGGCCGCCAGTTCCGGCTGCGGCTCCTCCGCTTTGGTGGAGGATAAGGTCTACTTCATGGAGTATGCCCAGGGCAAGCTGAACCGCTTCGACCTGGCCACGGCCACCGTGCTGGACACCCTGGAGGCCTCGCCGGCCACCTACGGTCTGCTGGAGGACCCGCACAACGGGGTGCTCTACGGCACCACCACGGACTTCTTCAGCAGCGGTGAACTGCATGTGATGGACCTGCAGGGCAATGTGCTCAGCACCGTGGCGGTGGGGGTGAGCCCCGGCCACCTGGCCCTGGACGAGCGGAGCGCAACCGGCGTGCACGAGCTGGCGACCGCTTCGCTCACCGCCTTCCCGAGCCCGGCCCAGGACGTGGTGAACGTGGTGGTGGCCGATGGCCAGGTGCCTATGGCCGCCGTGGTGCTGGACCCCGCAGGCCGCACCGTGGCCGCATCGCTGCAGCGCATGGCCGGCGGCTATCGCCTCCAGGTGGACGGCTTGAACGCCGGGGTCTACACCGTGCGCCTCGGCGACGGCCGCACCGTGCGTTTCATCAAAGGCTGATGGATCGGTGGTGGAAGTGAAGCAGCTTCCTACATTTGCCGCCCCTCGTTGTCACCCTGAGCCCGTCGACGGGTGACAACGAGGGGGTATCGGCCTCCTTAGCTCAGCGGTAGAGCAGCTCATTCGTAATGAGCAGGTCTTCGGTTCAAATCCGAAAGGAGGCTCTGGAAAGGGGTGCGCAAGCGCCCCTTTCTGCGTTCAAGGACAGGGGCTCGGCGGTGTGAGTACTTCCGCCAGGCGCTTCTTGAGCAGTGGAAGCGGAGATCCCATGGCACCCCGAACGTGGGTTGAAGCTCGGCCGGCGGATATCTTCGTTGCATGTTCACCAAGTTGGACCTGATCGAGCGCATCATCGCCACCACCGACGAAAAGGTGCTGGAGCGGGTGGGCAAGGCGTTGGAGCGGGAGGAGGGGGAGTTCGCTTTCACCAAGGAACACCTCGCGTTGCTGGAGGAGCGGCGCGAGCGTCGGCGCCAGGGCAAGGGGAAGGGCTATTCGCTGGGCGAGGTGAAGCGCATGGTGAAGTCCAAGCGGAAATGAAACGCCGGCCACTGGAGCTCCGCGAAGAAGCGTGGCTGGAATGGCAGGAGGCCGCATTGCATTACGACCTGGAGAAGCAGGGCTTGGGTGAGCGCTTCGACAAGGCAGTGCTTGCGGCCTTGGACCATCTCACCACCGTTACCGCCAATTACCGCATCCGGGAGAACGGTTTCCGGCATGCCCCGGTGGCCAAGTTCCCTTACCGTATCGTGTTTGAACTGGATGGTCCTACCGTTGTGGTGTACAACATCTACCACACGAGCAGGAAGCCGTTGAAGGCCAAGTGAGGTTCGGGCCGTGGACGCTGCCCACTGCGCCGGCGCCTGCCTGCCGACCGGCACTCGGCAGACCCCTGACGCATGTATTGAGCCAAGCGCCGGCTCATTGGGGACCCGAGCGCGGGTTGGGGCCGGATCATCGGGCACCCGAGGGCCGGTCGGAGAGCTTTCCGATCTCGGCTACTTGCGCCGGGCTTCAACTCGGAAGTTGAAGGGAGCGTCTTCCAGTTGGTCGATCACAAAGACGTTGAACGGTGGCCGCACATAAGCGTCCACGTTCACGAGTTCGATGTTCCACCAATCGCCCGAAGAGTATTCCGGGATATCGCTGTCCAATTCCTTGCGGAATACCTCCGCGCCGGTGCTATCCTGCAAGACAACGGTGAAGAACTTCCAGTTCGCTGCTCCAATGGTGCTCCGCTCTATGTCTATGCGGATCCGGCCGCCTTGCGAAGAGCCATAGTAAGAACTCAACAGCGCTTGCAAGTCGGCTTCCGGTTGCATTCGCTTCGCCGCATCCTTGCGCGCCTGTTCCAGTAGTCCCACCAACGGCGTCCACGTCACCTTCGTCTGGCCTCCATACTTGTGGCTCCCACTGATCTTTTTACCCACGATCTCATCGGTTCCGAACCGCGCGGAATCCTCAGCGACTTGTGCCTTCTGAGCCTGTCTCCGCGCCCTTGCCTCTTCCAAAGCCTGTGCAAGTAGCTTGTCCTCCCACGCCTTAATTGCGGCTGGTGAGCATGGGCGTCCAACGGGGTCCGGATCCACGAACACATTGTCCACGACCCAACCGGACAGAAGGTGAGCGCAGCTATCTACTTTGAAGGTCAGCTTAGTCTCGGCCTTTGAGCGCACTCCCAGACCGTTTGCGGCAAGCACATGGAACCGGATCTTCACGGTGTCTCCGCTGGCCGTGATGTTCACGCTGTCGAATACGGGGAAAGTCGCATCGTCCGGGTACTTCAACGCATTCTTAGTTAGCTCAACGGCACGATCGAAGACCGGACGGTAATCGGTTGTCTCTTTCTTCGATCCTGTGCCGCACGCGACCAATAGAATAGCTGTCGTGGCCAGCACGATGATGGAAGTCCTCATGGTGGTTAGTGATGGTGAGAAATTTCAGCCACTCAAAGTAACCGAACTCCTTTGGAATTATTCAACCGGCCCTCGGCTGCGCCGAGTGCCCACGTTGCCGTCCGCCTCTGGCGGTTTCCTCAGCGCTCATGCATCGAACATACGCAATGGGCTTTTCTGGTGCACGCGCTCGCGTGTCGCCCGTGCGTCCCCCCGACAGCACGGCCGCGCCTCCTCAGAAGCTCATGTAGTTCTTCCGTCCCGGCGAGCGGCGGAACTTGTAGCTCACTTCCAGCGAGAAGTAGCTGAAGTTGTCCGGCAGTCCCGGATTGCCGCGGCGGCTGGTGCGGTAGGAGGTGGTGCCGTCCGTGCCCCAGCCGGTGGGGTCGCTGATGTAGCGTGCCAGGTATTGCTGGGTGCTGTCCGCGTACACCTTGCCGATCTCGTCGTAGGTGGGGTAGCGCTCGCTCACGTTGTCCAACATGTCGGTGAGGAAGAGGTAGTAGCTGAACTCCATGCCCACGCTCACCTGCTTGGTGAGCATGTACCGGATGCCGCAGCCCATGGGGATGCCCACGTTCCACGGGCTGGGCCGCTGCACCACACTGCGGTCCGTGCCGCGCCCGCGGCCTTCGGTCACCCAGCTGTACAGGTCGGTCTCGTACTCACCGTCCATCTCGATCACCTCGCCGCTGGCGGACCCGCGGGGCGTGTTGCGGATGGTGCCGTCCTCCCAGAAGTAGTACTTGTTGGCGAGGTCCTGCGCCCCGAGGAACAGGTCGCCCTTGGGCCGGCCGTAGTAGAGACCGATGCCCGTGTGGAAGTACATGAAGAAGCGCTGCTTGAACAGGGGCTTGAAGGGCTCGCGGTAGGCGTTCAGCACCACGTGCGTGCTCACGCCGAAGAGGTCGTTCCGGAAGTTGAGGCCCCGGCGCCAGTTGGGCAGTTCCACACCGCTCAGGCCCGCGGTGGGCTCCGATTCGTTGTAGCCGATCCGGAACCAGCTCAGCCGGCACTCCATGGTGAGCGACCGGGTGACGTAGCGCTTGGGGTTGTTGAAGAAGTCCCGGAAGGTGATGTTCATCGCCGGCCGGGAACTGTTCCACTGCACCTGGCCGCCCCAGTTGCCCAGGTCGCCGTAGTAGTGGGTGACGCCCGTGCTCACCCCGATCTCCAGGTTGCGCTGGGCCCAAAGCGCGCTGGAGACCAGCAGACCAGCTAAGAGGAGGGCGGGGGACCGCATGGCACCACAGCGAACGGACTTCGAAAGTATGCAAGGAAGACGAGCTTCCGTTCACCCGGTTGCTTTTCCGGAGCGCTCCCCGAAGATGGCCGTACCCACCCGCACCAACGTGGAGCCCTCCTCCACGGCTACGGCGGCATCGCCGGACATGCCCATGCTCAGCTCCGTGAAGTCTTCCGGCCGGAGGCCGGGATGTGCACGCAGTTCCCGGTGCAGCTCGGCGAGCGAACGGAACTCGCGACGCACCTGGTCCGCGTCCTCGGTGTTCGTGGCCATGCCCATCAGCCCCCGGATCCGGACATGGGGCCAGCGTTGCTGGGCGGGGGCGCCGGAGAGCAGGGGCCGCACCTCCTCCGGGCTGAACCCATGCTTGGTCTCCTCCTGGGCGATGTGCACCTGCAGCAGCACGTCCGTGGTGATGCCCAATGCGGCGGACCGTTTCTCGATCTCGTCCAGCAGCCGCTCGCTGTCCACGCTGTGGATCAAGCTGGCGATGCCCACCACGTGCTTCACATTGCTCCGCTGCAGGTGGCCGATGAAGTGCCAGCGGATGTCCTTCGGCAGTTCGGCGGCCTTGGCCTTCAACTCCTGCGGGTAGTTCTCGCCAAAGTCGCGGTGCCCCAGCTTCAACAGGGCCTGGATCTCCTCCACCGATCGGGTCTTGCTCACCGCGATCAGGCGAGTATTCGCCCCGATCCCGGCCTTCACGCGGGCGTACCGTTCAGCCAGGGTGCCTTCGGTCATGGGGCGAAGTTGGTGATCGGCGCGCGCGCACCGGGAGCGCTCAGTCCTCCAGGCCGTACACCGTGAGGCCGCTGCGCAGTTTCGGTTCGATCCAGGTGCTCTTCGGGGGCATGCAGCCACCGCTGTCGGCCACGGCCTGCAGTTCCGCGAAGCTCACGGGGCAGAGGTGGAAGGCCACCTTCGCTTCCCCCGAGCGCACCATGCGCTCCAGTTCGCCCACGCCTGCGGTCCCTGGTACAAAGCGCACATGCGGATCGGTGCGGAGGTCCTGCACGCCCAGCACCGGCTTCAGCACGGCATCGCTGAGCACGGAGGCGTCCAGCCGGTCGGCCGGTGAGGCGTTCGCGGGAGCCGGCGGCAGTTCCAGGTCGAACCAGCCCTTGCGGGTGCACACGCACACATGGCCGTGGGCGGGGTGGCGGTCCGGCGCGGCGGCCAGGGGTTTCAGCGGACCGATGCCGCCCAGCGCTTCGATCAGTTCATCGGTGTCGATACCGCCCAGGCTGGTGAGCGCACGATCGAAGTTGTGGATGTGCAGGTGCTCCTGTGGCACGATGAAGGCAAGGCACCACGCCTTGGGCGCATCGGCGTAGGCACCGGTGGCTTCGGCCAACCGGGCGCTGCTGGCCAGGCGATGGTGGCCGTCGGCGATGTAGAGCACGCCGGCGGAGGCCACGTGCTTCGCGATGGTGGCAACGTCCTTGGGGGCGCTCACGGCCCACAAGCGGTGGCGGATGCGGTCGGTGGTGCTGAAGTCGTAGGTGGGCGGCACCTGGTGCATGGCCTCCACATCAGTATCGAGCTCATGCGTCCCCGGAGCGGCCAACAGCACGGGCTCGGCGTTGATGCCGGTGACGTCCAGGTATTCCTTGAAGAGCTCCTCGCGGGAGGCGAGGGTGTGCTCATGCACCTTCACACGGCCGCCGCGGTAGTCGCCCACGCTCACCACGCCGATGATGCCGCGGGAGAGCAGGCCGGGCCGGCTTTGCTCGTAGAGGTAGAAGCAGGGCTTTTCGTCGCGCACGAACCAGCCCTCGGATACGAAGGCGTTCCACATGTGCCGCACGTCCTTGAAGCGCTCGGTGCGCGACTTCTCCTGCTTGGCGGCGGCCTTGGCCCCGGGACTGTGCTCGGGGTGCACCACGTGCAGGAAGGTGAACGGATTGCCCGCCAGCTTGCTGCGGATCTGCTCGTCCGTGTAGCTCAGGAAGCTGCGGGATGCCACCAGGTGGGCCAGGTGGGACACCGGCCGCCAGCCGCGGAACGGTCGGAAGCGGATCATGCCTGCTGCGCGGCCAGCTGGTCGCGGAAGGCGATGATCAGGTCGCAGAGCTCATCGCCGATGCGCCCCTGGGCCTCGGCCGTGGCCGCGCCGATGTGCGGGCTCAGGCTGATGCGGGGGTGGGCGAGGAGGTCGGCGCGCGGGGTGGGCTCGTTGGTGAACACGTCCAGTGCGGCGGCCTTCACGCGGCCTTCGTTCAATGCGGCCAGCAGGGCGTCCTCGTCCACGCTGCCGCCGCGGGCGGTGTTGACGATCACCACGCCGGGCTTCACCCGGGCCAGTTCGGCGGTGCCGAGCACGGGCCTGCCATCGGCCTGCGCCGGCACGTGCAGGCTGATCGCGTCGCTCATGGTGAGCAGTTCGTCCAGGGTCACCAGCTTCACGCCCACGCGCACCACCTGCCCGCCGATCTCCAGCTCGATGCTCTCGGCGGTGGCCCGGTTGTCCGTGTACACCACCTTCATGCCGGCGCCCAGGGCGTAGCGCGCGGTCCACTGGCCGATGCGGCCGAAGCCGATGATGCCAAGGGTCTTGCCCCGCACCTCGGTGCCCTTCTCGTATTCCTTCTTCAGTTCCTTGAAATGCGTGCCGCCCTCGCCGGGCATGCGCCGGTTGGCCAGGTGCAGGTTGCGCATCAGTCCGGTGAGGTGGGCCATCACCAACTCCGCCACGGATATGCTGGAGGAGGCGGGCGTGTTCACCACGCGGATGCCTTTGCCCTTGGCGTGGGCCACGTCGATGTTGTCGAGCCCCACGCCCCCGCGCCCGATGAGGCGGAGCCCGGGGCATGCGTCGATGAGGTCGTGGCGCACCTTGGTGGCGCTGCGCACCAGCAGCACGTCCACCTGTTCCTTGTTCAGGTAGGCCGCCAGCGCGTCCTGCGGCACATGGTCCGCGGTCACCGTGAAGCCTTCCTCCTGCAGCCGCGCGATGGCGGACGTGCTGATACCGTCGTTGGCGTGGATGCGCATGTTCAACCGTTCTTCTTGGCGAATTCCTCCATCACGTCCACCAGCACCTGCACGCTCTCGATGGGGAGCGCGTTGTACATGCTGGCGCGGTAGCCGCCCACGCTCCGGTGGCCGCGCAGCCCGCTGATGCCAGCGTCCTTCCACAGGGCGTCGAAGGCGGGCTCCAGCGCGGCATCCGTGAGCACGAAGGTGGCGTTCATGGTGCTGCGGTCCTCCACGGCGGTGGTGCCTTTGAACAGCGGCAGCCGGTCGATGGCGTTGTAGAGCAGCGCGGCCTTGGCGTTGTTGCGTTGTTCCATCGCCGCCACTCCGCCCATGCGCTTCATCCACTCCAGGGTGAGCATGCTCACGTACACGGCGTACACCGGGGGCGTGTTGTACATGCTCTCCTTGTCGGCGTGGTTCTTCAGGTCCATCATCGGGCTCAGCTTGCGGCCGGTGCGGCCCAGCTGCGCGGGATCGAAGAGGTAGACCGTGGCACCGGCCGGCCCCATGTTCTTCTGCGCACCGGCGTAGATGAGCGCGAAGTCGGCCACGTTCACCGGCCGGCTGAAGATGTCGCTGCTCATGTCGCACACCACCGGCACCGGGCTTTGGGGGAATACCTTGAACTGCGTACCGAAGATGGTGTTGTTGCTGGTGAAGTGGAAGTAGTCGGCGACGGCGGGGATGGCGAAGCCCTTGGGGATGTAGCTGAAGTTCTTGTCCTCGCTGCTGGCCACCACCAGCGTGTCGCCGAAGAGCCGGCTCTCCTTGATGGCGCGGGTGGCCCACTCGCCGGTGTTGGCGTAGGCCGCCTTGCCGCCCACCTTCATGTAGTTCTGCGGCACCATGTGGAATCCGAGGCTGGCGCCGCCACCGAGAAAGACCACCTGGTAGTGGTCGGGCGCGCCGAGCAGCTCCTTCACCAGGGCCTGGGCCTTGGCCATCACCGCCTCGAAGGGCTTGCTGCGGTGGCTGATCTCCAGGATGCTGAGACCGCTGCCCTCGAAGTCGAGCACGGCCTGTGCGGCCTGTTCGAACACTTCGCGCGGCAGGATGCAGGGGCCGGCGCTGTAGTTGTGGACCTTCTTGGTGGTGGTGAGCATGGGGGGGCGGTTTTCAGGCGGCGCAAAAGTAGGAGGCCCGCCAGCCCCGGCCGGTCCGCGAGCGGGGATCGATCAACACCCCCTGTTGATGCCGCTCAGCGCTGCTCCTTGGGCGGCCGGTTCCACGGCTTGTCCAGGTCCAGCTGGCGCACGTCCACATCGCGCTCGAACCGCCAATGGTCCTTCTCCCACACGAAGGCGTCGTAGCTGAGGTCGGGGCCCATGAAGGCCGGCTGTCCGGCGAACTCCGGTTTCGTGGGGCTCAGGTGGTCCAGCACGATCCGCTGGCCGGCTTCGTCCCATTTCAGGCTCATGCTGTTCTGGAAGCTGAAGCCATACACCCGCCGAAGGTCCCGCACGCGCCCTTCCCCGAAGAGCGGGGCGCCGAACTGGGGCGTACTGCCGCGGAACGACAGCACCTCGATCACCTTCCGGGTCTCCACCGCGCTGTGGCCCTTCCAGCCGAGCAGGGTGTACCACGTGCGGCCGCCTTTGCGGGTGGGGATCACCTGGTAGTAGAGCGCCCCGTACCACTGATCAGTGGTAAGGTTCCGGCGTTCCGGTTGTTCAATGCTGCGTGTGCGGTCCTGCAGTTCATGCACCACCCGCCGCTTGCGCTCCTGCACCAGCAGCAGGCCATGGTATCGGTGGCTCCCATCCTGGTGGGGCACGTTCCAGGTGAGCAAACGGAACCGTCCGTCCGGGGCATCCACCCGGCTCATCCGAAGTCCGGCCAGGTCGAGGCCCATGGCATCCTCGCGCTCCAACAGGGTGCGCAGCGTTCCGGACAACACCTGGGAGGCACTGTCACGGGCTTCATCCGCGTTCGCTTCCGCGATACGGGCCAGCGCAGCGTTGGCCGCCGCGATGAGCTCACCTTGCGCCTGCAGCGCGACGGTGATGAGCAGGAAGGAGGCGAGGAGCAGGGAGCGCATGCGCATCGACAACGGCAGGGACCGTACCGAAAGTACGCTGCGTGCGAGGCAGGCTTACAAGTGAAGGAACTCCTTTTTCGCCATCAGCTGCTCCTTGGTCTCCCGATGATCGGGGTCGTCCACGCAGCAGTCCACGGGGCACACGGCGGCGCATTGCGGTTCATCGTGGAAGCCGGTGCACTCGGTGCACTTGTCGGTGACGATGTAGTAGACGTCCATGGCCTTGGGCTGCTGGGCGGCATCGGCATCATAGGCGCCGCCACCGGGGATGGTCTGCTGCCCGTGCAGGCTGGTGCCGTCGCTCAGCCGCCATTCCGCCCCTCCCTCATAGATGGCATTGTTCGGACATTCCGGTTCGCATGCACCGCAGTTGATGCATTCCTCCGTGATCATGATGGCCATGGTCGTCGCTCTAAGTTTGCGCCCCCGCTGCCGTGCCGTTCACAAGGCACTGCGGTTGCGGGCGCGAAAGTACACGCCATGAACAGCCGAGGTCCCGCATTGGTTCCACCACCGCCCCTGGACGCACGCATCCAGGCGTTCGCGAAGCTCGGCGAAGTGTTCAGGGCACTGGGCGCCGGCACTGCGTGGCCCGGCCATGGATGCGGCCTGGCCGAGGTGGAGTATCGCGCGGCCGACGAGGCCGTGCAGCGGGCCGCCGCCCGCAACGCCTGGTTCACCACGGACAATGTGCGGCACATGCTCCGGAGCCTCGGCGCGATGCTGAAGCCCGAGGTCCTCGCGCACTGGATCAACGCTTCGTCGGTGCCGCCCGCGTATGGGCGTCCGCCGCGCACGATCGGGATCATCACCGCCGGCAACATCCCGCTGGTCGGCTTCCACGACATCCTCAGCGCGCTGATCGTTGGCCACAAGGCACGGGTGCGTGTGAGCAGCGAGGATGCGGGCCTCACGGTGGCGGTGGTGGACATGCTCCGCCTGCTGGCGCCCGACCTCGGGGGGCGCGTGGAGGTGACGGAAGGCCGCCTGGGCGAGGTGGATGCGGTGATCGCCACCGGCAGCAACAACACGGCGCGCTACTTCGAGCACTACTTCGGCCACCTGCCGCACATCATCCGGCGCAACCGCACCAGCGTGGCCGTCCTGGACGGAACGGAGACGGAGGCGGAGCTCGCAGCGCTGGGGGAGGACCTCTTCCGGTACTTCGGGCTGGGCTGCCGCAACGTGGGGAAGCTCTACCTGCCGGCGGACTTCGACCTGGACCGGATCATCGCGGCCATCCTGCCGTGGGGGCACCTGGCGCAGCACGCCAAGTGGGCCAACAACTACGACTACCACAAGGCCATCTGGCTGCTGGACCGCGTGCCGTTGATCGAGAACGGGTTCGTGCTGTTCAAGGAGGACCAGGGCTTGCACAGCCCGCTGGGGTCCATCTACTACGAGCGCTACACGGATCGGCAGGATGTCAACGCAACACTGGCCGCCAACGCCGACCGCATCCAATGCGTGGTCGGTCATGGCCATGTGCCCTTTGGCCAGGCCCAATGCCCGGCTCCTTGGGACTATGCGGACGGCGTCGATACGCTGGCGTTCCTGGCGGGCGCAGGTCAATCGTAGTACTCGTAGCAGCCCAGGTCCGGCAGGAAGCCATCCGAGGCATCCCCGAAGTTCGGACGTTGCTGGCCTTCGATGTCGAGCAACACCGTCGGGGCCGGGTCAGCCTTGCCCTTGGCCAGGGCGTTGCTCCTTAGGCGCAGGTCACCTTCGGGACCGTCGCGGAAGCCGGGATCCAGGTTCCGATAGATCGTGGATTGAACGGGAAAGTGGACCGGGGCGTTGGTCGGTTGATCCGTTCGCACGAGGAAATGCTCGAAGGTGAAGAGCGGGTTCGCGCTTTCATCCACGTCGAGCTTGAATTCATTGCCGTTGTTGCCGTAGACGATGCCGTTGCGGAAGGAACTGGACTCGATCGGTCGCACCTGGGTGGCGCCGTTGATGTCAGCGAATCGGTTGCTCAGCAGGAATGCGGGTTCCTGACGAATGTCCAGGTCCCAGTAGTTCGCGATGGTCACTTGGTCGAACGTGTACTGACCGCTGCCGGTGAGCACCGCCGCATACTGGCCGGCTTCAGAAAGGAGCAGGTTCTTCGCACTGATCCGGTAGTTCTCGGTATAGAGGCAGGCCGTCAGGCAGTTCTCGATCCGCACATTCTCCAGTTCCAGCGTGCAGTTGCTCAACGGCTGGCCATCGGTGAAGGGTAGCGTCTGGGCCTGCAGGCCGATCAGGGCGTTGCGGATCTCGCAGTTCACCAGCTTGCTGTTCAGGTCGCCCTCATTGATCCAGATCCGGTCCCATTGATTGGGCAGGTCCTGGTACTCCGGCTCGAGCCGGTCGCCTTGGAACACGATGCGGTCGGTGACGGTGCCGAGCGCTTCGATCTGGCCGTATTTGTAAATCCACAGGCCGGCCCCACCGTGCATGTACACCTTCACGCCGGGGTCGATGATCAGCTTGCTGCAGGAGTCAACAACGCCGTAGCCGTAGATCACGTAGGGCTTGTCGTTCGGCCATTGCACGGTCTCACAGATCTGCTGGCCGTTCTGGTCAAAGCCACCCGCGATGTAGCTGAACGCGGGCAGGCCCGGGATGAACTGGTCCGGGTAGAAGAAGTGCGCGTCCTGGCCCCAGGCCACCAGCAGCACCTCCTGTTCGTTGCCATTGGTGTTGAAGAGGATGTGGTCCTCGATGATGAACGGTGTGTTCACGCCGCCCGCGCCGAGCGTGGCTTCCACGAAAACGAAGATGCTGTCGCCCCCGAGGATCTCCACATCGTTGAAGGCCACCCCGGAGGCGCCGTCGACATTGATGCGGAAAGGGGAGGGGGTACCGCCTTCCAGCGCCACGTCCACCCGCACCGCGTTCGCGTTCTCGTTGCGCACGGTGAAGCGCTTGGTGACGGTGCCGATGGTGGTGAATACCGTGTCGAACAGCACGGTGTCCGCGGTCAGCACCAACCGGGCCCCGGGGTCGTCCGTGAAGAGCTCGTCCTTGCGGCAGCCAGCGAGGAAAAAGAGGGCGGACAGCAGGACGAGGAACGAGGCGCGGAGCATGGGCGGCAAAGATGGTGGGGATACGTTGGCGGGGTGGGGATCATTGCGGCGGTCGTGATCCAAGCCCTCAATTGCTTGGTTAGCCAAACAAGCAAAAGTGGTCGGTTTGTCAGTTGTGCAACGCGTCTGTGGGGTTAAGGCCTTGATTATCAAGCGCAGCTTTCGAAGCTAGGTACCTGACATGCTTGCTTGGCCAAGCACGAATGTGGGCCAGTTCCAACCCATCACTTCCACCGATCGGAACTTCATGTACATTCGCGGCCCCGTTGGCCTCCCCATGGCCAACTGAAACGACTGATACCATGAAAGACGGCATCCACCCTGAGAGCTACCGCATCGTCGTGTTCAAGGACATGAGCAATGAGCACATGTTCCTTGGCAAGAGCTGCGCCAACACCAAGGACACCGTGAAGTGGGAGGATGGGAACGAGTATCCCCTCGTGAAGCTGGACATCAGCAACACCAGCCACCCCTTCTACACCGGCAAGATGATGCTGATCGACACCGCCGGTCGTGTGGACAAGTTCAAGAAGCGCTACGCCCGCCACTCCGGCGAGGGCAAGTAAGCGTCACCGCCTGTGGAAGCCCTTCCTGGAGTCAGGAGGGGCTTTCTGTTTTGGCCTGCTGATATGGGCCGGTCAACCGTCAGGCTCAAGCCTTGGACGCCGCGCCCACCGCGGCACCCGTAACGTCGAGCACGGCTTTGCCCGTGCAGGCGAACACCCGATGGGCCACCGTGGGCCGCACGATGTGAAGCCCCGTGGCCATGCCGAATGCGGGCAGCAGCGTCACGTTGGGGCCAACAAGGAAGCAAGGGAGCCGAAGCCGCTGACCGCCCTGCCCGTTCAGCAACACACCCGGGTGGGTATGCCCACAGATCCTGTGCACCGGATCCGGCATGCTGGACAGGTCGGGGGCCTCGTGCTCCAGCACGAAGGGAAGCGCCTCCAGCCGGTCCGGATGCACGGTGATCCCGGCTTCCGCGTACCGGCGTTCGGCGAGCACATCATGGTTGCCGGGCACCAGGTGGATGGGGACGGGGCTGTTGACGCACCAGGCCTGGAAGACATCCCACGCGTTGTTGAACGCGCTGTGGAACAGGTCGCCGATGATCACCACCTGCTTCGGCCGGAAATGGGCGATCAGGGTGTCCAGGCGTTCCAAGGTCCGTGCATCGGAGCCCTCCGGCAGCGGTAATCCGGCCTTGCGGAAATGGGCGGCCTTGCCCAAATGCAGGTCGCTCAACAGGAGCCAGCTCATGCGCGGCCAGAAGAGCGCACCAAAGGGATGCAGCACGATCCGCTCGCCAGCCAGTTCCACCTCGGAGGTGTGCATGGGTCGAAACTACCGCTGTACCGAAGACCGGGGCATGCGGATGGATATCCGCCATACCCGTTCGCGTGAAGTACTTTTCACTCATGCTGCCCGACCTGCACGGAACTTCGCGCATGCCGCTGGCATCATGTTCAACGAAGCCTGCCGCGCACGCGCCGAAGACCACCACCGTATTGACCGGCCTTGGCTTCCACCTGCGGGAACCGGCTTGCTTGTCAGCGGCGAACAACTGCACACGCGCAGGGTCGGGACCTGCTCGGCTGGCCTGTTCCTCGTCCCGCACGAACGGATCACCTAATCCATGAAATGGCACCTGCTGGAGATCGGTGAATTGCGCGAGGCCCTTGGGGTTGGCGAGCAAGGCATGAGCGAGGCCCAGGCCGGGGAACGCCTGCGCGAGCATGGCCCGAACGAGTTGCAGGGAAGGCGCAAGCGCACGGTGGTCGGCCTCTTCCTTGCGCAGTTCAAGGACCTGATGATCCTGGTGCTGCTCGCGGCCGCGGTGATCGCCGGGGCGGTTGGCGACCTCACTGATACGATCATCATCCTGGCCATCGTGCTCGTGAACGCTGTGATCGGCGTGGTGCAGGAGTACCGCGCGGAGAAGGCGCTGGAGGCCCTGCGGCGCATGGCGGCCCCGCAGGCCACGGTTCGTCGCGGCGGCATGATGCGCACAGTGCCCGCGCGTGAATTGGTCCCCGGTGATGTGGTGCTGCTCGAAGCGGGACAAGTGGTGCCCGCCGACCTGCGCTTCACCGCCTGCCACGGCCTGCGCGTGCAGGAGGCCGCGCTCACAGGCGAATCGCTTGATACCGCCAAGCAGCCCGGCGAGCTGGAAGGGGAGGACATCCCGCTCGGCGACCGCAGCAACATGGGCTTCAAAGGCACCGTGGTGGCCAAGGGTCGCGGCGAGGGCATCGTGGTGGCCACCGGCATGCGCACCGAGATGGGCCGCATCGCCAAGCTGCTGGACCAAGGCACCACCGCCACGCCCCTGCAGAAGCGCATGGCCGCCTTCGGCAAGGTGGTGGCCGTGGCGGTGCTCGCCATCTGCGCGGTGCTGTTCACGGTGGGCTGGCTGCGTGGCGGCGATCCCATGACGCTGCTCCTCACGTCGATCTCACTGGCCGTGGCCGCCATCCCCGAGGCCCTGCCTGCACTGATGTCCGTGTCGCTGGCCCTCTCCGCCGCCCGCATGGTGAAGCAGCAGGCCCTCGTGCGCCGCCTCGCCGCGGTGGAGACGCTCGGCTCCGTCACCGTGATCTGCACGGACAAGACCGGCACGCTCACCCGCAACCACATGCACGTGGAAGAACTCGTGGTGCTGGACGAGGCGCAACGACCGCGCCTGTTCCAGGCCATGACGCTCAGCAACGACGTGATGCCCGGGCCCGATGGTCCGGTGGGTGAGGGAACCGAGCTCGCCCTCTTCGAGCATGCCGAGGCCAGTGGTGTGCTGAAGGCTGAGGTCGAACGTCAGCTGCCGCGCGTGTCCGAAGTGCCCTTCGATGCCGTGCGCAAGTGCATGAGCACCATCCACCGCCTGCCCGACGGGCGCCACCTGCTCTTCATCAAGGGCGCGCTGGAGGCCTTGTGGGAACGCGTGCCTTCGCCCGAGACCCGCTGGCGCACCGAGGCCGACCGCCTCGCCGCCGAGGGGCTCCGCGTGATGGCCCTGGGCTGGCGCGAACTGCCACCGGGTCAATTGCCTGTTGATCCGCACCCGCTGGAACGGGACATCACGCTGCTCGGGCTGGCCGGCATCCAGGATCCGCCGCGCGACGAGGTGCCGCAGGCCATCGCCGACTGCCACGGCGCCGGCATCCGCACGGTGATGATCACTGGTGATCATCCCGTCACCGCGCGCAACATCGCCTGCCGCATCGGCCTGCTCAGTCCTGCGGAAGCCGAGGACCCGCGCAGTGTTATCACGGGCTCAGAGCTCGCGAAGCTGGATGCCAAGGACCTTCGCGAGCGGGTGGACCACCTCCGTGTGATCGCGCGTGTTTCGCCCGAGCAGAAGCTCGACATCGTGGCCGCCTTGCAGGAGCACGGGCATTTCGTGGCCATGACCGGCGATGGCGTGAACGATGCGCCGGCCCTCAAGCGCGCCGACATCGGCGTGGCCATGGGCATCACCGGCACCGACGTGAGCCGCGAGGCGGCCGACATGGTGCTGCTCGACGACGACTTCGCCACGCTGGCCCACGCCGTACGCGAAGGGCGCCGGGTCTTCGACAACATCCGGAAGTTCATCAAGTACACCCTTACCTCGAACGCCGGCGAGATCTGGGCCATCGCGCTGGCGCCGCTCATCGGCCTGCCCATCCCGCTGCTGCCGGTACACATCCTCTGGATCAACCTGGTCACCGATGGGCTGCCCGGCCTCTTCCTGTCCAAGGAATCCGCCGAGTCCGATGTCATGCGCAGGCCCCCGCGCCATCCCAAGGAGAGCATCTTCGCCCACGGCATGGCCTTCCACATCCTCTGGGTGGGCCTGCTCATGGGTGGCATCACGCTGGCCGCGCAGACCTGGGCCATCCGAACCGGGCACGCGCATTGGCAGACCATCGCGTTCAATGTGCTATGCCTGAGCCAGATGGGCCATGTATGGGCGATCCGCACGGAACGCTCGGTGTTCCACACGAACCTCCTCTCCAACCCCGCGCTGCTGGGGGCCGTGGCGCTCACCTTCGGCCTTCAGGCCATGGTCACCTTCATACCGGTGTTCCAGGAGATCTTCCACACCCAAGCCCTCACGATGGAGGAGTTCCTCGTGGTCACGGCGATCTCGTCGGTGGTCTTCATCGGGGTGGAGGTGGAGAAGCTGTTCTCCAAGCGGCACTAGCGCACCACCATCACGCGTCGGTCGATCACCGAGGTGCCATTCCGTTCCACGCGCAGCACATAGGCACCGGTGGGCAGGTTGATGGCGAGTGCTGCGCGATCGGATGCAGCGCGGTCCGCAGCCACCACCCGGCCCATGGCATCCAGCAGGATCAGGTCCTCGCCGCCTTGAAGACCGCCAATGTGCAGCACACCCGCATCCACGGGCACCGGCCACACGGTGATGCCGGCATCGGGCGCTTCCTGCACAGCCGTGGTGATCCCGAAGATGTCCTCGTAGGCCTGGGCATATTCATCGGCCACGGCGCAGCCGCCCACGGCGTCCCAGTTGATGCTCCATGTCATCAGCCCGCGTAGGGTTGGGTACGCACCAATGCGCTGATAGCTGCCTGGTTGGTTGCCCACTCCGCGGAGGTAGTCCACGGCCTGTTCCAGCACAGCGGGCGTCACATAGCCGCCGCCGGCCGCGAGCGGACAGGCGGGCAGGCCGATGGCCACCTTCTCCGGTGGCAGTGGCGCGAAGAAGCCGCCGCCCGTGGTGAAGCCCTGCAGCAGCGCCTCGGTCTGGCTCACGATGAAGTCGGCGGTGCCCTGGGTGTAGATGCCGCCGTCGATGCCGTACATGCTGCCGCTGTTGTACAGCTGCACCTGCAGGATGTCCAGGCGGTCCCGCAGCGCATCGATGAGGGGCAGGTACGCGCCCCAGATGCCGCCGTAGGCGCTCATGCCGCCCTGCACATAGGCGGTCTCCGGCGCCATGGTCAGCATCATCGGCACCCCATGGGTCACCTCGTACTGGTCGGCGATGCTGTTCACCGCGTCGATCAGGCGGATGATGCGGGCATCGCTGGGATTGGCGATGGTGCCGCCGCTGATGGCCACCGACGCGCCCTCCAGGTCGATGTCGATGCCGTCGAAGCCGTAGGTGTCGAGGATGCCCAGCATGCTGCTCACGAACTGGTCGCGCTCGGCGTCGCTGTCGAGGTGCACGGTGGCGTTGGCCCCACAGATGCTGATCAGCACCTTCTTCCCCTGTGCCTGCAGGGCCGCCACATCGGCGATGAAGGTGGCGGGCGCGGTCTCGGCCGGCGCGAACACCATGTCGTACGCACTGCCCACCGCGGGCACGGCGAAGCTCACCTCGACCACGGTGTAGCGCGGGTCCACCTGGCTCAGCTCCAGGTAGGGCGCGTTGCCGTCGTTCCAGTTGTGCCAGTAGCCCACCAGGTCGGGGCCTTGGGCGTGGGCATTGGCGAACAGGCTGAAGGCTGATAGAAGGGCGAGGGGACGCATGCGCACAGTGTTCGGAGATGCCCGAAGGTGAGGGATCACGGCTGAATGACTAATGCTAGGTGCGCCGATCCTTGGGGGGCTGACGCCACGTGTACCGACATTTGTATACATGCTCCATCCGGCCTGGTTGCGCTCGCTCATTGTCCTCGGTTCGTTGCTTGGTATTTCCCATGGCCATGCACAACGAGAGGTCGATGTTCTCCGGGGCGTGTGGGAGCAGCGGCGCGCGCAGTTGGGGCCTGCGCCGGATACGTTGTTCGTGCGCTTGACGAATGAACTGTCCGTGGCATACCAGTATGATGGTTCAGCGGACAGTGCCTTGAGCCTGGCGCACATGGCCATGCGGATGGCGGAGGAGGGTGTTCGCTTGCGGCCCGCAGCGGAACGCCGCACGTGGCAAGGCTTGCTGATGGCGGCTCAGCGCACCGAGGCCGCACAACTTTTTTTCCTGAACCGCTACCCGGAGAGCATCGCCGCCATCAAGCGATACCTCGGTACGGCCGAAGAACTGCAACTGCCCGAGGAGATCGGCGCGGCATACAACTACCTGGGCTACTGCCACACCGCCATGGATGATCTGCCCGGCGCGTTGCAATGGTCGCGGAAGGCCATGGAGACCATGCGCGGCGTTGGGCCAGGCCCGGACCTGGCGAACGCATACACCGGCCTCGGCAACATCCTGGATGAGATGGGACAACGGGACAGTGCCCTGGTGTACTTGCGCAAGGCCCTGGACCTGCATCGCACCATGGACCACCCCAACAACCACGCTTCCACGCTCTTCTCCGCGATCGAGACGTTGCGGCGCATGGGGCAGGAGGACAGCGTGGATGCATACCTGGTCAGGGCAAAAGGGCTGGTGGACCGGTTGGATGAGCCTCGCCCAAGGATGAACTACCTGAGCCTGCTCGGTCAGCGGGAGTTGGATCAAGGTCGACTGAAGGAGGCGCTCGCGCATCTGCTCCAGGCCGATTCGATGGCGCTCAGGCTGGAGGACCATCGCGCCCGGCACTACATCGATCGCTCCCTGGCCCTGGCCTATGCGGGTGTTGGCGATGCACGGCAGGCGTGGCAGCGTGCCGAGGTGGCTGATGCGGAGATGAAATCGGACCTTGGGTTGGAGAAGGTGCGGGCGGTTGCCGCAGCACAGGCCCAGGCCGAACAGGAGAAGTTACTGGCCACGGCTGAGGCCAAGGCCGAGGCCTTGCGGAAGGGCCGCTGGTTCGCATGGGCGCTGGCCGGAGGCGGTGTGCTGGTGGCCTTGTTGCTGGGCATCCTCTACCAGCAGGGCAGGAAAAGCGCTCGGCGACTGGCGGCCGCACAGGATGAGCTGATGCGTCTGGAGAAACAGCGTGAGGCCGAGCGGGTGCGGATGAACGTATCCCGCGACATCCATGACGAGCTGGGCGGTTCGCTATCGAAGATCGCCTTGCTGAGCGACCTGTTGCAAGGTGGCGGCAGCGCGGATGAACATGTCGCTCGGTTGCGCTCCATCGCCGAGCATGCACGGCGGGTGCGGGGTGGGCTGAACGACGTGGTATGGGCTGCGGACCCATCCAGCGACACCGCCGGCGCACTGCTTCAGCACATTGCGGACCGGGCGCATCAGCTGTTGGAAGGCACCGGCGTTGCGCTACAACTGGACCTTCACGCGGACGAACCGGGCCGAACGCTGAGTCCTGCGTTCAAGCGCGACCTGTCCATGGTGGTGAAGGAGGCACTGAACAACGCCTTGAAACACGCCCGCCCGACCATCATCATGGTGCGCTTATCGCTGTGCGGTTCGCGGTACGAACTCTCTGTGACCGACAACGGCCAAGGACTTCGCCACGGTCCGGTGGATGGTGGCAATGGCCTGGTCAACATGCGCACGCGCATCGGTGCGCACGGCGGAACCCTGGAGGTACGTAGCGGAGAGAATAACGTGGGTACCGTGGTCGGGGCACAAGGACCCATCGTGTCTCCGTAATTTACCGCAATGAAGCGCATCAAGGTGGCCATCGTGGAGGACGATCGCGACTTCCGCGAACTGCTCCAGGCCGGGATGAGGGGCGACGCGGGTACCCACGTCATCGCCACGTTCGCTTCAGGAGACCGGTTCCTTGCGGAATTGGCTGAACTTGATGCAGATGTGGTGGTGATGGACATCAACATGCCCGGGACCAATGGGGTGGAATGTGTGGCCAAGGCGAAGCCGCAGAAGCCTGGGATGCAATTCCTGATGAGCACCGTGTTCGAGAACCCTGCCTACATCTTCCAAGCCTTGTGCGCCGGGGCCACGGGCTACATCGTGAAGAGCGCACCGTCCAGGGACCTCATCGCAGCCATCCACGACATCCATGCAGGCGGTTCGCCCATGAGTCCGGCGATCGCACGGGCGGTGGTGGCTTCGTTCCAGGGAACGTCCGCCGCGCGCATCCAGGAACAACAGCTCACCACCAAGGAGCGGGAGGTGGTGGACGGGCTGGCGAGCGGTCTGATGTACAAGCAGATCGCGGACAAGCTCGGGGTCAACATCAATACGGTGCGCACCCACGTGCGAAGCATCTACGACAAGCTGCAGGTGCATTCTCGGGCCGAGGCCGTGAGACGGGCCTATCCAGGCCGCTGACCCGGCACCTCACATCTTGATGCGAGGCAGCCACCGGGTTGACCTGCGGTACTTCGCGGAAATTCCTGTCGCCATGCGCCGTCTTTCCTTCGTGGTCCTGTCAGCCGGTTTGAGCCTCGCCGGTAGTGCCCAGACCTACACCATTTCCACGGTCGCTGGTACCGGAACCCCTGGAACATCCGGTGATGGCGGGCCTGCGATCAGTGCGGACCTGTTGTATCCGCAGGGTCTGGCGATCACCTCGGATGGCAGGCTCTATTTCGCACAGGGCAGCGATCATGTGGTACGCATGGTCGATACCCAGACCGGTACCATCAGCCATGTTGCCGGCATAGGAAGCATCGCGTACGCGGGTAACGGCGGGCCGGCTGTAGACGCTGGCCTGGCTGCACCATACGATGTGGCCTTGGATGCCGATGGCAACCTGTATATCTCCGAAGGTGATGCGTACCGCATACGGGTGGTCCATGCAGCGGATGGGATCATCGGTACGTTCGCCGGCACCACCAGCCCAGGGAACAACACGGAGGTGCCTGCCTTGCAAGCGAACCTGGGCGGCCCCCGTGGGATCGCGTTCAATGCGAATGGGGATCTCTACATCGTGATGGTGGGCAATGATTGCGTACGCTACATCGATGCGGACAGCTCGTACCTGCATGCGTTCGCAGGCACGGGCGCCATGGGTTCGACCGGGTTCTCCGGTGACAACGGCCAGGCACTGACCGCCCAGTTCTATTCCCCCTATGGTGTGGAGGTGGCCCCGAACGGCAACGTATATATCGCCGACCTGAACAACCGTCGCATCCGCATGGTGGATGTCACCACTGGGATCATCAGCACCGTGGCAGGCTCCGGACTGCTGCCCTATGATGGCGACGGTGTCCCGGCTACCCAGGCGGCCATCGGGAACCCCCATTTCATGGCCTTCGATGCTCAGGGCAACCTCTACTTCACGGACCAGCAGCTGCATCGCATCCGCAAGGTCGACGCGGTCACCGGGATCATCAGCACCATCGCGGGTACAGGTAGTCCCGGATACAGCGGTGATGGTCAACTGGCCACCAACGCCAGCATTTACTGGCCCGCAGGCTTGGCCGTGGACACGGCAGGCCGCATCTACTTCGCGGATGGGTACAACCACCGTATCCGCGTGCTCACTCCAGTGGATGATACCTCGCTCGGCGAGACCTCCGCCTCGGTCCACATCACCGCATTTCCGTCGCCAGCCACGAGCGAACTGCATGTCCGTTGTTCCGGTCGGGGCCAGGTGGAACTGGTCGACATGCAGGGCCGCGTGGCGCGCATGGCGGAGATGCGTTCGGGCCAAGCCACCTTGGCGATCGGGGATCTCGCTACCGGACCATACACGGTTCGCGTGGCCGGGGCAGTGCCCGTAAAGGTGATCGTGGAGTGAGGCCTACGCCTTCTCCAACCGCTCCGTCATCTTGCGTATCCGGTCCTCCAGCTGCTCGCTGGTGAGCTTTTCGCGCAGGCGGTCCACCAGGATGGGGAAGGCGAAGGGCGTGAAGCGGCCGGGATCCTTCAGCACGATGCGCTGGCGCTGGATCCGTTCCAGGGCTTCGCGCATGCGCGGCAGTTCCATCTGCACATCAAAGGCCTCGTCATAGGCCTGGCGCAGCAGCAGGTGGTCGGGCTCGTGCTCGCGGAACACGTCGAAGAAGAGGCCGCTGTTGGCGCGCATGTGCCGCTCCTTCAACGGCCGGCCGGGCATGCCTTTGAACACGAGGCCCGCGATGCTGGCGATGTCGCGGAACTTCCGCCGGGCCATCTCGGTGGCGTTCAGGCTGCGCTGCAGGTCGCTCAGCAGGTCCTGCGGACTGAACAGGTCGTTGTCCAGCGCCTCCTCGATGGGGATGGGCTGGTCGCTGAGCAGTTCGAAGCCGTAATCGTTCATGGCGATGCTGAAGGTGATGGGCTTCAGCAAACTCATGCGGAAGGCGAGGAGCGAGCCCATGGCCTCGTGCACCAGCCGCCCCTCGAAGGGATAGATCACCACGTGGTGCCCCTCGCGACTCTCGAAGCGCTCGATCAGGAGCTCATCCTCGGTGGGCACGATGCTCGTTTCGCGCTGCCTTTCCAGGATGGGCTGCACAGCGGCCATCTCCGTGTTGCGCCCGGGATCGGTGAGCTGTGCGCGCAGCACCTTGGCCATGTAGCTGCTCAGGGGCATGCGGCCGCCCTGCCAGCTGGGGATCTTGCCCTTCTGCACGCGGCTCTTGCGCACCTGCGCCACCAGGCCCTGCACGCGCACGAACTCCAGGCTGCGGCCTGCGAACCAGAACACGTCACCGGGCTTCAGCTGGTTGATGAACCATTCCTCCACCGTGCCGATGCGTCCGCCGCTGATCAGCTTCACCGCGTAGCTCTCATTGCCAACGATGGTGCCGATGCCGAGCTTGTGGCGCAGGGCGATCCGGCGGTCGTGCACGCGGATCAGCCCATCCCCGTCCACCACGGCCTTGCGGAACTCCTCGTAGGCCGTGAGGCTCTTGCCGCCCGTGGTGATGAAGGTGAGCAGCCAGTCCCACTCTTCCGGGGTGATGTCCTGGAAGCACCAGGTGGAGCGCACTTCGTGGTAGAGCGTGGCGGGGGAGAAACCGTCGCTTACGGCCAGCGTCACCAGGTATTGCGCCAGCACATCGAAGCAACGGAACAGCGGCTGCCGGGCCTCGATGCTGCCCTCCTCGGCGGCCTGGCGCAGGGCGGAGGCCTCCACCAGTTCCAGCGCGTGGGTGGGCAGGAACCAGATGCGGCTCACGGCATCCGGCCGGTGCCCGCTGCGCCCGGCGCGTTGCACGAACCGCGCCACACCCTTCGGTCCGCCGACCTGCACCACGGTCTCCACCGGACGGAAGTCCACGCCCAGGTCGAGGCTGCTGGTGCACACCACGGCCTTCAGCCGGCCTTTGTCCAGCGCCTTCTCCACCCACTCGCGCACGTCGCGGTCCAGGCTGCCGTGGTGCAGGGCGATGGTGCCTGCCAGCTCCGGCGCGATGTCCAGCAGGTGGTGGTACCAGATCTCGCTCTGTGCGCGGGTATTGGTGAAGATCAGCGTGCTGGTGCTCTGCTCGATGATCGGCAGCAGGCGGTGCGCCAGCTTCAGGCCCAGATGCCCGGCCCACGGGTAGCGCTCCACCTCCTCCGGAATGATGCTCCGGACTTCGATGGGTTTGCGGATGGTGGATCGCACGAGGACGGGGATTGGTCGATCCGCACCGGTAGGTCGACCCGGTGGGTCGACGCTACGGGTGCGATCGACGATGTCGGTGCCGTGTAGGACCGTCATAGCCTCCTCCAGGTTCCCGATCGTCGCGCTGATGCCCCAGATGCCTAGCTGCGGACGCAGGGCTTTCAGACGGCTCAGGGCCAGCTCCACCTGCACGCCGCGCTTGCTGCCCAGCAGCTCGTGCCATTCATCGGCGATGAACCAGTCCAGGTGCTTGAAGAGCTCGGCGTAGCCCTTGGTGGCCAGCAGCACATGCAGGCTCTCGGGCGTGGTGACGAGCAACTGCGGCAGCGCCTTCTTCTGTGCCGCGCGCTCCTTGGTGCTGGTGTCGCCGGTGCGTGCGCCCACCTTCCAGTCGAGGCCCACGCCATCGCACATCCGCTGGGCGCTCTCGGCGATCTCGCCGGCCAGCGCCCGCAGGGGCGTGATCCAGATGGCCTTCAGACCTAGTGTCTTGGAATGGTGGAGCAGCGCGTGGTTCACCACACCGCCCCATACGGCGTAGGTCTTACCCGTACCGGTGGGCGCGTTCAACAGGCCGCTGCGGCCCTCGGCCATGTGCGTCCACACTTCGCGCTGGAAGAGTTGCGGGGTCCAGCCTTGGGCGGCGAACCACGCATCGAGCTGCGCCGACCCAGCCATTTTCTGATCATCTGATCGTCCGATCATCTGATCATCGCTTTCAGGTCGTCCAATGTGTTCGCCTCGTCCGCCTTCTTGTCCCTCCGCCACCGCGCTATCCGCGGAAAACGCACGGCCACGCCGCTCTTATGGCGGGTGCTCGCGCTGATGCCCTCGAACGCGACCTCGAACACCAGCTCGGCCTTCACCTGCCGCACGGGACCGAAGCGCTCCAGGGTGTTCTTCTTCACGAAGGCGTCCACCTCCAGCATCTCCGCATCGGTAAGGCCGCTGTAGGCCTTGGCGAAGGTGACCAGCTGACCCTCATGCCACAGCCCGAAGGTGTGGTCGGTGTAGAGGTCGGCGCGGCGGCCGTGGCCCTGCATGCTGAAGGTGAGCACCGCGTCGATGCTCAGCGGGTCCACCTTCCACTTCCACCAATCTCCGCGGCGGCGGCCCACCTCGTAGGTGCTGCTGAGCCGCTTCAACATGAGTCCCTCGATGCTGGCGGTGCGGGCATGCTCGCGGTGCGCAACGATCTCCTCCCACGATGCGAAGGGCAGGGTGGGCGAGAGGGTGAGCACCGGATGGCCCGCCGCGGAGACGATGCCTTCCAGCAGCGTACGCCGTTCGCTGAGCGGCCGCTGGCGGATATCCTCGCCCGCATGCTCCATCAGGTCGTAGGCCATGAAGATCACGGGCACGTCGGCCAGCAGCTTCTTGCCCACGCTCTTGCGACCGATGCGTTTCTGCAGCTCGGCGAAGGGGAGGGGAGCATGGTCCTTCCAAGCGAGGAGCTCGCCATCGAGCACGGTGCCACCGGGAAGAGCCTTGCTCAGGACAGCAAGCTCGGGGTACTTGTCGGTGACCAGCTCCTCACCCCGGCTCCACACGTAATGCTGGCCGCCCCGCACGATGAGCTGCCCGCGGATGCCGTCCCACTTGTGCTCGGCCAGCCATTCATGCGGGTCGCCCAGTGGCAGCAGGTCCTCGAGCCCGGCACCTGCGGCCGTTCCTTCGGGACCTTCGATGCCGTAGGCCAGGTAGAAGGGGTAGGGGCGGCTGTGGTCATCGCCTGCGTTGGCGCCCAGCACCAGGTCGTGGAAGGTGGTGGTGTGCGGGCTCCAGTCGCCGATGAGCCGGTGCGCCAGGGTGTCCTCGTCCACGCCGGTGGCCTTGCTCAGACCCTTCACCATCACCTTCTGGCTCACCCCGATGCGGAAGCCGCCGGTGATGATCTTGTTGAACACGAAAAGCTCCATGCCCTCCAATCCGGCCCACGCGGCTTTCACGCGCCTGGCCTTTTCCTGCTCGGACAGGTCCTTCAGTTCTTCCACGTAGCGCACCCACTCCGCAAGGGGCTTCACCATGCGCTCCTCCAGCTTCGCGATGTGCGTCACGGTCTCGGCGAAGTCGCCCACCACGTGGTAGCTGGCCTCGAACAGCCAGTCGGGGATGCCGCTGACCTCCGCGGCCCACTGGCGCAGCTGCGTGCTCGTTACAGAGCGTTTCGGCCGTCGCCCGGTGAGCAGTGCGATCACCCACAGCTTGTCCGCATCGTTCGCCTCACGGAAATACGCGGACAAGGCGTCCACTTTCGCCGTTGTGCTGTTGGTGGCGTCGAGGGCGTCGAACAGGATGGCCTCCCGTTTCATGGTGTGGGCGTTTCGGGTCGACCCATCCTGAGCGGAGTCGAAGGAGGGTCGACACTACGGGTGCCATCGGGTACTTCGGCGACCTGTTCGGAACCTCCTTCCCCCGCGAACTCTGTCGATTCAGCTGTCGCATCATAGCCCACGCTCCGCAGGTACTGGCTGAACAGGTCCGTGTACCCGTGGGTCGCGATCACACGCTCGGCACCGCTATCCTTCACCGCCAGCAGCAGCCCGTCCCAATCCGCGTGGTCGCTCAGGACGAAACCCTTGTCGATGTTGCCACGCCGCCGCCAGCCGCGGAGTTGCATCCAACCGCTCGCCATGGCGGTACTGTATGGCTTCATGCGGTTGGTCCACGGCGTGTCCAAAGCCGACCCCGGTGTGATCACCAATGCATTCCGGAAACGCTCCTTTGGCGTGTCCTTCGTGATGTGCTCCCAAGGCGGCAGTTCCAACCCGCAGTCCTGGAGCACGGTGTTCATGTTGGCCACGGCACCATGCACCAGGATGGGGCCTATGCTGGGGTCTACGCCCATCATCACACGCTGGGCCTTGCCCAGGCTGTACGCGCTGATCACCGAGCAAACACCGTTCTCAGCATTCCCACGCCACCAAGTGTTGATCTCGCTGAAGATCACTTCCGGTTCCTTCCAGCGATAGATCGGCAGACCGAAGGTGCATTCGGTGATGAGCGTATGGCAGCGGATAGGCTCGAACGCATCGCTGATACCGTCAACGTGGCGCTTGTGGTCGCCGGTGGCCACCCACACCTCGCCCTTGTATTCCACCCGTACCTGCATGCTGCCGGGGATGTGGCCCGCCGGGTGGAGCGAGAACTTCACCCCGTTCATGGCGCCGCTCTGCCCAGGCTGCAGCGTGTCGATGCGCAGATCTTCACCCAGCCGTGCGTGCATCAGGGCCTTGGTCGTGGGGGAAGCGAGGTAATGCCGGCTGCCACGGCGGGCGTGATCGCTGTGCGCGTGGGTGATGATGGCCCGGTCCACCGGCCGCCAGGGGTCGATGTACACATCGGCCTGCTCGCACCAGATGCCGCGCGGGGTGAATGCCAATAAACGCGTCATGCCCTGATGGACAAGATAACCTCGTGCATCACCGGAAGCGTTGACCACCCCGGTGTGTTGCAAGGCCCTGCATCACTATTTTCGTCCTGATGCGAGCCACAGAGAACAAGGTCTGCCTCGAGTGCGGCGAAACGATCAAGGGTCGTTCGGACAAGAAATTCTGTTCCGATGCGTGCCGCAACATCTATCACTACCGCAGCAACAACGCACCCATCAATTATGTGCGGAACGTGGTGAACGCACTGAAGCGGAACCGCCGGATCCTGACTGAACTGAACGATGGGCCGGAGGGCACCAAGAAGGTGCACCGGGACAAGCTCGTGGAACGCGGGTACAACTTCATGTACCACACGAACATCTACAGGACCCGGAAGGGCAATACCTACGTGTTCTGCTTTGAACACGGGTACCTGGAATTGAACGACGACTGGCTCGCGCTCGTGCGGCGCGATCAGTACCTGGAAAAGGCCGGGGACGTGTAGAAGGCCTTAGCAGCCTGCCCAGATGAGCAGGACAATGGCCGCCAGGATCATCAGCGCGGTAAGAACGGGCCCGCCGATCTCATTTTGTTCCGCTTCCTCGGGAAAGTGCCCTTCGTGGCTGTGGTCGCTCATGGTCAACGATGGATGGGCCGAAGATAGGACCTTGATCCTATGCCGATAAGCGGACACCGGAACACCATGCACAGGTGGCTGTCGATGACCAGGAGCTCCGATCAGTTCAGGCTGAACGTGGGCTGGCGCATGGACATGCGGGCGATCACGGCACTCTCGTTCGCGCGCATCCGCCGAACGATGGCTTTGACCTGTTCATCCAGCTCCACGTCACTGAGCTTCGCGAGATCCTTGTACACCGGAAGGCTGTTCCTGCTCTTCAGGATCAATGCTATTTTGTAGGCGCGTGACATCTGACTTACCCTGAAGACGTAGGCAACCCATGAAGGGATGCCTCCTGCCGCTCACAGACCAGTGAACGGTCGGTCCCGAACAGGCGACGGTCGTATCGGCGACGGTCATGGCGAGCTTGCGTGCATGCTCCCGCCTGCTTGTGGGCTGTATTCTGCAAGGCTTTGATCGACGTTATTTAATGCATTGAATATGAGGTGGATGATGGATT
Source organism: Flavobacteriales bacterium (assembly GCA_046329115.1). Lineage (GTDB taxonomy): Bacteria > Bacteroidota > Bacteroidia > Flavobacteriales_F > PHOS-HE28 > PHOS-HE28. The sequence goes on along the minus strand of JAXLVG010000008.1, from coordinate 120,358 downwards.
TCAAGTCGAACGTATGGGGCGTCGAACAAGGGGGCAGATTCCTTCTGTCGGGCTTTCCATTCATGCCCTCGCTCAAGCTTTGCTTGGCTCGTTCACGCATGAAAAAGCCCCGGCGACTTCGTCGCCAGGGCTTGGTCTGGTCGGGGTGAGTGGATTGCCCGAGGACGGGCTTTCCAGAGGGGGAGGACTTCATGCGCAAGCCCTCACGCCGCTTCGCGTCGTGGGGCTTTTTCATGCATGCCCTCGCTCAAGCTTTGCTTGGCTCGTTCACGCATGAAAAAGCCCCGGCGACTTCGTCGCCAGGGCTTGGTCTGGTCGGGGTGAGTGGATTCGAACCACCGGCCTCTACGTCCCGAACGTAGCACTCTAACCGGGCTGAGCTACACCCCGAATGTTGTAGCGGGCGGCAAATGTAGGGGAACTGGTGGAATGCCGATGTGGAACGATCAACGATGAGCCACTTCAGGCCTCGAACTTGTAGCCGATGCCCTTCACCGTGCCGATCCGATCATCGCCCACCTTCTCGCGGAGCTTGCGGATGTGGACATCAATGGTGCGATCGCCTACGAACAGGCCGTCGCCCCAGATGTGGGAGTAGATCTCATCCCGCTTGAAGACCTTTCCCGGCTTGCTCATGAGCAGGGCGAGCAGTTCGAACTCCTTCTTGGGCAGCTTGAGCTCCTGCTCACCAACGCGCACCAGCACCTTCTCCAGGTCAAGGACAACACCGTTCGCCTCCACGGTGCGTTCGTTCAACGGCGCAGCTCCGGCACGTTTCAACAAGGCCTTCACCTTGCTGACGAAGACCTTGGGCTTCACCGGCTTGGTGATGTAGTCATCCGCACCGGCCTCAAAACCGGCGATCTGGGAATAGTCCTCGCCACGGGCGGTGAGGAATGTGATCAGCGTCTGCTTGAACTCCGGCAGGCCGCGCAGTTGATTGCACACCTCCACGCCATCCATCCCGGGCATCATGATGTCCAGCACGATGAGGTCCGGACGTTCGGCCTTGGCCAACCGGAGGCCCTCCATGCCGTTCGTGGCGGTGAACACCTTGACGCCTTCGCGTTCCAAGTTGTACTTCAACAGGTCCAATATGTCCTGCTCGTCATCCACCAACAACACCTTCTGCGGGGTCATGTTCTGTGCCTGATGCTCCATGGAGAGGCGGTGCGAAGTGAACAGGGACGATCGAAGGCGGCGTTAGCCTGTGGTCAAAAGTACGTTAAGCCTTCAGCGTGGCCCCTGGCGGCACTGGCACCTCCGTGGCTACATTCGCGCCCGTTGCACGGCGGCGTGCAACATGCGGGAGTAGCTCAGTTGGTAGAGCATCAGCTTCCCAAGCTGAGGGTCGCGGGTTCGAATCCCGTTTCCCGCTCGACGGTCAAAGGAAGGCGGCCTCTTGGTCGCCTTCCTGCTTTCATGCCCGGACCGAGGACGCGGCCGACCGATCCTATCTTGGCCCGCTCATGTGCGCACGACCCCGTTCCCAGCGACCCAAACCGTTGCGTGTTGTGGAATTGTTCGCAGGGGTGGGGGGCTTCCGGGTAGGCTTGGAGCGTGCCGGGGGCTATTCCGTGATCTGGTCGGACCAGTGGGAGCCGGGGCGCAAGCGGCAACATGCCAGCGAGGTGTACGTGCAGCGCTTCGGCCCGGAGCACCATGTGTGCGCGGACATCGCCACGGTGGACGCCGCGGACATTCCGGACCATGACCTGTTGGTGGGGGGCTTTCCCTGCCAGGATTACTCCGTGGCCACCACGCTGAAGAACGCGAAGGGGCTGGTGGGCAGGAAGGGCGTGCTCTGGTGGCAGATCCACCGCATTCTTTCGCAGAAGGCCCACAAACCCCGGTACCTGCTCCTCGAGAACGTGGATCGGTTGTTGGGGTCCCCAAGCGGCCAGCGGGGGCGCGACTTCGCCGTGATGCTCTCCAGCCTCAGCGCCTTGGGCTATGCAGTGGAATGGCGCGTGGTGAACGCGGCCGAACTGGGCTTCCCGCAACGGCGCAAGCGGGTGTTCATCTTCGCCGAGCACACGCCCAAGCACGCCCCGGGCGCGCGCGCCATGGAGGCGCACCTGCTGGAGAACGGGTTGTTCCCACAGGCGTTCGGCCCGGCCGACCCTCACGGTGTGTTGGAATCGCTCGCCGTGGACGGGGACCTGGCCAAGGTGACCCGCAGCTTCAACAGCGGTGGCGGCAAAAGCCCGTTCCAGAACGCGGGGTACATGCGCAACGGCGTGGTGTGGACCATGGCGGTGCGGCAACCTCCACCACGCTCCGCGACCACCCTCAGGGATGTGCTCGTGCCGGAGTCCGAGGTGCCGCGCGACTATTTCATTCCGAAGAAGGAACTCGGCCGCTGGCGCTACCTGAAAGGCGCGAAGAGCGAATCGCGGGCGGCCGCCAACGGTCACCGTTACCGGTATGCCGAAGGGGCCATGGCCTTCCCGGACCCGTTGGACAAGCCTTCGCGCACCATCGTCACCGGGGAGGGGGGCGCCGGTCCTTCCCGCTTCAAACACGTGGTGCTCACCCCGTCAGGCCGGTACCGCCGCCTGTTGCCGCTGGAACTGGAACGGCTGAACATGTTCCCGGACCATCATACCGCCGGCGTTCCGGACGGTTGGCGTGCGTTCTTCATGGGCAATGCCCTGGTCACGGGGGTGGTGGAGCTGGTGGGCAAGGCGCTCCTTGTGCACGAGCGATCCCGGCCACCCCGGGGCGTTGGCAAGGCTTAACACGTCCGCCGAACAAGTCCGGAGAACTGCCCGTTGCTCATGTGTCCACCATGGTTCGAACCACGTCCATCATGTCCCTGCCATTCCTGGCCATCTTCGCCCTGCACGCCTGCACCACCACGCCTTCAACGGAACCCATGACCGCCCCCCAAAGCCCCCCCGCGCAGACAACCATTCCAGCCCATGCGGACACGATCGTGCTGGGAGCAGGGTGCTTCTGGTGCGTGGAGGCGGTGTTCACCGAATTGAAAGGCGTGCTAGAAGTGATGCCCGGCTATGCGGGAGGCCGTACACAGAACCCGGATTACAAGTCCGTCTGCTCAGGCACCACGGGGCATGTGGAGGTAGCGCGCGTCATCTACGATCCCACGGTGATAACGGTGGATGAACTGCTGGAGGTGTTCTGGCAGACCCACGATCCCACCACCGTGGACCGGCAGGGGAACGACATCGGCAGCCAATACCGGTCGGTGATCTTCCATACGAACGATGAGCAGCGTACGAAGGCGGAGACCTACAAGGCGGCCCTGGACTGGAGCGGGGCCTTCAATGCGCCCATCGTCACCACCATCGAGCCGCTCACCACCTTCTGGCCGGCGGAGAACTACCACCGCGACTACTACGCCAACAATCCCGAGCAGGGCTATTGCCAGTATGTGATCCGGCCCAAGATGGAGAAGTTCCGCAAGGCCTTCGCCGGCAAGCTGAAGCCCTGAGCGTGATCCGATCGGCCCGTATCTTGCCCGGGCCGTTCAAACACTTCGAGATGCTCACTCGCTACGCGCTGTCTGCGCTTTCCCTGCTCCTCGTATCCGGACTCCGTGCGCAGGACCAGGCTCCACCGGCCAAGGAGCTCGTCCGCAATGGCGGTTTCGAGTTCATGGACAAGGAGCCGACCACCTATGACCAGGTGAACAAGGCGGAGGGCTGGTCGAACGTCACCATCGGCTATTCGGAGCTGTTCACCAAGGGGGCACCGGCAAAAACGATCGGCATCCCGGAGAACGACTACGGCAAGGCCGACCCGAAGGAGGGGGAACACTATGCCGGCTTCTTCGCCTGGAAGGACGACCTGAAGATGAACTTCGCCGCTGGCGACGATCCCTTCGTTCCCGGCTGGAGCAGCTATTCGGAGTACATCATCAGTGAACTGCTGGAGCCCTTGGTGGAGGGCCGCGAATACGAGGTCAGCTTTTGGGTGGCCCTTTCCGGCAATAGCGACCGGGCGGTGTCCGGCATCGGCGCCTACTGCTCCGAAGAACCGCTGAAGCAGCAGCACCGTCGCTTCCTGCGGGAGAAGCCCCAGGTGTCCTTCGACAAGATCATCGCGGAGAAGGGTGTGTGGGTGGAGGTGAAAGGCACCTTCGTGGCGGATGGGGGAGAGCGCCACATTACCATCGGAACCTTCCCCGCGGCCGGCTTTGATACCAAGCGGTGCGTGGAGACCCTGGATAACCAGTACGCCTACTACTACCTGGATCAGGTGAGCCTGAAGCAGGTGGTCGCCCCTTGACGATCGTTAGTTCAGTTACGGTCCATCGGTTTTTCCTTCGTGGGGTTGTGACCCGGACGACGGTCCGCGTCCCAAGCGCACCACAAGACCAAGACCGAACGACCATGAACCGATCCATTCCCGCAGTTGCCTTGCTCGCGTTCGCGGGCACGCTGAACGCCCAGACGGGCCCGAACTTGGTGAAGAACCCCGGGTTCGAGGAAGTGAAGAAGGCCGTGACCACCTGGGACCAGTTGGACCGGGCGGCCGGCTGGAACAACGCCAACGGCGCCAGTTGCGACCTGTTCGACAAAGGGGCCTGCTACGTGTCCATCCCGGACAACGAATTAGGCACGGGTACCCCGGCCTTCGAGGGAGAGCACTATGCGGGCTTCGTGGCCTTCAAGGAGGACCAGCGGATCAACTGGAAGTTCCTCTTCAACGACCAGGCCGAGCCGCGGAATGCGGGCTTCCAGCAGTACGCCGAATACCTGCAGGGCGAGCTGACGGCACCGCTAACCGCAGGCCAGCAGTACGACATCAGCTTCCGCGTGAAGCTGGCCAACGGCAGCGACCGGGCCGTGAGCGGCATCGGTGCCTATTGCGCGCCCGCCAAGCTGGCCTACAACCACCTGCACTACCTGGCGGAAAAGCCCCAGGTGGCTGTTTCGAACATGCTGAACGACAAGCAGAACTGGGCCGAGGTGAAGGGCAGCTTCGTGGCCGATGGCACGGAGAAATTCATCATCATCGGGGCCTTCCCGAGCGCCGGCATGGAAAAGACCAAGGCCTTGGAAGGCGCGGACAACCAGCGTGCCTACTACTTCGTGGACGGCGTGAACGTGTCCATCCATCCTGAGCCCGATACGGACGGCGATGGCATCCCGGACAAGGACGACCGCTGCCCGCAGGTGGCCGGTCTCGCCAACATGGCCGGCTGCCCGGACAGCGATGGCGACGGCATCACCGATGCCTTGGACGCCTGCCCGAACGCCGCCGGTACCGCGGACATGAAAGGCTGCCCGGACAGCGACGGTGATGGTATCGCCGACAACGTGGACAAGTGCCCGAAGGAGAAGGGCGTGAAGGCCATGAGCGGCTGCCCCGAGCTGAACGAGAAGACCAAGAACCTGTTCGCGCGTGCGCTCAACGGCATCAAGTTCGAGACGGGCAAGAGCGTGATCAAGAAGGAGAGCTTCGCCATCCTGGACGACGTGGTGAAGGTGATGCAGGAGAACCCCACCTACAACCTCGAGATCCACGGCCACACGGACGATCAGGGCGACGACGCCAAGAACCAGAAGTTGAGCGACGAACGCGCCGCCGCCGTGAAGAAATACCTCACCGACAAGGGGGTGGCCGATGATCGCACGAAGAGCTTCGGCCACGGTGAAACGCAACCCGTCGCGGACAACAAGAACGCCGCAGGCCGCGCACAGAACCGCCGCGTGGAGTTCAAGGTGACCTTCTGGGAGTAAGGCAAGCCCGGCATTAAGCACCGGAGGCGGACCACCTTGGTCCGCCTCCGTCATTTCGGGGTGTGCCCGTTCACATCGGTGCCTGCACCTGCACCGGCGGTCCGTCCGTGGGCGTGCCCTCCACGAAGTCCATGGCCTGCACCACGAACCGGTAGGGCAGCTTGCGGGTGTAGCCGCCGATATCGGTGAAGCCCACGGGCTCCATGGCGTCCATCACCTGCAGTTCGGACACGCGCTGGTCCTGCGGCGGGCCTACGGGCGTTTGCTCCGGCAGGAAGTCCACGATGAAGAGCTGACAGGGCGGCTTGATGGCGGCCTTCACCTTGCGGAAGTACTCCGTGCGGTCCGGGATGCTGGTGAACTGGCGCGTGCACAGGGCCAGGTCCACTTCGTTGAGGGCCAGGTTGGGCGTCCCCGGTTGGGCGTTGCGGATGATCAGGCGGTCCTCGCCGATGCCCAGTTCACGGGCCTTGGCCGCCAAGGCATCCACGTTGCCGGGGTCGTCGTCCATGGCGATCACCCGTGCACCGGCCTCCAGGAGCTTCAGGGTGTAGTAGCCATCACCCACGAACAGGTCCGCCACGGTCTTGCCCTGCACGCCGCCCATCAGGCGGAACAGGGTGTCGGTGGCGTGCCAGTCCACCTCGGGGACGCTCACGGTGTTGGAGCCGGTGCTGCTGTTCACCGCACCGGGTTTGTCCACACAAGCTGTCAAGGCGGCGGCCACCACCGTGGCCGAAAGGAGGATGCGCATGGTCAGTGAATGCTTGATGGGTCGAAAATAGCGGACGCTCAGGGCACGGCCGGGATCACACGCTCCCAGAGGGGCTTGCCGTCGCTGTCGCGGACCGTGATGCGCATTTCGCGAGCGCCCTTGGGCCCGCTGAAATGCAGCGTGGCGAAGTTGCGCTGCTCCACCAGGGTGCCTTCAACGGCCAGGGTGTTCTGCTCCTTGGGACCATGCACGCCGCTGGTGAGCGGCGACACGGTGAGATCGTGCACAGAGTTGCCCCCCTTGAGCTTCAGGCTGCTCAGTACCGTGTGATGCCGATCGCCGGTGAGGAACACCACGTTCTTGAAGCCTTCCTTGTCCAACCGGTCCAGCAGGCGCTGGCGCTCCTCCGGGAAGGTGGCGTAGTTCTCGAACACCTCACCGGGATTGAGGAACTGCCCTCCCAGGGCCACCACCTTGAACGTGGCATCGCTGTACCGAAGGGCGCGGATCAGCCAATCGATCTGGGCCTCGCCGAGCAGGGTGGGCGTGGCGGTGCGCACATCCGGCGGCACGCGGAAGGTGCGGTCGTCCAACAGGAAGAAGTCCACGTCCGCGTAGGAGAAGGAAGTGGTAATGCCACCCACCCCGGGCGCACGGCCTTCGGGGTTGGGCCAGAACAGGTCGAAGGCGCGCAGGGCCATGTCGGCCCCCACGAAGCTGCCGTCCGCATCGTTCGGCCCGAAGTCGTGATCATCCCAGATGGCGTAATGATGCGTGCTGCGCAACAGGCGCTGCAGCTCCGGCGCTGAGCGGGCATGGGTATAGCGGTGCAGGAAGCCGCTCCACGTGCCCCAGTCCGGCTCGCGCAGGTAGATGTTGTCGCCGAGCCAGAGCATCAGGTCCGGGTGCTGGTCCGCGATGCTGTTGAAGATGCCCATGCCGTCGCCATACGGCTTGCCGGGGCGGTCGTGCGCCGGTTCGTTGATGTAGGTGCAGCTGCCGGTGGCCACGGTGAACGCCGGCGGGTCGGTGCGGAACTTCCATAGGGCCTGGGTATGGAAGCGCAGCGTGTCCGGCAGGTCCACGGGCATGCCGTCCAGCAGGATGCGGTAGCGGTAGGTACTGGCGGGTTCCACCTGATCCGCGATGAGGTCCACGGCGAAAGCGTTCTCCGCCAGCGCCTGCACTTCCGCTGAACGGAACATGGTGGCCGGCGCATCCTCCTTCCAGTACTCCATGCTCACCGCGCAGGCCTTCTTCGCCTGCACCCACACGATGCCTTCCAGGAATTCGGAGTAGCCGGGCATGGGGCCGTTGATGGGTGCCTGGGCGAACAGAAGACCGGGCACGAGCACGGCGGTGAGGAGCGGACCGATACGCATACGACAAACGTAGGCAGTGCTCCCGGTGAGCCTGTCACCAGAGCGGGGCCTGGTCCAGCACCCGGAAGCGGAACATGCCATCCTCGAACACCCAGGTGATCATCCGCCCGTCCGCGCCCTCGCCGGCCTGCAGGTGCACGTAGGTGCGCCAGCCATCAGCGGAGCGCATCACCGAAGCGTAGGGCACATCGTGCAGGAGGAGCGGCGCGTCCACCACATCGAGCCATTGGGCCGGCGGCAGCGCACAGACGCGGCCGTCGAGCACCAGCTCCACGCGGGCCAGGCGCGTGTGCGCGTCACCGGGCGTCCACCCGATCACCGGCTGCCCCTCCAGCTTCCAGCCGTCCGCGCCGCGCTTTGGCGCGGGCACCGGGGCGAACGGGAGGCTCTCCACTTGCACACGGATGCCCGCATCACGGAAGGTGAGGGCGAACGCAGAGCCGTGTACCAACGGCACGGGCACCAAGGTGCCGGGCTGGAACTCCTGCACCAGTTCCTGGTAGCCCCCGAGCTCCAGCAGTTCGGCGCGGATCGTGGGGTCCGCGATATCGTTGATGGCCAGATCCTGTTGCAGGGCCTGCGCGGAACGCACGTTGGCCAGGAGCACAAGCACCGCCGCGGAGCGACGGAGGAAAGGGGAGGGCATAGGCCGGAGCGATGGCGGCTCCGTGCATGGATAACGATACGATGAGGCGGTTGCGTATCCGCTTTCGCCAATGTTCGATCACGTGCTGGGAGCCTTTTCTACGCCCCCGCATGGGTCTCTCGCAGAGGACCCTGCGGGGGCTTCACTCCTTGAAACCGATCTGGAACGCGTCATTTAGCTTCACCATCGAACGGCAGGGTCCCGAAGCGGAGACCCTGCGAGGGGAAATGTTGATTGCGAAAAAGGCCCGCTGGCAAATGCCAACGGGCCTTTGTTCCGTCCGGACGGCAACTCAGCTCTTCAGGGCCTTGCTCGCGTCCAGCATGTCCTTGATGCCGCCCACGCTGCTGAGCACGCCGCTGGCCTCGTAGGGGATGTAGACCACCTTGTTGCCCTGGCCGCTGGTCATCTCTTTCAGCGTTTCGAGGTACTTCATGGCGATGAGGTAGGTGGTGGGGTCGCCCTTGCCACCGGCCACGGCCTGCGCCACCAGCCGGATGGCCTCGGCCTCACCTTGAGCGCGGCGGATGCGGGCCTGGGCATCGCCCTCCGCCTCCAGGATCTGGCTTTGTTTCTGGCCCTCGGCCGTGGTGATCTGCGCCTGCTGGACACCCTCGGCCTGCAGCACGGCGGCGCGCTTGCTGCCCTCGGCGTCGATGATCTGGGCGCGGCGGTCGCGCTCGGCACGCATCTGCTTCTCCATGGCCTCACGGATGTCGCGCGGCGGGTTGATGTCCTGCAGTTCCACGCGGTTCACCTTCACGCCCCACTTGTGGCTGGCCTCGTCCAGGATCTGGCGCAGCTTGCCGTTGATGGTGTCGCGGCTGGTGAGCGTTTCATCCAGGTCCAGCTCGCCGATCACGTTACGCAGGGTGGTCTGGGTGAGCTTCTCGATGGCCATGGGCAGGTTCTCGATCTCGTACATGGCCTTCACCGGGTCCATCACCTGGAAGTAGAGCAGCGCGTTGATCTCGGTCATCACGTTGTCCTTGGTGATCACGTTCTGGCGCGGGAAGTCGTACACCGTTTCGCGCAGGTCGATGCGTTCCTTCTTCAGGAACTGCACGTACTTGTTACCGTCCGGCAGGTCGCGCGTGAAGCGGAAGACGATCTCGCGCGGCTTGTCAAAGACGGGGATGATGATGTTGAAGCCGGCAGTGAGGGTGGTGCGGTACTTGCCGAACCGCTCGATCACCATGGCCTCGCTCTGCTGGATAATGCGTACGCCTTTGATGATCAGGAAGATGACGAAGAGGGCGAGCAGCCCGAGGATGAAGGTGCCTGCGTTCATGGTCTAGGGGTGTTCAAGGGGTTTCACGATCAGGGTGTTGCTGTCCACACGCACCACCTTCACCAGCTCGCCGGTGCGCAGGGGGTGGTCGTTCACGCATTCGGCGCGCCAGTCATCGCCGGCCACGCTCACCCGGCCCAGCCGCAGCGCGGGGTCGAAGTCCTGGGTGACCTTGCCGCGCTGGCCGATCAGCGCGTCCACGTTGGTGCGCAGGCCGCCGTCCTTCCAGAACTGGCGCATGAGCACGGGGCGGATGGCGAAGAAGGCTGTGAGGGACAGCGCGCTGAACGCGATCAGCTGGATGCTGGAGCCGGCGCCCAAAGCCGCGGCCAGGCTGCCGCCCACGCACCCGATGCCCAGGCAGAGCAGGAAGAACCCGGGCACGAAGATCTCCGCGATCATCAGGATCAGCGCAGCCCCCGCCCACCAGTGCCATTGGAAGAAGTCCATGTTCGCAGGTTGATGGCGTGAAAGTAGGTGGGGCGGTCGTGCGGCACGCCGGCCTGTGTTGAGCGGCGAAGGCGCTGCGCGAACGGCGCACCGGCCGCATCGCCCGCCCGGGCTACTTTCGTCCGCGATGATCGGCAAGGTGCGGGGCATGCTGGCCACGGCCCAGGGACGCGATACCCTGGTCACCTTCCTGACCGAAGGGTTGAGCATGCTGGGCATGGTGCTCGTGTTCCGGCTGGCCAAGGACAGCGGGGCAGCGGATTTCGACCGGTACGTGATCGTGCGGCGCACCGTGGCCTTCGCCTTTCCCGTGGTGTTGCTGGGCACCATGGTGGGGCTCACCCGCTTCATCGCCATGAGCCGCGACGAGGGGGCACGGCGGCGGTACCTGCTGGGCGCCCTCTCGTGGGTGATGCCGTTGGGCCTGCTGGCCTGCCTGGTGTGCTTCCTGGCGCCGGGCTGGATCTCGTGGACCTGCTTCGGCACCCGTGCGGAGATCCCGCTTGCGCTGCCCATGGGCGTGATGACCTTCGGCATCGCATTGCACGGTGTGAGCTACGGCTACCTGCGGGGCAGCGGCCAGGTGATGCGCGCCAATGCGATCCAGTTGCTGGCCTTGGGCATCTGGCCCTGCCTGGCGTTCGTGCTCACGGACGAGCTGGCCGCGGTGATGTGGTTCACCGGACTGGCCTGGCTGATCACCTCCACGCTGGCCGTGCTGCCGAGCCTGGTGGCCGGGGCGGGCGGCTCCTTCCGGCGGGAGCGGTCGGAGATCGTGCGGTACGGTCTGCCCCGGGTGCCGGGCGATATCGCCTTGGGCGCCCTGCTCACCGTGCCGGTGTACATCGTGGTCCGCACCTTTCCCAGCCTGGCCGGCGACCACGCCTTCGGCTGCACGCTGCTGAACCTGGCGGCGGCCGTGTTCAGCCCGGTGGCCCTGCTGCTGCTGCCGGCGGCCAGCGCCGAACTGGGTGCGGGCGCCCATGCCACGCTTGAACGCCGCATCGCCCGCATGACCGGCATCGTGGCCGCAGCTTCGATCGCCTTGGTGCTGGGCTTTGAGCTCCTGGCCGAGCCCTTCCTCAACATCTACCTGGGCCATGCCGATCCGGCGCTGGTGAACACCTGTCGCCTCATCTTCATCGCCGGGCTTCCGTTCGCCTTCTTCAACGGCATGCGCAGTGTGCTGGACGCGTACTACCAGACCCCGCGCAACGGTGTGAACCTGGTGGTGGCGCTGGCCCTGCTCCTGATCGGTGGCCTGGTGCACCTGTTCATCACCACACCATGGTACACCATGGGGGTGGTGATGGCCCTGGCCCTGGGCTACCTCGGCTGGGCCACCTGGCGCGATACCCGGTACGTGCGCAGCGAGCTGATCCGCCTGGCCGCGCGCACGGACGGGGCCACCAACGTGCTGGTGGTGATCCCGGACAGCCCGGATGGCCAGGGCTTCAGCGATTCCCGCGCGCAGGCCCGGACCATGCGCGACCTGGGTGCCGAGGTCACCTTCTTCCACCTGGAAAGCCGCACGTCGCTGGTGCACCTGCTGGCCTCGCGCCGCCGCTTCAAGCGTGTCCTGCGCAAGGCACGACCCGACGTGGTGCACGTTTACTACGGCTCCGTGGCCGCGCTGTGGACCGTGCTCGCCAGTCCGCTCCCGGTGGTGGTCACCTTCATGGGCGATGACCTGAAGCGCAGCGGTGTGCCCGGGGCCATGCGCGCCGGTCTGGGCGGCTTCTTCTCGCAGATGGCCGCCTTCTTCGCGGCGGGCATCGTGTGCACGGACGCCCACGTGCGCGAGCACCTGTGGTGGCGCACCTCGGAGGCGCACGTGATGGGGAAGGGGACCGCGGAGGAGGAGGTGCGCGGCGTGCTGGCCCACCTGCGCGCCGTGGCCTTGCATAAACCTGTGGAGCCGTGAAGGTGCTCATGCTGGCGGCCGCCGGTTCGGTGCACACGCAGCATTGGGCCAGTGCTTTCGTGGAGCGGGGCCTGCAGGTCGTGCTCGCCAGTCAGCACCCGGCCATACCCGGTTTCGATGCACGGGTGCGCATCGAACAATTGGAACACACCGGCGACACCGGCTACTTCCGCAACCGCGCCAGGCTGCGGAAGTTGGTGGAGCAGGAGCGGCCCGATGTGGTGAACGCCCATTACGCGTCCGGCTATGGGACCACGGCGGCAGGGGTGCGCGGTGTGCCCGTGGTGTTGAACGTATGGGGGAGCGACGTTTACGAGTTCCCCGACCGGTCGCTGCTGCATCGCCTGCTGGTGCGGCACAACCTGCGCAGCGCCACCTGCCTGATCAGCACCAGCCACGCCATGGCCGCCCGCACCATGGCCGTCTGCCCGGATGCGCCCACGCCCACGGTGGTGCCGTTCGGCGTGGACCTGAACACGTTCACGCCGGCCCCTCGTCAGGACCGTGGAAAACTCGTCATCGGCACGGTCCGGTCGCTTGAGCCGGTCTACGGTGTGGATGTGCTCATCGGCGCCTTCGCCGAACTGCGGGTATTGTGTCCGGACGTTGCGTTGGAGCTGCGCATCGTGGGTGATGGCGCGCAACGGGATGCCCTGCGGGAGCAAGCTGAGCGGCTCGGCATCGCCCGGTCGGTGGTCTTCCTCGGTCGCGTACCCCACCCCGAGGTGCCGGCCATCCTGCAGGGCTTCGACATCTTCTGCGCGCTGAGCCGTGCGGAGAGCTTCGGTGTGGCGGTGGTGGAGGCGGCGGCCTGCGGACTGCCGGTGGTGGCCGCCGCCGTGGGAGGGCTTCCGGAAGTGGTGGCGGACGGACGTACCGGCTTCCTTGTGCCCCCGGTCGACGAGGCCGCTGCCGCGCAGGCGCTGGCCCGGCTGATCGGGGATGCGGGGCTGCGCGAACGGATGGGCCGCGAAGCGCGCGCGTTCGTGGAGGAGCGATACGACCGGGAACGCTGCGTGGACCTGGCCATCGCCGTGTTGGAACGAGCTTCCAAAGCCGCGCGACCATGAGGCTCATCCTGCTCACGCAATACTTCCCGCCGGAAGTGGGAGCCCCGCAGAACAGGCTGTTCGCAACGGCCCGATCGCTGCATGCGCGCGGGGCCGAGGTCACCGTGCTCACCGCCATGCCCAATTACCCGGAGATGCGTGTACATGCCGCCTACCGTGGACGCTTCACGGCCGTGGAGGACATGGACGGACTGCGCGTCATCCGTGCGTGGATCCTCGTGAGCGCGCGGCGGACCATCTTCTGGCGGCTCTGCAACTACTTCTCCTTCGTGTTCACCGCCTTGGTGGTGGGCCTCTTCCGGCTGAAGCGGTCGGACGTGCTCCTGGTGGAGTCGCCCCCGCTCTTCCTCGGCATCACGGCCATGCTGCTGGCGCGTGCGAAGCGGGCGAAGCTCGTCTTCAACGTGAGCGACCTATGGCCCGAAAGCGCCGTTCAGTTGGGGCTGGTGACCAACCGTACCCTGATCGGGTTGAGCGAGCGCTTGGAGATGCGCTGCTACCAGCGTTCTGCGCTCATCACCGGGCAGACGCAGGGCATCGTGCGCAACATCCAGGCCCGTTGCCCGGACAAGCGGGTGGTGTGGGTGCCCAACGGGGTCGACTTTGCGGCCATGGAGCAGGCCCTGGCAACGCCGACCGACCGCACCGTGCTGGATGCGCTCGGGATACGACCTTCGGATACCGTGTTCGCCTATGCCGGCATCATTGGCCATGCACAGGGGCTGGAGGTGGTGCTACATGCGGCCGACCGCCTGAAGCACCGTGCGGACATCCATTTCCTGCTGATCGGCGACGGGCCCGAGCTCGGGAACTTGAAGGAACTGGCGGGCCGGCTCGCGTTGCAGCGTGTCCATTTCGTGCAGAAGATGCCCCGTGCGGCACTCATCGGTCTGTTGCGGGAGGTGAGCGGCGTGGTGGTGCCCTTGCGCCGGAACGACCTGTTCAAGGGGGCCATCCCGAGCAAGATCTTCGAGGCGCTGGCCCTGTCCAAGCCGCTGTTGTTGGGGGTGGAGGGGGAGGCGAAGGCGCTCTTCATCGACGAAGGGCAGGCCGGGCTGGCCTTCATCCCCGAGGATGCAGACGACCTGGCGCGAAAGGCCGAACAGCTGGCCGACGCACCCGCGCTCATGCATGCGCATGGTGCGAACGGCGCCCAGTACGCTCGCCAAGCGTTCGACCGGGAACGGATCAGCGCGCGCCTGTGGGAGGAGCTCCTGCGCATCACTGGAACGAAGGTGCCATGAACGACGCAGCATCCACCTGGACCGGTCTGCAGCGGCTGCTGCAGGCGCACGGCCTTCCGGCCGGCGTGGCCCTGCTGGTCCTGATGGTGGTGTTGCCGCTGTGGCCGGAGCCCGCCCCGTTGGCCGCCGTGGCCGCCTTCGGGCTGCTGGCCGTCCACCATCGGGGCGCGCGCATCGCACCGATACTACTGGACCTGCGGCGTCCCTGGCCGTGGATGATGGCCCTGTACCTCTACCACGGGATCGGTATGCTCTGGACGGACGACCTCGGCTTCGGCGCGTTCGATCTGCAGATCAAGCTGCCGTTGCTCCTGCTGCCCCTGTTGGCCGCATGGTCCGCCCACCGCACGGAGGAGCACCTGCCTGTGTTGATGCGCGTGTTCGCCTGGGCCAACGCCGCAGCGGTGATCATCTGTTCCGTGGCAGCGGCCTGGCGCGTGCTCGCCCTGCACGGCGAACCGGCCCAGGAGGTGTTCAGTTCGCGGTGGTCGCTCTTTCTGCACCCGAGCTATTTCGCCATGTACCTCACGGTGGCGCTGTGCGCCTGGTGCTTGCTACCGCGGCCGGCGGAAGGGCCCCGCTGGGCGTTCAGTGCCGTGCTCGCATTGCTCGTGCTGGGCGTTGTGCTATGCGGAAGCAAGATGGGGTGGGGGATCCTCGTCGTGGTGTTGCCGGTGCTCCTGGTCATCCGGCGCGGCGATCCGGTCGTGCGCCGCTCCCTCGCGGCGATGGGGGCCCTGTTCATTCTGGGGGTCGGTGGCCTGGTGGCCTTCTCGCCCTATGCGCGCGAGCGGATGCTGGAGATGGTGCAGGCCACGCAGGCGCAAGTTCCGGATCCCACCTCGGCCACCAGCAGCAGCGTGCGACGGCTCACGTGGGGCACCGCCTGGGACCTGTTCACCGCCGCCCCGCTGCTCGGTACAGGCACCGGTGACATCAAGAACGAGCTTGTAGCGGCTTACCAGCGCTCCGGTTATACGGGTGCGGCGGACCACCGCCTCAATGCCCATGACCAGTTCCTGCAGACCGCGGCCTGCCTCGGCATCGGCGGGGCCTTGCTGATCCTCGGCATGGTGCTGGTGCCGCTCTCCGCACGTTCGCCGCACCGCGCCCTCGCGGCGCTGTTCCTGCTGATCACCGCGGCCAACTGGACCGTGGAGAGCATGCTGGAAGTGCAGGCCGGAGCGCTCTTCTTCAGTGTGATGGCCTGTCTGATGCCGTGGACCGCAGTTGAAGGCCGAACTTCGCCGGCCAGCGCACCATGATCCCGTTCTCTCCTCCGCGCATCGACGACCAGGTGGTGCAGGCCGTTTCCGACGCCCTGCGCTCCGGATGGATCACCACCGGGCCCCGCACGAAGGAATTCGAGCGGAAGCTGGCCGCCTACTGCGGTGTGCCGCGCGTCATCGCGCTGAACAGCTGGACCAACGCGTGCGAGCTGGTGTTGCGCTGGTACGGTATCGGCCCGGGCGACGAGGTGATCGTGCCCAGCTACACCTACTGCGCCTCCGCCAACATCGTACTGCATGTGGGCGCCAGGCCCGTGCTGGTGGATGTGGCCGACGACTTCACCATGGACCTGGAGGCCCTGCGCCGCGCGATCACGCCGCGTACCAAATGCATCATCCCGGTGGACATCGGTGGACTGCCCGCTGCACAGGATGCGGTGATGCGCATCGCCGAGGAACAGCGGGGCATCTTCACTGCTCGCGGGGATGTGCAGGCGCAGCTCGGTCGCGCCCTGGTGCTCAGCGATGCCGCGCACTCCTTCGGGGCCACCCTGCTCGGTCGCAAAGTGGGCGCCCAAGCGGACATCACGGGGTTCAGCTTCCACGCGGTGAAGAACCTCACCACGGCCGAGGGTGGCGCCCTGGCGTTCAACCTGCCCGCGCCGTTCGATGCGGACGCCCTTTATGCGCTCTTCAACACCATGAGCCTGCACGGGCAGAGCAAGGACGCACTGGCCAAGACGAAGCCCGGGGCCTGGCGCTACGATGTAGAGTTCCCCGGCTGGAAGTGCAACATGACCGACCTGCAGGCCGCGATCGGCCTGGTGGAATTGGACCGCTACGACGCGGACACCCTGGTCCGCCGGAAGGCCATCTGCGAACGCTACCACGCCGCGTTCAGCGGTGATCCCCGTTTCCTGGTGCCCACCTTGCGGGATGATCTCCGGGAAAGCTCCTACCACCTGTACATGCTGCGGCTCACCGCCGCCTCCGAGCCGCAGCGCGATGCCGTGATCGAGGCCATCGCGCAGCGTGCGGTGAGCGTGAACGTGCACTTCCAACCGCTGCCGTTGCTCACCGCGTACAAGCGGCTGGGCTACCGCATCGAGGACCATCCGAACGCTTACCGGCATTATGCACGGGAGATCAGCCTGCCGGTGTACTACGACCTGAGCGATGCCCAGGTGGACACGGTGGTGGAAGCTGCGCGCGCGTCCGTGGCCGAGGTACTGGGGGCATGAAGCGCGCCTTTGATATCGCTTTCGCAGCGGTCCTGCTGGTGTTCCTGTCTCCACTGCTGCTGGCCTTCGCGCTCGCCGTGGCGCTCACCTCATCGGGCGGCGCGTTCTTCCGCCAGGTGCGTGTGGGGCGGGGGGGGAGCGAATTCCGGCTGCTGAAGTTCCGCACCATGCGCCCGGGCAGCGAGGCGAAGGGTCAGCTCACCATCGGCGGGCGTGATCCGCGCGTGACCGCTGTAGGGTATTGGCTGCGCAAGACGAAGCTGGACGAGCTGCCGCAGCTGTGGAACGTGCTGGTGGGGGACATGAGCGTTGTGGGTCCACGGCCCGAGGTGCCGCGCTATGTGGCGCTGTACACGCCGGAGCAGCGCAAGGTGCTCGATGTGCGCCCCGGGATCACCGGCATGGCCAGCATCGACTACATCGACGAGAACGAGATCCTGGCGCGTTCCAGCGATCCCGAGCGCACCTACATCGAGGATATCCTGCCGGCGAAGCTGGCCCTGGACCTGCGCTACGTGCAGGAACGGTCGCTGGCCCTGGACCTGCGCATCCTGCTCATCACCGTGCGCCGCGTGCTCACCGGTTTCGGTGGCCGGGCGGCCTGATGCCCCAAAAGCCGAACGCCCGTCCGGAAGGTCCGGACGGGCGTTCGTACCGTTCAGTTGGTTCAGCGGGCCACCACCACGCGGAAGGTGCTGCGCGTGCCGTCGAGCTGGGTGAGGTCGAAGGTGTAGGTGCCGGGCGCGATGCCTTTCACATCAACCACCAGCTGGCCCATCTCCGTGGACACCTGCTGGGTGGAGATCGTCTGGCCGGCCGGGTTCACGATGCGGAGCTGGGCGTTCTTCACCGCACGCTTGAAGGGGATGTGCAGCTGGTCCACCGTGGGGTTCGGGAAGGGCGTGCCCACCGTCTCCTCTCGCTCGGCGATGCCGATCGTGTTCGCATCGATCATGTGCACGCAGTTCGAGCTGATGGTGCCGGCGAAGCCGATGCTCCAATCCGCGCCGTTCTGCAGGGGGGCGTGCGGCTGGTCATAGAACTCCTCGTTCGTCTCGTAGTTCGGCTCATCCGCGCTGCCGAGGAACACGTTGTCCGGGTTGTCCGTGGCCACGCAGAAGAGGTAGCGCTGGTTGTCCACCAACTGGATGGGCTCGGTGAAGGGGATGAAGGCCGAGTAGCGGGTGGTGTCCGGATCGATGATGTGCTCCACGTTGGCCAGTTCGTTCAGCGTGGCGATGTCGAAGTTGGCATCGCTGATGCCCGTGAACTCATCGGCCCATTCGAACGCCTGCACGATCAGGATCTCACCGGCCAGGGAGGCCGGAGCGTTCACGGCGGCGAGCACCGTCATGCCCGTGGCCGCGGCGCGGCTCGCGTTGGCATCGCGGAAATGCACGCAGTAAGTGTAGGTACCGGCCGGGGTGGAGGGACGCACAGCGGCCGTGCTCGTGGGCGCACCGTTCGCATCCACTTCCGACAGGCTGTAGACACTACCGATGTTCAGGGTGGCCACATAGCTGTTGTCCGAAGCGTATTCCTCCGCCGCAGGCGACGAGGCCGTGTAGGTGATGGTGTACTGACCACCGTAGGAGGCCAGGTTCAGCACCGGCATCTCCACGAACGCGCTGTCGCCGGAGAGGATGTCCACCGGAGCGGAGGTCTCGTTGTACACCACGCCCGTTCCGGCCAGGTCCACGGTCACGTTCAGGGTCACCAGGGTCTGGTCCTCATTGCCATAGTTGCGGATCCAGGCGCCGAAGGTGGGCGCGTACTCCGTGGAGTTCTGGCACAGCAGGGCGGGCTGGGCCGCGCTCGGCGGCAGCAGGATGTCCGGTCCCAGGAAGCCCAGGTCGAAGTCGTACAGGCCGGTCTTGTTGCCCAGGTAAGCCACCACGGTCTCGCCGTTGGCCAGGGCATCCGCGATGGCCTGCCCGCCGGCTTGCGCGACCAGGAAGGTCGGAATGGTGACATCGGCCCCGTAAGTGCCTGCGCCCATTTCAATGGGGGCATCCGCTACGTTATTGATGATGATCACAGCCACCGCACCGCTGTCCTGGCAGTTCAGCGCCTTCAGGGAGAAGTTGCAGGTGCCCCGGTACAACACCGCGATCTTGCCTTCGATGTCCTCGCGGTTGATGATGGATTCACAGCAAAGGCTGTCAGCCGCGCTGCCATCAAAGGCGAGCGCCAGCGTATCCGTGACGCCATTGGCAAGAATGGTCATGTCAGGCGTGCCCCAGCCTTGATCAGGCTTGGCCCAGGTACTGGTCACATCACCTTCCAAGCTCAGTGGTTCAAGGACGTTGACCACCACCTGCGAGCGCACCTGGCCGATCAGGAACAGGCCCGCTGCGAATGCGTACAGTTTCTTCATGTCTGTGGTTTTGGACAGTGTTAAGGATGCGCAAGGTAATCACGGACCGTCACGGTCCGAACCAAGCATCCCGGCATGTTGACCAAGGCCGGTGCCCCGGTCCCCGGGGTCAATCCTGGAACAGGGACAGCAGGTGCTGGATGTCCGCCACCCGGTCGGGGTCGTTCAGCTTTTCGTAGCTGTTCTTCAGGTTGTTCAGCTGCCGGCGGATGATCTCGGCATTGGTACAGGGCAGGAAGAACTGCTCCTCGGCGGGGATGTTCAACTTCCGCAGGAACTCGTCGATCTCGTTCTTCCCCAGGATATCGCCTTGGCTGAAGGCGTTCACATAGAAGAGCACCTCCTTGTGCCCGAGGGTGCCCGGGGCCATGCCGGTGTCGTCCATCCAGGCCAGCACGAAGTGGTTCGGCAGGTTCACCCCCTTCAAGGGCATGTCCAGCTCCTCGGCGATCACCTGGTAGATGATGGCCAGTGACAGGGGATTCCCCTTCCGGCTGTCCAGCACTTCATTGAGGTAGCAGTTCTGCGGGGCGTGGTAGTTCCGCTTGTTGCCCTGGAATCCGTGCACCTGAAAGAAGATGTGGTTGAACACACGCACCTTCTCGAAAGCGGTCAGGTTATCGTTCAACTCCAGCCAGATGTCCTGCCGTAGCGCGTTCAACCGGGACCGGACGCGTTGGTCCTCCAATTCCGGGTAACGGTAATGGCAGATGGCCAGCGCACCCTCCAGCAAGTCCTCCGCACCAGCATCGCGCCAACGTTTCAAGCGTTGGTAAGTGACGTCGAGGTGGATGGTGTGCAGGATGTCCTCAATGCGGTTCCGGAAGAGATCGCCCAGGTCATCGTGTTCCCAGGCCCGCTCCAAGGCCGCCACCGCCGGTGCGCCAACGGCCAGGATCCGCTCGCGCACCTGCACGTAGATGGTCTCGTCCGGATCGTCGATCAGGTTGATCAGGGCCTGGATCTCGGTTTCGCTCACGCGGAAAGCGTTGGTCGCCGGGCCAAAGTACCCGGCCCCATGGGGTGGGTGTGGGACCTCCGACCACTTTTTCGACCACGCCGCTGTTGATGGCGATCTTCGCGCCATGCGGCTGCTCACCATCGCCTACGTCAGTGTGGACGACCCGGCGGACAAGCGCGCGTGGAGCGGCATCCACTTCCACTTGGTGGAAGCGCTGGAGCGGGCAGGGCACCGGGTGATCGCGATCGGGCCCTTGCGACCGCAACCGTTGCTCTTCCTGTGCCGCCTGCTGAACCAGTTTTCCCTTCGGCTGCTCGGAAAGCGGTTCCATTACCGCGATTCGGTCCCCATGGCCAAGGCCTACGCACGGGCCATTGAGCGCCGGCTGAAGGACGTGGAGGCCGACATCCTGCTGGCGCCGGCCGGGCTCAGTGCCATCGCCCGCTTGCGCACCCGGCTGCCGATCGTGCACTTCAATGACCGCAGTGTGCACGGCGCGCTGGACTACCATGCGGTGCTGCGCGACCTGCTGCCCTGGTCGCGGCGACAGAGCCTGGCCCTGGAGCTGGACGCACTGGCGAACGCACAGCTCACCATCTATACCTCGGAATGGGCCGCCGCCGCAGCGCGCAAGGCCCTGCCTGCGCGCGCGCAGGACATCGTGGTGATCCCCATGGGCGCCAACCTGGATCCTGTGCCGCCACCGCCGCCACCGCGGGGCTTTCCTCCGGATACGCTGACGCTGCTGTTCATCGGTGTGGACTGGGTGAACAAGGGCGGTCCAGTGGCCTATGACACGCTGAAGGACCTCAAGCGGCGCAACATCCGCGCCCGGCTGGTGGTGTGCGGGTGCACGGTGCCGGCGGAGGTGAACGACCCCGATGTCGTGCGCGAGGGATTCCTGGACAAGCGGGATCCCCGGCAGCATGCACGCCTGCTGGAGCACCTCCGCACCGCGGACATCTTCATCCTGCCCACCCGGTTCGAGGCCTTCGGGATCGCGTTCTGCGAGGCGGCTGCGTACGGCATACCGGCACTGGGCCCGCGCACAGGCGGCGTGCCGACCATCATCGATGATGGCGTCACCGGGTTCCTACTGGACCCCGAGGCCGGCGGAGCGGCCTATGCGTTGCGGATCGAGGAGCTTGTGCACGATCCCGAGCGCTGGCAGCGCATGCGTGCAGCGGCACGTGCCCGTTTCGAGCGTCACTTCACCTGGGACGCGTTCGTGGCCGCCGCGATGGATCAGGTTGCTGCGCGCGGACTGGTCAAAAGATCCCGATAGGCACGCGCAAACGCCTCCGGCGCAAAGGACCGCTGGGCCTCTGCAAAGGCATCCTTCCGCATCCGGCGCAAGCGCTCCGGATCGTTCGCGAGCGCCGTGAGCGCGGCGACCATCTGCTCCAGCACCGCTTCGCTGTCCACGCTTTCCGTGAGGACGGCGTGGTCCGCGCGCAGCCTTACGGGAATGTCGCCCACCGGGGTGCTCACCACCGCGAGCCCGTGCGCCATGCCCTCCATCACCACCATCGGGAAACCCTCGCGCTCACTGGTCAGCACCAGCACGTCATGGGCGCGGTAGATGTCCGAGAGCTCCTGTTTATCGGTGACCAGGCCGTGGAAGCGTACGTCCCCTGGCGCTCGTTCGGGCACCGGTCCTACCAGTGTGAAGTGGAAACGGTCCGGGATCCGCTTGCCCAGTGCTTCCACAAGCTGCAGGAACAGATGAAGCCGCTTCTCCGGGGAATCACGGCCCACCCAAAGGACGCCCACACGGTCGTGCTCCGCCGGCGCGTGGAAGCGGTGCACCATGTTGGGGATGAAGATGGACCGGGCACGCTGAGCGCGGGGTACGTGGTGAGCGAAGAGGAACCGATCGAACTCGGCCATGGCCTGGCGCGCAACGAAGATGAACCGGTCCACACGGCCAAGCCGGGGCAGCCAGGCCTTGAACGCCTTGTTGCCCGCGGGCTGGTACAGGAAGGCATGCTGGATGTAAAAGGCGCGCACCTGTTCAGGCAGTTCCGGCAGCAGGTCGAAGAAGAAGGCGCTCAAGGAGCCGAGCACCGCGGCCCGCGGCCGCACCTCGAGCGCTTCGGTCAGGCGCCTCCGCAGCCTTGCGCGCGTGAACGGGTGGCGCGCAAGCCGGGGCACTTCGCAGGTGATCCCGTGCTTCCGGTATTCATCAAGGGATCCGTGGTCACGTGCATCACCCGTGAACAGGATCAACGGCCGGGCATCCTTGAGCACCGCGCTCACATCGGCCAGCATCCGCTCGGCCCCGCCGGTGCTGGGGGAGGGGAGCAGCATGAGCAGGTCGCCCTGCCAAGCGGCCAGCGCCTTGTTCAATGCCCGGTGCTCGCGCCAGAGCGCGAAAGGCGATGTGGTGAGCGAACGATACAGGTCCCGGTTGAGCATCGGCACGACGTTCACCTTCAGGTGCCGGGCGATCGTGCGTACTTGTGCCCACGCCACGGCACTTTGCACCCGGCCGAAGTTGCCGCGCAGCAATTGGGACCGGAGGAAGCGCCACCGCGTGCGCAGCAGGCGGCGTTCAAGGGGCTCCTGTCGCTTGCTGCCGGCCATGATGCTCGCCGCGTGCACCCGGTACTGCAACAACACATCAGGCAGCTTGGCGATGCGCAGCCCGGCGGCCATGCTCCGCAGCCACAGGTCCCAATCCTCGGCGCCCGGCTGCCGTGGATCGTAGCGGAGCCGTTGGAAGTCGGCCGCGCGCAGCATCACGCTCGGATGGGCGATGCAGTTGGTGCGGGGCATCATGGCCGCGATCGCTGCCTCCGTCACGCAGGCCTGGTCCGAGTCCCAAGGCCCGGTGACCTCACCATCGGCGTTGATGAACTCCACGCGCGTGGCCAGCGCGGCCACTTCGGGGTGCGCGTCCATGTGCGCGACCTGCTGCGCGATGCGTTCCGGGTGCATCCGGTCGTCGGCGTCCATCCGGGCGATGTAACGGCCGCGCGCTTCGGACAACCCTTCGTTCAGCGAACGGATCAGTCCCTGGTTGGTGGCATGCCGGATCACGCGGACCCGGGGATCGCTGATGGTCCCGAGGATCGCCGCGCTCGCATCCGTGGAGCCATCCTCGATGACCAGCACCTCAAGGTCGGTGTACGTCTGTTGCAGCACCGTATCCAGCGCCTCCCGCAGGTAGCGTGCGCTGTTGAACACCGGCAGCAGAACAGTGACCGTGGGACGGCGATCGGTCATGGGCGGGGAGCGGTGAGGGTGCTGCCATACGCATCCAGGTACTGCCGGGTGATGCGGGCCCAGGTGAAACGCGCAGCCCATGCAGCACGTCCGGCCGCGCCCGCCTGTTCGCGGCGTTGCGGGTCGCGCATCCATTCGGTCAGCAGGCGGGCACCGGTGCGCACGTCCACATGCACGCGGCCTGCGGGGTCCCGTTCGCCGCGGATGGTGGCGCCTGCTCCGGTCCATGCGGCGATCTCCGCAGCATTGCCGGCTTCGCTCGCCAGGAAGGGCACCCCCGCTGCGGCCGATTCAAAGAGGACGATGGGGGAGCATTCCACCTGGCTGGGGAACAGGAACAGGTCGGCCTGCTTCATGGCGGCCACCGTGCGTTCGCGGTCCCATTCCCGGAAGATGACCCGGCGGCGGCGCCACCGTGCAAGCGCCCGGATCCGCAGGAAACGCCAATGGGTCCGGTACTGCTGCTCAAGGCGTGCATTGCCGTTGCCGATCAGCAGCAGCACGGCCCCGGGGACATCCGCTTCCGTGTGGATCGCCATGGCCTCGCGTTGCCCCTTCAGGCCTGTGTAGCTGCCCACATGCACGATCAGTGGCGCCGCGCCGATGCCGAGTTCACGGCGCACATCCACGGTCGGCGGTCCGTTGAACTCCTCTTCGGCCGCGCCGTTCGGGATCAGGGTCGACCGTACCGCGCCATGTGCTCGGGCGAACACCACATCCTGGTAGGTGGTGGAATGGAAGATGTTGAGGTCCATGGCTTGGAGCCATTCGGGCATCCGCCGGAAATAGTCCGCGTAGGCCGCGTCGTTCAGGCCGGAGAAGCCCGTGGGTACGAAGAGCTTCCGCCCGGGTAGGTCGCCCAGCCGATCGATGAGCGCATCCGTTGCCCACTGTTGGGCCGCGAAGAGCACCACCACATCCGCTTGGGAGCGCATCACGGCCTCCCGATAGGCGTCCACAGCTCCATGCATGCCGCGCACCATGTTGCCGGTAACGGCGAAGCCGCGCACATGCACGCCGTTCAGCACGCCATCAGGACGTTCGGCATGCGCGGAGGTGAACACGGTGACGTGATGGCCCTGCGCCGCCATGCGCTCGCTCAACTGGCGGACCACTTCGGCCATGCCGCCCTGGGAAGGCGGATAACCCTCCACGCAATGCACGATCTTCAAAGGGCGGTCCATGTCGGTGGGAGCAGATCGTGCGTGATGCCGGGGTCGGCGAACCACTGTCGGGGCGCAACGACCAGTTTATCCGGCATGGGGTTCAACCAAGCGCCCCACCAGCTGAAGCTGCTGTTCGCGATGATGTGGTGACGGCACTGACGCATGAGCCAAAGGTCCCAGTGCGCCTGCGGTCCGCTGTTGTGGTGGACGAGGGTCATTGGTCGGGGCAGGCGCAACCGTTGGGCGGCACGCTCGGGCTCGTCGGAGAACACGAAGAAGTGGTCCACGCCCGCGCGTTCAACCGCATGTTCCGCTGCTGCGGCATAGTACTCCTGCGGAAGAAGCCCATGGTATGCGGCTGTCCGGGCATCGTGCAGGTAGTCCCCGAGCCGTACATGCAGGCTGGCAGGAGCGCTGCAGGCGGCGATCGCTGCGGCGTGCGTGCGGTTCCGATCATCCGGGGCTTCCGCAGGAACGAGCCATTGCTCGCGCAGCGGCCTAGCGATCGCTTCGAAGTACCGCGCACATTGCCAATGCCCCACCAGCAGCACCGGTGCCCGCAGCGTGAAGAAGCCGGTGTCGAAGTGCTTGCTGCGTTCATGCCACACCCGGTCACTTCCGGTCATGCGCCGCCAGCGTCGGCTCAGGCCGCTGCGGCCACGCGAGGCCTCCAACTCGGCTATCTGCTCCGCCGTGGCGATGGCGTCCGGGATGCGGAAGGCATCCAGCGCATAGCTGCGGGGCGTTGCGCCGGGGTCCGGCGGATGGTCCAGGTGCGAACGGTCCAGCAGGAGGGGAGCACCCAAGTGCTCCGCCAGGGACTTGCCGGCCGCGTACTGGAACAACTGGTTACCAAGCCCACCGGCCAGCCGGGTGATCACGGGCGCTGCTCCACCACGATCCATGGCATCAACGCTTGTGGGCGATGAGCCCGGCATAGGGCGACCATGTGGCCGAGCCTTCCGGCAAGCGTTTGAGCAACGGCGAGATTAGGCGGAGCAGCCCGAAGCCGACCCGGCGACCCAGTCCGCTTCCACCGCTGTCGTGCCAGAAGTCGAACGGCCCGAAGTACCCTGCGCGCTCCACGGTGAAGCCTTCCGCGCGCAGCACATCGGCCCAGGCCTCCGGCACCATGGCGGCCAGGTTGTGGCGCTTCAGGTTCTCGGCGTCGAGCCAACGATGGAAGAGCTGTTGCACGGCCCCCCGGAAGTTCGGGGTCTCGATGATGATCTGTCCACCGGGGGCTACAAGCGCGGCATGCTTGCGCAGCACGGCGGCCCAGTCCTGGAAATGTTCGATGAAGCCGAAGGAGCAGACCACGTCGTAGCGCCTGCCGGGCTCGAAGGACAGGAAGTCCGCTTCGTGGAAGTCGCCGGTGCGGAGCCCCAGCGCGTCGAGGCCGGGCTTCATCCGACTTACGGCCGGCGTGAGGTCGATCCCATGTACCGTGTAGCCGAGCTGACCAAGGACCCCGAGGTACCGGCCCGGGAAGCAGCCCACTTCCAGCACATGTTGTTCACCGGAGGGGCGGGGGATGTGCGTCTCCAACCAGGTGCGCACCGCATCGCCGGGCGGCGCCACCGTGGGGGCCATGTCGGCATAGCTCCGGTCCCAGTAGGACTGGTCCACGAGCGTGGTGTTGCCTATGCGCTGATCGGGCTGCATGTGGCGGGGGGGACGAGCAGCACATCGGGCACGCGGTTGTGCTCGATGCCGCGCACGCTGGGCGAGAGCAGCAGGGCGTTCTCGATCACGGTGTCGTAGGGCCGGTTCTCGTTGGGCCGCACACCCACGTCCAGGCGGATGTCGCGGTCCACCAGACCGGCGTTCAGCACACTGAAGCGGATGCCACAGGCCCGCGGGTCCGCCGATGTGAAGCCGGGAAGTGTGTGGCTCTGGAGCGCGAAGAGCTTGGCGCCATCGAGGCTGTAGCACGCGATGTCCGCATGCCAGCCCGGGGCGTAGCGCCCCTCCGCCCAGCGGATATCGATGTGC
Organism: Flavobacteriales bacterium; assembly: GCA_046329115.1. Taxonomy (GTDB): domain Bacteria; phylum Bacteroidota; class Bacteroidia; order Flavobacteriales_F; family PHOS-HE28; genus PHOS-HE28. The sequence continues at coordinate 93,728 of JAXLVG010000008.1, read as the reverse complement.
ATGCGGCTGCCGGTGACCCACTCGCCGGAGGGATCCTCCGGGGTGGCGGCGATGGTGAAGCCTTCCACTTCGGACCGGTTGCCGAGCCCGAAGTAGAGCGGCAGCACCTTGTCGGTGCGATCGTCCGCACGCACGCTGCCGGATTCCAGGTACAGACACCGATCGCAGAAGGTGCGGATGGCGCCCATGTTGTGGCTTACGAAGAGGATGGTGCGCCCATGGCCGGTGCTGATGTCGCGCATCTTGCCGATGCACTTCTTCTGGAAGTCCGCATCGCCCACGGCCAGCACCTCGTCCACGATGAGGATCTCGGGTTCCAGGTGGGCCGCCACGGCGAAGGCCAGGCGCACGTACATGCCGCTGCTGTAGCGTTTTACCGGGGTGTCCAGGAAACGTTCCACCTCGGCGAAGGCCACGATCTCGTCGAACTTGGCCCGTATCTCCGCCCTGTTCATGCCCAGGATGGCCCCGTTCAGGAAGATGTTCTCCCTGCCGGTGAGCTCCGGATGGAACCCGGTGCCCACCTCCAGCAGGCTGGCCACCCGGCCGTCAATGGTGATGCGGCCGCTCGTGGGGGGCACGATGCGGCTCAGCACTTTCAGCAGGGTGCTCTTCCCCGCACCGTTGCGGCCGATGATCCCGACCCGCTCACCTGCGGCTATGGAGAAGTTCACATCGCGCAGTGCGAGCAGCTCCTCATGCACAACGCCCCGCGCACTGGCCTTGAAGAGGCCACGCGCCCGTTCGGCGAGCACATCGCGCAGGGCGGTGTAGCTCCGGCTGCGGTCCTGGCGCAAGCGATAGCGCTTGCTCAGGTGCTCCACGGTGATGATCGGTGCGGCCATGGCGATCAGATCACATCGGCGAAGCTGCGCTCGGTGTTGCGGAAGTAGCGGATGCCCACGATCAGGAGCACCACGCTGATGCCCACGGAGGTCAGGAACCCTGGCAGATACAGGTCCACCTGGCCACCCAGCAGGCACCACCGGAACCCGTCGATCACGCCCACCACGGGGTTCAAGGTGTACAGCACCTTCACGAATTCCGGGATGCGGGGATGGGTGAGCACATCGGAGCTCGCGAAGGCCACCGGCGACACATAGAGCCCGAACTGCACGATGAAGGGGATGATGTACCGGAAGTCGCGGTACTTGACATTGAGCGCGGCGATGAGCAGCCCCGCGCCCAGCGCGGTCATCAGGGCCAGCCCGATGAACAGGGGCAGCAGCAGGATGCGCTGGTCCGGGACGAAGCGGTAGACGAACATCAACACCAGCAGGATGATGAAGGAGATGAGCAGATCGATCAGGCAGACGATCACCGCGCTCACGGGCACCACCAGGCGGGGGAAGTACACCTTGGTCAGCAGGTTGCTGTTCACCACCAGGCTGTTCGCCGCATCGCTGAACGCCGAACTGAAGAAGGTCCACGGCAGCGTGGCGGCGCCCACCAGGATCAACCGGGGCACCTGGCCGGGCACTTCGCTTCCGAACAACCAGCCCACGAAGGCCATCACCAGCAGGGTGAGCAAGGGCCGGATGACGGCCCAGAGCACACCGATGGTGGTCTGCTTGTAGCGCACCAGGATGTCCCGCCAGGCCAGGAACCCGAACAGGCCGCGATAGGTCCACAGGTCGCGCCAGTAATGGCGGTCCACCGTGCCGGGTTCGATGATGATGCGGTGCGCGGACATGCGTCGACGACAAAGATGGCCCCGGATCAGGGGACCAGCCGGTCCAGCACCTGGTCGATCATGCGGTTGATGGCGGCGTGGTGGTCCTTGCTGTATTCCTTGCGCAGCCGGTTGGCCACCACGGAACAGATGGTGCAGGCGCGGTGACCGAGCAGGCCGCTGAGGCCGTACAACGCACTGGTCTCCATCTCGTAGTTGGTGATGCGGATGTCGCGGCCGCTCCGTTCGTCGCGGAAGCGGAAGGTGCCCATCTGCTCGTTCAGTTCGTGCACGCTGGGCACGGCGCGCAGCTGCCTTCCCTGGGGACCATAGAAGCCGCCACTGGTGGCCGTAAGACCGATGTGGTTGTCCTCGCCAAGCAGCCGCACCAGTTCCGGATCGCCCATGGCCAGGTAGGGCACGGGCAGGTTGTCCGGCCAGTCCAGGTGGCCCAGCACCGCCTGCCACATGCGCAGCTCATCGTCGGTCTGTTCGTGCGCGTAGTAGTGCATCACGTTGTCCAGACCCAGGCCGGCGTGGCTCACCACGAAGGTGTCCACGGGGATGTCCTCCTGCAGGGCACCACAGGTGCCCATGCGCACGATGGTGAGCGCACGCTGCTGCGCGCGGGGCGTGCGCCGTTCCAGGTCGATGTTCACCAGGGCGTCCAGCTCGCCCATCACGATGTCCACGTTGTCCGTGCCGATGCCGGTGGCCAGCGCCGTGATGCGCTTGCCGCGCAGGGTGCCCGTATGCGCCACGAACTCACGGTTCTGGCTGCGGTGCTCGATGTGATCGAAGCGCTGGCTGATCAGCGCGATGCGCCCGGGGTCGCCGGCCACCAGCACAAGGTCGCCGATGTGTTCGGGCCGCAGGGCCAGGTGGTACACGCTGCCGTCCGGGTTCAGGATCAGCTCGCTCTCGGGCAGTACCGTGCCGGGCTCGGTAAGGGTGATGGGGCGCATGGCGTTTGGCTTCAGCGGGCCGATGGGTGGGCACCGTCCGGATAGAGGAGGGTCATCCCCGGCAGGCCGGTGCCGGTACGCACGAGCTTGTAGTTGCGCGAGCGCCCGGCCAGCACATCCTGCACGGCCCGGTGCGGACCGATGTTGTAACCGGAATCCGCGGATTGGTAGAAGGTGTCGTGCAGCAGCACGATGGCGTCAGGGCGTGCGTCGAGGATGGCGGTGAGCTCGCGTGAGACGCTGGCGTAGCTGTGGTCGCCGTCCACGTAGAAGAGCACCGTGCCCGCAGGGGCCAGTTGGTCGCAGAGCTCCAGGGAACGCGTGACCCCGTCGCCTTGGTGGAGGGTCACTTCCTTCAAGCCGCGCACGTACTTGCCCCGTTGCTTCCGGGGGTGCTCGCCGTGGTGCACGTCGTCGGGCAGGTCCACGGAATGCACGGCGCTCGGGATGCCGAAGGCCACGATGGTCTCCCGGAACACACGCGCCGACACCCCGGTGTGCGTGCCCCATTCCAGGATCAACCCCGGACGGAACCGGCACACCGCGCCGGCCATCAGCATCAGTTCGTTCAGCGGGAAGGGGTGGATCCCCACCACCGGTACCAGCTTGCGGAGCACGAATTCGGAGATGATCCAGTTGTTCACCTCGAACTCCGTGGCGTTCGGGTTCACAACGGGATCGGGGAAGGTGCGCGGACCGAGAAGACCCATGGGCATTGAGATGGGGCCAAGGTAAGCGGCGGTGCCGCTTCGGGCGGCGTTCACTGCGCGCCGAACACGCGGCGCAGCAGGTCCGTGGTGCGGGCCAGCGGATCCTGCCGGATCTTCTTCTCCTCGTTGGCCAGCAGCACGAAGAGGCCATCGGCGGCCTTGCGCGTCACATAGGCGTCCAGGTCGGGTTCCACGGCCTTGCCGCCGGTAAGCAGCGTGGCCGTGTTGTAGGCGTCGGCCACCGGTTTCCAGTATTGGGCGAGGGCCACCTGCCGGGTGGCCTTCTCCACCACCGGGCGGAACTTCGCCAGCAGGGCGGCGGTGGTCTTCTCCTTCAGGTAGTTCGTGGCCGCGTTCTCGCCGCCGCGCAGGATCGCGAAACCATCGGCGATGCTCATGCTGGTGATCGCCTCCACGAAGACGGGCACCGCCTCCTTGGCGGCGGCCTCCGCGGCACGGTTCAGCGTCAGCTCAAAGTCCTCCACCGGTTTCTTCAACCCCAGGTCCATCAGCGTGTTCCGCACCTTGATGGCATCCTCCGGGAAGGGCACGCGGATCAGCGCGTTCCCGTTGAAGCCGTTCACGGCCGAGGCCAGGCTCACGCTGCGTTCGGTGCCCACGCGCAGGGCCTCCTTCAGGCCGCTCACCACTTCGCCGTTGGACAGCGGTGCGGCGCCGCCGTTCTTCATGGCGTCCATGGTGCCCAGGATCTGCTGCTCGGTGCAGCCACCGAGAACGGCGGCGAGCAGGACAAGCCCGGCGGTGGGGAGGGCGCTGCGCAGGTTCATTCCGTTTCCATGAAGCGGTTGAGGGCCTTCCGCCAGTGCTCCGGCACGGTGGTGCTGGCATTGGTCCGGTAGTCGAAGCACACCATCACGCTGCGTCCCTGCGTGTGCAGGTCGCGGCTGCCATCGGGGCGGCGCACGAAGAGCGCATAGCTCAGCTCGAAGCTCTTGCTGCCGATGTTGCTGCACCAGCATTCCACCTCCACGGCGTCGCGCAGGTGCACCGGCTTGCGGTAGTCCACCTCGTTGCGGGCCAGGATCAGCCCCTCGGCCTTCCAGTCGTGGTCCTTGGCGATGAAGGCCCGCAGCAGGTCCATGCGGGCCTGTTCGAAGAAGGACAGGTACACGGCGTTATGCACGTGCCCCGCCATGTCGATGTCGTTGAAGCGGACCTGGATGACGGTCGTGGTGCGCATGCGGATGTCGGTGCCCGGTGAGGGCGTTGATCAGGAGATCGGGTTCAGGATCACCGAGAACACGGTGATGCTGTTGGGGTCCCGGTCGTAGAAGAGCTTGTCCAGCGCCTCCAGCACGTTCTTCGCACGGAAATAGGAGGTCTGCAGCGTGTTCTGGCCGCGGGTGCTCCACTGCACGGTGTAGCTGCTGGTGCGTTCCTTGTAGTTCTTCACGTAGTCCAGCATGCTCCGCAGGGCATCCATGCGGTCGCTGCCCTCCGTGGCGTGGAAGAGGAAGCTCTGGTCGTGCCGCGGATTGATGGTGATGAGGAAGAGCTTCGTCTTGCTCCCGTTGCCGGTCTCCTCGAAGTTGAACACAAGGCTGTCCGGACCCACGCCGATGTGGTCGCCGATCTCCTTCTGCAAACGGGCCAGTTCGAGGTTCTTGTCGCGGGTCATGGGCGCATGGAAAGGGGCGCGAAGGTATCCATCACACGGGGGCGTACTCCGGTACCAGGTCGCGCAGCGCGCGGCGGCATGCTTCGCGGTCCCCGGCCTCGGCCAGGGTGATCAGGTCCGCAACACCGCGCGCCACATGGGCCGGGTCCACGGCGCGCACACGGCCGATGAGGATCCGCGGATGGTGCGTGGGCAGGGTGTTCTCGGCCGTGGCCAGCAGCTCCTCGAAGCGCTTTTCGCCCGGACGCAGCCCCGTGTGCACGATGGCGATGTCGCGTCCGGGTTCCTTACCGCTCAAGCGGATCATCTTCTCCGCCAGGTCCTGGATGCGCACGGGCTGCCCCATGTCGAACACGTAGATCTCGCCCCCCTTGCCCATGGTGGCGGCCTCCAGCACCAGCCGGCAAGCCTCCGGGATGGTCATGAAGAAGCGCGTCACCTCGGGATCGGTCACGGTGACCGGTCCGCCCTCGGCGATCTGCTGGCGGAAGAGCGGGATCACCGAGCCGTTGCTGCCGAGCACGTTGCCGAAGCGGGTGGTGACGAAGCGGGTGCCGGTTCCCTCGCCCAGGCCTTGCACGTATTGCTCGGCCACGCGCTTGGAGGCGCCCATCACGCTGGTCGGGTTCACGGCCTTGTCCGTGCTGATGAGCACGCACTCCTCCACGCCATGAGCGCGGCATAGGTCGGCCACGTTGCGGGTGCCGAGCACGTTGGTGCGCACGGCCTGGTCGGGATGCGCTTCCATCAGGGGCACATGCTTGTAAGCCGCCGCGTGGAACACGATCTCCGGCCGTTCCTCCGCCATCACCCGGTCAAGCGCGGCGCGGTCCCGCACATCGGCGATCACCACCCGGATGGCTGCGCGTCCCTTGCGCAGCAGTTCCATCTCCAGGTCGTAGAGGGCGCTTTCGGCGATGTCGACCAAGGTGGTGTGGGACGCTCCCAGGGCGGTGAGCTGCCGCACCAGTTCGCTGCCGATGCTGCCGGCCGCACCGGTCACCAGCACGCGGCGGCCCTGGAATCGCTGGCGCACGAGCGCATCGTCCAGCGTGATCGGTGCACGACCGAGCAGGTCCTCGATGCGCACCTCGCGCAGCTGGCCGCTGCTCAGTTCCCCGTTGATCCAGTCGTTCACCGGTGGCACGGTGCGCACCTGCACCCGCGCCGCCATGCAATGGTCCACCACCCGCCGCCGGTTCTCCGGATCGGGCTGCTGGATGGCGATGATCACCTGGTGCACCGTATCCGCGGCCAGCAGGCGCGGCAGTTCGGCCGTGGGGCGGATGGGCACACCCTCGAGCCGTTGGCCGGCCTTGCGGGCATCGTCGTCCACGAAGGCCACTACCCGGTAACGGGCGCTGCCATCGCGCTCCAGCGTGCGCTTGGTGATGAGGCCGGCGGCGCCCGCGCCGTACAGCACCACGGACACGGCGTCCTTGCCGCTGCCCTGGTTGCGCAGGTGGTACAGCTTCACCCCGATGCGCGAGGTGATCAGCAGCATGGCCGTGCCCAGGAAGTCGATGACCAGAACGGACGTGGGCAGCAGGTAAAGCCCGTCCACCAGCGCATAGCGCAGCAGCCCCAGCACGCCCAAGCCCAGGCTGCCGCCGAGCACGGTGAGGAAGATGCGCCGCGCGTCCTCGGTGCTGGTGTGCTTCACCAGTTGCCGGTGGATGCGCATGCTCCAGAAGCTGAACAGCCGCACCAGCAGGAACACCGGCAGCACCGGCTTCAGCAGCGCGTACTCGTGGGCCGGCACCTGGAAGTTGAAGCGCAGCTGATAGGCCACCAGCAAGCTCACCAGGCACAGGCCGAGGTCGATCACCAGGATCATCCAGCGCGGGATGTAGCGGGGGGCGGCCATTGGCGCAAAGGTGGGGGTGGGGGGCGTTCATCTGCCATCGACCGGTTCGGACGTCTGGAGTTCCGGGTACCGGAGCAATGGGTAAGTCCCCAAAGGCTCGTCATACCGCACAGCCAGCGATCCGACCGCTGGAGGTGACGTCCATTAACTTCGTCGTCCTAAGGCCTACAATCACCCAAAGACCGTTGCCATGTTCGATCAGATCCTCGACCAGTTGAAGAGCCAAGTGGGCCCCGAACTCATGCAAAAGGCCGGGCTCAATGCCGACCAGACCAACGGCAGCCTCAGCGCTGCTGCGGACAGTGTGAAAGAGGTGATCGGCGGGGGCGATGGCTTCGGGATGGACGATGTGCTCAACCTCTTCAGCAGCGCTCAGAACTCCCCCAAGGCGGACAACCTGCTGAGCACCATCGGCACGGTGTTCCAAGGCAAGCTGACCGGCCAGGTGGGTTTGGATGCGGGCAAGGCCGGCGCCGTTAGCGCCCTGGTGATGCCGATGCTCACCCGTTTGCTCAGCGACAAGATCGGCGGCAATGCGGCCAACCTGCAGGGCCTGCTGGGCGGGGGCATCGCGGACATGGCCAAGGGCATGTTGGGCAAGCTCTTCAACTGAGCACCCCTTCGCTCGATCGGCGGGCTGATCGAACGGACATTACAGGCAACCCTGCACGTCTTCGCGGTGGGCTCCCATCTTTACCGCCCATAACGCAACGCTTCTCCATGCCTGTTTCCCTCGTCACCGGCGGCGCCGGCTTCATGGGCGCCCACCTCGTGAAGGAACTGCTCGCCAAGGGCCACACCGTGATCGCACTGGACGACCTGAGCGGCGGCTTCCGCGACCAGGTGGACCCGCGCGCCACCTTCGTCCAGGGCAGCATCAACGACTACGCGCTCATCGAAGCGCTGTTCGAGGCCCACAAGTTCGACTACGTCTACCACCTGGCCGCCTATGCCGCCGAAGGGCTCAGCCACTTCATCCGCACATTCAACTACCAGAACAACCTCATCGGCAGCATCCACCTGATCAACGCCAGCGTACGGCACAAGGTGAAGTGCTTCGTGTTCACCAGCAGCATCGCGGTGTACGGTGCCCTGCACCCGCCGATGCGCGAGGACATGCAGCCGAAGCCCGAGGACCCGTACGGTGTGGCCAAGCTGGCCGTGGAACTGGACCTCTACGCCGCGCGGCACATGTTCGGGCTCAACTACGTGGTGTTCCGCCCGCACAACGTGTACGGCGAGTACCAGAACATCGGCGACCGCTACCGCAACGTGGTGGGCATCTTCATGAACCAGCTGATGCAGGGCAAGCCCCTGAGCGTGTTCGGCGACGGCATGCAGCAGCGGGCCTTCAGCTACGTGGGCGACATCGCTCCGGTGATGGCCGGTTGTGTGGACGTGCCCGCGGCCTACGGCGAGGTGTTCAACATAGGCGCCGACCAGCCCTACACGGTGAACGAACTGGCGAAGGCCGTGATGAAGGCCATGGGCGTGGAAGGGGAGGTGATGCACGTGGAGGCCCGCAACGAAGTGGTGCACGCCTGGAGCGACCACAGCAAGGCCCACCGCGTGTTCGGCGCGCCGCGGAACACACCCCTTGAGGAGGGCCTGCGCCGCATGGCGGAATGGGCGAAGGAGGTCGGTGCGCGGGAGAGCAAGGTCTTCGGAACCATCGAGATCGAGGAGAAGCTGCCGCCGTTCTGGAAGCGGGGCTGACCAGGGCCGTTGGAAGGCTGGCGCGAAAGCCTTAGCCTTGTGGACATGATGGCCGTGGGAACTGCACAACTGCTGGATGGCAAGCGCTGCGGCGAGGCCCTGCGCGCGGAGATCGCGAAGGGCGCTGCGGAAGTGAAGGCGCGGCGGGGCCGCGCACCGCACCTGGCCGCCATTCTCGTCGGCAACGACGGCGCCAGCCGTACCTATGTGGAGAGCAAGGTGAAGAGCTGCGAGCAGGTCGGCTTCCGCAGCACGCTCGTGCAACTGCCGGAGACCACCACCGAGGAGGACCTGCTGGCACGCATTGAACAGTTGAACCACGACCCGGAGCTCGACGGATTCATCGTGCAGCTGCCGTTGCCTGCGCACATCGATGCGGAGAAGGTGACCCTCGCGATCGCACCGGACAAGGATGTGGACGGCTTCCATCCCGAGAACATCGGGCGCATGGTGCTCGGTCTGCCCTGCTTCCTGCCGGCCACACCCAGCGGCATCGTGGAACTGCTGCGCTTCCACCACGTGGAGACGGCCGGCAAGCACGCGGTGGTGGTGGGCCGCAGCCACATCGTGGGCACGCCCATGAGCATCCTGCTCAGCCGCAACGCCTACCCGGGAAACTGCACGGTGACGCTCGCGCACAGCCGCACGAAGGACCTGGCCGCGATCACCCGGCAGGCGGACATCCTGGTGGCCGCCGTGGGTCGGCCGGAGATGATCACCGCGGACATGGTGAAGGAGGGCGCCGTGGTGGTGGACGTGGGCATCCACCGGATCCCCGATGCGTCGAAGAAGAGCGGCTTCCGCCTGGTGGGCGATGTGAAGTTCGACGAGGTGGCGCCGAAGAGCAGCTGGATCGCCCCGGTGCCCGGCGGCGTTGGACCCATGACCATCACCAGCCTGCTGCTGAACACCCTGAAGGCCGCCCAGCGCTGATCAGGTGGTGCCGCGGGGCCAGCGGGCCTTGTTGAGCGCCTCGGTCCGGCTCTGCACCTGCAGCTTCTCGTAGATGTGCCGCACGTGCGTGCGCACCGTGTTCGTGCTCAGGTTCAACCGGTCCGCGATCTCCTTCATCCGCAGGCCTGCGCTCAGCAGGTCCAGCACTTGCACCTCGCGGTCGCTCAGTTTCTCGCCGTTCACCTCCGTACGCACCTGGAAGCTGCCCACCACTTTGCGGGCGATCGTGGCGCTCATGGGGCTGCCCCCGGCCAACACCTGGTCGATGGCGTCGAACAGCTCGTCGATGGGCGCGCGCTTGAGCACATAGCCGGTGGCGCCGGCCTTCAGCGCATCGAAGATCTTGTCATCATCCTCGTACACCGTGCACATCATCACCTGCACCTGGGGCCAGCGCTCGCGGATGGCCCGCGTGGCCTGGATGCCGTTCATCCCTGCGCCGCCGCCGGGGCCGTGCAGGTGGATGTCCATCAGCACCACGTGCGGCGGCCGGACCTCCATGGCGGCCAGGCCCTCTTCGGCGGTGGCCGCGCCGCGGGCCTGGTGCCGGCCGCTGCCGTTGAGCAGGTCCATCAGGCTCTCGCGGTAGGCCTGGTGATCCTCGATCAGCAGAACGTCGATGGGGGCGGTGGACATGGCCGCAGGTGATGTGTCGGCGGGATGTGTGCAAGGTAGCCGCCGCTGCGTGCCGCTGCATCATCCTTTCGGGCGAGCCTCGTCCAATGGGAACGCGATCACCACGGTGGTCCCTTGCGGTCGCGCTGCGTCCACACGCACACTGCCACCCCACCGCTCGATGCGGCGGCGCACGTTCAACAACCCCTGCCCGCCGCCCTGAACGAGCACGCTGGCCCCGGCGCCGTCATCGGTGATCCGCAATACCAGGTTGCCGGAAAGGGTGTGGGCCACCAGGCTCACCGTGCGGGCTCCGGCGTGCTCGGCGATGTTCTGGATCACCTCCTTGGCGGCCAGGTACAGGTCGCGGCGCTTGGGCGGGTCCAGCACCACGGGGGAGCGCACGCCCTCGGTGTTCGTGCGGAACTCCAGATCGTGCGCGCGGGCCATGTCGGCGGCATACCGGTCGATGAAGGCGATGCTCGCGTCCCAGCGGTCGCTCTTGGGGTCGAGGCTCCAGATGATCTCGTCGATCTTGCGGAGCATGCCGGAGGCGGTGGCCTCGATGCGCTCGAACTCCTCCCGGCCGGGTGTGTCCGCCTCCACCTTGCGCAGCCCCATTCGTGCCAACAGCAGTACGTTGCTTACATCGGCGCTCAGGTCGTCGTGCACATCGGCCGCGATGCGCTGGCGCTCGGCATCGCGCACATGCTCGTGCTCCAGCTCGCGCACATGGCGCCGCAGGCCGCGCTGGGTCCATTGCCGGAACAACAGCAGCGCCCCGGCCACGGCCAGGAGCACCACCGACCACGCCCACGGGCTCATACCGCCAAAATACCGGACCTATAGATCCCTTCAACGCCTAGATTCGTCATCCTTTTTGAAAACCCCTAACGCATGCGTTCCGCATTCTTCAACGCCATCCCGGCGATCATGCTTGGCTTGCTCGCCGGCCCGGCACTGGCACAGAACAAAACAGATCAGGCCGATGTGAACTGGGGCCCAGAACTGAACGAGAAGACCGATGGCGACTTCGTGGAGATCGTGGGCGAGCGCAAGGATGCGGTCTACATGACCATGACTTTCAAGAAGCAGCTCCACCTGCAGAAGATGGACCTGAACATGAAGGTGCTCTGGCACAAGCCGCTGGAGCTGGAGATCGACAAAAAGGACTACGCGCTGGAGAGGATCTACGTAACCGACGAGCAGATCATCGTCTTCAGTTCCTTCTTCGACAAGAAGGAGGACCAGAACAGCCTCTACGCAAAGGTGTACGACGCGGACGACTTCAGCCCGAAGAGCCGCATGGAAAAGGTGGCGCGCATCTCGGCGGAAAAAGCGAGGAACAGCGGTGACTTCACCGTGCACATCAGCCCGGACGGCACCAAGATCCTCGTCACCATCACCCCGCCGCGCGAGAAGGACGTGGTGAAGCCCCGCGAGATGAAGGTGTACGACATGGCCCTCCAGGAGCTCTGGACCAAGAAGATCAAGACCCCGGAGAACCAGAGCATCTCGGACTACCGCATGGACAACGATGGCACCGTGATCGCCATCACCATGTTCTATCCCGAGAAACAAGAGCGCCGGGAGCGGAAGCGCGAAGGCAAGCCGATGTACGACTATCACCTGCTGGTGTACAGCAAGGACAGCGAGCAGCCCAGCGATCACCCGATCAAGGTGGGCGACCGCTTCCTGCAGGACATGCAGCTGACCCTGGGCAAGGAGGGCGACATCATCTGCGGCGGGCTGTATGGCACCAAGAACTCCTGGAGCGTGCGCGGAACCTTCTTCCTGAAGCTGGACCGCAAGACCAAGGCGATCAAGCACGAGAGCTACAAGGAGTTCACGGACGATTTCATCACGGCGTACATGACGGAGAAGGAGGAGAAGAAGGCGAAGAAGAAGGCCGAGAAGAAGGACGAGGACCTCCAGCTCTACGAGTACGACCTGGACGAGATCATCCGCCGGGACGATGGCGGCGCGGTGATGGTGATGGAACAGTACTACATGTACGCGGTGACCACCTGCTACAGCACGCCCAACGGCGGCCGCAGCTGCACCACCACCTACCACTACATCTACAACGACATCATCGTGGTGAACATCGATCCGGACGGCAACATCGAGTGGGCGGTGAAGGTGCCCAAGCGCCAGCACACCGTGAACGACGGCGGCTACTACAGCAGCTACGCCATGGAGGTGAAGGGCGACAAGATCCACCTCATCTTCAACGATTCCGGCGAGAACCTGTACGTGAAGTCCGGCGACAAGATCAAGCAGTTCGAGCTGAAGGGCAAGGACGCGCTGGTCACCATCGTCACCATCGACGGCAACGGTGAGGTGAAGCGCGAGGCGCTGTTCACACCCGAGCGCCGGGATGTGATCCTGAAGCCCAAGGATTGCGTGCAGCTGGACAACGACCAGATGATGATCTACGCCACGCGCAAGAAGGAGTACCGCTTCGGCATGATCGATTTCAAATAGCCCTTTCGTTCGTTCAGGAAAAGCCCCGACGGCAAGCCCGTCGGGGCTTTTCCTTTGCCGCATGGATCCGCGCGCGCTCCGCATCGCCGAGCACACTTACGAACTGCCCGAGGACCGCATCGCCCAGCACCCGCTGGCCGAGCGGGATGCCTCCAAGCTGCTGGTGTACCGTGCGGGCACCTTCACCGATGCGCATTTCCGCGACCTGGCGGAGCACATCCCCGCGGGCGCCCTGCTGGTGCTGAACGACACCCGCGTGGTGAACGCCCGCGTGCTGCTGCGCCGGGCCACGGGTGCGGTGATCGAGTGCATGCTGATGGAGCCGGCGGACGGGGGACCGATGGAAGCCGCCCTGGGCCAACGGGAGGAGTCGCGCTGGTGGTGCCTGGTGGGCAATGCACGGCGCTGGAAAGGCGAGGCGCTCCGGGGTGAACAGGCGGGCCACGTGCTGGAGGCCACGCGCGAGGCGCAGGAGCCCGGCCGGCAGCTGGTGCGCTTCCGCTGGGGCACGGCGCACACCTTCAGCGAGGTGCTGCAGGCGTTCGGTGCGGTGCCGCTGCCGCCCTACATGCACCGCGCCGTGGGGCCGGAGGATGCCGAGCGCTACAACACCGTCTTCGCCGCGCATGAAGGTTCCGTGGCGGCCCCCACGGCCAGCCTGCACTTCACCCCCCGCGTGCTGCAGGCCCTGCAGGCGAAAGGGGTGGAGCTGGCGCACGTGACGCTCCATGTGGGCGCCGGCACCTACCTGCCCGTGAAGAGCGAGCGCATGGAGGGCCACGTGATGCACGGCGAGCAGGTGCGCGTGCCCTTCGCCACGTTGCAGGCGCTGCGGGCGGCCCTGGGTGAACGCCCCATCGTGGCCGTGGGCACCACAGCCCTGCGCACCATCGAGAGCCTGTGCTGGCATGCGGACGATGCGCTGCTGAACAACGCGGGGCCGATGCGGGTGGAGCAGTGGCGGCCTTACGACCGACCGGCGGAGGACACACGGCGCAGCCTGGACGCGCTCATCCGCGCACAAGCGGGGGAGGACCTCGCCGGCCGCACCAGCCTGTTGATCGCACCGGGGTACGGTTTCCGCCTGGCCGACGGGCTCGTCACCAACTTCCACCAGCCCCAAAGCACGTTGCTGCTCCTGGTCTCGGCCTTCATCGGCGAGGCGTGGCGCGATGTGTACGCGCATGCGCTCGCCAACGGCTATCGCTTCCTGAGCTACGGGGATGGATCGCTGTTGTGGAGATCGCCTGTGGAGAAGGTCCGCTGATGGGCCAACGGCCGGGCATACTACCGGCGCTTACTTTGCGTTCCCAACCCGCATGCGCTCGTTCCGGCACCCCGCCATCGCCCTGTCCCTCGCGTTCTGCGGCATGCTCCAGGCCCAGTCCGGGGGCAAGGAGGTCTTCTCCGTCCTGAACATCCCCAGTTCCGCGCGCATCGCGGCCTTGGGCGGCTCACCGGTGGCGGTCCTGGACAACGACCTGAACCTGGGTCTGTTCAACCCGGCGCTGCTCAACCGCGAGATGGGCCGCCAGGTGGCGCTAAGCTACCTGCCGTACATGGCGGACATCGGCATCGGCTACGGCAGCTACGGCCACCACTTCGATAGCCTGGGCCTTACCGCAAGCGCCAGCGTGCAGTACGTCGACTACGGCACCTTCACCCGCACGGATGAGACCGGACAGGAGCAGGGCACCTTCCGCGCCGGTGAGTACGTGATGCAGGTGGGCGGCGGCATCGCCACGGACAGCGTTTTCCGCTTCGGCGTCAACCTGAAGTACATCACCAGCAACCTGGAGGACTACCGGGCCAGCGCCGTGGCCGCGGACATCGGCGGGGCCTTCTGCAAGCCGTCCATCGGCCTGCACATCGCGGCCATGGTGCGCAACATCGGGGTGATGACGCGCACGTACGCCGGCACCAAGGAGGACCTGCCCACGCAGGTGCAGCTCTCCGCCACCTACAAGTTCAAGCATGCGCCCTTCCGCCTGGGCCTTTCGTTGGACAACCTGCAGCAATGGGACCTGACCTACGAGGACCCCACCGCCCAGGCGCAGATCGACCCCACCACCGGCGAAGTGATCGTGGACAAGGTGACCAACGTGGAGAAGGCCCTCTGGCACGTGGTGCCGAACGTGGAGGTGCTGGTGAGCCGCAACTTCATGGTGCGCTTCGGCTACAACTACAAGCGCCGCCAGGAGCTGAAGTTCGATGAGAAGCCCGGCCTTACCGGGGCCAGCCTGGGCATCGGTCTGCGGGTGAGCAAGCTCCACCTGAGCTATGGCTTCGCCCAGTTCTTCCCCGGGTCGGCCAGCAACACCCTCAGCCTGGCCGTGCGCTTCGCCGACTTCCAGAAGAAGCCGGGGACCTGAGGCCGGGAGCGTTCGCGCTGCACGATCCGGACGGTCGCTGTATACTTGGCCGGGATGCGCCGGATCACCATCGCCATCGACGGCTACTCCTCGTGCGGCAAAAGCACCTTGGCGAAGCAGTTGGCCCACCACCTGCATTACACGTACATCGACAGTGGGGCCATGTACCGCGCCGTGGCACTGTTCGCACTGGAGAACGGGCTTATCCGTGACGGTCGCCTCGACCGGGAGGCCCTGCTGCGCGAACTGCCCGGCCTCAGCATCGCCTTCCGGCACGACGACCAGTCGCAACGCAGCGAGACCTGGCTGAACGGCCGCAACGTGGAGCACCTGATCCGCGGCATGGAGGTGAGCCAGGCCGTCACCCTGGTGAGCCCGATCAAGGAGGTGCGCGCCAAGCTGGTGGCCCTGCAACGGGCCATGGGCGATGCCAAGGGGGTGGTGATGGACGGGCGCGACATCGGCACCGTGGTGTTCCCGCATGCCGAGGTGAAGCTGTTCATGACGGCCAGTCCGGAAGTGCGGGCCATGCGCCGGTACAACGAGCTGAAGGGGCGCGGCGTCGACGTGGATCCCGCGGCGGTGATGGCCAACATCCGCGCCCGCGACCTGGACGACACCACCCGCGCCGCCGACCCGCTGGTGCAGGCGCCGGATGCCGTGGTGATCGACAACAGCGAGCTCACCGCCGCCGAGCAGTTCGACGAAGCCCTTGGCGTTGTGGTGCGCGTGATCGGCGAGGTCGCCGAGGCCTGAACGACCATCCCGGGCGGATCAGCATCTTCGCGGCGCGCATGCCCAGCGTCCTCTTCATCGCCAGCCACCGCCCGGACCGGTCACCCGGCCAGCGCTTCCGCTTCGAGCAGTACATCGGTGCGCTCGAGGCCGCCGGGTGGACCTGTGTGCACAGTCACCTGGTGAGCGCGGAGGACGACCGCATCCTCTACAGCAAGGGCAACTACCTGGAGAAGGCGCGCTTCGTGCGGCGCTGCCACCGCATCCGCAAGGCCGATGTGGCGCGGATGGACGACCACGACGTCATCTTCATCTACCGCGAGGCGCTGATGACGCGGAGCATCCGCTACGAACGGCTGTTCCGGACAAGCCGCGCCAAGCTCATCTTCGACTTCGACGACAGCGTGTGGCTGCCCAACGTGAGCGACGCCAACCGCCGCTGGGCCTGGTTGAAGGATGCGGGCAAGACCAGCAAGCTGATCGGGTTGTGCGACCTGGTGTTCGCCGGCAACGCCTACCTGGCCGACTACGCCCGGCAGTACAACCCGAACACCCGCATCGTCCCCACGACCATCGATACCGATGAGTACCAGCCCGGTCTCCGGCGGCATGGTGAGGGCCCCGTGGTGATCGGGTGGAGCGGCAGCATCACGACCATCCAGCACTTCCGCTACGCCATTCCGGCCCTGCGGGAGCTGAAGGCCCGCTTCGGCGACCGCATCACCTTCCGCGTGGTGGGGGATGGCAGCTACAGCGAGCCATCCCTCGGCGTTCAGGGGCTGCCGTGGCGCAAGGCCACCGAGCTGGACGACCTGCGGGCCATGGACATCGGCATCATGCCGTTGCCGGATGACGAATGGGCGCGGGGCAAATGCGGTCTGAAGGGCCTGCAGTACATGGCCCTGGGGATCCCCACGTTGATGAGCCCGGTGGGGGTGAACAGCGAGATCATCCAGGACGGCCAGGACGGATTCCTGGCCAACACCACGGCGGAGTGGGTGGAAAAGGTGGCCCGGCTGGTGGAGGATGCCGACCTTCGCCGGCGCATGGGCGAGGCCGCCCGGCGCACCGTGGAGCAGCGGTACAGCCTGCAGGCCTGGCGGCAGCGATACGTGAACTACTACAACGAACTGATCGGAAGACGATGAGCGACACCACCACCACGGAACTGAAGCGCACCGCCTTGAGCGATGTGCACGAGGCACTGGGCGCCAAGATGGTCCCCTTCGCGGGTTACCTGATGCCGGTGCAGTACACCGGCGTGAACGATGAGCACCTGGCCGTGCGCAATGGCGTGGGCGTGTTCGACGTGAGCCACATGGGCGAGTTCCTGGTGCGCGGCGCGGGTGCGCTGGACCTGATCCAGAAGGTGACAAGCAACGACGCCTCCAAGCTGGGCATCGGCAAGGTGCAGTACAGCTGCCTGCCCAATGGCCAGGGCGGCATCGTGGACGACCTGCTGGTGTACCGCATGCAGCACGAGGACGACCACCACTACGTGCTGGTGGTGAACGCGAGCAACATCGCCAAGGACTGGAAGTGGATCAATGACCACAACAGCTTCGGTGCCGAACTGGAGGACATCAGCGACCGCATGAGCCTGCTCGCCGTTCAGGGGCCCAAGGCCACGGCCACCCTGCAACCGCTCTTCAGTGTGGACCTGGCGGCCATGGAATACTACACCGCGCAATACGCCGAGATGAAAGGGGTGGGGCTGGTGCTCATCAGCAGCACGGGCTACACCGGCGCGGGCGGTTACGAGGTGTACGTGCCGAACCCCTTGGTGCGCAAGGCATGGGACGCCGTGTTCGCCAGCGGTGCACCCCACGGCATCAAACCCTGCGGCCTCGCCGCGCGCGACACGCTGCGCCTCGAGATGGGCTTCTGCCTTTACGGCAACGACATCGACGATACCACTTCGCCGATCGAGGCCGGGCTGGGCTGGATCACCAAGTTCACCAAGGACTTCATGGACAGTGACAAGCTGAAGGCCCAGAAGGAGCAGGGCGTGCAGCGCAAGCTCGTAGGCTTCGAGATGATCGACCGGGGCATTCCCCGCCATGGCTACAGCATCGTGGACGCGGCCGGGGCGCCCATCGGCGTGGTCACCAGCGGCACGCAGAGCCCTTCGTTGAACAAGGCCATCGGCATGGGCTACGTGCCGGCCGCGCTCAGCGCGCCCGGATCGGAGATCCACATCGATGTGCGCGGCAAAGCGCTGAAGGCGCAGGTGGTGAAGGTGCCGTTCTACAAGCCTGCATAGTACCTTCACCCCACAGCACCCCGCCACGGCCCCATCCATGAAAGCCGCCAGCCAGAACGCCGACTACCGATTCCGGGTGGAGACCTGCTTCGTGCCCGGGCAGTTTCCGTTGTACGCACAGGACATGGGCATCGTGGTGGTGATCGACATCCTGCGCGCCACCAGCGCCATGGTCACCGCTTTCGAGCACGGCGTGCGCAGCATCATCCCGGTGGGCACCATCGAGGAGGCGCGCAACTACATCGGCCGCGAGGGCTACATCGCGGCCGCTGAGCGCAACGGGGAAGTGGTGGAGGGCTTCAGCGTGGGCAATTCGCCGCTGGCCTTCAAGTCCATGGACCTGCACGGCAAGACCATCGTGATGACCACCACGAACGGAACCAAGGCCATCAACCTGGCCAGCGGCGCCAAGCAAGTGGTGATCGGTTCCTTCCTGAACCTGACCGCCCTCACCGACTGGTTGATCAAGCAGGACGAGAACGTGCTGCTGCTCTGCTCCGGTTGGAAGGACAAGTTCAACCTGGAGGACAGCGTGTTCGCCGGCGCCGTGATGGAACGGCTGCTGGAAAGCGGCAAGTTCGGCCTGGAGGAGGACAGCAGCATCTCCGCCAAGTACCTCTACATGGCGGCGCGCGACAACTTCATGAGCATCCTGAAGGCGGCGCCCCGGCGCAAGCGGCTGGAAAGCCTGAACCTATACGAGGACGTGAAGTTCTGCCTGACGCCGGACCAGAGCACCGTGATCCCGGTGCTGCAGGAGGGCGCATTGGTGCGCATGGCATGAGCCGCACGGCAGTGCGCGGCCTTGGAATAACGGCGATGAACACCGCAAGAGCACCACGACGGGGGCAATGGATGAAGTTCGCGTCCATGCTCGCGCTGATGGCGGTGGTGTATGCGCTGGTGATGCGTGAGGATGCCGGTGCCTGGGGTTTCTACGGGCACAAGCGCATCAACCGGATGGCGTGCTACACCCTTCCGCCGGCGATGTTCGGCTTCTACAAACGTCACATCGACTTCATCAGCGACCATGCGGTGGACCCCGACCGCCGCCGCTACGCCAACCCGGACGAGGCGCCGCGACATTACATCGACATCGATCACTATGCGCACGGCGATCAGGACCCGTTCGCCGTGGTGCCGCGCGAATGGAAGATGGCCGTGGCCAAGTATTCGGAGGACACCTTGAAGGCTTACGGCATCGTGCCCTGGCACATCCAGGTGGTGTACGGCCGGCTGATCAACGCCTTCCAGCGTGGCGACCTGGACCGCATCCTCTTCTACAGCGCCGATCTGGGCCACTACATCGGGGACGCACATGTGCCCCTCCACACCACGGAGAACTACAACGGGCAGCTCACCGGTCAGCACGGCATCCACGCTTTCTGGGAGAGCCGCATCCCCGAGCTGAGCGCCGACAACTACGACCACCTGGTGGGCCGCGCGGTCTACATCGACGATCCGCTGGCAACGGCATGGGAGGCCGTGCGGGCCAGCCACGCGGCCGTGGACAGTGTGCTCAACCTGGAACGCGACCTGCAGCAGACCTATCCCGAGGACCGCAAGTACGTGTTCGAGGACCGCGGCCGCGGGGCCATGCGGTTCCCTTCACGGGAGTTCACCGCTGCCTATGAGCAGCAGATGGACGGCATGGTGGAGCGCCGGATGAACGCCAGCATCATCACGCTCGGCAGCTTCTGGTATTCCGCCTGGGTCAATGCCGGCCAGCCCGACCTGGACCGCTTGGAGCAGCGCGAGGTGAGCGACAGCCTGAAGCAGGTGCTCGCCGCGGAGGAGGAGCAGATCCGCATGGCGCGCGAAAGCTTGGGGCGGCCGGAGCCGAATGAATGACCGGAACGCACTTCGGTGAATCGGAGTCCTTGAGTCGTGAGTCGACTGACCGGCTCACGACTCACGACGCCAGGACTCTCAGACTCCCGGACTCCCGCACCAAAGCACTCAATCACACGTCATCGCATCGTCCACGTCCTTGCCGTAGCCGAGGATGCCGCCTTTCAGGTTGATCAGGTTCGTGTAGCCGTAACGTGAACTGAGCGCATTGATCACGGCCGCGCTGCGGGCGCCGCTGCGGCAGTGCACCACCACGGGCATGTCCTTCGGGATCTCCGCGATCCGGTCCACCACTTCACCCATGGGGATCAGCTTGCCACCGATGTTGCAGCGTTCCGCCTCGTAGGGCTCACGCACATCGATCAGCAGAAAACGTTCGTGCGCATCCTGCATGCGCTTCAGTTCCTGAGCACTGATCTCCTTCATGACGTCGGTGTCTGTTCACTTTCGTTCACTTGGCGCAGCTTGGCGGCCACCTCCTCGGGCAGGTGGTCGAAGAAGGTGTCGCCACGCAGACCGAGGCGCAGGGTCTCCAACGGGATCACCTCTTCGGGCGGCACGTTGCCCAGGTTCACGTTGGGACCGATCTGCTTGATGAACCAGGTCTGCTGGGCCTTCATGGGCGCCTCCCAGAGGATGTCCTTCGCCGGCACTTTCGCCAGGATCCGGTTCACCAGGGTGGTGTGCGCGTGTCCACTGGGGCGATAGATGCCCACCGTTCCGCTCTCACGCGCCTCGGCGATCACCTTCCAGCTCCCCGCGTCCAGTTCAGCGCGCATCATGCGCACCCACTTCTGCGGGCTGATGAGGATGCCGCTCTCCTTGCTGCCCACCTCGCTCAGCACGGTGAGGTCCCGCGCGAGCGTGTTGATGAACCGGCACTTCTCATCGTGCGCCAGGTTGATCGACCCATCGCTCACCTCCGCCGTGTCCAGGTCCAGCGTGGCCAGCAGCTTCCGGTAATCCTTGAACATGCCGCGTGCGATGAAGGCCTCGAACAGGGTGCCGCCGAGGTACACGCGGATGCCGTTCTTCCGATAGAACGCGATCTTCTCCTTCAGCCGTGGCGTGACGTAGCTGGTGCCGAAGCCGATCTTGACGAGGTCCACCAAGTGCCCGCTGGCGTCCACAAGGTCCTCCGCCTGTCGCAGGCTGAGCCCCTTGTCCATCACCATGGTCAATCCCTCCTCGCGCGGTTTGGTGGGGCGCACGGGGATGTGGGGGAGGGTGTAGTTCATTTCCGGTAGAGCTCCAGGAGATGGATCACCTGGGGCATGTTCAAGGCGGCGGCGTAATGTTCCGTGAATGCGGTGTGCGCGGCATGGTCGGCATGGAGCGCCTCCTCCAGTTCCACCAGCCCTTGTTGCTCGCGTCCGGACTGCAGCAGGTAGCTGGCCAGCCGGTACTTGTAGCGCGGTTCGATCTTGTGCACCAGTTCACCTTCGCGGTACTTGGCCAGTGCAGCCTCCGGTCCTTTCAACTTCAGCAGCAGGTCGGCGTGGTCGTTCCAGCCGTCGAGGTTTCCGGGTTCGATGCTGTGCAGGCGGTCATAGGCGGCGAAGGCCTCGTCGTAGCGCTCGCTGCGCGCGAGGGCGTTGGCGAAGTAGTACCAGCAGTCCGGATTGTCCGGGGCGATGCGCGTGGCGTTCTCCAGGTCGCGCACGGCCTCGGGCAGGCGGTTCAGGATGTCCTTCACCACGCCGCGACCGATCCACGCGTCCACCCACGAGGGATCCAGGTGGATGCTCTGGTCGTAGCTGATCAGGGCCTGTTCGTACCGCTCCATCTTCTCGTAGCACTCGCCGATGAAGCTGAAGGTGATGGCCTGGGGACCATCGAAGGCCAGGGTCTCCTCGTACAGGGCGATGGCCGCCTCGTACTGACCGTTCAGCAGCATGTTGCGCGCACGGCTGAAGTAGGCGCTCGTGAAGCGCTCATCGATGGCCAGGGCCAGATCGAGCGCTTCATTGCTCTCCTCGTAACGCTGCAGTTTGCTGAGCACGTTGCCGAGGCAGAACCAGCCCACCGCGCTGTACGGTTGTTCGCTCACAAAGGCCTGGAAGTGGGCCACCGAGGCCTCATCGGCCCCGGCCAGGTCGTAGCAATAGGCCAGTTCGTGCAGCACCGCCTCGTTCTCCGGATTCTCCTCCGCGGCACGCTTCAGGCAATCAATGGCCTCCTCGTACTCCTCCAGGCTCTCATGCTCAAAGGCGAGGTCCAGGAAGATCTCGTCCAACCCTTCCTCCGCTAATGCCAGCGCCCGGCGGTAATGCTCCACGGCACGCCGGTAATTGCGCTGCTGGCTGTAGATGCTCGCCTTGTGGGTCTGGATGTCCACGTTGTAAGGCTCCACCTTCTCCAGGGCGTCCAGGATCTCCAAGGCGCGGTTCAGCCGCCCCATGGCCATGTGCACCAGGGCCTCGCAGAAGGCGATCTCCACGCTCCCCGGATGTTGGAGCCGGGCGAGCTCCAGTGCTCCCTGCGCTTTCCGCGCCTCGCTGTTGGCCAGGTAGTGATCGATGATCAGCTCGAACTCGGACACATCGAAGAAACCGGTCCGGCCATCCCGCGAAAGCTGCTCGTAGCGCCTCACACAGGCCAGCTGCTCATCGCTGGGGTCCTGGGAGGGGCGTAGGCCATCGTACATGGGGGAACGAGGTGGGTGGGTACTGCCGATCCGGCAACCAAGGGTGACCGACCGGCGAAGCCCTGCGAAGGTACGGAACCGCCTGCGGCCACATGTTCATCGCCTCCGGCCAGGGATGTCAACAACCGATCGTGCGCCGAAGCAAGCCGCTGGCCATCAACGGACAGGGTACTTTCGCCGGCCCCAGGACACGAGACAGGAACACGTGCCCCGGAGGAACTGTCGTCACCATGACCCTGATCAAGAGCATTTCCGGTATCCGTGGCACCATCGGCGGGGCCGCGGGCGAGAACCTGACCCCCATCGATGTGGTGCGTTTCACCGCAGCCTTCGGTTCGCTGATGAAGCAACGCAGCGGCAAACCCCGGCCCACCTGCGTGCTCGGTCGCGATGCGCGGCTCAGCGGCCCCATGGTGGCCGACCTCGTGCGGGGCACCCTGGTCGGCCTCGGGTTCGAAGTGATCGACCTGGGCCTGGCCACCACGCCCACGGTGGAGATGGCCGTGCCCGGCGAAGGTGCCGATGCGGGCATCATCCTCACGGCCAGTCACAATCCCAAGCAATGGAACGCGCTGAAGCTGCTGAACGCGGCGGGGGAGTTCATCAGCGCGGCCGATGGCGCGGAGGTGCTGCGGATCGCCGAGGCCGGGAGCTTCGCGTACGCCGGGGTGGACGAACTGGGCCAGGTGCGCCAGAACTCGACCTGGACGGAAAAGCACATCCATGCCATCCTGAAGCTCGACCTGGTGGACACCCGAGCGGTGGCCGCGCGCAAGTTCAAGGTGGTGGTGGATGCGGTGAACAGCGTGGGCGGCGTGGCCGTGCCGATGTTGCTGGAAGCGCTCGGCGTGGAGGTGGTGAAGCTGTACTGCGAGCCCACCGGCCATTTCCCGCACAACCCCGAGCCCCTGCCCGAGCACCTCACCGACCTCTGCGCCGAGGTGGTGAAGCAGAAGGCCCACCTCGGCATCAGCGTGGATCCAGATGTGGACCGCCTGGCGCTGGTGTGCGAGGACGGCAGCCTCTTCGGCGAGGAGTACACCCTGGTGGCCTGCGCGGACCATGTGCTCGCCAACCGGCCCGGCGATACCGTAAGCAACCTCAGCAGCACGCGTGCGCTGAACGACATCGCGGAGCGCCATGGCCGCAAGCGCCACGCCAGCGCGGTGGGCGAGGTGAACGTGGTGGAGCTGATGCGCCAGGTGAACGCCCCCATCGGCGGTGAGGGCAATGGCGGCGTGATCCTCAGCGAACTGCATTACGGCCGTGATGCGCTCGCCGGCATCGCCCTCTTCCTTACGCTGCTGGCGAAGCGCGGCGGCACCTGCCTGGAGCTGCGCCGCAGCTACCCGGACTATTTCATCAGCAAGAACAAGATCGAGCTGAAGCCCGGTATGGACGTGCAGGGCATCGTGAACGCCATGCAGGAGCGATACAAGGCCGAGCCCCACAGCACGGTGGACGGGCTCCGGATCGAGTTCGGGAACACCTGGGTGCACCTGCGCCGCAGCAACACCGAACCGATCATCCGCGTGTACGCCGAGGCGCCCACCATGGCCCAGGCGGATGCGCTGGCCGGAAGGATCCTGAGCGAACTGGGGGAACTGGCGGCTTCCACCACTGCGGCCCGGTAACTTCGCCGCCTTCGATCTCCACGGGCATATACGCTCGTGGGCACATGGGCAGATGACCAGGACCTACCTCGATAACGCCGCCACCACCCCGATGGCCCCTGAAGTGTTGGAGGCCATGCTGCCGTTCATGCGCGAGCATCATGGCAACCCGAGCGCCATCCACAGCTTCGGGCGTACCACGCGCGCGGGGGTGGAGCAGGCCCGCCGCACGGTGGCACGGCTGCTGAACTGCGCCCCGGGCGAGATCATCTTCACCAGCGGGGGCACCGAGGCGGACAATATGGCCATCTTCGGCAGTGTGCGCGACCTGGGGGTGGAGCACGTGATCACCTCGCCGATCGAGCACCATGCGGTGGAGTATGTGGCGCAGGCCTTGGAACGGGATGGGCGTGCAGGCGTGCACTGGCTCCGGTTGCATGCCGATGGCCAGCCGGACCTCGACCACCTGGAGGAGCTGTTGAAGGCCCATCCCAAGGCGTTGGTCAGCCTGATGCATGCCAACAACGAGATCGGCACACGCATCGACCTCCAGGCCATTGGTGCCCTTTGCAGGAAGTATGGCGCACTGTTCCACAGCGACACGGTGCAGACCATGGGGCACTACCGCTTCGACCTCCAGTCATTGCCCGTGGACTTCATCACCTGCGCCGCGCACAAGTTCCACGGTCCCAAAGGGGTTGGTTTCCTCTACATGCGCAACGGCGCCACCTTGAGGCCGATGATCCTCGGTGGTTCGCAGGAGCGGAACATGCGGGCGGGCACCGAGAACGTCTATGGCATCGTGGGCCTGGCCAAGGCCATGGAACTGGCCTATGATGGGCTGGAGGAGCACCAGCAGCATGTGAGCGGGCTGAAGCAGTACATGCGGAAGCGCCTCAGCGAGCTCGTTCCCGGGCTCAGTTTCAACGGCGATACGTCGGAGAACAGCCTGTACACGGTGCTGAACGTGCACTTCCCGGAGGATGGGCGCAGCGAGATGCTCATCTACAACATGGACATCGAGGGCATCGCCTGCAGCGGCGGAAGTGCCTGCAGTAGCGGCAGCAACAAGGGCAGCCACGTCATCGGCCACCTGCACCCCGGTCGCGACGGGGCCAATGTGCGCTTCTCCTTCAGCCGGTACACCACCCGTGCGGATGTTGATCGCGCATTGGCCGTGGTGGCCCGCGTCTACGCCTCGGTGGCGGTGAAGGCGTAGGGGGCGATCAGAACTTCGGACAGGGCACGGCTTTCCACTTCTTGTTCTTGCCGCGCTTGGGCCATTCATAGATCAGGCTCAGCTCGTGCGAGCCACCACTGCGCATGCTCAGCTGGCTCACGGTAAGGTCGTAGCTGTAGACCACACGCAACTGCTGATCCGTTTCGAAGCCGATCATGCCGATCAGCGATTCATCGTTGGGGTACCCGGGGGCATAGGCCTTCAGCGCAGGCAGGCCCCGGTACCACAGGCCGGCCAACAACCGGCGGTGATCGAAGTAGGCCCCCAGGTCCAGCTGGTCCCAATCCTGCTGGGCCTTGTAATGGGCGGCCACGGTGAGGTAGCTCTGGGAGCGGCGCAGCCGCTGGCCGTCCGTGGCGACGCGATAGCCGGTGTGCACGCTGGTGCGCACGGGCAGGCGCGTATCCCCACCATCCACCAGGCTCTGCTGGGGCCGGTTCAGGTGATTGAAGGAGGCCCCGAACCAGAACGCCTCGCTGAAGTAGAGCACACCGGCACTTCCATCGAAGTAGGAGACCCGGTCGATGAGCATGCCCTCCACACTAGTGGGCGACTCACGGATCACCTGATCGGCAAAGACGAAGCTGCTGCGGTCGATGTCGCGCAGGGTGTAGCCAAGACGCGTCCCAAAACGGATGGCGTGCTTATGGTCGATGCGCGCCTCGAAGCTGTAGTTGAAACCGGCATGGGTGAAGGCGAGGCCGTTCGTTCCGGCCTTGTCGCGCAGCACCATGCCACCGATGCCGCTGTGGCTCTTGCTCGCGTTGTGGTCGTAGGAGACCGCGTAGGTCTCATAGCCCGGCGCGATGCCCATCCACTGCTTGCGGTAATTGAGGATGATGCGGTCCTGGAACGTGTTGCCGGTGAGCGCCGGGTTGAGGTACAGCGGCGATGCGTAGAACTGGCTGAACTGGGGGTCCTGCGCCACCGCCAATGCCGGTGCGAGGATGGCGGCAGCAAGCAACAAGCGCAGGAACGCTGCCTTGGCCTTGGGCCGCCGACGGCCGTATGTGCTCCGGGTAGTGAGGTTCATCGGAGCAGGGTTAGGTCACCGGTGCGCTCTGCGGTGCGGTCGTCCACGAAGCGTACCTCCATGCGATACACGTACACGTCCTGCTGGCTCAACTGGCCGCGGTAGTAGCCGTCCCATCCGCGCATCACGTCATCGCTCTCGAACACCAGCTCACCCCAGCGGTTCCAGATGCGCATGCGGAAGTCCTTCACGAAGCGCACGAAGGGGTAGAAGACATCGTTGCTCAGGTCGTTGGGGTCGTACCCGCCGCCGCCACCGCCACCGGTGTTCGGCGTGAACGCGTTCGGGATCACGATGTCGTACACCGGCAGCAGTTCGACTTGTTGCGTGGCGGTGGCGGTGCACCCGTTCACATCCTGCACGGTGAGTTCCACGTCGAAGAGCCCGATGTCCGTCCACGTGTGCTCCGGATGCTGGTCCGAGCTCGTGCCACCGTCACCGAAGCTCCAGCTGTAGCCGTTGATGGCCCCGGTGCTCTCGTCGGTGAACTGGATGGTGGGCGCGTTCATGTCCGTGCTGTAGGTGCTGGCGCTGAACGCCGCCACCGGGGGAGCGAAGGCGGTGATGGTGGACGTGTTCAAGGCGTTGGCACTGCAACCGGCCGGTGTGGTCACGGTAAGACTGACCGTATACGTACCAGGGCCATACGTATGTTCCGGTGCAGGTGCCGAGGAGGTGGTGCCGTCACCCATGTTCCACAGCCAGGTCACGTTCTGCGTGGTCAGGCTGTCCGGGAATTGGACGGTGAGCGGGGCACAACCCACCCCCAGCACGGCAGGCAGGGTGATCAGCGGCGGGGTTTCAAGCACCAAGTGCACCTGGCCCTGCAAGACCTGGCCGCAGCTGTTCGTGGCGCTCACGTTCAAGGTCTGGCTGCCGGTCACCGGCACCGCGTAGGGCCCCGTGCCCGTCTGCCCGAGCTGGGACCACACATAGCTCAGGGCTGCATTGTAGCCCACCACCTGTGCACCCACTTGGGCCACCCCGCCTGCGCACACGGTGGTATCGCCGTAGGTGACCAGGGCCGCCGTGCTCAGGTCCAGCACATGCACCGGCAAGGTGAGGGTCGGGCCTGCGCAGCCCTGTCCATCGGACACGGTGACCACCACGCTTTGCGAGGTGGGGAAGGAGTACACCACCGAGGTGCCGGAACCGATGCCGGCCCAGTTGATCGTGAGGTTGCCATCTCCGCCGGCGGCCTGTGCGGTCAATTGCACCGGCGCGTTCACGCACACGGTATCCGGTACTTGGGCGGCAAGGGTGATGGGGGGCGGCGCGGTGAGCGCAACGGAACCCTGGGCCGTGCACCCATTGGCATCCGTGACCACCACCACATAGCTGCCGGTGCCGAGCCCGGTGGCCATGGACGAGGTCTGCGACCCGGCATTGGCGCTCCACTGATAGCTGTAGCCCGGGGTGCCACCGATGGCCGTGGCGCTCGCGGTGCCGTTCGCCTGCCCGGCGCAAGTGGGATCGGCGCCTTGCACCGACGCCACCGCCAAGGCCGGCGGCTGGGTGATGGTGACCGCCATGGTGGTATCACAGCCCAAGGCATCCATCACGGTGACCTGGTGAAGACCGGCGGGCAGGCCGATGGCCGTGGGTGTGGTCTGGCCGCTCGGGCTCCAGCTGTAGCTGAGGCCGGGGAGGGCAGGGGTGAAGGAGGCCGTGCCGGTGGCACCACCCTGGCAGAGCGCCGGTGTGGCGCCGATACCAGCGTTCAGGAAGCTGTTGCCCAGGGTCACCAGTACGGTGTCCGCGTCCGGCGGGCAGCCGGTGTTGCCCGTGGTCGTGAGCACCAAGGTCACCTGGCCGATGGCCAGCTCCGCCGCCGTGGGACTGTACTGGGCGTTCAGTCCGTTGCCCGCGATGGTGCCCGATCCGCCGCTCCAGGATCCTCCGGTGGCGTTGGTCACCGAGCCCGAAAGCACCACGGGCAGGTCGTTCATGCACACCACCTGGTCGGGACCGGCGTTCGCCTGGTTCGGCTGGGCCGCGGCAACGATGGTGCCTTGGGCCTGCACGGGCGCGCAACCGTTCGCATCGGTCACCTGCACCGTGTACGTGCCTGCTCCCGCAGTGATGCTCGCGCTCGTGGCGCCGTTCGACCACTGGTAGCTGTACGGGGCGGTGCCGCCCGATACCACGGGGCTCAGGGTGCCGTTGGCGCTGCCCGCGCAGCTCTCGGCGGTGCTGTTCACAGCGCCGATGGCCAGTGCCGGGGGCCCCGCGATGGTGGTGCTCAATTGCGTGCTGCAGTTGAGCGCATCCGTCACTGTCACCGTGTAATTGCCTGCGCCAAGCCCGGTGGCGGTGGCGGTGGTCTGGCCGCCAGGGCTCCAGAGGTAGCTGAGCCCGGTGTTGGCCGGCGCCACGGTCGCGCTGCCGCTGAGGGTGCCGAAGCATGTGGCATCGGTGGCCTGCACGGCAAGGCCGGTAAGGGCATTGCTGATGCTGATGTGCACCTGGTCCGTGGCGCTGGGGCAGCCGTTCCCGCTTGAAGCGGTCAGTGTCAGGTCAGCGGCACCAGCGGCGATCTCGGCCGCGCTGGGCGTGTAGGTCATGTTCGGGAAGGTGCCCGTGAAGGTGCCGGCACCGCCCGACCAGGTGGAACTGGTGGCATTGGTGGTGGAACCTTGCAGCGCCAGCGGCCAGCTGCCGGGGCAGGCCACGATGTCATTCCCGGCATTGGCGGTGGGCGGGGCCGGGGCGCCGATCACCGCGGTCGCCGGTGCGCTCACGCAGCCGTTGGCATCGGTCACCTGTACCGGGTAGCTCCCCGGTCCGGCGGTGATGGTGGGCCCGGTGGCGCCGACCGTGGCCCAGCTGTACTGATAGGGGCCGGTCCCTTCCGTCACGTTCACCGTGGCGGTGCCGTCGTTCTGGTTCGCGCAGCTCGCGTTCGTCGCGTCCACATCGATGAACACCCCATCGATCACGGTGATGGCGTACACATAGGTCTGGAAGGCCACGATCGGGCAGGCGCCATCGTTCACGTTGACGATGAAGGGGTAGAAGCCGGAAGTGCCCGGGCCGGCGTTCCAGCAGACGTGGCAGGTGATCGGGTTGGTACCCGTGTAGGAGAAGGTGGCCCCGGGCAGGTTGTTGGCGATGTTGCTCGTGGCCTCCAGGGCATTGGTGGTGTTCGGGTCGCTGATCACCATGTCGAAGCAGAAGTCGCCGCTCTCGCACACCTGCACCGCGTACGGAGCCGTCTGTATCGCTCCGCCCGTCAGCGTGGAGACCGTGCCCGTGGTGGGGTCCGGCGGCACGTTGGCGCAGGGATAGGCGATGAATTGCATGTCCCGCATCACTGAGCCGATCACGTTGCCCTGGTCATCGTAGATCGTCACCAGCACCACCACCACCCAGTTGCCGGCCTGGTTGAGCGTGAACTGTACCAGACCCGTTACGGGATCGAGCGTCAGGCCCGTGATGGGCTGTGCGCCTGAAAAGGGTGCCACGTAGGGGATGTTCACCCCGTTGGCCATGCGTGCGTCGATCAGCGAGTAGCTCAGGGAGTCGCCTTCGAGGTCGGCGGCCCCATAGCTGTAGGAGATGGGGTAGCCCAGACAGATGTACGGGATGGCCGTGTTGGTGAAGGTGGGCGAATCGTTGCACGGGGCCAGCTGGTTGTTCATCACCGCCTCGATGTACATCTCCCGGGTACCGGGTGCGGTCAGGTTGGCGATGGCGTTGTTGCGGTAGATCTCCGTCCAGCTGATGTGCCAGCTGTCGCACGGGGGCAACGTGATCACCCCGGTGTAGCGGTACTCCTGGATGCCCGGCAGGTTGCCGCCGTTGCAGGTGCTGTTCGGCAGCTCCTGGTCGCAGAGCTGGCTCAGTTCCACGCCGCCCGGTGTGGTCACGTTGAGGGTATGATTGCCGCAGGGGCTGGTGATCTCCAGATCGTAGTTGTTGTCCAGTTGGATACCGGCGCAGTCCCGATAGACGATGAGCGTGATGCGGTATTGGTTGGGACCGATGCAGTCCCAGTAGATCTCACCACCGCTCATGTGGGTGGCGCTCGCCGGAAGGGCGCCCAACAGCATCAGCAGGATGGCGAGGGTAGCGTTCCGGATCATGTGGCGGACGACCGATTAAAGGGCGATCGCACACGGTGGTACCGGAACAGGCCTTCCGGAGTTTCCGGCATTCGACACAAGGCCCCGGTTCTTCGACGAACGATGGTCAGCTGCCCATGGGTAGCAGCATCGTCCGCCAGCGGGGAGCCTTCCTGTACGCCGGTGACCGTTCATCCAGACCCGTGGACCAAGGGGCGGCTGACCGCATCTTTGTACGACCAAACCCCAACCCGCGCCCCGGCGCAACGCCCATGAAACGTCTGCCTCTGCTCATCACCCTCGGCGTCCTGGCCCTCATCGTCCTGTGGGCCATCAGCTTCCAGCGTTCGACCACCGGCCTGAACGAGGGCGTGGCGGAACAATGGAGCAACGTGGAGAACGCCTATCAGCTCCGCTCGGACAAGACCAAGAACCTGGTGGAGATCGTGAAAGGATCGGCCGACTTCGAGAAAAGCACGCTGACCGCGGTGATCGAGGCCCGTGCCAAGGCCACCAGCATCCAGCTCAAGGTGGATGACCTCACCCCGGAGAAGATCGCGCAGTACGAGGAGGCCCAGGCGCAACTGGGAGGGGCCTTGAGCCGCCTGCTCGTGGCCGTGGAGCAGTACCCGAACCTGAAGACCACGGACGCGTTCCGGGACCTGCAGGCCCAATACGAGGGCATGGAGAACCGGATCGGCGTGGAGCGCCGGAAGTACAACGAGGTGGCGCGCACCTTCAACACCAAGATCAAGATGTTCCCTGGCAACCTGCTGGCCGGCCTGTTCGGCTTCAGCGAGAAGGGCTACTTCAAGGCCCAGGCCGGCACCGAGAACGCGCCTGACATCAGCTTCAAGTGAGCACCACCGGACCGAGCACCGTTCCGGAGGCGGTGGACCTGCTGAGCCCGGCGGACCTGGCGCGTGTGCGTGAGGCCGTGCGTTCCGCGGAGTCCGGCACCAGCGGCGAGATCCGTGTGCACTTGGACGATGCCATCGTGGACGACGTGCTGGACCATGCCGCCTTCGTGTTCCAGGAACTGGACATGCAGCGCACGCGCGATCGCAACGGGGTGCTCATCTACGTGAACGTGGCCCAGCACCGGGCGGCCGTGATCGGTGATGCGGGCATCAATGCCGTGCTGCCGAACGGCTACTGGAACGAAACGCTTGGGGTGCTCCTCGAGCACTTCCGGGGAGGGCGCTACGCGGAAGGGATCTGCACCGCCGTGGAGCGCTTGGGCGCCCAGCTGCAACAGCACTTCCCGCCGCGCCCGGACGACACCAACGAGCTCAGCGATGAGGTGAGCATCGGCCGATGAAGCGCGCATTCCTCTGCCTGTTGATCGTGCTCCAGGTCCCGGTGTGGGCGGTGGATGACCCCTGCCTTCCGCCGAAACCCGGGAACGAGGATCACCTCGTCTTCCAACTGACCCCGTTCCTCGACGCGCATGAGGCGGACCGGCTTGATGCCAAGCTGGTGCGTTTCGCCCGGGAAACGAGCAACCGCATCGCCGTGCTGGTGGTGGACAGCCTGTGCGGCTATCCGGCCAGCGACTTCGCCTTCCTGGTGGGGGAGAAGTGGGGCATCGGTGGCAAGGCGAAGAACAACGGCGTGCTGGTGCTGGTAAAGCCCACGGGCACCCCGGGCCAGCGCAAGGTGTTCATCGCCACGGGCTACGGATTGGAAGGGGCCATCCCGGACGCCATTTGCCGCCGGATCGTGGAGGAGGAGATCATCCCCCGTTTCAAGCAGCAGGATTTCTTCGGCGGCCTGGATGCCGGCACCAATACGTTGATGGCGCTGGCCAAGGGGGAGATCAACGTGGCCAACTACGGCCGGAGCAAGGTCCCCATGGCCGTGCTGGTGTTCGTGGTGGTGCTGATCCTGCTCATCTTCCTAGGCATGTTCTTCGCCGTGAACAAGGTCCGCCGCTATTCCCGCACGAACGACATCGACTTCTGGACCGCATGGTGGCTGCTGAACCAGGCCACGCGTTCGCACCGGGGTCAATGGGGCGGATTCACCGGTGGAGGCGGCGGCGGTGGATGGAGCGGTGGGGGCGGTGGCGGTTTCGGTGGATTCGGAGGTGGAAGCTTTGGCGGCGGCGGGGCCGGTGGCAGCTGGTGACCGATGGGCTACAGCAAGTGGATCTTCGGCAGCATCGGCTTCGCCTTGAGCGGCACGCCGCTCGGCGCGGTGCTGGGCTTCGCGCTCGGTTCATTGGTTGACGGCATGGCCCAGGGCGCTTCACCCGGGCAGCGCGGCGAGCGGGAAGGGCAGCGCCCCGGACAGGGCGGCCGGCAGCATCGGCCCACGCAGGCGACCGCCGGGGATGTGGCCCTGAGCCTGGTGGTGCTTACCGCCGTGGTGATGAAGGCCGACGGCAATGCGACCCAGCGCGAGCTGGCCCATGTGCGGGCCTTCTTCAATCGCCAGTTCGGGCCGCAACATGCGGGTGAGATGCTGCGCCTGTTGCGCGAAACGCTGCAGCGCGACATCCCGCTGCATGACGTGTGCATGCAGATGCGGGGGCACCTGACCCACGCCGAGCGCCTGCAGCTGATGCATTACCTGATCGGCCTGGCCTTCGCCGATGGTCACCTGGACCGGGCCGAGGCCGCGGTGATCGACCGGATCGCGGGCTACTTCTACATCTCCGAGAAGGACCTGGCCGCCCTGAAGGCCATGTTCCACAAGGTGGTGCCCAGCACCGCCTACGAGATCCTGGAGGTGGACCCCAAAGCCACGGACGAGGAAGTGAAACGGGCCTACCGCCGTGCGGCCGTGAAGCACCACCCGGACAAGGTGGCGCACTTGGGCGAGCAGGTCCAGAAGGACGCCGCCGAGAAGTTCAAGAAGGTGCAGGAGGCCTGGGAGCGCGTGAAGAAGGACCGCGGACTGAACTGAGCCCGGCGCTCAGGCCAGCGGGGGCTGGGCTGGGCCACCATTGTTCGCCACCGGCCGTACGCGTTTCAACGGGAGTTCGCGGCGTTGCTGGATCACCAGGGGCATCTGCTCGATCACGGTCACGTTCGGGTCCAGGCCGAAGGCCTCCCGGTCGCTCAGGGCCACGTGCTTGATCCCGAAGTAGGCGTCCAACACCAGGTCGTCCCGCAGGGTGAACTCGTTCTCCACGCTCAGCACGCGTTCGGTGAGCACGTAGCAGATGTCCGTGTGGAAATCGCCCTTCTTGATGCTCTCGTACTTGCTGCGGAACTCCAGTTCATGATCGCTCTCCATCTCCTCGAGCACGCGCTTGAAGAGCATGTTGATCCGGGGCTGCACGCGGAAGCCGAGGTCGAAGTCCACGCGGATGACCTTGTCGTCGATCAGCTCGCGCACACGGTACTCCATGGTGTAGGGTTCATCCGTGTAGTTCACGTGCACGAACCAGTAGATGTCCGCCCGCTTCACCTTCTTGGCCAGGATGCTGTCGATCACCTGCTTTTCCACGTTGGCCGGGTTGTCCGCCTTGGTCAGGTACACCAGGTGCGTGGCGTACTTGGGGATCTCCTTGTCGTCGCTGAGGTCGCGCAGGGCCTGGGCGAACTTGCTCAGTTGCACGAACTCGAGGAAGCGGTTGGTGATCTTGCGGGCGCGGTACCAGATGAACATCACGCCGAGCAGGAGGAAGACCGCCGCGAGCAGGTAGGGGCGGTGGATGATCTTCACCACGTTCGCCACGAAGTTGGCCAGCTCCAGGCTGAAGAACACGGTCATCATGAGCAGCACCACGGCGATATGCCAGCGCCGCACGTACCGCAGATAGCCGTACAGCAGAACGGTCGTCATCAGCATGGCCACCACGATGAAGAAGCCGTAGGCGGCCTCCATCTCGCCACTGCTCTTGAAGTAGAGCATCACGCCCATGCATCCGGCCCAGAGCAGCCAGTTGATGCTGGGGATGTAGATCTGGCCGCGGATCTCCGTGGGGAACTTCACGCGCACCTTGGGCCAGAAGTTCAGGGTGATGGCCTCGTTGATGAGGGTGAAGGAACCGCTGATCACGGCCTGGCAGGCCACGATGGCGGCCAGGGTGGAGATGCCCACCCCGATGAGCAGGAACCACTCGGGCATCACGCGATAGAACGGGTTCTCGTGGCCGAGCAATTCCCCTTCGTGCTGTAGCAACCAGGCGGCCTGGCCCATGTAATTGCATACAAGTGCCGTCTTCACGAAGGTCCAGGTGGCCTGGATGTTCTGCCGGCCGCAATGGCCCATGTCGTTGTAGAGCCCCTCGGCCCCCGTGGTGCAGAGGAACACCGCCCCCAGCAGCCAGAACCCGCCTTCGTAGTGCGTCAGCAGGCGGATGGCGTAGCGGGGGTCCAGGCTGGCAAGCACTTCGGGCATCTGCACGATCTGCCCCACGCCAAGCACCAGCAGCATGCTGAACCAGACGAACATGATGGGGCCGAACGAGTAGCCCACCACCTTGGTGCCGAAGCGCTGGAAGAAGAAGAGGAAGCTGATGATCGCCATCACGATGGCCACCGTGGTGCCATTGCCCGGGGCGATCACGCCTTCGAACGCCTTCACGCCGCCGAGGCCTTCGATGGCCGAGGCCACCGAGATCGGCGGGGTGAGGATGCCATCGGCCAGCAGGGTGGCCGCGCCGATCATGGCCGGCAGGTACACCCACTTGCCGAAGCGACGCACCAGCGTGTACAGCGAAAAGACGCCACCCTCACCCCGGTTGTCCGCCTGCAGGGTGATGAGGATGTACTTGAACGTGGTCTGCAACGTGAGCGTCCAGATGATGCAACTGAGCGCTCCGAGCACCAGTTCCCTGCTGATCGGGGTGTTCTCACCGACCACCGCCTTGAACACGTATAGCGGCGATGTGCCGATGTCGCCGAAGATGATGCCGAGGGTGACCAGCATGCCCGCGACGGACAGCGGGTGCGAATGACCTTTGTTCATGGGGCAAGGACGGGACAGCGGGCGTTCCGGACGGCAGCGCGTATGGGGTCTGGGATGTGCTGCCGGATGGCTGGGCGGATGGTGGGGCGAATTAACGCGGTTCGTGGCATCCGCAGATGGGCCATCAAGCGCTCTCGCTTGATAAGCTGTAGGCACCTCCAGGTCACCCATCAGCGCCGCTCCTCGTGCGGAGGAAGGGGGCCGACCGTCGATCCCTAGCTTCGGGCCATCGCCCACCCGAACACCCATGCGCATTCCCATCCTCCTGACCATTGCGGTGCTCATGCACGGAACGCTGACCGCATCCGACGGCGATGCAGGCCCGGACCAGTATCTCTGCTCCACCTTCGCCGTGATGCAGGCCAGCCCGGTGGACCAGGGCGAGGTGGGTACCTGGAGCGTGGTCTCCGGCGCGGGCACCTTCAGCGACCCCAACAGTCCTTTCGCCATCGTAACGGGCATGGCCATCGGGGAGAACGAATACCGGTGGACGGTGGTGGCCGGCGGTGTGCCCCAATCGGACGAGGTGCTGATCACGGTGTTCGACCCCGCCTTCCCTGGCGCGCAGGCCGGTCCGGACCTGACCATTTGCGATGATACGCTCGCCGGCAACCTGCAAGCGGTGGCCGTGGCCTATCCGGTGGTTGGCAACTGGAGCGTGCTGAGCGGCGATGCCATGGTGGCCGCGCCAGGACAGGCCCTTTCCCCGGTGAGCTTCCCGGGCCTGGGGACGGCCGTGCTGCTCTGGACCGTGTTCAATGGCCCGTGCGGACAGACCCAGGATACCGTGGTGGTGACCGTGACCGACTGTGAGACCAACGTGCCGGAGATGGCACACAGTGCCGGGCGCCTGCGCTATGACCCCACCACGCGGTCGCTGATCGCGGAAGGCGGCTCCGGCG
Source organism: Flavobacteriales bacterium (assembly GCA_046329115.1). Lineage (GTDB taxonomy): Bacteria > Bacteroidota > Bacteroidia > Flavobacteriales_F > PHOS-HE28 > PHOS-HE28. The sequence continues at coordinate 57,460 of JAXLVG010000008.1, read as the reverse complement.
CGGAACTGCTGCTGGTGGACATCACCGGCCGCACCGTGCTGCGCCGATCGCTTGCCGGCCGGCTTCCGCAACAGATCGACCTTGGAGGGCTGCCGGCCACCATCTACCTGGCCCGGATGGGGACCGGTGCCGGAACGGCGCATCTGCGCTTCAGCCTGGTGCGCTGATCATCGCCCGGTGACCAGGAGCCTGCGGGCCGCACCGATCGAGCATTTCTGCCACTTCGCATAGGCCCCTGCGGCGCGCTCGCGCACCTGCTCGGCCGGGGCCGCTTCGGCCCAGGCCTGCACGGCGGCGTCCAAGGTGTAGGCCTCCGGTGCCATCAACCCGGTGGTCCAGAGCAATGGCCGGGCGCCCGTATCGCGCAAAGGCGCATCGAAGTAGGGCTTGCTGGCGCACGCCAGTACGATGGCGTCCCGGGGCTGGGCGTTCGCGGGTGCGCGGGGCGAGGGAGGTGCGAACTCCATGAGTCCATCGTGCCCGCAATACGCCAGCAGGTGCGCATCGCCTCCGACCGGTATCCGCCGTTCTCCCAATGCAAGACTTGATGCCGCGTGACCGCCCGCATAGCTCAGGAACGCGTACACGGCATCCTGGATCCGCGCCCCGTCATAGGCATCGGCCACCAGGTAAACGTCCGCCGTGCGGTGCTTCCACACCACCCGTTCCAAGGTGCCCGGAACCGCTTCCCCGGACCTGTGCACGCGCTCCCAGTTCGGGCTTCCATCGAACCATGTACGCACACCATAGGCCGCACCCCAGTAAAGGTTGCGCGCCGGATCCTGGCCGTTGCCGAGCGCCTTCGGCACGGGCACGATGCCCTGGTTCACATTATCGCAGAGGGCCACCACCACGTGCACCACGCGTTGGGCTTGGCCGTGGGCGGACGCAGCGATGAGCCCGAAGGCGAGCAGTTGACGCATGGGTCCGTTGAGCAGCATGCGAACGGAATGCAGGATGGGGGCGGAGGTAACAGCACCTACTTCCGGTCGAGGGGCACCATGCGTTCCTCCACGGGTTGGAACCGCCCGTCCTTCATGCCCCAGATCACCCAGCGCTCATGGTCACCCTCGCTGAACTTCTCCATGTTGCTCACCATGGTCAGGCGGCCGTTCTCGTAGCGAAAGGTGCTTCCACCGCGATGGCCGGCCTCTGCATACCACTGGGAGCTCACCAGGCGACGTGCATGGTCGAACAGGGGCTGCTGGATGCTGTCCAGCATCGGACTGGGAATGAACGCCTGATCAGCGGGATCCCACCGCCAATAGCGATGTTCCGGTGATCGGCCGCTGTTGTCCGGACGTTGGATGCGCAGGTCCCGGAGGCCATCAAAATCCACATCCAGGAGCTCCACGGCACCGAAGCGGCCCTCTCCGTCCGGGCAGGGGCATTCCGCATGTTCCATGGGCTGGCGCTTGAACGGGGTGCGCTCGCCCTTGGCGGTCAGGGTCACCTCGTCCACCTGGCAGTGCACACCGCCGGTCATGTGCAGGTGGGTGCTTACCACGAAGCGCAGGTCGTGCAGGCTGTCGGCGTAGAGGTAGGTCTCCCGCGCCTGGCCATGCGCGGCGGCCGCGCTGAGCAGGGCCACCAGCAAAACCCACCTGCTTCGGGTATGGATATCGCCTGGGCACATGGTGCAAAGAAAAGGGGCGCCGGAGCGCCCCTTTGATCAATGTCTGTGGTGTTCAACGCATGTCGTTGATCTCCGCCCCGGGATACTTGCTCTTGTCGAAGGTGAACACGCTCTCAAAGAGCTCCGCGTTCGGGGTGAACTTCTTCAGCGTGTAGGTGACCTCGTTGCCGTCCTTGTACAGCACCTTCACCATGCGCGGTTCCACCTTCGCCTTGTCCACATGCATGATCACCGTGTGGTAGGGCTTCTTGGCGGGTTCCAACGGGAAGAGCTTGATCACCTGGTCCGTGACGCCGGACGCGTCCTTCTTCTCCTCCACGAACTGGCTCTTGAAGCCCTGCTCGTAGATGGTAAAGAGCTTCGAGGGGTCCATCTCCTTGTCCATCTCGGCCGGATCGGTGATGGTGACCTCGTTCGACTTCTTGCTGTAGGTGTAGACGGCCTTGCCGTCGTTGATCACCGTGTTATCGGTAAGCGTGAGGCGGAAGAGCTTGCCCTTCACCTTCACGTTGCCCTCCTGCTTCACGTTCAGCTTGCTGGCGTTGTTCACCAGCGCACTGCTGAAGTCGGCCTCGAAGGTGCTCCAGCCCTTGCTCTTGGCGATGAGCTTGTCGATGACCGCCTTGCTGCGGGGATCGTCCTGCGCATGCAGGGCGCTTACGGCGAGCATGCCGGTGGCCAGGAGGAGATGCTTCAGCATGGGACGGATCGCGGTGTTCATCGGTATGGCGAAGGTATCGGCGCGGGGAAGGGCAAGGGGCGTGCCGATCAGGCGGCCTTGCGGCGCTTGGCGGCTTTACCGGTCCGTTTCTTCGCGGCCACTTTGGCCCGTTTGGCCACGCGGGGCTTGCGCCACTTCAACATGGTGCCCTTGCACTTGGGCGATCCGCACCTGCAGGTCCATGCCGCCAGTTCGGCCTTGGTGGGCGGCTCGTCCAGCTCGATGCCGTAGTCGTACGTGATCTCCTCGCCGGGCTTGATGGCGCGCAGGGCCTCGATGAAGACGCGGTCCTTCGTGCGGTCCTTGCCTTTATGCTCATGCACCAGGGCCAGGGCGTTGGGCTCGCAACTGGTGTTGATCCAGCGGGCATCGTTGCCCTCCTGGTTGGCGTCTATCACCCACTTCTTGTTCAGGATGAAGAGGAAGGTGTGACCCGTTTCCAGTTCACCGGCGTACAGCCTGTCCGATTCCTCGTGGCTGATCAGCTTGCCAACGTATTCCATGATCCTCTCGCCCTTCCGGATGGGGGCGATGGCGAAGACCCCGTTGCCGTGGATCTTCGAGCGACGCGGTTCTACCTTGAGCTTTTTCATTGTTCGGGCCGCGAAGAAAGCACGGAAGCAGCACGGGCCGACGCTGCCGTCACCGCTTCCTGCACATCACCGCGTTGATGGGCCGCAGGCGGCTCAGAAGAAGGCCACGCACACGGCCACGGCGGTGATGACGCAGACGAGGTCCACCAGGAGCATCACCCCGAGGGTGTAGCGGCTGTTCTTCACGGCCACGCTGCCGAAGTACAGGGCCACCACATAGAAGGTCGTTTCCGCGGCACCTTGGAACAGGCACACCAACCGGCCGGTAAGGCTGTCCGGGCCATACGCCTGCATGGCGTCCAGCAGGAAGCCGCGGGAACCGCCCGCGCTGAACGGCCGCATCAGGGCCACGGGCAATGCATCGATCACCTCCTTGCTCATGCCCACGGCCGCAAGCACGCCGGAAAGTCCGTCCATCACCAGGCCCATGAGCCCGCTGTTGCGGAAGATGCTCAGCGCGGCGAGCATCGCCACCATGTAGGGCAGCACCCGCAACCCGGTGGTGAAGCCGTCCTTGGCCCCGTGCACGAAGGAGTCGAACAGGTTGGTGCCCTTCTCGATGAAGTACTTCTCCTTCCAGAACGCGAAGGCCACGATGAGCCCGATGATGCTCAGGAGCATGCCGTTGCTCAGGTTGTCCGTGAAGTGGAACTTGCCCACACCGGCCAGGGTGCTCAGGTAGGCCATCAATCCCGCGATCACGCCGCCCACGCCAAGGATGAAGAGCATCACCGGCAGGTTGAGCAGGTTGATGCGCTGCCGGAAGGCCACGAACACCATGGCCGCCAGCGTGCCCACGAAGGAGGTGATGATGAGCGGGATCATGATGTCCGCCGGATTGGCGGCACCCATGGCCGCCCGGTACCCGATGATGCTCGTGGGCAGCAGGGTGAGGCCTGCCGCATGGAGACAGAGGAACATGATCTGCGGGTCGCTCGCCCGGTCCTTGTCCGGGTTGTCGGCCTGCATGCTCTCCATGGCCTTCAGTCCGAAGGGCGTCGCCGCGCTGTCCAGGCCCAGGAAGTTCGCGGCGAAGTTCAGCGTCATGAACCCGTAGGCCGGATGGTCCTTGCGCAGGGTGGGGAAGATGCGGTGGAAGATCGGCGAGAGCCCCTTGGCCACCTTCTCCATGGCGCGCGAGTCCACCAGCAGGTTCAGCAGGCCGCAGAAGAAGGTGAGGTACCCGATCAGCGGGAGCCACAGGTCGGTGATGGTGTTGCGGCAGGTGGGGAAGAGCCCGTCCGCCGGCACGGTCCCCACGCGCGCCTGCACGGTGCCCGCCGGGGTGAGGGCGAAGATGGTATCACCCCGAAGGACCGGCGGCGCATCCTGGGCACGGAGCGCTGCCAGCAATGGGCTGCCCTGTAAGGCGGTTGTATCCCATTCCCGCACCACCACGGCCTCGCCCTGCCGGCCGTTCACCAAGGTGCCAAGGGAATAGTGCCGGCCGGTGCCCAGCAGCACCAGCACGTAAGCGATGCTCAGCAGGAGCATCCAGGTCCAGAAACGGCTTAGGGCCATGGCGCCAAAGCTGCATGTCCGTGGAACGGTCCCGCCACGGCGCGCCTTCGCGCCGTGAACAACGGCCTGTGGACCGATGAACGGGGAGGGCGTTGGATCCGGCGGCTACTTTCGCGCACAGACAGAACCGCACACCATGCGCATCCACACTTCCCTCCTCGCGCTCGGCGCCATCGCCCTGCTGGGCACGTCCTGCGTTCCCAAGAAGAAGTACATGGCCATCCAGGCCTCGAACGAGACCCTCAACCAGAAGCTGGCGGATTGCAACAATGCCCTGGACGCCTGCCGTGGCGAGCGCGCGGTGCAGGATGCGCGCATCGCGGAGCTGGAGAACAAGAACCAGCACCTGAAGGACCAGGTGGGCGAGCTGAACAACACGAACGCGCAGCTGCTCAACAGCGTGAACACCATGGCCACCCTCAGCCGGCAGGAGGCCGCGAACTTGGAGCGTTCGTTGGAGCAGATCCGCGAACAGGACCTGCGCATCCGCACCCTGCATGATGCGCTCTCCAAGAAGGACTCGATCACCCTGGCGCTGGTGGTGAACCTGAAGAAGTCCCTCGGCAACCTCAACGACACGGACGTGACCGTGAACGTGGAGAAGAGCGTGGTGTTCATCTCGCTCAGCGACAAGATGCTGTTCAAGAGCGGAAGCAGCGACCTCTCCGCCCGTGCCCGCGAGGTGCTGGCGAAGGTGGCCACCGTGGTGAACGACAAGCCGGACATGGAGGTGCTGGTGGAGGGGCACACGGACAATGTGCCCATCAGCCGCGATTGCCTGAAGGACAATTGGGACCTGAGCGCCTCGCGTGCGATCACCATCACCCGGGTGCTGCAGAACGAGTACAATGTGGCCCCCGCGAGGATCACGGCCGCCGGACGCAGCGAGTACGTGCCCCTTGCGACGAACGACACGCCGGAGGGCCGTTCCACCAACCGCCGCATCCGCATCGTGATCCTGCCGAAGCTGGACCAGTTCTACGGCATGATCGAGGAGGGCCTGAAGATGGCCGGGGAACAGGGCAAGTAGTCCGGGCGCCTTTTACTCCGGCTCTTTCCGGGCATTGCGCCAGATGAACCAGATCATGGTGGCGGCCACGCTGCTCACCAGCAACCACGCCACCACATTGCTCATGCCCCGGTCGGTGACGGGCGCGGCCTGCCCTTCGGCCAAGGCGGCCAAGGGCAGCAGGGAGATCGAGGCGATGATGCCGGTCGCACGGCTGATCGTGGCGGAGGAAAGCATGCTGCTAAGGAACAACGCAGAGGCCTGATGCGTTCGCCTCGCCGAAGATCGGCCTGCAGGGCGGCGACATTTTTCCAGTGTTCCACCGCTGCGCATCCGTGCTTCGCCCGGTATCCGCGCCCGCTCGTCGAAACGGTGAGTTATCAACAGGAACATACGATGCACGCGAGCGTATCCGTTCCCCACAACCTGCAACCAAGGAACCCATGAACCACGCATACAAGGCCCTCGCGCTGGCCGCACTGTTGAGCGCTTCCGCCCCCCTCCACGCCATTGCACCGCCCGCCGCACCGCCCATGGCGGAGGATGTGGAACTGACCGGCTGGTTGCACGTGGATGATTACACCTTCGACCTTACCACGGTGGAGGTGCAGGTGGACGGTGCCGTGCAGTACGCGCCGGTATCGCGCACCGGTCGCTTCAATGTGACCCTGCCAGCGAACACGGAGGCCCTCATCCGGGTGGAACATCCGGGCCACCTGCCCAAGGAGGTGGTGGTGGACACGCACCACGCACGCGCTGGCGAGGCGGGCCGCAACAAACGCCACATCACCTTCGCGGTGGTGCTCGACCCCGAGCGCCACATGGGCGGCCAGGAGTATGCCGGTCCGGTGGCGGGTATCGGGTTCGATCAACACGGCGGTTGTGTGGCCATCTCGCATACCAAGAAGGTGGTGCCCGCCCGCCGCGGCAAGCCGATGGTGTTCTAAGCGCCTTACCAGGCTGTTCCGGAGCCCTGCGTCCCATCGGACGCGGGGCTCCGGTGTTCTTGGGATGCCCTTGCCCGGTCGATCAAACCTTTGGGGACGCTCGCGGTCCTTCGCCCATGAAGCTTGGCACCCTCGCGCTCGCGCTGCTCGCTAACACCACTGTCGGAGCTCAAGCTCCCAACATCCTATTGGTGATCGCGGACGACTTGGGGCTTGACCCTGTGCCGGGCTATCTGCAGGGACCGGAGAAGTCCGCCATGCCGCACCTTGAAGGCCTCATGGCCCAGGGGCTGACCTTCGACAACGTGTGGGCGGATCCGTTGTGCTCGCCCACCCGGAGCACCATCCTCACCGGCCGCTACGGATTCCGGACCGGGGTGCTCAGCCCGGGCGATCAGTCGCTGCTGCCATCCAATGAGATCACCCTGCACCAGTACCTGGCGGACATCGGGAGCGGCTATGCGTCGAGCATCATCGGCAAATGGCACTTGGGCGGACTACAACCGGACCCGTCGTATCCGAACACCTTGGGCGTGCCCTACTATGCCGGGCTGCTTTCGGGCGCGGTGAGCAGCTATGACCAATGGCCGTTGACCATCAACGGCAGCACGACACCGTCCACCACCTACATCACCACGGCCATCACGGACCTGGCGATCGACTGGATCACGGAACAGACCACGCCGTGGTTCTGCTGGGTGGCTTACACCGCGCCGCATTCACCCTTTCACCTGCCGCCGTTGGACATGCATGCGCACGATGCCTTGCCGGGCGACCAGGCCAGCATCGATGCGGATCCGTTGCCCTACTTCCTGGCGATGTGCGAAAGCGTGGACCACGAGGTGGGGCGCCTGATGACCGCCCTTCCGCCGGACGAACTGGCCAACACGGTGGTGATCTTCATCGGGGACAACGGCACCGAGGGCGAGGTGATCCAGGCCCCATACATCCCGGCCCATGCGAAGGGGACATTGTTCGAAGGCGGCGTGCATGTGCCGCTCGTGGTAGCCGGCCCGGGCATCACGCGAGCCGGGGAGCGGGAGCCTGCGCTGGTGAACACCACGGACCTTTTCGCCACCATGGTGGAACTGACGGGCCACGCGCTGCCTTCATACGAGGACAGCCGGAGCCTGCTGCCCTTGTTCACCCAGGCCGGGGCTTCGGTCCGTACCTGCCTGTACACCGAAGTGGACGATGCCCAGAGCGGCTCCGCCGTCCGCGACGACCACTGGAAGCTGATAACCTTCACAAGCGGTCAGCAGCGGTTCTACGACCTGGAGAACGACCCATGGGAGAGCACGAACCTGCTCATCGGCGGGCTCAATGGGGAAGAGCAGCTGGCGTTCGATGCGCTGCAGGCCGGCTGTTCCGTGGCCACGTCCGCAACGGGACCAGTGCCCTCATCCAGCCTGGCGATACAATACGATGCCAACACATCTTTGGTCCACATCACCGGCGGAGATGGAAGTGACATGGACATACTGGTCGCTGACGCGATGGGACGGATCGTGGGCCAGTTCCACACGTGGGACGCGTTCAGCGCGGCTGGACTCCCGGATGGCGTTCTATTCGTGCGGATCGATCAAGGTGAGCGCCAACATCTTCTTTCGCTAGTGAAGATGTGAGCAGGGGAGGGGAGGAGGGCACACGCCGCCTGTATCCACGGGGTCGGATCGTACGGTCCCCATGCGGAACGACCTCACAGGGCTGGACGGTCAATTCACATTCGCCATGCACTGAACTTCGACAGCGGGGCATCGGATACCGAGGCGCCGGATCAGAATCCCCCCCGGACCCGCCGCTACGGGTTGATTCAGTCGTTCGAATAATTCACAGTACTAATCGGCCACTCAGGATCAACCAAAGCAACGTTACTGCGCCGAGCATGGCCCATCCCAGTTTCGTAAAGAGCACCATCCTCAATCGTGCCGGCTTGTCCTTGGCGCGATACAACATGAAGACGCTCCCCGCGATTACCAAGATCAAGAGCACGCACAGGAGCAACTTGGCCATCAGGGTTCACTTGAATGAGAAGCTCCCTCAGAATCCCCCCACCCCCGGACCCGCCGCTACCCCTTGGTTCAGGTGCGCGGCCAACGCGGCCTCGTTGGGGATGAGCACACGGCGGGCCTTGCTGCCTTCGAAGGCGCCAAGGATCCCGGCGGCTTCCAGCTGGTCCACGATGCGGCCCGCTCGGTTGTAGCCCAGCTTCAGCTTGCGCTGGATGAGCGAAGTGGAACCTTGCTGCGTCTGCACCACCAAGCGGGCGGCCTCTTCGAACATGCTGTCGCGCTCGCCGTCGTCCACCTCCAGTTCGCCGCCGTCCTCGGTGGGCACCTCGGGCAGGATCAGGGCATCCGGGTAGCCGCGCTGTTCGCCGATGAACTCGGTGATCTTCTCCACCTCGGGGGTGTCCACGAAGGCGCACTGGATGCGCACCAGGTCGTTGCCCGTGCTCAGCAGCATATCGCCGCGACCGATGAGCTGCTCGGCACCGCCCGCATCGAGGATGGTTCGGCTGTCCACCTTGCTCGTCACGCGGAACGCGATGCGCGCCGGGAAGTTGGCCTTGATGGTACCGGTGATGATGTTGACGCTGGGGCGCTGCGTGGCGATGATCAGGTGGATGCCGATGGCGCGGGCCAGCTGGGCCAGGCGGGCGATCGGGGTCTCCACCTCGCGGCCCGCGGTCATGATCAGGTCGGCGAACTCGTCCACCACCAGCACGATGTAGGGGAGGTAGCGGTGCCCCTTCTCGGGGTTCAGGCGGCGCTGGATGAACTTGGCGTTGTACTCCTTGATGTTGCGGACCTGCGCATCCTTGAGCAGCTCGTAGCGCTCGTCCATCTCGATGCACAGGCTGTTCAGCGTGGCCACCACCTTCTTGGTATCGGTGATGATGGCCTCGCCCTCGCCCGGCAGCTTGGCCAGGAAGTGGCGTTCGATCTTGTTGAAGAGGGTGAGCTCCACCTTCTTCGGGTCCACCAGCACGAACTTCAGCTGGCTGGGGTGCTTCTTGTAGAGCAGGCTGACGAGGATCGCGTTCAGGCCCACCGATTTGCCCTGGCCCGTGGCACCGGCCATCAGCAGGTGCGGCATCTTGCTCAGGTCGGTGACGAAGGTCTCGTTGCTGATGGTCTTGCCGAGCACGATCGGCAGGTCGGCCGGGCTGTTCTGGAATTTCTCGCTGGCCACCACGGCGCGCATGCCCACCACCTGGGGCTTGCTGTTCGGCACCTCGATGCCGATGGTGCCCTTGCCGGGGATCGGCGCGATGATGCGGATGCCCAGGGCGGCCAGGCTCAGCGCGATGTCGTCCTCCAGGTTCTTGATCTTGCTGATGCGTACACCGGCCTGCGGAATGATCTCGTAGAGCGTCACCGTGGGCCCGATGGTGGCCTTGATCTTGTCGATGCCGATGTTGTAGTGGCTGAGCGTCTCTACGATGCGGTTCTTGTTCGCCTCCAGCTCTTCCTTGGTCACGGTGATCTCGCCCGTGCCGTGGTCCACCAGCAGGTCGATGTTCGGCATCACGTAGCTGGCCAGATCCAGCTTCGGATCGTACTCACCGAACTCCTCGAGCTTTCGTTGGATCTGCTCCTCGGTGAGCACCTCATCGGCGATGGGTGCCTGCACGGTCATGCCGTCCACGTTGATGGGCACAGCGGGAAGGATGGGGTCCACAGGCAGCGAAGGCGCCAGCTCGCCCACCGTTTCCAGCTCCAATGCCGGCTCCTCGGTAGCGATCGGCTCCTCTTCCTCCATGACCTCCTCTTCCACTTCGGTGGTCAGCTCCATCTCCACGGCCGCTTCGGTCTCCTCTTCAACGGGTGCTTCCACCTCCAGGTCCAGCGGCGGGGCTTCTGCCTTCTTCGACGCGCCATTGGTGGCGGCGTTGGCCAGGTTCTCGCGCAGCTTGTTGGGCGTCACCCAGCCTTCGGGGTCGGCCTGCTCGGCCTCCGGCGCTTCCGCGGTCGCGGCCTTCCGCTCGAACCAGCCGCTCAGGAAGCCGAAGGACGGGTTGAAGGTGTAAACGGCAAAGGCCGCCGCGCTGAACAGGATGAGGGCACCAGCGCCGAACCGGCCGAGGAAGGTGACGAGGTTGGCGTTGATCGCGCCGCCGATGCCGCCGCCCAGCACCTGCCATTCACTGTTGGCGAAGAAGTAGCCGAGCAGGGTGGGCACCCAGAAGAGCGTCATCAAGGTCCAGCGGAAGGTGCGGTTGCGTGGCATGAGCCAGCTGCCGATCAGTACACGCAAGCCACCGATGAAGCTCCACAGCACGAACGCGAAGGCCGCGATGCCGAACCACTTGTAGATGAACTGGTGGCCGACCAGGGCCCCCAGCTTGCCGAGCCAGTTCTCCGCATGCACGTCGGTGCTGAAGATCGCCGACCACGGCCGGCTCATCAGGTCCTGATCGATGCGCCAGGTGACCAAGTAACTGGTGAAGGCCACGAGCAGGTAGAGGGAGGACAGCACCAGGAAGAGCCCGCCCACTTTGTGCACGCGCTCATCGGCCAGAAAGGCCTTGAAACGCGCAAGCCGCCCTTCAGTGGGGGCGGCCTTCTTCTTGCGGGGCTTGCGTTCCTTCGGGGCGGAGGTCTCCTCGGGGATCTCCTCCTCGCGAAGGCGGTTGACTTTTTCGTTGGCCACGGTGCGTAGGGAATGCGCCCGCCTTGCCGGACGGGCACAGCGAAACTACCGGGGCCGGTATGCGGCCTTGGCCGTTGGGACGGGCCTCTTATCAACGATCGATCGTGGCCGGTGCGTGCATCAACTGGTGAAGGTGCTCAGCACCTCTTCCAGTTCCTTGTGCAACACCTCTGGGGCCACCTGCTGGTATTCGTCGCGCGGGGCGAACTTCTGCTGGTCCACCGGACCGGGGGTGATGCTGGTGGCGCTCAGGCGCATCCGGAGCCCGTACTGCACCATTTCGTACTGGAGCAGCACCCCCGGGATCTCGGCATAGGGCCCGAACCAATTCGGCTGGGGGATGTCGATGGCATCGGTGTACCAGAGCTCCACCTCCGGCTCGTTGAGCCCGTTGAAGAGGGCGAGCGCCTTCCGGCACGGGTAGCCCGCAATGCTGTCACGCTCATCGGTGTAGATGATGCTGATGGCCTTGCACTCCTGGTTGAACACGGCGATGTCGCGTGTGCCGAGCTTGCTGACGAGCTTCTTGCTCATCACGCTCATGTGGTAGTCCATCTCATGCTTCGGGGTGTTCACCACCATGCTCGTGCGGAACACGCCCATGCCGGCGCTCAGGTCCGCCAGTTGCTTCTCCGGGGTGAAGTAGAGCGTGGTCTTCTCCGGCAGCATGCCCGCCATCAGCCCGTTCGGGTCGTAGTCCGGGAAGCTGAGGCTGTATTCGATGCTGCCCTCGCGCAGCGCGTTCTTGCCCGAGCGTGTCGAACAAGCGCTATAGAGCAGAGCAAGCAGGGCCACAGGCAGGAACGAACGGTAGGACAACTTCATGGATCCCGGGCGTTTGGTGACCCGTTCATACGTGAACGCGGTGCGTTCCGTTCCAATACCGGCGCGCGGCCCGAAGTTTGCGATGCCATCCGCATGTCCGAACGCCGCTCCACCCTGCACCTGCATTGGCGCACTGGTCTGGGCCTCAGTCCGTTGGAACTGGAGGAGCGGTCCCGCATGGCCTACGGCGCGCAGGTGGACCGGCTCTTCACCGAAAGCGCGACCTGCACGCCCATCACCACCACGCACACCAGTACCTCCGCAGAGGCCTACCGTGCGATGAAGGCGCCGGAGCAGTTCCGGTACCGACGTGCTTCCCGCGAGGCCGCGCATCGGTTGAACGCGGAATGGTGCGCGCGGCTCAAGCGTACGGAGGGCGCGCTCCGCGAGAAGATGGCCCTGTTCTGGCACGGCCACTTCGCGTGCTGGAGCCACTGGAGCACGAGCACGGAGCAATACCTCAACATCCTGCGGACCCATGCGTTGGGCGACTTCGGCACCTTGCTGAAGGCGGTGAGCCGCTCGGCCGCCATGCTGGAGTTCCTCAACAACCAGCGCAACCGCAAGGAGGCCCCGAACGAGAACTTCGCCCGGGAGGTGATGGAGCTCTTCACGGTGGGGCATGGGCGCTACACCGAGCACGACATCCGCGAGGCCGCGCGGGCCTTCACCGGCTGGGCCTTCCGGTTCGAGGACGGAAGTTTCCGGTCCGTGCCGGCACATCATGATGATGGCATCAAGGAATTCAGAGGGGAGCGCGGCAACTTCGATGGCGACGACATCCTGGACCGGTTGCTCGCGGACGAGGCCACCGCGCACCACGTGGCGGGCCGCATCTTCCGTTGGTTCGTGCGCGCAGAGCCCGACGACGCGTTCATCGCGGCGATGGGGCGCCGCTTCTTCGCTTCCGGTTACGACATCGCCGACCTGATGCGGTTCGTGCTGATGAGCGACCTGTTCCGCGATCCCGGCACGCATGGTCAACGGATCAAGCCTCCGGCGGAACTGCTGCTGGGTACCGAGAAACTCTTCGATGTGCGCTACGAGCTTCCGGAGCAAGGGATCTGGCTGCAGCGCACCCTGGGCCAGGAACTGCTGCATCCGCCAAGCGTCGCGGGTTGGCCGATCGGCCGTGCGTGGATCGACAGCGGATCGCTGATGCAACGCTTGAAGCTGCCCAGCGCGCTGCTGGCCGGAGGGGCGCTGGACTGGGAGGATCCCGCAGAGCCGGGCGGCGATGCAGAGCACATGGCGGACGCTGCGGCCGCGGACATGCCGATGCGGGATGATCGTCGCCGCATCCTGCGCATCGGCAGCCACATGGACGCCTTTCTGCAGCAATTGGGCCCCGAACCTTCCACCGAAAAGATGATGCGCAGCTTGCTGGTGGTGGATGCAGGACCCGGCATGGCGGATGCCATCGGTGCCGGCACACCGGCCGATCGCCTGCTGTTGATCCTGAGCACACCCGAATACCAGCTTTGTTGATCATGGACAGACGCCGATTCCTGCGTGCAACGGGCCTGGTGAGCACCACCCTGTTCCTGCCGCGCTTCGTGAAGGCGATGCCCACCGGCCTTGGGCCCATCGGGAGGCGGCTGGTGGTGGTGCAGTTGACCGGCGGCAACGACGGGCTGAACACCGTGGTGCCCTTTCGTGACGATGTCTACCACCGGGAGCGGGGCGGTATCGCGCTACCCGCGGGATCGGTGCTCGGGCTGAACGACGAGCTCGGGCTTCACCCGGCCTGCGGAAGCCTTAAGCGCTTGTTCGACAACGGCATGGTGCGCGTGATCAACGGCGTGGGGTACCCGGCGCCGGACCGTTCCCACTTCCGCAGCATGGACATCTGGCACACCGCCAGTGGAAGCGATCGCTACCTGAGCACCGGCTGGCTGGGCCGGTACTTGGATGAGACCGGCGCAGCGCCGCACGGCATCATCGAACTATCCGGTCAACTTTCCCTGGCGAACAAAGGGGCTCACCGCAAAGGCCTGGCCTTCCGCGAGCCGGCCCAGTTCCACGCCGCCACACGCGAGCCCTATTTCGCGCGGCTGGCCCGCAACGGACCTGCGGCGCATCCACAACTGAACTTCCTGTACACCACGGTGGCCGAGACTTACCAAAGCGCGGAGCATGTGGTGGCCCAATGGCGCCCGGCCCCGGGAACGGGAGGCTGGCCCAAAGGGCCGCTGAGCAACCAGCTGCGCACCGTGGCCCGGCTGATCCGCAGCGGGCTGGACACCCGGGTGTACTACACCGGCCTTCCGGGGTTCGATACCCATGTGCAACAGCCAGGCAAGCACCGTCGCATGCTCACCGAGGTGAGCGATGCACTGGGCGCGTTCATGGACGACATGCGCGAAGCCGGGCTGGCCGAGGAAGTGGTGGTGCTGGTGTTCTCCGAGTTCGGTCGACGGGTCCGCCAGAACCGGAACCAGGGCACCGACCATGGCACTGCGGGCCCCGTGTTGCTGATCGGCGGCGGGGTCAACGGGGGCATCCACAATGCACATCCGTCCCTGACGGACCTGGACGCCAATGGGGATCTACGGTACGCTGTGGACCATCGGAGCGTGTATGCCGCCCTGTTGTCCGATTGGCTCGGAGGGAACACCGAGGCCGTGCTGGGTGCCGGGATCCGTGCGGAGCGCGGACTGTTCCGCTGATCCTTCAGCCTTTGACGATCAGGAGCACCAGGTGGCTGAGCATCATCACCAGGTAGATGCCGATCAGCAGCAGCATCATTTCGCGCACGTTCAGGACATCCTCCCGCTGCTTGCGGATCCCATCCCGGTCGTAGTCCGTGGGGCTTGGGAAGGAGAAGAGGATCTCCTCCTCCTCGGGGGGCAGGTCGTTCCAGAAGCCCTTGGGGATCGTATCCACCCGACCAGTGGGGCTCGGTAAAGCGGGCACCGGGCGGGGGAGGGCCTCCTGCGTCACATCCATCACCCACGTGGTGGGGATGTCCTTGAAAGGCAGCTCCGCAGCGCGCAGGCCGATGCTGCTGGGCAGCTGCACATCCACGGGTAACTTGACGGCGGACATCTTGCCTGGGGAAGCGGTGCTGACCGTTCCGTTCGGTTTGCTCTGCTAATATGCACGATCTTCACGTGCTTGGCAATGTGGTCGACCAGCAGCCGGCCAGAAAGGACGGAAGGGTTGAAGAGAACGTTCAGCGCTTGAACGTGTACTGCTTCGACGTGCGATTGCCCCGTTCATCGCGCACCTCCACCACCAGCTTGTGCTCGCCGGGGCGATCACTGTGCGGGTCGAACGTGTGCTTCAGTTCCTTGCGTTTGGGGTCGTAAGCCAGCAGGATCCACTCCCCATCGAGCGTGGCGCTCCATTGCTCCACACCGCTCAGATCGTCCGCCACGCGGAAGCTGAAGCTGGAACGGCCTGTGAGCACCGGCTTCAGGTCCAACGGGGTCAGCACGGGAGGGACCGTGTCCAAGGCCACGGCATAGGTGCCAAGGGTCTTCACTTTCGCGTTCACCCATCCGTTCTCCCAAGTGCCGCCGACGGGGCTGAGCTTACCGGCCTCATCCACGCGGACAAGGAGCAACTTGCCCGCCAGATCGCCGGCAGGAGGGGAGTCGACGCGCAAGGAGAGCCTGCCCGGGGTATGGAGCGGCACCAGCGGGTCGTGGATGCGGTGCATCGGGGACAGCAGGCGCACCTTGCCCGGAGCGGCACGCTGAACCGCTTCGTAGGCGATGGGCTCATCGGCATAGAGGGCCTCCGCAGATAGGGTGAAGCGCATGCCGGGGCGTTCAAGCCGGTTCTCCCGGTCGTGGGCGAACCAGGTGCCGTCCACCTGCTTGCGTGGCCAGGCCTGGGCCTCCTGCGGCGCACCACCCCGCAGGGTGAACGCGAGCGTGCTGCGGTTGCCATGGGCGTCCGTAGCGGTGATGCGCACCTGCTTGCGGTCGCCGGGGCGCAGTTCAATGCGCCCATCGCCGGCCTTGGGGTCGTAGATCCGCAGCTTGTTGTTCGGCAGGCGGTAGCACCGGTTGTAGGCCAGGTCCTTCCCCTTGAACAAGGCGTGGTCCATGTACGCGTCGCAGTAGCGCTGCAAACCGAAGTCCACCTCGTCCAAGGTGGCCCGGAACACCGTGCTGCCATCCACCTCCACCTGCAGCGATCGCACCCCGCAGTTGCTGGAGCTACCGGAGTACCGGTCGATCACGTTCACCGAAATGCCTATTGCACCCAGACCAGCGGGGTCGGCAGCGGCGCGGAGCTTGTTCACGGCGCCTTCGCGGTCCACGGCAAAGCCGAGCGCACCGGCAGGGTAGGGCGCCACCCGGGCGGCCGTATCCAAGGGATCGATCCGGATGCCGTTCAGTTGGGGGGGCACATCGTCCGCCGCAGCCAGTCCGAACAGCTCCGGGTCCAGGGCATGCTGATCGCCGGTGCGGCGCACCTCGAAGTGCAGGTGGGGGCCTCCGCTGCCGCCGGTGTTCCCGCTGAACGCCACCAGTTCACCGGACTGCACGGGAAGTTCCCCCGGCGAGAACGTTGCATCGATGCTGAAGTCGCGGGCCTTGTACTGCGCTTCAAGCGCGGCCTTGGCGATACCGCCCACGAACTCGCGAAGGTGACCATAGACCGTGGTGTAGCCCTCCGGGTGATCGATGTAGAGGGCATGGCCGTAACCCCAAGGGCTCACCTTGATCCGGCTGACCCAGCCCTTGGCCGCGGCACGGACCGGGAGTCCCTCGCGGCCTTCGGTGCGCATATCCAGCCCGCTGTGGA
The DNA here is from genome assembly GCA_046329115.1 of Flavobacteriales bacterium. GTDB lineage: Bacteria > Bacteroidota > Bacteroidia > Flavobacteriales_F > PHOS-HE28 > PHOS-HE28. The sequence continues at coordinate 40,791 of JAXLVG010000008.1, read as the reverse complement.
AGTGCCCGGTGCGGGGCTCCATGAAGTTGCCGGACAGGTTGAGCGGAATGTCCAGCGGAGGGGAGAAGGACGGCCGTTGCGCCTGCGCGGAAATTGTTCCGATCAGGAGCAACAATGCGCTGGTGTTCAATCGAAATGAGCAGAGCAATGCGAGTAAAGGTGTGATCAGGTTGCGGATGTATCCCTTCTGCGTTCGTGCGTCAGGCAAACTTCCTGCCCGGATCGGGTGCCTGCGGGGCAGACGTCCGGCCGGGATGAACACACCCGCGTTCATACTCTTTCGGACGGCTCCAAGCTCCTGCGGCTATCTTTGGCCTCGGACCCTTGGGTCTACCGTGCAACAGACCATGAGCGAACTGGCCCCCCGCATGCGCGTGCTGCACCACAAGGTGCGGAACCTGCTGCAGGAGCGGGACCGGTTGGCCACCGACCGGAGGCAGGCGGACGAGGAACTGCGCGAACTGAAGCGCAATGCCAGCGTCCTGCAGGCCCGCATCGTGGAATTGGAACGGGAGATCGAGGTGCTTCGGGCCTCCAAGCCGCACGTTGCGGTGGTGGAGCGCCCGGTGACGAAGGAACGGATCGACGAACTGGTTTCGGAGATCGACCGCTGTCTGGCCTTGCTGACCAATTGACCCGGCGATCCCCACCATGAGCGAAACATCCATCAGGATCGAACTGGCCGGGCGGGCCTATCCCCTTACGGTGCATCCGGAGGAGGAGATGAACATCCGCCGGGCGGCACAGGAGATCAACGAGAGCATCACCCGCTTGAAGGAAGCCTACCCGCTCACCGACAAGCAGGACCTGCTGGCCATGGCCGCGCTGGAAGTGACCACGCGCGTGCTGAACCAGGCCGCCCCCCGGGCCCATGCGGACGACATTGCCGCACTGGAAGCCTTGGAGGAGGTGCTTTCCGCGGTCCCCGAGCGATCCCCTTCGTGACAGGAGCACCCAAGGGTCCATAACACCCAAATGGACCAATGGACATCGTAGGCGTATTGATCGGGGCCGTAGTAGGCCTGCTGGCGGGAGGGGGCATCGTGTACGTCCTCCTGAACAACCTGATGACGAAGCGCCGCGCAGGCATCCTGAAGGAGGCCGAAGCGGAAGGGGAGGCGCTGAAAAAGCAGAAACTGGCGGAGGCCAAGGAGAAGTTCCTCCAGTTGCGCGAAGAGCATGAGCGGGAGGCGCGTGAGAAGGAGAAGCGCGCGAGCCAGGCCCTGGAGAAGAGCAAGCAGCGGGAGCAGCAGCTCAGCCGGCAGCAGCAGGAACTGAGCACCAAGGAGAAGCAGCTGGAACACCTGAAAGGGGAGCTGACCACCCGCCTGCAAGGGCTGGAGCGTCGCCAGGAGGACGTGGAGAAGAACCACGCCAAGCAGGTGCAGCTGCTGGAGCGCATCAGCGGCCTGAACGCCGAGGAGGCGAAGAAGCAACTGATGGACAGCCTGCGCGACGAGGCCCGCACAGCCGCGATGGCCCATATCAAGGAGGTGACCGAAGAGGCCAAGCTGGCGGCCAACAAGGAGGCGAAGCGCATCATCATCCAGACCATCCAGCGCACGGCCACGGAGCATGCGGTGGAGAACGCGGTGAGCGTGTTCCAGATCGAGAACGACGATGTGAAGGGCCGCATCATCGGCCGCGAAGGCCGCAACATCCGCACGCTGGAGGAGGCCACGGGCGTGGAGATCGTGGTGGACGACACCCCCGGCGCCATCATCCTGAGCTGCTTCGATCCGGTGCGGCGCGAGATCGCCCGCCTGGCCCTGCACCAGCTGGTGAAGGATGGCCGCATCCACCCCGGTCGCATCGAGGAGATCGTGGCCAAGACCAAGAAGCACCTGGAGGAGGAGATCGTGGAGATCGGCAAGCGCACCTGCATCGACCTGGGCATCCATGGCCTGCACAACGAGCTGATCCGCATGGTGGGCCGCATGCGCTACCGTTCGAGCTACGGGCAGAACCTGCTACAGCACAGCCGCGAAGTGGCCAACCTGAGCGCCACCATGGCCGCCGAGCTCGGCCTGAACGTGAAGGCGGCCAAGCGTGCCGGTCTGTTGCACGATATCGGCAAGGTGCCGGACGAGGCACCCGAACTGCCGCACGCCATCCTGGGCATGCAGATCGCCGAGAAGTACGGGGAGAAGCCGGATGTGTGCAACGCCATTGGCGCACACCACGACGAGATCGAGATGACCACCCTGCTGAGCCCCATCGTGCAGGCATGCGACGCCATCAGCGGCGCCCGTCCGGGTGCACGCCGCGAGGCCATGGAGCAATACATCCAGCGCCTGAAGGACCTGGAGGGTCTGGCCATGAGCTACCAGGGTGTGCAGAAGGCCTTCGCCATCCAGGCGGGCCGTGAACTGCGCGTGATGGTGGAGAGCGAGAAAGTGACCGACGCACAGGCCGACACCATCAGCCTGAGCCTGGCCGAACGGATCCAGAACGAGATGACCTATCCTGGACAGGTGAAGATCACCGTGATCCGGGAACGCCGCAGCACGGCCGTGGCCAAGTAGGTTAACTGCCGCAATTGAACGCAGGGGGACGGGAGCACCGTCCCTTTGCTTTTTCCACCGGGCGTTACCTTTCCCGGCGGATGACCGACGAGCAGATCAAGGAGCGCATACGGGAGGAGATCGCCATCGTGGCCTTCACCCGAGTGAACGACGAGGATGCGCTATTGGACCAGAACATCCTGGACAGTGTGGGCGCGGTGGACCTCGCCGTGGCGTTGGAGGGTGCGTTCGGCATCAGCATCCCCTTCGTGGACATCAACAAGCAGCACTTCCACAGCGTGGGTGCGCTGGCGGCCTATGTGAAGCTGAAACGGGCATGACCGTCCCGCCCCATAGTGGCTGGCGCACGCATGCCATCGGCCTGGCCCTGGCCGCGGCCATCGCCATTCCCGCCGGCTTGTGGATCGGGGAACGATCGGGATGCGGCTGTGCGTTCCCGACCCCGCTGCGATCGCCGCTGCGCGGATACCTGGACACCTACAAGGCCCATCCGCATCTGGCCTCGGCGCTAGCGCACACCCTGGAGGACGGAACCAGCCTCGTGCTCCTCGGCTCGTCGGAGCTCACCACCGCGGACCACCCTTCGAAGCCGGTGAACTTCTTCAACCAGCGCCTGGGCATCCCGCTCCTCGCCCTGGGCCATGCGGGCAACCAAAGCTTCAGCATCCATGCGCAATTGATCGCGGCCGATGTGGACCTGCGGAAGGCCCGGCTCGCCATCCTGGTGTCCCCGAGCTGGTTCGTGGACAGGTCCGCGCTCACCGGCACCGAGCTCGCGGCCTTCCTGGACTACCAGCCCAGCCCATCGCTCTACCGGATACACCGGAGGATCCGCCGCGGTGACACGCTGGCCCTGCCGGTAGGCCGATACCTGGCCGAGCACCTGGATGAACTGGGGGCTGCCCAGCCGATCGCCCTGTGGCTCGCACGCAACGGGTCCCTGAGCGGGCGCCTGCGCTATGCCTTCAGCCAGCCCTGGAACGCCGCGATCATCCGCCTTACGGAAGAGCGCATGGATGTGGACCTGCGACCGCCCCCGGAGCCCTTGGCCGCACCGGAGGACACGGTCGCACCCGATCGGCAGGCGCTCTATGCCGCGGCAGAGGCCGAGCATCGGTCCCAATGCACGAACAACCGGGTCTTCGTGAACGACGCCTACTACGCCGAGCACGTGCAGGGCCGCACCCGCCGGCTGGACGTGCATGCGGAGGCGGACAACCGGGAGCTGCGGGACTTCCGGGCGCTGCTGGACTTTCTGCACACCTCGCACGCGGAGCCGCTCTTCATCCTGCAGCCGCTGAACCCGTACGTGTACGAGAACCTCCCGGAAGCGGACGCCACCATGGATGCCATACGATCCGCCATCCAGGCGCACGGCTTCGACCTGTTCGACCTGTGGACGAGCGATACGGCGGCCTTCCGGCCCGGAACCCTTACCGACGTGATGCACCTGGGCCCGCTGGGCTGGTACCGGGTGGACAGCGCGCTGAACGCCTACTACCATGAAGCTCGCTGAACCCAGGGCCCGAACTGTGAAGTGGGCGCTGATCTACGCCGCGCTGATCGTGGGCATGTGGTACTTGCACAACCCCCTCGATGTGAGCATGGATGCGGCGAAGAGCACCGTGAAGTTCGTGTACCAGCAATTCTGATCCATGCTGCCGTTCGCGAGCATCGACTTCTACCTGCTGGCCCTGCTGCTCGTGCTGTCCCTGCATGCGGTGAAGGCCGTCGCCGGGCGATCGGTCAGCCTGGGACAGGCGCTGTTCGGCATCAGCGTGTTGTACGCGGTGGTGTACTTCCCCAAGCCCTGGCAGCTGCTCCTGTTCACGGTGTATCAAGGCCTGCTCACCTGGCTCCTGCTCTTCCGCTGGCGCCGCTTGCACACGCTGGTGGGATCGCTGCTGCTGGCCCTGCCCATGATCCTGGTGAAGCTGGAGTGGAACGTGGACCTCATCGGCTTCGCCGGGATCAGTTACATCACCTTTCGCTGCATCCAGGTGTACCTGGACGGCGAACTGCTCCGTGACCGCTACCGCATTCAGGACCTGGTGCCGTTCCTGCTGTTCCCGCCCAGCCTGCTGGCCGGCCCCATCGACCGCTACGAACGCTTCAAGAGCGACCTGGATGCCGGATGGACGCGGATCAACCCCGCCGCCTTGCTTGCCGGCTGGGAGCTCATCGTGGTGGGGCTGCTGCACAAGTTCGTGCTGGCCGAGCTGGTGGACCGCTACTGGTTGCGACCTGAGGCCGCCAACGCCGGGGCCATGGCGATGCTGCTGGACATGTACGGTTACGCGTGCTACCTGTACTGCGATTTCGCCGGCTACTCGTTCCTGGCGATCGGCCTGGGGCGGATGATGGGGGTGGAGCTCCCGAAGAACTTCGACCGGCCCTGGCTCACCCGGAACCCACCGGAGTTCTGGCGGCGCTGGCACATCAGCCTGGGTGACTGGCTGCGCGACTACTTCTTCCGGCCCATCTACAAGTCCTTGAGCGGGATCCAGCGCCTGCGCACCTGGCCCTTGCTGAAGCAGAACATCGCCCTCTTCCTCACCTTCCTGCTCATGGGGTGCTGGAACGGGCTGCAGCTCCACTACATCGCCAGTGGCGCCTTGTTCGGGCTTTACAGCGTGGGGTACAACAGCTACCAGCACCTGGGCCGGAAGCACAAGTGGGACCTCTGGCGCGGCACCCCGGAATGGCTGGTCACCGGGCTGTCCATCGTCATCATGGTCCACCTGGCCAGCTTCGCCCTGTACATCTTCAGCGGGCGGTTCCCGTATCTCCACTGATCTTCGCGCCATGCGGTTCAACGTGGTGTCCGGCCGTTTCGAGGAGCAGGACCGCGGTGCGGAGCGCCTCGCCGTGGCCGCTTCAGATGGTGACCGCACCTGGGCGCAGCTCGCGGCCGAAGCGGAGGTGCTGTGCGCACGCATCCGCGCGCTGGGCCTGCCGCCGGGCCACCCCATCGCCATCCGGGGCCACAAGCAAGGGGGCATGGTGGCGGCCATGGTGGCCTGCATGCAGCTGGACCATCCGTACATCCCGCTGGACATGGTGGTGCCCGAGGAGCGGGTGCGCCGGATCCTGGCCATCGCCGGGTGCCAACTGGTGATCGATGCCTCCGAAGCACCGCTGAACTACCCGGTCTCCATGATCACGCCGGGCGGTCAGCAACTGCTGCGGGAAGTGGACACCAACGCCGGCATCCCGGACCGCCCGGACGATCCCATCCGGTACATCATCTTCACCAGCGGCAGCACCGGCGAGCCGAAAGGGGTGCGCATCACCCGCGCAGCGGCCGGCGCTTTCCTGCGGTGGATGGTGAACGACTTCGGCTTCGGTCCTGACGAGGTGTTCATCAACCAGGCCCCGTTCAGTTTCGACCTGAGCGTGTACGAACTGTTCACCAGCCTGCAGATGGGGGCCACCTTGGTGCTCAACGACGCCGACACGGCCAAGGCCCCCGAGCGCTTCCTGCAGCGCGTACGCAGCTACCGGGGTACCGTGTGGGTGAGCACGCCCACCTTCGCTTACCTCTACCTGACCGATCCCGGGTTCACCGGCAGCGGGCTGCCCGATCTGCGGACCTTCCTGTTCTGCGGCGAAGCGCTGCCGAAGATGACCGCGCAGCGCCTGCTGGACCGCTTTCCGATGGCACGCGTGCTCAACACCTACGGCCCCACCGAGGCCACGGTGGCCACCACCCTGGTGGACGTGACCCGCGCGGTGTTGGAGCGCTACCCGGACATGCCCGTGGGCCGTGCGAAGCGCGAAAGCACGGTGCGCACCACCACGGCGGACGGGGCACCGGCCACCAAGGCCTCACCCGGCGAGATCGAGATCATCGGGGAGCATGTGAGCATCGGCTACCTGAACAACGATGCGCTGAACGCCGAAAAGTTCTTCGAAGTGGACGGCCAGCGGGCCTTCCGGACGGGCGACTACGGCTGGTTCGAGGACGGTCTGCTTTTCTTCAATGGCCGGCGCGACGAGCAGGTGAAGTTGAACGGCTTCCGCATCGAACTGGGCGACATCACCGCGCAGCTGCTGGCGGTGGAAGGGGTGGCCGATGCCATCGCGCTTCCGCTGAAGGCCGGGGAGGTGGTGAAGCGCATCGTGGGCTTCGTGCGGCCCGCTCCCGGATCATCCGCTGGTGCCCTACGCCCCTTGATCGAGGCACGACTTCGGGAGAACCTGCCGTCCTACATGGTGCCGGCCGACCTGCATTTCGTGGACGCCTTCCCCGTGAACAACAGCCACAAGACCGATCGGAACGCGTTGATCCGGCTGTACATGGAACGCGGCCGCTGAGCGCCGGGGATCCTACATTCGCCGTCCATGTCCAAGGGTCCGATCCTCGTCACCGGTGGCGCCGGCTTCATCGGCTCGCACGTCTGCGAGGCATTGCTCGGGCAGGGCCGTTCGGTGCGCTGCTTCGACAACCTGGCCACCGGGAAGCGTGCCAACGTGGAGCACCTGCAGGCCGACCCGCGTTTCGCGTTCGTGGAAGGCGACCTGCGTTCCATGGACGATGTGCGGAACGCCCTTGCGGGCGCTTCGGCCGTGGTGCATCTTGGGGCGTTGGGCAGCGTGCCCCGGAGCATCGCCGATCCGCTCGCCACCGAGGCCGTGAACCTGACCGGGTTCGTGCACTTGTTGGAAGCTGCGCGGGCGGCGGGCGTGAAACGCATCGTGTACGCCAGCAGCAGCAGTGTTTACGGCGACAGCACGGAACTGCCCAAGCGCGAGGGCACGGAAGGCCGCGCGCTTTCGCCCTACGCCGTGACCAAGGCTATGGACGAGGCCTACGCGCACCTCTACCACCGCATGCACGGAATGGAACTGGTCGGGCTGCGGTTCTTCAACGTCTTCGGAGAACGGCAGGACCCCGAGGGCCCCTACGCGGCCGCCATCCCGAAGTTCATCCGGTCGCTGCTTCGCCACGAAGCACCAACCGTGAACGGGGACGGCCGGCAGACCCGCGACTTCACCTATGTGGGCAACGCCGTGCAGGCCGTGCTGTGCGGCCTGAAGGCCGATGGGGCCGCACTGGGCCGCGTGTTCAACATCGCTTACGGCGACCGGTGCGACCTGCTCACCCTGGTGGGCCACCTGCGCTCGCATTTGTCGGCGATCGATCCGGCCATCGCCGACGTAGGCATCATCCATGCGCCCGAGCGGCCCGGCGACGTGCGCGATTCACTGGCGGACATCGGCCTGGCGAAGGACCTGCTGGGCTACGCGCCGGCCTTCGACCTGGCCGCGGGCCTGGCGCGTGCCGTGCCGTGGTACGCGGAACATTGGCGCTGAGGTGGCCGGTATCTTCGGCCGCCCATGAGCCCCCACGAGATCATCGTCGCCTGCACCGTGGCCGGTGCGCTGGCGCTGTTCATCAGCGAGAAGCTGAGCGTGGACCTCGTGGCGCTGATGATCGCGGCCACGCTCACGCTCACCGGCGTGATCACCCCGGCGCAGGCGGTGGCGGGGTTCAGCGACAACGCCACCCTGACAGTGGCCTTCATGTTCGCTTTGAGCGCCGCCTTGATGAAGACCGGCGCGCTCAGCACGGTGGGCCCACGCCTCAGTGAGCGGTTCCGGCGGAACGAAGCCCTGGGGCTGGGGCTCTTCATGGGCATGATCGGCGCGATCAGCGCCTTCGTGAACAACACGCCCATCGTGGCCGTGTTCATCCCCATCGCCGTGCAGATGGCGCACAGCGCCAACATCCACCCGGGCAAGCTCCTCATCCCCCTCAGCTTCGGCACCATCTTCGGCGGCACTGTCACGTTGATCGGCACCAGCACCAACATCGTGGTGAGCGGCCTCAGCGAGAAGCTCGGTGGCGGCGCCATCAGCATGTTCCAGATGGCCCCGATGGGGCTGGTGTTCCTGGTGGCCGGTGTGCTCTACATGGTGTTCATCGGCCGGCATCTGCTGCCGGGCGCAAAGGACCAGAAGGACCTGAAGGAGAAGTTCGGCATGGGCGGCTACCTCACGGACATCGAGCTGCTGCCGGGGGCCCGGTTCGTGGGCAAGCGCATCATGGACAGTGCGCTCGTGCGCGAACTGGACATGGAGATCATCGAGATCCTGCGCGATGGTCAGCGCTTCAGCCTGCCGCCGGGCGACATGGTGCTGGAGGCCGGCGACCTGTTGAAGGTGCGTTGCGCCGTGGACAAGATCAGGGCCTTGAAGGACCGCGCGAACATCAGCGTGAAGCCCACGGTCCAGTTGGCGGGCGACGACCTGCGCGCGCGCGGCACATCCCTGGTGGAGCTCGTCATCACGGCTACCAGCCCGCTCAATGGCCAGACGCTCCGTGAAGCGGACCTGCTGCGGAAGTACCGCGCCGTGCCGCTGGCCGTGCGGCATCGGGAGGATGTGGTGCATGAGCGGCTTCACGACATCGAGCTGCGCAGCGGCGATGTCATCCTGGCCGAAGTGAAGACGCACTACATCGCCACGCTGAAGAAGCTGGAGCGTGAGCCGGACAGCCCGTTCGCGATCCTGACGGAGCAGGAGGGCATCGCGGCCTTCGATCGCACACGCTTCACCATTGTGGCGGCGGTGATCGCCGCTGTGGTGATCGGCAGCAGCCTGGACCTGGTGCCCGGCGGGGTGATGATGGCCACGCTGGCCGCCACCATCATCGTGGTGCTGACGCGCTGCCTGACCATGAAGGAGGTCTACGAGGCCATCGAGTGGAAGGTGATCTTCCTGATGGCCGGTGCCTTCAGCCTCGGTGCCGGCATGCACAACAGCGGGCTGGACCTGCGGCTGGCCGGTGGTCTGGTGGACCTGCTGGGTCCCTGGGGGCCTGTGGCCGTGATGAGCGGGTTGTACCTGTTCACCTCCCTGCTCACCGAGCTGATGAGCAACACGGCCACTGCCGCACTGGTCACCCCGATCGCCATCGGCATGGCCCAGCAGATGGACAAGAGCCCGGTGCCCTTCGTGATGGCCGTGACCTTCGCGGCAAGCGCGAGCTTCATGACGCCTATCGGCTACCAGACCAACGCTATGGTCTACGGCGCCGGCCAGTACCGGTACGTGGATTTCCTGAAGGTGGGGGCGCCGTTGCACCTCCTGTTCTGGGTGCTGGCCACCCTGCTGCTCCCCGAATTCTATCCGTTCTGAACACGGCCCCACGCACGGATGGTGCGGTCGTCCCCGGCGCTGAGGAGCACATCCCCGTCGCGCATCCACAAGAGGTCGTTCACGCTGTGCGTGTGGCCCTTGGCCTTCATCTCGAACCGGTCCACGGGATCGAAGCTGGCCGCATCCCAGAGCTTTACGCTCTTGTCGCGGCTGGCGGTGGCGCAGAGCCGTCCCAGCGGATCGAAGGCGATGGCATAGATGTTCGCGCGGTGGGCCGGGAAAGCGTGGAGCGGCGCGAATCCGCGGTCCGTGCGCCAGAAGCGCAGATGACCGTCCCGTCCGCCGCTGATCAGCACGGGTTTGGCCGGATGCCAGCAGAGGCTTGCGGCACCGCGGTCGTGGCCCTCCAGCGTATGCAGCTCGTTCAGCTCGGCCGTATCGAGGATGCGCACACGGCCATCCAGCCCGGCCACCGCCAGCAACGCCCCATCCGGGCTCAAGGCCATGCCGCGCAGTTTCTCCTCGCTCAAGGGGATCCGGCGTTCCTGCTCCATGCCGGGCAGGCTCCACACCGTAAGGCAGCCATCGCCGCCGGTGCAGGCCAGCCGTTGACCACCGATCGGAAGGATGCGGAAGATGCCGCGCTTGTGGGCCTGCAGTGAACGGAGCTCTTCGCGCTCCCGCAGGTCGATCACGTGCAGGCCGCCCGCTTCATTGCCGAGGAAGAGGAGACCGCTGTCGGCATCGTAATGCATGGCATACACGGCCATGAGCGCATCGGCCACCTGTTCGCCGGCGTCCGGCGTCCGCAGGTCCCAGCGCACCACCTTGCCATCGCCCCCGGTGCTCAGGAAGGCATGCGCCCCGTTCAAGGGGGCGAGCGCGTACACCGCACCGCGATGACCGGTGAACTGGCTTCGTTTCGCCCAGCCGCTCGCGTGTTGGTCCATGGAGGAGGAACGGGCACTGGGGAGGGCGGCGTACATCCTGACGACGGATGCGCGCTACGGGATCAGACCAGGCGGTTCGTCTGCGCCGCGGCGCGCCGCTTCGGGTCCGCCGGCATGGTGCCGAACACATAGTCCCAGAAAGGGCTGCTCACGCCGAAGGCACCATCGTCGCCCACGAAGTGGTGCAGGTTGTGGTGCTTCCAGATGATGCTGAGGAAGTTCTTCGGCGGCTTGTACATGTGGATGGCGTAGTGCGCGGCCAGGTAAGTGCTGTAGCCGAACAGGAAGCCCCCGCCGAAGGCATAGCCGAACTCACCCATCACGGTGCGGAACAACAGGATGAAGAGCAGGGCGAGCACGACGCTCAACACCGGCGGAAGGGCCAGCCGGCTCTTATCGCGCGGGTGATCGTGATGCACGCCGTGAATGGTGTACTGGAACTTCTTGCGGCCTTCCGTAGCGGCAGGGATGTGGTAGAGGAAGCGGTGCATCAGGTACTCGATCAGCGTGAAGAACAGCGCCCCCACGATGAAGAAGAGCGCCGCGCTCACCCAGGAGATGTCCAGTCGCGCGATGGAATACCACAGCGTGATCGCGCCGGCCGACCAGAAGAGGGTGAGCGGGATTGCGATGTGCGTCTTCGTGAGCGCTTCCAGGAAGGGATTCTCGAAGATCTTCCCTGGACCAGGTTTCGGGTTGCCCATTGCGTGGCCTTCAGCGTTTTTTTCGGAACGGCCGCGAAGTTAATCCGCGCGCCTCCGGGCCGGACTGCCGATCGTCAGGCGCAAACCGGCGAAGAAGCTTCGACCGGGCGCCGGGTTGTAGTAGCGCCCGGTGGCATCGTTCACCTGCACCCAGCTGGTGTAGCGGGCATCCAGCAGGTTCTCCGCGTGGACGAACACCTCGAACCCGTCGGTCCGGCTCCCACGGGCCAGGGACAGGCGCAGGTGCACCACCCTCGCGCCGGGGACCACCGGGGCCTCCGCGAAGGTCGGCGGCACAGCTCCATTGATGCGCAGCCCGACCTCGAACCGCGCACCGCTCCGATGCCGTACGGCGCCGAGCAACCCGATACTCCAAGGCTCAATGCCAGGGATGTGGGGGACCTCAGCGGTATCCGTCCGGATACGAGAACGCTGGACCGAACCGACGAGGGTGCCTTCGGCCCGCCAGGCCTTGGCCATGGTCCCGGTGAAGTGCAGCTCCGCTTCGGCGCCGGTCTGCAGGGCATCACCGCTGTTGCGGAACTCCCGGTCGGTGCCGTTCGGCGCGGCCACCTCCGCGATCAGTCCCTCCGTGGACCGCTGGTACACATGCACGGCACCGTGGAACCGACGGCCGCCGGGTTCGCGCTGCACACCGACCTGCCATTCCTGCACCTGTTCACCGCCCAGCGCCGTGTTGAAGACCCCGCCCGTGCCCAGCAGCTCCCAAACCGTTGCCCGGCTCACAGCCTGCGCATGGCGTGCATGCATCCGCCAGCCGCGTGGGAGCGCATGTTCGACCCCGATGCAGGGAAGGATACGCGGCCGCGTGAACTGTTGCTGCTGTAGTCGGACCAGGTGGTCATTGTGGTCGTAACCGGTGCGCTCCAGTGCTGCCGCTGCGGTCAAGGTTGTGCGGGATGTGATGCGGAGCGCGGTGCTTGCGAACGCGTTCACGTTCGTCACCCGGGTGGCCGCATCGATCTTCAGGTCGCCGATGTTCCCGTTCACATACGTGCGCTCCACCCATCCATCCTGTTCGAACAAGGCCTCCAGTCCGGCCTCCCACGCCAGTTCAACGTTGGTCCAGCGCCGGGAGCCATCGAGCGCGATGCGGCCGCCGGTGGCGCGGATGGTCTCCTCCTTGAACCCGCAGAACGCAGCACTGGTACCGTAGGGATTGCGCTTGTCGATGAACTGGGCATGCAGCGCCGAGCGCAGACGCACGCCACGCGCCAGGCGGGCATCATGGGCCAGCCCGGCCAGCACCTGTTGCTTGTCCAGGTGGGCATTGATCAGGATCGAGTACGGGCGCGCACTTCGCGGCGCGTTGATGGCCGTAAGGCTGTCCAGCGACCCCGGCAGCGCCCACTGGGCGTTCTGCCACGTGAGGAACAAACGGCTGATCCCGCGCTTGTGGCGCATGGTGCTGGCGATGAAGGCCTGGTCCCGCGCGCTCCATTCCTGATCGCGGTAGCCATCGCTGCGCTGCCGCAATACACCGGCGGCAAGGCTGCCGGCCTTGGTGGAGGAGCAGGCCAGTGCGGAAAGCCGGAAGAAGCCGTATGGCCCGCCCACCGCTTCCAGTTCCGCCCGGTCCACGCTGTCGGGCGCTTCCGGTGCCTGGGCCAGCAGCAGGCCGCTCGGTGCGCTGCCATACACCGGCGCTCCAACGCTGCGCACCACATCCACCGTGCCCACGAGCAAGGGGTCCAGCACCTCCAACGGCGTGGAGCCGTCCGCGAGCGTCAATGGAAAGGGGCCCCAGTACACCTTGACACCCCGCACACCGAACACCGAGCGCAACAGGCTGCCGCGCATGCTCAACCGCTGGCTGCCCCCATGGCCGCGCTGATCCCATTGGACGCCCGGAACGAAGAGCGCTGCGCTACGCAGCGAAGCGCGCTCGAAGCCGCGCACGCGCGCGCTGTCCAAGGTGCTGGCCGCGGCCAGCGAGCGCCGTTCCGCCGGACCCGGCCATGGCTGCACCACCGCCGGTGCCAGTTCCGCGGCTTCGGGATCCAGGGCCACCGTGCCGAGGGCCAGGGCCACGGAAGCGTTCAATTCGATCGCCGCATGGCCCGGCGACCGGACCCGGAGCCGTTCGCAGGAGGTGGTCAGGCAAATACGCCCTGTGCTGTCGGCGAGGCCGATGGGGGTGCCGTCCGCGCAGATCACCAGCGCACCCGGGAGGGCCTGGCCCGAGCTGGCATCCACCACCCGGAAGCAGGGTTGTGCGGCGCCGCCGAGCGCAGCCACGATAGCCCAACTGAACAGCGCGGAACGCACGGTGGGCAAGGTAGCCGGCGCTGGTATGGCACAGGACACCACGTAACGAACGGGGCGCGAAGCCGTTGAACGGCGGCATGAACGTGATCCGCTCCTCCCGGTCATCTGGTGTGCGCCTGGCCCTGACTCGCTGCCTGCTCCTCGCCGGCATGGCATCGCGGGCACAGAGCCAGGGGCCGTTGTCGCCCGCGGCAGGGGCCAACAATGCGGGGATCGGCAGCAATGCATGGAGCACACCGGGCAATGCGCTGGTGAGCGACAATAGCCATGCGACCACCTCCGCCAAGGGGATCACCAATTACCTGATCACCTCGGACTACGGGTTCTCGATCCCCTCGCCATCGGCGATCAACGGGATCCAATTGGAGGTGGAGCGAAGCACCAATGGACCGAACAACGTTGCGCTGTTGGACGCTTGGAACACGGGACTGACGAGGTCGGTCTCCGCCGGCACCAACCGCTGCCTGGTGGTCACCTATGCGCAGGAGAACGGGATCGACTCGCGCGACCTGACCGCTTTGGCCTACGGAGGCCGCAGCATGACGCAGGTGGCCCAGGTGACGGCCGGGATCAGCGGCGGCTTCACCGCCCGCCTGGAAGTATGGATCCTGCTGGAAGCGGAGCTCGCACTTGCAGGCAGCACCACGTTGGTGCCCACCTTCGCCACCTACTCGCCGTGGGAATACTGCGATGCCTTTTCCTCCGCCGTGTTCCAGCATGTGGACCAACTATCGCCGGTGTTGAGCCAACAGAGCGGCGGCGCGCAGGGCACGACGGACCCGCATCAGCTCTCCACCGCGTTCAGCACCCTGGCCGGCGGCATGGCCATCCACTTGGTGACCTGCGGCAACCGCGATGCCTCCAATCCGGCGCCGAACACGAACACAACCTCGTATGCCACACCAACCGGGTACACGGAAGGGACGGACTTCTACTTCGCCAACAGCAGCGCCGCTCCGAACACCGGGGCGTGCATGCAACTGGCGCACAAGTCCATTGCCACGGCCGGAACCGAACAGCCCGCCTGCGATTTCAACGGTTCAGTGAACCGTTATGCGATGATCGGCCTATGCCTTCAGCGCGCGCGTGAGCTGGACCACTCCGTGCGCCTGCTCAAGGGAGGTGCACTGGTCGGCTCGGACCTGGCGAACAGCACCAGCTGGCCCACAACGGACACGTACGTCTCCTACGGTGGCATCATCTCCACCTGGGGAACCACGTGGACCGTGGCTGACATCAACGCCCCCGGCTTCGGCGCGGCGGTCGCTGCACGTGTGCAGAACGGCACCGCACGCGTTGATCACATGCGGATCACGGTCTATTACAGCAGTACGCTGCCCATCGAACTGCTCGACTTCCGTGCGCTGCCCGACGGCAACACCGTCTCGCTGGACTGGGTCACGGCGACGGAAACGGACAACGATCACTTCACCGTCCAGCGCAGCTCCGACGGCATCACCTTCGAGGACGTGCTGAGCCTGCCGGGAGCAGGCAGCTCCACCGCCAACCGCTACTACCATGCGGTGGATGAGCGCCCGTACGGTGGGTTGAGCTACTATCGGCTGAAGCAGGTGGACACGGACGGAAGCAGTTCCGACAGTCCGGTGATCACGGTGCGGTTGGAGGCGCGCCCGGGCCTGGTGGCCTACCCGAACCCCACTGCGGACGGGATGATCACGGTGCACGACGTCATCCTGGAGCGCGATCGCGTGGCCATCTTCTCCGAGGACATGCGGCTGATACGCACCCATGTCGGCGCTGGCCGGGACCCCATCATCCGGTTGAACGATCTGCCGGACGGCACGTACATCCTCATGGTGAGCTCGCCCGATGGCGTGCGCACCACCAAGGTGGTGAAGGTCTCTCGCGAAGGCTGATCTTCAGCGCAGCACGGAGAACCGTGCGGAAACTCCCTGATCGGTGATGAGCAGGTAGGCTCCGGGAACAAGCCCGCGGACATCCAGCACGTTCACACCCATGGCGGCATGGTGCATGAGCACCTCCGCACCTGAGGCATCAAGGACCCGGACCGAACGCGTGTTCACGGGGAGATCCACCCGCAGCAGATCGGCGGTCGGAACGGGGTAGGGGACCAACCGCCCGTCAGTCTGCGGCTCCGGCATACCCACATCGCCTGCGCACAGGTAGCCCGCGATGGCGTTCTCCTGGCCCGACCCGTTGGGCCGTGCATAGGTGGTGCCATCCAGCACGATGTCCGCACTGTGCTGCCCACCGGTCACGAAACAGTCCGGACCGATCCGCTCCGCATCCTTGGTATCGAAGGTCGGCACGCTCCAAAGGCTGGTGAGCGCTGCATCGTACTTCACCAGTGCGGGCTGGTTGAACGCGAAATCACCGAACACCTCCAACTCGCCACCGCCCACATGGAAGACCTTCTTCACCTTGTACGCACCCGGCGAGGTGCAGCTGAGCACGCTGCCATCGGCTCCGGAGAGTTTGTAGATGTAGCCGTTGGGGAAGTTGGTGTAGTCCGTTCCTCCCAAGGTGACCGTGCCGAAGAGCGCGTAGAAGGTGGCCCACACATCCCCATTGTCGTCCACGCTGATGCGGAAGCTCTCGGCGAGGCTCGGCTTCGCCAGCGGCGTGCTCCAAAGCTGATTGAGGCCATTGTCATGCTTCATGATCTTGTTGCCCCACTGGGAGAGAACGTTGTTGGAGCCATCAATGACGATGTTGTGGTAGAGGGTGTTCTGCAGATCGCCTGCACCGGTGGCGATCCCGATCATCTGACCGTTCGCCGGGTTCAGTTTCAGGAGCGAGCCATCGCTGGCATTGATGAAGGGGTTGCCATTGCCGTCCACCGCGATCGCGTTCACCCATCCACCGAACTCCTCCACCCACAGCAGGGTGCCCGCGGGGTCGTACTTGGCCACGAACCCGAGGTTGCCGGGAGGAATGCTCACGCCATCGAAGGTGGAGGTCTCCAGGGAGTTGATGGAACCGCAGTTGTAGATGTTGCCATCGGCATCCACCGCCACACCGAAGCCCTTGCTGCTGCCCAGCAGGTCCGCGCTGCCGCTCACCTTGCTCCAGAGCTCGTTCCCCAAGGCATCGAACTTGGCGAGGAAGATCGCACCCGGACCCTGCGCGTGCGCCGTCCCCCCGAGGTCCAACGCATCGCTGCGCCAACCGGTGATGATCAGGTTCCCTTGCGCATCAGCGGCCACGCCGTTCACCACGCTGGAACTGGAGCCTGCGGTATTGTGAACGATGCCTTGATGGACCGGGGTCTGCGCACCGGTCCTGCCGGGCAGGAAGGAAGCGATCAACGCAACAGCGGAAAGGTGGCGGAGCGCACGCATGGGAAGGAAGTTTGATGCAAAGGATGGAGATCCGCCTGCACACCGCATCCGGTGATCCCCGTAGTCAGGGATCGGCCGGGTCACCGCCCGTTGCGCTCCGATGAGGTGAAGAGCCTCAGGCGCCCGACCTCGCGGTCCAGGCCATTGGCGCCAACGGACCAGATGGTGCCGACGCCATCCACGCGGTAATGCTGCTCCTGCCAGGTAAGGTCCATCGGGTATTGCCTGTCGGAGCGGGTCTCCATCCGCCCGAAGGCGATGGGGGCGGCATAGTGGTCGAACCAGACGAGTTCCTGCTGCGCGTTGATGTAGTAGGTGTTCGGATCGCCTGCGAAATGGACCACATACGTCAGATCACTGGGAGGGCTGAGCTCCAACCGACCACCTGGTGCGGGTACGCGTGCCGCCTCCTCCCAACCTTGTCGGATGGCCACGAGGCGGGCATGCCTTGGCGGATGGGAACGGGTACCGTGGGGGTGCCCCGCGACTTCCATGGCCGCAAGGCTCTCCGCCAGGGTGGCACCCATGCGCTGGAGGATGAAGCCCGAATATCGGTCGCAGGCCAGTTCATCGCCCGGCCGCACCGCATCGGGATCCAAGGTGTGCCCCAGCAGGTGGTGGGCGATCTCGTGCGCAAGCACGCTCACGGCCGACCAATCGGTACGGGTCGAGTCCAGCACCCGGGCGAGGAACTCCGGGTTGTACGCGATCACACGCTCATGGCCCTTGATGTAGGCGTTGGCCGAATGGAGGCGCGCGTCCTCCCGCACCGTGAACGTGGGGAGCAGGCCCGAATGCTGCACCACGCGGTACACCGCCTCCTTGGCCGCGGCCTCGCTGAAAACAGGAGCCTGGCCTGCAACGGTGCAGACCCGGAGCAGAAGCAGGAAGGTAAGCACATGCCGCATGGCCACGGGTTCAAGGTAGCCCTTCCACCAGTGCCGCGGTGATGGGGGATTAAGCTCAACCCAGGCGTGAGGAAATGCCTTCGATGGCATCCTTGAGCTTCTCGCAGCACCGGATGGCGTCACCGAGCAGCTCAGGACGCGGGGTCAGCGTGCTTTCCCGCAGGGCATCCACCTGCCCGTTCAGGCCGTGGCATCGCGGATCCGTGCCTAGGCCACGCTCCATCCTCGCCTCGATGTCATCCAACAGGCCCGCGTCGATACGGCCATGGCGCAGCTCCGTCTGCAGCATGTCCACCGTGCGGCGCAATTGGCGAAGCGCGCGTGAGAGCTCGATGTCGGTCATGGGCCGCGAAGATGCGGCGCTCAGTTGGGCCGAAGCACCTCGCCTTCGTCCACCAGGCCCATCAACCGCACCCACAGCTCGCCGCCCGGGGTGGTGTACCCCACCTCGAAGCAGCCGACCATGGGCCGGCCGTACTGGATGCCACGAAACACGAAGTTCTCCGGAAGCGGCAGGGTCGCTGGAAGCCAACCGGGCGGCTCATCGGCAGTGCGCAAGGCCCCGTACCGCTGGGACAACACTTCGATGAACTCCCGCCACCGCGGCGGTTCGGCCCAACGGAAGCGATCGGTGCCCAGGCCCATGGCCAGTTCGGTCGGCCCCAGTTCCTGGCCCTCATGCAGCGTGAAGGGCAGGTAGCTTCCGTCCTCGGCCTTCACCATCAGTAGCGCAGCGCCGGGCAGCATGCGCACACCGCGGTGGTAGGTGCCGAGGGGTGGTGCTGTTGAATGATAGGGTGCGTTCTCGCCGGTGATCACCACATCCGGAATGTCGTCGGAAGTGAGGTCGATGGGCTCGTCGGGTGGAACGCCGGGCGGCACCATCACCTGCGGCTCCACCGGTTCATGGCCGAAGTCGAAGGGCGGTTCCTCGGGTTCGCGCTTCAGCACGATGAGGTCGCCTTCCTCACCATAGCCGTTCGGTACACGCACCACATACTTCGTCCTGACCACCACGCGGCTATAGGGAAAGGGAAGCTCGAACGCGAAGGCCGCGACGCTCGTGCCGCGGTGGTTCGCGCTGCGCAACACCAGCGTGTGCCCGTCGTGATGGTCGCCCGTACCAAACCAACCGTCCTGGTCCTGGGTGATCGCCGGACCGAAGGGACGCTCCAGCAGCCAGAACTCCGTTGCCACATCCTGATCGGTCCAGCTCAGCTGCTTGAAGTGGATACGCTTGGAGAGCTCCGCCGTATCGAGCCGCGCGGCGCTGTCCAAGGTGAACCAGCGCTGGTTGCTCGGCGTGCTCCATAAGAGCACGGAGGTGCCACTGAGTGCCCGCACGCCCACCTTGTACATGCCCAGATAGCCCGGCTGCTCGGGGTCCGAGATGTGTATGGTGCGGCTGGTGATCAGCAGGTCCGCGCGTCCATCACCGGTCAGGTCCACGTATTCATCGGGGGGAGGGCCGGGGATGATGCGGTCACCTTGGGCATGACCGTTGCCCATCAGGAGCGCAAAGACCAATATCCACGCTGCCCTGAACAGGCCCCCAATGAACAGCTCCATCAGTGCAACACAAGGATCCGCTCGCATGCACCAGCGCATTGAACCATGTAGGCGCCCGGCGACCAAGCAGTGCAATCGATCGTGGTCATGGCTGCGGACACGTTGGTGCGCAGCACTTCCCGGCCCATGGCGTCGCGGACCCGGAGGTCCCCGATGACCGATCCGCGATCGGCCGTGATCGTGAACTGATGGTCTGCCGGGACGGGTGAAACGCTCCAGGAACGCCCGTGCGGTTGTTGTGCGATGACAGTGGAAAGGTCGTCGCTTTTCACCAGGTAGGAGGCATCGTCCATCAAGTACGGAAGCGGCACGAAGGCGATGGAATCCGTGTAGGCTCCGGCCACAAAAAGCCCGCCGATGTCGTCACATGCCAGTTCGCTCACCACGCGCGGTCCCTGACCCCGGTCCGTAAACACCTCCTGGACCACACCATCGGCGTCGTAGTGCGCCACGAACAGGCCGTAGAACTCGAACGAACCGTTGTTCGGGAACACGATGTTATCGAAGGTGCAACGTGACTGGTAGTACCCACCTGCCCACACATGGTCGTTCGCGTCCACGGCCAGGTCGTTGAACTCATGACTGAAGCTGGTGTCACCTGCTCGACGGCCCCAGATCGCAGTACCTTCGGGTGTCATCTTCCAAAGGGTCATGCGGTAGTTGCCGTTGGATCCCGCAAAGGGCAGATCGATCCCATCGATGAGGTGGCCGCCTTCGCGTGTGGTGGCCACGAGGATGTTGCCTTCGCTGTCGGTGGCCAGAGACCGGATCTCGTCGTAGTTGAAACCGGCCCAGGTACGCACCCACACTTCCTCACCGGCCGGGGTGTACTTAACCACAAAGGCATCATCGCTTTGCCCGCTGGGCATGAAATTGGCCAGGGTGTCCGTGGCGAAGTAGGCCGTGTCGCCCCGGAAGTCGCCACCCAGGTACACGCTGCCATCCGGTGCCACTGCCAGCGCATCGCAGATCGTAAGCCCGAGGCTGGCATCGCCCGTGCATTGCGGCATCAACGACCAGACACCGTTGCCGTCGGCGTCCAGCTTGATCAGGAAGCCTTGCTCACGGCCATTGCAGCCTTGCAGGTCGGGCAGACCGGGCACTTGCAGGGCGGTCTTGTACTGGCCGGCCACATAAAGATCGCCGGTGGCATCCGCCACGATCGCACGCCCCCATTCCAGTCCGCTGTTCGCCGTCCAACCAAAGCGCTGTGCCCATTGCGCATTGCCGTTCGCATCGTATCGGGCCACCAAGATGTCCATGTTGCCCAACTTGTTCAAGGTGGTACTGCCGATCGTGATGCTCGTGCTTTGGAAGTAGCCGGTGATCGTGATGCGACCTGTACCATCCACGGCTACGTCAAGCGCATCGTCGAAATCAGTTCCGCCCGCACTGCGCACCCAAAGCGGCGTGCCGTCGGTGGCGAACTTCGCCACGAAGAGGTCGCTCTGTCCGGCGCTGGTGAGCGCTGGCAGGGTGCCGATGGTGAGGGTGCCATAGAACCCGCCGCAGACCACGGTGTTGCCGTCGGCATCCACCACAAGTCCATACATGCTGGGTTGGATCTCCCCGGTCAGTTGCCGTGCCCATTGCCAGTTGAACTGGGCCGTGAGCATGAGGTGGAACAGCAGGGCGAGAGCGGTGAGGAGGGTTCGGATCATGAACGAAGTGGATGGTTGAAAAGGTCCGGTCATCGGACCACGAAGGGTTGATCGGCAGGCACCAGTGCTCCCACACGGACCTTCACCGGATCCACCTGGACGGGTGGCTCAATGGTAAAGGATCCGTGCCAAGTGCGACCGTTCGCCACCGTTCGGAACACGTAATAATGGGACTTCAGGTTGGGTGCAGCAGTGAAACGTTCCGCGTGACCACCATACCCCCAATAAGCCACCTGGACGGACCCGTCCGTGTAGTTAATGGTCGGGATCCGCAGATCATCCTGTACCGTGGTGTCCGCAGCCGGAATGCGTTCACCTGGGGTGCAGACCTTGGTGCGCCAATAGCCCTGAGCGTCACGCGTGTTCAGGAGAGTGGTGCCCGGAAGGCTCACCACGTAGAGCATGCACGTGCCCGAGCTGCTCGGCTCATCGTCCGTGCCACTGCGGAAGCCCTGCACCACCACATCGGGGATCCCGTCGTTCGTGAGGTCCAGGCTATCGTTGTCCGCGAAGCCGCAGTAGTTGCGGTCGAAGTCGGGCTGTGCGGCGAGGCCAAGGCCCAGCATACACGCGCAGAGCAGGAGCGGGGCTTTCATCGCGGATACAGGGTGATGTCCACCGGTGCGAAGTTCAGCCGTCCTTCCAATGGTGGGTACACCGCCTCGTCGAAGCGGCCGCACAAGGGATAGACATCGTTGGACGTTATCGGCACCACCGTGCGTCGCAGTTCGCCCATGCCGCCGTTACGTTCATCCTGCACCAGGATGGCGTAGCCCGTGTAGTTCAGCCTGGCCGGGACCACCAGGATGTAGTTGTCACCTGCGAAGGGGAACACCCGACCGGAGTAACGCTCGAAGTGCGGCTGCCATGTGCGGTCATGCAGAATGCTGCGCCCATCGTTCGGCCGGAAACGGTTCCAATCCTCGCCGTTGATCACGGCCGGCAGGTTGTTCGTGTCGAGCAGGGAGATGCGCAGGCGAGGCTCCACCGCGTTGCTGTTCGCCCGGTGTGCATGCACCACGATGATGGCGGCGAAGTCGTAGCCGCAGTGTTGGGCCGAAAGGATCACAGGTTGAAAGAACAGAAGCACGATGAGGATGCGCATGATCCGCAGTACACCTTCGATCGATGAAGGTTCGAACATTAGATCATTAAGGGTGTACTTTGAAACAAAAACAGACTTCTTCATGACCCTGTTCCGCTGCTTTGCGATCGCCCTACTGTGTGGTGGACCGGTGTTCCTGCACGCGCAAAGTGGCACTCCAGCCCAGGGCCGACCTGTGGTTCCGGAACCTGTGAGGCCACTTCCGGATCCAGATCCTCCATATTGGCCTGGTGGTCTGCCGCCTTATGAGGGGCCTATCCCGCCCGAGCAGCCGACTATTGAGCACACCTCGCCTGCACCGGTCGTTCAGGACAGTATTCGCTCGGTGGTTGATACCGCACCGTCGTTCCCAGGTGGCGAGATTGCGCTCCGGGCCTATCTCCAGGATCACTTGGTCTATCCGGAATATGCGCTGGAGAGCGGCTCCGAGGGCAGGGTCCGTGTGGTGCTCGTTGTTTGGCCAGATGGCCACCTCACCGACGTTCGCGTACCAGCGGGCGAACCTCATCCCGAACTCCACCAAGAGGCATTACGTGTAGTGAAGCGCATGCCGAACTGGATGCCTGCCCAGGTGAACGGATCAACGGTGGCTGCACATGCTTCGGTATTGATCACCTTTCGTATCCGTGATTGAACTTCCATGAACACGGCATCCAACTTCCGCATCGCGCAATGATCGACCAAGGCTATGGCGGCGAAGTTGTAGCCGCAGTGCTGCGCCGATCACGGAACGGCCAGGTGGATCATCAGGAGGGACCGGTACCTCACGGTGTCCTGTATCCGCATGCCGGGAATTGGTTCATCAGGGTAGGCGGGAGCACGAGTGGTATCTCACACTAGGTGACGCCGGTCACCGTCGCACAGGCACGCTCCCCGGAACTTTGGGCCGTAACCCAACGAAGATGTTCATCCGACCGCTCGTTCCACTCGTGCTGATCGCCGGCACGCTTCCGTCCCATGCCCAGGTCTCAGTGGATTGGAATGCTGGGCAGGGAGGTCTTGCGATCGCCTTGGACCAGCAGAACAACGTGTTCACCGTGAACTACGACGCGAACCTCGGAGGGGACATCACCCTAACGAAGCGCTCCTCCGCCGGCGCGTTGCTGTGGAACGCATCTTACGACCAGACCAGCACCACCCGCACGGACAGGGCCACGTGGGTGGCCACGGACCAACAGGGCAACGCCATCGTCACCGGTACGATCACCAGCGGGTTTTCCAACCCGGTGAACGCCAACAGCCTGGTGATGAAGTTCAGTCCCACCGGGCAGCTGCTTTGGCGGGTGGTGTACGAGAACGACTTCGATGGCTCCAGCACGCGCAAATGTGTTGTGGACAAGGCCGGTTACATCTATGTGCTTGGCCTTAGCCCGGCCGTGACCAAGGTGAAGAAGATGGCACCGGATGGTTCCACGGTCTGGAACTGGCTCGATGCGGGCATTGGTGGCCCGGTGAACATCAAGTTCAGCCCCGATAGTGCACTGCTCATCGCCCACCGGGCCACCACCGGGAGCATCAACGGCTACACCAAGCTCGACCGGAACAGCGGGGTCACCATCTGGAACTACAGCGCCAACAGCCTTACCGTGGGCGACCTCGCGGGCGACGCTTCCGGCAACACCTACATGGTGCACGGCGACTACCAGGGTGGGCAGGGGAGCGTGATCCGCAAAGTGGCACCCGCTGGGGCGTTGATCTGGCAGAACGTCTATCCGATCACCGCATTTCGCGTGGAGGTGGGGCCGGACCAGTCCCCCGTGATCTCCGGTTTCCCGTTCAATGGCAATGGTGGCGCAGCCTTCCTGAAGGCCAGCGCCAGCGGCACGCAGCTCTGGGTGAACAACAATGCCGATGGGCCGGACAACTACCTGATGCACGCACAGATGATGATGGACCCATACAACAACGCCTATCTCTGCGCGGGAACGCTCTTCGCCATGGGCATCTGCAAGGTGAACAGCGACGGCAGCACGGGCTGGTATGTGACCACGCCGAGCAGTTACAGCAACGGCTTCGCGCTGGGCACGGACCATGCGGTGTACGTGACCGGTGGAGGCACAGCGCGCTTGACCCAGCCTGTGCCCGGTGTGCTGCTGTCCGCCCGCGTTCTGCTTGAAGGACCTTACGTGACCGGCACGGGGCAGATGAGCGATGGATTGCGCGCGGCGGGCCTGGTACCGCTCGACGATCCCTACCCGGCGCTGGGCTACGTGCACACGGGCGCGCCCTCACCACCCACCACGAGCACCGTGTTGGCCACCACCGGCGCCAACGCCATCGTCGACCATGTGGTGCTTGAATTGCGTAACGCATCGAACAGCGCACAGGTGATGGCATCCCGCACGGCGCTGTTTCAGCGCGATGGCGATGTGGTGGATGTGGACGGCACCAGCCCGGTATCGATCGGTGCACCGGCCGGCAGCTACTACGTGGCCGTGCGACACCGGAACCACCTGCCGTGCATGACAGCGGCACCGATCGCTCTTACCGGAACAGCAACGGCGCTTGACCTTACTGCGGCGAGTACAGGAACGTACGGGACGGAGGCCCGCAAACCGATCGGATCAGCTTTTGTGCTTTGGGCCGGTGATGTCACCTTCAACGACCAGTTGAAATACGTGGGCACCGCGAACGACCGAGACCCCGTTCTTGTCCGTGTGGGCGGATCCACACCCAACAATACCGCCGTGGGCTACTGGCCCGAGGACGTGAACATGGACGGGATCGTCAAGTACACGGGCTCGGCCAATGACCGGGATCCCATCCTCGTTAACCTTGGTGGCAATACGCCGAATGCAGTGCGCTCGGCCCAGCTCCCATAGCCGCCGGAGGAGGCCATCGCGCGGATGGACCGGGATCACTGCTTCACCACCCGCCCAACAGCGCGCCCCTCGTCCGTGACCACCTGATAGACACCCGTGGGCTGACCGCTCAGGTCCACATCCACCGAGGTGGTGGAGACCCGGGCGATCGGGACACGCACCACATGCCCCAGGGCATCCAGCACGCGCACCCCGCGCCGCACATCAAGTCCATCCACGCGCACAGACCCTGTGGTCGGGTTGGGGTAGACCTTGCCGTCCTGCACAGGTTGGTCCGCGATACCGGCATACTGCGGAGGGCAGTCGCTTCCGGGGATCTCGGTATAGCCTTGGGCCCAGTAAGTGGTGTCCAGGTGGCTGAAGCAGTAAAGCCCATACCAGTATTCGGAGACGTTGAGCGGATTCAAGGTGAAGAGACCGTGCTTGCAGCCGATGCCTTCGATCCACTCGGAATCCATGCCGATCACCGGGTCGAAGGCGTAGACGCGCACCAACCGCCGGCCACCGTACGCCGCGCTCGGGGCGGATTCCTGCACAACCACATCCACCAAGGCCGTCAACACGAAGCCACCACTGCCGCCGAGTCCCAGCGGTTCGTTGATGTACACGTCATGGAGCGTATCGCCAACCTGAGCCCCGAAGTCGTACAACAGGTACTCCTGCGCAGAGTCCGCCGGGAAGAAGTACACTGCTTCATCCACGCTGCGGATGCCGCCCACATACCCTTCTCCACAGTTCATGAGCCGCGTGTAGCTCGTTCCGCCGATCAGGGTGTCCGAACCGTCCATGCACAGGTTGCCCGTGCTCTGCCAGGCGAAGCTGGGCAATGGGGGTGGGGTGACCATCACCTCGAAGTACTGCACCCAGGTGGCTGCACTGTCCGGGAAAGGGAAGTCCTGCGCGGAAAGAGTGATGCTTGAGGCCAGTGCGGTAAGGAGTAGGGGTTGACGCATGGAATAGGGTGTTGGTGAAGACGGTCGTGTGCGGTCGGTTCCTGATGAGCAGACAGTTCGGCCATGCGCTTCGCTGCCTGATGCGGAAAAGGTCTGAACCTTTTGCCGATCCCCGTGTACCGGACGTTATGCGCGCGATGCCCAGCCTACTTGCCTTCCTGTTCGTGGTGGCGGCTTCTGCCAGCAAGCGCCCGATCCACGTCACGGGAACAGTCGCGAACATCCAGGCGTGGGAGATCCGCGGGTACTACACCGCCGTGATGGTCCGCGCCAAGGACAGGCCGCCGCATACTTCAGTGGAGCGCTTTCCGGAAGCCATAGTGGACCTGAAGACCGGGCGGTTCGATGGGGAGTTGAATGCCGAGGTGGTCCGCAACGCCCATGTTCAATGGGTGGACCTTCGCTTGGTCGCCATCAGCACCCATGACATTCCGCATCGGGAAATGGTGATCCGCGTGCCTTACGCGCGTGCCATCGACCTCGGCACATTCGATTGGAAACCCTCGCATTATCGATGGAAGCAGAGCGAGTTGGTCATCGACACTGCCGTGCCGCGCGACACCCTGATCGGCGAGCCATGGGGTATCCATGTGGTGATCAGCCCCATCAACCCGGGGCCAGTGGATAGCGTCAAGTTCCAGTTCCACTGGATGACCGGGAACCCAGCGTACGCGGCGAGCATGGGCGGCCTTTACATGAAGGACTGCTGCACGTTCCTCTGCGACTTCACCTTCGCTGAACGCACCGATACGGATATCTACGCTGATAGCTGGTGGCACCGTGAGACGCTCTCGCTCCCGCCGCCGCTGGAAACCGGTCGATATCGGTTGCGACAAACACCGGCGGCAGGAGATCATCTCCGCGACGTGGATTTCCTGCTCAACAAGGACCTGTACTTCCCCGTTTGCGATCGACACGAACCATGAAAGCCATGTGGTCCGCACTGCTGTTCCCGTTCCTGTTCGCCTGCGCGAACACAGAGGTACCCCAGGAAGAACCGTGCGACCAGGTGCCCGAGGCATTCGTCGCCTATACCACACGCACCCTCACCGACAGTACGGGCATGTTCAAGGACTTCTATCCGCCAGTGACATCGCTCGGTTGCGAACTGCTTGGCATGTTGCAGGAGGAACTGAAGGACGACAGCGCGCGCTTCCACTTCGAGCGATTCTCCCGCCGATACTGGAGCGAGGACCCCCATGTGCGCAACGTTCATGCCTACATCCGGCGCCACAACGACTTTCCTCTCGCCATGGCCGCCACCGCGCATTGGTACGCCGATACCCGCATCGAAGGGCTGCGGGAGCTTCAGGCGTACCGACGGATGCGGCCGCTGGTATGCACCACCAAGGAAGGCTCCGTGAAACTGGAGCAACAGGACCGCGCCGCCGTGCGCTACCTGATCCGCGTGCTGGAGACCACACCGTTGGGGATCAATGGCAGCGAGAATTCCACCATCCATTCCATCTACATGCGCGAGGTGATGGCCACCTTGGACCGCTTCACCGGGCAGAAGCGCCTTCCGGCTGGAGATGGGCAAGTTTACCTGGCGATGTCCGAAGCGGAATTGCAACAGGCCATCACCGAATGGCGGAAATGGCTGAAGGAATGAGAACGCTCGCCCTGTTCCTGTTCCTGGTGCCGTGCGCGATCCGCGCTCAGGATGCGGAAGCCTTCACCCGCGCCGTGGAGAGCGGCAAAGTGCAGCGGGTGGACCGATGGGTGAGGCGCGAACTGCACCGGCAGCGCAAAGGCTATGTGGTCACCACGCCCTCTACGAGCTATATCGCGCACCACGCCACCTTCGACAGCCTCGTGGCCTTCCTGCGCCGCCAGCCCGGCGTGCTGGACGCGGCATCGGACCGCTGCCTGAACAAGATCATGATCTGGCCCGGGCACACCACCTTCGGCCTGCGCGTGGTGCTTGATGGGGTAGAGCATGAACGGTGCTACCGTGTACAGGAGGGCATCCCCGGTACGGTGCATCTCTTCGGATGGCGGCCGCATGTGCGGAAGGACCGCCAACAGTTGAAGTTCCTGGGCGCGGCGAAATGCCCGGGCTTCGTGGCGGAGCAGCACCGCCACTGCACTGAACGAGGCAGGTGAACCGGATCGACGTCCGGTGCATGGATGCTAGCCTAATGCTGCACCACCACCCGCTGCACCAACCCCTCCGCGCGGAAGGTGTAGGTGCCGTTCGCAAGGGCCGTGATGTCCATGCCGCTGCGCAGCTCCTGCGGGCTCACGGTGCGCACCAGACGACCCTGCGCATCGTGCACCTGCACCAGGGCATTGCCCGGCAACGCGGTGGCACCGATCAGGTACACCCTGTCCGAAGTGGGTGAGGGGCTCAGCCGCAGATCTGCTCGCGGGGCTTCCGCAACACCCACCGGACCGGCCCCCACGACCATCAACTGGTGGGTGGTGGCGTTAACGAACCAGATGCGTCCGTCCGGGCCGACGGCCATGCCCATTATGCCTGGGCTGTTGGTCTGGATGCGCCCGAGCTCCACCACCGGACCTCCGCTGATGTCGTACACCACGATGTCCCCGTTCGCATGGTCGCTCACCAGCAGGCGATCACCGATCACCTCGATGCCGGCGGGCTGGACGAGGCCGCTGTTCACGATCACCTCGTGCTCGTAACCGGTCACCATGGTGTACTCCACATAGGTCTCCCACGGACCGAAGTCGCCAGGCCCGCCCACTGTACCGGTGGCCGTGTTGATGCGGATGATGCGCTGACCACCGTGATCCACCACATACAACCAGCCGGTGGCTTTGTCCAACGCGCAATGGCTCACGATGTGGTCGTTCGGGTCGCGGGTGATCTGGATCTCGTCGTACCGGCGGATGATGGCGTTGCCATGGTAGTCATTGCCTGGACCGTGGTCCCCCCGGAAGTCGTGCATCACGATGTCGCCGTTGTAGCCATCCACCACCCAGAAGCGGTTCCAGGTCTCCGCCGCGATGCCCTGTGCGTTCGGGGTCACGTGCAGCATGTCCAGGTGGCTGCCCAACGGACCGAAGAGGTTCTGCGCATAGATGGCGGGGTCGCTGCTCCAGAGGGTGATGCCGGTGAACGGGTCGCCACCGTTGTGGTTGGCATCGTACACCCCTGGGCTCGTAGCGAAGTTGCCGTTGTCCGTGAAGGCGATGCCCGTAGGCAGGCTCATGAAGTGCCAGTTGTTCGGGTCCTCCTGCCACAGCCAGTTCATGCCCACATCACCCACGTTGGTGAACTTCACCGTGCTGCCGCCGCTGGCTTCCGTGTCCTTGTTGATCACCCACAGTTCGTTCCGCTCCAGGTCCGGGTGGAAGTCCAGGTCGCGCGGCACGAGCAGGTCGTTGTCGCTGTTGGCCACCTGCGTCACGGAATACGGGGAGTTCAGGATGTTGTCGACGATGTTGGGCTTGGGCAGGTTCACCTTCAGCATGGAGCCGAGCGTGTCGTTGAAGGTGACGAGGTCTGCACCACCGTTGATGTTGCCCGCCCACACCTGCAGGCTGTGCTGGCCGGTGCTGCCGGGCACCCAGGGAACATCGTGGGCGAACTCGTAGGTGTCGCTGGCCGAGAGGCTGACACCGCTGATGGACTCGGTCTGCACGGACCCGCCATCAATACGGTAGTGCAGGTCGAAAGCGGTCACGGTCTCGGATCCGAAGGAGGTTACCGTGCCGCGTACCACCACGCTCTCCCCGAGCACCGAATAGAGCGACGTGGTCAGGTCGGTGATGCTCATGTCCCGGGCCTGTGGCAACTGGGCGCTGAAGGTGTAGGCCAGGTCCGTGCCGTTGCCACCCGTGAAGGTGACGATGCTGATGCCGTTCACGAACACCTCGTAGGTGGGGTGCCCGTCGCCCCAGTCGTCCACGCTCCAGATGGTGTACAGCGCACCTTCCGTCAGGCACCAGGGGCCTTCGGTGTAGGCCGTGTTGTTGCCATAGCCTCCGGGTGTCTGCAACTGGAAGCCACCTGTATTGCAGTTCATGCTGGGATTGCCCCCTTCGAAGATGGTGTTGGTGCCGCACGGATCCGAGGCGGCCGTCAGCTGCCAGTATGACTCGTAGCCATAATCGTCGGTGGTGACCACGATGGTGACCTCCACCTCTCCGGCATCGCATTGGGCGCGAAGGCCGGTGGGCAGAAGGGAAGCGGCGAGGATCAGGAACGCCGGGCGGGAGAAGAAGTGTGCCATAGGGGTTTGTTCGGTGGAACAGCGTCGAAGCTAGTCCGGTTGTTCGTTCGGCGCGGCGGCGATCCGATGGACCTTCGTGGAAAGCCGACGAACGGTCAGAAGGCGAAGCGCCAGACCAGCTTGCCCACCATGCTGCGGTTCGCGGGGCGCGCCAGGTCGAGGCCGTTCACCGGGCTATGGCTCTCATCCAGCACTAGGAAGAGGTCGCTGCCGATCCGGGGGATCCAATGGAGCCGGGCGTTCACGCGCACCAGGTCGCTCAGGCTGTTCCACTGGCCGAACACGCTCAGTGAAAGCCGCGGGTTGAACGCGTACACCGGGAACAGTGCCAGCTCATGGGTGGTGGCCTGCAGGCGTGGCGCCTCCGTTCCGGCCGGGAAGTCCAGCTGGTTCCAGGTGTGCTCAATGTTCAGGTTCAGGTGCTTGTTGAAGTTGAGCACCACGGTGTTGTCCAAGGTGAACTTGCGACCATTGTAGAAGGTGCCCAGGGTGGGCACGTGCACGAACTGCCAACGTCGCCCCCGGAAGGTGCTCAGCACCAGGCTCGCTTCGTTCCAGTGGTAAGCCCCGGGCTCTACGCGGATCTCATCGGTGAGGTTGAAGGCCTCCGGCACCCGATCAAAGTACCAGTTGAAGTTCAGCCCGAGCTCGTCCCCGCTGTTCATCAGCACGCCGAAGGGACGGAACCCGTACGACCAGCTCTGGAGCTCACCTGTGCCGGGCGTGCGGTACACCTCGTACTCGATGGGTACGAAGTCCATTTTGCGAACGCCCTGCTTGGTGAACCAACGGGGCGTGTAATTGAAGGAAACGAACCCGATCTCGTAACCCTTCCGGGCCAGGAAGCCGAGCTCGGGATTGAAGCCCTCCTGCACCGTGCCCAGGTAGAGCGCCGCGTCGATCAGGTCGTTCGGGTAGGCGGCGTACAAACCGGCCGCCAGGCCGTCCTTGTCCTGCCGCCCATCCGTGATGCTCTGGGTGAGGAAGCCCTGGAGGTCCACCACCTTATTGCCAAGGAAGCGCGATGAGCCATAGCCACCATCCACGCCCACCACCTGGTTGCGGCCGGTACTGTTGAGCTTGTTGGTGAAGATGCCGCCCAGGAAGCTCTGCTCGCCGATGTCGCGCTTGTAGCGGAGCACCGTGTTGTTCGTGGTGGGCACGGAATCCGCGCTGCCCGTCTGGATGTTGAGGACACCGATGTTGTTGCGGCCCAGCTTGCCGAAGAGGCGCGCCCCGCCCAGCACGGGCACCGCGGCCCCATCCTCGATGCCGATCCGGCGCGTGTAGAAGACCTGGTTGTTGCCATCCAGGGAGAAGGCATAGTTCGCGCTGCCCTCCAGGAAGAACTCGCGCTTTTCGGGGAAGAAGAAGTTGAAGCGCGTCAGGTTCACCGGGGCTCGGTCCACTTCCACCTGGGCGAAGTCCGTGTTGCTGGTGAGGTTGAGCTTCAGCGTGGGAGTGATGTTCACGTTGAGGTCCCCGCCCACCTTGCCGGGCCACTCGTCGGCCGCGTCCCGTTGCTGCTGCAGTCCGCCCAGCAGGTAGGGCTTCAGCTCGAAGCGCTTGGTGTAGCCGATGTCCTTCAAGCCGGTGAGGGTGCCTGCCGTGGCCAGGTTCTCCACCGCGGTGTTGCGTCCCCAGCCCTGCCAGTTGCACTGTTCATTGCGGCAGCGCACGTTCCGCTCGAAGTTCAGGGCCCAGGTGTGCACGCTGTCCTTGCGGAACTGCAGGGTGCTGAAGGGGATGCGGAACTCGCAGGTCCATCCGTCCGGCGTGCAGGCGGTGCGCACGTCCCACACGCCGTTCCAATCCATGTTCCGCTCGCTCCGGCTGCCGATCAGCACATCGGCGCGTGCACCGTTGGGGTTGGTGATGAAGTTGTAGCCGGTGCGCCGGTCGTTGAAGGTGGAGATGATGAACTGGAAGTTGTCGTCGCCCCAGTACGCGAAGTCGCGCTGCATGTACTTGGCGATCATGCGGTCCGGCTCCGCCACGTGCAGGCGCGCACCGAACCAGAGGGCCTGTCCGTCATACACCACGGCCACATCGGTGGTGTCCGTTGCCAGGCTGTCCTGGTGCGGGTCGCGTTGCCGGAATTCATTGATGTGCATCGCGCGTGCCCAGAACGGCTCATCCGGCACACCGTCGAACACCACCTCCTCCGTGGGCGCCAGCCGCACCGCGCGCAGCGTATCCGGGTGCTGCCGCTGCGCGTTCACCGCAAGCAACGCGCAGTGAAGAAAGAGCAGGGCGGCCGCACGGAACAGGGCAGGGCCGGGGATCATGGGCCGCGAAAGTAGCCGGGCACCCGCCGGGCGATCCGGCACGCTGGACGGACGGTTCACTGCACCACCACGCGCACGGTGGCACGCGGTACACCTTGCCGCCCCAAGCGCTGCAGCAGGTGCACCCCGCACGGCCAGCCGGCCGTGTTCACCCGGGTGCCGGTCGGCAGCTCGGTCCGCGTGCCGAAGGGGGTCCAATGGACCACCCGTTCGCCAGCGGCAACGCCGTGCACGGTGAGCAGGTCGCCGCCAGCGCAGACGCTCGGCCACACGCCGAAGGGATCCGCGCTCTCCACCGCAGGTACCAGCGTTGGGCACGGTGCGCGCACGGCCAGCGGTGGGGCGCCCTGCACGAAGTCCACAAGGCCGGTAAGGATGGTCTCCGGGATCACCTGGCAGCCTTCCAACGGCGTGCCCGTCGTTACGTCCACGAACGTTCCGGAGGTGCCTGCTTGTAGGCAAGTGGTGCCGCCCGAGGGCACATCGGCGATCAGCAAGGGCATGTCCTGCAAAGCGCCATCAAGCAGCACCTCCGTGTGGCCCAGCATGGGCACCTGGCCGTTGCGGATGCCCAAGGCCCGCGCGGTGCCACCGCCGCTCAGGGTGTACGCCTGCATCAGCTGACCGCTGGCGTCGAGGTGAAGTCCAAGCAGGCCACTGGAGTTGGGGGAGGCGCTCAGCCACAGGCTTCCGTCCGGTCGTTGCACCGCATGGTCGAAGCGCTCCAGCGCACCGGCATCCACCGAGTAAGTACGGAACCACAGCAGGGCACCCTGGGCGTTGGTGCGCGCGGCGAAGGGCAGGGCATCGCGCGAGCCGGCCACGAGGAAGCCACCGTCGCCCAGTTCAATGGCGCAGTGCGGGTGGCAGTAGCCGGCATCCGGGTAGCGCTTGGTCCAGAGCACGGAACCATCCGGCAACAGGCGGATGAGGTGGATGTCGTTCTCGGCCTTCTGGGTGAGCAGCACACCCCCGTCGCTGGTGGCGGCCATGTCGAATCCCGGGTTCTTGTTCGTGGGGGCGTGGGGCGTGCGGTACTCGTTCGCCCAGAGCACAGCACCGGTCGTGTCCAGCCGCAGTGCCACGGTGCGATCGATGTAGCCCATCGTCATCACCAGGTCGCCATCCGTGGTGGCCACCAGACTGCTGAAGCCGTAGTCCGTGCCCGGTATCGCGGTGCGGTATGTGCGGATCCACGCAGTGCTGCCGTCCTGCCCGGTACGCGCAATGAAGTAGTGGAAGGCGTTCGCGTCCGTGTAGGTGCCGAAGGCGAAAAGTGCGTCGCCCTGGCGGACCAGTCGCTGGGGCAGGATCTGGTAGCCCGCGCCCGAGGGATCGATGGTGCGCGCCCACAGCGGTTCGCCGGAAAGGTCGAAGCGGCAGAGGTGGAGGGTCTGCGGTGGCGCGTCCAGCACAGTGCCCAGCAGGTCCATGGTGCCATCCGGTGCCACCGTTCCATCCACGAACCGCACCGCTCCCGCGTCAAGCGAGAGGTCCACGATGCGGTCGGTGAACTGCGCGGCGCAGGGGAGCACCGGCAGCAGGCCCATCGCCAGCCGCTTGCTCCACGTAACTCGGCCGTACATGCCGAAAAGGTACATCCGAACGGATCCGGTCAACCGGGCAGCAACCTGTCCGCCAGACGGGCCACGTCCTGCTCCACGATCACCGCCGTATCCCCGTGCAGGAAGCCCTCGCGCCGCATGTGGTCCATGTGGGCGATCAACGCGTCGTAGAAGCCATGGGCGTTCAGCAGGCCGATGGGCCGGGTGTGCAGGCCGATCTGCTTCCAGGTGAGCAGTTCGAACAGCTCATCCAGCGTGCCGAAGCCACCGGGCAAGGCCAGCACGGCATCGCAGAGCTCGAACATGCGCTGCTTGCGCTCGTGCATGGTCTCCACCAGGATCAGCTCCGTAACACCCTTGTGGGCCTCTTCGGCCTTTTCCATGAACCGCGGGATCACGCCGATCACCTCGCCGCCGGCCTTCATGGCCGCGTCCGCCACGATGCCCATCAGCCCCACATGGCCGCCGCCGTAAACGATGCCGATGCCGCGCGCGGCCAGGGTCCTACCGACATCCGCAGCCATGATGGACCACTTCGGATCGACACCGGTGGCGGCGCCACAGAACACAACGATGCGGTGCATGGGCGTGCAAAGTAGTCGGCGCACGCCTCGCCCGGTTCACAGCGTGAACGGCAGGCGATGCGCGCCGCTGGCCGCCGAACTGGTCATATGGAACGCGTAGCGACCGGGCGGCCAGTCCAGCACGTTCACCTCCAGCGGAAGCGGCGTGGCCCCGGCGTTCAGCACCACGGCATCGTGCAGCACTTCCATGATGCGGCCGTCGTCGCGCCGCACCAGTACGGTGACGCGCTGTGGGGCACCGCCCTCCACGGTGAAAGTGCGCCGGATGACGGCGGGCCGTTGTGAGCAGGCCTGGCCTTCGCCGGGTGCGTACTCAAGCGAATACAGGGGCACCGCCTGCCCGCTCAGGGCGCTTACGCGGTAGCGCAAGGTGTCATCCAGCGTACGGCTCACCGCGCCCATGCTGCCGATGTCGTTCCCATCGCTCAGCACCCAGACGGCGCTCTGCACGATGTCATCGGCGTAGCGCCCGCTGTCCACGGCAAGGGCCAGGGCCACCAACGGGGCCGGCGCCGGCCGGCCTTGGCGGTAGCGTTCACCTTCCGTGGGGCCGCTGTGCGTGGCTTCGCAGCAAAAGGCCCGGCAGGTCACGGTGGCACGGCCCTGGGGGGCCAGCGCGATCACTTCCTCCCGTACCACGATGAGGTCCTGCACGCCCTCCGTGGCGCTCGGGAATACCCAGCCTGCCGGGATGCTCGTGCGCAACGGCCGGTCGGACCGGTTCCGGGCCTCCACGCGCAGGCAATCGCCGCTGTGGCCGCCCAGACCGGTGGCGCGCAGTTCGATGCGACCCGCTTCGATCAGTTCCAGCAGGGGCGTTGCCGTCTCGGCGGCCGGGCAGGTCAGCGCGCTGGCGCACAACGCGCCGGTCACAAGGTTCCGCATGGGATCGCAGGGTTTACCGGTGAACGCTGGGAGCGCGTGATCCGTGTGCGGTGCTCACCAGCGGCGGCGATCGCTCCATCGGAACGTCCACTCCGGCGTGCGCAGCTCGGATCCGTCGTTCAGCATGAACCACGCGCCCAGCTCCGGGTTGTCCGGGTTCCGCACCACATGGATCTCCTGTGCGGGCATGTAGCTCTGGGCGAGCAGGAAGGCCGTGCGCCCGTCCGGATGATGCGCCGCATCCACCACGATCATCGCATGGCCCGGGCTGCCGCTGCGGATGAAGACATCGCCGGGCTGAAGGTCGGTCGCGCCCAGGTCCGGTGGGGTGGACTTGTCCAGTTCCTTCTGCAACGAGAGCGAACCGGCATAGGTGAACACGATCTTCAGATAGGAGAGGAGGTTCTCGTGCGTGAAGCTGACGGGCATTTCCCGCGGTTTCCAGTCCGCGCGGTTCCCGTTCACCTTGATCCGATCGCCCTTCGCCCAGCGCTGGAAGCCGGCTTCGAACCCGTTGGTGAAGTGAAAAGTGATCCGATCGAAGGCCTGCTGTGCGTACAGGTGCTCAGCACGCAGGCGCATCACCGCGTCCGCACACTGCTGCAGGTCGCTGGTGCCCACGCTCAGATCCACCACGGCCGCATGCACGTCCTGCCGCCCTTTCAGCTCACCATTGAACAAGTGAACGGGGGAGCCCGCGGGCTTCAGCGGCAAGGCGCGCAGGTAGGCCCCGAACGATCCGGCAGCAACGGGCACACGCACAAAGCCGGCAGGTGGAGCGAACCGCGCACCGATCGTGCGGCCGGTGTCAATGGGTGTGGTGGTCACGCTGGCCGCGGCCAGGTGCGGTAGTTGTGCAGGGGAGGGGTCGCACGCGAGCATCCACGGGAGCGCGAGGACCAAAAGGTGGGCGGGACGCATCAGCAAGTGAATGCGCCGGCGTTCGATGGGTAACGGATCAGGCCTTGGCCCCGGCGGTGCGCGTGGGCTCCGGCACGCTCGGCGTGTAACCGAACAGCTTGTTGTCCTTGATCATGTTGTCCACGTAGGGCGGCACCATCTCCTCCCAACCGGGCTTGCCATCGCGGATCTGCTGCAGCACGGCCTTGCTGAAGATGTGGAGCACGCTCGGATCGTAGGTCTCGATGTCCACCATCCGCTTATTGCTCACCAGGTAGTCGTAAAGCGGGCGCAGGCGCGGATGCACGGGCATGCTGTCCAGCGTCATCACATCGGCCTGCACGCTGGGCTTGCTCGGGTACACGTACACCTTCAGGTCGCGGGTGAAGAGGATGCCGAAGGCCTCCAGCATGCCGCCGTTCAGGTGGCGGTAGTACTTCTCCTCGAACACCTCGATCAGGTTGTTCACGCCCATGATCAGGCCCATGCGGGCCTTGGTGTAGCGGCTGAAGTACTCCACCAGCTTGTAGTACTCCTGGTAGTTGCTGATCAGCACGGTCTGCCCCAGGGAGCACAGGATGTCGGCGCGGTCGATGAAGTCCTTCTCGTCCACATCGCCGGTATCGGCCTGCAGGTTGTTCAGCGTGATCTCGAACAACACCTGCAGGTTCTGACGGTCAACCCTGTTCTCCTTGATGAACATGTTGTACCCGTTCATGATCATGTCGATGTTGACCTTGGTCACGGGACGGAAGCTGCCGCGGATGGCGAGGATGTTCTTCTTGTAGAGCACCTCGCTGGCCTGCAGGTTCTGGCCATCGGGTCCGAAGATCACGGCGTCGGTGTAGCCCCGCTTCACCAGCTGCAGGCTCAACAGGCGGTTGTCCACCTGGGCGAAGTCCGGGCCGTTCATCTGGATCATGTCCACCTCCACCACGTGCCGGCTCACGTTGTCGTAGAGCGCGGTCATGATCTCCTGCGGGTTCTTGTGGTGCACGAAGCAGGCGTGCAGCAGGTTCACGCCCATCACCCCGATGCTCTCCTGCTGCAGGCTGATGTCCGGGTCGTGCAACCGCACGTGGATGATCACATCGCTCGTGGGCCGGTCGGGCGCGGTCTGGAAACGCACGCCGATCCAGCCGTGGCCGCTGTGGGGCCGCTCGAAGGTGCTGGTGGCGACGGTATTCGCGAAGGTGAAGAACTTCTTCGTGGGGTGGTCCTTGCGGTCCAGGCGCTCCAGGATCAGCCCGTACTCGTGCCGCAGCATGTTCTTCAGCCGGCTCTCGCACACGAAGCGGTTGCCCGGCTCCGGCCCGTAGATGGCGTTGCTGAAGTCCTTGTCGTAGGCGCTCATCGCCTTCGCGATGGTCTGGCTGGCGCCCCCGGCCCGGAAGAAATGCCGCACCGTTTCCTGGCCCGCGCCGATCTCGGCGAAGGTGCCGTAGATGTCCTTGTCCAGGTTGATCCGCCGGGCCTTCTGTGCCGGGCTCAGCGGGGTGTGATGCTGGTCGTGCTGGGTCATGGGTACGCGACGAGCGCCGCGTTGCGCCAAAAATAGCGGGTGCCGGGCCGCTGTGGGCCGACGATCATCAGGTTATTCCTGCAGCCCGACCTGGAAGCCATCTCAGAATAACCCTTTGGGCTACGCCGCGGTCTCTCGCGCTCATCCGTCGTTGCTCAACCCTTACAGAGCGCCCGGCTATGCGCGGGTTTCGCGCCTTGGCTGATCGCGAGATCCCATCGGCTCGCTTCCAAAAGCCATTTTGAGATGGCTTCTAGCGACGCAGGAAGCGGAGCACCGTGTCCGCACCGGCCATGCGCACGCGCACGCTGTAGAGTCCTGCGGGCAGGGTGGTGGCATCGATGCGCTGCTCCGGCACGGCCGGGCCCTGGAAGGCCTGCACGATCCGTCCCTGCGCATCCACCATGGTCCATTCAACCTGGCCCACCGGCCGGTCCAGCACCAGGCGCAGCGCACCATCCGTCACCGTGGGGAAGAGGCGCATGGCCTGCACGGCCCCGGTCTCGTCGATGCCGATGGTGCTCACGGTGTAGCAGGCGCTCGTGTCCGTGCATTCGCCCTGGGTCACCATCACCGCATAACTGCCGTTGGCCTGCGGGGTGAAGGTCTGAAAGGTGGCCCCGCTGATGGCGGCGTAGCCGTTGTTGCAATCCACCCACTGCCAGCTGGCGGCCCCGTTCAGGCAGGTGAGGTTCGGGCCGTTCTGGTTCACCGCCGTGTTGATCTGGATCAGGTCGAGCACCAGGGTCACCACGGAGTCGCAGCCGCTCTGGCCCGTGAACACGGCAGAATACACGCCCGGCGCCGTCACATTCGTCCCATTGAAGGGATAGGTCACCCCTGGGCAAACGGACGCCTCGATGGTGGTGCCCACAGTAGTGCCTTCAACGAAGTTGCTCGTGTTCCCGCTGAGGGCGAAGCCTTCCAGCACGCCGTTCTGGGTGCCCGTGGCGTCGGTCAGCTCGGTGATGCCGGCATTGTTGCCCCCCGCCGTGCCCTGATCGCACCCATAGTACAGCACCAGGTCCGTATCGGTGGGGTCGGGGGCGCCGCTGAGGAGGCAGCCGATCTCCTCGGTGGTGAGCGCGCGCTTCCACAGGCCCACCTCGTCCACGCGGCCGTTCATCCAGTACTCCGTGATCTGGTAGGTGAGGTCGCCGATCTGCAGTGGGGTGGTGGTGTTGGTGAAGGTGCCGGAGGCGGGAACGCTCGAGGCCAGGGTACCGTTCACGTACAGGGACAACGTAGTACCGTCGTAGGTGAAGGCCAGGTGCTGCCAGGTGTCCAGCGTGATCGGCCCTCCGGTGATGGTGAACTCGCCGGCGTTGTTCCGCATGCGGGCTTCCACTGAGGCGGCGGTGAAGTGGAGCAGGTAGAAGTCGCAATCCACCTCGTTGCGGAAGCCCGCGATGCCGTCGAAATCGGGGAAGTTCGGCGCCGCGTTCCGCGGGTAGACCCAGCAGCTCAGGCTGATGCCGGACTGGTTGGCGATGAGCGCGCTGGCGTTGGCCACCTGCACCTGGTCGCCGTTGTTGTCGAAGTCCAGGGCGTTCTGGGTCTGGCCTTGGGCGAGCGGTGCGAGGGTGAAAAGCAGAAGCGAGGGTAGCGATCGACGCATGAACGGTGGTTTGAACGCGAAAGCTAGGATCTTTCCCATTCTTGCCGCAGGTAGCACGAAGCGCCCACCGAAGCCCGCACTGCAAGCGCTGGACCTTACCGGCCGGAGAAGCAGCGCCGTAGATGGCCAATGTGACCTCCTGCGGGTCGCTCAGGCATGGTCATTGGCCGATCGTCCCAACTTCGCCGATCCGAGCCCATGGACTTCCTGGCCCTTGACTTCGAGACCGCCACTCCACAGTGGAACAGCCCCTGCGAGCTGGGTATCGCCGTGGTGCGCGGCGGCAGGCTCGTGGACGTGCGCAGCTGGCTCATCAAACCGGTCAGCTGGCCGCATTTCTCCCCGTACAACGTGGCCGTGCACGGCATCCGCGCCGAGCATGTGGCCCATGCACCCACCTTCGATGCGCTCTGGTCATCGGAGCTCTCCGGTCTGTTGCAAGGGTCCACGGTGGTGGCGCACAACGCCGCCTTTGACATGGGCGTGCTGCGCGGCACGCTGGCCAGCTACCGCCTGGAGCATCCGCCGATGCAGTACTTCTGCAGCGTGAGCCTGGCAAAGCGCCTCTGGCCCCGCATGCCCCGGCACGACCTGAAGACCTTGTGCCACCAGTGGGGCATTCCGCTGGTGCACCACCGGGCCGGCAACGATGCCGAGGCCACGGCCAGGCTGGTGCTGCATGCCGCCGCGCAGAACGAAGCCGGTAGCGTGCAGGACCTGTTGCAGCGCGCCCGCCTGAACTTGGGCGCCTTCTATCCGGGTGGCCATCGCACCCCGGGCGGCAAGGTCACCGGCCTGCCCGCGCGCTGAGCGCTACTCCTTCACGAAGCGGAGCATCCGACCGCGGTCGTCCACGCTGACGAGCACGGCGTACGCGCCGGCGCTCAGGCCAGAGACATGCATCCATTGTTCCAGTTCGGCCTTCCCCTGTGAACGCATCACGACCTGCCCGCAGGCATCGCTCACGGTGATGGCAAGCGGTGCAAGGGTGAGGAGCAGGAGCGAGGGTAGCGATCGACGCATGGGCGGGTGTTTGAACGCTAAAGCTAGGATCTTCCCGTTCTTGCCGAACGAAGCATGGAGCGCCATCTGCTGTTCGCCCTGATCGCCTTTGTTGCCGGCGCGTTGCCCGCCCAGCAGCGCGACCGGTACACGTTGTATCGCATGGACAACGACAAGCCCTTCCGGATCCGGGAAGGACGGTACATCACCATGGAGGTGGAGCCGACCAAGTGCGCCGGATGGGATGTGCGGGAGCAGTCCGTGGAGGGTGACCTGCTCCTCGTGGACGAACGCTCGGTGACGATCATGCTCCGC
>JAXLVG010000007.1:0-199687 GCA_046329115.1 Flavobacteriales bacterium | reverse complement strand
GGCACGGAGCCATTGTGCCGAACTTTGCCCCCATGACCATGCGCTACCGCCGCCTCGGCCACGCCGGCCTCCAACTTTCGGAGCTCTCCTTGGGCTCCTGGCTCACCTTCGGCAAACAGATCACCGACGACACCGCCGAGGCGTTGATGAAGCTCGCCTACGACAACGGGGTCAACTTCTTCGACAACGCCGAGATCTACGCACGCGGCGAGAGCGAGCGCGTGATGGGCCGCATCCTGAAGAAGATGGAGTGGCCGCGCGACACCTGGACGGTGAGCAGCAAGGTGTTCTTCGGCGCGGGCGGCAAGCTGCCCACGCAGCTGGGTCTGCACCGCAAGCACGTGGTGGAGGCCTGCCACGATGCGCTGAAGCGCCTGCAGGTGGAGTACCTGGACCTCTACTTCTGCCACCGCCCCGATCCCGCCACACCCATCGGCGAAACGGTGTGGACCATGCACCAGCTGATCATGCAGGGCAAGGTGATGTACTGGGGCACCAGCGAGTGGACCGCCGAGCAGATCAAGGAGGCCCACGCCTTCGCGCAGGCGCACCACCTGATCGGACCCACCATGGAGCAGCCGCAGTACAACCTGTTCCACCGCGCCAAGGTGGAGGAGGAGTTCGCCTCGCTCTACGACACCGTGGGCCTGGGCACCACCATCTGGAGCCCGCTGGCCAGCGGCATTCTCAGCGGCAAGCACACCATGGAGGGTGACGCTTCGTCGCGCCTGCGCATGGCCGGGCTGGAGTGGCTGAAGGAGCGCGAACTGAACGAGGCGCGGCTGAAGAAGGTGAACGAGCTGAAGGCCATCGCACAGGAGCTGGGTCTTTCGCTGCCGGTGTTCGCCATCGCCTGGTGCCTGAAGAACCCGCGCGTGAGCACGGTGATGCTGGGCGCGAGCAAGGTGCCGCAGCTGGAGGAGAACCTGAAGGCCGTGGATGCGCAGGACCTGCTGGCGCCCGAGGTGCTGGCCCGGGTGCAGGGCGTGCTGGCCGGGGAGAAGCTCAGCACGTGGTGATCACCCCCGAAGCATCGCCCGCAGGCGCTGGGCATAGCTGTCGCTGACGGGCAGGGAGCTGCCTTCCACGATGACCGCATCGCGGAGCGCTTTCTGCACGGCCCCGATGCGCACGATGTGCGAGCGGTGGATGCGGCAATAGTGCTCCGCCGGAAGGCGGGCCTCCAGGTCGCGCAGGTGCTCAAGGCTCAGGAAGCGTCCGCGATGGCGCGTGTGCACGGCCACATAGTCGCGCATGGCGGAAATGAAGAGCACCTCCGCATGGTCGAAGCGCACGAGCTCATGGCCGCATTTCAGGAAGAAGTGGTCACTGACGGGCGGGGCAGGCGTGACCGCGTGCCGTGCACGCACCTTGTCGATGGCCGTCAGGAAGCGCTCGTACTTCACGGGCTTCAGCAGGTAGTCGGCCACGTCCAGTTCGAAGCCGTCCACCGCATGTTCGGTATGCGCTGAGACGATGATGAACGCACAGCGGTCGCCGACGAGCTTGATCAGTTGCACACCGCTCAGTTCCGGCATGCGGATGTCGGTGATCACCAGGTCCACCTCGGCACTTTGCAGATGCCGGCAGGCGGCGATGGGCTCGGTGAAGCTGCCCTCCAGCACCAGTCCCGGTGTACGCTGCACGTAGCTGCAGAGCAGTTCCACCGCCAGCGGCTCATCGTCCACAACAATGCAGTTGAGCGGTCGCATGGGTTCAGGTCAGTGGCTCCTGCGGTATGGACAGGTCGGCGGTGAAGCGGCCATCCGCTCGTGCGAACCGCGCGGTCGCACGCCCATCATACAACAAGTGCAAGCGCCGTGCGAGCTGGCGATCGCCCGTGGATGATCCATCGGCAGTTCCAGTTGCCGCCGCATTGCTGCAATGGATGCGGAGCCGGTCCCCGTGCAGATCCAAGCGCAGCAGGAGCGGGATGGAGGCATGGCACGGGTCGCCGTGCTTGAAGGCGTTCTCCACCAGGGGAAGCAACACCATGGGCGGGACCAAGGCGGCCTGCACGTTGGTCGGGATGTCGAGCACCAGGTTCAGCGGCCGTGCGTAGCGCAGGCGTTGGAGTTCCACGTAGCGCATCACCTGTTCGTGTTCTTCCGACACGGGGACCAGCGGCCGATCGTTCTTCACCGCATAGCGCATCAACTCGGACAGGTCGTGGATGGGGTTGCTCAGGTCGGCTCCGGGGCGTTGCGCCAGTGCATACAGATTGTTCAGTGTGTTGAAGAGGAAGTGCGGGGCGATGTGCGCAC
The DNA here is from genome assembly GCA_046329115.1 of Flavobacteriales bacterium. Lineage (GTDB taxonomy): Bacteria > Bacteroidota > Bacteroidia > Flavobacteriales_F > PHOS-HE28 > PHOS-HE28. The sequence continues at coordinate 197,423 of JAXLVG010000007.1, read as the reverse complement.
GCAGCATGGTGAGCTCGGAGAGCCGCTGCTGATGGGCGAGCTCCAGTTGTCGGCGCAGTGCTGCGAACTGAGCCTCCACCGCGTACACGAGGGCGCCGAAGCCGATCGGTACCAGCCCGTAGCTGAGGTTGTCCAAGGCGAACGAACGGAAGCTTGTCTGGTGTGGATAGTTGGGGGCATCGCCCCACAGCGGAAGCAGGTGCTGGTCGCCGATCCACCGCGCCACGATGAAGAGCGCCAGGCAGGCCATGACCAGAAGTGGCACCGTCCATCCGCTCCAACCGTGCTTGGTGCGTTGCCAAAGTGCACTGCGCGCGGCCATGGCGACGATCACGTGGTAGGCGCCGAACAACAGACCGTAGCGCACCTCCGACAGGGTGATCGGCGTGTCGTACCGGAGCCACCAGATGACGTTGCGGAAGTATCCCATGATGGCGCCCCACAAGGCGAGCAGTACCACCAGGTGCCATGTGCGGAAGCGCCCATGGCTGTTCGTCCACAGGAGCGCAGGGGAAGGCTCGGGTCCGGTGCTCAAGACCTCCCGAAACTAAGGCTGTGGGCGGGGATGCCCGGTGCGGATCTGCGAATGGCCTGTTCGGATCGGCGGATGGACCGCCGAAGGTTGAAGGCATTTCGCCGATCGGTCGCGCGCCTGCCGATCGTGCGCAGCACCCGGCAGTGATCCCGGACTACCGTTGTACCCACAACACCGACCGCCATGAAAATGCGCCTCCTCGCGCTGACCTGTTCGATCATCCTGGGTCCGCTGGTCCACGCACAGCCCTTCGACCCCGACCGCATCCTCGTGGGCGATCGTCCGCAGCCGCACGTGCTGCTGCTGGGCACCTTCCACTTCAACTATCCCGGCCTCGACGCGCACGTCACCGACAAGGCGAAGCAAGTTGACGTGCTGGACGCACAACGCCAGCGCGAGCTGGACGAACTGCTGGAGGTGATCCTGCGCTTCAAGCCCACGAAGCTTTGCGTGGAAACGCAGGGCGCATGGCTCTGGCACGAGTACCAGGAACACAAGGCCGGCAAGCCGCTCGGGCGCAACGAGTACTACCAGCTCGGTTTCAACATCATGGACCGCGCCGGGCTCGACACACTCTATGCGGTGGATGCAGCGCCCCTGGTGATGGACCTGCGCTACGGAACCGATAGTGCGCGGCACATCCCCTGGATCGATCCGCTGTACGAGGGGTGGGACTGGGGAGGAGCCGACGCCATCTCCCAACTGTACGATTCGCTGTACAGATCGCAGGACACGTACGAGGCCTCACACACCCTGCTGCAAAGCTTCCTTGCCCTCAACGATGGGCATGCGCTGGACCGCGACTTCGGCGCCTACCTCAACGGCGGCTTCATGCTGGGCGAGCACGGCGGCGCCGACATCCTCAGCATCCATTGGTACAACCGCAACCTGCGGATCTTCCGCAACATCAAGCGCATCACCACCGGACCCGAAGACCGCATCCTGGTGATCTTCGGCGCCGGTCACATGGGCATCCTGAAGCACCTGTTCGCGTGCGACCCGACCTACAAGGTGGTGGAGCTCAAGGCGCTGCTCGGAGCGCGGTAGCCCGTCCGTAGCGGCTACACCCCGAACTGCCGCAGGTGGTGCTCCAGGTGTTTCGCGAAGAGGTTGTTCCACTCCTGCGCGGTCATCACGCCGAAGCTGTGGTTGTCCTTGCCGTCGAAGTGCTTCGTACCCCACGCTTGCACCTGGTCGATGTAGCCGATGAGGCGCTTGCGTTCCGCCTCGAGCTCGCGCTCATCCGCCACCACGAAGGAGGGCGCCGTGCGGGAGTTCTTCGCATAGGGCTTCGGCCCCACCACGATGGGCTTCAGGAAACGCTTCAGGAGGAAACGGGCGAAGGCGTTGGGCCGTTTGTGCGTGGCACCGTAGTTCGGGTCGCACACCATCTCATACGGCTTGCTCACGTGCGCCAGCATCTGCGCGGCGTTCATCTTGCCCCATTGCGGGCGAGTTTCCTTGGTGAGCTTGTTGATACGGGCGATGTGCGCGTTGCACACGGTGCGGTCGAAGATGTTATCCATGCGGCGCGAAGGTGCGGGATCGGACGTATCAGCGTGGCGGAGGGATGATCCGCGACCGGTCCGTGGGCACGGCGGGGGTGGTGCGCAGCAGGAAGACCAGGCCATCGAAGTCGTCGGCGGGCACCATCGGCATCAGTTGTGCGGCATCGCGGGTGCGCTCATCGCAGTCATCCGGAACCTGGTAGCCGCCCCACCACCGGTGGCCATGCCCGGTGTGCAACCACCGCTGCAAGCTGCTGTCCGCCGGTGCGGAACGCAGGTCCACGAAAAGGTCGCCCAGGCCGGTGGCGGCAAGCTCCGCTTCCAACGAGCCGGTGGCCGGTGCGCTGTGGTGGTAACGCTTGAAGCCCCAGCGTCCGGTGCTGTCGGGCGCGTTCGCCTGGAAGCCACCGGACCCGAAGGCGAAGCCCAGCGCGTAGTAGTCCTGCTTCAGCGCGGTGGCCAGGTGGCCGCCCATGGCCGGGTCTTCAACGCCGAGGTAGCCGAGGGCGGATCGTTGCACATGCGCGTTGTGCGCCCAGGCCACGCAGCGTTCGTCGGGGCCCAGCTGGGCCAACAGGAGTTCGGCCATCTCCCGGTCGCGTCCGCCGGGTGTGCCGTACATGGTGATGAACGCGCGCAGTTCCTGTCCGCGCAGCCGCAGTTCGTGCCGGTCGGCACCGGGTGTGATGGACGCCTGCGCGAGGTCGCGTTCCACGGCATCGATCTCAGCACTGAGCGCATCGAACGCGGCGCGATCGCCCTGGAAGAGCTGTTGCGTGGCCATGCCGTGGCGCTCCACCAGCGCGTGCACGCGGCCCGCCAACGCCGTATCCGCCACCAGTTCGCCGATGCGCGCGGCCACCGTACCGCCATCCTGCGCGTCGAAACCGATGAAGCGCACGCGGTCGGCCGCGGCGGCGGTCGCGTTCCACGCGCGCAGGTCGTCCAGCAGCGCGGCGTTCTCCTCAATGTCCCAAATAAGCATGCCGAAGCCGCGCATGGCCGCCGCGCGGTCGGCGCTGCGCCCCTGGATGTAGTCGTTGCACGCACGGGCCTGCGATGCGCTCGCTTCATAAGCGACGGTGCGGAAACCGTGCTCCCGTATCAGGGCCATGGTGAGCCGGCGTTTCAGGTCGAAGGCCTCGTGCTGGCCGTGCGTGGCCTCGCCCAAGCCCACCACGCGGGCATCGGCGAGCTGCGCGGCGATGCGCCCGGCATCCAAGGTGCCCGTGGGCGCATGCACGGCCGCTGCGCGCAGCCAGGTGTTCAACGCCGGCGTGTGCGGTTGTGCGGCGCAGAGGTGCGTTCCCGGAAGGAGGATCCAGAGCAGGCAGCGGGTGATGCGCATGGGGTGGATGGAAGGATGACGTGCATACCGGGCAACGCTGTTGCTTCCCGCCGAAAGGTCGATCTTGCCGCCATGCGGTGGCTTCTTTTGTTCTGCGTGGCCCTGATCTCGGGCAAGGCCCCTGCGCAGGCGGACAGCCTGCTGGCCGTGTTGCACGGGCTCCCTGATGACACCACCCGGCTACCGGTGCTCACGGAGCTGATCCGCGCCACGGTGTTCTCCGCGCCGGAGGATGCGCTGGCCCACGCACAGGCGTACACGCGCATCGCCACCGCGGCCGGTAGCGACTTCCACGTGGGCAAGGGCGAGAACTTCCAGGGCATGTGCCACGCCACGCAGAGCCACTACGACGAGGCCATGGTGCATTACACCAAGGCGCTGGAGCGGTTCGAGCGCGTCAAGGACGGTTGGTACACCGCCATGGCGCACAACAACATCGGTGGGGTCCTCATCGAACAGGGCCGGTTGGACAAGGCCTTGGAGCGCTTCAACCTGGCGCGTGCGGGGTTCCAGGCGGCGCACGACACCATCTGGACGGCCAACGTGCTGAACAACCTGGGCAACATCCACCAGGAGCGCGGGGAACACGACCGTGCGGCGGTGATCTATGCGGAGGCCGCCGCCGCCCTGGACGCCATCGGCCAGACCGCCCATGCGGCCAGCGCGTGGCTCAACCTTGGAAGTTCGCACGCCATGCTCGGCGACCACGCCACCGCCCTGCTGGACTATCGGGCCGCCCTGGACCGAACGACGCACAACGAGGACGACCATACGCGGACCATGGCGTTCCTGGGCAAGGGCCGCATGTTGATGAAGCTGGGGCATTGGGTGGAAGCCCGCACGGCCTTGGACAGCGGGCTGGTCACCGCCCGGGCCATGGGCATCGCGCAGCAGATCGCCCGGGCCCACGAGGACCTTTCCACATGGTTCGAAACGAACGGCCGCCTGGACAGTGCCCTGCACCACCACCGGCTGTTCAGCCAGTGGCGGGACAGTGTGTTCACCGCGGAGCGCATGGCCGGGATCAGTGAGCTTCAAGAGAAGTACGAGAGCGGGAAGAAGGATGCGCTGATCGCGGAGAACAGGGCCCAGCTGGAGCAGCGTTCGCTCACCATCAAGGCCATCGCGGCAGGGTCCGTGCTGCTGTTGCTCGCGGCGCTCTTCGCCTTCCGGGCCTACCGCGTGAAGCGCAGGGGTGAGGCCGAACTGGCGCGGAAGAACGCCATCATCGAAGCGCAATTGAAGGAGAAGGAACTGCTGGTGCGCGAGATCCATCACCGGGTGAAGAACAACCTGCAGACCGTGAGCAGCCTGCTCAGCATCCAGGGCCGGGGCATCACCGACGAGAAGGCGAAGGAGGCCGTGAACGACAGCCGGCTGCGCGTGAAGAGCATGGCCCTGATCCACCAGGACCTCTACCGCGAAGGCGACCTCACGGGCGTACGCATGCGGGAGTACGTGGAGAAGCTCGTGACCGGTCTGGTGACCAGCTATGCGATGAGCGACCGCGTGCAGGTGGCCGTCGGCGTGGATGACCTGACCCTGGACGTGGACACGGCCGTGCCCATCGGGCTGGTGCTGAACGAGCTGGTGACCAACGCGCTGAAGTATGCGTGGCCGGATGGCCGGAGCGGAGCACTCACGGTGAACATGCGCCAGGATGGTGAAGTGCTGAAGCTGCTTGTTGCGGACGATGGTGTGGGCGACACCAGCACAGTGGGTGATGAGCGCGCCTCCGGTTTCGGCCTCAACATGGTGCGCACCTTCGCCACCAAGCTCAAGGCCGAACACACGCTGCAACATGCGGATGGTACACAGGTGGAACTGATCATCCGGAATTTCAAACTTGCGCGCTGATGCCCGCTGTACGGATCCTGGTCGTGGAGGACGAGCCGCTGATCGCGGAGGACCTGCGTGCGCACCTGGAGGAGCTCGGCTATGAGGTGTGCGCGGCCTGCGACAATGCGCTCGATGCCATGGCCGAGGTCGTTGCACGGAAGCCCGACCTCCTGCTGCTCGACATCAACCTGGGCGATGGCCCTGATGGCGTGCAGCTGGCGGAAAAGGTCAGGGCGAAGCACGCCACGCCGTTCATCTTCGTCACCAGCCACAGCGACAAGGCCACGCTGGAGCGGGTGAAACCCCTGCGGCCGGCCGGCTTCATCATCAAACCGTTCGACGAGAACGACCTGCGCACGCAGATCGAACTGGCCCTGGCGCGCTACGCCAACGATGTGGAGGCCAGCGCTGCACCCACCGAGGCCCAGCGGCACGACTTCGTGATCGCCGACAGCATCTTCATCCGCGAGAAGGGCAGGCTGGTGAAGGTGGCGATCGACGACATCCACTACGCCGAGGCCGATGACAACTACGTCACGCTCTTCACGCCGGCCAGGAAGTTCGTCATCACCAGCACCCTCGCGGCGGTGGAGGAGAAGTTGAAAAGCCCGAACCACCTGCGCATCCACCGGAGCTACCTGGTGGATACGCGCCGCATCACCGCGATGGAGGAGGGCTACGTGCGCATCGGCACCCAGAGCCTGCCCGTGGGCAAGACGCACCGGGAGGCATTGATGGCGCGGATCAGGACCTTGTGACCTTCACCCGATCGGGGAGGTCGTTCACCCGATCGCGCGGTCGTTCACGCGTCCGCTTGCGCACGTTCGTGGCATCGAATCCATCCTACCCATGCGTTCCCGCCTCCTGCTCCTACTCGCAGCGCTCAGCCTCACCGTTCTTGCGGCATACGCCCAGCCCAGTGATGCCCAGGTCATCAAGGACCTCACCAAGCCGGGCCTGAACAAGCTGACCACGCCATGAGCGAGGCCGTTTTCGTCCGCGACGGGTCGCAGCATGTGCGGCTGCCCGTGGGTGAGATCCTTTACATCGAGGCGGACGACAACAGCACGCATGTGCACGCGCTGCACCGGAGCTACACCGTGCCGCGCATGCTGAAGGAGGTGTTGGACCAGCTGCCGGCCGGCCGCCTGGAACGGGTGCACCGCAGCTATGCCGTGAACCTGGACCGGGTAAAGGCCATCAGTGACAATGGGCTGCATGTGGGGGAGCGGTGGCTGCCCATCGGGAGGAGCTTCCGCGAAGGCGTCCTGGGCAAGTTGCGGCTCCTCTGACGTTCACCCGTCCGAAGGGTGCGTTCACCCGATCCGGGTGGACCCCGGGTGGGCGATCCGGGCACCTTGCGCCCTGATGTTCAGGACCGTATCCCGCTCGATCCGTGCGCTCGCCTTCGTGCTGGTGGTGATGCGCGGGTACCTGTTGCTGGCGCAGCCGCTCAATGGCACCTATACCGTGGGCCCCACCGGGACCTATACGACGCTGACGGCCGCCATCACCGCGTTGCAGACCAACGGGGTGAGCGGGCCGGTGTTCATGGACATCCAAAGCGGTACGTACGCGGGCAACTGGACCATCTTCGGCATTGCCGGTACGAGCACCGTGAACCGGGTGACCTTCCGCAGCCAGGCCTCGGACAGCCTGGCGGTGGTGCTGAACGCTGCCGTGCCGACCAACCCTGTGCTCACCCTCAATGGATGTTCCTTCGTCACCTGGTCCGAGGTCACCTTCGGTGGCTCCAGTTACGGCGTCCGTATCACCGGGACCACCGCGGACTGCCGCATCGCGAACTGTGTGGTGAACGCCACCGGTGCGTTCGGCTCGGGCATCGCCACCTACCTCAGCGCGAACGATCGGATCACGTTGGACCGGAACCGGATCACGGCCAACTACACCGGCATCTACTTCGCGGCCGTCATCGCCCAGTACCACGATGATGTGGTCATCACGGGCAACGTGGTCAGCGCCGTCACGCAGGCGGGCATCCATGTGGGCCGGGCGGACAACCTGACGGTGGAGGGGAACACGGTCACCAGCAACGGCACCAACACGGCCACCTACGTGAACGGCATCGACCTGCGCACACCGGTGGGGGTCATCCGTGCAGCGAAGAACACGGTGAACTGGGGCATCGGATCATGGGCCTTCTATCTGGAGAATGCCGTTGGTGACCCGGGTGTTCCGATCGTGGTGGAGAACAACCTGTTCGCGCAATACGGCGTGGCCACCTCGAGCACGGTGAACGTGATCGGCTCGGACAACCTGCGCTTCGTGCACAACAGTGTGCGCAGCGGGCTTACGCAGCATGCCGTGCAGTTCCAGTTCGCCGACCTGCTGGTGGTGGAGGGGAACATCCTGCAGACCATGAACGAGGAGGTGGTGATGACGCAGTCCGCCACCTTCACCAGCATCGATCACAACGTGTACCACTGCACACAGACGAACGTGGTCCGCTGGAACGTGTCCACCTACTACACCTGGACCGCCTGGCGCGCCCTGGGCTGGGATGCCAACAGCGTGTTCGCCGATCCGCTCTTCGTGGGTCCCACGGACCTGCACATCCAGGCGGGATCACCGGCCATCGGCGTGGGCCCCATGCCTTTGCTGGTGTCCACGGACGGGGAGGGTGATGTGCGTGGAACGGCCTCGACGCACCTGCCCGAGGCGGGCGCCGATGAGCGCACGGATGCCTGCACCGCCGGGCTCGCGGGCACCTACCTGCTGGGCCCATCGGCCGCGGCCTATTTCCACAGCTTCACCGAGGCGGTGAACACGTTGGTGTCGTGCGGCATCAGTGCGCCGGTGGTCTTCCGCGTGGAATCCGGTACGTATGCCGAACAGGTCAGCATCGGCGCGGTGGCGGGCACATCGGCCGTCAACACCATCACCTTCGAGAGCCTGGCGCTGGACAGCACGGCGGTGACGCTGGTTCACCCATCGGCCACGGGCAATGTGAACGACTATGCGCTTGCCTTCAATGGCGTGGACCACATCACGGTGCGCAAGATCACTGTCCAGCGCAGCGGTGCGCTCAACTACGGGCAGTGCGTGCAGGTGAACGGCGGGTCGACACACTGCCAGGTGCGCAATTGCCGGCTGCTGCCTTCCGCTTCCACTTCGGGTGTGTCCTACTGCTTCGCCGTCAATGTGCCCACGTCCTCGGATGTCGGTGACCTGGTGGTGGCGGACAACGCCGTGGTGGGTGGGAGCGGTGTCGTGCTGGGGGCGCTTACAGGAGGTACGGTGGGCATCGCGGGCAATACCTTCAACAGTGTCCTGGTGGGCGTTTCGATGAACGCGACCAGCATTGCCACCACCATCGATCGCAATACCATCAACACGCGGGTGGGCGCGGGCGGTACCCGGGGTCTCTTGCTCAACAATGTGAGCGGAGCGCTGGTCGCTGCGCGCAATGCGATCACCGGCACGTCCACGACTTTCTACGGCATGGTCCTGAGCTCCGTCAGTGGGACGGCCGCAACGCCCATCCGGTTCGAGAACAACAGCATCATCGGCATCAACAGCGGCCTGGGTGCCTTCAATGTGCTGGCAGGTACCTGCAACTATCTCGAAATTCTGCACAACAGCATCAGCATGACCGGTGGTACCACCGGCCAGGGCGTGACCATGGTATCGGGTTCCGGTATCGGTTGCCGTATCCTGAACAATGCCATCCGGTCGGTGGGTCCTGGTCTGCGGGTGGAGCCAGCCTCGCGCGTGTCGGCAGCGGACAACAACGTCATCTATGCCACCAACACCAATGCGATCTGGTGGGGCACCGCTTGGTACTACGACATTCCTTCCCTCGCCGCCGGATCGGGCATGAACGGCAACTCGCTGATGATGGACCCGATGTTCGTGAGCAACACCGCGGATCTTCATCTGCAACCCGGAAGCCCGTGCGCCGGCCGTGGCCAGGTGATCGCCACGATCATCGTGGACCAGGAAGGGGAAGTTCGGCCGCAACCGGCCTTGACCACACCCGATGCCGGGGCCGACGAGACCATTGAATACTGCGGCTTGTTGAGCGGTACCTACACCATCGGTCCTGTTGTCGGCAACGACTTCCTCACGTTCAGCGCGGCCATCCAGAAGATGACCCTCTGTGGGATCGGTGGGCCGGTGACCTTCCTTGTACAGAGCGGCACCTACACCGAGCAGCTGGACCTGGGCACCATTCCCGGGAACAGCGCGGCCAACACCATCACCTTCCGGAGCCAGGCGGCCGATAGCGCGGCTGTGGTGCTTATCTGGCCCTCCCAGACAGCGACCGCGAACAACTGGGTGGTCCGCATGAACGGCGCCGACTTCGTGACCTGGGACCGCATCACCATCGCGCGCTCGGGCACCAATGCCAATGCACAGGGCATCGTGTTCAACAGCGCAAGCAACACGGCGGGCAGCCAGGGCACGCGCATCACGCACTGTCGGTTGCAGGGCACCACCACCGCAGGCACGTCCGAGCTGGTCTTTGCAGCGAGCAACGGCCACGAGGACAGCGTGGTGGTGGAGCACACGCGCTTCGAGAACGGCACGTACGGCGTGCGCTGGACCGCCGTGGCGGAGAACGATCTGTTGCTGTTGACGGACAACATCTTCACAGGCCAGTCGGTGGCTGGCGTTGCGCTGAACATCCGTGACCGTATGTTCGCCGTGCGGCGCAACCACCTTGCACCGGGCACCGGCCAGGGGCTGGTGATCGGGGGTTCACGACAGGGCTTCGACATGCACAGCAATCGCGTGCTGGCCACGGCCACCGGCGTGTCGTTCACCGCCGTCTATGACCTGGGCACCACCCCTCCGCGTTTTTACAACAACACCATCGTCTCCGCCGGTGTGGGGGTCCTGGTGACCTCGCCGGTCAGCGCGCTGCACATGGACAACAATTCCATCAGCGCCGGCTCGTACGGGGTGCATTTCGCAGGTGGAGCGAACGGCCTGGCCAGCTTGCGCAACAACGCCATCGCCAGCGGCAATTACACGGTGTATCGACAGACCACCACCGCCATCCCCTTGACGACCAACAATGCCTTGTGGCGCACCACGGCCGGGCCACTGGCCTACTGGACCGCAGCGCAGAACACGCTTGCCGCGTTGCAAGGTGCGTCCGGCGGCTTCGCGGCCAGTGTGGCCGCCGATCCGCGCTACTTCAATGCCGCCACCGGCGACCTGCATGCCTATGCCATGGAGCTGGATGCGGCGGGCACGCCCATCGCCCACGTGATGCGGGATATCGACGGGGCCGTGCGCAACGCCGTAGCACCTGACATCGGTGCGGATGAGTTCCAGCCCCAGCTCTGGACCGATGCCTTGAACACCTGCGCCGCCGCCGACCCCATCACCAGCACGGGCAGCGGCCTGGACCAATGGATCTACAAGGACCGCAAGGTGGTGGCACGCTTCAACGACAACGGCCAGAACCTCGGCACGGTGCAGCTCAACGTGTTCCTCCACAACGGCCCGGTGCGCACCAGCGACCTGGGCCAGCACTACCTGGACCGCAACTGGCACCTGGTCACGCAGAACACCATCACCTCCTCGGTGGGGGTGCGCCTGTTCTTCTCCGGGGCCGAGTTCGCTCCTTTCGCCGCCGCCGATCCCTTGGTGAGCGTGCTGGGGGATGCGGGTGTTGCGCACTACATGGGCACGAACGAGAACTGCATGGAAACGGACAACCCCGCAGGCCAGACATGGACAGGGATGTTCCCGGTGACCAGTGGCACCGAAGCCCGCATCGCATCATCCGGTGGAACGAGCTTCGTGAGCGTGAGCATCGGCGATGATGGCGAGCTCTACGTGACCGGTCAGGGCCAGGTGCTCCCCGTGGAATTGCTCAGCTTCACCGGGGAACGCCTCAACGCACGCGAAGTCCGGCTGGACTGGTCGACGGCGACGGAGCACAACAACGCGGGCTTCGAGGTGTGGCGCCTGATCGAGGGTGAAGCGGACTTCACCGAAGTGGGCTGGGTGGACGGTGCGGGCGACAGCCAGCAACGCACGGACTACAGCCATGTGGATGCGAACGATGCGGACCGCACGAGCTACTACAAGCTGAAGCAGGTGGACCACGACGGGCGCAGCGAATGGACGCCGGTGGTGGCCGTGGCGGGTGCGCGCCGTGGCGCGGAACTGCTGGCCTACCCCAACCCGGCGCATGGCCAGGTGATGCTCACAGGCCTGCCCGCCGGCACCACAGCGGTGACCCTGCACGATGCGAGCGGCCGTGTGGTGCGCAGCTGGGGGGCGTTGGCCCTGCTCGATGGTCTGGAAGCGCTGCAGCGCGGGGTGTACACCGTGCAGGTGCTCGGTACGGACGGCCCGCGCGCGGTGCGCGTGGTGCTAGAGTGAGGCCGCGCCCTTACGGCAACTGCTGCTGCCGCACACTGTTGGGCGTGGTGCCCCCCACGGTCTGCAGCACGATGTCCCGGTCGTTCCCGCTGCCCGTATACTTCACGGCGCCGTCCAGGTTCAGGTCGCGCACGTCGTATACCGGTAGCAGCACCGCGTTCGGGGTGGTGCTGCCCACGGCCACCAGCAGCGGATCGCGGTCGTTGGTGCTGCCGGTGTATTGGATGGTGCCGTTGCGCGTGGCATCGCCGGCCCACAGGGCCATGCGCGTGCCCACCTGCACTTGTGCGTTGGTGCCGTAGGTGGAGGTGTTCGTCAACGACAGGTCCAGCTGCACCGGCAGGGTGCCCAGGCCGTAGCCCATGCCGGACATCACGCCCAGGTGGTTGCGATGCCGCACCGCTATCCGGTAGGTGCCGGCCGGTGCGTTGAAGCCCACCACCAACGAACCGTTGGTGCCCACCACATCGCCATCGCGTTGCAGCAGCGCCGGCCGCGAGGCCACCACCGTGTGGGGCGCTCCGGGTGTGCGCAGTTCCACCACCACCCAGTCCACCACCGCATCCACGCCGGTGGCGTTCAGCACCGCGGGGTCCTGTACGCCGGGCCAGCCGGTGCCCGCGTAAGTGACGCCCAACGCGGGGTAGGGATCGCCAGCGGGCAGCAGGCCCTGGGTGCGCAGGTCATCGCGCATCAGCTGGGTGTTCGCATCATACGGCCCCTGCAACAGCATGCGCAGGTCCACCGAGGTGGGGGCCACGTAGCACGGTGACGTGGCGCCGCACACCACCGCCGTGAAGCCGAGGTTGGCCGCGCTCGTGTTCAGGTTCGCGGGCTGGTTGGGCAGGCAGTTGATCGGGCTGTTCGTGCAGTACAGCGTTTGAAGCCCGCTGTTCAGGTAGGGCAGGCAGGGCAGCTGCGTATCGCTCACCCGCAGGCTGCGCAGCTGTGTCCCGAGCCGTGCGATGCCCTGCGTGAGCGGATTGAAGCTGAGGTCCACGGTATGCGCGGTGCCCGTGGTGGCCACGGACTGGATGGCGTTGTGGCGCAGGTCCACCACCAGGCTGTTCGTGCCGCTCAGTTGCGCCACGCTCGTGATCTGGTTCCAGCTCACATTGAGGTTGTTCAAGTTGTTGCCGCCGTTGGGCATCGTTGTCAGCAGGTTGTGGCTCACATCCAGCCACAGCAGGAAGGGTGCGGAGAACCCCGCGAGCGAAGTGAATTGGTTGTAGCTGAGGTCCGCCCAGTTGAGCCCACTGGCGCCCACCACGGTGGTAAGCTGATTGTGGTGCGCGTATAGCGTGCTCAGGTTGGCCCCATCGGGGATCACCAAGTTGGTGATGGCGTTGTAGGAGATGAGCAATGTGGTGATCATGTAAGGCACCGCGAAGGTTCCGGCGATGCCGCAGTTCGAGGCGCCCAGCGACTGCAGGTTCGGCGGCCCCGACCAAACGCTGATCGGGTTGTTGCTCACGTTCATCTCCGTGGCGTTCACGAAGGCTTCCATGCCCGTGAGGTCCGTCACCGTGCCCACGAAGCTGAGGTCCAGGAAGGTGGCGGCCTGCACACCGGGATGGTCCTCGTCGATGGACGTGCCCACGATGCATCCGGGGAAGTTGGTGTTCGCCCAAGTGCGCAGTGCGGCATCAGGCATGGGGGTCAGCGCGAGGCAGGAGAGGGCCGGCAGGCAGGCGGCAAGCAGGGTGGCGATGCGCATGGTGAACGGTGCGCGTACAAGACGGCGATGGGGAAAGGTGGATGCCTGCGCAACAGCGCCAGTGTGTTTCGCCGCGGCCGTTCGGCCCGATCGCCCTGTCGTTCACCCCGATCCGCGCAGCCGCTGCCGATGCGCGACCTAGGTTGCGGCATGCACCGTACGCACCCTGCCATGAACGCACGCCGCACCCTCGCCCTTGCTGCTCTTGTCGCCCTTGTCGCACCCGCACCCGCCCAATCGCTCGACTGGGCGCGGCAGGTGGGTTCCACGCAGGCGGACGTGTCCCTCGCGGTCACCACCGGCGCCGCCGCCTCGGTGATCACCGCGGGCTACTTCGCCTTAACGGCGGACCTGGACCCGGGGGCGGGCACCTTCAACGTCACCAGCAACGGCAGCAGCGATGTGTTCATCCAGGCGCTGGACAGTGCAGGCGCCTTCCTCTGGGGCGGATCGTTCGGCGCGGGCGGCGCTGACCAGGCCATGGGCGTGGCCGCCGATGCGGCGGGCAATGTGTATGTGACCGGTCGCGTGAGCGGCACCGTGGACATCGACCCCACGGCCGGCACCGATGTGCGCGTCACCGCCAACACCAGCTTCGATGTGTTCGTGGTGAAGCTGAGCGCCACGGGAAGCTACCTGTGGGGCCGGCTGCTGGGCGGCAACGGCAACGACATGGGCTACGATGTCGCCGTGGACGGCGACGGCAACTGCATCATCGGCGGTGTGCTCGGCTTCACCAGCGACATCGACCCCGGCCCCGGCGTGGTGAACGCGGGCGGCAACGGCCAGCAGGACGCCTTCGTGCTGAAGTTGAACGCCGCCGGCGACTTCGTGTGGGGCTTTGCCGTGGGTGGCACCGCCAACGACATCGCCTATGGCGTGGCGGTGGATGGCGCCAACAACGTGTTCGCCTGCGGCGAGTTCCGCAACACGGTGGACTTCGATCCCAGCTCCGGCGTGATCAGCCGCACCAGCGGCGGATCGGACGATGCCTTCGTGCTGAAGGCGAACAGCAGCGGCGCCGTGCAATGGGCCTTCGGCTTCGGCGGCACCGGCAGCGAGCGCGCGCAGGCCGTGGCCGCGGGGCCCGATGGGGCACCCGTGTTCACCGGGCGCTTCACCAGCAACGTGGACTTCGATCCCGGCGCCGGCACCTTCTTCCTGCTGGGCGACTTCACCGAACCGGCCTACGTGGCCAAGCTGAACGGCGACGGCAGCTTCAACCACGCCTTCCGGCTGATCAGCTTCCTGAACGAAGGCATGGACGTGGCGGTGGACGGCCTCAACAACGCGTACGTGTGCGGCAACTTCGGCGCCACGGCGAACTCCCCGCTGGACCTCGATCCCGGCACGGGCACCGCCACCATCAGCGCCAACGGCGGTGGCGACGCCTTCATCGCCAGCTACGGCCCCACGGGCGCCTTCCTCTGGGGCTTCGGCGTGGGCAGCGCGCAGAACGACATCGCGCATGCCATCTCCCTCGGCACGCGCGGACGCATCCAGCTCGCCGGCGTGTTCCTGCAGACGCTCGATGCCGACCCCGGGCCCAATACGGCGTTGTTGGTACCGCTCGGCAGTTCGGATGGCTTCACCATCCAGTACACCAAGCCCGATTGCGCGGGCATCTTCGTGAGCGTGCAGGCCATCCTCGAAGGCGCGCACACACCGGCGGACTTCCTGCCCATGCACGACAACCTGCGCACCGCCGGGCTGATCCCGCTCACCGAGCCCTACACGGCCATGGGCTTCACGCTGGAGGAGCCCGCCACCACCACGCCGCTGGTGCTCAGCTGGACGCTCAGCAGCGCGATCGTGGACTGGGTGCTGGTGGAATTGCGCAACGCCAACGACCCCACGCAGGTGCTGCGCCGCCGCGCCGCGCTCATCCGCCGCGATGGCCAGGTGGTGGGCGTGGACGGCGTTTCGCCCGTGGGCTTCTGCTTGCCGCCCGGCAACTACCATGTGGCCCTGCGCCACCGCAACCACCTCGGTGTGATGACCGCCGATCACGTGGGCCTCACCGGCACCACCCTCACCATCGACCTTACCGACCCCGCCACGCCGGTGTTCGGCACCGAGCCCCTGCACACCGTGAACGGCGTGCGTGTGCTGTGGCCCGGCAACGTGCTGCCGAACGCGGCCGTTAGCTACGTGGGCCAGGACAACGACCGCGACCCCGTGCTGCAGCGCGTGGGCGCCACCCTGCCCACCAACGTGGTGGCCGGCTACTGGCCCGAGGATGTGAACATGGACGGCCAGGTGAAGTACGTTGGCATCGGCAACGACCGCGACCCCATCCTGGTGGTGGTGGGCGGGTCCACGCCGAACAACGTGCGCCAGCAGCAGCTTCCGTGATCCACCGCCACCGCTCCGTGATCCTCCACCTGCTCGGTGCCGTGGCCCTGTCCACCGCGGTACGGGCCCAGGCGGACACCGCGGCGCTGAGCGACCTGAACAAGCGCTACCACCGCGTGGTGCACAGCGCGCCGGACTCGGCCCTGCGCCTCGCGGCGGATTATGCGCGCATCGCCCGTGCGCACGGCACCGCGCGCCACCGCGCCATCGCCGCCGCCATGACCGGTCAGGCCTGGTACGTGAAGGGCCGCCGCGCGGAGGCCTTGCCGCACTTCCAGGATGCGCTCACCGCCTACACCGCCCTGCGCGACACCGCGTCCATGGCGATGATCGATGGCAACATCGGCTCCATCCACTTGGACGAGCAGCGCTATGCCACCGCCCTGGTGCACCTGCAGCGTGCGGTGCATGGCTTCACGCGCACCGGCGAGGTCATTTGGGCCGCAGGACTCCACGGCGAGCTGGCCAAGGCGTATGAAGGCATCGGCCGCATGGACAGTGCGCTGGCCTGCTACCGGCGTTCGGCCGCGGCCTTGAAGGCAACGGGGCTGGGCGATCACGCGGCGGACGCGCACATGGCGGAAGCAGGGCTGTTGATGGAGCAGGGCGATGAGGCGCGTGCGCTGCGCAGCTACCGGGAAGCGGTGGCGGACACGGTCGGCGCCAGCGACGGCATTCTCCGCTGCCGCATCCTGCTGAACCTGGGCCTGCACGCCACCACGCTGGGCCAGTACGCCCGCGCGGACACCGCCCTGCAGCGCGCCCTGCGCGCGGCCGAGCGCGGCGGCTTCGATCAGGAGCGCGCGGACCTGCATGCCGCGCTCGCCGAGGTGTACACGCGCGCCGGTCGCCATGCCGAAGCGAACGCACAGCTGCGCGCGCACCTGGCGTGGAAGGACAGCGTGGCCTCGCACCGCACCAGCGCCACCATCGCCGAGCTGCACGAGCGCTACGAAGGGGCGCGCAAGGATGCGGCGCTGGAGCACACCGCCCGCCTGATCGCCCGGCAGCGCACGCGCCTCGCCCTCGCCATCGGCGGGCTGGTGGCTGCGGCCGTGCTGGTACTGCTGCTGGTGCGGGGCCGGCGGCGCGCGCGGCGCGACGCGCAGCAACTGGCCGCCACCAACACCGCGCTACAAGGTGCCCTCAAGGACCGCGAACTGCTGCTGCGCGAGCTGCACCACCGCGTGAAGAACAGCCTGCAGACGGTGACCAGTTTGCTGCGCGTGCAAGCCCGTGAAGTGCCCGAGGGCCCCGCGCGCGAAACGTTGGAGGAGGCCGGCCGCCGCGTGAAGAGCATGGCCCTGGTGCACCAGGATCTTTACCTGAAGCCGGGTAGGGAGGGCGTGGCCATGGACCAGTACGTGCCCAAGCTGGCCGAGGGCCTACTGCG
Organism: Flavobacteriales bacterium; assembly: GCA_046329115.1. Lineage (GTDB taxonomy): Bacteria > Bacteroidota > Bacteroidia > Flavobacteriales_F > PHOS-HE28 > PHOS-HE28. Next base: position 180,365 of record JAXLVG010000007.1, on the reverse strand, counting down.
CGCGCACGCGTTGGACCAGCGTGTGGCGCTGCACCTGCAGGTGGACCCGGTGCAGCTGAACGCGGACAGCGCCGTGCCCCTGGGCCTGGTGCTGAACGAACTGCTCACCAACACCGCCAAGCACGCCTTCCCGGGCGAACGCCGCGGCGCCATCCATGTGGCCCTGCACGACCGCGGCGAAGCGCTGGAGCTGCTGGTGCGCGACGATGGCGTGGGCTACAACGGCGCCCACCGCGCGGGCGACACCGGCCTTGGCAGCGGCATCCTCGCCACCTTCGCGGACACCCTGCGCGCGGCCTGGACCGTGGAACATGCCGCCGGCACCACCGTGCGCATGGTGGTGCGCAACTTCATCCGCGCCTGAACCCCATGGACCGCGTGCGCCTGCTGATCGTGGAGGACGATGCCCTCATCGCCCGCGACCTGCAGCAGCTCCTCACCGACCTGGGTTACGCCGTGCTGGCCACCTGCGCCAACGCCGCCGATGCGCGCACCGCGCTGGCCGCCCACCGCCCGGACCTCGCCCTGCTGGACATCCGGCTGGGCGCCGGGGAGGACGGCGTGGACCTGGCCGCGCATATCCACGCCACCTACGCGCTGCCCTTCGTCTTCATCACCGCGCACGCCGATGCCGGCACCATCGCCCGCGTGAAGCCGTTGCGCCCCGCGGGCTTCATCATCAAACCCTTCGATGCCGATGAGCTGCGCGCCCAGATCGAGCTGGCCCTGGCCCGCCACGCCGCGCACGTGGAGGCGCCCGCACCGCCCCCCGCCGCGCACCAGGGCTTCCGCATCGGCGAAGTGCTCTTCGTGCGCGACAAGGGCCGCCTGGTGAAGGTGCCCGTGGACGCCATCGTATACGTGGAGGCGGACGACAACTACGCCGTGCTCCACACTGCCGACCGCCGCTACGCCATGCCCACCTCGCTCACCGCGCTGGAGGAGCGCCTCGCCGCCCACCACCTGGTGCGCATCCATCGCCGCTACCTGGTGGACCTGCGCCGCATCACCGCCCTGCGCGAGCGCGAAGCCCAGCTCGGCGACCTGTCCCTCCCCATCGGCCGCACGCACCGGGAGGAGTTGAGGCGGAGGTGGGAGGGGAGGTAAGGGGTGTGTGTCGGAAGGAATGCACAGAGCCCATGGCACGCTCTATGGAAGGGTCACGCTGAGCGCGTCGAAGCGCGATCCTGAACCAGTATCCGCTGGACCGATCACGATGTGCATGCCGTGCGATCACGTGCTGATCGTTTCCCCTCCTGGCGGCGGAACGCTCCGCCGACAAGGCAAAGGACTTTAGGATCGCAGCGGCAAGGTTTGGATACTTGTCGAGGAGGTGATCACTGAAGGGAACCGAGGGAAGTGACAGGTGAACCATGACAAAGGATAGGCTTTGGGCCTATGCCCCTATTGGGACCTGTTGCTTCCTGGTGTCCTGGGCTCATATAGAAAACGAGGCTGCGGGCCTGTTAAAGTTCTGAAGCGTCGGACGCCTGTTCTCGGCCCCTCCAGGGATCGTTGGTCTAACCACAAAGAAAAAGGAACATGGAGTTCATAGGCATGGACGTGAGCAAGCTTCACCTGGATGTGGCCTTGCTCGATCAGGATGGAAAGGTGCTTGAAGAGGTTCAGGTGCCCAACAAAGGCAGCTCGGTACGCAAGCTGCTGAGCACATGGCACAAGTCCCGACGTTGTAGAGTAGGAACCGTGGTGTGCTTGGAGCCAACCGGACCTTACAGCTTCGAGGCCATCAAAACCCTCTTGGATATGAGCGTGCCGGTATGGCTGGCCCACCCGGCGGACATCAAGAACAGCATCGGGATGACCCGTGGCAAGAGCGACCAGGTGGATGCCCTGCGGATCGCGCAGTACGCCATGCGTTTCCGCGACAAGATGCAGTTGTTGGACGAGAGCTTCCTGCGCTTACAGGAGCTGAAGGACCTGCTGGCCATGCGCGACGAGTTCGTGCGTGATCGCGCCAAGTATCGCGTTCAACAAGGCGATCGCCTGAGAGCCATGGACAAGCGGGCCAAGTCCTGTTTCAAGCGTTGCAGCGACAAGATGATCACCCTGTTGGATCGCTCGATCCTGGAGGTGGAGAAGCAGATCAAGGACTTCCTGGCCAGTGATCCGCAGCTCTCCACACTGCGGGATCTGGCCATGTCCGTAACCGGTATCGGTCCGGTCTTGTCCGCGACGCTCTTGGTGGTCACCCGCGGCTTCACCCGCTTTGATGGTCCGCGCCAACTGAACAGCTATGCCGGATTCGCGCCCTACCCCTACAGCTCAGGAACCAGTATAAGGGGTCGTACAGGGGTATCGCCCAAAGCCAATAAACCGCTGAAGGCACTCTTCCACATGGCCGCGATCAACGCAGTGCGCGTGCCCGGCGACCTACAGGACTACTACTTGCGCAAAGTCGCCCAGGGTAAGCCGAAGATGAGCGTGCTCAATGCCGTCCGCTCCAAAATCGTGCATCATCTCTGGGCTGTCATCAAGTCCGGCGTACCCTACAGACCCTTCAAAGCCGACTTGCAAATGCCATAGAAATAGGGGCGAGGGGTGGTTTCAGCTCAGGCATTGATAGCGCTTGCAATATGGAAACCTCCCCCATCCCCTCCTTTGGGTGGGCCAGCGAGCGATCGCTGGCCCAGGAGGGAAGACATTGATCAATGCGGCATGCAATGAGGTATAGCGCTTCGACGAGCTCAGCGAGACAACTCTTTGGCAGCATGCAATGCACGGTGTTTCCCCTCCTGCGCGTGCGCACCCGCGCCGCGCCATTCCCCGGAGCCCATCCGGGGCAAAGGAGGGGCGAGGGGTGGTTTCGATACACCTTCAGCGCGCTCTCCTACTGAATTGAAACCACCCCCGACCCCTCCTTTGCCATGTCGGCGGAGCGATCCGCCGACAGGAGGGGAGACGATCATCATAAGCTGTCCTGGTAAGCCCGCCTGTACTGCGCTGGACGAAGTGTCGAACCGGCTAAGGGGTCTGATGGATCGTTGATCAGTATCGCGCTTCGACGCGCTCAGCGAGGCAACTCTATGGTAGTGTGGATGTGCAGCGAAGCGCGCCTCAAGGAAGTTGCTGCGTCCGCACGTTGTTCGGTGTGGTGCTGCCCACGTTCAGCAGCAGCGGATCGCGGTCGTTGCCGGCGCCGGTGTACTGGGTGCTGCCGTTCAGGTTCACATCGCTGCCGGTGTAGCCGCTGGCGGTGTTGTTGGGTGTGGTGCTGCCCACGTTCAGCAGGATGGGGTCGCGGTCGTTGCCGGCGCCGGTGTACTGCACGGCACCGTTGAAGTTCACATCGCCCGCCCATAGCACCTGCACGCTGCCCACGGTGCGTGTGGCGCCGGTGCCGTAGAGGGCCAACGCCGGGCTCGTGAAGTCCACCAATGGGGTGGTGGTGCTGAGCGCGATGGCATTGCCCGTCATCGCGCCCAGGTGATTGCGGTGGCGTACCGCCACGCGGAAGCTGCCGGCCGCTGCGCCGAAGCGGAGGGAGCCGGTGCCGTCCAGGTCCACCACGTCGCCGTCGCGTTGCAACAACGCGGCGCGGGAGGCCAGCACGGCGTGGGGCGATGTGGTGCTGCGCAGCTCCACCAACAGCCAGTCCACAATGGCGTTGGCACCGGTGGCGGCCAGCACCGGGGCGGTGATGGACTCGCCGCCGCTGCCTCCGGCGTGCACATAGCCCAGTCCCGCGTAGGGCTCGGCCAGCGGGAAGGACGGCTGCGTGCGCAGGGCATCCTCCATCAGCCCGGTGCCCGTGTTGTAAGGGCCTTCCAACAGCACCTTCAGCGGAAGGGTGAGCGCCGTTACCGTGCTGGGTGCCGAGAGCGATGCGCAGCCGTTGCCGGCGATGACGCGGGCCGTGTAGGCGCCATCCACCGCAGCGAAGGTGCTGGTGCCCGTCTGCCCGCCCAGTGGGCTGCCGTTCAGGAACCACAGGTACGTACTGCCGGCCTGCGGCGGGATGCTCAGCCAAAGCCCGCTGCGGGTGATCACCGGGGTGGCCGGTCCGGGGTTCACCGTAACGGTGGTGGCGGTGGAGGTCGCGCTGGAGCAGGTGCTGGTGGCGGCGCAGGTGTAGCCGCCGGCCAGCTTGGCCCAATACACGGTATCGGTGGCGTTGGTGATGGGGTTGCCGTTCAGGCGCCACGCATAGCTGTGGCCCGGCATGCGTGGCACGGTGAGCCGCACGCTGTCTCCTGCGCAGATGGCCGTGGACCCGTTGGCCGCGATCACCGGTGTGGTGGTGCCTACGCTGAAGTAGCGGCGTGTGGTCACACCGTTCAGCGTCACGTCATAGGTCCACAGGCCGGTGGGGGCGTTGCTGGGCAGCGTGTAGCTGTTCCACCACCACGATGCCGCGTAGTACTGCGTGGCGGTGGTGTTGTAGGTGGCGAACACGCTGTTGTCCGGCCGGCGGATGGTGGTGGTGCTGGTTTGCCCGTTCAGCTGATCGCGGTAGTAGGCGGTGAAGTACACCGTGGTGCTGGGGCAGAAGTTCTGGCGCTCGTTGATCACCTCCTGCGCCGGGCAGGTGCCGAAGTTGGTGGGTGCGCTCTGGGTGCGCATTGCGTTCACCGCCGGATCGTAGTACGGCCGCTGGCTCGCCCACCAGGAGGAGGTCACCGTGCTGTTGCAGGGCCCGGCCCACGGCTCGATGCGTTGGTTGCTGCTGTTGTACACCTCGAAGTGCAGGTGCGGTCCGGTGCTGTTGCCGCTGCTGCCCACCACGCCCAGGTACTCGCCTTGTGCCACGGTCTGCCCCACGGCCTTCGTGGTAAGGGAACCGGTCTTCATGTGCCCGTACCACGCCACGCTGCCGTCGTTGTGCTGCACGTACACCGCGTTCCAGTTGCCGCCGGAGGTGGAACAGCTGCGGTCGTAATTGCCGTCCTGCTTGAAGATGATGGTTCCGGAGGAGGCCGCCACGATCTCCACCTGGTTGAAGTCCATCTTGTACCACGACCAGGGCCAGGTGAAGAAGTCCGTGCCCATGTGGTTGTAGCCGTTGCTCACATCATAGGAGCGCGTTCCGCAGTTCCAGTCCAGCAGCACGTTCGGGTAGCTCGCGTTCAGGTCCACATAGTTCGAGATGCCATGATACCCAGGATCGGTGAGGCCGTTGGCGGGCCGCAGCGGCCAGTTGAACAGGGGCGTGGGGGCGAAGCCGTTCTCGGGCAGCAGCCCCTGGGCCTGCAACAGCGCGCGGTTGGCCACGATCTGCTCCTGGATGTAGGCGCGCTCGGCGGCCGTGATGCATTCCGTTGCGGCGGGGTGGTAGCTGCCATGGCCGTGGTCGGCACCGTCGTTCACGATGGTGAATTGGGCGTGGAGCGGTGCGAAGGGTAGTGAGCATAGCACGGTGAGCAGTACTGATCGCATCTTGAATGAGTGTTATGGGTGCGGAAAGGGTTGGGAAGATAGAAGGTCTTGTTCAGCGGTTCTCGTTCAGGCGGTCCGCTCATGCAACAAGTTCAATTCATCGATAAGCCACGTTGAGCACAGCGGATGCGATGAGGGGTGCATTGCACCACCGCTCTGCGTCGGGCTGCGTGGGGCAAGTCATTAGCGGCAGGTAACGGGCCTCGCGCCCGCGGGACACAGAAAGTTGCCTTTACCGACGAGCATAGAGATCCTGCTCCTTTCATCCCGAGAGCACCTCGCCTATCGTCATTATTAGGTATGCCGGTGTATCAATGCGACCCGGTACATTGCCGGACCCTCTCGGCATTGACCAACCAACCCCTAGTTCCATGTCCTTTTTCAACCACTTCCTCCGTGCGGCCATCGGCATGGTGGCACTGTGCACTGCGCTGGCTTCACTAGCGCAGACCAACCCCACGGCCCGGTCCATCCCCTTCACCGAGGCCTTCCCGACCGGTACGTTCAGCGCCTACCCCAGCGGTTTCCGTGGCTGGCAGGGTGTGAGCGGTGCGGCCACCACCACGCAGGCGCTGGCCGAGGCCAGTGCACCGAACGCCAATGCCGCGCTCTCGGCCAGTGCGCCCATCAGCGGCGGCGCAGGGGGGCTGTTCGGCACCGGAGGCCGCGTGGCCGTGAACACCAGCAGCAACGCCACCACCGGTGTCAACCAGTTGATGATGGCCTTCAACGCCACGGACCGGTTCGACATCACCTTGGAGTATTCGGTGTACAGCCAGATCGCCAACCCCCGTACCATCGGTGTGGTAGCCCAGTACCGCGTAGGCACCAGCGGTGGGTGGACCACCATCAACCCCACCAGCGGCTCCAATCCGTATTCGCAAACAGGAGGTTCCACGGGGCTGCAGACCACCGTGAGCGCTACGCTGCCTTCGGATTGCAACTACCAGCCGGTGGTGCAGGTGCGCTGGGCCATCTGGCGCGGCACGGAATCGGGCAACAGCAGCGCATTGGCCTTCGACGACATCAGCGTGGGCGGCACCCTGGACAGCGATGAGGACGGCGATCCGGACAGCACGGATCCCTGTCCGCTGCTGGCCTATGTGGTACCAGGTTCCGGGTGTGATGATGGGAACCCGAACACCATTGGTGATGTGATCACCCCCGGTTGCGTGTGCGTGGGCACGGTGGCGAACGACGATTGTGCGAACAGCACCTACCTGGGTGGCGCACAGACCTATGGAGCATGCACATCTACGGCGGGGTCCACCTCCGGTGCCACGCCCAGCGGTGGAAGCTGCGGCGCCGCAGCGAACGATGTATGGTACTACGTGTACGCCAGCGGCAACGCCAACACCTTCGTGGACCTTGTGCCGGGAACGGCGGCGGGGATGGGCATCGAGGTGTACGCGTGGGATGGCTGCGTGAACGCGAACAGCGTGTACTGCGCCACGGGCAACAGCCACACGGTGGCCATGGCACCCAGCCAGCTCTATGCCATCCGGGTCTTCACCACCACCCCGGGCGACTTCACCATCTGCGTGAGCGCGCCCCAGCCGAACGATGAATGTGTGAACGCGCAGAACATCGGGAACTACAACGCGGGGGATTGTCCTGCGAACGGCACCGCCGGCACCACTGCCGGTGCCACGCCCAGCGGCGGCGCCTGCGGCGCGGGCAGCAACGATGTGTGGTACTACTTCTATTCGAACTCTTCGCTCTACAGTAACGTGGAGCTCACGGCGGGAACGGCCGCAGGTCTCGGTATCCAGGTGTTCGAGGCGGCATGCGGTGGATCGAGCGTCTACTGCGCGAGCGGGAACGCGCATGCGGTGCCGGTGACACCGGGGCAGTACTACTACATGCGGGTGTTCAGCAGCACCCCGGGGGACTTCAGCGTATGCGTGAGCAACGTGGTGCAGCCGGCCAACGATGAGTGCGTCGGCAGCACTTACCTGGGTGGCGCGCAGAGCTACGGCAGCTGCTCGGCCACCAGCGGCACCACCGTGGGCGGCAGCGCCAGTGGTGGCAGCTGTGGCGCCGCAGCGAACGATGTGTGGTACTACGTGTACGCCAGCCCCAGCGCCAACACCTTCGTGGACCTGGTGCCGGGAACGGCGGCGGGGATGGGCATCGAGGTGTACGCGTGGGATGGCTGCGTGACCGCGAACAGCGTGTACTGCGCCACCGGCAACAACCACACGGTGGCCATGGTGCCCAGCCAGCCATACGCCATCCGGGTCTTCACCACCACCCCGGGCGATTTCACCATTTGCGTGAGCGCGCCCCCGGCGAACGATGATTGTGTGAATGCGGCAGGTCTGAGCCTGTACGCCTACGGGGATTGCCCGGCGAACGGTACGGCAGGAACCACGTTGGGTTCCACGCAGAGCGGCACCAACAGCTGCAACGGCAGCGCGGTCTACGATGTGTGGTACCAGGTCTATTCCTACGGCGGCTCATCCATCTTCGTGGACCTGAGCGGGGTTACGGCAGCGGGCATCGGCATCGAGGTGTTCGACGGCTGCGGCGGCAATGTGGTGTACTGCGCAAGCGGTACATCCCATACGGTCCCCACGGCGCTGAACACGTACTACTACATCAAGGTCTTCAGCACGTCACCGGGCGTGTTCTCCATCTGCACGAGCACGCCGGTGTCCAACAACGAGTGCGACTATGCGGCAGGTCTGGGCCTGTACGCTTTTGGGGACTGCCCGGTGAACGGCACGGCCGGCACAACGGTGGCTTCCACGCAGAGCGGCACCAACAGCTGCAACGGCAGCGCGGCCTACGATGTGTGGTACCAGGTCTATTCCTCCGGCGGCTCGTCCATCTTCGTGGACCTGAACGGTGTTACGGCAACGGGCATCGGCATCGAGGTGTTCGACGGCTGCGGCGGGAACGTGGTGTACTGCGCAAGTGGCACGTCTCACACGGTCCCCACGGCGCTGAACACGTACTACTACATCAAGGTCTTCAGCACGGCGCCGGGTGCGTTCTCCATCTGCACGAGCACGCCGGTGTCCAACAACGAGTGCGACTATGCGGCAGGTCTGGGCCTGTACGCCTACGGGGACTGCCCGGCGAACGGCACGGCAGGAACCACGTTGGGTTCCACGCAGAGCGGCACCAACAGCTGCAACGGCAGTGCGGTCTACGATGTGTGGTACCAGGTCTATTCCTACGGCGGCTCATCCATCTTCGTGGACCTGAGCGGTGTTACGGCAGCGGGCATCGGCATCGAGGTGTTCGACGGCTGCGGCGGCAATGTGGTGTACTGCGCAAGCGGCACATCCCATACGGTCCCCACGGCGCTGAACACGTACTACTACATCAAGGTCTTCAGCACGGCGCCGGGCGCGTTCGCCATCTGCACGAGCACGCCGGTGGCCAACAATGAGTGCGAATACGCAGCGGGCCTTTCCGTATACAACAACGGCGACTGTCCGGCCAACGCTACCGCAGGAACCACCGTGGCCTCCACCCAGAGCGGCGTGAACGCCTGCGAAGGAGGCGCGGCGCATGATGTATGGTACACCGTGTACTCCGGCAATTCGGCTTCGCTGGTGATCTCGCTGGCTTCGACGGGAGCCGGCGGGTTGGGTCTCGAGGTCTTCGACGGTTGCCCTGGCACATCCGTGTACTGCGCGAACGGCCTCTCCCATACCGTGGCGGTCACACCCTATCTGACGTACTACCTCAAAGTCTACAGCGCAACCGCAGGAGGCTTCACGGTTTGTGTGAACTACCCGCCCCCGGTGTACGACTGCCTCGGCGTTCTTGGTGGCAGTGCACTGCCCGGTACGGCCTGTACGGACAACAATGCCTGCACCACCGGGGACACCTGGAACAACGGCTGCCAGTGCGTTGGCACGGCCCTGCCGGATTCCGATGGCGATGGCCTCTGCGATGCACAGGACAACTGTCCCTCCGTGCCGGGCCAGGTGGGCAGCGGCTGCGACGATGGCGACCCATGCACGCTGGATGATGCCCTCAACGGCAGCTGCACCTGCGTTGGCTCCAATGCGCCCGACTCCGACGGCGACGGCACCTGCGACGGACTGGATCCCTGTCCCTACCTGGCGAACCTGAACAACGGCGACCCCTGCGATGATGGCAATCCCGCCACCATCGGCGACGTGGTGAGCGGCTGCGCCTGCAGCGGCACCGTGAGCAGCGCCGGCATCACGTTGGCCGCCAACTGGCCCCAGGTGAACGGCAATGTGCGCGCACTGGCGCACGATGCGGTGAACGATATCGTCTACTTCGGCGGCAGCTTCACGCGCATCGGCCCTGCGGTGCCCTACGGCGCCCGGGTCAACACCAGTGATGGCGCCTACGACCCTGCTTTCCCCGCTCCGAACGGGACAGTGCAAGTGGCGGTGGCGGATGGCGCGGGCGGATGGTACCTCGGTGGCAATTTCACCCGCATCGGCGGGGTGGTGCGCAACCGCGCGGCCCGCATCAACGCCGATGGCAGTTTGCATCCGTGGAACCCCAACGCGAGCTGGAGCGTGAACGCCATCGTGGTGTCCGGCTCCACGGTCTACCTCGGCGGCGCATTCTCCAGCGTCGGTGGGCAACCCCGTTCCTTCCTGGCGGCTGTGGATGCCACCACGGGCGTGCCCACCAGCTGGAACCCCGGTGCCACCGGCTCCTCGGTGCTGGCGATCGCCCTCGATGGCACCACCCTGTACGTGGGCGGCTTCCTCACCAGCGTGGGTGGACAGCCGCGCACAAACGCCGGTGCCGTGAGCACGGTGACCGGTGCCGCCACGGCGTGGAACCCGGCGCCGGATCAAGCTGTGCTGACCCTCCTGGCCGGCGGCGGTGTGGTGTATGCCGGCGGTCAGTTCACCAGCATCGGCGGGCAATCCCGCACGGCGCTGGCCGCGCTGAACACCAGCACGGGCGCAGCCACGGCATGGAATCCTGCAGTGGTGGGGTCGGGAGGCTTTGCCTCCGTGAACGCCCTGGCCTTATACAGCGGCAACCTGCTCGTGGGCGGGCAGTACGTGCAGATCGGCGGTAACGCGCGTAACGGCATCGCCTTGGTGAGCACCACCACCGGCACCAGCACCGCGTGGAACCCCAACCTCAATGGCGGCGGCGTGCTAGCCCTCTCGGTGAGCGGAAGCAGCGCCTACCTCGCGGGCACCATCAGTACCGTGGCCGGCCAGCTGCGGACCAACGCGGCGGAAGTGGACCTCAACACCGGGGCGGTTTCCGCATGGGATCCTGCGCCCGGCGCCTGGACGAACACGGTGTGCCGCAGCGGATCGGCGGTGTACCTCGGTGGCACCTTCATGATCGTCGGCGGCGCGGAGCGCAGCAAGCTGGCGGCCATCGATGCCGCTACCGGCCAGCTGCTGCCCTGGAACCCGAATGTGCAGGGCCCGGTGCCCGATGTGTATGACGTGCACCTGAGCGGCGATTCGCTGCTTTACGTGGCCGGCCAGTTCTCCACCGTTGGCGGCGCTGCCCGCCAGCACCTGGCCGCGTTGCGCACCTCCGACGGCACGGCCACCGCATGGGCCCCAGCGGCCAGCAACCTGGCCTCGGCCATCGTGCGCAGCGGCAATGAGGTGTATGTGGGCGGCTCCTTCACCACCCTGGCCGGTCAGCCCCGTGACCGCATCGCCTGTGTGGATGCCGCCACCGGCGTTCCCACCCCATGGAACCCGGGTGCCAATGGCAATGTGGTGGACCTGGCCGTGCATGGCGACACGCTTTTTGCCGCAGGTGTGTTCACCACCATCGGCGGCGCGCCGCGCTCACGGCTGGCCGCGCTGAGCCGGAGCGGCGGCGTCACCCTGCCTTGGAGCGCCGATGCGGATGGCACCGTGCGGGACATCCTCCTGCAAGGCGACCGGCTCTATGTGAGCGGTTCTTTCAGCACCATCAACGGCCAGTCGCGCAGCAACCTGGCCCTGCTCGACCGCGTGTCCGCCACGGTATCGCCGTGGACGCCCAACCCCGACAGCCAGATGAACGGCGTTGCCGTGCACAGCTCCGGGGCCTACGCCGGCGGCTATTTCAGCAGCATCGGCGGACAGGCCCGCCAATACCTCGGCTCGGCCGGCCTCTTCGATGGCCTGGGATCCGCGTGGAACCCGCAGCCGGCCGGTGGCGTGGTGGAGGCCCTGCTCGTGAGCGGCGACCGGCTCTTCGTGGGTGGCGGCTTCTCCACCATGGGCGGCCAACCCCGCAGTGGCATCGCGGCCTTTACGTTGCCCACTGTCGCCGAGGCGCGCCTCAGTGTCCGCGCTCATTTGGAAGGTCCTTACAACAGCACGTCAGGCCTGATGAGCGATGCACTCCGTGGCGCAGGACTGTTGCCCGTGCAGGAGCCCTACACCGCGCTCGGTTATGGCCATGTGGGCAGTGGTAGCGAGTTCACGACACCAACGGTGCTGGCGGCCACAGGCAACAATGCCATCGTGGACTGGGTGATGCTGGAGCTGCGCGACAACGCCAACAGCTCATCGATCGTGGCTACCCGTGCCGCTCTGGTGCAACGCGATGGGGACATCGTGGATGTTGACGGTACATCCCCGGTAACGTTCAACGTGGCCGCAGGCAACTACTACGTCGCGGTCCGCCACCGCAACCACCTCGGTGCGATGGCCGCCAACACGGTGGCCCTGTCACTTGCGCCGGCATCGGTGGACCTGTCCTCGGTAGCCACCTCCACCTTCGGCTCAGGCGCCCGCAAGTCCGTCACGGGCATCGTCCCCACGCAGGCGCTCTGGGCGGGCAACGTCAACTTTGATGGACAGCTGCAGTACGTCGGGGCCGGCAATGACCGCGACCCGATCCTGCTCACCGTGGGCAGTACCACGCCCAACAACACGGTGAACAACACATACAGCACCCGCGATGTGAACATGGACGGATCGGTGAAGTACGTGGGCTTGGGCAACGACCGCGACCCCATCCTGCTCAACGTGGGCAACACCACGCCGAACAACGTGCGCGTGCAACAGCTGCCCTGATCGGATCATGGGATGAGCCCCCGGGAGCAACGCACGGTTGCCCCGGGGGCTCGTTCGTTGATGGCCGTACAGGATGGGTCGGACCGTTCATGCGCACCTGCGTCGACCGCAGCACCGCCGTACCTTACAGCACCAACATCCACACCATGGCGCACATCACCCTCAAGAACGAGCAACTGCCGGGCATCATCGGCCTGATGCACTTCCGACCGGAGACGGCCGTACCGCTGAACCAACTGGTGGAAGTGCTCTTGCGTGGCCCCAACTCGCTCACCCCCGGCGAGCGGGAGATGATCGCCAGCAGCGTGAGCTGGTGGAACGACTGCCACTTCTGCCACACCACGCACGGGGCTGCGGCCGCAGCGCATCACGGGGGCGACCTCAACCTGATCGACGAGATCAAGGCCGGGTTGCCGGGCCGCGACCTGAGCCCGAAGATGCGCGCCCTGCTCCACCTGGCACATCAGGTGCAGCGCGGCGGCAGGCAGGTCACCGAAGGCGATGTGGCCGCGGCCCGCGCGGCCGGTGCCACGGACGTGGAGATCCACGACACCGTGCTGATCGCCGCCGCCTTCTGCATGTTCAACCGCTATGTGGACGGCCTGGGCACCTGGAGCCCCCAACCCAAGGAGGCCTACAAGGAAGTGGGCGAGATGCTCGCCTTCAAAGGCTACATCGACTCCATTCCGCAGTAGCGCGGCCGTTCGCCCCAAGATCCCCGCCGTTGGCCCGGCCATGCTGCGCGAGGGTGCATGCCGATGCCTAGGTTGCGTGCATGCTGAACAATGTGCGGAACAGCGGCGCCATGATCGTCGCGGTGCTTGCGATGTACGGCGGTGCGCACGCGCAGCAACTGGTGCCCAACCCCGGCTTCGAGGAGCTGCTGCAATGCCCGGACTTCCAGAGCCAACTGGACCGCACGGCGCATTGGTTCGACCCCAGTGTGGGGGGCACTCCGGATCTCTTTCACGCCTGCGGTGAACCCCTGTACAGCGTGCCCGGCAATGCGGTGGGTGTGCAGGATCCGGTGAACGGGCAGGCCTACGCGGGCATCTTCCTATGGATACAGAATGTGCTGGACGAATGGCGGGAGTATCTTGAAGTGCCGCTCACCGCACCGCTGAGCGCGGGTACCTGTTACCACTTCCGCATGCACGCCAACCTGGGCGACTTCAGCGGCTTCACCACCGACGCGCTGGGTGTGCACTTCGCCATGGACTCCGTGCTTACGGAAGATCCGTTCGCGCCGGGGCTGGAGCCGCACATCAGCCTGGCCCCGGGTACGTTTCTTGATCGCAATGCGTGGACAGTGGTCGAAGGCGACTACACCGCGGCGGGAGGTGAGCGCTTCCTGCTGATCGGCAACATGAACAACGATGTGGGCACCACCGTGCAACCGCTGCCGCCCGGACCACCGAACACCGGCGACCACATCTACGCCTTCATCGATTCCGTGACGGTGACGCCCTGCGGAGGCATCGCGCTCGCGCTGCCGGAAGCAACCGCATCGTCCCTGCGCATCCCGAGCCCGGTGCCCGATGTGCTGCAACTACCGCTGTCCGCCGCAGATGTGCGGGTGCGCGTGTTCGACAGCGCCGGACGCACGGTGCATGCAGGTGCTGCCGGTGAGGGTACGGTGCACACCGCCGCGTGGCGCCCCGGCGTGTACGTGGTGGAGCTCAGCGGCCCACGTGGCGTCTTGCTGCGCCAGCGCGTGCTGAAGGGTTGATCCGTAGGTCATATCCCCATGGTCCCATGGGCACATGGTAGCATGGGCACATGAGCACATGGTCACATGGTCGCATGACCACATGGCCCCTGAAGCACCCTCACACATACCTCCTCAGCCCCTCCTCCACCTGCCGCGCGTAGGTGCCGCCGAAGAGCAGCGTGTGCACCAGCAGCGGGTACAGGTTGCAGAGGTCAACGCGCTCGGCCCAGCCGGGTTCAAGCGGGTGGGTGTGCTGGTAGGCCTCGAAGAAGCCGGGCTCGAAACCGCCGAAGAGGCGGGCCATGGCCAGGTCCATCTCGCGGTGGCCGTAGTACACGGCCGGGTCGAGCAGCACGGGGCGGCCTTCGGCATCGCAGAGGAAGTTGCCGCTCCACAGGTCGCCGTGCAGCAGGGCGGGGGGCTCGGGCGGGAAGAGCTGGTCCAGCCGGGTATAGAGCCGCTCGAAACGCAGGGCGGTGGCGGCCTCCAGGCGGCGGCGGTCGCGGGCCTGCTTCACCAGGGGTTCCAGCCGGGCGTGGAGGAAGAAGGCGGGCCAGCTGTCGGCGGGGGTGTTCACCTGGGGCAGCGCGCCGATGTAGTTGTTGCGTTCCAGCCCGAAGTGCGGGGCGCTGTGGCGGTGCAGGTGGGCCAGGCCCTCGCCGAAGGCCGTCCAGAAGGCGGGGGTGCGCAGGCCGGTGGTGATGTGCTCCAGCAGCAGGTAGCTGTCGTCGTGGTCCTCGCCGTGGGCGATCACCGCCGGGGTGCGCAGGGTGCCGGTGGCGGCCAGACGCCGCAGGCCGTCCGCCTCCGCCTCGAACAGGCTGGGGAAGCGGTCCGCGCTGTTCACCTTGGCGAACCAGGTGCCGTGGGTGGTGTGCAGGCGGTAGGCGTCGTTGATGCTGCCGCCCCCCACGGGCACGGCCTGCTCGATGTCCACCGGCTGGCCCGCATGGCGGCTCAGGTGCTCGCAAAGGCGTTCGATCAGGGAGCCGGGCAGGGGCATGGTGCAAAGGTGGTCGTTGGAGGCCGCCTTTTTGTGGAGAATACCGGAGTGGGACCGGTGACCTTCCCGCACGAGGTGCGGGACGCTCTGGCCAGCAGAGCTGAGCCTTTGGAAGAGCATCAACGCAAAAGGCCGCTTCCGAGGAAGCGGCCTTCGTGTGGAGAATACCGGAGTCGAACCGGTGACCTCTTGCATGCCATGCAAGCGCTCTGGCCAGCTGAGCTAATTCCCCAGGATGTCAGCCCGTTTTTTCGAACGGGGCTGCAAGTTTAGTGAAAGCATCGGAACCTCCGCATCGGTCCGCAGCCAAGTCGCGTCCATGGGCCCCCGCCCCCCGGTCATCCGCAGATGACGCAGATTTCACAGATGTCCCCCCGCATTCATCTGCGTCATCTGCGCCATCTGTGGATATGGCGTGCACCTGCGGAACTCTTGCGGTCCGCGGACCCTACTTCCCCCCCTTCGCCAGCAGCGTGTACTGCGCGTTCTGCGCGCGCAGGGCACCGGGGCGCTGCCAGCGGGCGTGGTGGTAGGCGTTCCCCTGCTCCGCATCAATGCTGCGGGCCTTGGCCTCATCGCGCCACTGCAGGTCCACGAAGTCCAGCAGCGCCTGGCGCAGGCCGGGATCGCGGACCGGGAAGGCCGTTTCCACCCGGCGGTCCAGGTTACGCTCCATCAGGTCGGCGGAGCCCAGGTACACCTCGGGCATGCCGTTGTTGTGGAACACGTACACGCGGGCGTGCTCGAGGTAGCGGTCCACCAGGCTGATCACCGCGATGTGCTCGCTCATGCCGGGCACCCCGGGGATCAGGCAGCAGATGCCGCGCACGATCAGGCGCACGCGCACGCCGGCGCGGCTGGCATCGTACAGCTTGCCGATCAGGGGGCGGTCCTCCAGGCTGTTCATCTTCAGCACCAGCTCGGCGCGCCGCCCGTTCGTGGCGTGGTAGATCTCCCGGTCGATCAGGCGCTCCAGGCCGGCGCGCAGGTGGGTGGGGGCCACCAGCAGCGCGCGGGTGCGCAGGGGCTTGCGGTGGTCGCGCAGGTGGGCGAACACCTTGGCCGCGTCGCCCGTGAGCGTGGGGTCCGTGGTCAGCAGGGCCAGGTCGCCGTAAAGGGTGGCGGTGCGCTCGTTGAAGTTGCCCGTGCCCAGGTAGGCGTAGCGGCGGGTGCGGCCACCCTCGCGGCGCTCGATCAGGCACAGCTTGCAGTGCACCTTCAGGCCCTCGCGGCCGAAGATCACCGTGGCGCCGGCCTGCTCCAGGGCCTCGCCCCAGAACAGGTTGTTGCCCTCGTCGAAGCGCGCCTGCACCTCCACGATGGCGGTGACCCGCTTGCCGTGGCGCAGCGCCTCCAACAGGGCCTCGCACACCAGGGAGCTGCGCGCCACGCGGTAGAGCGTGATGTGGATGGAGCGCACGGCCGGGTCGCGCGCGGCGCGGCGCAGCAGGTCGATCACCGTGAGGAAATCCTGGTAGGGGAAGTGCAGCAGGCGGTCGGCCTTGCGGATCACGGCGAAGGGGTCGCGCGCGTTGGCGAAGGCGGGGTGGGGCAGGGGCGGGCGGGCGGGCTCGCGCAGTTCGGCGCGGCCGCTCACCGGCACGTTCATCAGGTCGCTGAAGTTGTGGTAGCGTCCCCCGCGCACCAGTTCGGGCTTCTTCAGCTTCAGCGCGCTGCGCAGCTGCTCCAGCATGTCCTTGGGCATGTCCCCGTCGTACAGGAAGCGCGCGGGCGGGCCGGTGCGGCGCTTGCGCAGGCTGCGGCGCACCTTGTCCGCCACATCGCCGGCGTACTCCTCGTCCAGGTACAGTTCGGCATCGCGCGAGAGCTTGATGGCGTGGCAGGCCAGCACCTTCGATCCACTGAACAGGTCCGCGGCGCACAGGCGGATGGCGTCGTCCAGGAAGAGCAGGTCCACGCGGCCGCGCGGGGAGGGCAGGGCGATGAAGCGGCCGAGCTCCTCGCTGGGCACGTTCACCAGCACGCGCCGGCGGCGGCCCACGCCTTTGCGTTTCAGCGCGAACACCAGGTACAGCTTGCGGTCCTCGATGAAGGGCGCATTGCCTGCCCGCAGCTCGGCCACTTGCAGCAGCGGGGCCACCCGTTCGGTGAAGTAGCGGCGGGCATGGGCGCGTTGCCGCTCGTCCATCCGGGCTTCGTCCAGGAAGCGGATGCCGTGCGCGGCGAGGGCCGGTTGCAGGTCCTCGCGCCAGGCGCGGCCCAGGCGGCGCTGCTGTTCCAGGGCGATGGCGTTGATCTGTTCCACCAGTCGCTCCGGCGGCACCTCCAGGGCGGAGCGCTGCACCTTGCCCAGCTTGCGCAGGCTGCGCAGGTGCGCCACCCGCACGCGGTAGAACTCGTCCAGGTTGCTGCTGTGGATGGCCATGAACTTCAGGCGTTCCAGCAGCGGCACGCGGGGGTCCAGGGCCTCCTGCAGCACGCGCGAGTTGAAGGAGAGCCAGCTGAGGTCGCGGTTGAAGAAGCGGTCGGTGGGCGGGGGCGTTCTGCCCGCACCGGAGCCGGTGCGCAGGCGGGCCTCCAACGTGCGCAGGTTCACCGTCTTCTGCGGTCCGAAGCGGGTGCGCGCGTAAGGGGTGTGGTAGTGGTGGGCGCGCAGGTAGCGCAGGTTCTCCCGGGCCCAGGCCTTGGCGCCGATGCGCTTGCCCAGCAGGTGCTCCCGCTCCAGGCGCAGGCGCTCGGCCTTCTGCTCGAAGTCCGCCTGGCCGGCCTTGGCATGGTCCGCATCGCGCAGCACGCGCTGGGCCAGCGAACGCGGCGTGGCCTTCATCCGGGTGCTCAGGATCAGGGCGGTGACCCGCTGGATGGCCCGCTGGCCGGCCCCCTGTTTCTTCAGGAAGGCGCGTGCCAGGGCAGCGCTGCGGCGCTCATGCCCGTCGTAGGCCTCGGCATACCCGGTATCGTGGAAAAGGGCGGCCAGCTCCACCGTGCGCAGGTCCTCCTCGCTCAGGCCGCAGCCGCGGCCGATGGTCACGGCGGCGCGCGCCACCGAAAGCGTGTGCTCCAGGTCGTGGAACACGAGCCACGCCGGCACATGCAGGGCGAAGTGGCGGCGCACGTGCAGGTGCGCACGCTCCAGCATCACGGTCGGGATCATGGGCGCGGCCCAAGGTATCGGCGCATCACGAACCGGATGTGAAGAACCCTGCGGCCGGGGGCGGACCCGCAGCGGGGTGCCGGGTATCTTCGGCCGCAGCGCATGGGACCGCACGTGGCACGCTC
Source organism: Flavobacteriales bacterium (assembly GCA_046329115.1). Taxonomy (GTDB): domain Bacteria; phylum Bacteroidota; class Bacteroidia; order Flavobacteriales_F; family PHOS-HE28; genus PHOS-HE28. The sequence goes on along the minus strand of JAXLVG010000007.1, from coordinate 162,022 downwards.
GCTCTTCGACGCCTTCCGTGCGGACCGTGCGGCGTTCCTCTACAGCGGCCAGTTCCACGATGATCACACCGCGCGCCTGATCGCCCTGGGCGAGGCTGCCATGGAAGGGGTGGGCGCAAGGGCTGCGGTGCGGGGGCGCCTGGCCTTCATCATGGTGGAGGCCTACCAGAACATCGTGCGCCACCGCGTGCCGCTGCCGCCGCAACTGGAGGTGGGCCAGGGGCGCAGCCTCTTCATCCTGCGCTGCGGGGAGCAGGCCCAGCAGGTGGTGGCCATGAACCCCGTACGCCGGAGCGATGTGCCCGCGCTGCGCGAGGCCTTGCACCGCCTGAACGGCCTGGACGCGGACCAGCTGAAGAAGATGTTCCTGGGCGGCCTGCGCAACGAGCAGTCCAGTGCGCGGCGCGGCGCCGGGTTGGGCCTCATCGAGATGGCGCGCCGCTCCGGCAGCGACCTGGGCTACATGCTCCGCGGCCTGGGCCCCGAGCACGAGCTGTTCATCCTGGCGGTGCGCATGGGCGAACGGAGCGTGCCCTACGAGGGCATCCTGGCCGAGGGCGCGGCGCTGCACGGCACCGTGGTGCAGCAGGACCTGCTGGTGCTGCACACCGGCGAGCGCACACCCTCGGTGGACGAGGCCCTGGTGCGGATCGTGCAGCACGACGAGCGCGCGGATCCCGCGCGGGCCGCGCTCTTCGAGCGGCTGTTCCTGGCCGCGAGCGATGGCCTGCGGGCGGTGCCGGGTGCAGGCCGCTGGTTCTTCGCCCTGGCGCGCACGGGAGGCCACCACCAGTTCACCATGGGGCGCCTGATGCCGCCGGAGCAGGCGGCGGAGCTCCAGCGGGCGGTGCAGGAGCTGGGCCGGTGCGACCGGGTGGAGGTGGAGCGCCGTTTCCGGCAGGCCCTGCTGCGGCCCCGGCCCGATGCCGCGGGCACGGCGGTGCTGGAGCTGGCGCGCGCGGTGGTGGAGCCGCTCAGCTTCACCGCTGAGCCCGGCGGCGATGGTGTGCTGGGGCTGTTCCAGGCCGTGGTGTAGCACCGCGTTGGGATCCCCGGCTTAACATCCTTTCGGACGGCGCGCAGGCAATGATCCGGCGCGTTGGTGCGTCCTATCTCCACATCACACGCGCCATGAGCACCCTGCTCTACCACCTCTTCGACCGCCTGGGCCGCTTCGAGCGCTGGTTCGAACTGCGTTACGGTTGGTTCTTCACCAACGGCATGAAGGACCGCGCACAGCAGCGGTAGGGTGAAGGTCCCGGAAGCGTGCCGGACGACACCTGGCCGCGGTACTGAGCGTTGCTATGCTGCGTAAGGCGGGGAGGCTGCGGGAATCAGCGGCACACGCTCACGCTCCACCACTGCACGGAACGCACTGCTGATCGCGCGCAAGTCCAGCACATCCACCACCATGGGCAGGTCGCTCTCCGCAAGGTCATCGCGCAGCAAGGCGAGCGTGCGCGTGTCGATCGGCGCAGCGCCTTCCACGGCCAGGTCCAGGTCGCTGAAGGGCCGGGCGCGGCCTGTAACGCGCGAACCGAAAGCCCAGACCCGTGCACCGGGCAGGTGGGTGTTCAGGATGGCCAGCAGCAGGGCCTTGTGGTGGGGTGCCAGGTCAAGCATGGTGCTCCCGTAGCCGGGTCAACAGATGCGTGGCATCCTGATGAAATGCGGCGATCCGTGCGAACACGCTCCGCGCGTTGGCTTCATCGTAATTGTGGCTGGTGGCGTTGCGCGCGTCGTGGTGCTCGATCCACCGGAGCGGATCCGTGATCAGTCCGTGCCGTGCGGCCTCCCGGAAGAGCTCCCGGCGCCCCATCAGCTCCGTGTCGCGCACACCCGCCCACGTCAGGTGCCGGCGCATCATCCGCCAGCATACTTCGTAGGTGAACTCGAACCGCTGGATGGCCGCATCGCGATGAACGTCGTCCACATCTCCCTCCAGCGGAAGCCTTCCCAAGGCCGCAAGTGATGCCTCCAAGGCGCTCAGGTCAAGTTTCTGCAGGGGCATGGAAGCAAGTTATGCGTTCAGGGAGGTCACCATGGGCATGCTCACACCGTGCGCACGCAGATGTTCTTCGCCTCGGTGAAGAAGCGCAGCGCCTCGGTGCCGCCCTCGCGCCCCACGCCGCTGCTCTTCATGCCGCCGAAGGGCGTGCGCAGGTCGCGCACCATCCAGCAGTTCACCCACACGATGCCCGTGTTCAGCGCGCGGCTCATGCGGTGCACGCGGTCCACATGGCTGCTCCACACCATGCTGGCCAGGCCGTAGCCCGAGTCGTTGGCCAGGGCGATGGCCTCGGCCTCCGTGTCGAAGGGCTGCAGCGTCACCACCGGCCCGAAGATCTCCTCCTGGTTGGTGCGGCACGCGGGCCCCAGGCCCTCGATCACCGTGGGGGCGATGTACCAGCCGCCGCTCAGGTCGCCGGCCAGCTGCACGCGCTCGCCACCGCACAGCACGCGGCCACCCTCCTCGCGCGCGATGCGGATGTGCTCGAGCACCTTGTGCATGTGCGCTTCGCTCACCACCGCGCCCAGGTCCGTGGCGGGGTCCTTCGGGTCGCCCACCCGCAGCGCCTTCACCTTCGCCACGAAGGCATCGCGGAAGCGGTCGTACAGGCTGCGTTCGATCAGGATGCGCGAACCGCAGAGGCAGATCTGGCCCTGGTTGCGGAAGGAGGAGCGCACGGTGGTGGCCAGCATGCGCTCGAAGTCGCAGTCGGCGAACACCAGCACGGGGTTCTTGCCGCCGAGCTCCAGGCTCAGCTTCTTGAACATCGGTGCGGCCGTGCGGGCGATCTCCGCCCCGGTGCGCGTGCCGCCGGTGAAGGAGATGGCGGGGATGCGCGGGTGCGCGGTGATGGCCGCGCCCACGCGCGGCCCGGTGCCGTGCACGATGTTGAGCACGCCGGGCGGCATACCCGCTTCCCGGCAGAGCCGTGCCATCAGGTAGGCGGTATAGGGCGTCACCTCGCTGGGCTTGCCCACCACGGTGCAGCCCGCGGCCAGGGCCGGGGCGATCTTCCAGGTGAAGAGGTAGAGCGGCAGGTTCCAAGGGCTGATGCAGCCGGCCACGCCCACGGCGCGGCGCTCCGTCCAGTTCACCGCCACCTCGTCCATCACATGCGCCTCGCTGTGCCAGTGCAGGATGGCCGTGGCGAAGAAGCGCAGGTTGGCCACGGCGCGGGGGATGTCCACTTCGCGCGCCAGGTGCACGGGCTTGCCGTTGTCGCGGCTCTCCGCTTCGGCGAAGGCCTCCAGGTCGCGCTCGATCAGGGCGGCCAGCTTCAGCAGCACGTTGCTCCGGCCCTCGCGCCCCAGGGCGGTCCAGCCGGGCAGGGCCTTCTCCGCGGCGGCCACGGCCGCGTCCACGTCGGCCGCATCGCTGTCCGCGATGCGCGCGAACACGCGGCCCGTGGCGGGCTCGTGGCCCACGATCCAGCCGCCGTTGCGCGCGGGGCACAGTTCGCCATCGATCAGGTTGAGCACGTCGATCATGGGGGTGAAGGTATCGGATGCGGGCCCCGGACAGTCGAAGGGCCCGCCTTGCGGCGAGCCCTTCGTCCCCTTGTTGCGCTGGAATGTTCCGGCCCTTGCGGTCCGGATGAACCTATCGCGGTTCCAGCCGGATGGATGCGGTGATGGCGGACGCCTTGGCGGCCGGCTTGCGCGTGCGCAGCGCCGGGCGCGGTGCAGGTGCCGCAGGCGCGGCCGTTGGGCGTGCGCCGGAGGTGCGTTTGTACTGGTAGCGGAGCACATCGGCATCGTTGCCGAACAGCGAAAAGCCCAGCAGCATGGTGCTGGCAAGGAGCAGTTGGCGGCGCATGGTGGTGGGCATGGGGTGTTCCGCTGCGAACGTATCCGCACCGCGCAGGGGCTCCTGTTAAGCCCCCGCCAACGCGGGTTAAAGAACGTTAAGTGCCCGCGTGTCCGTAAGGCCCGCGATAGTATTGACCCGCCGTGGACAAGCGCCTGATCCCCCTGCTCGCCGCGGCCATCACCATCGCCCTGGCCGGCCTGGTGCTGATCCAGTGGCGCTGGATCGAAGGCACCATCGAGCTGAAGGACCGCCAGTTCGACGAGGCGGTGGACAATGCGCTGGTGGCCGTTGCCGACCGCCTGGAACGCGTGGAGCTCCTGCGCGAACTGCGCACCAGCGAGGCCGGCCGCCGCATGATCCAGCACATGGACACGCTGCGCGACGCGGCCGGCATGGACCCGCTGGAACCACCGGCCGTGCCCGTGCCGCCGGCGCCCACTGCGGACCTGCGCGATTCCCTGCTGAACGACGTGGTGCGCGGGCTCTTCAGTGCGGACCGGCCCGCCGACCCCGCCGCCCGCATCGATCCCGTGCTGCTCGATTCCCTGCTGCGCGATGAACTGCTGCGTCGCGGCATCAACGAGCGCTGCGCCTACGCTGTGTTCAACGCGGAGGACTCCACCGTGCTCCTGAGCCACCTGCTGGAGTCCGGCGATGTGGACCGGCTGCGCGCCAGCGTGCACCGCGCGCGGCTCTACCGCAACGACCTCACCGGTTCGCCCTGCGCGCTGCACGTGCACCTGCCGGACCAGCAGCGCTTCGTGCTGCGCAGCATGCGGCCCATGCTCATCGCCTCGGCCCTCTTCGTGGTGCTCATCATCGCCACCTCCTTCTTCACCCTGCGCACCATCTGGCAGCAGCGCCGGCTCAGCGAGATCAAGACGGACCTGGTGAACAACCTCACCCACGAGCTCAAGACGCCCATCAGCACCATCTCGCTCGCTTGCGAGGCCCTCACCGATCCCGGGATCCCCAAGAGCCCCCAGCAGATGGACCAGTTCATCCGCATGATCCGCGACGAGAACAAGCGCCTGGGGATGCTGGTGGAGAGCGTGCTGCAGAGCGCCGTGGTGGACAGCGGGCGCATGCGGCTGCGCATGGCCGAGCTGGACATGCATGCCCTGTTGGCGGACGTGGTGCGCAACAGCGCCATCGCTGCGGAGAACCGGGGCGGGCGGGTGGAATTGCGCGCCGCGGCGGAGCTCGCGCACATCAGTGGCGACCGGGTGCACCTTTCCAACGTGTTCTACAACCTCATCGACAACGCGGTGAAGTACTGCGAGCGCGAGCCGGTGATCGTGATCTCCACCGCCAGTGATGCCGGCGGCCTCACCATCAGCGTGAAGGACAACGGCATCGGCATACCGCGCTCCGAGCAGCGCAAGGTGTTCGAGCGGCTCTACCGCGTGCCCACCGGCGACCGCCACAACGTGAAGGGCTTCGGCCTCGGCCTCAGCTACGTGAAGGCCGTGGTGGAGCAGCACAAGGGCACCATCCGCGTAGAGAGCGAGCCCGGCCAGGGCAGTACCTTCAACATCCGCCTTCCCTTTGAACATGGACGCACCGATCAAGCTCCTGCTCTGCGAGGATGACGCCAACCTCGGCAGCCTGCTGGCCCAGTACCTCACGGCCAAGGGCTACAACGTGGACCACCGCCCGGACGGGCGCCAGGGCCTGGAGGCCTTCCGCCAGGGCCGTTACGACCTGCTCATCCTGGACGTGATGATGCCGCACAAGGACGGCTTCAGCCTCACCCGCGAGATCCGGCAGATGGACGAGAAGGTGCCCATCATCTTCCTCACCGCGAAGAGCATGAAGCAGGACACCATCGCCGGCTTCCAGGCCGGGGCCGATGACTACATCACCAAGCCCTTCAGCATGGAGGAGCTCATCCTGCGGGTGAACGCCGTGCTCCGCCGGGCACGCGGCATCACCCCGGCGGACGAGACCCCCACCCGGTTCACCATCGGGGGGTTCCAGTTCGATGCCCGCAAGCAGACCCTGGCCCACGAGAGCGGCACCGAAGCGCGCAAGCTCACCACCAAGGAGACCGACCTGCTGCGCATGCTCTGCCTCCACGCCAACGGCCTCCTCACCCGCACCGAGGCCCTCAAGCAGGTGTGGGGCGACGACAACTACTTCAATGGCCGCAGCATGGACGTCTACATCGCCAAGCTGCGCAAGTACCTGGCGGCCGATCCCCGCGTGGAGATCATCAACGTGCACGGCAAGGGTTTCCGCCTGATCACCAAGGAGGAGGGGTAGGGGGCATGGTTCAGGGTTCCGAGTTCCGGGTTGAGGGTGCAGCGTGCAGGTGGGCGATGCACCAATGCACCAATTGACCGGAGCACCAAAGGCAGTTCGCAGAGGGTGCACGGCCAGCAGCCAGCAGCCAACGGCCAGTAGCCATTGCATCAACGCCCCAAGGGGCAGGGGCAGGTGCAGGTGGCAAGGCAGCGGGATCCATTCGCCATTCACTAGTCGCCATTCACCAAGGCACCCCACGGACCAATTCACCAAAGGCAGATAGCAAGGACTGCGTGGCCAGCAGCCAACCGACAACGGACAACCGCCAACGGACAACCGACAACGGACAACCGACAACCCCCCAAAACACCCGACCCCGATCACCAGTTCGCCCCATCCGCGGATTCTCCCATCTTTGTCCACCCATAACGGAAACCGAACGATCCAGATGAAGAACCTTTACTCCTCTCTCTTCGCGGGAGCCGCCGTGCTGGTGGCCACCTCGCTGAACGCCCAGAGCTTCGGCACGGGCAAGGGTGCTGCGGCCCAGCGTCCGCTCTACATGGTGGTTCCCGGCGCTGCCGGTCATCACGTGGCCCCGTATGCCGCACGTGGCACCGCTCCGCTTAACGACGAGTGCACTGGTGCCGTGAACCAGAACCTCGCTGTGGGTGGTTCCATCACCTTCACCGGTGACAACACTGGCTCCACCGATGGCGAAGGTCTTGGCTTCCCGAACGTTTGGGAGACCTTCACCCTCAACGGCTGCGCGGACGTTACGTTGAACTACTGCGGCACGAGCCCGGCTTTTGGTAATGCGCTGCTCACCCTCTTCGTTGGCTGTCCGCTCACCACCGGATATCCGGCGGCTGGTTTTGACACCGAGAGCTGTGGCGATGGGAACGTGAGCATCTTCTACCCGACGCTGCCCCCCGGTCAGTACTACTATGCCGTTATCCTGGATGATGCCAACGGTGCGGTCGGTCCCTATACGGTGAATGTAACGGCCGCAGCTCCGGCCATCGGTTGCAATAGCGCGAATGACGAGTGCGGCGGTGCGATCACGCTCACGCCTTCGACAAGCTGCATCGGAACATTGTTCAGCACGGCGGGGGCTACGGAGAGCTTGGACCCGATCGAGTGCGCCGGCTTCACATCCTCAAACGCGCACGACGTCTGGTTCCAGTTTACCGCCACAGCCACGACGATGACCATTGCGGTGACCGGCTTCAATGAGGCTGACGCGCTCATCGAGCTCTTTGAGGGCACCTGCGGCAATTTGACCTCCCTGCAGTGCGCTGATGAGACGTTCCCCCAATCCGCTGGCGAGCAGACATCCGAACAGCTCATCTACACCAACTGCACGGTGGGCACCACCTATTTCGTGCGTGTGTATGATTGGGGCTATTCTTCACCGGAGCACAATTTCGAGATCTGTGTGGTGGCTGGCGAGGGCACCAACATCGGCATCGAGGAGAACGCGAACGCGAGCGATTGGAGCGTGTTCCCGAACCCGGGTACGGGCGTGTTCACCCTGCAGTACAGCGGTGCCAACGCCGCTGCGGACATCGAGGTGTTCGACCTCACCGGTCGCGCTGTGTACACCAGCCGCACCGCGGTGGCCAACGGCACCAACCACACGCTGGACCTCACCGGTGTGAGCGCCGGCAACTACAACGTGCGCCTCACCGTGAACGGTGTGCGCACCGAGCAGCGCCTGATGGTGAAGTAAGCTTCCCCACGGAACTTCAAGCGAAGGGCGGACCGAGCGGTCCGCCCTTCGTGTTCCTGGACGTACGATGCCGACGCGACTCCGGCGCAAGGCCGGAGTGACACCGCACTCTTTGAAGTCTGTCACTCCGGGCCTGACCCGGAGTCGCGGGAAACGCCCGGCACTGCGGTACCGATCCCGGATGGGCTTCGCCTGGAACGGGTACATGATCCCATTGAAGAACCGCATCGTAGCCCTTGGTCCAGGAAGAGCACGCGCCGGCCATGCGACGCGCGCGACTCCGGCACAAGGCCGGAGTGACACCGTGCTTATTGAGATCTGTCACTCCGGGCCTGACCCGGAGTCGCGCGGTCCCGCTCAGAGGCAGCCCGTGCGCCCGCCATCCACCGGCAGGTTGATTCCGTTGATGTACGCGCCTTCGGGCCCGGCCAGGAAGCGGATGGCAAAGGCGATCTCCTCCGGTTCGGCGAAGCGCCGCAGCGGGATCTCGTGCAGCATCTCCGCTTCCACCTCGGCCTCGCTCACGCCCGTCTTCGCGCTCTTGTTGCGGATGATGGCGGCCAGCCGCTCCGTGCGCGTGGCGCCGGGCAACACGTTGTTCACGGTGATGCCGTGCGGCCCCAGTTCGTTGGCCAGGGTCTTGCCCCACTGCGCCACCGCCCCGCGGATGGTGTTGCTCACCCCCAGGTTGGGCAGCGGCTGCTTCACGCTGGTGCTGATCACGTTGATGATGCGTCCGTGCCGCGCCACTTTCATGCCGGGCACCACGGCCCGCACCAGCGTCTGGTAGGCCAGCAAATGCAGCCGGAACGCCTGGGCGAAGGCATCCACTTCGGCCTCGTGCGCCGGACCGGGTGCGGGTCCGCCCGTGTTGTTCACCAGGATGTGCACCGTTCCATGCGCCGCCACGTGCGCCGTGATCGCGTGTTCCAGGGCGGCGGTATCGGCCATGTCCACGGCCAGTGTCCGGTGCACCTGATCGTCCGGCGTGGGCAGCAGCGCCAGCGTCTCCTTCAGCTTCTCCGCATCGCGCGCGAGCAGGGTGATGGCCGCGCCTGCGTTGGCCAGGGTGATGGCTGTTGCGCGGCCGATGCCCTGCGTGCTTCCGCACACCAGGGCGTGCAGGCCATTGAGCGGAGTGTCCATGTGGCCAAAGGTATCGGCCCGCGCCGGGTGGCGTTGCCGGCCGGCCATGCCGATCTTCGCGGCGATGTCCGATCTCCTTTTCCCCCGGCTCCGGGCCATCGCGCTCGCACTGGCCACTTCCACCGGTCTGCTGTTGAACGCGCAGGTCCACATCGGCGCAGGCGATCTGCTCGCGCTGCCCGGTTTCCAGACCGCGCACACGGCCGCACCGCGCGGCGGCACACCCTACAACGACGAATGTGCGAACGCCCTGATCACCCCGCTGCCCTACCTGGGAACGGTGAGCATCTCCGGCGACAACACCGGCGGCACGGACACCGAGGACTTCGGCAACCCCAACGTGTGGGAGGCCTTCACCATCGATACCTGCTCAACGGTGACCGTGGAGTATTGCGGCACGGACCCCGTGTTCAGCATTGTCTACTCCATCCTCATCATCGGCTGCCCTGGTCTGGAATCCGTGCAGAACAGCGGGGATACGCTGTGCGCGGACGGTAACGCGCTGATCCGATACCAGAACCTGGAAGCGGGTACCTACTACCTGCCGGTGCTGCTGTGGCCCGGCCAGGCCGAAGGTCCCTACACCATCACGCTCACCTCCACGCCCTGCGACCTGCCACCGCCGAACGACCGCTGCGTGAACGCGCTGCCGGTGCCGGTGGTGGCCGCTTGTGCCGGGGGCACGGTGCAAGGGGACAACAGCACCACGGAGTTCGATACGGCACCGTCCTGCGCCACCAGCACCAGCGGCTTCCGCGATGTGTGGTACAGCTTCGACAGCGGCGACAACACGGAGGTGACCATCACCGTGGACCCGCAGACGATGAGCGACCCGGGCATCGAAGTGCGCACGGTGTGCGGCGGCAGTGTGGTGTTCTGCGGTGCGCTGGAGACCTCGTACGTGGTGCCCGTGGCACCGAACACCTCCTATCGCCTGCGCGTGTTCAGTAACAACGACCTGGGCGCGGGCGGCAGCTTCCAACTGTGCGTGCAGGCCGGTGCGGCGCCTGCTTGCGACGGAGGCGTGGTGGTGAGCGGTGTGGCCGACGATCCCCTGGTGCTGTGCACGGTGGACGCACCGGTGGTGTTCACCTTGGAGGGTGAAGGCACGGCCACGGAACGGCTGGTGCTCACCACGGACGCGGATACCATTGTATCGGTACTGTCCGGCGGGGTGGTGGACCCGGCCCAACTGATCCCGGGCACCTACCGGGTGCACGGCCTGTCGTACGACGGCGACGCCCTCGGCTTGGACGCGGGCTCCGCATTGACCGACTTGACCGCGACCGGGGCCTGCATCCTGCGGAGCGACACCTTCCGCACGGTGGTGGTGGAGATCTGCCAGGGTGTTGACGCTGCAGGTGCTGGCACTGCACCGGTGATCGCCACCATGGAGGAGGATGACCTGCTGCTCACCTGGCGGCAGGCGGATGCGGATGTGCTGCTGGAAGTGTTCGGCATGCGCGGCGAGCTGCTCCACGCGCAACGGTGGCGCGCCGCGCGCTCCAGCACGGCGCGCGTGCGGTTGCCCGGGCCGGCCAGTGCGCCGTTCGTGGTGCGTGCGAGCTGGCCGGGCGGCCGGAGCTTCGCGCGGGTGATGCCCGTCCGCTGAACCGTCCGTCACAACATCTGCGCCTGCGGCCCGCTATCCACGGGCGATCGTGGAGGATCCGTTCAAAACGGATCGATATCGCCCTGCTGCGCGGCAACAGCGCGAGCATCTTTGTCCCCACACGGACAACCACACATGAAACGACCTTACACGACCATGCGCGGAGCGTTGGCCACCCTTGCGGCCTCGCTCACCCTGGGCACCCTCGCCCAGCAGCAGGAGGCTGCGATCCCTTCCTCGAACAAAGCCGACCGGCTCCACCCCGCCGCCCAGGTGAAGGGCGCCGCGCCGAAGGTGAAGTTGACGGCCGCAGCGGCCCATCACGCGGGCCTGGTGCAGAAAGCGCCGTTCCTGCGCAGCACGGCGAACACGGTACGCGCCGTGGCCGCTCGCCAGCAGGCGCATGGCATCGGTGAGTTCCGTGGCGGGGGCTATTGCACCGCCAGTGCCGAAGGATCGGTGGATTTCGGCCTGGACGAGCGCATCGTGGGCGTTTCCTTCGCGAACATCAACAACACATCACCGGATGTGGCGCCAACGCCGCCGGCATACACGTTCTATCCCACGCCCGTGGGCAACGTCACGCGCGGTACCACCTACGCCATTTCGGTGGATGTGGCGCGCGAGGGTGCCACCAACTCCTACAGCGAGAACCAGGCGAAGGTCTGGATCGATTACAACCAGGACTTCGACTTTGACGACCTCGGAGAGGAGGTCTTCGTGTCCGTGATCGGTTCGGTGGAGGCCTACACGGGCAACATCACCATTCCGGTGGGTGCCGCCCTGGGCAGCACGCGCATGCGGGTGCGCATGTACGACACGCACGATGGAAGCACCTACATCAACGTGTTCAACGACACGCCCTGCGGCGCGGCCAGCTATGGTGAGATCGAGGACTACACGTTGAACATCGGTGAGGCCGGCCCCACCCCGCCGAACGACCTGTGCGCAAGCGTCACCGCTACGCCCCTGTCCATCAACGGCAACATCACCTTCAACGGCGATAACACCGGCGCCACCATCGCCAACGACTATGCCGTAGGCTCGGATCTGGAAGCTATCGGCCTGCCCAGCGTGTGGCATGCGTTCACCATCACCGAGTGCGCGGATGTAACGGTGAGCTACTGCGGCACCACGCCCGCCTTCCTGGATTTCTGGATCGTGCTCACCACGGATTGCCCGGGCAGCGACCTGGTGTTCAACACCTCCTACAACACCATCGATTGCGGTGACGAGAACGCGACCATCTACTACGAGGACCTGCCTGCCGGTACGTACTACCTGCCGGTGCTGCTGGACACGGATCCCGAGTTCCTGGCACAGGGTCCGTACACCATCGACGTGAGCGCAGCGGCCTGCGGCGGCGGTGGCACCGGTCCGGTGAACGACGCCTGCGGCGATGTTTCCGCAGTGGCCCTGGCCGTGCCCGGTACCACCACCTTCACGGGTGACAATACCAACGCCACGGAAACGGGGGACTTTGAAGCGGGCAGCGGCCTGGAAGGCTTCGGCCCCGTGGTGTGGCACGCCATCACCACCACGGCCTGTTCCAACATTTCCGTGGCCTACTGCGGCACGGCCGGCGTGTTCCAGAACGTGGCGGCCTTCCTCGCAGCGGGTTGTCCCGCTACGGATGCCGATTACATCCTGTACACGGACGGCAACTTCGACGACTGCGGCGATGGCAACGCCACGCTCTTCTTCACGAACGTGCCGGCCGGTACCTGGTACATTCCCGTGCTTTGGGATCCCGCAGCGCCTGCGGAAGGCCCCTACACCTTGGAGGTGAGCACCACCGCATGCGGTGGCGGCACGGGCCCCGCGAACGATGCCTGCGGTGATGTGACCCCTGTGAACCTGGCCGTGCCGGGCACCATCACCCTGGAAGGCGACAACACGGACGCCACCGAGGATGGTGACTTTGAAGTGGGCAGCGGCCTGGAGGGCTTCGGGCCTGTGGTGTGGCACGCGATCACCACTACCACCTGCGCGGACATCACGTTGGCTTACTGCGGCACGGCGGGCGTGTTCCAGAACGTGGCAGCCTTCCTGGCGGCCAGTTGCCCCGCCACCGATGCGGACTACGTGCTGTTCTCGGGCGGCAACTTCGACGACTGTGGCGACGGCAATGCCACCATCTTCTTCACCGCGGTGCCCGCGGGCACCTGGTACGTGCCGGTCCTGTGGGATCCCGCCGCACCGGCCGAAGGTCCGTACACCATTGAGGTGAGCACGGTGCCGTGTGCCGCGGCTCCGGCCAACGACCCCTGCGAGGGCGCCATCGTGCTGGACGTGAACCTGACGTGCGAGCCCACCGCCGGCGATGTGACGGGCGCCACGCAGAGCCTGCCCGCCCTTGAGTGCAACGGCTTCCTCGGCAACGCGAACGACGACGTGTGGTACGCCTTTGTGGCCACCAGCCCGAACGCCACCATCACCGTCGTAGGCGCCGACACCCTGGATGCCGTGATCGAGCTCTTCGAGGGCAGCTGCGGCAGCCTCAACAGCCTGGATTGCTCGGATGCCACGATCGGCGGTGGCACGGAGGAGATCGTGTCGAACAGCCTCACGGTGGGCAACACCTACTATGTGCGCGTGTACGATTGGTACAACGGCTATCCGGAGGCATCCACCTTCACCATCTGCGTGGTGGGCGATGTGGGCACCACGGTGGGCGAGCTGTCCCAAGGTGTGCTGGGCGTGCGCCCCAACCCCACGCAGGGCGATGTGACGATCGAACTGCCCGGCGACCTGGGTCAGGGCACGATCGAGGTGCATGACATGACCGGTCGCCTGGTGCACAGCCAGTCCGTGAACGCCGGTCCTGCACGTGCCATCCACATGCCGCTCACCGGCAAGCTGACGGCCGGTGCGTACACGGTCCGTCTGATCACGGCCGGGGTCACCCTGGAGCAGCGCCTCGTGGTGCGCTGATCTGTAGCACCAAGTTCTTGAAGCGGGGGCGCATCCACGGATGCGCCCCCGCTTCGTTCTGGGGATAACCTTTCTCCAGGAGGAGCGGTACAACGGGGTCCGAACGCGCACCCCATGCACTTCTGTTCCCTGCCCCGAACGATCCTTGGATGCATGAGCCTGGCCATCCTGTGCGGCGGCCTGCGTGCCCAGGATTATGCTCCGGACCCGCGTCCGCTGCTGGTGGACGGCACGGTGACGGATGGGGAGAACAAGCTGGCGGATGCCGAAGTGGTGCTCTTCAAGGGCAACGAGCAGGTGGCGGTGGTCCGCACCGGCCGGAACGGTCGCTTCGGGCTGAAGCTGGACCTGCAGGAGCGCTATGCCCTGGAGTTCAGGCACGAGGGCTTCATCGCCAAGCGCATCGCCATCGATTCGCATATGCCGCGTCCGCGGGATGGCGAGGAGTTCGAGCTGCAGCCCCTGGACATGTCCATCAGCCTGCTGGAGCGCGCACGCTACGGCGAAGCCCCCACCGATGACCTGGATTTCCCCTTTGCCCTGGTGAAGTACAACAAGTCCACGAAGATGTTCGAGCAGGACCTTGAGTACACCATGGGCATGCAGCGCGTGAACGGCGCACTGCTGCTGATGGCGGCCAGGCAGGACAAGAAATGAACCGCATGAAGCGAACAGCGATCCTTTCCATGCTGGCGCTGGTGCACGTTGCAGCGAGCGCTCAATCCAAGGTGGTCGACCTGGCCACCACGCCGCATGTGCTGCGGGTGGAAGGCCGGTTGACCGACGACCATGAAAAGGTGTTGCCTGAGGTGAACGTGCGTGTGGACACGAACGGCGTGTACTACGGCGAACTGCAGGCGGATCAGAAAGGCCGGTTCGCCATGGACCTGGACATCGGGCGGTTCTATGGGGTCAGCCTCACCAAGGATGGGTTCATGCGGAAGCGCTTCATCATCGATGCCCGGGCCGAGGACCCGGCCAAAGTGATCGCCGGGCCGTTCCATGCCGACATCTCGCTCACGCCGGAGGTCGCCCTGGAGAACGTGGACATCAACATCCTGGACTTCCCTTACGCCATGGTGAGCTACTCCAGCAAGGAGAAGGCCTTCGTGGCCGACCCGGCGTACATCGAGGATGTGAAGCGGATGGAATCCGCGCTGCTGTTGCAGTCCGCCTACGCCCGCAAGAAGGCCGCACGCTGACATCCGGCGGATCCCGGTCCGGTGGCTAATTTGGCCAGCCAGATCATCCGCCATGCCCATCAAGCGCCCGTTCAACCTCAAAGGCTGGATCGCCGAGAACCGCGACCTGCTGAAGCCCCCGGTCGGCAACAAGAACCTGTACGCTGAGGCTGGGGATTACATCGTGATGGTGGTGGGGGGACCGAACGCCCGCAAGGACTATCACTGGAACGAGACCGAGGAGCTGTTCTACCAGATCGAGGGTGACATCGAGGTCGGCATCCAGGAGGATGGCAAGGCCGTCACCATCCCGATCCGGGAGGGGGAGATGTTCCTGCTCCCCGGCCGCACACCGCATCAGCCGCGCCGTGGTCCGGGCACCGTGGGCCTGGTGATCGAGGTGAAGCGCGACGACCGCGAACTGGAGGACGGCCTGCAGTGGTATTGCGAGCAGTGCAACAACCTGTTGCACGACTACCGCTTCGTGCTCCGGAACATCGAGACCGACTTCATCCCGCGCTTCCGGGAGTTCTACGGCAGCGAGGACCTGCGCACCTGCAAGCGCTGCGGGCATGTGATGGAGACCGATCCCCGGTTCGTGTGAGCATGGGGCTCTTCTCGATCGACATACACACGCACATCCTGCCCGAGGACATCCCGGACTTCGGGCGGCGCTTCGGCTATGGTGGCTTCATCCACCTGGACCATCACCGGCCCGGCTGCGCGCGGATGATGATGGACGACAAGTTCTTCCGCGAGGTGCAGGCCAATTGCTGGGATCCGGCCACGCGCCTGACGGAATGCGATCACCATGGCGTGCACGTGCAGGTGCTGAGCACCGTGCCGGTCATGTTCAGCTACTGGGCGCGCCCGCAGGATACCCTGGAGCTCTCGAAGTTCCTCAACGACCACATCGCCGGCATCGTGCACGCCCACCCGAAACGCTTCGTGGGCCTTGGCACCGTGCCCATGCAGGATACCGAGCTCGCTGTGCGCGAACTGGAACGCATCAAACGCATCGGGCTTGCGGGCATCCAGATCGGTACGCATGTGGAGGGCATGAACCTCGGCGAACCGCGTCTGTTGCCTGTGTTCCAGGCCTGCGAGGAGCTTGACCTGTGCGTGTTCGTGCATCCCTGGGACATGCTTGGCAAGGACCGCATGGACAAGTACTGGATGCCGTGGCTGGTGGGCATGCCCGTGGAGACCACGCTCGCCATCACCAGCATGATCTTCAGCGGCCTGTTCCAGAAACTGCCGCGGCTGCGGGTGGCCTTCGCGCATGGCGGTGGTTCCTTCCCCGCCACGGTGGCGCGCATCCAGCATGGCTTCGAGGTGCGTCCCGACCTCTGCGCGGTGGACAACCAGGTGGCGCCGAAGGATCACCTCGGCCGGTTCTGGCTCGACTCCCTGGTGCACGACCCGGTGATCCTTCAGTACCTGGTGGACCTGGTGGGCGCGGACAAGGTGGCCCTGGGCACGGACTACCCGTTCCCCTTGGGCGAGCTGGAACCCGGCAGCCTGATCCGCAGCATGGCCTGGCCGGATGCCCGCAAGGAGATGCTGTTGAGCGGCGCTGCGCTCGGTTGGCTCGGCATGCAGCGGCAGCAATTCCTGCCGTAGCGCGCTCAGCGTACAAGGTTCACATGCCCGAAGACCGTGCGGCGTTTGCCGTTCAGTTCGCGCAGGTCGATCCGCCACACGTAGGTGTCGATCGGTGAGCGCACACCTTGGTAGGTGCCGTCCCACGCCTTGTCCAGCGTGTTGCTCGCAAAGATCTCCTCGCCCCAGCGGTTGAACACGAGCAGCCGGAACTCGTCGATCTCCGTGGCCATCGCACGGAACCCGTCGTTGATCCCATCCCCGTCCGGGGTGAACGTGTTGGGCACGTAGAGCACGCCGTTCACGAACACCGTCACCGTCGCGGTCACCGTGCAGCCATTGGCATCCGTCAGCTCCACCGTGTAGGCGGTACTTGAAAGCGGTGTGGCCACCGGATCGGCGCACGAATCGCAGGACAGCGTACCGGCCGGGGACCACACCAGCGCGCCCGTGCCCCAGGCCATCAGCTGTGTGCTCTCCCCGTAGTCGATGCCGGTGTCCTGGCTCGTGTTCACGGTTGGTTCAGGATGCAGCTGTACCGCCACGCTGGCCTGGCCGGAGCAACCGAACGCGTCGGTGGCGGTCACGGTGTAAACGGTGCCGCTCGCTGGGGTGGCCTGCGTGCTGGTCCCTGCGGGGTCGCTCAGGCCTTCTGCCGGGCTCCAGGTGTAGGTCGTGCCACCGGACGCGCTCAAGGTGATGCTGGCGCCCGGGCAGATCACGGTATCGGGCCATGCATCGGCGATCACCTGCCGCACATCCACGAAGGCGCTGTCCATCACCGTGCCGCACAGATTGGAGACGGCCACCAGGTAATAGGTATCCTCCTCCGGCTGCACCACGGGGTCGGGAACGTTCAGCTGGTCGATCCCGGGTGCGGGTTGCCAGGCATAGCCATCGCCGCCCGAGGCCACCAGCTGTACCGTGCTGCCCAGGCACACGGCCGTATCCGCGAGCACCGGAGTAGGCAGACCCGTCTGCACGTACACCACCAGACTGTCCTGCAGGGTGCACCCTTCCGGTGTGGTGATGGTGACCACGTAGAGCGTCGTGTCCTGCGGATCGGCCAGCGGACTTTCGAGCGTTGGATCGTCCAGCGAGGCGGCCGGTGCCCAGAGGTAGGTGCCACCCCCGGTTGCATGGATCGGCACGGGCGTGCCCAGGCAGGTCGCCGTGTCCGGACCGGCCGCGCCTTGGGGCTGACCCACCACCACATCCACCGTCGTGCTGTCCGCGCCGCACAGGTTGGTCACCACCACCTGATAGGTGGTCGAGCTTGTGGGCGATGCGAAGGGGTCCGCGACATCGATTGCGCTCAGGTCGTCCGGGGGTGACCAGCTGTAGGTGTCCCCACCATGGGCCTGCAATTGCACCTGGGCGCCATCGCAGATCGGTGGAACGGGGTCGATGACGGCAACCGGATCGTCCTGCACCACCACGTTGATCTGCGCGGTGTCGTTCGGCAGGCAGCTGGTGCTGTCGCTCAGGATGAGGGTGACGGTGTAGGTCCCGGTGTCGCCGTAGGTGTGCACAGGTTCGAAGTCGGTGGACAGGGTGCCATCGCCGAAGTCCCAGGCGTAGTTGGTACCACCGACGCTCTCGTTGATGAAGACGGCGGCGTCCGGCATGCACAGGTAGCCGGGGCCATCGATGTCGATCTGCGCGATGGGCTCGCTGAGGTTCATCTTGAACACGCCCAGGTTGCAGTTGAAGCTGTTGTTGGTGTTGCTCCAGGCGCCGGGCGTGGTGGGGAAGTCGTTGTTGCTGCCGCAGCCGGCGCACACCGCCTGGTACACGTTGCCCTTCTTGTCGAAACGGCTGGTGCCGCCGTCCACGTGCTCGCTGCTGATGCTGCCACCGAAGTAGGTGGCGTAGTGGAGCCCCTCCGCTTCCGGGGTCAGCACCATCACGTAGAAGTCGCTGCCGTCGGTGGTGGTTTGGAACGCGTTCGGCGTGAGCGGAAGCCCGGTGGTGGTGCTGGCGTCCGCGCTTACGTAGCTGTTCACGGAACCGCCCCAGCCGCAGAAGTAGATCTGTCCGCAGTTGCTCACCAGGAACGCGCTCGGGGAGATGTCCTCGTTGCCGTTGCCGTTGCCCACCACGGTGCTCCAGAGCGAAGTGCCCAGGTCCGGCGATAGCTTTTGGATGAACTGCGAGCTGCCCGGGTTGGTGTACTTGCCGGCGGTCACCGGGTAAGCACCGTGGGACTGCCCCACCACATACACGCCGTCCGCCAGGTCAAGCTGGACAAAGAAGGCTTCGTCGTAGGCGCTTGTGCCCAGGTAGGTGCCTCCGAGCAAGGTCCCGTCCGCGGCATAGCGCATCAGGTAGCCGTCCGTGGAACCTCCGTAGGCCCCCTGGTACCCTCCGGGAGGAACGGGCAGGTCGGCGCTGGCCGTACCACCTGTCAGGTAGATGTCGCCGATGCTGCTGAACTGCACGCCGTAGCCGCTGTCGCCCTGCGAGCCGCCGCAATAGGTGGCCAGTTCCAGGGTGGTGAGCGATGCATTGAGGCGGAAGAGCAGCCCGTCCAGGTCGCCGCCACCGAACACGGCTTGCGCAGCGCCCGGCGTTACCGGTGCGTTGAAGCTCTGGGTGCTCGTGGCCACCACCGGTCGGCCGCTCGCATCCAGCGCGATCTCTCCACGGAAGTGGTCGCCGTAGTTGTGCACGAGCTGCGCGCCCTGGTTCAGTCCATCGTTGCCGGAGCCCCCCACGAAGGTGCTGCCGAGCAGGTTGGTGCCATCGGCGGCCAGGTGCGCCACGGCCACATCCGTTCCGAGGTCGAAGCCGTAGCCCTCGCCACCGGCCAGGTTCACGAAGCCGCCCACCAGCGGGATCTGTGCGCCTCCGTTGAACGTGGGGTCGTAGCAGCCCGGCGTGGTCGGGAAGTCGGCCGAGCCCGTGACGGCCAGCACGAACAGCTCGTTCGCACTGTTCACCACCAAGCTGTTCGGCGTTTCATTGTCCGAACCGCCGAGGTAGGTGCTCCATTCCAGGTCGGTCCCGTCCGGCAGCCACTTGCTCACCCCGATGTCGATGCTACCGCCGGTGAAGCCCGGTTGCAGCGCGCCCAGCGTGGTGGGATAGCCCAGCCCGAACACGATGCCCGCGCCGTAGAGCGCGCCATCATCGTCGTAGGTGGCCGTGAAGCCGAAGTTGTCCGAGGTGCTGCCGCTGAAGCTGCCGAAGGTGAGCTCGGGGTCGATGGTGACGCGATCGCCGGACTGAAGACAGAAGGCGCCGGACCGGACGCTGGGACGGCCGCAGAAGTGGAACCGAAGCGTGTTGCCTTCAAGGGCGTATGCGGATGCGACCTCGATGGTCGCACCACCGCGCTCAACGAAGGTCACCGGGGCTTTCTCCACCACCTGACCTGTGCTAAAGCGCACATGCAGATCGCCGTCCTTCAGCGCGAGCTCATCCTGGCCTTCGTAGCGAAGACGGATGATGTTCGGATCATGGCCAGGGGACACGACCAGGTCGTACTTCAATCCTGTGCGACCGTCGAGGCGAAGGTCCACGCCGGGATAAATGCCACGCACGAGCACCTGCCCGAAGACGGCACATCCGGTTCCCCAATGCGCCGGGTCGTTCCCGATGAAGTAGTTCTCATGGTGGGGGAGCGGGTCGATCCCTGCCGGTGTTCCGGCGGACGCTCCATCGAAGTTCACCCGGTAAGCGTGCACATGCTGCGGATGCGCTGCTCCATCATCGGCATGGCCATGGTGCGTGTGCAAGCCCCCTTCGCTGAGCACATAGGTGAGCGCGCGCTCCTCCACGAACAGCACCCCGCCGGGGATCTGCGCGCGGTAAAGCACCTGGGCCGGCCATTGGCCGCGGTTCTCCGTGAAGGTGACCACGGGCCGCGCCCCCAGCGCGACGTGCATCGCAAGGAGCAGGGAGAGCAGGGCGGGGCCGCGCATGGCTGGGAACTAGGCCAAGTTAAGACCGTGGAACGGCCCTTGGCGTTGCCTTGGCAACGGGGCCGCCGGACCGGGCCCTAGGGCCGGGATGGATACCTTCGGGGCCCCGCCGGAAGGGCGTTCAGGCCACCGGCAGCGGCCACCAGTGAGCGACGCCATCAAACACGAATGCGGCCTGGCCTTCATCCGCCTCCGCAAGCCCCTGCACCACTACCAGACGCGCTACGGCTCGGCGTTCCACGGGATGAACAAGCTGTTCCTCCTCATGGAGAAGCAGCACAACCGCGGCCAGGACGGCGCGGGGGTGGCCGCCATCAAGCTGGACCCGGCACCGGGGCGCAACTACATCGATCGGCAGCGCAGTACGGACAAGCAGGCCATCCAGAAGATCTTTGGTGGCATCCAGAAGGGCTATCAGGCCGCGGTGGAGCGCGATCCCGAACTGGCGGGCGATGTGGACCGGCTGAAGGCGGAGGTGCCGTTCCTGGGTGAAGTGCTGCTGGGGCACCTGCGCTATGCCACCTATGGCGCCGACGGCCTGGAGAACTGCCACCCGCGCCGCCGCCTGAGCAACTGGATCACCCGCAACCTGGTGCTTGCCGGCAACTTCAACATGACCAATGTGGACGAGCTGTTCAACCTGCTCGTCAGCATCGGTCAGACGCCCAAGGAGCGTAGCGACACCATGACGGTGCTGGAAAAGATCGGGCACTACCTGGACGTGGAGAACGACCGCCTGCGCCAGATCCATGCGCCGCTCGGGGGCACGGACCCGGCGCTGACCAAGCTGATCGGCGAGCAGCTCGATGTGCGCGAGATCCTGCGCAACAGCGCCCAGGACTTCGATGGCGGCTATGCGTTCGCCGGCCTCATCGGGCATGGCGATGCCTTCGTGCTGCGCGATCCCGTGGGCATCCGTCCCTGCTACTGGTACGCCGACGACGAGTTCGTGGTGGCTGCGAGCGAGCGGCCCGCCATCCAGACGGCCTTCGCCCTGAAGACCGATCAGGTGCTGGAGCTGCGGCCCGGCCACGCCCTCATCGTGCGCAAGGACGGATCCTACAGCGAGGAGCAGGTGCGCGCGCCGGAAGAGAAACGGTCCTGCAGCTTCGAGCGCATCTACTTCAGCCGCGGCAGCGATCGTGACGTGTACCGCGAGCGCATCAACCTGGGCCGCAATGTGGTACCCGCCATCCTGGGAACGATCGATCACGACATCGCCAATACGGTCTTCAGCTTCATCCCCAACACGGCCGAGGTGGCGTGCTACGGGATGTTGAAGGGCGTGGAGGATGAGCTGAACGCGGTGAAGGAGCGCCGCATCATGGCCCTGGGCGCGAACCCTGCGGCGGATGAGGTGCGCAAGATCCTGTCCATGCGTCCGCGCCTGGAGAAGGTGGCGATCAAGGATGCCAAGCTCCGCACCTTCATCACCGCCGACAATGCGCGCGACGAGCTGGTGGCCCACGTCTACGACATCACCTATGGCAGCGTGCGACCAGGGGTGGACAACCTGGTGGTGATCGATGACAGCATCGTGCGGGGCACCACGCTGCGGCAGAGCATTCTGCGCATGCTGGACCGGTTGGATCCCAAGCGCATCGTGGTGGTGAGCAGTGCACCACAGATCCGCTACCCGGATTGTTACGGGATCGACATGGCGAAACTGGGCGACCTCGTTGCCTTCCAGGCGGCCATCGCCCTGCTGCGTGAAACGCATCAGGAGAACGTGATCGACGACGTGTACGAGCGCTGCCTTGCGAACGTGGGCAAGCCCCTGCCGATCCCGGGCGACCCCAACGGGCAGGATGGCCCGGCCCCGTGGATCGAGAACCCGGTGAAGGACATCTACGCGCCGTTCACCGCGCAGCGCATCAGCGACAAGATCGCCGAGCTGCTCACACCGCCGGAGATCCGCGCGGAGGTGCGCATCGTCTACCAGGGGATCGAAGGGCTCCGCGCTGCATGCCCGCAGCACACCGGCGATTGGTACTTCACCGGCGATTATCCCACTCCGGGTGGCAATCGCGTGGTGAACCGTGCCTTCATCAACTGGAGGCAGGGCAAGAACGTGCGGGCGTATTGATCCCGGCGGGAGCCCATCAACGCGGGCAGCTCACCCGGATGCGCAGATCGCGCACCTCCATGCGTCCAGGGCCGTTCAGCCAAACGTAGCAGCGCAGCTCATCGCCGGTCATCGGCGCAGGCATGATGAGGCTGTAACGCCATGGGCGCCATCCGCGGTCATCGCTGAGGGGCAGGTCGTTCACGGGCCAGCTCTGGTAATCGCGTTCCTGCTCCCCGTTCCGGTACGTGCACACCAGCCGGGCGTTCGCCGTGGTGCCGCGGTCCAGCGCGCGGCTGCGCAACGAGACCTCCACGAACAGGGGAACTTTCGTGGGCAGACCGTTGCGTACGATGAGCGCCGGTGTGAAGTGCTCGGTGCTGTCCAGTGCGGCGTGGATCGCGGATGGTGCGCCGCTCCAGCGCCCGCCCGACCAGGTGAGCGTATCCCCTTCGTGGCCGATGGATGCCACGGTGCGCAGGCCATGCGGTGCGTACGGTGGAACGCGCCCTGCCCCGCCGAACGCATCGCGCAGCATGGGGTCCGTGCGCAGGAAGATCATGCGGTACTTCTCCCGTTCCATGTTGTACGGATGGATGAGGCCGGCCTCGTATTGCCAGCATTGGAAGAGCTGAAGGCCCATGAGCGGAACACTGGATAGCAGCAACATGCCGCGACCGGACCGCAGGAGACCGTCCGCGAGGTGCGCGATCGGCAGGGCGAACAGCGGCAGCAGATCGATGAAGGGCCGCGCGCCGTACGAATAGCCGTAGTACCAGATCCACCAGCAGCCGATCACATAGGTGGCCGTGCCGATCGCGGTGATCAACGCGATGGCCGCGATGCGATGGGACCGGAGCAGGACGAACAGCCCGGGCACCACCAGCAGGAGCAAGGGCCAATAGAAGAAGAACCCCTTGCGCGCACCGAAGAGGAGCGACCAGGTCATGGGCCGGTCCCAGAGGAAGCCCTCGCCGGCGTACGGGCTCACCCACCAGGCCCCGCATTGGGCATGCCAGAGCAGCGGCTGCAAGGCCAGGAGCGCCACCGTTACCAGCGTTGGCACAAGGAGCGTGCCCGCCCGTGGCAACGAGGTTCGCAGCGAGCCGTCCCTGCGGAGCGCGGCGGGCAAGGCCAGCAGGGCGAGCGCATCCGTGGGCCGGACAAGGATGAGCAGCGCGATGCACGCACCGAGCAGCGTGAGGGCCGGTGGGTGCGGCGAGCGGAACGCGCGCTGCGCGAAGGCCAGCGCCCAGGCGAGCATGGCGAAGCCGTACACGTGCGCCATACCGGGTGTGATCACGGCGTAGTAGGGAAGGCCCGTGCCGAGCACGAGCAACGCCAGCGTGAAGGCCACGGCACCATCGTGCAGACCGAGACCGCGTAATACGGCGCGCAGGCCCAGCATACCGGACACCGCGTAGAACCAGCCCGCCAGCATGATGGCGATGGCGTACGGCAGCGAGCGCCCATCGGCCGTTCCGAGCGCCAGGGCCACCACGTGCGCCGTGATCGTGAAGGGGGCTTGCAACAGCGCGGTTCCGCAGAAGTACTTGATCACGCGCCCATCGCCCGCCGGTGCGAAGTGGTGCTCCGCCGTGCGCACATGGGCCAGGTCGCCCTGCACCACCAGCCCCTCCATGTACGCATGGTAGCCTTCCGCATCGCCGCCGATCACATGCCGCCAGGCCTGTCCATCCGTGCCCAGCCCGCGCCAGGCGATGGACAGCACGGCCAGTAGAACGGCGGTGATCACCACCACCGTTCGCGAGCACATGATCGTCCGGGAGGTCATGCGCGCAGGATGCGCCCGCGGCGCTCGAGCTTGCGCAGCTGTTTGCGCGTTCCCTTCAGGGTGGCACCCGTGTGGACCACGATCCGCGAACCGTTCTCCACGAGCAGGCGCGCCTTGGGGGCAAGCTCCAACGTGGCACCCGGCAGCAGGTGTACGGTGGACCGGTTCATCAGGCGCAGGGTGCCGCGCGCCTCGATGTACGCATGCGCTCCTTCGCGCAAGGCCATGGCCGTGGGCCGGCTGAACCAGGCGGTGCCGCCGGATACCTCCGGCTTGTCAAGCCGTGTGGGCGTCCGCGACCGGTCGATCGTGAGCGTGCGGCCGGCGGCCAGGTGCAGGGCATGTCCGGCGTGCCCCTTCACCGGGTGCAGCACAATGCTGTCCGAGCACCAGCGCACATCGCGGTCGATGCGGGTGTCGTTGTTGCGGACCCGCAGGCGGATGGCACCGTCCGCCTGTTGTTCCAGCAGCTCCACGCTCAGGCCGGCGAGGTGCGTCACGCGGTTGTTCGGAAGCCCGCCCTTGTGGGTGTCCTTGCCGGGCGTGCTCACCAGCGTGAGCATGTTCACGAGCGGAGGATCGGTGTACATGGCGAGCAGGCGGTTGCCGTCCGGTCGGAAGGCCTGCCGCGCGTGCCCGAAGAACATGGCCTCGTCCACGTACACGCCATCGCGTTCCTCCACACGAGGGAGCACACCTTCCTTGGCGCGGTTCACCACCCCGTCGCCATTGGCGTCGAACACGGGGATCTCCAGTTCGCTCGCACCGGTGAGGGGATTGCTCGTGCGGGTGCGCGCCACCAGTGGTTGCGTGCGGCTGGGCCAAAGGCATTGGAAGGTGACGGTATCACCCCGTATCGCGTAGTCGTTGAAGCCGGAGGCCGGGATGGCCCGCAGGTAGTCCGCATGGCCACTGTAGATGTCCTTGCCACGTTTCTGTTCGCGGTCCACTTGGAGAACGGCGTAGATGCCGGGCACGGCCTTGCGCACGCAGGGCATCTCGGCCTCGAAGTGGAAGCGGTCGGTGGGGCTGCCGTTGCGCGCGTACGTCTGGTGGTTCTCCAGCCAGATCCACTGCGGATACTCCGTGGCGGGCAGGTGCGGCATGCGGATCCGCAGCACATCGCCGGACGTGACGAAGTCGCGCAATACGTATTCACCGGTATCGCCGGCGAGCGGGTCGAGGTCGCCGTTCACCCATGCGCCGGCGGCATTGCGGGCCGCGATGGCATGGGGCGCGTCCTTGGCCCGCCAGCCAAGGCGGTACCGGTCCCAACCGGTGCAGGTGAGCAGGCTGCTGCTGGCCGCGCCCATCATGCTCCAGCCACCCTGCAGGGGGATGAAGTGGCCTTGGAACTGGGAGGCGTTGCCGCCACCGCTGTGGAAGTTGTTGCCGCCGAGCAGCAGGTGGTTGAACTCGTGCTTGAGGATCTCGAACGGCAGCGCGATCATGCCGCCGAAGCGGCTCTGCGTGTCGCTGTCATACCCGAAGAGCTTGCCCGGACTGCCCGCATCGGTGCTGCCCTGCCCGTGGGTGAGGCCGCTGTTGCGCGCGATCACCATCACGTGGTCGTAGCTGTGCGGTGTGTCCGGTCCCGGCAACTTGGGCATGCCGCTCTTGCCACCGTCCCGCCACAGGTCGAAGTCCGCGATGCCAAGGCTGTGACGTGTGCGCAACGCACCGAGCTTGTTCGCCTCCTTCACCGCCGCGCTGCCCACGCTGTGTGCGCTGGCCACTTCCGGGTATTCGCTCTCCTTCAGGGTGAGCATCTGGTCCACGTAGTCGCCCAGTACGACGAAGTTGCCGAGGGAGATGTCGTGGTAGTACCGCGTCACCATCGCCGTGGGGATGGGCTTCGGGAAGGGGTCGAAGAGGTCGTCCTTCCAGCGGGGCAGCTGGCCTTTGGGCCAATGGTCCGCACCACCGGACTGCGGGTCCTTCCCGGGGTTCTTGTCGTACGCGATCTCGCAGAAGAGCACCAGCACGCGCATGGTGCCATGGGGGCTCAGGTTCCAGCCGTTCTCGCTGAACGGCACCGTGGCGGTATCCGACTGGGCGGCCACGGGTGCGGCGGAGGCCAGCAGAAGGACGAGCACCGGAAGGAACATGCGCATGGCCCGAAGGTAGCCGGGTGCGCCGGAGAGCGGACGATCGGTGCGTCGCGGTGCCGCTGTCAGCGGATGTACACCGTGCACTTCCGCTCCAGGTCCGTCCTCGCGGGGAAGCGCACTTCGTGGAAGGTGCCGCTTCCTGTTCTGACGCTCAAGGGCAGATCGGTGCGGCCCATCTCCAGGCTGTCCTTGTCGAAGGCGAATACACGCAGCGTGTCGGACAGGGCCTGCTCCGCAGTGAGGTAGACCACCAACAGGTTGTCGTTGCCCAGACTGTCGCTTTCCACACGGGTGGTGCCGAGGCCAAGCCCGCGTTGTTGCAGTTCAGGGCTCAGGCGCACACGCACGCTCCACGTGTCCTCCACGCCGGTCTTCACACCTTCGATCACCTCGCCTGCGGCCTTGCCCGCCAGCTCACCCCCCTTGTTCAGGGCTTCCTTCGCGCCTTCCGTAGCGCGGTCGCAGGCACTGAACAAAAGAATGGCCAATAACAGGCCCGTCCATCGCCGCATGGCGCTCACTCCTTGGTGAAGCGCAGCACCTGCTGACGCCCGTCCTGCACAACACGCACCAGGTACACGCCACTGTTCAGCGCACGCACCGGAAGTTCCCAGCGGTGCAGGCCGGCAGCGGTGCGCCCTTGGGCCACCACCGCGATGGTCCTGCCCGTAAGGTCGAGCAGTTCAACGCGGACGTTCGCGGCATCCGCCTGTTGCAGGCTCAGCGTCGCGGTGCTGTTGGCCGGGTTCGGACTAACGAGCATGCTTCCGGCGGCCAGGGTCTCTTCGACGCCCACCGGTGCGCCGTTGATGTTGATGTCGTCGATCCACAGGTCGTTGCCGCCATCGCTGGTGAACCAGAACTTGAAGCGGAAGTTCTCCACCGCATAGTCGCTGGTGATGTTGGTGATGGTGCACAGTTCCCACTGGTCGGCGCCGCTGGGGATGAAGGTGGAGGTCTGGTCGGGCACGGTGGGCAGTTCGCCATTGCCGCGCAGCTGCTTGCGCAGCACCCAGGTCTCACCGCAGTCCTTGCTCACGTAGATGCGCAGCTTGTCGTCGTTGTCGCTCGCGCGGCGGGCGAAGGCGTAGCGGAAGGAGAAGTTCACCGCGTCCGCCTGGCTCAGGTCGATCGAGGGCGAGAGCAGTTCGTCCAGCAGCCCGGCGGGCAGCTGGTTGTTCTTCATGCGGATGCTCTTCGTGCCGGTGTAGGCCGCATCGCTGCGCACGGAGAACGTACCCAGGTCACCGTCCGTGTTCACATTGGCCCACAGGGCGGGATCGAACTGGTCCATGGCCTCGAAGCCTTCGGCGAACGGTGCAGGTTGTCCGGGATCGGCGAGCACCACGATGTAGTCATTGATGGTGCTGGTCTCCGAATCCTGACCGTTGCTCACGGTGAGCTGCACCGGGTACACACCGGGTGTGTTGTAGGTGACCTCCGTGGAAGCGGCATCAGCGGTGGCGGGTTCACCACCGGTGAAGTTCCACGTGCGGGAGACCACACCGTGGAAGCTCTGGTCGGTGAAGCTCACGCTCTGGCCGGCGCAGATGGTCCGGCGGTCGCTCACGAAGCTGGCGGCGCAGAGCGGTTGAACGTCCGTGCACCCGGTGGCGATCAGGTTGGCCGTGGTCCACAGGTTGTTGCGGTCGGCGGTGCCGCTGTTGAGGGCGGCGATCATGCGGGCCTTCTGTCCATTGGTGAACATCTTGGAGCAGTAGGAGTACTCCATGTAGTTCTCCACGTTGTCCAAGGGCGAGCCGCAGCTGGCGCCGTTCAGGTTGCAGCTGGTCCAACCCACGGTGAGCGGCGTATCGCTCACGTTGTCATCCACGTCGCAGTTCTCCGGAAGCCCCGGTTCGTTCGTGGGGCCCCAGGTGTGGCGCAGGTTGATCCAGTGGCCCACCTCGTGCGTGAGGGTGCGCGAACGGCCGGGCGAACTGGTGCCGATGCTGCCGGTGTAGCTGTGCAGCACCACGATGCCATCCGCGTCGGCGGCCCAGGCGGCGTCCACATTGCCGGGGGTCTGCGTGTAGCCCGCAGCACCCTGGGCATAGGCGCACACCCAGATGTTCAGGTACTGGTCGCGCGGCCATTGGATCAGGTCCTTCATGTCCTGGCCGCCGTCGTTGGTCAGTTCGCTCACCGTGCGGGTGATGCCCTTGGTGCAGTTGCCCTCAGGGTCGTAACCGGCCAGGCGGAAGGTGATGCCCACGTTCGCCACGATGGGGAGGAACTCGTCCCGCACGTTGTCCCAGTCCTCGTTCAGCTTGTTGAAGTCGTCGTTCAGCACACGAACGGCGTCGATCACCTGCTCGTCGCTGATGTTCTCGATGTCGTTGTTGTGGATGATGTGGAACACCACCGGGATCACGATCTGGCCACCGCCGCGTTCATCGAAGTTGTTGATGAAGTGCTGAGTGTGCTGCTCCAGCGCGGCATCGGCCGCCTGGATCTCTGCGAGCCGCTCCGGGTGCCCCTCCAGGAAGGAGCTCAGGTGCTCCAGCCCATGGGTGGAGCAGGTGAAGGGCACTTCCTGTGCGGAAAGGTTGGCGCCGATCAGGGTGAACAGCGCGGCGAAATGGGCACGGAACGACATGGGTATCAAGGGTCTTGGCTCAAAAGGACGCCTAAGTTACCCGATCGGTTCGCGTCCGGGTCATCCCAATGTCAACCGTTCGTACGGGGCGCTGGGAAAGCCACGACCTGCCGGGCGATCTCCCGGACGGGGCCGACGGCTCAGCCGAGCGCCTGCCGCAGGTCCTCCACAAGGTCCTCGGCGTCCTCGAGGCCCACGCTCAAGCGGATGAGCGTGTCGGCCAGGCCGTTGCGCAGGCGCTCCTCGCGGGGAATGCTGGCGTGCGTCATGCTGGCCGGGTGGCCCAGCAGGCTTTCAACGCCACCAAGGCTTTCCGCCAGGGAGAAGAGCTTGGTGCTGCTCAGCACCCGCAGGGCGTCCTCCATCCGGTCGCCCTTCAGGGTGAAGCTGATCATCCCCCCGAAGTCGCGCATCTGGGCCTTGGCCACGGCGTGGTTCGCATGGGTGGGGAAGCCGGGCCAGAAGACGCGTTCCACCTTGGGATGCTGAGCCAGGAAGGCGGCCACCACGGCGCCGTTCTCGCAATGCCGCTGCATGCGCAGGTGCAGGGTCTTCAACCCGCGCAGCACCAGGAAGCAGTCCTGCGGACCGGGCGTGGCGCCGCTGCTGTTCTGGATGAACGCCAGGCGCTCGGCCAGGGCGTCATCCTTCACGACCAGCGCGCCCATCACCACATCGCTGTGCCCGCCGAGGTACTTGGTCACGCTGTGCATCACGATGTCCGCGCCGAGGTCGAGCGGGTTCTGCAGGTACGGGCTGGCGAAGGTGTTGTCCACGCCCAGCAGGCAGCCCTGCTTCTTCGCGATGGCCGCCAGTCCGGCGATGTCGATGATGCGCAGCAGCGGGTTGGTGGGTGTTTCGGCCCAGATGAGCTTGGTGTTCGGCGTGAGCGCGGCCTCCACGTTGCGCAGGTCGCCCATGTCCACGAAGCGGAACTTGAGGCCGAAGCCCTCGAAGATCTTGGTGAAGAGGCGGTAGGTGCCGCCATAGAGGTCGTTGGTGCTCACCACCTCGTCGCCGGGCTTCAGCAGCTTGCATAGCGCATCGATGCTGGCCATGCCGGTGGCGAAGCAGAGGCCGTGCTTCCCGTTCTCCAGTGCTGCCAAGGCGTTCTGCAGCGCCGTGCGCGTGGGGTTGTGCGTTCGGCTGTACTCGTAGCCCTTGTGGTCGCCCGGTGCCGCCTGCACATAGGTGCTGGTCTGGTAGATGGGCGTCATGATGGCCCCGGTGGTGGGGTCGGGTTCCACACCGGCGTGGATGGCCTTGGTCGCGAACTTCATTGGGCGTGCGGTAGGGCCCGCGAAAGTAGCCGAAGCGCCGTGCCCGTGCCCGCCTCAACCCCGGGTGCGGCGGATCCACCGGGGCAGCACGAGCACCCCGGCGAGCAGGTAGATGTAGTAGGTGAGGAGGCGCCAGAGCAGGGCGATCACCACCAGCAGCGCACCGGCCGGCAGCAGGTCGCGCATGAAGCCCACGAAGGCGAACTCCGCCGCGCCGCTGGCCCCGGGCGTGGGGCTGATGAGCAGGATGATCCACAGCACCAGCTGGCGGGCGTACATCAGCAGGTGGCCGTTCACCGGGTAGAAGGCGGCGGCGATGCAGTTGAGCACGAGGAAGCGGGCGCCCCAGCTGCACCAGGTGGCGCCGATGGCCTTCAGCCAGAACCCGGCGGGGCGACCCTTCAGCTCCGTGCTCGCGGCAATGAGGTCGTCCCCGGCCGCGGCGATGCGCGGGCGGAAGCGGCGGATCCAGCGGTGCTTGAACAGGTTCACCAGCAGGAGCTTGATCGCCCGCGGTTTGAAGAACACGCTGTAGAAGATGCCCAGCTTCATCACCGCGATCACTGCGTAGCCCAGCCAGAAGAGCGCCTGCACGGGCAGGCCCCACATCGCCGCGTCCAGTTCCGGTGGGAACAGGCGCTCCATGCCCACGCCGAAGAACACGAGCGGCGCGAAGAGCAGGAAGAAGAGCTCGTCCAGCATCACGGTGGCCAGGGCCAGTGCCGCGCTGCGGCCCAGCCCGATGCCTTCGCGGCTCATCACATAGATGGCGATGCTCGTCCCGCCGATGAAGGCCGGTGCCGCAGCATTGCTGAACTCCCAGAGCATCGTCACCTCGAAGCACTGACGCCAGGTGAAGGTGCCGCCGCTCAGCACACGCAGGCGCAGCACATAGCCCAGGTCGCGCAGCACGTTGGCGAGCGCTGCGCCCAGCAGCAACAGCAGGCCGTAACGGGCCAGGTGCATGGCGCGCAGCCGGTCCCAGCCGCTCACCGCGCGCAGATCGCCTCCGGCCCGGGCCACCACTTCACCCGGGGCATCCGCATCCACGGTGCTGTTGCCGTTCGTGTCCACCCACTGGTGGGTGCCTGTGCCTGCGGCCACGGGCTCGAAGTGCGCGCGGCCGGCCTCCTGCCAGAAGAGCCAGCCCACGGCCAACAGGCCGATCCCCATGGGTAGGAGCAGGCGCCACCAACGCACGCTGCGCCGCAGCTCCTGTGCGCCTTCCTGCTCGATCGCCTGGGCCTCTTCTACTTTCACCGCTGGTCGCGCAAGGTATCCGGGTCCGCGATCGTTCGCCGCATGGGTCCACGTCCGCTCGCGCTGATCGCGCTGTTCATCGTCAACCTGCTCTACGGCATCAACTACGTGGTGGCGAAGGGACTGATGCCCGGGGTGATCGGTCCTTCGGGCTTCATCCTGCTGCGGGTGCTCGGGGCCGTGGTGCTTTTCTGGGGCGCCTGGGCGGCGCGGCCTGAACGGGTGGCGTGGAGCGATGCGGTGCGGCTGGTGCTCTGCGCGGTGAGCGGGGTGGCGCTGAACCAGTTGATGTTCTTCCATGGCCTGATGCGCACCTCCGCACTGCACGCCAGCATCATCATGGTGGCCACCCCCATCCTGGTGCTCACCATGAGCGCGGTGCTGCTTGGCGAGCGGCTGGGGCCCGCCAAGGTGATCGGTGTGCTCCTGGGCGCCGCCGGTGCCACGGTGCTCATCCTGTTCGGCGGGGCCGTGGACCAGGGGGCGTCCGTCCTTGGCGACCTGTTCATCCTGATCAATGCGAGCTCCTTCGCCATCTACCTGGTGATGGTGAAGCCCTTGATGCTGCGCTACGGCGCGGTGACGGTGATGGCCTGGACCTTCCTGATCGGTGCCGTGCTGGTGCTGCCCTTCGGCACCGGCGAACTGCTTGCCGTGCACTGGTCGGCCTTGTCCGCTGCACAGGCGTGGGCCCTGGTCTTCGTGGTGGTCGGCGTCACCTTCGTGGCCTACCTGCTGAACACCTGGGCGCTGCGGCATGTCGATCCCGGTGTGGTCGGCACCTTCATTTACCTGCAGCCGGTGCTTGCGGCCACCCTGGGTGCGTTCATGGGCGGGCCCATGCCGCAGGGGCCCTGGCCGTGGATCAGCGCGGCGGCGATCTTCACGGGTGTGCACCTGGTGACCCGCCGCGTTCCCACGCGTTGAAGGCGCGGCGGCAAGGCGGGAACTACATTCGCCGCCATGCTCAGTTCGATGACCGGTTTCGGCCGGGCGGAAGGCCAGGTGAACGACCGCAAGGTGTCCGTGGAGATCCGCTCGTTGAACAGCAAGCAGCTGGACCTGCTGGTGAAGGTGCCGGGCGCCTTCCGGGAGATGGAGGCCGAGCTGCGTTCGTGGACGGCGGAGCGCGTGGTGCGCGGCAAGGTGGAGCTGTACGTGAACAGCGAACCGGCACCCGGTGCGCGCCGCGTTCCCATCGATGCGGCGGCAGCGCGGACGATCTACGAGGAGCTGCGCACCGTGGCCATGGCCATCGACCCCGAGGTGCGCACGGACCTCATGGGCCTGGTGCTGCGCATGCCCGAGGTGGCGGCCACCGCCCGTGAAGTGGCCACGGAGGATGATCGGGCGGCGGTGATGGCGCTGATCGAACAGGCCATGCGCGGTTTCGTGGCGTTCCGTGCGAACGAGGGTCGCAAGCTCCAGCAGGACCTGACGGAGCGCCTGGACCACATCGCTACGTTACTGGCCGAGGTGGACGGGTTGGACAAAGGCCGCGCCGACCGCACGCGCGACCGCCTGCGCACCCGCCTGGCGGAACTGCAGGCCGCGGTGGATGCCGACCGGTTCGAACAGGAGCTGGTCTTCTACCTGGAGAAGATGGACATGAACGAGGAGAAGGTGCGGCTGCGCGCGCACCTCGGGCATTTCCAGGAGACCATGGAAAAGGAGCAGCAGCAGGGGCGCAAGCTCGGCTTCATTGCGCAGGAGATGGGGCGCGAGATCAACACGCTTGGCAGCAAGGCCAACGATGCCGCCATCCAACGATCAGTGGTGCTGATGAAGGATGAACTGGAGAAGATCAAGGAACAGGTGCTGAACGTGCTGTAAGGAATGGTGGCCGAAGCGAACGGGAAATGCATCATCGTGTCGGCGCCCAGCGGGGCCGGCAAGACCACCATCGTGAAACACCTGCTCGCCCAGGACCTTGGACTGGAGTTCAGCGTGAGCGCCACCAGCAGGCCCCGCCGCAATGGGGAGGTGGACGGGAAGGACTACTTCTTCCTGTCCGTCGACGAGTTCAAGGGCCGCATCGAGGCGGGTGAGTTCGTGGAGTATGAGGAGGTCTATCCCGGACGCTTCTACGGAACGCTCCGGTCGGAACTGGAGCGGATCTGGAGCGCCGGCCACCATGCGATCTTCGATCTGGACGTGATCGGTGGCTTGGACCTGAAGGAGCTCTATCAGACCCGGGCGCTCGCCTTGTTCGTGAAGCCGCCTTCGGTGGAGCACCTGGAGCAGCGCTTGAACGGCCGGAACACCGAGACACCGGAGTCCTTGCGCATGCGCGTGGAGAAGGCCGTCCACGAGATGACCTACATGGACCGCTTCGATGCGGTGATCGTCAACGATGACCGTGACCGTGCTTGCGCGGAGGCGTCGCAACTGGTGCGCGCGTTCCTGGCCGGTTCCCGGGCCGCCCATCCAATGCCGCGTTGACCATGGAGATCGGTTGCCTCTTCGGTTCCTTCGATCCGCCGCACGCGGGCCATGTGCGCATCGCGGAGCACATGCTGAAGGCCGTCGGCCTGGACCAGGTGTGGCTGGTGGTGACGCCGCAGAACCCCTTCAAGCAGGACCGCAAGCTGAGCCCCGAGCAGCACCGGCTGGCCATGACGCGCATCGCGGTGCAGGGCAGGCCGGGCCTGGTGGCCAGCGGCTTCGAGCTCGATCTGCCGAAGCCGAACTACACCAGCGATACGCTTGCCTTCATGCGGCAGCGCTGGCCGCAGCACCGGTTCTCCCTGATCATCGGCAGCGACAACCTGGCCGGCCTGCATGAATGGAAGGACCCGCGCTCGATCCTGGACAACCACCGCGTGCTGGTCTATCCGCGCCCCGGGCTGGAGGAGCACCTGGCGAAGGCCGACCTGATGTTCCATCCGTCCGTGACCGTGGTGAGGGATGCGCCGTTGATGGACACCAGCAGCACGGGCATACGGGTGCGGCTGCGCAACTGGAAACCCGTGGACGGACTGGTGGACCCGGCGGTGCTGCAGTACCTCCGCCAGAACGGCCTTTACGCCTGAAGGTCGCGCACCTGGTCCGCCGCGACGAGCGTGTCCACGCCGGCGTAGCGCAGCAGATGATCGTGCAGCACGTGCAGGGCCTTGTCGAAGCGCTGCTCGTTCACCACGTGCAGATCGCAGAGTGAACGGTAGGGCAGCAGGAACTCGCGGTAGGCGGGGACCACGTGGTTGTCCCACTGGTAGCGCACATCATCCGGACCGTAGCCCCGTTCGGCGGCATCGCGGGCCAGTCGGCGATCGAGCTGCACTTGTTCACTGGCATCCACGAACACCTTCAGGTCGAACTGTTCGCGCACAGGCGCGTGGTGCAGCACGAACAGGCCCTCGACCAGAATGACCGGGGCAGGCCGCACCTCCAGCCAGCGGGGCTCCATGTGCGGCTGGTTGAATGTGTATTCGCGGCGGTGGATGGTCTCGCCGTTGGCCAGGCTGCGCAGGTCGCTGGCGAGCAGGTCCAGATCGATGCCTGCGGGCTTGTCGAAGTTCACGCGGCCGTTCGGGTCGCGCTCCTGCCGGTCGATCGGGTGGTAGTAATCGTCCTGCGAAACGAGGCAGACAGTACCGGAAGGGAGGCGATCGCGAAGGGCCCGGATCAAGGTGGTCTTACCCGAACCGCTGCCACCGGCTACACCAACAAGGTAGGCGGCGCGACGCATGGTGCGAAAATAGGCGGGGACAGCCGTAGGGCCAAGTTGCCTGGCCGGGCAGGCGACCACCCGCCGGAGCGAGTTCCTGCACATTGTTCATAATGTCTTGATGGCCAGGGGATCACCGAGCTTGGCACGTGCCGAAGGTCAGCTTGGCATGGTCCACTGTCTCCCAGAAGGGGGCCAAGGACAGGTGGGTTTGGTCCGTTGCCCCGGGCGGCCGTTCCGTTCCCCGGTCGGGTAGCGCCGCTCCTTGTTCAGTCCC
Organism: Flavobacteriales bacterium; assembly: GCA_046329115.1. GTDB lineage: Bacteria > Bacteroidota > Bacteroidia > Flavobacteriales_F > PHOS-HE28 > PHOS-HE28. The sequence goes on along the minus strand of JAXLVG010000007.1, from coordinate 126,768 downwards.
CTCTTCTTCAGGTGCTTGGGCAATTTGGCACGGCTGTTGAACGTCATACTACTGACCATCCGGACGAACACGGTTGGCGACAAACCCGAAGATGCCATGATCAGCCTGAAGAAGCGCTACCAGAAGTTGAAGCGTGCGGCCACGCGGATGATGATGGCCGGTGATGTGCAGCGCTACCTGCACGCCCTACGCTTGATGAACACGCTGCGCAGCCGCATGGCTGCTGCGGCCTGATCCCCGCCTGGTGGGTGGCCCGTAAGCCGCTCACCGCTGGGTGATCGCATAGGCCCGGCCCTGCTGCCGGGGGTTTTGGTGAAAGCACGCGGCGGGTTACCGGGGGACCGGGGCCCGCCGCGGTGTTTCCGGGCCGCTCGGAAGCCGCGTCGGCAAAGGGTCCGGACACCTTTTTCACCGGAGGACGGAACAATGCCCGGCCGATGCCGTTGAAGGGCCCATGACGAAGAAGGACAAGATCGCCTTCATCAGGAGCAGCAAGCGAAAAACGCATGTGTACAACGACCTGCAGCGGTACTCGGATCAGCAGTTGAACGACCTGATCCGGGAGATCGTGCAGGGCCTGGTGCGCGAGAGCGAGATCATCGCGAACGCGTACATCAACGGCTACCGCTGACGCATGCGATCCTGAGCCTGCTGCCACGAAGGCGAGAAAGCGACAGGTAACAAGGCCTCCCGAAAGGGGGGCCTTGTTACTTCCGGGGCATCCCGGGTTCCGGTTTCTTCACCTGGCCGTTCTCGTACTCGATCGTCTTCAGCACGCGGCCATCGGTGCCGTACATGGTCATGGTGCCGTGCAGGCGCCCCTGCCGGTAGGTCATCTCCTGCACCACGCGGCCGCGCTGGTCATACACCACGCAACGCCCGTCCGGGTCGCCGTTCACGAAGCTCTGCTCGCGCATCTTCACACCGGCATCGTCGAAGTACACCCAGGCGCCGTGCGGCGTGTTGTTCACGTAGTTGCCCTCGCTGATCACGATGCCGTGCGTATTGAACGTGGTCCAGTGGCCCTCCTTCTTGTTGTCCTTGTACGTTCCGGCTTCGCGGGGGCGGCCGTTCTCCTGCCAGAACTTCCAGGGGCCGTTCTTCGCATCGTTGGCCCACAGGCCCATGTACTCCTCCTTGCCATCGGGGTACCAGCCGAGCCAGGCACCATCGATCCGCCCCTCTTTGAAGTGGCCGATGTCCTTCTGCTGGCCGTTGGCGAACCAGCTCTTCCACTCGCCTTCCTCCCTGCCGTTCACGTACGTGCCCTCCTGCAGTTTCTGACCGCTCTCGAACCAGGTGGTCCAGCGCCCCTCCTTCCGGCCCGCCTTCCATTCACCCTTCTTCCAGGTCTCGCCGGTCTCGTAGTAGTACACCCATTCGCCCTCCTGTGCGCCGTCGGCGTAAAGGCCGGTGCTGCTCAACTGCCCATTGGGGTACCAGTACTTCCACAGGCCATGCTGCTGGTCGTTCCGGAAGTGGCCCAGCATCTCGCGCGTACCATCCTGCAGGTACCACGTCCAGGTGCTGTCCTTGCGGCCCTCCGCATACCAGCCCGTGGTGCTCACCTGTCCGGAACTGAAGTGCACGGCATACGGTCCATGCAGCTTCCCGGCCTTGTAGGTCGCCGTCTTCTCGGGCTTGCCGTTGCTGTACCACCATTGCCACGTCCCGTGCTTCACGCCGCCGAGGTTGGTGCCCTTGCTCTTCAGGTTGCCCGCCGGCCAGAGCTCCGTCCATTCGCCGCTGGGCACGCCTCCCTTGTAGTGGCATTCGGACGCCAGGGCACCGCTGCCGTGCCGTGTTCGCAGCACACCATCCCCCTTCACCACCGTGGGCGTGCCATCCGGGTCCCACGCATCCAGCACCAGCGCGATGCTGTCCTCCCACACCTCCTTCAGCATCGGCCGCCCATCGGCGTACCAGTAGTTCCATTCGCCGTTCTTCACACCGGCGCGGTACATGCCGCTTTCCATCGGTCGGCCGTTACGGTAGAAGCTGCGCATCAGGCTGTCCTGCCGACCGCGGCGGATCCAGCCATCGTGCCGCACCGAATCGTTGTCGTAGTAGATGACCACATGGCCGTCGCGTTCACCGGCCTTGAAGTCCGCCACCTCCTTCAGGTGGCCGTCCGGGTCCCAGAAGCGCCACTCGTTCCATTCGCGCCCGTTCACCATCAGGCCCTCGCTCCGCTTCCGCGTGCGTGTGCTGTCCCAATAGTCCACGTACGGCAGCACCGTCTGCGCGAAAAGGCAGGCGGGCATGGACCAGACCAGCAGCACAGGCAGGTATCTCATGGCGTTGGGCACAACGGGTTTCCGCATCGCGGCGAAGGTAGCCGCCGGTGAAGGCCCCGGTGGATACAACGGCCGCTACGGTGAACACCGTATCGGGATCGCGGGCTTTACCGCACGAAGCGCCCCCGGCGGCAACAGGACTTTTGCTCCGCCATGGGAATACGTGCATCGAGCGGAGGGAACGGACGGGGATGGGCGTGCCTGTTCGCTGTGCTTGCTGGATGCATGCTCCAGGTCCCGGCCATGGCACAGCTCATCGATGAGGATGCGTTGCGCCGCATCGACCTCCCGGACCGGCCGGGCATGATCGCGGGCATCACCGCCGTGGGCGATGGTCGCTCGGTGGCCGTGAGCATGTCCAAGGGTGGCGGTGTGCTGCTGGTGGACACGGCCACGTGGACCGTTGCACGTGTGTTGCCCACGCCCGGCTTCCATGACGGAGCGCGACTGACCGCATCCAACGACGGGCGCTTCCTCCACCTCGCCGAACTGTACCGCTATGCCAACCTGGGCCGGAAGGACCTGAAAGGCCGGCAGGTGGTGCTGGACCTGGGCACCGGTGCCGAACTGATCGCCGAGGAGGGGGCCGTGGAGGGCGCCATGGATCCCGCGGGCCGCTTGCTGGTGACCCTGCGCGGTGAGCAGCTGACGGTGCGTACGATCAACAATGGCGACGAACGCCGGACGATCGATGTGCCCGGAGCCACCAACGCGCTCGCCATCAGTCCGGACGGTCGGTTCATCGCGGTGAGCCATCGCCCGACGGAGGAGCAGCTGTTGAAGGTGCCGTCCGTGCGCAATGACCGCAAGGCGATCAAGAGTGCATTGAAGTACCGGCAGCTGGTGAGCATCCATGCGGTGGCGGATGGGCACTTGATCACCACGGTACCGGAGGTCTACGACATCATTCGCTCCATGGCTTTTAGTCCCACCGGCGACCGCCTGCTGGTTTACAGCACCACGGACCTGAAGCTCGCGCCGGAGATCGGTGCGCGTCCGTTCGACTTCAACTACGTCGACCAGGCCGGCCATGTGGACCAGGTGGCGGTGGAGGGTTGGACGCCGCTGCGGGCGAGCTGCATGAGCCGCATGAGCGAGCCCGCCCTGGCCGTGAACCCGGACGGAACATTGCTCGCCCTTAGCAGCACCGAGGGCCGCAACAAGCGCAAGCTGCAGCTATACGACACGGCCACGGGCGATACCTACCTGATGATCGACCTGGAACAGAAGCGTGCGAGCGACAAGGGGGAAGGTGAACAGCACGACGGTCGCCTGGCCTATTGCTGGACGAATGATGGCCGGCTGCTCATCGGGCAGGGCGATCACATCGGTATCTGGAAGCCATGAGGAACATGCGTCCATATCTGTTCACCGCTGCGCTGATCCTCGGCGGGCGCGTCCTGGGCCAGGCCCCGGAGATGCCCTCCAGTGAACAGGTCGCAGTCACCGTGGAGGCGGGCATCGCCCACGCGCGCACCGAGGGACGGTTCGCGCGCTTCATCGCGGAGGCGAACCCCAGCGGGTCGCTCACCTGCGACATCACGGTGGACCATCGGGGCACCACGGAGACCGTGTTCGTGGTGAGCGATGCGCTGGCCGATCCCGCGCACGCCACGCGCCTGAAGGACCTGTTGATGGAACTGCGCTACGAACTGCGCATGCCGAAAGGGAAACGCCGGAAGGTGCGGACCACCGTGACCTTCCCTTGAACCGGAACGAACAAAACCAAGACCATGGAACGTCGATCGTTGATGATGATGGCCTGCCTCGGCGCACTGCCGATGCTCGCCCAAGTGGAAATGACCCCCGTGTGGGAGATGCGCTTGGAGCACAAGTTCGAGTACGTTGGAACGGACCCCAACGACGGGCCCGGACTGAACTACGCTGCGAGCGACAAAGAGATCACCGTGTTCGACAACGCCACCGGCAAGGTGGTGTGGAGCAAGGCCTTCAAGGAGCTGGCGCCGAACCTGCGGAAGATCGATGAGCTGGTGCCCTTCTGGGAGAGCAACTGCATCTTCCTGTTCGACCGGAAGATGGGCAAGGACCAGATCGGTGTGGTGGACCTGAAGACCGGCGCCTTGTTGTGGACCAGCGAGAAGTACCAGAACATCACGGAGGACAACGTGATGTACATGAAGGAGCGCGATGCGTTCTGCGTGAGCACCAAGGAGGCGCTCAACTTCGTGATGGCACGCACGGGCCAGGAGAAGTGGAGCACCGACAAGTTCAAGGGCACGGTGGGCCGCTATGTCTTCATGCCGGACGGCAAGGTGGTGATGGTGAACTTCGTGCCGGACGGTCTGGCCGCGCTCTTCACGGGCTTCAAGAACCAGATCGCCAAGGTGGACCTGGACAACGGGGACATCATCTGGGAGGCCAACTACATCGGCCGTGCCGAACGCAAGGTGCTCACCGGCGAGTTCCTCTTCAACCTGGAGGCGGATGGCGACCGGGTGTTCCTCAACCTCAACGGGGTGCAGGTGTACGACTACAAGACGGGCACGCAGCTGTGGTCGGCGGCCTTCGACTTCACGCCCGATGGCATCAAGGGCCGCCCGGCGAACGCGGTGAAGTGGGGTGTGTACGGTGGTGTGGCCGAACCGTTGGTGGTCGGCGACGACCTGTACGTGCTCGATTGCCAGAACCGCCGCAAGCAGTACCTGAAGAAGTACGACCGGCGCAGCGGCAAGCTGCTCTGGACCTCCCCGGAGATCCCCGATGCACGCGCGATCCCCGGCATCTACACGCACGGCGACAAGGTGATCCTGCAGATCGGCGGGCAGGTGGAGACGCAGGCCTACATCCGTCGCACGGAGCGCCAGCCGGACGGCAGCACGCGCATCATCCAGGAGTGGCGCCGCGAGTGGGTGAACGTGAAACCATACGGACTGAAGGCCTTCAACACCACCGACGGGTCGCTGGTGTGGGAGAGCGAGCGCTTCAAGAAGGGCATCACGAACGCCTTCGTGGAGAACGGCACGCTGTACGTGTGCAGCGGCAAGGCGCTCTATGCCATGGACCCTGCGACCGGCAAGGAGAACTACGAGGTGCCGATCGGCGATGACAACGTTGGCGACGCCACCCTGGTGCTGCCGTTCAAGGACAAGGTGGTGGTGGTGGGTGAGAAGGGCGTGAGCACCCACGGCATGGCGGACGGCAAGCTGGTGAACAGCGGCAAGTACAAGTCCGCGCGCTTCCTCGATCAGTACGGCGAGATGGTGCTGATGCAGACCGACGGCGAGGACATCGCCGCGTTCGACCTGAACACCTGCACCTTCAAGCAGTACAATGCGCGGAACGGAGCGGTGAACCAGCTCACCTACAACGGCGACCACGTGTACGTGTATGACAAGAAGGACGTGCTGAAGCTGCGCACGCAGTAGGCGCCGTTTGTCCAGCGGCGAAGGGGTCGTCCGGCGTTCCGGGCGACCCCTTCGTGCTTCGCACCGGCCGGGTCCGGAGGACCGCTGGCGAACCGGGACAGGTCCTCCGGGGTTCTAACTTGCCACCGCCATGGTCCGTTCACGCCTCAAAGCCTTGCTGGGCGCCAGTGCCCTTGTTGCGCTCCTGGTGGGCTGGAGCTCCTTCACAACCCCTCGCTTCGGCCCGCATTCCGCGCTGGACATGGTGCGGATGCGCAGTGCCGAGGACGGCCTGATCGTGCGGTACAGCGAGTTCTTCGCCACCGCCGGCCGGTGCTCCGGCTGCCATGGCAACGACACCATGGGCCTGGCCATGGTGGATGCGGAGGGCACCGACGTGAACGTGGTGGATGATTGGCGCAGCACCATGATGGCCAACAGCGCCCGCGACCCCTTCTTCCGCGCGAAGGCGGAGCATGAGGGCCTGGTGAACCCGGCCCACAAGGGCGCCATCGAGAACAAGTGCCTTTCCTGCCATGCGCCCTTGGGCATGCACGAGCAGCGCATGCTCGGCGCGGAACCCTTCACCCTGGCGATGCTGGACACCAGCGTCATGGGCCTCGAGGGCGTGAGCTGCCTGGCCTGCCACCAGCAGATGCCCGACAGTGCGGGCCATCACTTCTCCGGCGAGCTGCATTTCGGTCCAGAGCGCCACAACCAGGGCGAGAACAGTGCGCGTGTGTATGGACCCTACGCCGACGATGAGATCAACGCGGCGATCATGACCTTCTTCGTCGGCTTCGTGCCCGGCTTCGGACAGCACATGGTGGATGGCCGCACGTGCGCCGGTTGCCACACGCTCATCACCGAGACCATGGACCTGGAGGGCAACCTCACCGGGGGCGAGTTCGTGGAACAGGCCACCTGGCACGAATGGTTGAACAGCAGCTACACCGCGGATGGGGCCACCACCTGCAGGGGCTGCCACATGCCGCGCATCACCGATGCGGTGGTGCTCGCCTCCGAGTATGCGTTCCTGCCCGGGCATTCGCCCTTCGGTCTGCATCACCTCGCCGGCGCCAACACGCACATGCTGCGGCTGATGAAGGAGAACCGGGACGCGCTCGGCATTCCCGCCACGGATGAACAGTACGACAGCACCATCGCGCGCACGGAGCGCATGCTGCGGAGCGGTGCCACCGTGCAGGCGGCCGTGATCGACCGTACGACGGACACGGCGTTCGTTGACGTGCTGTTGGTGAACCACGCCGGCCACAAGTTCCCGAGCGGTTATCCGAGCCGGCGCGCCTTCGTGCGCGTGGTCGCCACCAACGCAGCAGGGGACACCCTCTTCCAGAGCGGCGCGTGGGACGGCACCAACGAAGTGATCGGGCACGACGCCGGGTACGAGCCGCACCACGATGTGATCCGTGCGCCGGACGAGGTGCAGATCTACGAGCTGGTGATGGGCGATGTGAACGGGGACGTGACCACCGTGCTGGAGCGTGCGGACGAGCCGCTGAAGGACAACCGGTTGCTGCCGTTGGGGTTCAGCACCACGCACCCGGTGTACGATACCACGCGCATCGCCGGTGTGCCGGCCAGCGATGTGGACTACGGCCTGGATGCGCTCGGCTTGGAGGGTAGCGGATCGGACATCGTGCACTACCACATCCCCACCAACGGATATGTCGGCCCGCTCACCGTGAAAGCGGCGTTGTACTATCAGGCGGTGCCGCCGGGATGGAACGCCGAGATGTTCGCCATGAGCGGTCCCGCTATCGATACGTTCCGCACCATGTACGAAGCGAGCGATGGCACGCCGGAACTGGTGGCCTTCGATACCCTGGTGGACAACACGGTGGGTCTGGTGGAAGGATCATCCATGGGAGCGGCGGTGTTCCCGAACCCCACTGCGGATGGCATGGTCACCGTACGCTCGAACGAGCTCCGGAGCGTGCAGGTGTTCGATGCGGCCGGCCGGCACGTGCCCATGGACTGGCGGCGCCGGGGTGACCGGTGGACCGGTCGCCTGCCAGATGTGCCGGGCATCTTTCACCTGCTGCTGCGCGATGACCGCGGTGAGCGGTTGGAGCGCGTGGTGCGCATGCAGCGGTGACATGCTGTCCCTTGCTGAGCTGCGCATCCATCCGATCAAATCGCTCGGTGGGTTCAACGTGAGGGAGGCGCGGCTGACGGACCGGGGTTTCATGAACGACCGCCGCTGGATGCTGGTGGATGCGGAAGGGCGTTTCCTCACGCAGCGGGAAGTACCCGGGATGGCCTGCCTGCACACCGCTTCAACGGAGAATGGATTCGCTGTGACGGACCTGCGGGACGGCGCGGAGCTGCAGCTGCCCTGGACCTTGGGTGAAGGGCCGGACCTGATGGTGGATGTGTGGAGCGCGCGCGTGCGCGCGCGCGAGGGACACCGTTCCTGGTCGGCGTGGTTCGGGGAGCGTCTGGGTCGGCAGGTGCGGCTGGTGTACATGCCGGACAATACGCGCCGCCACGTGGATGGCCGTTATGCCAAAGGGCTCACGTCGTTCAGCGATGGGTTCCCGTGGCTGATCATTTCGCAGGCCTCGCTCGACGACCTGAACGCCCGCCTGGAGAGCCCGGTCGGCATGGAGCGCTTCCGGCCCAACATCGTTGTCGCGGGAGGCACCGCCTTCCAGGAGGATCACTGGCGCGAAGTGAGGATCGGCGATGTGCGCTTCACGTTGGTGAAACCGTGCGCGCGGTGCATCATCACCACCATCGATCAGCGGAGCGGCGAACGTGGGAAGGAACCGCTGCGTACGCTGGCCGGCTACCGCAGCGTGAACAACAAGGTGCTCTTCGGCATGAACGCGGTGGGCTCCTTGGATGGAGCTGTCCAGGTGGGCGATGCGGTGACGGTCATCGCGTGAAGCGGTTGCTGGTCGCAGGCGTTCGGCCGGATCTTCGGAACTTCGTGGCATGACCACCCCCTCTCCGGCGCTCCGCAAGGAGAGCCTGCAGACCGAGATCGACGCGGCCTTCCTGTACGACCGCATCGCCGCCAACGAAGCGGATCCGCAGGTGGCCCAGCTGTTCCGCGAGATGGCCACGATCGAGCGCGGGCATGCCGAGCACGCTTTCGCGGAGGCCAAGCGCTCCGGCGTCCTCCGTACGATGCCGCCTCCCTCGTGGCGGGCGCGCACCCTTGACCGCATCGGTCGTGTGATGGGTTACGATCACGTGATCGCGCAGCTGATGGATGTGGAGAAGGGTCTTGCGAAGGCCAGCATATCGCAGAAGTTGCGCAGCGGTGCACCCGTGAGCGGGGCGGAGCAGAACCACGTGCGCATCCTGCGGTCACTGATGGAAGGGAAGCGCGGGATGGCGGGCGAGCAGCTGGGCCGCATCGAGGGGCGGCACAAGAGCGTGGGCGGCAACGCGCTGCGCGCAGCGGTGCTTGGCGCGAACGATGGCCTGGTGAGCAACATGAGCCTGGTGATGGGCGTGGCCGGCGCCACCGAGGGGGAGCAGGGCGTGCTGCTCGCGGGCCTCGCGGGGCTGCTGGCGGGTGCGTTGAGCATGGCGCTCGGTGAGTGGATCAGTGTGAAGAGCTCGCAGGAGCTCTATGAACGGCAGATGGCCTTGGAGATGACCGAGCTGGAGACGAACCCCGAAGGTGAACGGAAGGAGCTTGCGCTCATATACATGGCCAAGGGCATCGGTGAGGTGGAGGCGCAGCGGCTGGCCGACGAGGCCATGCGCGACACCGGGAAGGCGCATGCGTTGCTGGTGAAGGAGGAGCTCGGTATCAATGCGGAGGAACTGCAGGGCTCGGCGTGGGAGGCGGCGATCACCTCCTTCTTCCTCTTCGCGGTCGGCGCCATCCTGCCCGTGCTTCCCTTCTTCTGGCTGGGCGGCATGCAAGCCATTGCCATCAGCGTGGGCCTGAGCTCGATCGGGCTCTTCGGCATCGGCAGCGCGATCACCCTGTTCACCGGACGCGGCGTGTGGTTCAGCGGCATGCGGCAGGTGCTCTTCGGGCTGGCGGCTGCGGCGATCACCTTCGGCATCGGCAAGTTGATCGGTGTGAACGTGGCGGGCTGATCCGGGAGATCGCGCCATGCGCACGTGGCCGGGATGCCCAAGTGGTGCCGTGACCTGCGGTAGATGACAGGGGCGCTGGATCTGCTGCCGGAGGCTACCTTGTGACCGATGCTTCCGGCGGTCCTCCACTTCATTGGCGCACTGCTCGTGCTGCTCCTTTCGGCGCGGTATTTCACGCGCTCTGCCGAGGGACTTGGCCGCTGGATGCGGTTGTCACCTTTCGTGATCGGGATCTTCATCGTGGGCATCGGCACCTCGCTGCCGGAACTGGTCTCGGCGGTGCTCTCCGTGCGCGCCGGTGCATCGGAGATCGTTCCGGGCAACATCATCGGGGCCAGCATCTCGAACCTGTTGCTGATCACCGGCATCGCGGCCATCATCGCCCGGCCGGAGATCCGCCTGGGCAGCCAGTACATCCTGATCGACCTGCATTACCTGATCGGTGCGTTCGCCTGCTTCTGGCTCGTGGCGCAGGATGGCGAGATCACCGGGGCCGAGTCCATCATCGGCCTGGCCCTGTTCGCCGTGTATTCCATCTACCTCATCCGGCAGGGTGGCGAGGAACTGGAGAGGACCATCGAGGACGGCAGGGCCGGGCGCTCGGCGATGCCCACGAAGGACCTGCTCATCCTGCTCCTGAGCGCCGTGGGCATCTACTTCGGGGCCGACCACACCGTTGCCTCCATCACGGACATCGCCACGCGGATGTCGCTCCCGGCTTCGCTCATCGCCCTCACGGTGCTGTCGCTCGGCACCACCCTGCCCGAGCTTGCCGTGAACATCGCGGCCATCAAGCAGGGCAAGGCTGAAATGGCGGTGGGCAATGTGCTCGGTTCCTGCATCTTCAACACCCTGGTGATCCCTTTCGCGGCGGGGGCCGTTGGCACGGTGACCGTCCCGGAGAACCTGCTGAACTTTTCGCTCCCAGTGATGCTCGGCGCGGGGCTCTTCTTCTACCTGCTCACGTTGGACAAGCGCATCTCGCGTTGGGAGGGATGGTTGTTCGCCGGGTTGTACGCGCTCTTCCTCCTTCAGCTCACCAGCGCGGCATGATCCACTCGATCCTCGCAGACAAGGCCACCCGCCTCTACCTCATCCTCGGTGGCTTCTTCGTGGCCAACGCGCTCATCGCCGAGATGATCGGGGTGAAGCTGTTCCAGCTGGAGACCTTGCTGGGGATGCCGAAAGCGGACTTCACGCTGCTGGGTCAGCAACACCTCAGTTTCGTACTGAGCGTGGGCGTGCTGCCCTGGCCCATCGTCTTCATCATGACCGACGTGGTGAACGACTACTACGGGGTGCGCGGTGTGCGCTTCCTCACGCTGCTCACCGCCGGCCTCATCGCCTTCGCCTTCGTGGTGATGTTCTTCGCCATCCGCATGCCGGCGGAACAGGGCTGGTGGATCACGAGCAGCGCAGGGCAGGGCGTGCCCGACATGCAAGCGGCCTTCGCGAGCATCTTCGGTCAGGGCATGAACATCATCGTGGGCTCGCTCACCGCGTTCGTGGTGGGGCAGCTGGTGGATGCCTTCGTGTTCCGGCGGATCAAGCGTGTCACCGGCGACCAGCGGATCTGGCTGCGCGCCACCGGCAGCACCCTGGTGAGCCAGCTGATCGACAGCGTGGTGGTGACCTATGTGGCCTTTTGGATCTTCAAGGACATGAGCTTCCCGATGGCCACGGCGCTGGTGCTCACGGCCTACACCTACAAGCTCATCGTGGCCGTGCTGAGCACGCCGCTGGTGTACCTGGTGCACGCGGGCGTGGAGCGCTACCTTGGGAAGGAACGCGCGCAGCGGATGCGCGATGCCGCTCTGCGCGGAAAGGACGAGCAATGAGCACCAAGCGCAACAGGAAAGGCAACGGGGCACGGTTGAACGCCGCGATCGAACGCGCTGCCAAGCGTGCCGAGCAGAAGGCGGCCGGTGTGTTCGATGGGCGCTACCGCCCGCGTGTGGTGAAGAGCGGCAAGCGCTACCAGCGCCGCCCCAAGCATCGCGGTGGCATCGAATGATGCACGAACGTTCTGAGGCGACCGATCGGCACCTGTTCACTGCCGCACCACGCGAGCGGTAACGATGCCGTTCGCACCTTCCGCTCGCACGAGCCAGGTCCCCGAAGCGAGGTCGGACAGGTCGTCCACCAGCACGCCACCGGTGGCGTTCCTGCGGCGCACCTCGCGGCCGGTGACGTCGCACACAACGTAGGTGCGGGTGCCGGCGGGCAGCACGATGCGCACCGGGCCATCCGTCGGGTTGGGCGATACGATGATGCGGACCTGGGCGTCGCGCTCGGCAACCGCGGTGTTGCCGCTCCAGGTGGTGACGTTGCCCGTGACCGTGACGTTCGTGGGCGGATTGCCCGGGCCGGGCGTGCCGAAATTGTCCGAGGCCACCACGCCGTAATAGGTGGGACCGATGAAGTAAGGATAAGCCGAGTTGAGATCGGCATCCACCGTGGCGAAGTAGGCATAGGTGCCGCCGGGATACTCCGGGGTCACGCAAAAGCGGCCGTTGTGCTCGTCAAGGTCACCCGATCCGGACACGAACTCGTGGTCCTGGATGAAGCACCCGATCGGATATTGCGGACCCACGGCGGGGCCGTACTGGCCGGCCGGCAGCACGGTGCCGTCCGCCAGCGTCTGGCGAACCGTGATGTTGCGGAGCTGCCAGCTGCTCTGGATCCGGGTGATCGGGCTGGCGGCATCAAGCGGATCGCTGTAGCCGAAGCAACCGTAGATGGGGAAGCCATCGAACGCGTAGCCCAGCAAGGGTGAATGGTCAGCCGGGTCCGGCGTGTAGAGCCCGGTGGATGGATACAGGGTGCAGATGCTGGAGAGCAGCACGCTCGCCGTGCTGAACGGAGCCGGGTTCTGGTGTTGGTGGTACCGCCCCATCTGCTGGCCCCCGCCACCCATGTTCGGCGCGGGATGTCCCTTGCTGCAGTCCATGCCGTCGTTCTCCCAATACACTGCGTTGCGCAGCCAGATGCCCTGTCCGTTGTAGCTCATCGCATCCTCCGCATTGAAGATGGGCACACCGTTCTTGAGCACACCGATGTGGCCGAGCGGCACGTCCGTCAGTGTGCCGGTCTGCGCCTGCGGGTTCCGCGGTATGCGGAAGAGGTAGTCGTTGCTTCCCGCAAGGGATGGATTGCCGTCCAGGAACGGGGCCGTGGGGTAGGCCGGGATGCCGGTGGCGTTGATGTACACGTTGTCGTCCGCGTATTGCACAAGCTGCACGTTCGCCAGGGTGGTGGTGACGATGGGCGTGCTGTTGCCCTGTACATAGTAGCTCCCGGTCTCCCCCTGGTTCAGGATCCAACTGGTGACCTCGGGGCCTTGGGCGTGCAGCGCGCCAGCGATCAGGAACAGTGGCAAAGCGTAGGTGCGGGGGTGCATGGGGAATGAAATTGGATGAGGACTACGACCGAAGCTCCGGAGGAAGGTTGGATCGCCGGATCACCGAACTTCGGAAATGTCGGCGAAGCATGCCGAGCACAAGGCGGCCGGCCTGTTCGATGGGCGTGACCACGTGCGGGATGAAGAGCGGCAAGTGCTTCCAGCGGGGCCCGAAGCACCAAGGCGGTTTCGAATGAACCGTCAACCTTCCGTTGCGACCAGTCGGGACCACGCGTTCAGCAACCGTTCGTGCCTGCGCAGCAGGTGCAGGTAGCGGTCCTCCGTCAATGCGCCCTTCGCGCGCATCACGGCGATCAAGGAGCGACGCTCGGCAGCCGACCACTCCTCCAGATCGGGGATGAGGTCGACGGCCGGGGCCAGGTGGGCGAACCCCTGCCGGTCCGCTGCGGGCCAGCGACGGTGCGCGGCACCGGCACCGATGCGGCGCGCCACGCGTTGCACGATCCGGTCCGTTGCGTTCAGGCGATCGGCCGTTGCGGTGCGGCCCAGGTGCTCGAGCACACGTTCGGACAGGTCGAGCGGTTCGAAGTGCGCGGTCGTCTCCGGATGCAGGGTGAGCAGCATCGGTTCAGCAGCGAGCCGGCGCAGCACGTTGGCCGGTGTGCGGTACCCGGGTTCCGAACGCATGCGCTGCGCCTCCTCCCCGGCAACGGCGGCCAGCCGGGGTTGCTGTGTGCGGAAGCCGAGGCGATGGTAGAACCAGTAGGCTCCGGAGCGGATGCCGTCGCTGTTGCCATGGCCGAGCTGGTAGTTCTCCGCCTCGAAGGTGCCCACGCCGTAGCGCTGGGCATAGCACCGCAGGATCTGTGCGAACAGCATGGACGAGGGACCACCGCGGAACGCCGGGAACACGTTGATGCCCACCTTGGTCTTGCCGGGGAACAGCCAGGCGCCGCCATAAGCCACGGGCACGTTGTTGGCGAAGGCCACGTAGCCGAGGTACGCATCGAAGGCGGTGCGCCGTGCCGGTGGCAGGGGCATCAAGGCCACACCGATGCCGTGGTCCATGCGGTGGTAGGCCAGTGCGCGTGGGTCCACGTGGGTCACCGGGTCCGTCTCGCGCTGATGGCCGACGAGGATGCCGCGTGCAGCGGTGAGCAGGGTGTTCCGTTGCGCAGGGTTGAGCGCCGCTGCGGGCCCCATCGGCTGCGCGATAGCCTGCCGGGGATCACCCAGGTCGCGCGTGCCGTTCGGGAAGCAGTGGATCGGATCGTTGAGGCCCCGGGCATGGGTGCGCGTCAGCTGTGGATGTCCGTCGTTCACCACGATGTTGGGCCGGCAGCTCTCCCAGAGGGCATGGCGCAGGAGCGCATCGTCCGTCCGCTTGTCGATGGCGGCGACCAACCACTGCAGGCAACGGCCGCCGGAGACCTTGGCCACACGGTCCAGCACCTCGTGCCGCGCATCCTCCAGTGCTTCGCGTTCGATCGGATGCGCCAGGGCCACCAGCAGGTTGCGCACATGGTCGTCCTCGCCTTCAAGTCCGGCGAGCTCCACGGTGTCCGGCGCCACGGCGCACAGCCAACGGCACAGGTCGATGCTGAGCAACGCGTGCGTGGGAGGTCCCGCAACGGCGCTGTCGACGAGCGCGTCGGCGTACCGCGGTCGGGCCGTGGCCAGGGCGGCGGCCTGCGCGGCCACGCGTGCAAGACCCGCCGTGGCACGTGCATGGTCCGCGGACGAATGCGGATACGCCGTGATGAAGAGCAGCAGGTCGTGCAGGTCGAGCAGGATGCGCGGTGGTGGTGCGGTGGTCCAGGGCACAGCGGCCGTGGCGCAGTTCCATTCCTCCGGGGTGAGCGCGGCTCCGCCGGCATACCGGCGGCGCAGCTGTGCGATGTCGAGCGTGGCGGGGTCCATGGTGCGTTGCCCAAAGGAACGCTGCATGCGTGCATGGCGGCGCACCATTACCTTGGCCTGCATGTCGAAGAACATCTCCTCACTCTCCGGACGCGATGGCAGGGAACTGGATGATGCCCTGTGGGAACGGTTGCAGCAGGCCGCCGAGGCAACGGGCACGCCGGAGCGCGCGGTGCTCACCGCCATCGCGGACGACTTCCTGGTGGGGGAGGCCGTCACCTACGGAACGAGTTCGTTCTATGACTTCCTGAAGGAGGAGAACAAGGGCCGGAAGGCATACGTGTGCAATGGCAGCGCATGCCTGGTGGCCGGCACCCAGGACAAGGTGCACCATGCCCTCGCGCGTCACTTCAAGCCGGAGGAGATCGGGCACATGTGCTGCTTGGGCCGCTGCCATGAGAACAGTGCGTTCAACATCGGTGGCCGCAACTACAGCGGCGACAGCGTGGACCACATGGACGCGCTGGTGAAGGAGGTGCGTGACGGCGGTGCGCACACCGTGGCGGCGAACGGTGTGCACCACGTGGGCACCACCATGGCGGCCCCCATCCTCACGGCGCCCATGCCACCGCTACCGGAGTTCTATGCCATCTGGGAGCAGGCGCTGAAGGGCGATCCGCGCGATGTGCTCAACGAGATCAAGTTGGCCACCATCCGCGGCAGGGGAGGGGCCGGCTTCCCGATGGGCTTCAAGCTGGAGGCCTGCCGCAATGCCGAGGACACCACCGGCAACGGCACGCCGCGCAAGTACATCGTGTGCAACGCGGACGAAGGCGATCCGGCGGCGTTCAGCGATCGCTACCTGTTGGAGCAACGGCCGCACCGTGTGCTGCTGGGCATGATGCTGGCCGGGTACTGCGTCGGTGCCGATACGGGGGTGCTGTACATCCGAGCGGAGTATCCCGAGGCCGTGGAAGCGGTGAAGGCGGCCGTGCGCGAGCTGGAGGCGAACGGATGGATCGGCACGGACATCAAGGGCAGCGGCTTCAGCTATCGCTTCAAGGTGATCAAGGCCGCCGGCGCGTACGTGTGCGGCGAGGAGACGGCGCTGTTGAACAGCATCGAGGGCAAGCGCGGCGAGGTGCGCACGCGTCCGCCCTATCCTGCACAGCAGGGCCTGTTCAACCGGCCCACGGTGGTGAACAATGTGGAGACGCTGGCCTGCGTGCCCTGGGTGGTCGCGCATGGCGGGGCGGCCTTCGCGAAGCTGGGGACGGAGAAGAGCAACGGCAGCAAGCTGGTGTGCCTGGACAGCGGGTTCAAGCGCCCGGGTCTGTATGAAGTGGAGTGCGGTACGCCTTTGCGACGGGTCATCGACGAGCTCGGCCAGGGCTTCGCGCGGCCGACCAAGGCCCTGCACATCGGTGGTCCGCTCGGCGGCATCGTGCCGCTGCACAAGGTGGATGCGCTCGGCATCGACTTCGAGAGCTTCCAGAAGGAGGGCTTCCTGCTGGGGCATGCCAGCGTGCTCAGCATTCCGCAGGACTTTCCGATGGTGGCGTACCTGGAGCACCTGTTCGAGTTCACCGCCATGGAGAGCTGTGGCAAGTGCTTCCCGTGCCGCATCGGATCCACCCGGGGCAAGGAGCTGATCCAGGGTGCGCGTCAGGGCCGGCGGATCGACCGGGCCCTGTTCAACGACCTGGTGGAGACGATGGAGATCGGTTCACTGTGCGCGCTCGGCGGCGGACTTCCGCTGGGTGTGCGCAACACGCTCCAGTACTTCGGGGAGGAACTGCGGGACTACTTCGCCTGAGTCCGGGAGATGTCGCCGGAGGGCGGTCCCTGGTAGTTGAAGAACATGTTCGCCCAGATGATCTTGCTGAGCGCGTAGAAGAGCGGCGTGCCCACCACCATCACACCGGTGATCGTGAGGATCTGTTGCAGCACCGTCGCCTTCGGCCAGAGCACCACCATGGCCACCCACATCGTTACGCAGACCGCCACGCCGATCGCATAGGCCACGTACATGGCACCGTAGTAGAAGCCGGGCTCTTTGGAATAGGGGCGGCCGCAGCGGTCGCACTTCGCATGCAGGTCACCGGCGCGCGACAGGTCGTAGGGGTGGCTCACGAAGAACCGGCCCTCGTGGCAATGGGGGCAGGTGAAGTTCACGATGCTGTACAGCTTGGTCTCCTTGAACGCCATGGTGCGAAGTAAGCGGGTGGGGAGGCGCGGCCGCAGTGACCTACATCACCGTGCGGCTCGAACGGATGGAAAAGCGAAAGGGCCCCGATCGATCGGGGCCCTTCACGCTTCTGGTCGCTCCTTACTTCTTCTTCTTCGCGGCCTTCTTTGCGGCCTTCTTCGGAGCGGCCTTCTTCGTTGCCTTCTTCGCTGCCTTCTTTGCTGCCTTCTTTGCCATGGTGTAAAGGTTTGCCCCAAACGTATGTGAATGCATCACACAACGATCATCCCGCGTCAAGATCCTACTAACCGATAATTGTTGATAGCGTGATCGCCTCCGGATCGATCACCATCGCGTTCACGGATCATCGCACGATCGATCATCGGCATGCGATCATGATGCAGTGATCGATCCGCGCGAGCGACATGCATGCGCATCGAACGCATCGCGCGATGGTGCATCCATGTGCGGAAGCGCATGCGCGTGATGCGCACGCCACGGAGCCACCGTGCACGAACGATGAAGGGTGTTGACATGTCGATCGATGCGATCGAGGGATGCGCGCATGCGCTGGCCGGTCATCGTTCAGGTCGTCGCGCATCGTCGCGCGGCAGGCGCTTCACCCGGAAGGCATAATACAGTCCGAGCATGTGTGCGTTCACCCCGTCCATCGCCGACTTCGACAGGCAGAGGTTGTACGCGTACACCATCCGCGCCTTGAACGCACCGATCCCGATCTCAGGCCGGAGCACTGCCATGGACCGGCCGCCTTCCATGTAATGGATGTACTGTACACCCATGGCGAACCCACCGTCCACATAGGCGCCCACCTTCAACCCCCGGAGCTCCGGTCGATCCGCCCGGAGTTCGGCACCTGCGAAGTATCCGATGTCGTACGGGTGGTGGTTCGAACCGTACTGGTTCCGGCCGATGCCGAGCTCCGCGAAGCCGAAGCGTCCTTGGTGATAGCCCGTGAGCAGGGTGATCTCGTCGTGGTGCTCACGCCACTGCATGGGATGAGCGGCGACTTCCGGCATTTGCGCAGCAGCCCCGAGGGGCAGCAACAATGTTAGCAGCATGTACCCACGCACCACGCGAACCTACGGCACATGCCGGCGCTGCTCCTCACTGGCTTCTAAGCCAAACCCTTCCGCACGGCCAGCGCAACGGCCTCGTTCACACTGTGCACCCGCAGCTTCACGTACACATTGCTCACGTGCCGGTTCACCGTTGCGTAGGAGAGGTTCAGCTCGGAGGCGATGCGCTTGTACGTATAGCCTTTCACCAGCAGGCCGAGGATCTCCTGTTCGCGCGGTGTCAGCTGGAATTCGTCGGGCTTGGTGGCAGGGGTCTGTCGGCCCTCCATCATGCGGAGCACCCTGCGGGCGATGCTGGGCGACATGGGGGCGCCACCGGTCATGGCCTCTTGAATGCCTTGGATGAGGCGGTCGGGATCGGTCTGCTTCAGGAAGTAGCCGTCGGCTCCGGCGCGTATGGCGGCGAAGATCCGGTCGTCGTCCTCGATCACGGTGAGCATCACGATGCGCAGCTCCGCGTACCGGGCGCGCAGGATGGCGACGGCCTTGATCCCATCCACCACCGGCATGTCGATGTCCATCAGCACCAGGTCCGGGCCGCAGGCGGCCACATCGTCGACCACCTTGTGGGCGGAATTGAAGGCGCCCACCACGCCAAGACCGTCCGCCGCGTTCAACACGGCGCTCAAGGCGTCGCGCTGCTCCCGGTTGTCCTCGAAGATGGCGATCTTGATCATGGTCACTGTTCCGCTTTGGCCCGTGCGAAGTTCCGTGCACCGATCGATCGGTGCGCTCACTACATCCACTCAATCCTGGGCCGGGGTGAAGAGAAGCACCACGCGTGTGCCCTGGGGCTCACCAGCTAGCACGCGCAGCTCGCCACCGATCTCCTTTGCGCGGCGCGCCATGTTGCCAAGGCCGTTGCCGCCCAGGGACGATCCCCGCGCGGTCTCCTCCGGCAGTCCGGTCCCGTCATCGGCCACGACCAGTTCGATGGACCGGCCCACCGGACGCAGCGCCACCGTGATGCGCTTGCAACGGCTGTGGCGTACGGCGTTGCTCACCGCTTCCTTGCAGATGAGGTAGAGGTCCTTGCGCTGCTCCATCGCCAGCCTGCGCGCCGTGGCGCCCGCCTCCACCTGGAACTCCACCGTGATGCCGGCCGCTTCGCACAGGGGTTCCGCATGGGCGCGCAGCCGGTCCAGCAGGTCCTCCATGGAATCGTGGCCGCTGTTCACGCTCCACACGATGTCGTTCATGCTCTCCATGGCCCGCTTGCTGTTGTCCTTGATGCGCTGGAGCATGCCCGCCGCGTATTCAGGGAGCGCATCCGTGTGCTTCGCGACGACGGTGCTGAAGAGCACGATGCTGCTGAGGTTGCTGCCCACCTCATCGTGCAGGTCGGTGGCGATGCGATCACGCATGCGGATCACGTGATGCAGCTGACGTTCGCGGTAACGCACCACCGACCATACGATGAACGCAACGAGCAGCACCATGCCGCCGATGGCCCACCAACGCAAGTACAGCGGCGAAGCGTGTGCGATCGGGATCCGCAGTTCGTCCGTCCACCGGCCCTCGGCGTCACGCGCCTTTATGCGCAACAGGTGATCGCCATAGGGCAGTGCGGTGATGCGCAGGAACGGTTCGCTCTGCATGTTCCAATCCACGTCAATGCCGTCGATGCGCCATGCGTACTCCAGCTGGGCCGGATCATCGTAGCTCAGCAAGGCGATGTCCACGGCCAGGAAGCGGTCCTTTGGGCGCATCAGCACCGGTCCACCGCCCAGCACGTCCACCGTGAGGTCCTGCATCACATCGCCCTCTTCGCGCTGCACCTTGATGCTCTTCAGGACCAGCGGTCCGGTGGTCTCTTCCACTGGACCGGTCAGGTCGTCCGGATGGAAGGCCGTGATGCCGTTGAGGCCTCCGAAGTACAAGCGGCCATCCGGGCCCTGCGCGTGGGAAAGCCGGTTGAACTCATCGAACCCTGTTCCATCGGCCGTGGTGAACACCTTCACCTGTCCGGTGCGCGGTGCGTAGCGCACGATGCCGTTGTCCGAGGGCATCCAGAGCATGCCATGGTTGTCGGGGTAAATGGCATGGATGCTCGTTGTGGGCAGGCCCTGCTTCCTGTCGATCGAACGGATCCGGCCATGCGCACGGTCCCAGCGCAAGAGACCTTGACTTCCCGTGGCCAGCCAGTACAGGCCTGTGCTGTCCATGTAAGCGTACCGGATGTCGTCCGTGGGGAAGCGATGCGGGTCGTGCTCCGGTGCGCCCGTCCACCAACGCTCCAGCACCTTCCCGGCGGTGTCAAGCTCGAAAAGGCCGGCGTTCGTGCAGGCGAGCACCCGGTCCGTGTGGCTGGTCATCAGGTGCGCCACCCAGGCCTGGTCCAGGTCGGCACTGCCGCTGGCGATCAGGTCGAAGCCCGACCCCTGCGGGGCCACGGACCGGAGCCCTTTGATCGATCCGACGAGCAGCGTGCCGTTCGCCAGCAGCACCGCGGTCCACGCATCGTAGTTGCCGCCCAGGGCCTTGATGGTGCGGTCAACCTCGCCGTTCCGTCGCTCGTGCAACATGCTGCCCTGGCGGCTGCGCCACAGGCCATCGGCCCCATCACCGATCATTCCCGCCCTGAACGTATCCTTCTCCCGATGGTCCAGGACCGCACCGGAACGGGCATCCAACACCCAGTAGCCGGTGGTCTCGGTGTTAACGTGCAGTTCGTTGCCGAGCACCACCATCCCCCGTATGCGGTTCTCGCCCACCTGGCGCGTGGAGCCGTTCCAAAGGAACCGTTGGAAGCGATCCGGCCGCATGTCCACCTGGATCAGACCGAACTCACCCCCCACCCACACATGGCCGGTCCTGTCGCGCAACACGGCGAGCTCGCCCAAATGGGCGTCCGGATAGATGCTGGCCAGGTCGAACACCACCGGAGCGGCCGAGGGATCATCGCCGGCGTGCATGCGCCGTATGCTCATGTTCACCAGCCAGAGGTCCTCGGTCAGCTGCATCCGGAACACATCGTTCCCGTCCTTCGCCGACATGTCGCGGGCGCTCATCGCCGATGCGGGATCGAAGTCACCGTTCGCCGGCACCCACCAATTGCGCAGGGACCCGTTCGAAAGAACGAGCACGTACGAACCGGCTTCCTCCTTCGGCCGCGACAGCAGCTCGTCCTGTCCGCGAACGCAGGCGATGGCCACTGTATCCGGCGATCGTGCTGTTACACGCGGTGCCGCGGCCCCGGTCACGAGCCCGAGGTCATAGCGCGCAAGACGAACAGGGAATTCCGTGCCGGGCCTTACATGGCATGAACACCATACCTGTTCCCCCGGTGCACTACGCAACAGATCGACCCGGCCATCGCATGGAACGCGGTACGCATGCAGCCCGGAACCGGGATCGCGGTACCAGAACAGGTGACCGTTCTGGGCGAAGACGATCGTGCGGTCCGCGGTGGCGACAAGGCTCGTCACCGTTCCGTTCGCCTCCACCGGCAGCCCACCCAGCAGCGCCGGGTGCGGTGAGACGTGGAGCGAGACGGGGTCCACGATCTCCATTCCGCCGTTCGTGTGATGCACCCAGAGCTTGCCCTGCCGGTCACGCACCACCGTGCGGACCGCATCACTGGAAAGGCCGTTCGCCGAGGTGAGCGTCATCACATCGCGCCCATCGAAGCGTGCCAGTCCCTGGGGTGTGCCCAGCCAGATGAACCCACGCTCGTCCTGCGCGATCGAATTGACGATGCGATGCGGAAGACCATCACGGGTGGTGAACTGACGCGCGGTGAACAGGGGAACGGGCGCCGACCCATCCCCCACTACGGTGGAAGCCTGCGCGCACAACAGCGCACGCACGACGCACCCGGTGAGGAAGAGGAGGCCCCAGCGCATGATGCAATGTACAGGGCAGGCCCCGAACCGCACGAGCGCGATGGACAATGAGTGAATGTAGCCATCCGTGTGAGTGGATATATGGATTGTGGTTGAAGGACCGGCACGGCTGCTTTGCACCGTCACCAACACCTCCTCCCATGCAACGCTTGCTACGCCGTGCCCTGTTACCGGCCTTGATCATCAGTTGCGCCGCACACGTGGGCCGCGCGCAGAGCTCGCAGGCCGGCACTGCGATCAATAGCGCGGTCAACGGCATCACCATCAGCCAGCTCGCGATCAACTCCGGCACCATTCCGCCATGTACGAGCACCAAGCGGTACACGGTCTCCAACCCCATCCTGCCACCGGTGGGCATCGACTTCTTCGGGGACACGGCGGATTACTTCACCCTGCCCGTGGGCACCGGGGATGGCAGCGAATGGTTCGAAGTGGACTTCCAGGCGCAATATGCCGCCGATCCGTTCCATCCGCTGGTGAACCCTACCATCTTCGTGGATGGCGAGTATTGCTCCAGCTGCTACCTCTATCAGCCGCTCACCACCGCGCTGGGCTCGAACCCTGGCCACTACATCTTCCGCTTCGGCCATTACGGCAACGCCTGGAGCAGGAACGGGGTGAAGGATTTCGTCATCCGCTTCACGCGTCTGGGCTCGCCCACACCGGTGCTGGACATCCGCTTCCGGGCAGTGCTCGTCGGCCTGGCCTTCACCGAGGTGCTGGGGCATTACGATGCGCCGTCCCTGCCATTGTTCATTCTGCGCGATCCGCCGGGCGACGCCAGCTTCAGCAGCCTGAGCACCGGCAGCACCACCTGCTTCGGCCAATCGCATTCGGTGAATGCCGGAACGGAGGAGAACGCCTGGTACAAGGCGAAAGTGGGCGTGGCCGGTGAGGCCGGCCTCTTCGTGACCACCGAGTTCGAGCTGTATGTGGAGGCGGGTGTGAGCGTGACGGCCAGCCGATCGGAGACCAATACCTACGAATACCAGACCTGTCTTGAAGCCACCAGTGAGTTCACCACGGCGAACAACGGTACACCGGACGACCTGTTCATAGGAAGTGCCATACGGCACGCGTACGGCATGGCGCTCTGGGTCGAACGCAGCACCTGCGGCACGGTGCACAAGTGGGCGAGCTTCGCTTCCACGCCCGTGCAGGTGCTTTCCAGTTACCACTACAACGAGAGCTACATCATCGCCACGGTGATCCCGAACCTGCAACAGACCATCGCATCCATGCAGCCGGGAACGGCGGCATACGATAAAGCGGTGGACCAGCTCGGTGTATGGCAGCAGGCGCTGGAGCTGAACACCGCGATCAAGCAGAACGCACAGTTCGAAGTGATGCGCAGCTTCAACGGCGGCAACGCGGGCTTCACCTACACCCAACAGACCACCACCACCGAATCGCACGCCATCGAGTACACCGCAGCACTGGAGAACGGTCTTTCGGCCGAGTTCGGCGTGGAGGCCGGAGGCACGGGCATCACCGCGGGCGGGGCCATGAAGATGAAGACCGAGTACGGCAAGGGCGAGACAAGCTCCAACGTGGCCACCAACACCATGTCCTATCACCTCGAGGACAGCGATGTGTTCGACAACCTGTCGGTGGAAGTGCGCCGGGACAACACCTTCGGAACATACGTGTTCGTGCTCGACTCAGCGAACTCGCGCACCAGCTGCCGCTACGAGGGCGGGTATGCGCTCGACCAGCCGAGCCTCTCCGTGGGTACGCCGGACAACACCACCATGTCCGTGAACGAAGCGCCCATCGGCTCGGCCGTCAACTTTCCCTTGATCATCTGCAACAACAGCGACACCACGCGTACGTACTTCCTCCGCTTCAGCGCGGTCACCAACGCGCAGGGTGCCGTGCTGCAGGCCTTCGGCAATACGCTCAACTCCAACGACAACGGTATTCCGCTGGAGCTGCTCGGGGGCCAGTGCATCAACACCACCCTCTCCCTCACGCAGCCCAACATCGGGGTGGTCGACTTCCCCAACATCAACCTCTACCTCTACTCGCTGTGCGATGAGGAGTACCCGCCGTACATCCGCTCCTACATCACCATCTCCGCGCACTTCGGTGCGGGCAACTTCGGCGACGTGTGCGAGCCGGTGAGCGCGCAGGGCACCGTGTACGGCGACTTCATCGACGGGGTGCAGCTCGGCGACATCACCAACACGGGTTCGGGGGCCACGAACGGGCCGTCCTACACGGACTACAGCGGACAGTTCTCCACACCGCTCTCCCGCGGCGCGCAGCGCATGATCACCATCACCTCGGGCGAGTACCCGGACAACAGTTTCGCGGCCTGGATCGACTATGATCATGACGGTGTGTTCGCGGTGGACGAAAAGCTCGGTGCCTTCCAGAGCAACACCTCTTTCCAGCCGCATGACATCACGTTCACGGTACCGGCCGATGCGTTGCTCGGATCGACCCTCTTGCGCGTGCGCTCCGGTTATGCCCTGGAAGTGGATGCGGCCTCCATGGACGCCTGCTTCAACTACGACTACGGGGAGACCGAGGATTACGCGGTGGTGATCGATGCGAACACACCGCAGGATTGCCAGGGCGTGGACAACGGCGGCGCGCTGCCGGGCACAGCGTGCAACGACAACAACGCGAGCACCGGCAACGATGCATGGAACGCGAACTGCGCCTGCGTGGGCGTGCTGCTCGATTGTGCGGGCGCACCGGGCGGCACGGCCCTGCCGGGGACGACCTGTGATGACGGTGATGCGGCCACGGCCGGTGACGTGTACACCGCCGAATGCATCTGCGCCGGTGCGCTCATCGATTGCCTCGGCATCGTGGGTGGCCCCTATCTGCCGGGCACGGCGTGCGACGATGGTGATGCCGCCACCGGCAACGATGCGTACACCATTGATTGCAGCTGCGCAGGCCAGCTGATCGATTGCACGGGCGAGCCTGGCGGCCCGGTGCTGCCCGGCACCGCATGCGACGATGGCAACCCGCTGAGCGCCGGAGATGCCTACAGCGGGAACTGCCTGTGCGTGGGCGCGATCGCCGTGGATTGCGAAGGCGTGCAGAACGGCGACGCGCAACCCGGCACACCGTGCGACGATGGCGATATCACCACCGGCAACGACGTCTTCGCGCCCAACTGCGTGTGCTACGGCCTGCCGTATGACTGCGCTGGCATGCCCGGCGGCACGTTGCTCCCCGGCACCCCCTGCGACGATGCCAACCCCAACAGCACCAACGATGTGTTCACACCCGAGTGCTACTGCGTGGGCCAGCTGCCGAATGACTGTGCCGGGGTGCCCGGTGGCGCAGCCCAGCCCGGCACGCCCTGCGACGATGGTGATGACAGCACGGGCGACGACAGCTACAACGCGTTCTGTGAATGCATCGGTGCAGCCCTGGATTGCGCCGGCGTACCCGGCGGCTTCGCGATCCCCGGTGCCCCGTGCAACGATGGCGACCCGAACACCGGCGGCGACAGCTACTCCTTGAACTGCGTGTGCGCCGGCCAGCCGTACGATTGCGAAGGCGTACCCGGTGGCATGAGCACGCCCGGTACCGCATGCGACGATGGCAACGTGGACACCAGCAACGATGTGTACACGGCGAACTGCATTTGCGCGGGCACGCTGGCGAACGATTGCGAGGGCGTTGCCGGAGGCCCCGCGCAACCCGGCACCGGTTGTGATGATGGCAACGCGGCCACAGGCAATGATGTGTATGGTACGGACTGCATCTGTGCGGGTACGCTGATCGATTGTGCCGGCACCATCGGTGGCGCGGAACTGCCCGGCACCACGTGCGATGATGCGGATGCCTGCACCACGAACGATGTGTGGAGCGCCGGTTGCGCTTGCGCCGGAACGCCTGCGGACGCACCGGCCATCACGGCCCCGGCCACCGTGGAGACTGGCGGTCCCATCACCATGTTCATCACACCCGTGGCTGGTGCCAACAACTATGCCTGGGACCTCCCGTCCGGTTGGACCAGCGACAACACCGGCACCTTCGTGCTGGTCGCACAGGCGGGGGAGGAGCTCGGCGCGGAGCAGGTGTGCATCCAACTGACCGTGAACGGCTGCGTGCTCACGTCCTGCGCCACGGTCACCGTGATCGACCCCACGGCGATCGCCGAGCAACCCGCGCCGGCCTGGTTCACGGTGCGGCCGAACCCGTCCAACGGGGTCTTCACCCTCACGTCCACGGATGCTGCTCAGGAACAGACCACGCTCCGGGTGCACGATGCCACTGGCCGCGAGGTGCTGCGGTCGGCCCTTGCGGGCGCGGCACGCGTGGGCACCCTGGACCTTACCGCGGTGGGCGCAGGCACCTACTACCTGATCGCTGCGCGGAACGGGGTGCAGCAGGTGACCCCGCTGGTGGTGACGCACTAACCTGGAACGGCCATGGTGGACCGGGGCTCCGTCGAACTGGCGGGGCCTCGGTCGCGTTCCGGGGAGCCACATGGCGGGAACACCTGCGCGGAGCGCGGATGGTGAGGCTTGGTCGCCTGCTCTATCTTCGTCGTTCACGTCCTTCCCGCCATGAACCAGCCCCAGGCCAAGCACGGCACTTCCGCCCCTCCGGCGTCCAAGACCCAGAGCGCACCCGCGTCCTCCAACGCGGTGCAGACCGAGGTCGACGTTGCCTACATCGATGGTGTGGCCTACCCCATCAACAAGGGGGAAACGATGCTCGCCTTCCTGAAGCGGCACAAGGGACCCAACCCGGTGCCCACGCTCTGCGACGCGCCCAACCTGGAGCCCTTCGGCAGCTGCCGGGTGTGCTCGGTGGAAGTGGCACTACAAGAGGATGGCCCCAGTAAGGTGATGGCCAGCTGCCACACCCCCGTGGGCAAGGGCATGTACATCACGGTGAACAGCCCGCGCATGGAGCGGCTGCGCAAGAACATCGTGGAGCTTGTGCTCACCGACTACGACACCGAGCGCCTTAAGACCGAGGACCACGGGAAGAACGAGCTGTACAACGTGGTGCAGCAGATCGGCTTCGACATCGACAGCGTGCGTTACCCGAAAGGGAAGAACCACCTCGACACGCCGATGGACACGAGCCATCCTTATATGGTGAGCGACCTCAGCGCGTGCATCGGGTGCTACCGCTGCGTACGCGCCTGCGACGAGGTGCAGGGCCAGTTCGTGCTCACCATGGCCGGCCGCGGGTTCGACAACCACATCGTCAAAGGCACCAACGAGAGCTTCAAGGACAGCGACTGCGTGAGCTGCGGCGCCTGCGCGCAGGCCTGCCCCACCAGCGCCATCACCGATGTGTTCCGCGCCAAGGAGACCAAGGCCGATGAGGTGGTGCGCACCGTGTGCACCTATTGCGGCGTGGGTTGCAACCTCGAAGTGAAAGTGAAGGACGGCAAGGTGGCCGGCATCACCGCGCCGCTGGAGGCCGAGGCCAACCAGGGCCACACCTGCCTCAAGGGCCGCTACGCCTTCCGCTTCTACGACCACCCCGAGCGGCTGCGCACACCACTGATCCGCAAGAACGGTGAGCTCGTACCCGCCACCTGGGACGAGGCCTACGACTATATCGTGGACGGCTTCATCCGCATCCGCGAACAGCACGGTCCGGATGCCCTGGCCGGCGTGAGCAGCGCACGCTGCCCCAACGAGGAGAACTACCTCATGCAGAAGTTCTTCCGCGCACAGGTGGGCACCAACAACATCGACGCGTGCGCGCGCGTGTGCCACTCGCCTACTGCACTTGGTATGCAGAAGACCTTCGGCACCGGCGCGGCCACCAACAGCATCGACGACCTGAAGGACACGCACACCATCATGGTCATCGGCGCGAACCCCACCGACGCGCACCCGGTGACCGGCGCCAAGATCAAGCAGCAGATCATGAAGGGGAAGACCCTTATCGTGATCGACCCGCGCCGCACCGAGCTGGCCCGCTACGCCCACTACCACCTGCAGCTGAAGCCCGGCACCAACGTGGCCCTGCTGAACATGATGATGCACTACATCGTGAAGGAGGGCTGGGTGAAGCAGGAGTTCATCGACCAGCGCACCGAGGGCTGGGAGGACTTCAAGAAGGAGGTGCTCGCGGTGGACATCGACGCGATGGAGCGCGAGACCGGCGTGGACCGGAACCTGGTGCGCGCCGCCGCGAAGGCCTATGCCAGCTCACCCGCCGCCATGAGCTTCCACGGCCTGGGCGTCACCGAGCACTACCAGGGCACCTTCACCGTGATGCAGATCGCCGACCTGGCGATGATGACCGGCAACATCGGTCGCCGCGGCGTGGGCGTGAACCCGCTGCGCGGCCAGAACAACGTGCAGGGCGCCGCCGACATGGGCTGCCAACCCCACCAGGGCGCCGGCTACTTCGCGGTGGACGAGCCCGCGAACATCCAGATGTACGAGCAGTTCTACGGCGTGGAGCTGCCCCACCACGCGGGCAAGAAGATCCCGCAGATGTACGACGCCATGCTGGCAGGCACCCTGAAGGCCTTCTGGGTGGCCGGCGAGGACATGGCGCAGACGGACCCCAACACGCTGCATGTGCGCAAGGCCCTGGGCCAGCTCGAGCTCTTCGTGGTGCAGGAGCTCTTCATGACCGAGACCGCCAAGCTCGCCCACGTGGTGCTGCCCGCCAGCAGCTTCCTGGAGAAGAGCGGCACCTTCACCAACGGCGAGCGCCGCATCCAGCGCGTGAACGCCGCCGTGGAGCCCATCGAGGGCACCAAGCCCGACGGGCAGATCACCTGCGACATCATGGAGCGCTACGCGGAGAAGACCGGTCGCCGCAGCGGCAATGCCAGCAAGGAATACCACCCGCGCTGGGTGCTGGAGGAGATCAGCCGCATTGTGCCCTTCTTCGCCGGGGTGAAGTGGGACGAGCTCGGGGAGAACGGCAAGCAATGGCCCGTGAAGCCCGACGGCACCGACACCCAGATCCTGCACACCGACACCTTCAAGCGCGGGCTCGGCAGGTTCATCTTCAACCAATGGGAGAAGAGCCCCGAGGTGCGCACCAACGAGAAGGACTACCCCTACATCATCACCACCAACCGCGAGCTGGAGCACTACAACTGCGGCGCCATGACGCGGCGCACCGGCAATGGCGAGATCCTCACCGAGGACGTGCTCCTCATCAACCCCGAGGATGCCGCCAAGAACGGCATCGCCGAGGGCGACATGGTCTGCGTGGAAAGCCCACGGGGGAAAGTGGACATCAAAGCCCGCGTGACCGACGAGGTGAAGCCCGGGATCCTCAGCAGCACCTTCCACTTCCCGGAGATCATGCTGAACATCATCACATCAAGTGTGAGTGACAGCCTTGCCATGTGTCCTGAATACAAGGTTGTCACGTGCCGGATCCGAAAGGCCCGTAAAACACATCTCCGTAATACAGGAGAAGTAGTTGCCAAGGCTTAGTTCATGCCACTATGGACGAGTGGATCGAAGTGAACGGTGCTCGCATTGAGAAGACCTTCCTTGAAGGGAATGTGATCGAGGCGCGCTCTTATACATGGGAGCAAGCGAGAGAACTACCGTTGGGTCATGTCCATTGCATGATCTGTGACATAGCAATTGGCATCGCGTCGCCTTCGAAGTTCTGGAAGTCCACGTACGGGAACATGTGCGACTACTGCTTCACGAGGTTCATGAAGGATAATGGAGGGAAATGAACGGATCCGGCATCCTCAGCAGCGTTCCGTCGCCGAAGCGCCCTGGCGAAGGCGACACCTTCCACTTCCCGGAGATCATGCTCAACATCATCACCAGCAGCGTGAGCGACAGCCTGGCCATGTGCCCGGAGTACAAGGTGGTGACGTGCAGGATCCGGAAGGCGAAAAAGGCGCACCTGCGGAAGGCGGGGGAGGTGGTGGAGAAGGGATGAACCTATGAGAGAATATCTGAACACTTAGACCCGTGAACATGGAAGAGAGGGAAGGCAGCAGTACTCGGCTATTCAACATTGCACCGAACGGCCTCAAGGTTGACGTTATGTATCTGACACCGGTTCCAAATGCTGACGGTAGCGGCACGGACTACAGGATTGAGTACGTAGCGGATTTTACCGGTACCGAACGCGTGTGCATCGGCCATTGCGACCTTAGCATGGGCAACCTTCGGTTCGACAACGTAGGGGAGGATGCAAAGTGGTTGGGTGTGAGCCACAAGGCCGTTCAGCTACTGGTCGACTGGATCGACAGAAATTTGGAGGTGCAGTAGTTCATGTAGTACTGTCGCGGATCACAGTGATATCGGCTCATTGGCGATTTGTCCGGAGTATAAGGTGGTGATCTCGCTGGGGCGGGACAAGCTGTGACGGATCCGGAAGGCGAAGAAGGCGCACTTGCGGAAGGAGGGGGAGGTGGTGGAGAAGGGGTAGCCGTTCCTTGCTGCTCTCCTGCACATTTCGTGTTGCCAAATGCGCTTATGCATTGGCAGCATTGAACAGCGCACGATAAATTCGTTTGCCTGAATCGCCCCCTATGATACTCAAGACCATGCTGGATCGGCTCCATGCGAGCCTCACTTCTGGTCCTTCGCTCAATGCACGACCGCATAGCAGCCGCCAGCGGATGGATGTTATGGAATTGCAGCATCTCAAGAGTGTTGACCCAGCGAAACTCATCGCCACGCTGCTCAGTGGAAACGGAACAGCCGAGGTGGCAGCCAAGGTTCCGGTGTTTGTGAAACCTGAACTGCCTGAGGAACAATGGAGCGATGAGCAAAGGAAAGCCAAGGCCTTGCACGACCGGCAGGCGCGTGTGCTCAGTAAACTACGGGACATCGCTGAAGACGCGAACGACTACTACAATGACCATGGTGAGCAGGCCCTATTCATCGGATTCCCGCTCGTTTCCATTCCATCTCGCAGTGACCGAGGTGCAGCGACCAAGAGGATTCTTGCCCCAGCTCTGCTCATACCGATCAACATGCGCGTCCGGCGGGGCGCAGGTGCGGGTGTCACGATCGAACTCGTCGGAGATGGTGCAGACCTGATCCAGCCCAATCCTGGGCTGCTAGCTTGGATAGAGCAGCAAACTGGAAAGAACACGGATGACCTCTTTGCCGATGATGCCGGAGAGGAACCTTGGAAGGAGATAGCCGAAGTGCTCTTGCGAATTGAGCAGGCAGCCGGCATCGACAAACCAGTGACCTTCAATGCGGACAGTTTGCTGAACGCTGCGCCCAGGACAGACGATCTGCCGAATGAACCGGTGGTGCTGCCTTGTGCTGTGCTTGGTCTCTTCCCGCTGACCAATCCCGGTTTGCTTCGGGATACGAAGTGGATGATGGAGAAAGAGGTCGAGTTGATCGGTCCGGTCAGAGCTTTTCTGAATCCGGATGCGTTAGCCGAGCCTGAGGATAGCGTGCTGCCTGAAGCGATCGAACATGACTATACAATGATCGCAGGTTCCTCTTCTGTGAAGAACTTCTCTGATGAACTACTAGTAACACACGCTGACCCATGCCAAGCTGAAGCGGTCCATCACGCACGCATAAGCCAGGCATTGGTCGTGCATGGCCCACCCGGTACTGGAAAGAGTCAGACCATAGCCAATATCATCGGCGACCATTTGGCCAGAGAGCAACGCGTGCTCTTTGTTTGCGACAAGCGGACCGCGTTGGATGTTGTCAAGTACCGGCTGGATAGCATGGGCCTTGGAGAACTTTGCGGTGTTGTACATGACCCACAGCGCGACCGCAAAGACCTCTATCTGAAGATGCGCGAACGGCTGGAGCTACTCGCGGAGGAGAAGCCTCTTCCCGATCCCGCTTCAAGTCTCGCGTTGATCAATGATCGACTTGATCTCCTACATCGCGAGCTGCGTGGATATTTCGACCGGCTTCACACCGAGGCTAACGATAGACCCTCATTTCATCGGCTTTGCGGAGAATGGCTAGAACTGCAGTTGGCCGATGTTGTGCAGCTGCCGGTTGTTGCCGGGCTAACGGCCGAAATGATCGAAAGGAATCGCACGGATATCGAAGAGATCACCAAACGAGCGATCAAAGCTCGTTGGCCTGAGAACCCCTTGCGTGATGGCGTTCGCATGACACTTGCGAGCTATCAGACCACCGACATCAGACGCCTGAGCGCCGACTTGAGCGATGCACAGAAGGCGGTCGTGGCGATTGATACTGAGCATGGAAAGGACGAGCTTCCATTGCCAGAAGCTGAACCACTTGATCTCATCGCCGCATCGCGCAAGGCACTGGCCGAAGCAATGACCCAGGCTGCATTGCAAGCCCCATTGGAATTGGTTGGCGCTATATGGCGGCTGGACGACCGGGCGATCCTGATCAAGGAGGTCGATGCTCTTCGAAAGGACCTTGAACCACTGGAACGTCCGCTTGATCGGGAAATACAATTGCAACTGAGCGGCCGAACCATTGAACTAACGGAATGTAACCAACGCCTTCTGCGGATCAAGGAATGGGAGGCGATCAGCACAAGCTGGCGTCGTTGGTTCGCTGGCAAGCTGAAAGGTGCGGCCAAGGAGGCGCTTGCCCCCCTCGGGCTGGGCCTGCTTGGTGATGATATCCAACGCGCCAAGAACTATCTCGAAGGGACTCGAGTACGACACATCTGGTCGGACCTGTATGGCCGGACCGCTGGGCCCTCAATGGCAACGACCCCGGACGATCAGACCTTGATCCGCTTCGCTAAGGGTACGCCCGCCTTGTGTGCGCTGCTCGATCAACTGCAGCTCCCGATCCACGAATCCATTCGCGAACTAGCGATGGCTTCGTTGCAGACCCCAGAAGGGTTGCTCCGGTGCGCTGACCGGCTACATTCCTCTGTGCGCTTGAGCACTGGGCTGAATGAACTTCAACGAAGGTTGACAAGTCTTGGCCTTTTCACGAATGAGGTGGTCTCTATCCGTATGCAGGAAATGAGGAAAGGGCATTCCATTGCTTCCTGGCTGGAGCGGGTCATCGAATTCCTGCCCACCCTGGAGGATGTCATGCGCATGACGGATCGCGCTGCTACACTTTCAGCTCCGTTACAGGAGGCTATGGAAACCGTCGTTGCACAAGGGCTACCCTTTGAGGTCGCTGAGCCTGCGCTACGCAGTGTTGCGCTTCAATTGGTCATTAATGACAAGTTGCGAACGGACCCGGAACTGTCGCGGATCGATACTGAACGTATCGAGGCGGGCTTCTCCGAGTTGCTCTCGCGCACCCAGGAGAAGACCGAACGCGTGCGCGATCGTATCAAGCATATCTGGCAAAAGCGCTGGCGGAGAAGGCTGCTCGCATCTACCGGCGGTCGGTTGAACAGTCTGGGGGCGACTCTGCGCCAACGACTCTTCGTGCGTGGACAAAAGGCGATGAAGCTGCGTCAAATGATCGCCAGTGGAGCAGGCACTGCTGAAGGCGATCCGCTGTTCGACCTGTGCCCCGTTTGGATGGCAAGCCCATCCACGGTCGCCCAGATCTTTCCCCGTGAGCCTCTGTTCGATGTGATCGTCTTCGATGAGGCAAGTCAGTGCCGCCTAGAGGAGGCACTACCAGTTCTGCTGCGCGGTAAACGCGTGGTGATCGCGGGCGACCCCAAGCAGTTGCCTCCCACACGCTTCTTCGAAGGTGCTCTGACGGAGAGTGATGACGGCGACGCGGAAACGGCTGAGGAGTTGTTCGCGAGCCGCCAGTCTCAAGCGGAAGATCTGCTCAGTTCCGCACTGAACCTGAATGTTCAAGAAGCCTTTCTGGATGTCCATTACCGATCACGCAATGAAGGGCTCATCGGATTCAGCAACGATGCATTCTATGGTAGTCGCCTACAGCCGATCCCTGGGCATCCGAAGAACAAGTTGATGAGGACGCCCATTGAGCTGATCCGCGTTGATGGAACGTACATCGACCGGACCAATCCGAAGGAAGCCGCAGCCGTCGTTGACTTGGTGTCCGAGTTGCTGAACCAAGCAGACCCCCCGTCCATAGGAGTGGCATGTTTCAATATCACGCAGCGCGACGCCATCCTGGATGCGCTGGATAAGAGGGCCTCAGAGAGCACGGACTTTGCCATGCGGTTGCAGAACGCGCGTCAACGGAAGGGCAGGGACTCCTTCGAAGGGCTCTTCGTGAAGAACCTGGAGAACGTGCAGGGTGATGAACGCGACCACATGATCATCTGCACCACCTTCGGTCCGGATAAGGAGGGCAAGTTCCGGCGCAATTTCGGGGCGCTTTCACGGTCTGGTGGCGAACGCCGGTTGAACGTGCTTGTTACTCGTGCACGGGACAAGGTGCATGTTTTGACCTCTATTCCACGCTCCGAATACGTGAGTACGACACCATTGGCAGAGGGTCAGAGCATGACGGGCCGCCATCATCTCTATGGTTATCTGCGCTATGCGGAATACTTGGCAGAGATCTTCAAGAAGTGGCAGGATGACGTGAACGCCCTGCATGAGCAGATCATGTCGGATAGCGAGGTTCGGGAGACGAAGTCACCCTCACAGGTCGCCGAAAGCCTTGGAAGATGGTTCAGTGAAAAGCAAGGCATTGGCAATCGCGTCTATTGGGGGAACGACGGCTTCTGTGTTGATGTGGCCTTGACACATCCCGGACACCCAGCCGACGTGACGATTGGCGTACTTACGGACTTTACACGCTATCGGAAGACACCGGACCCCATCGCATGGGAGCTCTTCAGAAGCACCGTTCTTCTATCCCAAGGGTGGGACCTGCACCGGCTCTGGACGCCGGCCATTTTCAAGGATCACGGTAAGCACTTGGCGGACATACGTGGAAAGCACCATGCCATTTCCATGGCGGCACATGTGAACTGACTACCGATGAATGATTGTCAGGGCCTGTTTCGTGTAGCTCAATAGCTCCCTGGCTGGGGAGAGTCTGAATCTAGTGACCCGCAGGCCAACACTTCCCCAGCTCTACCACGTATTGCCGCCTCGAACTTGGTCCAGCTCAGGTACCATCAAACCAATACTACAATCTCCACCCCTCCCGGCGCATCATGCCCATGAGGTTGAAGCAATTGATGCCCAACTCGCGGCAGACATCCGGGATGAAATGACTACGCTTAGGCTTGGGTTTCTCCGAAGCGGGTGTTTCCTGTGTTACAACGATGCCGGCCGGGTTGGCCTTCGCCATGGCGATGATGTAGGCATCCGCCTCCTCGTATAGGCTCTTGGGATCCAGAAGGCCGGGGAACCGATGTTGGATGCTCTGAGCCTCGGCAATGACGGCCGCGTTGGGTTTAAACATCGCGTCCCGGTCGTTGGCCCATGCGATCAATTCGGGCGAGCCCACGATGCCGATCTCCTCGCGTACCAGTTCTGGCGCGACCAGTCGTTCTTCCTTGATCAACGCATCGAAGCGTTCGAGCAAGCTGGCGAAGACGTCGGTGGGATAGAACCGCACCTGCCAATCCATCAACGAATTGGTGTCGATGCAATAGATGGGTAGTCCGGCGCTACTCATTCACCGCCTCGTTGCCGGGTCCCTGCACCAACCGCGTGCGCAGTTCGTCGAAGTGATGGAACTTCAGGTTCAGAAACCGTGCAGCATCCACGGAGGTGATATGGTTCGCGGCAAGCGCACCAAGGACCAAGGTGGTGTACGGCTTTCCGTTCCGGTTCACCGCCTTCTGTGCCTGCGTGGCCACTCCGCCACGGCGCTTGGGGAGTGCCGCAACGAATTCATCCCAAGCCTTGCGCCATGCATTGTATTGAGGCCATGTCATATACCCTGAACTGGCCAGTCGTGTGGCCGTGGCTAATGGCGTGATGCGGAAGCGTCGGGCCAATTTCCGAATGTTCTCGAACGACCACGGTCCGCGGGTGAGTCCCATCTGGCTGATCACACTCCTCAACGCCTCTTCAGGAACCAGCGCAAGACTTGCGACGTGCTCTGCGAAACGTTCCACGGCGGCCCACTCGCTATCGCTTCGGAGTTCCTTGATGGCGGGCTCCTCTTCATGCGCAGCCGACAGCATCAAGTGGGCGATCTCATGCAAGAGCGTGTAGGCCTTTGACTCGGCCATCTCCTTGCTATTGATTCCGACCACCGGCATGGGCGTTCGCAACAACGCGAGACCACGTGCCTCGGTCAACGGTACCCTGCTGAACTGGAACACCAGCACCCCGAGTCGCTCAGCCGCATCCCGCCATGCGTTCCACGCTCGCCATTCGTTCGGCCAGGCCAGTTGCTCTTGCACACTAATACCAAGCTCCTGTCGCAGTCGCTTGGCAACCGCTTCGGCACCCTCCTGCTGGTAGGCACGTAGGGCGAACGGGGTAACCGCTTCGCCGAGGTCGTCCATCAACTCCAATGCACTTTCCCGGCGCAGGAGCATTTGGCGCAGTGCAAGTCTCAATTCAGGTGATTCCTGCCCCGGTATCACCTTGGGCAATCGGCGGTACTCGGCGGCGAGCGGCGGCAGCTTGGGAGGGGTTGGCAGGAAGAAGATGCTCAGCGGCCGGTGGAAGAACTTGGCGAGGTTCTCGATCTGCCGCATGCTGGGCTGTCGTTCCCCCCGTTCCCATTCAAGAATGCGTTCTTCCTTGACCTGAACGCCTTTGGCAACGCGCTCCACCGGGTAGCCACTTTCCTCTCGTGCCCACACGAGCAGCGGCGGATTAATGGCGATGGGAATACTGGCAGACATCACTGGCAAAGCTACTTAACCGACCAACGGACATCGGTCAGAGGCCAGGTCGGTTTCCACATCAGGTCCGTGATCAGGCTTGTGCCCTCATTCGCCTGCGTTGCGAACGCGGCCGAGATCCTCGGAGGCCCCCGACCCCACGCAGCTGAGACACGTACCCCTCACGCCAACACCTTTCCGACCCGCGCGTGTGGCGCCATCGCTGATCCATCGCGGTCCGGCGCCTCCACCAACGCACAAAGCCCCGGCCAACGGCACGGGGCTTTATGCGTGCATTCAGCGGTCCTACGCCGCCCGGAGCGATCCGCGGCGCAGGTCCTCCACTTCGTCCAGGATCGAGCGGTTCACCTGCAACAAGCGGGATACGCGGCTGTCCAGTTTGGCTTTGGCCTTGTGCAGTTCGTTCAGCTCGGCGCGCATGGCCAGGAACTCCTCCTGCGTCACGTTGAGCGGCTGGCCGGCGTTCACCTGGTCCAGCAAGGCCTTGTTCTGCGCCTGGAGCTTTTCGCGCTCGGCCTTCAGCTCCTTCACGAAGAGGGCCAGCCAATAGCAGCGTTCGTACAAGGTCTCGCCCGGCTCCAGGGTATGCAGCTTCAGCCGGTGCTTGCGTATGAGGTGACGCAGGATGGGCATGGTGCGGCGTGTGGTGTTGGTGGCGGTGGCTTGCCCAACGAAGCCTTGGCGAAGTTGGGTTGTGCCGTTGCCGTGCGGGTGATCGATCAGGCGGCCACGCCGTGCGCGATCGCGCTGTAGGGCCCCTTCACCTTGGTGCCCAGGGCGCGCACACGGAAACGCAGGGGTGCGTGCGGCTCCATGTTCTGCAGCGTGTATTGGGGGCGGGAGGTCTCGTCCACGCGCTCCCATTGCTCGGGCTGATCGTAGGCGGAGGTGCTGCGCTCCACCACGTACATGATGGCGCCGGGCACGCGCTGCCAGCGCAGCTTCACCTGGCCGGGGTACGCCGTGGGGCGCACGGTGAGCGATGCCGGGGATTGCAGTGTGTTGATGGGGCTGCCGCGCTTGGCCATTTCGAAGCCGGAGCTGGTCAGCTTCAGGGTATCGCCAAGGCTTTCGCCGTTCACATAGGCGGCCAGGCGCGTCAGGCACATGTCGATGCGCTCCACGGCCCGGTCGCGGCGGGCCAGGGCCATGCGCCCCCGGTCCAGGGCGGCCAGGTTCGCCTCCTTCAGCTCGATGTAGGCGGCGTGGAACTCGGCCATGCTGGGTGAGGGGTTCGGGAAGTTGGGATTGCCGTTCATGTGGGTGTACACGATGGCGGCCCGGAGCGCCTTGGCGCTGGGGTTCAATCCGCGGAGACCTGCTTTCACCTTGTTCATGGGTGCGGGTGTTGTGCGGGGCTGATACGCCGGGTGCCGTGGCGGGGTTGCGATCGCACCCGCATAGGATTGCCCGGCGTGCACAGGGATGGCTTGGGCATATGCGACCAGCGGCATGGCATGTTCATCAAGGAGGCATGCGCTTGAGCTGCGGGGGTACGCATCCGCAGAGCGGAACCCCGCAAGCGCCGGAACTGGTGCTGCGACCGCGCACGGCCGAGAAGCACCTGCGTAGCGCGTACCTGCGCGCTGCATGTGCGACCCTGCGCGTGCTGACGGGATCGACGCGTTCGCGCAGGGCCGCTCTGTGTTCGCAAAGCACCACCGGGCCAAGGCGATCCCGCGGTCCGCGGATGCCGGATCCTGTGGGGCGGGCGCAGGCCGGCATCCGGCCGGCGCAAGGAAGTTCTTGGCCGCTGCAGATCGGCGTTTTGCACGGGCGATCCATGGGCGCATCGCTGCATGGCATGGGGCCGCGTGTTCAAGCCGGTTCCCTGCGACCGTCAAGCGGGGAGGTGCATGCGCAATCACTGTGTGCAAGCCCGTCATGGCGCCCCACTTGCCCAACTTGGTGCGGTGGGCGATGGTGCTGATGCGCTTGCAGCGCGCACCATGCTGTGATCGCCCTGTGCCTGGTCGTCGCGAGCGCGGGGAGGTTCGCGGTGCCACGCTGCCGCGCATCTGTGACCCGTGGCCATTACCCCAACCCTCGCAGCACCTTTAACAACGCTGCGATCGCTTGTTGCGCTCGTTCGTCGTGCGGCAGTCCGTCCGTGAATTCGATGGTGTGTGCTGGTGTGCCATCCACCCGAATGGTTGCACAGGTGGTCATCGCGCCAGTCGTTCTGTCATCTCCATCGGATGTCCTGCTACCTCCAGGAGGACGCGATCGGGGTGGCGGTCCTGGTGATCCGGTGGTAGCAGCTTGTTGTGCGCGATCATCGTGCACCCCATGGAGTCCAACGCATGCTTAGGTGAGACTGCGATACGCGACCTATACCGCCACCACCCGCCCCTTCATCCACGCAACGATCCCTTCCACGTCCATCTGTCCGGTAGCGACCTGGATCACCGTGTCATACTTCTCATTCTCATCGGCAGTGATATCCAGCCCGGCGTCCTGCAGGATGAGGCGAGCGAGGGCATAACCGGTCCGCTTGTTCCCGTCCACAAAGGGATGACCTGTGATGATCCCGTGGAGCAGCGCAGCGGCTTTCTCCTCCGGAGAGGGGAAGAGGTCCACACCACCGAAGGTGGCGAACGGCCGGTTCAAGGAGGCGTCCAGGATGCCCTCGTCACGTACACCATCCGATCCGCCGAAGCGGCGGATCAGTTCGCCATGGTAGAACAGCGCCTCGGCCCGTCCGATCATTGCGCCAGTCGCTGGAGCAGGTTCCTGTCTTCGTCGATGATCTTGAGGAAGCGCGCCATCCGATCCATGGACGCCTTCTCGCCCTTGGCGAGTTCTTCAATTGCGTCCAGTACGTGCTGCACCATGCTCGCGGGGGCCTGGTCCGGTATGTCCTTGATGCGTTCCAGCATCAGTCGCTTCAACTCCTTGGTGCTCATGGTCCAACAAAACTAATGCAACGGCCACCGCGCTATTGCAGCCCCACCTCCAAGAGATCCTCCTTCGTCACGTTGGTGAACCGGCCACCCTCATAGCGATAGAGTCCTGCCCCCGTGCCCACCCATAGCCGCCCGCGGTCGTCCTCCAGCATGCAGAACACCACCCGGATGCCCGCGCCGTCATCCGCATCGTAGCGCGTGAGCGTTGCGCCATCGGAGCGGCAGAGACCAACAGCGTTCAGGCCCATCCAGAGCGTTCCATCGGTCTGTTGGTAGAGCATGCCCACGTTCTCGTTCCCGAGTTCAGCGAACACCGTATCCAAGGTGTTCCCCATGAACGCGCACAGGCCGCTGAAGCGGGTGCCGAAGAGCAGGCGACCACTGTTCTCCTGCAGGATGGTGTTCACGAAGTCGCTGCACAGGCTGTCCGGACCGGAGAAGCGCGTCAGCTTGTCACCGCTGTAACGGTAGGCGCCGACTTTGGTGGCGAACCAGATGGCACCGGCCTTGTCCTGCACGATGGCCTGGATGAGCTTGGGGTCCTCGTAGTACGGATGCTTGGAGAGATCGGCCGCAGGGATGGGGAATGCAGAGAAGCGTCCGCCTTGGAAGCGTGACACACCTTCGTACGTACCGAACCAAAGTCCATCGTCGCGATCCACGAGCATGCTCCAGATATGGTCGCTGGCCAGGCCATCGGTGGTGGTGTAGCGGAGGAAGGTGGCGCCATCATAGCGAACGGCACCGTCGCGCGTGGCGAACCAGAGGTCCCCGTGCGCGTCCTGGGCGATGGCGTTCACCCAATCGCTGCCGAAGCCGTTGCGTGCGTTGAAGTGGTCGAGCGAATGCCCATCGTATCGCACCGCGCCATCGGTGGTGGTGCCGAACCAGAGGTTCCCATCGCGGTCCTGGAAGATGCAGCGGATGTAGGTGCTCACCTGATCCGCGCTATCGGACCACGTGGATGCAGGTGCCACGGAGTGCGTGGACGTTGCCGTGGACCGCTGTTCCGGTACCGAGCAGGCCGTGACCAGGCCAACGAGCAGCAGCAGCGTGAATGACCCTTGGCGCGGACACATGGTGATGAGGGGATCAAAGGTCGACCTACCGGGCGGACCGGAAGCAGGATGAAGGACGCCTTTTCTTCCACTCGTTCAACTCCGATCATCGCCCGCGTTCGCAACGCGGGCGATGATCCGGGCGCGCTTGCAGCGCGCACTTCTCTTCGCACACATGGGTCATGGTCGTTGCGAACGCGGCCGAAACCTCGCAGCCCCGCCCCGCTCCAGCGAGTCTGTGACCCGTGGCCATCACCCCACCTAACGCCTTCAACACCGCTGCGATCGCTTGTTGCGCTCGTTCGTCGTGCGGCAGTCCTTCCGTATGGTCGATATCGCGATCCCCGTTAACGATCCTTGTCCCCCGCTCCCATCGCTGGACCGAGCTGCGCCACTACCTTGTCCGAACATCCAAGCCCGCGTGCACCCGAGCCGTTCCTTCCTCGCATCGTCGCTCCTTTCCGCGCTGGTGGTCATGGCCTCCTGCAACGGGCAAGTGCCTACATCCACGAAAAGCGAAGCGAACGATCGTCCATCGCCACTTGCTCAAGCCGTCGTTGATACCGCCCAGATCTCCGACTACATCGTGGCGGCCTTGGAGGACAGCAAGGGCAATTTGTGGTTCGGCACGCTTGGGCAAGGGGCCGCGTACTACGATGGGAAGGCACTGCGCTACTTGTCCCTGGAAGAAGGCCTGATCGGTGACGTGGTCACGGACATCGCGGAAGACCGCGACGGTCGGCTCTGGTTCGGTACACAGACGGGTGCCTCGCGGTACGACCCTTCGGCCGCGCCCAAGGCAGGTGGAAGGACCTTTACCGGCTTCGGTCCTGCGGAAGGATTGACGGGTGCGGGCTGCAAATTGTTGGTGGACCGCAACGGGACCTTGTGGGCCGGCACAAGCGATGGTGTCTTCCGCCTCAACAGGGAGCGCTTCGAAGCATTTGAACTTCCGATCCCGAAGATCGATGGACCGTCCTACAAGATGACGCCAGGCAAGATCTGGGACCTGTTCGAGGACAGCAAGGGGAACATCTGGTTCGGGCGGGATGGGTACGGTGCATGTAAGTACGACCCTTCGGCTACGCTCAGGACAGGCGGCAGGAACTTCACCCTTTTCACCAAGGTGGACGGCCTCTGCAGCAACAACGTCGCGAGCATCGTGGAGGACCCGCAGGGCAACATCTGGTTCGGATCCATCACTTCCGACTTTCCGCCGATCCAGGAAGGTGGTGTAGCCCGCTACGATGCTTCGGCTTCGCTCAGGACAGGTGTCAAGACGTTCGCGCAGTTCCCTGAGGTGAACGGGCTGACCGCGAACGACATCTACAACCTCTATAGGGATCGCTCAGGGAACATCTGGATCGGTGCGGTGCGCGTGGGCGCGTACAGGTACGACCCCTCGACTTCGCTCGGGGCAAGCGGTTCAGCATTCACGCTGTTCGACCGCACCGACCGGCCGGACCTTACCAAGTACTTCGGCATCCAAGCGTTCGTGGAGGACCGGCAGGGCACGAAGTGGTTCGGTTTCAGTGGCGGGTTGTTCCGCTTCAATGGGGCCACGTTCGTGAACGTGACACGGGGTGGGCCGTGGGAACCTTGATGCTCGTTCAGCCGCGTTTGAAACACGGAATTGACCATGCGAAGCAAGGGAAGCCATGCTTGTTCGCATGGCTTCCCTTGCTTCGCGAAACGCAGATGCGGGCTGGAGTAACGCTCTCCACGCGCCACGGCGAAAAGCTCACTCCTTGATCAAGCGCCTGGCATGTATGCCGACCGATGACCGCACCGTAACGATGTAGATGCCCGCAGGAACGTGGCCAAGGTCCAGTTCCATGCGTTGCCCCCCGCTTCGGCTGAACAGAACGAGCTGA
Source organism: Flavobacteriales bacterium (assembly GCA_046329115.1). Lineage (GTDB taxonomy): Bacteria > Bacteroidota > Bacteroidia > Flavobacteriales_F > PHOS-HE28 > PHOS-HE28. The sequence continues at coordinate 84,212 of JAXLVG010000007.1, read as the reverse complement.
CCCATCGCGTTCCGCACTTCCACGCTGTTCTCCACACTGGCTGCGGCGAACGCCAGCGTGATGTCTCCGTTCGTGGGATTCGGGTATAACTGGAACGCCGCCGACCCGCGGTCTTCGTTCAATGAGGCGGCCGCATCGAACAGATAGAGACCGGCGCGGGTGGTGTCGACCGAGATGAAATCCACCGTGGAGGCGGCACGCACATGCAGCCACACCTTGTTGCCGTTGGCGAGCAGCTCCTGTGCGTCGGAATCGCCACCAGGCAACCCGTTGGACACCTGCTGGGCGGTGAGACCACCATCCGTGCTCAGAAAGGTGGACTGGGCGTTGAGACCTCCCTGGAGGATGAAGAAGAGGTTGCCGTTGGGGCAGCCCATGATGTCGTTCGCATACAGCGGATACGTGTTGCCGCCATCGTTCCATGTGGTGGTGACCTCGCTCCATGTGGCGCCGTTGTCCATGCTCTTGTGCAGCAGGCAATGGCTCCCGTACGATACGACCCAGAGCGAGCCGCCCGCGCCGTGGAAGAACTTCACCACCTGTTCGATACCGGCACCGCTCGCTACGGTGCTCCATTGCAGCCCGCTGAAATTGCCGCCATCCACATAGCCGATGTCGCCGCTCGATGTACCGAAGAGCAGGCGGCCGTTGGAGTTGAACATGGTGTTGAACACGCTGCCGTTGTACACCTGGGTGAGCGCACCACCGGCCGCGGGCATGGTGTATACGTTCGGGGAACCCCATGGCTGGAACATGATGGTGCCAAGGGACACATCGCCGTAGATACCAGCCGCGTCCGCTCCAGCGAACAAGGTGGGCCAGTTGGCCACGCCATTGAAGCTGTACGAACCGTAGATGGGGGCGTTCTTGAAGCCCACCAACATGCGGTTCAAGGGCAGCCCCTGGATCGGCCGGTTGGTGATGTCGTCGAAGCCTGTGGGGTCGTGCTGGAAGGTGTTGCCCCCATCGGTGCTGGTGTAGAAGTACTTCGTTCCTCCCGCTACCCGGCTGAAATACACGAGCGTGTCGCCCATGTTCGCGTATCGCACATAGGGCGCCCAAAGTGAATCGGCGTTGGTGGAGAGGCGGGTCCAGGACTGGGCAGCGGCCCCAGTGGCCATGGCGACAAGGGCGGAAAGCGTAAGGGTTCGGATCATGTGTGTGATGTTGCGGCAAGGATAGACCACTGCTGCGAGCCCCAACTACGGTGCTCGCCGTAGATAACAACCTCAAACTGATCATGCCACGACCCCCCGGAGCGACAGGATTATTGTACAGGATGATCGTCTGATCGCCGGGCCCGATGCCGAACTTGCACCCACTACCTTCATCATGTACCTGAAAGCCCTCCTCTTCTGGTTCCTGCTGATGGTGCTCGCCATTGCGAACGGCACCGTGCGCCTCAAGCTGATCATCCCGTTCACCGGTCTCACCGCAGGACTGGCCATCAGCACGGTGATGCTGTGTACGTTGATCCTCGTCGCTACCTGGATCGGCATCCATTGGCTCGGGCCCACCACGGCCCGGCAGGCCTGGGGCATCGGTCTGCTTTGGCTGGCGATGACGCTGGCCTTCGAATTCGGTGCGGGGCACTTCCTCTTCAAGAAGCCGTGGTCCGAGCTGCTGCTGGACTACGACCTGGCCAAGGGCCGCATTTGGGTGCTGGTGCCGATCGTCACCGCGTTGGCCCCGTGGTGGATGGCGAAGGTGCGGGGGATCCTTGCTTGAGCTGGGCCCTGTACTTCCGACCGGTCACATTCGCCAGCGTCAGCCGAGCCGTGCGGCCACCGCATCCCAGTCCACCACGTTCCACCAGTTGGCCACGTACTCGTTCCGCTTGTTCTGGTACTTCAGGTAGTACGCGTGCTCCCACACGTCGAGCGCCAGCAGCGGGGTGCCGCGCAGGTCGCCGATGTCCATGAGGGGGTTGTCCTGGTTCGGCGTGGAACCGATGGCGAGCTTGCCATCCTGCTTCACCAGCCAGGCCCAGCCACTGCCGAAGCGCTTCATGGCCGCATCGGTGAAGGCGGCCTTGAACGTGTCCAGGTCACCAAAGGCGGCATGGATGGCGTCAAGCACTTTCCCGTTCGGCGCCTTCGCTCCCGGTGCCATGCTCTCCCAGAAGAAGTTGTGGTTCCAGGCGCCTCCTCCATTGTTGCGGGCCTTTGCGCTCAGCGTGGAGGCGCGTTGGAAGAACGCCATGGCGTCGGCGGCGTCGATCTTCTCCGCAACGATGGCCTCGTTCACGTTCTTCACGTAGGCGGCATGGTGCTTCGTGTAGTGGATCTCCATGGTCATCGCATCGATGCTCGGCTCCAGCGCTCCGTAGGCATAGGGCAGGGGCACCTGCGCGAAGGCGAACGGGGTGGCTGCGCGGTCGGTGGCGCGTGCAAGCAGTGGTGCGGCAACGAGCGCACCGGCGGTGGCCTGCCCGGTGCGGATGAGGAAGCTTCTGCGGTCCATCTTCAAGGTGTGGGTTCGTGGTCGACTGACATGCCGGTCACATGGTGAGCCGCGACGAGGCATGCAGGCATCGAAGGTAGGCCCGCGGATGGGGCACGAACATGACGATCGGCAAGGCCGATCAGCAGAACCGCTTCACGATCCACGCCGCTCCGAAGGCCTCCACCAGGCTCCACGGGATGGCGATGGGCAGGATGTTCAACGGGAGCACAGCGAGGTTGCCGATCACCAGCCACATGAGCACAAAGCCGATGGACCAGGCCAGGGCTGCCGTCTCAAGCAGGGAGAAGCGTTTCGCAAGGACCAGGATCACCCCGGTGAACGCGAGCGACCAGATGCCCCACACCGCACCGTTGAGCGGCTCAGCAGGAAAGGAGAGGCCCAGCGCCGCATAGTGTACGGTCCACTGGTCGAGCAGTACCAGCTGGTTGCGGACGAATTCGTTCAGCGCGATCCACGCCGTGGCGGCCAGGATGGCGAGCAGGGAGCGCATGGGACTGTGCCGCGCGCGCCGGTATCACTCCTTGAAGCCGACCAGGATGCCCACGCAGCCCACGTTCAGCATCTCATTGCCGCCGCCGGCCTTCTGGGGCACATCGATGTGCACCTTGAGCTGCTGGGTGTTCGCCACCTTGAAATCGAAGTTGGTCTTCGGGTTCTCCGCCGTGCTCTCGAAGAGGCTCTGGCCGGTGCCGTCCATCAGCTTCCAGTTCACCGCCCCCAGAATGGGGTGGGCGCAGATCAGCAGGCGGTAGTCCTGCCCGCTGAAGAAGGTGAGGTCCACTTCGGCCTCTTCGCCGGGCGCCAGCTGCGCGGCATTGAAGGTCTCGTTGAACTTGTAGGGGAGCATGGACGTCTGGCACTTGTTCTTGACGAACGAGCGGCACTGGGCGTGGGCGGCCAGGGGCAGTGCGGAGAGGAGGAACAGGGCGAGGAGGATGCGCGCTTGCTTCATGGCCGGCTCATTGGATGTACGCGTTGCGGACGCTGGCGGTCTTCTCGGTGAGGGCTTTCAACTGCTCATCGGTGAGGCCTACGGCGGGTGCGCCTCCACCGATCACCGTGGTGCCGTTCTCCTCCTTCACCGTGCTGGCCTGCGGTGCTCCGCCCACACCGGCGAACAACGCGTTGATGGCGTTCAGGTCCGCCAGCACGCCGGCCACCGCAGGGTCATCCGTGCTGTAGGTGCCGAGCAGTTCGATGAGCTCGCCAAGCGGCAGGCGCTGTTCGGCGATGCGCTGGCGCAGTTCGGGCGTGTCGTGGTTGCGGGTCACCTGCGCGGCGATGTGCAGGCCTTCCACCCAGCCCCCGGCGATCATCAGGGCGCTGATGTTGTCACGGCCGGACTCCTTCAGGTAGCCGTCCACGTTCCAGTAGGTGTCGCTGATGATGTTGAGCAGCGAGTCGCGGTCGTTGCGGTTGGCCTCCATGCGGTCCACCGTTTCCTGTCCGAAGGCGTTGTTCACGTTCAGGCGCTTGGCCAGGTTCTGCGCGCAGGCGGTGTAGAGCATGCTCTCCTGCGTGTTGTTGAACACGCTGGTGTAGCTGAGGTCGGCGCCGTAGATGCCCAGGTTGAGCGCCTGCTTGCTCGCGCTGGTGTAGTTGTCGACGTTCTTCACGTCGTTCAGGATGTCCTTGTCGTATTCCGCACCCGCCTTCTTCAACAGGCTGGCGGTCTCCATCGGACTGGGGATGTTGTGGAAGATGTTCTTCGTCCTGCGCACACGCTCGGTCTGCGTGCTGTCAGTACCCGCATCGGTCGTGAGCGTGTCCTGCGGTGGCTGCCCGCCACCACAGGCGGCAAGCAGGGAAAGGGCGAGGAACGCCGGGAGAAGTCGGCTGATGCGCATGGTGCTCGTAGGTTCGGAAATGGTCGCCGTCAAAGATCCACGCTTGCCCCTGACGCTCAGTGGGCTTCCAGCCAGTTTTTCCCCACGCCCATGTCAACAACCAGCGGCACGTCCAGCGCCAAAGCACCCTCCATGCGTTGTTTCACCAGCTCCTTCATCGCGGCCAGTTCGTCCGCATGCACGTCGAACACCAGTTCGTCGTGCACCTGCAGCAACAGCCGGCTCTTCAGCCCCTGCGCCTTGATGTCGCGGTGGATGTTCACCATGGCCACCTTGATGATGTCCGCCGCGGAGCCCTGCATGGGCGCGTTGATGGCGATGCGCTCGGCCTGGGCGCGCACGGTGTTGTTGGCGCTGGTGATGTCCGGCAGGTAGCGCCGCCGGCCCATCAGCGTCTTGATGTACCCGTGGGTGCGGCAGAAGCCGATCATCTCATCCATGTAGTTGCGCACGCCGGGGAACTGCGCGAAGTAGTCGTCGATGATCTGCTTGGCCTCCGCCCGCGGGATCCCCAGGTTCTGGCTGAGGCCGAAGGCGCCCTGCCCGTAGGCGATGCCGAAGTTGACGGCCTTGGCGCGGCTGCGCTGCTCGCGCGTCACCTCCGCGATGTCCACGTTGAACACCTTGGCGGCCGTGGCCGCGTGGATGTCCAGCCCGTGGCGGAAGGCCTCCTGCATGTTGCGGTCGCCGCTCATGTGGGCGATGATGCGCAGCTCGATCTGGCTGTAGTCGGCGCTGAGCAGCTTGTAGTGCGCACTGCGCGGCACGAAGGCCTTACGGATCTCGCGGCCCTTCTCCGTGCGGATGGGGATGTTCTGCAGGTTGGGGTCGTTGCTGGCCAGGCGACCGGTGGCGGCCACCGTTTGCAGGTAGCTGGTGTGCACGCGGTGCGTCACGGGATCGGCCGCTTCGGGCAGGGTGTCCACGTAGGTGCCCTTCAACTTGCGCAGGCTGCGGTAGTCCAGGATCAGCGGGATCGCGGGGTGCGCGTTGCTCAGTTCCTGCAGGATGTCCTCGCTGGTCTGGTACTGACCGGTCTTGGCGGTCTTCTTGATCTTGCCCTCGCCGAGCTTCAGCGTTTCGAAGAGCACATCGCCCAGCTGCTTCGGGCTGTCGATGTTGAAGTTCACGCCGCAGGCCTGGTGGATGGCGTCCTGCAGCCGCACGAGCTCGGTGCCCAGTTCCTCGCTGAACTGTTTCAAGGCCGGTATGTCGATGCGGATGCCCTCGGTCTCCATGTCGGCGAGCACGTGCACCAGCGGCATCTCCACATCGTTGAACAAGCCGGTCACCTCGTCCGCGGCCAGCAGGGGCTCCAGCTTGCCGGCGAGCTGCCAGGTGACGTCGGCGTCCTCGGCGGCGTATTCCTTCACCAGCTCCACGTCCACGTCGCGCATGCTTTTCTGCACTTTGCCGCGGCCCTTCTCGCCGATCAGCGTGGTGATGCTCACCGGCCGGTAGCCCAGGTAGGTCTCGCTCAGGAAGTCCATGCCGTGCTTCTGCAGGTCGGGCTTCAGCAGGAAGTGCGCGACCATGGTGTCGAACAGCGGACCTTTCACCTCCACGCCGTAGCGGGCCAGCACGCGGATGTCGTACTTGGCGTTCTGCGCCACCTTGCCGATGGCTTCGTTCTCCAGGATGGGCTTGAAGATGTCCACGATGCGCTGGGCCTCGGCCTTGTCCTCCGGCACCGGCACGTAGTGGCCTTCGTGGGGCTTCCAGCTGAAGGCCAGGCCCACGAGCTCGGCCACACGCTCGTCGGTGCTGGTGGTCTCCGTATCGAAGCAGAAGCGCGGCTGCTTCTTCAACTGCGCGGCCACCATGTACAGGTCCTCGTTGGTGCGCGCAAGGAAGTAGCGGTGCGGCACCGTGTCGATGGTGGCCAGCTCGGTGAGCTCAACGTTGCCTTCGGCGTCCACATGGCTGCCGAAGAGGTCCACCTGGCCGGGGTTGACCGCGGCCGCTTTGGGTCGCCTGCCGGCCTTGGGCTCTTCCGCCGCGCCGTTCGCTTCGCCGCCCAGCACCCGGTTGGCCAGGCTCTTGAACTCCAGCTCGCTGAACACCTCCAACACCTTGTCCTTGTCGGGCGGGTCCAGGTGGAGCGCGTCGTGGTCCAGTTCCACCGGTGCGTCGATGAGGATGGTCGCCAGCTTCTTGCTCAGGCGGCCCTGTTCGGCGAAGGCGATCACGTTCTCCTGCTGCTTGCCCTTCAGCTTGTCGGCGTTCTCGATCACGCCCTCCAGCGAACCGAACTGCTGCACGAGCTTCATCGCGGTCTTTTCGCCGATGCCCGGGATCCCGGGGATGTTGTCCACCGCATCGCCCATGAGGCCGAGGATGTCCTTCACCTGGTCGGTGGTCTGCAAGCCCCAGCGCTCACAGATCTCCTTCGGGCCGAGCTTCTCGGGCGGGTCGCCGCCGCGGCCCGGCTTGTACATGATGATCTTGTCGGTCACCAGCTGCCCGAAGTCCTTGTCAGGCGTCACCATGTAGGTGGTGTAGCCCTCGGCCTCCGCCTTCTTGGCCAGGGTGCCGATCACGTCGTCGGCTTCGTAGCCGTCGCTCTCCAGCACGGGGATGTTCAACGCCTCGATGATCCGCCGGATGTACGGCACGTTGCTGCGGATGTCATCGGGCATCTCCTCCCGGTTGGCCTTGTAGTCGGTGTGCTCGATGTGCCGGTCCGTGGGGGCCGCTGTATCGAACACCACGGCGATGTGCGTGGGCTGCTCGCGCTTGATGAGGTCGAGCAGGGTGGTGGTGAAGCCGAAGGCCGCACTGGTGTTGAAGCCCTTGCTGTTCACCCGGGGTGTGCGGATGAAGCTGAAGTAGGCCCGGTAGATGAGGGCGTAGGCGTCGAGCAGGAAGAGGCGCTTGTCCTCGGGCGTGTGGTCGGCCATGGTGGGTGGGGGCGTTGCGAAGATGGCGGATCGGCGCCCGGTACCGGTTGGGATCACAAGTCCGGGGGCCAACACGGGCAACGCCACGGCCCGGGAACGTGTCTCCATGCATAGTATTGACCTGCTCTACCGGTCCCTCATCCGCATGCGCCGCCGTTCCGTCACTCTGGTCATCCTCGCCTTCGTGCTGGTGCTGGCCTGTCGCAAGGATGGCCCCGATGATCCGGTGGTGAACAACGGCGGTGGCGGCCAGGGCGGCACGGGGGTCTCGGTGGACCTGGCCCAGGTGCCGTACGACAGCCTGAGCAAGTACCGCTTCTTCACCGGGGCCATGAAGGACCTGGTGCCGGCCGATGGGGTGCTGCCTTACGAGCCCACCACCCCGCTCTTCAGCGACTACGCCCACAAGCTGCGCTTCGTGTGGATGCCCCCGGGCATGTCGGCCACCTACGTGGCGGACACCTGCGTGATGGACTTCCCCGAGGGGGCGGTGCTGATCAAGAACTTCTACTACGACCACGTGCTGCCGCAGGATGAACGGCGCATCATGGAGACCCGCCTGCTGATCCGCAAGAACGGGGCCTGGGTCTACGCGGAGTACATCTGGAACGCCGAGCAGACGGAGGCGGTGATGGACCTGGGCGGCAGCAACACGCCGGTGCAATGGGTGGACGACAACGGCACCGTGCGCGACCTGAACTACCGCTTCCCGTCGGCCACCGAGTGCCACACCTGCCACAAGCTGGGGGACACGAACATCCCCATCGGTCCCAAGCCCCAGAACCTGAACGCGGACCTGGCCTATGCGGACGGCACCATGAACCAGCTGGCCAAGTGGGCCGCCGTGGGCTACCTGGCCCCGGGCTATCCGGCATCCATCAATACCGTGGTGCGGTGGAACGACCCGGCCCAGAGCCTCAACGACCGCGTGCGGGCCTACGTGGACGCCAATTGCTCGCACTGCCACGCCAACGGACGCTACTGCGATTACCGGCCCATGCGGTTCGCCTGGCACGCCACCGTGGACCCCGCCATGCTGGGGGTGTGCGTGGCGCCGCACGACCCGTTGCTGCCCGTGCACACCCACATCGTGAAGCCGGGTAACCTTGAAAAGTCGTTGCTTTACTATCGCGTCGCTTCGGACGTGGACGGTGTGCGCATGCCCCTGGTGGGCCGCTCACTGGTGCACGAGGAAGGGCGCGCGTTGATCGAAGCTTGGATCCTGTCACTCACTCAGACCTGCAACTGAACCTTTCCCTCCCTCACACCCGGGTCCGGGCCAATGGACCGAAAACCATGAGAACAACCGGTACGCTCATCGCTTTACTGGCCGTCGCGGCCAGCGCACAGGCGCAGAACAGCTGCTCCACCGCCCTGCCCATCACCCCGGGCACCTACACCGTGGACGCGGTGAACGGCCCGGAGATCCCGGTGCCCATCTGCGCCCCCAACGGCTTCGGTGCCTTGCACACGGAGTGGTACAGCTACACCCCGGACGCGGACTACTCGCTCACGGTGAGCACGGACCTGCCGCAGAACGCCGGCAAGGACACGCGCTTCCACATTTACGAGGGCGTCTGCGGCGCGCTGGAGTGCGCGGGTGGATCGGATGATGTGGGCTCCAACACGCTGGCCAGCGCCACCGTGCAGGTGTCCGGCGGCATCACCTACCGCATCGCCTTTGACGATCGCTGGAGCGCCGAAGGCTTCGACTTCACCCTCAGCGTGGGTCCGCCCGTGGTCACCCAGATCAGCTTCTCCTCGGTCACCATCACCACCTCCGGCAGCACCTACGGTGCGGCGGACATGACCGGTGACTACCTGGACGACGTGATCTCCGTGAGCGCTACCAACGTCAACATCAACCGCCAGACGGGAACGGGTTTCACGGTGCAGAACATCGTGACCCCGCAGGCCGACTTCCCGGCGAGCTGGAGCATGGCGGTGGGCGACATCGACAACAACGGCTGGAACGACCTGCAGTACGGCGCGGGCAGCGGGGTCACCTACATGCTGCGCACCGATGATGGCACCGGCTTCGAGGAGCAGTCGTTCCAGGAATACGTGTTCAGCCAGCGCGGCAACTTCATCGACATCAACAACGACGGCAACCTGGACGGCTTCATGTGCCACGACGTGGATGCCAACGTGTTCTTCATGAACGACGGCGACGGCAACCTGTCCTTCAACCAGGGCGGCCTGGGCGAGACCTGCGGCAACTACGGTTCCATCTGGGTGGACTATGAGGGCGATGGTGACCAGGACCTGTTCGTGGCCAAGTGCGGTTGCGATCCGGTGGACATCCTGTACCGCAACAACGGCGATGGCACCTTCACCAACGTGGCCGGCACGCTGGGCTTCGCCGATTCGCACCAGAGCTGGAGCAGCGCTTGGGGCGACTTCGACAACGACGGGGACATGGACGTGCTGGTGGGCAGCAGCAGCAGTCCCACGCACAAGCTGATGCGCAACAACGGCAACGGCACCTTCACCAACGTCACCGCCGGCTCGGGCTTCGACGTGATGACCGGGACCAGCATCGAGTGGACAACGCACGACTTCAACAACGATGGCTACCTGGACATCCTGGGCGGTGGTGCCATGATGTTGAGCAACGGCGACTTCACGTGGAGCCCGCTCGCCGGCGCCCCGGCGAACGGACCCATCGGCGACCTGAACAACGACGGCTTCCTGGACATCGTGGCGGGCAACATCGTCCGGATGAACAGCGGCAACTCCAACAAATGGCTCACAGTGGTGCCCATCGGTACGGTGAGCAACCGCAACGGCATCGGTGCGCGCGTGGAGGTGACCAGCGCCATGGGCACGCAGATCCGCGAGATCCGCAGCGGTGACGGCTTCCGCTACATGAGCAGCCTGAACGCGCACTTCGGCCTGGGCAGCGATGCGCAGATCGAGCAGGTGCGCATCATCTGGCCCTCGGGCATCATCGACATCGTGGAGAACCCCTCGGTGAACAGCGTGATCCAGGTGGTGGAAGGCACCTTCAACGTGGGTGTGGCCCAGCACGTGAACGATGCGCTGAAGCTGTACCCGAACCCCGCCACCAACGTCCTCTACGTGCGCGGCCTCACCGCGCTCGGTCAGGTGCCGGTCACCATCACCGACCTGGCCGGCAAGCAGGCCATGGCCACCGTGCTCCGCAACGAACAGGTGGATGTCTCCACCCTCACGCCGGGCATCTACCTGCTCCGTGCGGACCTGCCCACCGGTTCGGTGACGCGCCGCTTCGTGCGCGAGTGATCTGAAGACTGTGATCGGAATGGAAAGGCTCCCGGCGATCGCCGGGGGCCTTTTTCGTTCCTGATGATCAACGGGTAGCCCGTACCTCCAACAGCCGCGCCACATACTTCCCCAGCACATCGTACTCCACGTTCACGCGGTCGCCGGGGCGCAGTGCATGGAACGTGGTGTGCTCATATGTGTAGGGGATGATCGCCACGCTGAAGCTGTCGGTGCGGAGATCGGCGATCGTGAGGCTCACGCCGTTCAGGCAGATGGAGCCCTTCGCCACGAGCAGGTGCCGCTCCGCGGGAAGCTCGAAGCTGAACCACCAGCTGCCGTCGCGCTCCTCCGCAGCGGTGCAGCGCACGGTGTCGTCCACGTGGCCCTGCACCATGTGCCCGTCCAGCCGGTCGCCCACGCGCAGGCTGCGCTCCAGGTTCACCGGGTCGCCGGCCTTCAGCGCGCCGAGATTGCTGCGCTGCAGCGTTTCCTGCACGGCCGTCACGCGGTACCACGCGGTCGGCTGGTCGGGCGCGGTCGAGACCTCCACCACGGTGAGGCATACGCCGTTGTGGCTCACGCTCTGGTCCACCCGCAGTTCCGGGGTCATGCGCGCGGTGATCACCAGGTCGCGGTTGCTATCCTGCGGCTCAACGGCGAGCACGCGGCCCACCTCCTCCACGATACCGGTGAACATCTAGTTGAGCTGGGGACTGGAGTTCCGCAGGATGTGCACGTAGCCCTTCAGCAGCAGCGGCTCGATGCCGGAGAGGCGCTTCAGTTCGGCACGGCACACGTAGAAATACACCCCGTCCGGCACGGGCTCGTTCGTGTCCTTCAAGGTGCCGGGCCACAGGATGTCCGGATCGTTGGTCTCGTACACCAGCTGGCCCCAGCGGTTGAACACCTGCAGGTCGATCTCCTTCACGCCGCGGTAGGGGAAGGGGATGAAGCGGTCGTTCCGCTGGTCGTTGTTCGGCGTGAAGACGTTCGGCAGCGTGTACACCGGGCAGTTGTCACCGCACACGGTGTCGCTCAGCAGGCTCTCGTTGCCCACGGTGTCGATCGCGGTGATGGCGTAGCAGCCGGCCACGCTCTGGCCGTCCGTGTGCAGGAAGGTGGTGAGCTCCGCACCGGTGAGCAGCGCAATGGGTTGCAACGTGCCGCCAAGCGAGTCGGTGAACCACACGCGGTACTGGTAGGTGTCGTTCGCGCAGCTCTCGTTGGGGTTGTTCCAGGTGAGCGTGTTCAGCGGGGTCTCGCAATCGTTGTCCAGCTCCACGGTGGGGGCGCAGGGCGGCGTCAGGTCCACCGGCGCGGCGCAGGTCTCCTGGCTCCAGTTGATCAGCGGCGCCACGATGCTCGGGTCGTTGTACGCGCCGATGCTCTTGGCCTTGTAGCAGTAGGTGCTGCCGTTCACCAGGCCGGTGTCCACGTACGTGTCGGTGCTTGTGGTGCCGATAAGCGTGAACACGTTCGGGGCCGTTTCGCGGTACACCTCGTACTGCGTGTTGATCCACGGCGTCTGGTGCGTCATGGTCAGCGTGATCTGCTCATCGTTCGGCGCGGCCACCAGGAAAACGGAGGAGGCCGTGTTGCCGCTGCCGATCAATGTGGCGCCATCGTCCCCGTAGAGCTCCACGCGGTACACGTGCGGCACCGAACGCGTATCGATGCCCGTGTGCTCATAGGATGTGTCCGGATGCTGCAGGAAGGGGAAGGGCGCCGTGGTGTGGATCAGCGTGTTCGCCTGGGTATAGCCCGTGCCTTCGTACAGCTTGAAGAGGTAGGGCCCGGGGAACTGGGTCGTGTCCAGGTCCCACGCGTTGCTCCAGCGGATGGAATCCACGCCGGCCACGTCGTCCGTGTTCACCACGGAGACGTTGGTCATGATCGGCACGTCGCGCTCCAGCATGGCGCAGAACTCTACGCTGGCATAGCTCTGGGCGCTGTCCGGGAAGTAGGCCACCACCATGTAGCAGTAGGTGATCCCGAAGGCCAGTCCCTGATCGATGTAGGTCGTGCTGTTCAGCCCGCTGGTCTGCCCGATGAACTGGTAGCCCGTGTAGGCCGGTACGCCCGTTTCGCACGGGCCGGGCACGAAGCCGAAGGTGCCCTGCCGCCGGTACACCTTGTAGCCGATGGCGTTGGTGCAGATCGAAGCGTCCCACTGCAGCTGCATGATGCCGCCCAACGGTGTGGCCACGGGGTTCTCCGGTGCTGGCGCCACCACGGTGATCCACATGGTCTCGTAGTCCTGCAGCTGGGGGCTGTTGTAGTTGTCGCTGGCGCGGAAGTTCACCTGGTAGGGCTGCTGGCGCACGTGGCTGCAGTTGGTGTTCCACGTGAAGGTGCCGAAGGCGAGGTTCGGCTGCGGCGTGCTGGTGAAGGTGGCGGGGGAGCTGTTCACCTCGAAGGGGCCGCCGAAGGCCGTCAGCGTCACCGTCTGTCCGTTGTCCGGGTCGCTGGCCTGCACGGGCACCACCAGCGTGGTGCCGGCCAGCACACAGGTGTCCGCGATCGGCGTTACCACTGGCGGTTCGTTGTCGCAGGCGCCCACGATCACCTGCATGTCGCGCTCCACCCAGCCGATCAGCACGCCGTTGCGGTATTCCTTCACGAGGAAGGCGATGTTGTAGATGCCCTGTTGTTGCGGAGAGCACCACGTGAGGGTGCCCGTCAGCGGATCGATGCTGTACTGGTTGTCCGGCCCGGGCTGAACCTCGTTGGGGAACTGATAGCCGGGGATAGGGTCGCCCCATCCATCCTCGTCCAGATCGTAGCCCAGGCAGGGGAAGAGCTCGTAGGCCAGGCTGTCCCCATCGATGTCGTAGGCGCCGGGGTTGTGCTCCCAGCACTGGCCCAGGCAGGCGTTCTGAATGGGCGGGTTCAGGAACTGCGGCAGGCAGTCATTCCCGTTGGGGATCACGATGATCTGCGACTGCACGCACATGGGCACGTTCACCGAGCCGGGGATGTTCACCACACCGGCCACCCGGTTCGGATCGATGTACTGCAGCGTGTACACCCCGGGGCCCCAATAGGTGTGCTGGGACACGTACACGTTGCGCTGCACCGAGATGCCGGCCACGATGATCACATCATCGCTCAGGCGGGGGATCGTATCCACGAAGCCATCGCCCCATTCCAGGATGAACTCCGGCCGGTCCGCCTGGGAGTCCGGGTTGGTGTGCGTGATGATGGTGACCTCGTACGTGAGCCCGTTCACGTGGCACACCAGGATCTCGCCCGCCTGGTTGTGGGTGGCCAGCAGCCGGCCCGCTCCGGAAAGGAGCACCAGCAGGGCCAGCGAACGGAGCAGGGAGGACAGCACGGGTTCGGACGCGCGCGCGTGCGCAACGCCGTGCGAAGGTCGGCAATAATGGGGCAGGGGCGCGCCGGGTTCAGCCATTCAACTGGATAACGCTACAGGTCCACCCGCAGTTGCCCGAAAGGGCTGCTGAACGGGGAGGGCTATCTTGGCCCGCCCGGCGCACCTGCCCACGCCGACCCCCATGATCACCCTGAGCAAGAGCAAGAACGTGGCCGCCGGCAAGGACCTGCTGGTGGTGCTCACGGACACGGCCCGCCTGCGCGACCTGGACCTGGAGCGCGGCGACCGCCAATACCTGCTGGAGCAACTGGCCGCCGAGTCCGCCGTGGCGCACTGCGACATCAATGGCCGCCTGGTGATGGTGCACCAGGTGCGCGCCGGTTCGGCCACCGCCCGCCTGGAGAAGGCCCGGCGTGCCGGCAACGAGATGGTGCTGAAGCTGATGGCCGCCAAGCGCGACGAGGCCCAGCTCGTTTCCCTGCAGGAGGACGGCGCCCTCACCCTTTCCCTGGCGGAAGGTGCCGTGCTCGGGGCCTACGAGTTCCTCAAGTACAAGACCAATGGCAAGCCCTCCACCCTGAAGAAGATCGGCGTGGTGGCCCCGGAGGTGGGCGCCAAGGCCCTGGAGGAGCTCAACGACGTGTGCGAGGCGGTGTTCGCCGCGCGCGACCTTGTGAACGAGCCGTACAGCTTCCTCAACGCCGTGCAGCTCAGCAGCGAGATCCGCAACCTGAGCCGCAACGCGGGCTTCAAGGTGCAGGTGTTCGACAAGGCGCAGATCCAGGCCCTCGGCATGGGCGGCCTGCTCGCCGTGAACAAGGGCAGCATCGACCCGCCCACCTTCACCATCCTGGAGTGGAAGCCCAAGGGCGCGGTGAACAAGAAGCCCATCGTGCTGGTGGGCAAGGGCGTGGTGTACGACACCGGGGGCCTCAGCCTGAAGCCCACGCCCAACAGCATGGACTACATGAAGTGCGACATGGCCGGCAGCGCTGCCGTGGCCGGTGCCATCACCGCCGTGGCCAAGCAGGAGCTGCCGGTGCACGTGGTGGGCCTCATCCCCGCCACGGACAACCGCCCCGGGGAGGCCGCCTATGCGCCCGGTGATGTGATCCGCATGCACAGCGGCCTCACCGTGGAGAACCTGAACAGCGATGCGGAGGGCCGGATCATCCTGGCCGATGCGCTCAGCTATGGCGAACGCTACGAGGCCGAGCTCGTCATGACCATCGCCACGCTCACCGGTGCCGCGGCGCGGGCCATTGGTTCTTACGGCAGCGTGATCATGGGCACCGCCGGCGAGGACGCCTTCGCACGCCTGCAGGGCGCCGGCGAGCACGTGTACGAGCGCCTGGCCCCCATGCCGTTCTGGGACGAGTACGACGAGGAGATCAAGAGCGATGTGGCCGACATCAAGAACCTGGGCAGCGACCTGGCCGGGCAGATCACGGCCGGCAAGTTCCTGGCCCGCTTCACCACCCGGCCCTTCATCCACATCGACATCGCCGGCACGGCCTACCTGGGCAAGCGGGACCATTACCGCGGCAAGGGCGGCACCGGAGTGGGTGTGCGTCTGTTCTATGAATTCATCAAGCGGCGCGCCGCACAGAAATGAGCGAAGGAAGGAGCATGAAGGTGGGCATCAGTTGCGGTGACCTCAACGGCATCGGGCTGGAAGTGGTGCTGAAGGCCTTTGAGGACGGCCGCATGCACCAGGACATCACGCCCGTGCTGTATTGCGGCGTGAAGGCCGTGAGCTTTCACCGCAAGGCGCTGAAGCTGGAGGAGGTGCAGTTCCATGGCGTGAAGAGCGTGAACGATATTATTCCGCGCAAGCTCAACGTGGTGGACCTGTGGGAGGAGGAGGTGCCCATCGAGCTCGGCAAGCCCAGCGGCGAGCAGAGCAAGTACGCGATCCTGAGCCTGGAGGCCGCCGCGCGCGATCTGGGCCAGGGCAAGATCGACATGCTCGTCACCGCGCCCATCGACAAGCACAGCATGCAGCAGGCCGGCTTCGAGTTCCCCGGCCATACCGAATACTTGGCACACCTGGCCGGCAGCGATTCACCGGTGCTGATGATCCTGGTGGGCGACGGGCTCCGCGTGGCGCTGGTCACCGGGCACCTGCCCATCAACCAGGTGGCCGAGGCGGTCACCGTGGAGCGCATCATCACCAAGGCCCGTTTGTTCCACAAGAGCCTCCAGTCCGACTTCGGCATCAACGCCCCGCGCATCGCCGTGCTGGGCCTCAACCCGCATGCGGGTGATGGCGGCGCCATCGGCAACGAGGACAAGGAGCGCATCGTGCCCGCCGTGCGCCGGTTGCAGGAGGAGGGCATCAACGCCATGGGGCCCTACCCGGCGGACGGCTTCTTCGGCAACGGCAGCTACACCCACTTCGATGGCGTGCTGGCCATGTACCACGACCAGGGACTGGCCCCGTTCAAGGCGTTGAGCTTCGGCCACGGCGTCAACTACACCGCCGGTCTGCCGATCGTGCGCACCTCCCCTGATCACGGTACCGGCATGGCCATCGCCGGCAAGGGCGAGGCGGACGAGGGCAGCTTCCGCCACGCCATCTGGCTGGGGCTGGACATCATCCAGAACCGCGAGCGTTGGAAGCGCCTCAGCGCGAACCCGCTCCAGGCGCAGAAGAAGGAGAAGGGCGGGGAGTAGTCCCGTATGTCATGCCGGGCTTGACCCGGCATCGCGTTTCACTGCCTTGTACAGCGGCACCGTGCTGCACGGTTCCCCGAACATCAGGCTCTTCACCACGGGCAGCAGCTTCGCGCTCAGCTCCACGTAGGCGTTCAGCGGCACGGGCAGCTTGCTGCAGCCCTTCACTACCACGCGGGCATTGCGGTAGGGCTCCACATCCAGCTGCTGCACGAAAAGGGTGAACACGGCGCGTTCCAACTGGTCCGCATCGCCCTGCGTGACGAAGGCCGCGTGCGGCTGCAGGTGGGTGGCCACCAGCATGAAGGCCCAGGTGGGCACGATGGCATCGGCGCTGCAATGCACGCTCACGAGCTTGCCTGCATACTGCGACCAGTCGTGTTCCTTGCAGAAGGCGCGCAGGTCATCCTCCTTCAGCGCGATCTCCTGCCACAACAGCGGCTTCAGGTCGAAGACCACGCGCTCACCGGCCGGGTACAGCTCTTCCAGGTCGAGGGTGATGATCCCGCTCGAAGCGACCTTGTTGATGATGGGGCTTTCGTCGCTCATGGCTTGGTCTGGGTCGGAGTATGGGTCGCCATCCATGTGCGATCCATGGCTTTCATCGTATAGTTCCAAAGTAACTCGCGGTCAGTCTGGGAAACCAGCAGCCGCTCACCTTCCATCTTCCAGTCTTCGTTGTAGTAGGAGAGCACCAGCACGACGTTTGCACGAAGCGAATCGCTCATGAGCTCGGGACGGTCGATCAACTCATCACCCACCCTGACGACCGGGATGAACTCGCTGAAGGATGTGCATGACCACAGACCGATCAACAGGATAGCGATGCCAGTTCGCGGGATCATCGCTACAACCTCACATGAACCCCAGCTCCAATTGCGCCGCCTCGCTCATCATCGTGCGGTCCCACGGCGGTTCGAAGGTGATCTCCACCTTGGCGCTCTTCACGCCCTGCACACCGGCCACCTTCTGCTCCACCTCGCCGGGCAGGGTCCCCGCCACCGGGCACGCCGGACTGGTCAGGGTCATCTTGATGTACACGCTGGCATCGTCGTGGATCACCACGTCGTAGATCAGCCCAAGCTCGTAGATGTCCACGGGGATCTCCGGGTCGTACACCGACTTGAGGGAGTTGATGATGCTCTCCTCGAGGGCGCGTTTTTCGTCAGGGGTCATGGGAGGAGAGGGGTTGGGGGCTCACACGGAGGCACAGAGACACGGAGGAGTTCGAACCGGTCCTGCATTTGCATTTCTCCGTGCCTCCGTGGCTCCGTGTGATCAATGGCTTTCATCTCAGTGCGACTGTGCGGAGTAGGCGAGGGCATAGCGCTTCATCTGATCGATCATCGCGCTGAGCCCATTCGCGCGGTTCGGGCTCAGGTGCGCACGCAGGCCGATCTGGTCGATGAACTCGGTGGAGGCACCCAGGATCTCCTGCGGTGTGCGGTCGTTGAACACGCGCACCAGCAGCGCCACGATGCCCTTGGTGATCATGGCGTCGCTGTCCGCGGTGAAATGAACGAGGCCGTTCTGTGGGGAAGCATGCAACCACACCCGGCTTTGGCATCCCCGCACCAGGTTGTCGTCGGTCTTGTGCTCTGGCGCGATCAGCGGCAGGTCCTTGCCCAGTTCGATCAGGTGCTCGTAGCGGTCCTGCCAGTCGGAGAACATGGCGAACTCGTCGATGAGCTCTTGCTGGGTCTGGGTCAGTGTGGAAGCGTTGGTCATGTCACCCTGAGCTTGTCCAAGGGTCATCGCAGCATCTTCACAGCCTTCTTGGTCGCCGCCACCATCACATCCACTTCCGCGATCGTGTTGAAGCAGGCGAAGCTCGCCCGCGTTGTTCCGCTCACGCCGAAGCGCTCCATGAGCGGTTGGGTGCAGTGGTGGCCCGTGCGCACGGCAATGCCCTGCTGGTCGAGCAGGGTGCCGAGGTCGTAGTGGTGCACGCCGTTAATGACGAAGCTGATCACCCCCACTTTCTCCTTCGCCGTACCGATGATGCGCAGCCCATCGATGGTGAGCAGCTCCTTGGTCGCGTGCTCGAGCAACATGTGCTCGTGCTTCGCCATCGCCGCCTTGTCGTAGTCCTCCATCCAGCGGAAGGCCTCGCCCAGGCCGATGATGCCGGCGATGTGCGGCGTGCCGGCCTCGAACTTGAAGGGCAGCTTGGCGTAGGTGGTCTTCTCGAAGGTGACGGTGTCGATCATCTCGCCGCCGCCCTGCCAGGGGGGCATGCGCTCCAGCAGCTCCTCGCGGCCGTAGAGCACGCCGGTGCCGGTGGGCCCGTAGGCCTTGTGCCCGCTAAAGGCGTAGAGGTCGCAGCCGAGGTCCTGCACGTCCACATCCAGGTGCGCGATGGCCTGCGCTCCGTCCACCACCGTGATGATGCCGCGCTTCTTCGCTTCGGCGATCAGCTCCTTCACCGGATTGATGGTGCCCAGCGTGTTGCTCACATGGCTCACCGCGAGGACGCGGGTGCGATCAGATAATTGGTCGATCAGATGATCAGATGACCCCAATGCCAGTTCTCCGGAGTCGGTCACCGGGATCACCTTCAGCTTCGCCCCGTGCCGTTCGCACGCCAGCTGCCAGGGAACGATGTTCGCATGGTGCTCCATCCCACTGATCAGCACCTCGTCGCCCTCGTTCGCCGAAGCCTTGCGCGAAGGCGAACTTCCCCACAGCAATTGCCCCAGGCTGAACGCCGCCAGGTTCAGGCTCGCCGTGGTGCCGCTGGTGAAGATCACCTCGTGCGCGTGCTTGGCGTTGATGTACTTGCGGATGATCTCACGCGCGGCCTCCTGCGCTTCGGTGGCCTTGGTGCTCAGCGTATGCACGCCGCGGTGCACGTTCGCGTTGATCGTGGCGTAGTAAGCGCTCTCGGCCTTGATCACGCGGCGTGGCTTCTGGCTGGTCGCGGCGTTGTCGAAGTACACCAGCGGCTTGCCGTGCACCAGCTCCTTCAGGATGGGGAACTGCGCGCGGAGCTCCTCCACGTCGAAGGCTGGTTTCACCGCTGAGGTTTTCATGAATGCGGAGGGGTTAACCACAGAGGCCGCAGAGAGCACAGAGGGAAGTTGCCCAACTGTTTGCCGGGCGCTGCTTCTATGCCTTGGATACGCATTCGCATTGCTCTGTGTCCTCTGTGCCCTCTGTGGTTACAACTTGGCAAGCTTCGCGTCGATCAGCGCCGTCAACACCGCCTTCCACTCCTCGTTCTGCACCCGCTCCACCACTTCGGTGATGAAGGCATGGGCCATCAGCTTCCGCGCCTCGGCCTCGCTCACCCCGCGGCTGCGCAGGTAGAACAGTCCCTTCTCGTCCAGGCGACCGATGGTGCACCCGTGGCTGCACTTCACGTCGTCGGCGTAGATCTCCAGTTCGGGCTTGGTGTACACCTTGGCATCGTCGCCCAGCAGGATGTTCGCGTTGCTCTGGTAGGCGCGGGTGCGCTGGGCGTCCTGTTTCACATACACCTTGCCGTTGAACACGCTGGTGCCTTTGCCGGCCACGATGCCCTTGTAGAGCTCATCGCTGGTGCAGTCCGGCACGTCGTGACCGATGTATGTGTGGTTGTCGCAGTGCGTGGTGCCGTTCAGCAGGTACACGCCGTTCAGTTCGGCATGCGCCTCGGGACCGGCCAGCGACACCTTCACCTCGTTACGGACCAGTGCGCCATCAAGTGTCGTGGTGCTCAGGCTGAAGTGGCCCTGCGATGCCACGCGCACCCCCTCGAAGCTGATCCCGCTAAGGCGGGACAAGTTGTTCGCAGGACCGTTCACCTCGTGCTGCAGCTTGTGGATGGTGAGGCGCGCGCCTTCGCCCACCATACACTCGCGCACGCTGTTGACGAAGGAGGCTGTCGACTCCTCGACTGCGCTCGGAGTGACAGCCTCGATGATCACCTCCGCGTCGGCGCCTTCGTGCAGCATGAACAGGTCGCGGGGCTGCACCAGCTGGCGCTCCCACGTGGTGACATGCAGGACGTGGATCGGCTTCTCCACCTTTACGCCCTTGGTCACCAGCAGGATCAGGCCGTCGGTGGGTGCGGCGGTGTTCATGGCCGTGAAGAGGCGCTCGCCGGTGGGTGCCAGCGTGCCGTAGTGCTCCTTCACGGGGCCGTGCGAGAGGTGGTGCTGCAGGCTATCGATGACGAGGCCTTTCTGCGTCTTCAGGTCATCGCTCAGATCGGCGCGGAAGTGCCCGTTCACGAAGACCACGCGCAGGGCATCGACGGGAAGGCGTGCGGGCAGCCCCACGTTAGCATCGCCCTTCGGCGCGGCGTACGGCTGGTTGAACAGCTTGGCCACGCGGGTGTACTTCCACGCTTCGGTCTTGCTCGTGGGGATGGGCAGGGCCTGCGCCTGGGCCAGTGCTTCGGCGGCACCGGGCCAGGTGGAGCCTTCGAGCAGCGGCAGCACGGCGGCCTTGGGGTCGGTGGCGGTGAGGGTGTTCATGGGTTCATCCATTGTGGCGGGCGACGCAGGCGTCGCCATTACACCGTCTCTGCCTTGATCCAGTCGTAGCCCTTCGCCTCCAGCTCCAGCGCCAGTTCCTTCGGACCGCTCTTGATGATGCGGCCATCGGCCATTACGTGCACCACGTCCGGCACGATGTAGTCCAGCAGGCGCTGGTAGTGCGTCACCACGATGAAGGCATTGTCGGTCGAACGCAACTTGTTCACGCCGCCGGCCACGATGCGCAGCGCGTCGATGTCCAGGCCGCTGTCGGTCTCGTCGAGGATGCCGAGCTTGGGCTGCAGCATCGCCATCTGGAAGATCTCGTTGCGCTTCTTCTCGCCGCCGCTGAAGCCCACGTTCAGGTTGCGGTTCATCAGGTCGGCGTCCATCTCCACGAACTTGGCCCGTTCACGCACCAGGGCGAGGAAGTCCTTGCCGCCGAGCTCCTCCAGGCCGTTCGCCTTGCGGGTCTCGTTCAGCGCCGTGCGCAGGAAGGTCATGTTGCTCACCCCGGGGATCTCCACCGGGTACTGGAAGGCGAGGAAGATGCCCTTCCAGGCGCGCTCCTCCGGGGCCAGTTCCAGCAGGTTTTCGCCGAGGTAGGACACGGAGCCTTCCGTCACCTCGTATTCCTCCCGTCCAGCGAGGACGTTCGCGAGCGTGCTCTTGCCGGAGCCGTTGGGCCCCATGATCGCATGGACCTCTCCGGGCTTCACTTCCAGGTTCAGGCCTTTCAGGATCTCCTTGCCGTCGATGTTGGCGTGGAGGTTGGTGATCTTAAGCATTGCTGATTGGCTAATTGCTGATTGCTAATTCGCCGCCGATGGCTTACGCGGGTACTTGTTGCCTTTTATGTCCGTGCTGCGCAAGTAGCGCATGAAGTTGCCGATGTCCTTGCTTTCGTCCTTGCACATGTAGAAAGCCTGGTCGAATTCCTCCTGTGTGATGTGCCCGCGATCAAGCGCTCGATACAACTGTGATCGGGTCTCGCCGATGGAACCCTTCGAGATGGACAGGAACTGAACAAACTCCTTGGTACCATCCCGTTCGAACCCTTCGGCGATGTTGTCCATGCACGAGCCTGAGGAACGATTGATCTGATCTTTCAACCCGAAGTCTTTGGCGAACCTCTCCTTTTGAGTAAGGGCCCAGATCACCTTGCAGAGTTCACGCGCCTTCTGCCAGATGCCGAGTTCTTCGAAGGTTGTGATCGTAGCCATTGTCGATTTCTGATTGGCTGATTTCTAATTGCTGATCCGGTGCGGAGTGGCGTGGCTGTAGACTAGTGGTGAGGGTTGAGGTGGCGAATCAGCAATTAGCAATCAGCAATCATCCAACACTTCCTTCTAACGACACAGCGAGGAGTTTTTGCGCTTCGACCGCGAACTCCATCGGCAACTGGTTCAGCACTTCCTTGCAGTAACCGTTCACGATCAGGCTCACCGCCTTCTCCGTTTCGATGCCGCGCTGGTTGAGGTAGAAGATCTGGTCCTCGCCGATCTTGCTGGTGGTGGCTTCGTGCTCCACCATCGCGCTGGGGTTCTCGCTCTCGATGTAGGGGAAGGTGTGTGCACCGCAGCGGTCGCCGAGCAGGAGTGAATCGCACTGGCTGAAGTTGCGTGCGCCCTTTGCACCGCGACCGATCTTCACCAGGCCGCGGTAGCTGTTGTTGCTCAAGCCCGCGCTGATGCCCTTGCTCACGATGGTGCTCTTCGTGCCCTTGCCGATGTGGACCATCTTGGTGCCGGTGTCGGCCTGCTGGCGGTTGTTGGTCACCGCCACGCTGTAGAACTCGCCGATGCTGTTGTCGCCTTTCAGCACGCAGCTCGGATACTTCCACGTGATCGCGCTGCCGGTCTCCACTTGGGTCCAGCTGATCTTGCTGCGCTCGCCGAGGCAGAGGCCGCGCTTGGTGACGAAGTTGTAGATGCCGCCCTTGCCCTCCTTGTCGCCGGGGTACCAGTTCTGGACGGTGCTGTACTTGATCTCGGCGTCCTTCAGCGCCACCAGTTCCACCACGGCAGCGTGCAATTGGTGCTCATCGCGGATGGGCGCAGTGCAGCCTTCGAGGTAGCTCACATACGCGCCTTCGTCGGCGATCAGCAGTGTGCGCTCGAACTGGCCGGTCATGGCCTCGTTGATGCGGAAGTAGGTGCTCAGTTCCATGGGGCAGCGCACGCCCGGCGGGATGTAGCAGAAGCTGCCATCGCTGAACACGGCGCTGTTGAGCGCGGCGAAGTAGTTGTCCGTGCGCGGCACCACGCTGCCCAGGTACTTCTTCACCAGATCGGGATGCTCCTTCACGGCTTCGCTGAAGCTCATGAAGATGATGCCCTTCTCCTTCAACGCGGCTTGGAAGGTGGTCTTCACGCTCACGCTGTCGAACACCACGTCCACGGCCACACCGGCCAGGCGCTTCTGCTCTTCCAGCGAGATGCCCAGCTTCTCGAAGGTCTTCACCAGCTCAGGGTCGGCCTCGTCCAGGCTGTTGAGCGTGGGCTTCTTCTTCGGCGCGCTGTAGTAGTAGGCGTTCTGGTAGTCGATCTTGGGGTAGTGCACGTGGGCCCAATCCGGCTCCTCCATCTTCTGCCACAGGCGGAAGGCCTCCAGGCGCCACTCGAGCATCCATTCCGGCTCGTTCTTCTTGGCGCTGATGAAGCGCACGATGTCCTCGTTCAGGCCCTTGGGCGCCTTCTCGCTCTCGATGTCCGTGACGAAACCGTAGGCATATTCCTTCTCGGTGACCTCGCGGAGGATGTCGTCGGTGTCTTGTGCCATCACTCAGTTGTTAACCACAGAGGCCACGGAGAGCACAGAGGAGCTCATGGTGGATGGTCGCAATTATCTGTGTCCTCTGTGGTTTGCTTTCACCTTGGTTCAAATACTGAAACTCTCGCCACAGCCGCAGGTCCGGCTCGCGTTGGGGTTCACGAACTGGAAGCCCTTGCCATTGAGGCCGCCGCTGAAATCGAGGGTGGTGCCGAGCAGGTAGAGCAGGCTCTTCTTGTCCACCACCACCTTCACGCCGTTGTCCTCAAAAACCTTGTCGCCGTCCTTCAGCTGGTCATCGAAGGTGAGGTCGTACATCAGGCCGCTGCAGCCGCCGCCCTTCACGCCCACGCGCACGAAGTGGTTCGGGCCGCGGCCCTCCTGGCCCAGGAGCTTGGTGACTTCCGCCTTGGCGGGTTCGGAGACCTTGATCATGGTGTCGCGCTCTTATTTAGAAACAGTCTAAACAAGTTTCAGAGCAAAGGTATACCCTCTATGGCGTGCGGCCAAGAGCGGCGGAGGAACACCTGGCGGGGTCCGGAGGTTCGCCGGGTACCTTCGCGGCCAAGAACCATGGCAGACACCCCCTCCCGCACCGAGCTCTCCGCCCTGGGCGAGTTCGGCCTTATCGACCGCCTCGCCGCGCGCGTCCAGCTTACCCAGCCCTCCTCTGTGAAGGGCATCGGCGATGATGCCGCGGTGATCGATCCCTCGGGGCTGCATCAGGTGATCACCACCGACATGCTGGTGGAAGGCGTGCACTTCGACCTGGCGTACATGCCGCTGAAGCACTTGGGCTACAAGGCCATCGTGGTGAACCTGAGCGATGTGTACGCCATGAACGCCGAGCCCCGGCAGGTGACCGTGGCGCTGGCCCTGAGCAACCGGTTCCCGGTGGAGGCGGTGGATGAGCTGTACGAAGGCATGCTGCTGGCGTGCCGGCAGTACGGCGTGGACCTGGTGGGCGGCGACACCTGCAGCAGCCGCAGCGGCCTGGTGATCGCGGTGACCGCCATCGGCGCCGCGCATCCGGAGGAGCTGGTATACCGCAATGGCGCCGGCGAGCACGACCTGCTGGTGGTGAGCGGTGACCTCGGCGGTGCCTACATGGGGCTGCAGGTGCTCGAGCGCGAGAAGGCCGTGTTCACCGAGACCGGCGCCCAACCCGACCTGGCCGGCCACGACTACATCCTGGAGCGCCAGCTGAAGCCGGAGGCCCGGAAGGACATCGTGGCCCTGCTGAAGCAACTGGGGGTGAAGCCCACCGCCATGATCGACATCAGCGACGGGCTTGCGAGCGAGGCCATCCACATCGCCCGCAGCTCCGGTGTGGGCGTGCGGCTCTATGACGAGAAGCTGCCCATCGACCCGGCCACCTACAACACGGCCCGCGACTTCCACCTCGATCCCACCACCTGCGCGCTCAGTGGTGGCGAGGACTACGAGCTGCTCTTCACCATCCGCCAGGCCGACTTCGAGGCCATCAAGGGCAACCCGAACCTCACGGTGGTGGGGCACATGACCGACGCGAACAGCGGCTATCGCTTGGTGGACAGGCAGGGCGGCGAGCACGAGCTCACGGCCCAGGGATGGGACGCGTTCCTCAGGAAGGGGTAGGTCACTCCTTCACCACCCGCAGCACATTGCGCGCGCTGCTTTCCCGCAGCTCCACGGAATAGAGCCCGGCCGGCCAATCGGAGCCAAGGTCGTCGCGGTAGCTTCCGCTGTACACCACGCGGCCGCTGGCATCCATGGCACGCACTACGGTAGCGGGCGCGGGGCGTGGGCTGATGCGGAAGCCGTCGGTGAACGGAGAGGGGTAGGCGGTGACCTCTGACCCCTGCGCCTGGTCCTGAACACCGGTGGAGCTGTTGCTGATGCGTCCGATGGTGTAGGTCTGCACGCCGCTCGCGCCCGTTTGCAGTGGGGGGAAGCTGAACAGGTCGTTCGCGTGGTTGCTGAAGTAGAGCGTGCCGTTGGCGGGGCAGGTGAGGCTCTGGCTGACAACGACGCCGAGGGGCGCGCTGTTCGAGGCCCATAGGGGTGTGCCGTTGGGGTCGAAGGCCACGATCGTCTGCGCGTATTGGCCCATGCTCACCGCATCGCTCACCACGCCGTTGCCCCAGTCCACCTGGCCGCGCACGCTTCCGATGAGGTAAGGGTTGCCGGCACCATCCACCGCAAGGCAGCCACGCAGGCCGGCCTCCACATCACCGGTGATGGGCCCGCCCGCCGTGTCGCTCTCCAGGGTCCACAGGAACTGCCCGGTGCTGTCCGCCTTGGCCAGGAACATGGCCGAGATCCAGTCGGCGCCGTTCACCGGCAGGCCGCCCCACTCCGTTGCGCCCAGGATGCTGCCGGCGATGTAGGCATGTCCGAAGGCGTCGGCCACCACCACGGGGAACTGGAAGGTGACATCGTGCGCGAACTGCGCCCAGTCACCGGTGCCGTCAGGCTTGAAGCGGCACAGGAACATGAGGTAGGGCTCGTTCGTGGGGAGCGTGGGCGTGAGGCCTCCGAAGGCGAAGCCCGAGTTGTCACACCCGCCGCTCACGTACAGCCCGCCCCACGGATCGAAGCTCATGCCGCCGATCGTCTTGCCGCCGTCAATGGTCCGGATCTCGACGTCATTGCCGCTGGCATCCACCCGGTTGATGTGGGTGAGCATGAAGTCGCTCGTGGCGTACCACAGATCGCCGTTCGGGTCGATGGCCAGGGCGGCCATCATGGTCGCGTTGGGTTGTGCGATCGAGATGTTGCGCTTCCACAGGGGCATGCCGGCGGGGTCGAACTTGATGAGGAAGAGGTCCACGTCCAGCCCGCTGCCGGTGTGTCCGAGCGTGGACCCGTCACAGAGCGCAAGGGCCTCCATGAACTGGCCGGCCACGTAAACGTTCCCATCGTCATCCACCGCGCCGCAGTTCACGGTGGTGGTGGTCCCCAGTGCGCACGACCACAACGGCTGGCCGATGCCGGGGTCCAGGCGGTGCACCACGGCCGCACCGAACACCTCGCTGCCATAGATCTGGGTGACCCCGTCGACGCGGGCGGTCATTAGTTCACCTCCGGGGGAAGAGGCCAGCACATGCCGGGGCATGCTGGGGTTCATGGTCCAGTTCACGGGCCAGCCCACGAGCCAGTCGGGTTGTTGGGCGTGCAGGAACTGTGGCAGGATGAGCAGCAGGCTCAGGATCCGGGAGGTCTTCATGGCTGTGTCGATACACAAGAAGGACAACCCGGCGCGCACCAACGTTGCCCCGCGGCCCCCAAGTATCCGTTGGAGTGGATGGACCGGGATGCTGCGTTGATGGAACGGAGGGCGCCGCAAGACCACTTGGCGCTCCGCTCAAGAAGGGTTGGATGACTCCCTCGATCGCTGCGACCGACGGACCAAGTTCCGCTACGACACTGAACGCGTTGCGCGGATGCGGATCAGCTCTTGTGGCCTATTTCCGGCCCCCTTTCGGCGCGCGTGGTGGCCTGGGGCTCACCTTGTTCGGCGCCGGGCGCACAGCGGGTTTGGTCACAGGCTTGGTCGCAGGCTTGGTGGCAGGCCTGGTCTTTGCCGGCTTCGCCTTGCCGGTGTTCTTCATCGCCGGGCGCGCCGCAGGTGCAGGTGCTGGACGTGTGCGGGCGTGGCGGATGTGCGCGTCCTCGTACCGCGTGCGTACCGCAGCACTGCGCACCCGGCGCGGCGCATACACGGCATGGGCACGCACCACGCGGCAATGCGGCCATGGGCGGTACCACGTGCGGTAGCGGAAGCCCCAGCCCCACCACACGCGCCAGGGATGCGGACGCCAGGGGCGCCACCACGGCGGGTAGTTGCCCCAGACCCAGACGGAGGAGAAGGGGAAGAAGCGCGGGCTGAAGCAGAACGGCACGGGGCGCCAGCTCCATACGTTCACCACCACCTGCACCTGCAGAAGCGCCGGGGCCGAGGGGCCTTTGCCTTCCTTGGCGGCACCTTCCACCTCGGCGAACGGCTCCACGATGGTGCCCTCCGGGTACAGGTCCTCGTCGCCCCGGATCTGCAGGATGGCGCTGTCCGGCCCCACCTTCTCGATCTCGATCACCGCCACGTCCTGGTTCTCGGTGGCGCTCACCGGCACGCGCAGCGTCACCACCACGGCATCGCCCTCACGCAGCGCCTCCACCCGTACGTAGTCCACCTGGCCGTCGTTGTTGAGGTCGAGGTTGTTCACGTGGTTGTCCTCTGTGTTCAGGGCCTTCTCGAACACCTCCAGCTCAATGTTGTCCTTGAAGAGCTCCAAGGCGCCCTGCAGGCTGAACTGGTCCCCGGGCAGCCCGGTGCTGTCCGTGGGCGCCGGCTCCTGCGCGAGCAGCGCAAGGGGGAGGGCGGCGATGAGCAGGGCCTGGGTCCTCATGGCGATCGGGTTATGGCGATTGGACAGCGAAGATGGTGCCGGGTTTGATCCGGGCATACCAAGGAACGGGTGGCCCCGTTCGTTACCGGATCGGCGAACCATGCGTCCCCTACCTTTGTTCACCTACGGTATGCCCAACACCTTCGAACCGACCCCCGGCACCTATCCGCTCCTGGAGCGCATCGCGCTGCCCGCCGACCTGCGCGCCCTGCCCGAGGACCAGCTGGAGCAGGTGTGCAAGGAGCTCCGCGAGTTCATCATCGACGTGGTGAGCGTGAAGGGCGGCCACTTCGGTGCCAGCCTGGGCGTGGTGGAGCTCACCGTGGCCCTGCACTACGTGTTCAACACGCCCTACGACCAGCTCGTGTGGGACGTGGGGCACCAGGCCTACGGCCACAAGATCCTCACCGGCCGGCGGAAGGTGTTCCACACCAACCGCATCCACAAGGGCATCAGCGGCTTCCCCAAGCGCAGCGAGAGCGAGTACGACACCTTCGGCGTGGGCCACAGCAGCACCTCCATCGGCGGGGCGCTGGGCATGGCCGTGGCCAGCAAGCTCAAGGGCGAGACCGACCGGCAGTGCGTGGCGGTGATCGGCGACGGCGCCATGACGGCCGGCATGGCCTTCGAGGCGCTCAACCACGGCGGCACCGCCAACAGCGACCTGCTGGTGGTGCTCAACGACAACTGCATGAGCATCGACCCCAACGTCGGTGCTCTGAAGGAGTACCTCACCGACATCACCACCAGCCACACCTACAACAAGGTGAAGGACGAGGTGTGGAACCTGCTGGGCAAGATCAGCAAGTTCGGCCCCAACGCCCAGAGCGCGGTGCAGAAGGTGGAGAACGCGCTGAAGAGCGCGCTGCTCAAGCAGAGCAACCTCTTCGAGAGCCTCCAGTTCCGCTACTTCGGTCCGGTGGACGGCCACGACGTGGAGCGCCTGGTGAAGGTGATGCGCGACCTCAAGGACATCCCCGGTCCCAAGATCCTGCACACGGTGACCATGAAGGGCAAGGGCTACGGCCCGGCCGAGGAGGGCAGCCCCACCGTGTGGCACGCGCCCGGCCTCTTCAACAAGGAGACCGGCGAGATCATCAAGGTGGTGCCCAAGAGCCCGCAGCCGCCCAAGTACCAGGACGTGTTCGGCCACACCATCGTGGAGCTGGCCGAGAAGAACGACAAGATCGTCGGCGTCACGCCGGCCATGCCCACGGGCTGCTCGCTCAACATCATGATGAAGGCCATGCCCGAGCGCGCCTTCGACGTGGGCATCGCCGAGCAGCACGCCGTCACCTTCAGCGCAGGTATGGCCACGCAGGGGCTGGTGCCCTTCTGCAACATCTACAGCTCCTTCATGCAGCGCGCCTACGATCAGGTGGTGCACGATGTGGCGCTGCAGAAGCTCAACGTCGTGTTCTGCCTGGACCGCGGCGGCCTGGCCGGTGCCGACGGTCCCACGCACCACGGCGCCTTCGACCTCGCCTACTTCCGCTGCATCCCCAACATGGTGGTGAGCGCGCCCATGAACGAGGAGGAACTGCGCAACTTGATGTACACCGCGCAGCTGCCCGACCAGGGTCCCTTCAGCATCCGCTACCCGCGGGGTGAAGGCGTGATGACCGAGTGGAAGACGCCCTTCAAGGAGATCAAGGTGGGCACGGGCCGCAAGCTGCGCTCGGGCTCCGACATCGCGGTGCTCAGCATCGGCCACATCGGCAACATCGCCGCCAAGGGCATCGATGTGCTCCAGGCCGAAGGCTACAGCGTGGCCCACTACGACATGCGCTTCGTGAAGCCGCTGGACGAGCTGCTCCTGCACGAGGTCTTCGGCAAGTTCAAGCACGTGGTCACCATCGAGGATGGCTGTGTGCAGGGCGGCATGGGCAGCGCGGTGCTCGAGTTCATGGCCGACCACGGCTACAACGCCCAGGTGAAGCGCCTCGGCATCCCCGACCGCTGGATCGAGCACGGCACGCAGAACGAACTGTACGCAGAGTGCGGTTTCGACGACAAGGCGCTCATCGCGGCGGTGAAGGAGATGCTCCCTGTGAAAGGGGTGAAGAAGGTGAGTGCGTCGGCGTGAAGAAGCGGAAGCCCCGGTGCATCATCATCGCCGGCCCGAACGGTGCCGGAAAGACGACGTTCGCACGCCAGTTCCTTACAGAAGCCCAGGGAATAAGGCACTTCGTCAATGCCGACCTGATAGCAAGCGGACTTTCTCCTTTGCACCCCGAGTTGGCCGCAAGGGCGGCTGGTCGATTGCTCTTGTCAGAACTGGACCGGCTGATCAGGACCCAGGGATCGTTCGCTTTGGAGTCCACCTTGAGCGGGCGCACGTATGTGAATCTGCTTCAGCGGATGAAGCGCGCTGGATACAGAGTGGAGATGGTCTTTTTGCGGTTGGAGTCCACCGAATTGGCCATTAAGCGGGTGGCGCATCGGGTGAAGCAAGGCGGTCATCACGTGCCGGAGGTTGATGTGCGGCGGCGTTACGAACGCGGATGGCCTAACTTCGTGGCGCTGTATCGGCCTTTGGCTGACGCTTGGGCGGTGTACGAGAACTCAGGACCTGTGCCCATACTATTGGAGCGACATCCATGAGCAAGGCTTCAAGAACAAAGCAGTCCGACGAATTCGTGGACGCGGTCACCAAGGCCCTCAAGCGCGCCGCCAAGGAGGCCCGCCGCATCGCCAAGATGCACGGCACCAAGGTGTGGGTGATCCAGGATGGCAAGCTGGTGGGGCTGAAGCCCTGATCGATCACTCCGCCACAAAGCGCAGTACGGTCCCATCGTGCAGCAGCAGCACATGCACGCCCGGTGCGGAGGCCTTGAACGGCAGCGCCTGGGACCTTGCACCGGATGACCGCAACGTGCCCGCGGCCAGGACACGGCCCGTGGCATCGAGCAGCGTGAAGTCCGCAGGGCCATCAGGCAGGCCCTGCACCTGCCAGGCACCATCGCTGTATACCACCGATGCGGCGTGCGGAATGGTGGGCGTAGGAGCCACCGACGTGGGCAGGCTGCAGGTATCCGCGTAGGTGGCACCCAGGTAGCGCACGCAACCGTTGTTGTGCTCACCATCGATCCAGTTGTTGCTCACCATGGCGTAGAGTGTGTCGTTGTAGAAGACGATGTCGTGTACGAGCCCCAACTGGCTGCCCAGACCGCACCACTGCACCCCATCCCAGGTGGCGATGCCTTGGGCGGGCACATGCCCGGCGTAGGAAAAACCACCACCTACGAAGAGCTTGTCGTCGCGTACGCAGAGCGCGTGGATGTTGTATGAAGAGCTGTATGAATCGCTGTTGTCGGTGGTGCCCACGCCCAGGGGTTGCCAGATGGCGCCGTTCCAGCGCATGATGCACTGGCCGGCGTTGCCAGCGCTGATGAAGAAGTTGCCGCCCAGGATGAGCTCATCGTGGTAAATGGTCATCACCCAACCTCCGCTCACCGTACCGAAGAGCCCGCCGCCCAGAGGCCCCCATTCACCGTCTTGGTAGATGTAGACATCGCGGTATGTCTCGCCGGTGATGCTCATATTTCCACATGCGATCAGATCACCTTGGTACTTGATCACATCGAAGAGGTCCGGTTCTGACACGTCACCGAAGTCCCCCACGGGCACCCAATGGTCGCCAACGCGCTTGGCGATGCCATCGGCGGGCTGGCCATCCACCAGGCTGAAGACGCCCAGGGCATAGAGCTCGCCATCGATCACGCGGAGCTTACGTACACCCTGATCAAAGGCGCCGTAGGAGTTCCAAGTCGTACCGTTGAAATAGGCCAGGTTGGCGATGGCATCTCCGTTCACCGACTCGAAACCACCGCCTACGATGAGCGTATCGTGATAGAGGATCATGGTGAACACCACATTGCCGAAGTAGCCGAGGGTATCCCAACCGCTGCCATCGTTCAAGAACACCCCGGTCTCACCAGGAAAAACCTGATTGATGCCAGACACGTAGAGGGTGTTGCTGTTGGTGTCCAAGAGGAAGTTGCCCCAGTCGACCACTTCGGTGGGAAGCCCGGTATCTTGCCAAAGCTGCGCGCGAAGCGATGCACCGGTGCAAGCGAACAGCGCGATACCGAAGTAACAGGAGCGCCACATCCGTGTTCGATCAGGGAATGAGGAAGCGGACAGTGGAGCCGTTGGTACAGCGCAACAGGTAAAGTCCGGTTGGCAGTTCCCGACCGGCGCTCGGCTGCGCCGAGTGCCCAATTTGCCGCCCGCCTCCTTGCTCCGCCGAAGCGGATCGCGAAGGCGATGCGGCGGTTTCCACGGTGCTCATGCACCTAACATAGGTATTAGGCTCTCCGGATGCATGCTGTTCCATGCAGATCGCTTGGTGCTGCCAGGGCTGGGGTGGTTGAGTTGCCGGAGACCGTCGGAGGCGGATCCGCTCGCGCGGCACTCGGCAGTCCGCTGACGCATGCATTGAGCCAAGCGCCGGTTGCTGGCAATAGCCCACCGCACTCGAGCGCCAGTTGGCAAGCACCTGGCCCTCAGGGCTCGAAGTGGTAGGCCACCCCGAAGAGCACCGGCCACGGTGGTTGCTTGTCCTTGAAGTAACCCTTGTCCTTCAGTTCCTGCAGGTCGTCATCGAAGTCCGCCGAACGGAACGGCACGAACAGGGCGATCTTCCAGAAGTTGGTGGTGTGCGCACGGCGCAGTTCCACCCCGGCGCCCACACTGGGTCCGTAGTAAAGGGCATCGTGCTGGCTTCCTCCTTTGAGCTTGATGGCGGCGTTGTAGCCGTAAAGGGCGGCGCAGAAGAGGCCGGCCTTCCGGTCGGGCATGAAGCGGTACTGGAGCCCGGCGTTCCAGCCGATGCCTGCCAACGCGTAGCCGGCACCGCCGAGGACCGCGATGCGGCGGGTCACAGGCACATCCGCACGCAGTCCGATCCCGCCCATGTCCAAGCCGATGCCCATGCCCATGTGCGGCGCGTCGGACACGCTCGGCTTGGGTGCACCGTCCTGACCGATCGCCCGGAGGCCCATCAGCATCAAGGTAAGGGCCAGGATCAAGGTGCGCATGGACCAAAGCTAGCTGCGTTGCCCGGACCTCATGGGTCTCTCACACAACGGCAAGAGAACCCGTCCTGCGGTTCGCTGCTGTTCCGGTACAGGTCGGCGTTGTAGGTGCCCAGGAAGCGGAACACCGCCTTGTCCGGGCCTTCCAAGGTGCTTGTCCAGAAGTAGCCATAGGCCCCCTCGAACACGCTGTCGCCGATGTTGGAGCGCGCGCCGCCGGGCCGCCCGTTGAAACCGCTGGCGTTGGTGGCGCCGGTGTTCGGTCGATCCCACTGCAACGTGTCCTTCAGCAGGCCGCCGGCCACGCTGTCTCCGCCCAAAGCGAGCGCGAGCGTGTCCCATTCCGCGGCGGAGGGCACATGCCAGCCCTGCGGACAGATGCCGCGCGGGTCGGTGGCCGCGTACCAGTTGTAGAGGCGGCCGTAGGCTTGGAGCATGGCGGGATCGCTGCGGTACACGGCCTGTGCACCAGAGCGCGTGAAGCGCCAGACCTGGACTTGGGGCAGCGTTGGGATGGTGTCGCCGTTGCGGTACAGTTCCGTGCGCAGGTTCTCGGCGAACCACCACTGCGTGCCGATGCGCACCACCGGATAGCTGTGCCCCTGGTACGCCACGGGGGCCTGGTGGAACTGGGCGATCGCCGGAGAGGCGGCGCATAGCACCAAAGGAATGACCCACGCCCAACGCATGCCCCCAACCTCTGCCGATCGCGTGCCGAACGGCGATGGGCCGGGATGCCGGCCTGCGCGGGGCCGGGCGGGTGTGGTCCTGGCTTCGGCGTTCGCCGGGAATGCCTACATTTGCGCTCGTTCGTCGGCGGGAAAAGAGGAAAGAGGGGACCGCCCCTCTTTTTTGTTCCCCACCGGCAGCGTGCCGAATGATCACCACCACTGCCCTCACCGAGGCCTTGGAACGCCAGCTGGCGGGCTCCCCGCATTTCCTGGTGCACGCCGAGGTGCGCCCGAGCGGCAAGGCCATCGTGGAGGTGGACAACGACAAGGCCATCACCCTGGACGATCTCATCGCCATCAATCAAGGCCTGCGCGATGCCCTGGGCGAAGCCTTGGACGATGTGGAGCTGGAGGTGGGCAGCCCGGGCATGGGCCGGCCGTTCCGCGTGCCGCGGCAGTACCGCAAGCACATCGGGCGCATGGTGGAGGTGCTCACCACGGACGGCCGCACCACCAAGGGCCGCCTGCTGGCGCACACGGACGAGGCGCTCACCCTGCAGCGCGAGGTGCCCAGCAAGATCAAGGGCCGCGCGCCCAAACTGGAGGAAGAGCCGACGGTGATCCCCTTCGCCGTCATCCGATCAACACAAGCAAGCGTCAACATCAATTGAAGAAGCAAGTGCCATGAGCACACTGAACCTCATCGAATCGTTCTCCGAGTTCAAGGAGTTGAAGAACATCGACCGGGTGACCATGATGGGCATCCTGGAGGATGTGTTCAAAGGCGTCGTCAAGAAGAAGCTTGGCGAAGAAGCCAACGTGGACGTCATCATCAACCCCGACCGCGGCGACCTGGAGATCTGGCACAACCGCGTGATCGTGGAGGATGGCTTCAGCGAGGACGACAACCTGGACATCGAGCTGAGCGAGGCGCGCAAGATCGACCCCGACTTTGAAGTGGGCGAGGAGGTGAGCCAGGAGATCAAGCTCCCGGAGTTCATGCGCCGCAACATCCTCTCCATCAAGCAGAACCTCCAGGGGCGCATCATGGAGCTGGAGAAGGACCACCTGTACAACAAGTACAAGGAGCGGGTGGGCGAGATCATCACCGGTGAGGTGTACCAGATCTGGAAGCGCGAAACACTGATCCTGGACGACGAGGGCAACGAACTGATCATGCCCAAGGACCAGCAGATCAAGACCGACTTCTTCAAGAAGGGCGACAGCGTGCGGGCGGTGGTGTGGAAGGTGGAGATGCACAACAACAGCCCGCGTGTGATCCTGAGCCGCACGGCGCCGGAGTTCCTGGAGAAGCTCTTCGAACAGGAGGTGCCCGAGGTGGCCGATGGGCTCATCACCATCAAGCGCATCGTGCGCGAGCCGGGCGAGCGCGCCAAGGTGGCGGTGGAGAGCTACGACGACCGCATCGACCCGGTGGGCGCGTGCGTGGGCATGAAGGGCAGCCGCATCCACGGCATCGTGCGCGAGCTGCGCAACGAGAACATCGATGTGATCAACTTCACCAACAACGAGCAGCTGCTCATCCAGCGCGCGCTGAGCCCCGCCAAGATCGGCAGCATCAAGCTGGACGGCGAGCACAAGCGTGCGGAGGTGTACATGAAGCCCGATCAGGTGGCCCTGGCCATCGGCAAGGGCGGGCACAACATCAAGCTCGCCGGCCGCCTCACGGGCTACGAGATCGATGTGTACCGCGAGACGGACGAGGTGACCGATGACGTGGCGCTGGACGACTTCGCCGACGAGATCGAACAGTGGATCATCGACGAACTGAAGAACATCGGCTGCGATACGGCCCGCAGCGTGCTCGACGTGGGCCAGGAGGAACTGGTGAAGCGCACGGACCTGGAGGAGGAAACGGTGGCGGAGGTGCTGCGGATCCTGAAGGCCGAGCTGGAGAAGTAAGCGACGGTGGTCAGTTGTCGGTTGTCAGTGGCAGCCGGTGGTTGGCGATCGGAAGAGGAACGGGAACGGACGGACAACGGACAACTGAGAACGCGGGCGGTACCGCGGGAGATAGCAATACGCATGAGCGAAACGGCGGACAAGACGGTACGATTGAGCAAGGTGGCCCGGGAGTTCAACCAAGGCCTTCACACGGTCGTGGAGTTCCTGGCCTCCAAGGGGCATACCGTGGAGCAGAACCCCAACACCAAGATCAGTGGGGAGCTCTACGACCTGCTGCTCGCCCAGTTCGGCACGGACAAGGCCGAGAAGGAGATGAGCAAGCAGACGGTGCAGGCGCGGGCCGAACGCGAAAGCGTGATCCTGCAGAGCGGCACCAAGGAAGCGCCGCGGCGCGCTGCCGCCGCGGCCCCGGCCGCTCCGGTGGCAAAGCCGGCCGCAGCCGCGCCCGAGCCGGCACCCGCGGCACCCGCACCCGCCCCGGCGCCCCCCCCGGCAGCCGCCCCGGTGGAAGCCGCTGCGTCGGATGTGATCAAGGCCAAGGTGGAGAAGGCCGCCGGCCCGAAGACCTTGGGCAAGATCGACCTGGATGCGCCCAAGAAGCGGGCCGCCAAGGAGGTGGCACCACCTCCGGCAGCTCCCCCCGCCCCGGCCCCGGCAGCCGCAGCTCCGGCCGCCCCGCCCGCGCCGCCGGCCCCTCCTGCAGCGCCCGCAGAGCCGGAGACCATCCGGGTGAACGTGGCGAAGCTCACCGGCCCGAAGACCCTCGGGAAGATCGAGCTGCCCGTGGAACGCGAGCGCAAACCGACGGAACGCCCCGGCTCCGGCACGGACGCCGCCGGACGCCGCAAGCGCATCGTGAAGCCCGGTCCGGTGAACATCGACCGCGCCGTACAGGCCGAGCAGCGCACTTCGCCGACGGGCCGCCCTGGCGAGCTGGACGAGAACGCGGTGAAGCGGAAGGTGAGCGAAACGCTCGCCCGCCTCACCGGTGGCGGCGGCAAGAGCCGTGGTGCCAAGATGCGCCGCGAGAAGCGGGACCAGCGCTACCAGCGCTTCGAGGAGGAACAGGCCGCACGTGACCTGGCCGGAAAGACGCTCAAGGTGACCGAGTTCGTCACCGCCAGCGAACTGGCCTCCATGATGAGCGTGCCCGTCACCGACATCATCAAGGCCTGCTTCGCGCTGGGCATGATGGTGAGCATCAACCAGCGACTGGATGCCGAGACCCTGGCGGTGATCGCCGAGGAGTACGGCTTCAAGGTGGAGTTCGTCAGTGCCGAGGTGGGCGAGCAGAAGCTGGAGGAGGATGACGATCCGCGCCGCCTGGTCACGCGCCCGCCCATCGTTACGGTGATGGGTCACGTGGACCACGGCAAGACCTCCCTGCTGGACTACATCCGCAATGCCAACGTGGTGGCGGGCGAGGCCGGTGGCATCACCCAGCACATCGGTGCGTACAACGTGCAGCTGCCCAACGGCAAGCACATCGCCTTCCTGGACACCCCGGGTCACGAGGCCTTCACGGCCATGCGTGCGCGCGGTGCGCAGGTCACGGACATCGCCATCATCGTGATCGCGGCGGACGACAGCGTGATGCCGCAGACACGCGAAGCGATCAACCACGCGCAGGCCGCCGGCGTGCCGATGGTGTTCGCCTTCAACAAGATCGACAAGCCCGGCGCCAATGCGGACAAGATCCGCGAGCAGCTGAGCCAGATGAACATCCTGGTGGAGGAATGGGGCGGCAAGTCCCAGACGCAGGAGATCAGCGCCAAGAAGGGCCAGGGCATCGACCAGTTGCTGGAGAAGGTGCTGCTGGAGGCCGAGATGCTGGACCTGAAGGCCGACCCGGGCAAGCGGGCCACCGGTGTGGTGATCGAGAGCTCCCTGGAGCAGGGCCGTGGCTACGTGACCACCCTGCTGGTGGAATCGGGCACCCTGCACAAGGGCGACGTGCTGCTCGTGGGCCAGTTCAGCGGTCGCGTCCGCAACATGTTCAACGAGCGCGGCCAGGCCGTCACCGAGGCGGGGCCGTCCATGCCCGTTTCCATCCTTGGCCTTGACGGTGCACCCAACGCGGGCGACCACTTCTATGTGATGGAGGACGAGCGTGAGGCACGCCAGATCGCCACGCGCCGCCAGCAGCTCCAGCGCGAGCAGGGCATGCGCACCCGCAAGCACATCACGCTGGACGAGATCGGCCGCCGCCTCGCCATCGGCGACTTCAAGGAGCTCAACATCATCGTCAAGGGCGACGTGGACGGCTCCGTGGAGGCGCTCACCGATTCGCTGCTGAAGCTGAGCACGCAGAACATCAAGGTGAACGTGATCCACAAGGCCGTGGGCCCGATCGCCGAGAGCGATGTGCTGCTGGCCAGCGCCTCCAATGCCATCATCGTCGGCTTCCAGGTGCGCCCCACGGTGGGTGCCCGCAAGCTGGCCGAGACGGAGGAGATCGAGATCCGCCTGTACTCCATCATCTACAACGCCATCGAGGAGCTGAAGCAGGCCATGGAGGGCATGCTGGCGCCGAAGGAGGAGGAGAAGATCATCGGTACCGCCGAGGTGCGCGACGTCTTCAAGATCAGCAAGGTGGGCACCGTGGCCGGCTGTTACGTGCTGGACGGCAAGCTCACCCGCACCGGCAGGGTGCGCGTGATCCGCGACGGCATCGTGATCTACACCGGCGAGCTCGGTTCACTGAAGCGCTTCAAGGACGATGCGAAGGAGGTGACGCACGGCTACGAGTGCGGCCTCAACGTGGAGCGGTTCAACGACATCAAGGTGGGCGACCACATCGAAGCCTTCGAGATGGTGGAGGTGAAGCGCACGCTGAACGACTGACCGCACGATCGGCAACGACCGTTCTAGGCGAAGGGCCCGGCGATCGCCGGGCCCTTCGTGCATTCATCCCTTGCGGGTCGCTCAGGGCTTCATCAGGCGGATGGTCCTGTGCAGGTGGCCGGTCCGGAGCGATACCAGGTAGCCACCGGGCGCGTGGTCGTCCAAGCCGATCATGATGCGCTGTTCCCGCCCCACGCGCTGCCGTTGCACGGTGCGGCCGGTCATGTCCACCACCACGAGCTCACCGGGCACCATGTCCGGGCGTTGCAGTACCCAGCCCCCGGCGACCTGGTCCGGCAGCAGCCGGAGCCCTTCATCCGCGGATCCGGGTATCCCCGTGATGCAGTCCACCACAACGGTGGTGCTCGTGCTGTCCTGTCCGCAGACGTTGCCCACACGGTCGGTGAGGGTGTAGGTGCCGGGTTGCAGGAAGTAGAGCACGATCTCCGGCGAGCCGCTTGTCCAGGACCCATGGTCATCCGGCTGTCCGTTCATGCTGCCGAGGCTTCCGGAGAACAGCAGCACCGTGGGCGGTTCCACCCGCCAGACGTGGGCCGGAGGACCGCAGACGGGCGCTTCCTGCCCGAGGCTCTGATCCGTGAACGTGACGGGTTCGTCCACGCACACCGTGTCGTCCGGGGCCAGGGTGAAGCTCGCGGTCGGCGTTTCCGAGACCCGGATCGGGCTGATCTGGCCCAGGCTCTGGCCACAGGGGTTCACTGCGGTGAAGTAGGCCGTGAACGACCCGTCCGGGCAGCTGCTCGCCAGGTAGGTGTGGTCGATCTGGGCCGGTGGTGGATGCGGGAATTGCAGGTTCGGCCCACCATCTCCCGGATCCACGATGTACACGGTGCCGTTCGTGTTGGACGCCGTGTTGGAGATGTAGAGCGATAGGACATCACCCTGGCAGAGGGAGGTGTTCGGGTCCGTGCTGAATCCACCACTGGGGTCGGTGCCAAGGAACACCTGGTAGGTGGTGCTTTCCGGACAGCCGTCCGGCGGGGCCACGGTGTAGGTGAGCATATGGAGGCCGCTGCCATAGAGGTGCTGGGTGGTCCAGTCCGGTTGTCCCGAGGTGTACACGGGGCTGCCATCGCCCCAGTCGACCGTGAAGCTGGAGCCGGCCAGCACGGTGCCGGTGTTGAAGAAGGTGAAGGACGCGCTGGCGTCCGGAGCGCATTGCGTGAACGTGGGGTACCCGTTGTATTCGGACTGGAACGCGGGCTCCAGCACCCCCATCTCCGCGTTGGTGGTGGGCAGTACCGTCACGGTCACCTGATCCGTGGCCACTGCACCCGTTGCGTCGGATACCAGCAACGTATAGGTCACGGTGACGGCCGTTGCGCAGGTGGGGTTCGCGAGCGCCGGGTCGTTCAAGCCGATCGGCGGGGTCCAGCTATACGCGTAAGGAGGTATGCCCCCGGTCGCAGCGGGTTCCGCGCCGAGAACGACGGAACCGCCTGCGCAGAGCGCGGCATCCGGGCCGGCATCCGCCACGAGCAGGGGTTGGCCGAGCACGTGCAGCGGCAACAGGATCATTGCGGTGAAGGACCGTCGGAGCAGGAGGGGCA
This sequence comes from Flavobacteriales bacterium, assembly GCA_046329115.1. Classification (GTDB taxonomy): domain Bacteria; phylum Bacteroidota; class Bacteroidia; order Flavobacteriales_F; family PHOS-HE28; genus PHOS-HE28. The sequence continues at coordinate 44,072 of JAXLVG010000007.1, read as the reverse complement.
CAGGTAGGAGCATACCCGAAAGGTGGTGCCGTGCGCCCGATGGACACCTGATGGATGTCAGGGGGCGCCAGCGGCGATCACATCGGCATGCCCGCGTCCATTCCCGCAGGCAGCGCGGGCAATGTCGAGAAGGCGGCGAGCACCAACGCCATGCTCAGCAGGTACAGGGCCCCGAGGATGATGAGGAGGATGGCCGTGTAGGTGTAGAAGGAGCGGTGCGCGCGGAGGCCGTCGGTGAAGCTGCCCGGATCGAAGCCGTTGTGCACCGACCGCAGCGTGCGCTGGGCATATTGGAAAAGGAAGAACGCGGGGAAGAAGTAGATGACCACGATGAACACGGTGACCACCAGGTACACCGTGCCAACGACGGACGGATCGAAGGGCAGCACCTGCCCGGTCATCAGGGCCTGCATGGCAAGCACCTTCCCCAGCATGCGGCTGAGCACGATGCCGAGGATGAGGGTGAGCCCCAGGAACACGAAACCGGCGATGGCCACCACGCGGGCCCAGCGGGCTGTTCCCTCCACTTCGACGAGGTCCGTGCTGGACAGGGACGACGGGCTGTTGAGCGTGCTGAAGGCCATGGGTATCGGATGACCGAACGAAGTAAGCGAACCACCGCGAACGCTCCGCGGCACCGGGCTCACGGCCGGGGCGGGGTCCCCTCGGGCGCGGGTGCCGGGATGCGCGGCATCTCGATCTCATCCGGCACCACGTACAGGCCGGGATACTCCTCCCGCAGCTGTTCGCGCAGCTTCTCGGCCTCCAGCTTGGTGCGCAGGTCGCCAACGCGGATGCGGAAGTTGGGGGCGAGGTAGCTGAGGTAGGCCGGTGTGTCCGTATGGCGCGTCATGAACTGGCGACGGACCTCCTCCGCCTTGGTGCGGTCGCCCAGGAACACCTGCACGCGGTAGCCCTTCAGCGGCTGCCGCATCTCGGTGTAGGCCTTCATGAGCTCCGTGATGCGTTCGGGCTCGTGCAGGGTCACCTCACCAGCAGCCGCCACCGTCGGCGTATCTGCCGGTGGAGAAGCCTTGCTGTACAACCGGGGGTCTTGTGCAGCGCACCACACGGGCAGCGTCAGCAGCAGGCTCGCGGCGAGGGAACGTATCATCGCGGGCGAAGTTATCCGGCATGGCAACAGATGGCCGGACCAGTGACGGAAAGGCAGCGATCGGCGGTCGTTCATGTTTAGAATCACTCTAAATAAGGTACAAGTCCGTGACATTTGGCGACCTCCCGGTGCCCGTATTGCACGGCTTCTATTTTTGCGCCGCGCCAAAGGGTCCCCTTTGGTCACAAACCTGTCCGGAATGCCGCTCCCATCAAGGTTCTCCAAGAGTTTCGCCGGGCTTCTACACTTCACTCTCGTCCTGGTTCTGTCCTGTTCCGCCGCCCTTGCTCAGGGTCAGGTGGACCAGGCGCTTTATGACAAGGGTCAGAAGCTCTTCAAGGCCAATTGCGCCAGTTGCCACAAGCCCGACAAGGACATGACCGGCCCCGCCATCAAGGGGGCCAAGGCACGTTGGGAAGGCAAGGGCGACATCTATGCGTGGGTGAAGAACAGCACCGCGTACATCGCCACCGGCAATTCCTACGCCAAGGAGATCTTCGAGAAGTGGAACAAGAGCCTCATGACGCCCAACGCGGTGTCCAATGAGGAGATCGACGCCATCCTCTACTACGCGGACAACTACACGCCTCCGCAACAGACAGCTGGCGGTCCGCAACCACCGACTCCCCCCACGGGTGGCGGCGCCACCGTGTCCTGGCAGTGGTTGCTGATCGTGGTGCTGCTGCTGCTCGTGGTGGTGCTGAGCCTGGGCGGCGTGAAGCACCAGCTGAGCAACGCCCGTCGTGAGGCCGAGGGCCTGGCACCGGAGCCGGAGCGCGGCTTCTGGGGCGGCATCAAGCATTGGGCCTGGAACAACAAGGGCTGGGCCTCCGTGATCGGCCTGTTGCTGGTGGTGTGGCTGATCCTGCAGGCGTGGGACTGGGCCTTCAACATCGGCGTGTATGGTGGCGATACCGTGGAGCACTACAAGCCGGAGCAGCCCATCAAGTTCAACCACACGGTGCACGCCGGCAAGCTGGCGATCAACTGCCAGTACTGCCACAGCAGCGCCGAGAAGAGCAAGCACGCTGGGATCCCGAGCGCCAACGTGTGCATGAACTGCCACAAGGCCATTCAGGAAGGGCCCATCACGGGTACGGCGGAGATCGCCAAGATCTACGAGGCCGTGGGCTGGGACCCTGCCACCAGCAAGTACTCGGGGGTGGAGAAGCCCATCCAGTGGATCAAGGTGCACAACATGCCGGACCACGTCTCCTTCAGCCACGCCACGCACGTGGCCATTGGCAAGATCGAGTGCCAGAAGTGCCACGGCCCGGTGGACACCCAGATGGACGTGGCCGAGCAATGGAGCCCCCTCACCATGGGCTGGTGCATCCAGTGCCACAACGAGACCGAGGTTCAGATGGCCAATAACGGCTACTACGACGAGATCCACCGCCGCTTGAAGGAGACCCCGATGGGCAACCGCGAGCTGCAGAAGTACCTGGAGGACGAGAAGATCACCGTGAAGGAGCTTGGCGGCTGGGAATGCGCCAAGTGCCACTACTAAGACCGCGCGAACGATGCCGAGCACGAAGCGATACTGGCAGGACCTGGCCGAACTGGCGCCCGGTGCCGAGAACGCCGCCCCGCGCAATGAGTTCAATGCGCCGTTGACGCTGGACCAGGCGCTCGCCGATGGCGGGCTCACGGGCAGCACCACGGGCCGCCGCGACTTCCTCAAATACCTGGGCTTCTCCCTGGGCGCCGCCACGCTGGCCGCCTGCGAGGCCCCGGTGGTGAAGAGCATTCCGTACGTGACCAAGCCCGAGGAGATCACCCCGGGCGTGGCCAACTGGTACGCCAGCACGTACTACGATGGTGAGGACTATGCCAGCGTGCTGGTGAAGACCCGCGAGGGCCGTCCCATCCACATCAAGGGCAACCCGCGCTTCGGCATCAACCGCAACCCCAACGCGAAGAAGGGTTCGCTGAACGCCCGCATCAACAGCTCGGTGATCACGCTGTACGACAGCATGCGGCTGAAGGGCCCCATGATGAACGGCGGCGAGGCCGGCTGGAGCGCCACCACCTGGGCCGCTGCGGACAAGGCCGTGGGCGAGAACCTCACGCGCATCGCCGGCAGCGGCAAGCGCGTGATCCTGCTCACCAACACCGTCATCAGCCCCAGCGCGCGTCAGGCCATCGCGGCCTTCCAGGCGAAGTTCGGCGGCGTTGCGGCCCCTGCGGCCGAAGGTGCCGCACCGGCCACCACCGGCAAGGTGGAGCACATCCAGATGGACACCATCAGCCACAGCGGCGTGGTGAACGCGAACCTGAAGAGCTTCGGCAAGCGTGTGTTCCCCAGCTACGACCTGAGCAAGGCCGATGTGCTGGTGAGCGTGGGCGCCGACTTCCTGAGCGGATGGGGCAGCGTTACCGAGAACACCTGGCAGTACGGCAGCCGCCGTCGCCCGGAGGATGCCACCGACGCACGCCCGATGAGCCGCCACTGGCAGTTCGAGGCGCGCATGAGCCTGAGCGGCGCCAACGCGGACGAGCGCGTGGCCGTGAAGCCGAGCCAGATCCCCTCCGTGGTGATGGGTCTGCATGATGCGGTGGCGAAGAAGCTCGGCGGAGCCACCGTGGGCGGTGGCGGCGTGGCCGATGCGGCCGTGGCCAAGTGCGCCGAGGAACTCGTGGCGGCCAAGGGCCGCTGCGTGGTGATCTGCGGCCACAATGACGAAGGCACGCAGGTCATCGTCAACAGCATCAACGCGATGCTGGGCAACTACGGCAGCACCATCGACCTGGCCAACCACAGCTGGTTGAAGCAGGGTGATGACGCTGCGGTGGCGCAGCTGATCAAGGACATGAACGCCGGCAGCGTGGGCGCCCTGCTCATCGCCGGTGTCAACCCCGCCTACAGCCTGCCCAACGCGGGCGAGTTCAAGGAGGGGCTGAAGAAGGTGGAACTGAGCGTGAGCTTCAGTGGCTATGCGGACGAGACCGCGAGCCTCTGCAGCAGCATCCTGCCGGACCACCACTGGCTGGAGAGCTGGCACGACCTGCTTCCGAAGCCGGGCCACTACGCCATGGCGCAGCCGGCGATCCGACCGCTGTACGATACGCGCCAGTGGCCGGAGACCCTGCTGCGTTGGAGCGGCGTGGACAAGCATTACCACGCGCACATCCAGGATGTATGGGCCGCTGCCCTCGGCAGTCGTCCCGGCGAGCCGGTGAACGTGGGCGAGGTGTGGAACCAGAGCGTGCACGACGGCGGTTACGTGGCCTACACCAGCGCCCCGGAGGCCGTCACCTTCGCCGGTGACCTGGCCGCGGCGGCCGCTACGGCGAAGAAGAGCGTGGAGGGCGCGGGTGCCTGGGAGGTGCAGCTCTACACCAAGGAGAGCATCGGCAGCGGTCTGCACGCCAACAACCCCTGGCTGCAGGAGATGCCGGACCCCCTCACCAAGGTGACCTGGGACAACTATGTGTGCATGGCCCCTGCGGACATGCTGAGCATGACCGGCAAGTCCGAGGTGAAGGAGCTCGCGCTGGGCGAGCAGAGCCCGGCGCACGTGGTGAAGGTGACCGTTGGTGGCACCGTGCTGGAACTGCCCGCCGTGCCCACTCCGGGTCAGGCGCAGGGCACGGTGAGCATCGCGCTGGGCTACGGCCGCGGCGAGAACGGTGAGCAGGTGGGCCGTGCGGCCAGCCTGCGCAACGAGGACGGCACCCCGATGGGCCGCAACGCCTACCCGCTCACCGCCCTGGTGAACGGTGCGGTGAGCTACGCGGCCGTGAACGCGAACGTGGAGATGACCCCGGCCACCTACGCGCTGGGCCTCACGCAGACGCAGCTCACCGGCATGGACCGGGACAGCATCATCAAGGAGACCACCTTCAAGAAGTGGAGCGCGCACGATCCGCGTGGCGCGAAGGACCACCACAACGGGTACAACGAGGTGGAGATGCTCGCGGTGCACGAGGACGTGAACCACGATGGTCAGATCGACGCGCGCGACAAGGTCCCGGCCACGGAGATCAACCTGTGGAAGGACCATCCGGTGGAGCAGGTGGGCCACCACTGGGGCATGAGCATCGACCTGAACAGCTGCATCGGCTGCGGGGCGTGCATCACCGCCTGCAACAGCGAGAACAACATCCCGGTGGTGGGCAAGGACGAGGTGCGCCGCAGCCGCGACATGCACTGGATGCGCATCGACCGCTACTACAGCAGCCCCACCAAGTGGAAGGAGGGCCGCGAGGCGGGCGAAGGCAAGATCGGCCTGTACCGCAAGATGGAGGAGCCGGAGGATCAGCCGACGGTGTTCTTCATGCCGGTGATGTGCCAGCACTGCAACCACGCGCCGTGCGAAACGGTGTGCCCGGTGGCCGCCACCACGCACAGCAACGAGGGCCTGAACATGATGGCCTACAACCGCTGCATCGGCACGCGCTACTGCGCGAACAACTGCCCGTACAAGGTGCGCCGGTTCAACTGGTTCAACTACGTCACCGAGAAGTTCGGCGATGTGAACCCCGCGTGGGACGCGGTGGGCCGCATGGTGCTGAACCCGGACGTGGTGGTGCGCAGCCGCGGGGTGATCGAGAAATGCACGCTGTGCGTGCAGCAGATCCAGGCGGGCAAGCTGGCCGCCAAGAAGGCCGGCACGCCGCTGCAGGATGGCGCGATCGAGACGGCCTGCAGCGCAGGTTGCCCCACGAACGCCATCACCTTCGGCGACCTGAACGACGAGAAGAGCCAGGTGAAGGCCCTGAGCGCGAGCGAGCGGGCCTACCACATGCTCGAGGAGATCGGCGTGCAACCGAACATCACGTACCTGGCGAAGGTGCGCAACGCAGAGGAGAAGGAGCACGCCCCGGCCACAGAAGCACACCCCGCCTAAGAACAGCGACATGCACGGCGAATCAGCGATCCGCGAACCGCTCATCCTGGGGCATCGCACGTACCACGACATCACCAACGACCTGGTGAAGCCGATCGAGGACAAGGCCTCCAAGGCCTGGTACGTCCTCATCACCATCGCGGCGATCATCGCCGCTTACGGTGTGGGCTGCATCCTGTACCTCTTCAGCAAGGGGATCGGGGTGTGGGGCCTGAACAAGACGGTGGACTGGGCATGGGACATCACCAACTTCGTTTGGTGGGTGGGCATCGGTCACGCAGGCACCCTGATCAGCGCGGTGCTGCTGCTGTTCCGCCAGAAGTGGCGCATGGCCGTGAACCGCTCGGCTGAGGCGATGACCATCTTCGCCGTGATCATGGCCGCCACCTTCCCGCTCATCCACATGGGCCGGATCTGGATGGCCTACTGGGTGTTCCCCCTGCCGAACCAGTTCGGTTCGCTGTGGGTGAATTTCAACAGCCCCCTGCTCTGGGACGTGTTCGCGATCAGCACCTACTTCTCGGTGTCGGTGGTGTTCTGGTACATCGGCCTGATCCCGGACTTCGCCACGATCCGCGACCGCGTGGTGAAGCCCTGGCAGAAGAAATTCTACGGTGTGCTCTCCTTCGGCTGGACCGGTAATGCGAAGGCCTGGCAGCGTTTCGAGGAGGTGAGCCTGGTGCTCGCCGGCCTCAGCACGCCGCTGGTGTTCTCGGTGCACTCGGTGGTGTCCTTCGACTTCGCCACCTCGGTGATCCCCGGCTGGCACACCACCATCTTCCCGCCCTACTTCGTGAGCGGCGCCGTGTTCAGCGGCTTCGCCATGGTGCAGACCCTGCTGCTGGTGATGCGCAAGGTGATGAAGCTCGAGGCGTACGTCACCCTGAAGCACATCGAGTACATGAACATCGTGATCATCGTCACCGGCTCCATCGTGGGTGTGGCGTACATCACCGAGCTGTTCATCAGCTGGTACGGCGGCGTGGAGTACGAGAGCTATGCGTTCATCAACCGCGCCACCGGTCCCTACTGGTGGAGCTACTGGGCGATGATGACCTGCAACGTTGTGAGCCCGCAGCTGTTCTGGGTGAAGAGCTGGCGCCGCAACCTCACCTTCACCTTCTTCATGAGCCTCGTGGTGAACACGGGCATGTGGTTCGAGCGCTTCGTGATCATCGTGACCTCCCTGCACCGCGACTACCTGCCGAGCAGCTGGAGCATGTTCCACCCCACCTGGGTGGATGCCGGGATCTTCATCGGCACCATCGGCATCTTCTTCACCCTGTACCTGCTGTTCGCGCGCTACTTCCCGGTGCTGGCTCTGAACGAGCTGAAGAGCATCCTGAAGGTGAGCGGTGAGAGCTACAAGCAGCAGCAGGCCCAACACCATCATCATTGAGCGTCATGGCAGAGAAGGTCATCTACGCGGTCTACGAGGACCCCGAGCAGCTCAAGAGCGCTGCGCGCAAGCTGATCACCGCCGGCGTGAAGGTGAAGGACGTGTTCAGTCCCTTCCCGGTGCACGGCCTGGACCCGATCATCGGGCTGAAGCGCACGCGCATCGGCATCGTGGCCTTCATGTTCGGGATCACGGGCACGAGCCTGGCCGCTCTTGGCACCTGGTACATGATGATCCAGGACTGGCCGATGAACATCGGCGGCAAGCCCAACTGGACCTGGTACCACAACCTGCCGGCCTTCATCCCCGTGATGTTCGAGTTCACGGTGCTGTGCGCCGCGCACGGCATGGCCATCACCTACCTGATCCGCAACAAGACGCTGCCGGGCATGCCGGCGCGCAACCCCGACCCGCGCAGCACGGACGACAAGTTCATCATCGAGCTGCGCACCGGTGACAACCACGGTCACAGCGCCGAGGCCATCACGGCCATGCTGCGCGAGACCCCGGTGTACGAGATCAACGAACGCCAATGCTGAGCCCGATGACCCAGCGCCTTTCCCTTTCCGCCGCCGGCATCGTGGTGATCGCTGCGCTCACCGGCTGCACGAGCGACCCCAACAGCCCGGGCCTGGAGTACATGCCGGACATGTACCGCAGCCCCGCCGTGGAGGCCTACGTGGACTACGGTCAGGACCCGTACTACTTCGACAACGACACGGTGGTGGCCCAGCGCAACACGCAGAGCGCCAAGCTGCCGCCGGAGGGCACCATTCCCTTCAGCAGCGACCCCGCCAAGGCACGGTTCAACTTCCCCTACCCGTACCCGAACACCCCCGAAGGCTATGAGCTGGCCGGGGTGGAGGTGAAGAGCCCGATCCCCATGACGGCGGAAACGGTGGAGAAGGGCAAGGTGCTCTACACCAAGTTCTGCCTGCACTGCCACGGCGACAAGGGCATGGGCGACGGCAAGGTGGTTTCCGTGGGCAACCACCCGCCCCCGCAGGCCTACAACGGTCCGTTGAAGGACCTTCCGGAGGGCAAGATGTTCCATACCCTCACCCACGGGAAGGGCATGATGGGCAGCCATGCCTCGCAGATGACCAAGGAAGAGCGCTGGCTGGTGATCCAGTACGTGAAGTACCTGCAGGCGGGTGAGAAGATGCCCGGAGAGGTCGTGCCTGCGGACACCACTGCCGCCGCCCCGACCACCAAGTGAACGAACACGAGCAGCACCGATGAACTTCACCTTCAGTCCACGGGCCCGCACGCTGAGCATCGCGCTCATGCTGATCGGCCTGCTGATCGCCGCGATCGGCTGGTTCACCCTCAAGGGCGATGAGCACACGGCGGAGCACGCCGGTCAGAACTTCTGGGCCGCGCTCTTCATCAACGGTTTCTTCTTCTTCGGCATCGCCCTGGGAACGCTGTTCTTCTACGCCCTGCAGTGGGCCACCGAGAGCAGCTGGAGCGTGCTTGTGCGCCGCGTGTACGAGGGCGTGTTGAGCTACCTGCCGATCGGGGCGGGGGTGCTGCTGCTGTGCCTGCTGGCGGGCCAGCTGCACTGGAACCACATCTGGCATTGGATGGACAGCCGCGTGTACGACCCGAACGATGCTGCGCACTACGATGCGATCATCGCGGGCAAGCGCGCCTTCCTGAACCCGGGTTTCTTCTGGATCCGCGCCATCGTCTTCATGGGCACCTTCCTCTTCGCGGCCAGTTGGTTCGTGAAGCAGAGCCGGAAGATGGATGCGCTCACAGGCACGGAGCTGGTGAAGCAGCACCTGCTCACCTACCGCCGCTCGGCGCTCTTCCTGGTGCTGTTCGCCGTGTTCAGCAGCGTGCTCTCCTGGGATTGGCTGATGAGCATCGACACGCACTGGTTCAGCACCCTGTACGGTTGGTACGTGTTCGCCGGCATGTGGATAAGCGCCATGATCACCGCGGTGGTGCTGGTGCTCTACCTGAAGAGCAAGGGCTACCTGCCGCAGGTGAACAACAGCCACATCCACGACATGGGCAAGTGGGTGTTCGGCGTCAGCTTCCTGTGGACCTACCTCTACTTCAGCCAGTTCATGCTGTACTGGTACGCGAACATCCCCGAGGAGGTCACCTACTTCAAGACGCGCATCGACCACCACGCGGGCCTGATGTGGGGCATGTTCTTCATCAACTTCGCCGTACCGATGGTGCTGCTGATGAGCCGTGATGCGAAGCGCAACCCGCGCTTCCTGATCGGGGTCGGCACGGTCATCCTCGTCGGTCACTGGCTGGACACCTGCCAGTTGGTGCTGCCCGGGGCCCTCGGCGAGCACTTCCACCACGTTGGCTTCCTGGAGGTGGGCATGTTCCTCTTCTTCCTCGGCCTCTTCGTCTTCCGCGTGCTCACTGCGCTCACCAAGGCTCCGCTCACCGTGGTGAACAGCCCGTACCTGGAGGAGAGCGTCCACCACAGCATCTAAGAACCGGTCAGTCGTCCCAAGCGTTCATTTTGCAGCCATGATGACCCTGTTGATCCTCGCGACGATCGTGCTCGGCCTGCTCGCCGTGACCCGGTTGAGCCGCGTGTACGAACTCACCAGCGCGCTCCGCGGCAAGCGCGAGTGGGAGATCAGCGACCGCGATGGACGGATGAACGCCCGCCTGATGTGGCTGTTCCCCTTCGCCTACTTCGGCTTCTTCCTCTGGCTCACCGTGCGCTATAAGGACAAGATGCTGCCCGTTGCCGCCAGCGAGCATGGTGCATGGCTGGATGACCTGCTGAACTTCAACTGGGTCATCCTCATCATCGTGTTCTTCCTGACGAACACGCTGCTGTTCTACTTCGCCGGCAAGTACTACTTCCAGAAGGACCGCCGCGCTTATTACTATCCGCACAACAACAAATGGGAGCTGGGCTGGACGCTGGTGCCCGCCGTGGTGATGATCGGCATCATCATCTACGGGCTCAGCGTGTGGAACCACATCACCGCACCGGTGCCTGCCGGTACACAGGAGGTGGAGCTCTACGCACAGCAGTTCAACTGGACCGCTCGTTATCCGGGCAAGGACGGGGTGATGGGCGCAACGGACTTCCGGTTGATCAACGAGAAGAACCAGCTGGGCATCGTAACGCCCACGTCCATCAAGTCCCGCCTGGATGAGCTGGAGGCCGAAGTGGAGGGTCTGGAGAAGAAGCTGGCCGAGGAGGGCGACTACCTCCCACCGGCGAAGGTGTCCGAGATGAAGGACCGCGTGAAGCACCTGCGCCGCATGCGCGGCCGCATCGTGAACCTGCGCACATTGATGGAGCAGGACATCGCCGAGAAGCACGCGAAGGGCGAGAAGAGCGCGTATGAGCACGGTTCGGACGATGTGGTGATCAAGGAGTTCCACCTGCCCGTGCGCGAGAACGTGAAGGTGATCATCCGCAGCAAGGACGTGATCCACAGCGCATACATCCCGCACCTGCGCGCGCAGATGAACGCCGTGCCGGGCATGAGCACCTTGATCCACATGAAGCCGACGATCACCACCGACAGCATGCGCACGGTGATGAAGGACCCGGCCTTCGACTTCATTCTGCTCTGCAACAAGATCTGCGGGGCCAGCCACTACAACATGCAGATGCCGTTGATCGTGGAGCCCGCAGGGGCCTACCACACCTGGCTGGACGCCCAGAAGGGTTGGGAGGTGACCGAAGCGGCCCCGGCCGCGCCCGCCACCCCTGCGGCCCCCGCTGACACCACGGCCACGGCGAACGCCACCGCGCAGGTCGCCACCGCCACGAACGAACCGAAAACGCACTGATCCCCATGGGTTCCGCAGCCACGACCCACGCGCCCGCGCATGGCCACGCCCACGCGGCGCATCATCACCACGAGGAGAGCTTCATCTCGAAGTACGTCTTCTCGCAGGACCACAAGATGATCAGCAAGCAGTTCCTGATCACGGCCATCGTCATGGCCTGGGTGGCGGTGATCATGTCCATCATCTTCCGCCTGCAACTTGCATGGCCGGGTGAGGGCTTCGCCTTCACCAACTTCTTCCTCGGCGATAAGTGGGCCCCGAAGGGCGTGCTGGATCCGAACATGTACCTGGCGCTGGTCACGATCCACGGCACCATCATGGTGTTCTTCGTGCTCACCGGCGGTCTGTCCGGCACCTTCGCCAACCTGCTCATTCCCCTGCAGGTGGGTGCGCGGGACATGGCCAGCGGCTTCCTGAACATGTTGAGCTACTGGTTCTTCCTGCTCAGCAGCGTGATCATGATCTGCTCCCTCTTCGTGGAGGGCGGCCCGGCCTCTTCGGGGTGGACCGTGTATCCTCCGTTGAGCGCGTTGCCCAAGGCGATGCCGGGTTCCGGAACAGGCATGACGCTGTGGCTGGTGAGCATGGCCATCTTCATCGCGAGCTCCCTGCTCGGCGGTCTGAACTACATCGTCACCATCCTGAACCTGCGCACCAAGGGCATGAAGATGACCCGCCTGCCCCTGACGGTGTGGGCGCTGCTGATCACCGCGGTGCTGGGTGTGCTCTCCTTCCCCGTGCTGCTGAGCTGCGCACTGCTGCTGCTGCTGGACCGCACGCTGGGCACGAGCTTCTACCTTAGCGACATCCACATCGGCGGTGAGGCGCTGGACCACGCGGGCGGCAGCCCGATCCTGTTCCAGCACCTGTTCTGGTTCCTCGGTCACCCCGAGGTGTACATCGTGCTGTTGCCTGCACTGGGCATCACCTCCGAGGTGATCGCCACGAATGCGCGCAAGCCCATCTTCGGATACCGGGCCATGATCGGCTCCATCCTGGCGATCGGCTTCCTGAGCTTCATCGTGTGGGGCCACCACATGTACCTCACGGGCATGAACCCCTTCCTCGGCAGCGTGTTCGTGTTCACCACGTTGCTCATCGCCATCCCCAGCGCCGTGAAGGTGTTCAACTACCTCACCACGCTGTGGCGCGGGAACATCGTGTTCTCGCCGGCGATGCTTTTCAGCGTCGGTCTGGTGGCCACCTTCATCGCCGGCGGTCTCACCGGCATCATCCTGGCCGACAGCGCGCTGGACATCCCCATCCACGACACCTACTTCGTGGTGGCCCACTTCCACATCGTGATGGGCATGAGCGCCATCTTCGGGATGTTCGCGGGTGTCTACCACTGGTTCCCCCGCATGTACGGCCGCATGATGAACACCAAGCTGGGCTACGCCCACTTCTGGATCACCTTCGTGTGCGCCTTCGGGGTGTTCTTCCCCATGCACTACATCGGTCTGGCCGGTGCGCCTCGTCGCTACTACAGCTACACCGAGTTCCCGATGTTCAACGGCGTGGTGGACCTGAACGTGCTGGTGACGGTGTTCGCCATCATCGGTGCCTCGGCGCAGATCCTCTTCACCTACAACTTCTTCATGAGCATCTGGCGCGGACCCAAGGCCCCGCAGAACCCGTGGCGCAGCAACACCTTGGAGTGGACCGCTCCGGTGCAGCACGTGCACGGCAACTGGCCCGGCCCGCTCCCCACGGTGCACCGCTGGCCCTACGACTACAGCAAGCCCGGCAAGTCCGAGGACTTCGTTCCGCAAACGGTGCCGCTGGAGCCCGGAGAGGAGGAGGACCACGGCTAGGCCGACCTGCATGCAATTGGAAGGCGCGGTACCCGGTACCGCGCCTTCGCCTTTACGGGGCCATCTTTGGCCATCGTGCATCGCTTCGGAACGGTACTGATCTGGCTGCTCGCGCACGGGCTGATGGCCCAGCGCATGGACAGCATTCCCGACTACCTGTCGCAGGATCCGGTGCCCATTGTGAAGCTGGACATGCGGGGCTCCTTCATCAACAACGAGGTGGTGCAGTTCGCCGGGGTGAAACTGGGCGTGGAGCACGCCGGGGTGTTCCAGTACGGCATCGGGTACAGCTTCCTGCTCTCACCGGTGCGCAACGACCGTGTGGTGACCGGCGAGGGCATGGTGGGCACCCGCTTGCGTTTCGGCTACGTGACACCCTACGTGGACTATGCGTTCCACCGCAAGGGGCCCTGGGAACTGCGGTTGCCCCTGCAGGTGGGTTTGGGAAGCGGCAGTGTGGTGTACGAGGACCGCACCGGCAGGCGCCGGACCCTGGAGAAGAGCTTCGTGCTGCTGTACGAGCCGGGCATCACCGTGCAGTACCGTTTCCTGCGCTACTTCGGGCTGGGTGCGGGCTGGGGCTACCGCCTGGTGCTTCGTAGCGCGCGGCTGAACGACGGGCTTACGGCGCCCATCTACATGTTCGGGCTGCGGGTGTTCTTCGGGGACCTGTGGCGGGATATCCGCACAAGGGAGTAAGGTGGAACGCACACGTACTTTCGCGACATGGCTGAAGCTTTCGACGTCCGGCGCGAACAGCGTTCCGCCTCCGACAAGGAGATGGAGCAGGTGCTGCGTCCCCGCCGCTTCGAGGAGTTCGCCGGCCAGAAGGCGGTGACGGACAACCTGAAGGTGTTCGTGCAGGCCGCCAAGCAACGGGGCGAGGCACTGGACCATGTGCTGTTGCACGGGCCTCCAGGGTTGGGCAAGACCACGCTTGCGGGCATCATCGCCCAGGAGATGGGCGTGAGCATGCGCATCACCAGCGGGCCGGTGCTGGACAAGCCTGCCGACCTGGCGGGCCTGCTCACCAACCTGCAGCCCAACGACCTGCTCTTCATCGACGAGATCCACCGGCTGAGCCCCGTGGTGGAGGAATACCTCTACAGCGCGATGGAGGACTACCGCATCGACCTGGTGATCGACGCCGGGCCGAACGCGCGCACGGTGCAGATCACGCTGAACCCCTTCACACTGGTGGGCGCCACCACGCGCAGCGGCCTGCTCACCGCACCGCTCCGCGCGCGCTTCGGCATCAACAGCCGGCTGGACTACTATGATGCCACCACGCTGAAGGGCATCGTGAAGCGCAGCGCCAGCCTGCTCAACGTGCCGATCGTGGACGATGCCGCACAGGAGATCGCGCGCAGGAGCCGGGGTACACCGCGCATCGCCAACGCCCTGCTGCGTCGCGTGCGCGACTTCGCCCAGATCCAGGGGGATGGCACCATCGACCTGGCCATCGCGCAGCACGCATTGAAGGCGCTGAACGTGGACGCCCATGGCCTGGACGAGATGGACAACCGCATCCTGGCCTGCATCATCGACAAGTTCGCCGGCGGACCGGTGGGCCTGAACACCGTGGCCACGGCCGTGGGTGAGGAGGCGGGCACCATCGAGGAGGTGTACGAGCCCTTCCTGATCATGGAGGGCTACCTGCAACGCACCCCGCGCGGGCGCCAGGCCACCGAGCGGGCCTACAAGCATCTCGGCAAGGTGCCTTCGGCGCGGCCCGGCGACCTCTTCGGTTAGGCTTATCTTGGTACCATGAACAGGAAGCTGCTGGTGCTGGGCCTGGGCCTGTTGTCGCTCGTTCCCCTGCGTGCGCAGACCACGGGCCTGGACTTCACGGCGACCGATTGTGACGGTGTGCCCCACCACCTCTTCGCCGAGCTGGACGCGGGCAACGTGGTGGTGATGGACCTGGTGATGATGGCGTGCACCGGCTGCATCGTGGCCACCCAGGCCCTCTCCACGCAGGTGGTACCCACTTGCAGCGATCCTTCGCGTGTGCGCTTCTACAGCATCGGTTACGAGGATCCCATCACCTGCGACCAGATCCTCGCTTGGCGCACGGAACATGGATGGGACCACCCGGTGTTCGCCGGCATGGCGGAGCAGGCCGCTTACTACGGTGGCATGGGCATGCCCACCATCATCGTGCTCGGCCCGGACCACGCCGTGTACTACCTCCAACTGGGCTTTGCCGCAAGTGACAAGCCGATCATCCTGGACGCCATCAATGCGGCACTGGAAGCGGAGGTGGGAGTGAATGAAGCGACCATTACCGCGGACCAGCTGGTGGTAAGCCCCGATCCCGTGTTGGACGGGCTTACGCTCACCGGCGGGGAGATGCACTTACGGATCCTGGACATGCGCGGACGCAGCGTGCGGCAGGAGCGGATCGCTTCGGGGCTCCGCTGGCTGCCTGTGGCGGACCTCGCCCCAGGCGCATACGTGCTGGTGACCACGGACAGCGAGGGTGTGCGCCGCAGCGGTCGCTTCATCAAGCAGTGATCATGGCCGGGCCTGCGATGGGTCCGGTGCATCTGTTGCACATCCGGAAGACGGGCGGCACGGCGCTGAAGCACGCGCTGCAGCAGGCCATTGCGGACACCTTGGTGATGGCGCATGAGCATGCAACGGGCCTTGGTGACGTTGCCGTGGGCCGGCGGGTGGCCTTCGTGGTGCGCGATCCCATGACCCGCTTCATCAGCGGCTTCAACAGCCGGCTGCGGCAGGGCGCACCGCGCTACCACGTTCCGTGGAATGCGGAGGAGGCTGCGGCGTTCGCGCGGTTCGGCACTCCGGCATACCTGGCGGATGCGCTGGCGGCCGGCGATCCGGACGCGCGCAAGGCCATGCAGGCGATACGCCACGTGAACAGCGCATTGGCCGACCAACTGGGTGGTGTGGACCTGCTGGAGCGCCGCCGCACGGACATCGTGTTCGTCGGCCGGCAGGAGACGCTGGCCGCTGACCTGCCATGGCTGGCGCGGGTGCTGGGGCTGGCGGAGCTGCCGGCCCTGCCCGCGGACGATGTGCTGGCGCACCGCACGCCGCCGGGGATGGCCACCGGACTGTCCGCAGCGGGCGAAGCGGCCATCCGTGCGCACTACCAGCAGGATGCGGCCATCCTACGCTGGTGCGATGCGTTCCGCCTGGCCGCGCGCAACGTGCGCTGATGCCGTTCCGCCCCCTTACTTTCCGCACATGCTCACGCCTGCGGAACGGAGCGCGATGGTCAAGGCGGAGGCCCATCGGCTGGGCTTTCTGGCCTGCGGCATGGCACGGGCGGAGTTCCTCGCGGAGGAGGCCCCGCGCCTGGAGCAATGGCTGCGCGAAGGGCGCCACGGCACCATGGACTACATGGCCCGGCATTTCGACCTGCGGCTGGATCCACGCAAGCTGGTACCGGGCGCACGCACCGTGATCAGTCTGGCGTACAACTATTTCACGGAGGCGGAGCAGACCGATCCGGAGGCGCCGAAGCTGAGCACCTACGCCTACGGCCGCGACTACCACAAGGTGGTCAAGAAGCGGTTGAAACCACTGATCGCCTTCATCCAGGAGCGCTTCGGGGACGTGGCCATCCGGGCCTTCGTGGACAGTGCACCGGTGCTGGAGAAGGCGTGGGCACAGCGGGCGGGCGTGGGCTGGCAGGCCAAGAACGCCAACGTGATCCGGCAGCAGGCCGGGTCCTTCTTCTTCCTCTGCGAACTGATCACCGACCTGGAACTGGAGCCGGATGCGCCGGCGGCGGATCATTGCGGCACTTGCCGGCGTTGCATCGATGCGTGCCCCACCGATGCCATCATCAAGCCCTATGTGGTGGACGGCAGCAAGTGCATCAGCTACTTCACCATCGAGCTGAAGGAGGCCATCCCGCAGGAGATGAAGGGCCGCTTCGAAGGCTGGGCGTTCGGTTGTGACATCTGCCAGCAGGTGTGCCCGTGGAACCGCTTCAGCACGCCGCACAACGAGCCGGAATTCACCCCATCGGCGAAGCTGTTGGACTTGACGCGCGACGAATGGCACGGCATGACGGAAGTGCTCTTCGAGGAGCTCTTCCACGGCAGCGCCGTGAAGCGCACGAAGTTCGCGGGGTTGAAGCGGAACCTGGGTTTCCTGCTGACGGAGTAGTTCAGCGGGTCAGTGATCGGTTGTCCGTTGCCTGTTGTCCGGCTGGATGGTAGGAGCGATCAAACGGAAGCCTGCCAACAGACAACCATCAGCCGACTACCGAAGCCCGACAACCCTCAACGCACCGCCGCTCAGCTCCGCATGCTCTTCTGGAACACCTCCAGGATGATGTCCTTGTACTGGTGCCCGAACGTGGCCAGGCACCAGGCCTTCAGGAGCAGTTGATCATGCTGGCCCAACCATCGGCGGGCTTTGAGGAGTTCCTTCTTGAAGAGGCGGCTGTCGAAGCTCACCTTCTGGAGCACTTGCTTGCTCAGTTCCATCATCTTCCGTCCCTGGTCCATCATCACATCTCGTCGGTTTAGCCCCGGGCGGCCGGGGGGGTCAGAAAAGGCGAGGCTGAAGATACGGCCGAACCTCGGCGGCGCTGATCCGGTGGTCACGTTTTTTCACGATCCACCGCCTTGAAGGGATGGAACGTGGGCCGGGTGCCGATCCGTATGGGGCTCTTAGGGGTGCAGGGGCTCCTGGATCACCTGGAGCACCTCGTAGGTGTCCGTGCGGTACACATAGGCCAGCACGTAGCAGTTGTTGATATCCAGCACGTTGGACGGCACGGCCAGGTCGTTCAGGTCCACCATCAGGGAGTCGCCGGTGGACAGGCCGGTGAGGTCCAGGTTCTGGCCCCACGTACCGTTGAGGGCGCTGCGCAGCACGTGGTTGTGTTCGTAGTTCGGGATATCGGGCGGGTTGGCGTTGCCGTCGATCTGCCAGTCGATGATGTGGCTTTCGAGCAGGTAGAGCGTAAGGGCGTGGGTGAACGAACCCGGTGCCTGGGCCAGCTTCACCTTGATGCGCGCATCGATGCCGCCGGCGTCGTGGCCAAGGGTGTCGATGCGCAGGTCCAGCGCGGCTGGCTGACCGATGATGCCGGCCACACGTGAACCCCAGCTGCTGCGTCCGAAGGTGTACGTGTTGTCCTGGTACACCCGGTCGATCATGCCCTGCGGGTAGCCGCTCGGGCTGAAGGTCTCACCGTAAGCGTCACCAGCAGGGGTGGTGTAATCCGTGTCGTAGTTCGGCAGTTGCAGTTCGGCGAACGGTCCTTCGTGGATGCTCACCAGATACAGGTATTCCTCGCCATACAGGTTGTTGTAGTAGGTGGCCAGGTCGTTGGCGATGATCTCTCCCGCCGGGCAGAAGGTGCAGCGGTGCCCGGTGAACTTCTCCAGCATCACGCGGCGGGGCACGGTGGCTGCGGGGGGAGGTGGCGCGGTATCTTCCAAACCGCGGGGATTCTCCACTTTATCGCAGGCGGTCAGCAGCAGGCCACCGAAGATGAAGTACGTGAAGTTGCGCATGGCTCAGAACGTGCTGGTGATGGAAAGGGATAAGGCGTTGGCAGCGGGAACGGTGCGGCATACGCCGCCCACACAGAAGATGCCGGCGCGTTGCCTGCCGTAGCCCAGGGTGAAGCGACTGCCACCGCGGATGTAGCCTACAGTGCCGAAGGGATAGTGTGTGCGCTTGGTATCCAGCTCTTCGCCGTTCTTCACGAACGTGGCATCAAACGTCTCATAGTTCAACTGGTTCATCGCGGCCACGAACCAATGTGGGCTGAAGGTGAACTCGGCCAGCCCGGTGATCCAGTTGCCCTGGTCCTGCTTGGTGCTCAGGTGTTGCACTTCGAAGCGAACGGAGTTGCGGTCGTTGAAGTTGTGCAGGCCTTCCAGGATGAACATGTCCGCGTAGATCACCGGTTTGCCGGCCTTGCCCTGCACTTGTTCGAAGTCGTACACGAAGTTCAGGTAGGTGAGGGCAAGTTCCCAATGCTCGCTGACCTTCTTGCGAAGTTCCACATTGAAGTCCTGGTAGTAGTTGCGCTTGCCGGGGACGAAGAAGTTGGTGCGGTAACCACGCAGCCGTACGGTATCATCCGGCATCCAGGTGCTGTCCAGGCTCCAGGCGCCGCTCCAGTTCACGGCCAGCTTCATGCCGCGTGCGCCGCCCAGCGCGCTGCCCTTCTTGAACTTGTAGAACACCTCGCCGGCGAAGCCCACCTCGCCGTTGGGCTGGGTGGCGTAGGGGTACAGGGTGGCGGGCAGGTTGTAGGTGTGCTGCTTGGCCAGCGGGGGCAGGAAGTTGATGTTGAGGTTGAAGAGGTTCGGAGCGGCGCGGTCGCTCTGGAACACCATGTTGTCGTAGGAGTGCGCGCCGGCGGAGATGCCAAGGCCCTTGGTGCTGTAGGTGGCGTTCATCAGCAGCGCCTGGCCGTCCTTGTAGATGCCGGTGCCCTCGCCGTACACACCGGTGTTGCTGCCGTTGGGGTCGTTGATCTTGTAGGCGTACTCCGTGTAGAGGTTCCAGCGGCCGCTGATGAGGTTGGCGCGCGCGGCCCAGGTGCCCACGTTCTCGGGCAGCTCCAGCAGGGGGTCGGTGTCTTCCTGGTACTTGCTCACGAAGCTGCCGCCCAGGATCAGGCTGCGCCCCTTCTCGGTCCACTTGGGCAGCAGGCGTGGCCAGGCCTCCATCACACTGACCTCCCCATCGATGCCGCGCACGATTCCGGAGCCGGAGGTGAAGCCGTTCTCGAAGCCGAATCGCTGCTGACCGATCACGCCCTTCAGTGTGATACCGGTGTCCGGCCGGAAGATCACGCGCACGCCGTCCATGGCGTTGTCCACGCCGAGATAGCGTTCCTCATAGCTCCGGAAGGCAAGGCCCTGGCCGAACTGCTCGAAGAAGTTGCCCACGGTCACCTCCAGGCCATCCTTGGTGTAGCTGGCGTAGCGGTAGCCCAGTCCGCTGCCGCGGTAGCGCTGCCCGGCGGGGTAGCCGAGCAGGGGTGGTTCATAGGTCTCGAAGCGCACACCGGCCTTGAACACGTCCGAGGTGTAGTTCAGGTTCGCCCAGGAGTTCAGGCCCCAGATCTGGGGCGGGCGCTCCGCATTGATCTCCTCGTCCTCGTTGTAGTACTGGCCGTCCATGCTGAAGTTGCCATGGATCTGGCCCCCTTGCTGGGCCTGGATGGCGAACGGAACGAACAGGCAGGCCGGCAGAAAGGCCCGGTGGACGCGACCGGGGCGAAAGAGGTGCACGCGCATGGCGGCGAAGATGGGCAAAGCAACGCACGCCCGCTTGGGGCGGGCGTGCGCGATCACGATCAGTCTTGGCTCCCTGAAGGGGCCGTGGCTCACTTGGCGGCGGCCGCCTCCTTCACTTTCCGGTAGAGCTCGTTCTCGTCACCCGGTTCGTAGTTGTTGTGCTGGTACACGATGTTGCCCTTGCCGTCCACCAGGAAGGTGTGGGGCACGTTGTTCACGTTGAGGGCACGTTTCAGGTCGCCGTTGGGGTCCAGCACCACCTCGTAGTCCCAGTCCTGCCCGTTCACGTAAGGCGCCACGCGGTTCATGCTGCGCGCATCGTCGATGCTCACGGCGATCAGCTTCACACCGGTCTCCTTCTGCCAGGTCTCATACTTCTCGTTGATGGTGTTGAGCTCCCGCTTGCACGGGGCGCACCACGTTGCCCAGAAGTTGATGATCATGGGCTTGCCGTTGTTGCTCCAGGAGGAGGTGTTCACCTTCTTGCCGTCCAGCGTTTGCACGGTGACGGCCGGCAGCTTGCCGGATTGGGCGGAGAGCAGCAGCGGAAAGGCGAGGGCGAGGGTGGCGATGAGGTGTTTCATGGTGGTGGGTCGCGGTGTTAAGCCAACATCGGGCCAAAGAAAGGGCCGGGGTTGTACACCTCCGGCCCTTTCGTGCGGTCCTATGGTCCGGCTTACTTGTCCAGCAGGATCTTCTTGGCCGTGGTCACGCCATTGGCGGTCACGTTCATGTAGTACATGCCGTTGGTAAGGCCGCCCAGGTCGATGGAACGGGTGCCGTTGCCGTTGAGCGTGCGGGTCACCACGCGCTCACCAAGGGCGTTGAACACGTCCACGGTGAGGGCGCCCAGGTTCTTCTCGGAGCGGAGGAACACCATGCCGTTGCTCGGGTTCGGGTAGATGGCGAGGCCGAGCGGATCGGCCAGTTCGTCCAAGCCCACCACGGCATCGGCCGTACCGGCCTGCAGCACGGCCTTGGTGCTCTGGTTCTGCAGGAAGGCCACCACGGTGATGCCTTCGATGGTGCCCCAGAGGTTGTAGTTGCCCTGGGCAGGACCACCCTCCGTGAACGTGTACGATTGGGTGAAGTTCTGCGTCACACCGCTGGTCAGGTTGGTCACCGAGGTTCCGCTGGCGTTGGGGAGCATCTTGCGCATGGCGAAGTGGAACTCATCCTGCGAGGTGGTCGAAGCAACGTAGTCGTAGTAGTCCTCCACCACGGCGATGTGCAGCTTGTGCGTGCCGGTGATGTCGGTGTAAGGGGTCACGCCCACGTTCACGGTGACGTTGGTGCCCACGCGGGTCGCCTGGATGTCCAGGTTCACCACGGCCGGGATCTCCGCCGACTCGTTCAGTTCATTGGCCGTGCCGTAGAGCATGTTGCGGCCATCCAGGAAGGGGGCGGGGATGCCGTTCACACCGTAGTAGTTCTTGCGGGAGTTGCCGTCCGGGTTGTAGCTGGGGTCGTTGCCGGGGGAAGGCCAGTTCATCTGGTACTTCACAGCGGCCACCACGGAACCCGGGGTGTTGGTGTTCAGCGACTCCAGGGTGGGGTCGAAGGTCTCGTTGAAGTTCGCGCAGGGTGCGCACGTGCTGCTGGTGAACTCCTCCACCAGGGTCTTGCGGGGCACCACCTGGGTGGCCACGCCCACGGGCTGCGTCACCGAGTTGTTCGCGTCGTTGAGGTCGGTCCCGTTCCCGTTCGGGGCGGAAACGCTCACCAGCACATTGTGGGAGCCCACCGCGGCGTTCCACGGCGTGCCATGGCTGTAGTCGTAGGTGCTGCCCGGGTTCACCGTGGCGGTGACCACCTCGCTCACCGCCGTTCCACCGTCGATGGTGTAGTTCAGCGTGAAGGACGTGACCGGCACGGTACCCGCATTGCGCAGGGTGCCGCTGATGGTCTGGTTGCCCTGACCGATGTAGGGGTACAGGTTCACGGACTGCACGGCGAGGTCAAGACCGCCGATGGTGGCGGAACCGCTGGCGGAGCCACCGAATTCGCCAAGGCTCAGCAGGTCGTAGCCGGCCGCCGAAATGGTGATCGAACCCTCGCCATAGGCACAGCACATGCCGTCGCCATATTCGTCATCCACGGTCAACACCACGGGGGTGCCATCGGCCACGCAGAAGGTGACGGAAGGCTGGTCGTATTCACCGGCGGAACCGGCATTGGTATAGGGGCCACCGCTGGCGAAAACAGGCGAACCGCCCACGCCGGTCACCTCCCAAGTGGTCTCGGAGCCGTACATGTCGGTAACGATGGAGACCGTTACTTCGGTCTGCCCGGTGGGGCATTGGGCGGAAAGCTGACCGGCGGCCAGCATGCCCGCGCCGATGAAGAGTAGCGCTTTGTTCATGGATGAAGGGTTGAGTTTCAGTGGTTGCCTGGATGCCGGCCTTGTGCACGGGCATTTTCAGGGACCACGAAGCTATCCGGACGAGCGAAGCGGTCCGAAGGGGATGTGCTGGTTCGCTTGGGATCCTACGTCCACACATGCGGTGCGCGAGATCCGCGCGAAGGGCGCACTGGACCTGACCGATGCGCTACTTTTGAGCCTCACAGAATCAAACGGACCATGCGCCTGACCTTTACGCTTTCCTGCCTTGTTGTTGCCGCGGTGCTCAACGCCCAGAACCTGCTGACCGTCGTCACGGAAGATGGGGAGGATGTCACCAATGGTTCCGCCATCGTGTTGGGCGATGCCGCTCAGTTCGAGATGGGCCTGCCCCTCTCGGTCACCCTCAACGGAAGCACCGACCGCACCGTGCGCATGAAGCGGTATGAGTCCAGCGTGGTGCCCGGCACCTACAACTACTTCTGCTGGAGCGAGTGCTACGCGCCGCAGCTCGCGGGCGATATCCCTTTCTGGGTGGCCCCCGACCCGCAGACGTTGAGCGCTGGCGTTCAGTTCAACGGCTTCCATGCCTACCACCGGCCCTCCAGCCTGGTCGGTGAAAGCTGCTTCCGGTACGTGTGGTATGCCTCGGACAACGCCAACGATTCCGTGTTTGTGGACATCTGCTTCGATGCGCAGGTAGTAGGCGTGAACGAAGCGGACCGGAAGGAGGTGCGTTTCGCGGCGCAGCCCAATCCGGTGGAGAGCGGTGACGTCACCTTCACCTTCGACGCGCTGGGTTCCGCCCGCAGCAGCCTGGTGGTGCGCAATGCGCTCGGCGCGGTGCACCTGAGCATTCCGGTGCTTCCGGGCCAGAAGAGCATCGTGCTGGGTTCGGACCGCCTCGGCAGCGGCATTTGGTTCGCCAGCCTGGAGCAGAACGGCCGCGAGGTGGCCACGCGCCGCGTGGTGGTCAGCGGGAACTGAGCCGCTGTGCAATGAGTTCGGAGGCCAGCTTGGGCACCCCCAGGCTGGCCTTCTCTTTTCTGTGCCGCACCCGGGAGTTGTGCAACAGCACGTCCCCGGGGTCCACAAGGTGAACGACGCACGCGGGACGCACTGCATGTACCAATCCGGCGGCGGGGTACACCTGCAACGAGGAGCCCACCACCACGAACACGTCAGCCTGCGCGGTGATGGCGGCCGCTTCGGGCAACAGGGGCACGGCCTCCCCGAACCACACGATGTGCGGACGCAGTTGGGATCCCAACGGGCATCGGTCGCCCAGGCGCAGGTGCGGACCGTTCACCGGAAGCACCAAACTGGGGTCAACGGTGCTGCGGGCCTTCAGGATCTCGCCGTGCAGGTGCAGCACGCGCGTGCTGCCCGCGCGTTCGTGCAGATCGTCGATGTTCTGCGTGATCACCTCCACCTGGAACAAGGGTTCGCCATCGGGGGCCGTGGCCTGCTCCAAGGCGCTGATGGCCCGGTGCGCGGCGTTGGGTTCGGCGGCCAGCACCTGCTCGCGGCGCAGGTCGTAGAAGTGCAGCACCAGCTCCGGGTCGCGGGCGAAGGCCTCCGGTGTGGCCACATGCTCGATGCGGTACTGTTCCCACAGCCCATCGCTGTCGCGGAAGGTGCGGAGCCCGCTTTCGGCACTGATCCCGGCCCCGGTGAAGAACACCACCCGCATGGTGCGAAGGTGGTCGATCCGGGCCACCGGTGGAGGGCACTTCAACGGCATGCCCGCAAAGGCGGGCGCCGTGCGGGGCAACCGCTTATTTTGCGGCCCCTTTGAACAAGCGCCCTCCCCGGGGCCGACCCTAAACCCAGTGCCATCGAAGAGACGTTACGCCTCCATTTTCAGGGACTTGGACCTTCGGAGGGTCTTGCATGATCGAACGACTGCGTGGTGAGCTCGCGGAACGCGCGCCAAGCCATGTCGTGGTGGAATGCCACGGCGTAGGGTACTTGGTGCATGTGTCCGCCATGACCCTGGAGGCGCTGCCAGCGCGCGGGGTGGTGGTGCTGTACATCCATTACGCAGTGAGCGTGGACGTGCGCAGTGGGCAGAGCGAGCACCGCTTGTATGGTTTCCATAACAACGAAGAGCGGCACTTGTTCCGCAGCCTGATCGGCGTGCAGGGGGTGAGCACCACCATCGGCATGGCCATCCTGGGCAGCCAACGGGTGGAGGAACTGCGTCTTGCCATCCTGAACGGTGACGTGGCGGCCTTGAAGCGTGTGAAGGGCATCGGACCGAAACTGGCGGAGCGCATCGTGGCGGAGATGCGTGGCAAGCTGGCGGGCGAACCCATGGAGCAAGTGCTGGCGCTGGCCGGCGGGGGGGGCAATACCCTCCGGGCCGAGGCGTTATCGGCACTGGTCTCGCTTGGGCTGGACCGGGTGAAGGCCGAACGCTCGGTGCAGAAGGTGCTGCAGGAGCATGAGGCCGCGCCGCCCGCCCTGGAGGAACTGATCCGTCTTTCGCTGAAGAACCTCTGAACCCGTGCACGGCAGTTCCCTCTTTCACCTGATGCTTGTCTGGGGCCCCCGCCTGATGGTGCTGGTGGCCTGCGGCCTGCTGATGGAGCTGGAGGCCTTCGCGGCCGATCCGTGGGGCATCCTGCAGGCGGTGGACACCCCGGAGGTCGAGCTCCAGTACCCCATCGTGGACCCCCCTGCGCCCGGGGACAACAATACCGGGACCATCGACCTGGCGCCGCCGGGGAACGTTGAGAACGATGTGATCTACGATCCGGAGACCGGGCAGTACATCCTGCGCAGCCGCATCGGCGAGAACATCGACTACCGGCCGCCGATGAGCATGTCGCTGGACGAGTACCTCAACTACGACATGCAGCGGTCGATGAAGACCTACTGGATGGACAAGAACAAGGAGGCCACCCAGCGCGAGGCGAACAAGCCGCTGATCAAGTCGATCAACGTGCGCAACGAGGCCTTCTGCCGGATCTTCCGTGGCTGCAACATCGACATCCGGCCACAGGGAAGCGCGGAGGTCACCTTCGGCCTCAACGTGAGCAAGACCGAGAACCCGCGGATCCCGGTGGAGCAACGGAAGATCACCACCTTCAACTTCAACCAGCGGATCCAGCTGAACCTGGTGGGCAACATCGGTGAGGCGTTGAAGATCAACACCGCCTACAACACCGAGGCCACCTTCGACTTCGAGAACCAGGTGAAGTTGAACTATGTGGGGGACGAGGACCAGATCGTGCAGAAGCTGGAGGCGGGCAACGTGAGCCTGCCGCTCACCGGCCAGCTGATCCAGGGCAGCCAGAGCCTCTTCGGCCTGAAGAGCGAACTGCGCTTCGGGCGGTTGACGGCCACCACCATCTTCAGCCAGGAGAAGGGCCAGCGCCGCAACGTGCAGGTGGCCGGCGGGGCGCAGACCACCAACTTCGACATCAAGGCGGACGAGTACGAGGCCAACAAGTACTACTTCCTCAGCCACTACTTCCGCGACAACTACGAGAACGCGCTGCGCTCGCTGCCGGTGGTGAACAGTGGCGTCAACATCACCCGCATCGAGGTGTGGGTCACCAACACGCGCTTCGACTTCGAGCAGAACCGGAACTGCGTGGGCTTCACCGACCTCGGCGAGGATGGCAGTCCGGCCAAGATCGCGGCCGGCCACTTCAGCAGCGACCTGCCCGGCTCGGTGGTGGACAACGCAGGCAATCTGCCGGGCAACGGGGCCAACACCCTGTACGACCTGGTCGGCGGCATCAACGGTCCGGTGGCCAACTTCACCGATGCCACCGCCGCGCTTTCGGCCCAGGGCTTTGCGGCCGCGCGCCACTACGAGAAGCTGGAGAGCGCGCGCCTGCTGCAGCCTTCGGAGTACACGCTCAACACGCGCCTCGGCTTCATCGGGCTGAACCAGAACCTCAACAACGACGAGGTGCTGATGGTGGCCTACCAGTACACGCTGGACGGGCAGACCTACCAGGTGGGTCAGTTCGCCCAGGATGTGCCGGCACCGAAAGCGCTCACGTTGCGCCTGCTGAAGGCCACCATCACCAACCCGCGGATCCCCCTGTGGGACCTGATGATGAAGAACGTGTACTCGCTGGGTGCCTTCCAGGTGAACCGCGAGAACTTCCGGCTGGACATCATCTACAACAACCCGGCGACGGGCGTGGACATCAACTACATCCCGCGTCCGCCGGTGGACCAGATCCCCGTGATCCAGACGCTGGGCCTGGACCGGCTGGACCCGCAGAACGCGCCCAACCCGGACGGCTGGTTCGACTTCATCGACGGCGCCGCCTTGACGGGCGGGACCATCAACACCCAGAACGGGCGCATCTTCTTCCCCGTGCTGGAGCCCTTCGGCAGCTACCTCGACCAGCGGCTGCAGGCGGATGCGAGCAACACCGACCTCATCCGGCGGAACATCGTTTTCCAGGCGTTGTACGACAGCACCAAGACCGCCGCGCAGAACCAGCCCGAGCTGAACCGCTTCCGCCTGAAGGGGAGCTACAAGAGCGCCAGCAGCGACGTGATCAACCTGAACGCGGTGAACATCCCGCAGGGCTCGGTGACCGTGACGGCCGGTGGCGTGCGCCTGGTGGAGAACCAGGACTACACGGTGGACTACAACCTGGGCCGCGTGAAGATCCTGAACCAGGGCATCCTGGAGAGCGGCACGCCGATCAACATCAGCCTGGAGAGCAACTCGCTCTTCAGCATCCAGGTGCGCACGCTGGCGGGGGCGCGCTTCGATTACAAGGTGAGCAAGGACTTCACCCTGGGCGCCACGGTGATGAACCTGTACGAGCGGCCGCTCACCCAGAAGGTGAACGCGGGCGATGAGCCGATCAGCAACACCATCCTCGGTGTGGACGGCAACTGGAAGGGGGAGAGCAACCTGATCACCCGCCTGGTGGACCAGCTGCCCTTCTTCGCCACCAAGGAGGTGAGCCAGGTGACGGCCAGCGCGGAGGCGGCCTACCTGATACCGGGTCACAGCCGCGCCATCGGTGATGCGGGCACCAGCTACATCGACGACTTCGAGGGCAGCGTGAGCGTGATCGACATGCGCCAGCAGGCCCAGTGGTTCCATGCCGCCACGCCGCAGGGCCAGCCGGACCTCTGGCCCGAGGGTTCGGCCTTCGACCGGCCCAACGGCTACCGGCGCGCGATGCTGAGCTGGTACGTGATCGACCCGATCTTCTTCCGCGACAACAACCTGAAGCCGCCGATGCCGAGCGGTGCGGAGCAGAAGCACACCATGCGGGAGATCCTGGAGAACGAGGTGTTCCCCAACCGCCAGCTGCCCACCGGCACGCCGCCGAACATCCCCGTCTTCGACCTCACCTACTACCCCAGTGAGCGGGGTCCGTACAACTACAACCCGGACCTTACGACGGACGGCAAGCTGCAGGACCCGGTGGATAACTGGGCGGGCATCACGCGGCGCGTGAACACCACGGACTTCGAGCAGAGCAACATCGAGACCATCCAGTTCTGGCTGATGGACCCGTTGAGCGAGAACGCGCTGAACGGCAGCAACGAGGACTCGCAGAACCTCACCGGTGGCGACCTGTACATCGACCTGGGCAACGTGAGCGAGGATGTGCTGCGCGACAGCCGCAAGAGCTTCGAGAACGGCATGCCGCAGGACCCGGGCTCGGCCGGGCAGTTCCCCACGGCGGACACGGATTGGGGCATCGTGCCCACCAGCCAGAGCGTGGTGAACGCCTTCGCCATCACCGACAACAACTCCTACGCCTTCCAGGACGTGGGCCTCGACGGGTTGCGCGACAACCTGTCCAATGGTCCGGACGTGCCCAGCGAGCAGAACTTCCCCGACAACGCCGCCTACCTCACACAGATCAATGGAACGGTGACCAACACCGCGGCGCGGGACAGCATCAACGCCGACCCCAGCGGGGACCGCTACCACTTCTTCCGCGGCAGCGACTACGACAACGGCAACGCGGGACAGCCCTTCGACATCCTGCGCCGCTACAAGTTCTTCAACGGTCCGGAAGGGAACAGCATCAGCGACGAGGAGAGCCCCGAGGATTATCCCACCCAGCAGACCACGCTGCCCAGCACCGAGGACATCAACCAGGACCAGAACCTGGCCGAGAGCGAGAGCTACTTCCAGTACAAGGTGAGCCTGCGTCCGCAGGACATGGTGGTGGGGCAGAACTTCATCACCGATCGCCTGGTGGGCACCTCGCCCAACGGAGGCCAGGTGTACTGGTACCAGTTCAAGATCCCCATCCGCCAGCCCGAGCGCGTGGTGAACGGCATCCAGGACTTCCGCAGCATCCGCTTCATGCGCCTGCTGCTGAAGGGCTGGGAGCAGCAGGCCACCCTGCGTTTCGCGCGCCTTGAGTTCGTGCGGGGTGAATGGCGGAAGTACCTGCAGAGCCTGGAGACGGCCGGCGAGGGCGAGGGCGGCGACCCCGAGGCCACGCAGTTCAATGTGGCGGCGGTGAACATCGAGGAGAACGGCCGTCGCGTGCCCATCAACTACACGCTGCCCCCCGGCATCAACAAGGAGACGGACGTGAGCAGCGCGAACCTGCGCAATCTGAACGAGCAGAGCCTGCAGTTGCAGGTGTGCAACCTGCGCGACGGTGATTCGCGCGCGGCCTTCCGCAACGTGCAGTTCGACATCCGCAGCTACAAGAAGCTGCGCATGTTCGTGCACGGTGAAACGCGCGACCTGAACGACCCGCTGCAGTTCGGCGACGTGAGCGTGTTCATCCGCATCGGCAACGACTTCGATCAGAACTACTACGAGTACGAGGTGCCCATCGAGCCCTCGGCCTTCGGCAACAACGACCCCTTCAGCGTGTGGCCGGAGAAGAACAACATCGAGATCGAGTTCGCCCGCTTGAACGACGTGAAGATCCAGCGCAACCAGCAGGGCGTGCCGGTGAACCTGCGCTATTCCATCCTGGAGGGCGACCGCCGCATCACGGTGAAGGGCAGTCCGAACCTGGCGCAGATGCGCACCATCATGATCGGCGTGCGCAACCCGAAGAAGGACGGCGCGGAGGCGAACCCCTGGACCTCGGACAACGGTGTGGCGCAGTGCGCGGAGATCTGGGTGAACGAACTGCGCCTGACGGACTTCGACCAGCGGGGCGGCTGGGCGGCGCTGGCGCGCGTGAACACCACGCTGGCCGACCTGGGCACCCTGAGCGTGGCCGGCAACTACAGCACGCCCTTCTGGGGCAGCATCGACAAGCGGGTGAGCGAGCGCCAGCGCGATACGCGCTACGGCGTGGACGTGAGCGCCAACCTGGAGATGGGCAAGTTCCTGCCCGAGAGCAGCGGTGTGAAGGTGCCGCTCTACGTGGGCTACAGCGAGCAGATCATCAACCCGCAGTTCGATCCGTTGAACCCCGACATCGAATGGGATGATGCCACCCGCGCGCTCACTGCCGAGGAGCGCAAGGCCCGCCTGAAGGAGCTTCGCACATACACGCGCCGCCGCAGCGTGAACGTGACCAACGTGCACAAGGAGCGCGGCCAGGGCGGGGGCAAGGAGCACTTCTGGGACGTGGAGAACCTGAGCCTGAGCTACGCCTACAGCGACCAGGAGTACCACGATGTGAACACGCAGTACGAGAACACGCGCAGCTACCGCGGTTCGCTGGCGTGGCAGCACAACCCGAAGCCCCTTCCCATCAAGCCCTTCGAGGGCATCGGCTTCATCGGCAAGAGCAAGTGGACGAAGCTGATCAAGGACTTCAACGTGAACTTCGGGTTCAAGCAGCTCTCCGCGCGCACGGCCATCGACCGGGTGTACCTGGAGCGCCTTGTGCGGCCCAACCCGGACATCGCCAGCCTGCCGCCGGTGCCCACCTACAACAAGACCTTCACCTGGCTGACGCAGTACGGCTTCCGCTACGAGATCACCAAGAACCTGAAGCTCGACTTCAACGCCAACCGCAACGCCATCATCGGGGAGCCGCCGGGCCGCGTGAACACCAAGGACCGCGACAACTACGAACTGTGGAAGGACAGTGTGCTGCAGAGCGTGCGCCGCTTCGGGCTGCCCACGGGCTACGATCACACGGTGAACGTGACCTACACGCTGCCCTTGGACAAGCTGCCCATCACCGACTGGATGACGGTGAACACCACCTACGGGGCAGGCTACAAGTGGGACCGCGCGCCGCTCTCGCAGGACAGCATCGGCAACACCATCCAGAACTCGCGCACCATCAGCGTGAACGGCCAGTTGAACTTCGTGAACCTGTACAACAAGGTCAAGTACCTGAAGAAGATCAACGACAAGGCCAAGGGCAGCAAGTCCACCAAGGCCAAGCCCGCCAAACCGGAGCAGGGCAAGGACGGCAAGGAGGGCGACAAGAAGGAGGAGAAGAAGGACGACACGCCGAAGAAGATCGATCCGCTGGCGGGCTTCGCGCGTGTGCTGATGGCCATCCGCACGGGCACCATCACCTACAGCCAGAACAACGGCACGCTGCTGCCGGGCTGGGGCCGCGGGCCCAACGTGCTGGGCATGGACCAGGGCTTCGGCGCGCCGGGCTTCGGCTTCATCCTGGGCCAGCAGAACACCGACCTGGCCGGTGAGCAGGTGCGCGACTTCGCCACCGAGGCCAGCGCCAACGGCTGGCTGGTGAAGAGCCGCAGCATCTTCAACCCGTACACGCAGAACCGCACGGAGAACATCAACGCGCGCGTTTCGCTGGAGCCCTTCAAGGGCATGCGCATCGACATCAATGGCACGCGCACCATCAGCAGCAACCGCTCCTCGTTCTACCGCTGGGACACGCTGAACGTGTGGCGCGATGACAGCCCGCGCGAGACCGGCAGCTTCAGCGTGAGCATGGTGAACTGGCCCACGACCTTCGCCCGCGACAACGACGACTTCATCAACCAGGTGTTCGAGGACATGCTGGCCTTCCGCGAGACCATCAGTGAGCGCCAGGGCCGTGCGCGCGGCCAGTCCGCGGCCCCGGGCGGCCTGCCGCAGGACAGCACCTTCTGGACCGGTTTCGGGGCCACCAGCCAGGACGTGATCATCCCCTCGTTCATCGCCGCCTACACGGGCAAGGACCCGAACAGCGTCAAGCTCAATCCGTTCAAGCTGCTGCCGGCGCCGAACTGGGACATCACCTACGACGGCCTCACCAAGCTGGAGCTGTTCAAGAAGCTGTTCCGCACCTTCACGGTGAGCCACAGCTACCGGAGCACCTTCTCCATCTCCGGCTACCAGACCAACATGTTCTACCAGCCAGGCCGCGACACCACGGACATCCTGGGCAACTTCATCCCCGAGCGGCAGATCGCCGTCGTCACCATCTCCGAGGTGATGCGGCCCTTCGTCAACTTCGACGCCACGCTGCAGAACAGCCTGCTGGCCAAGTTCGAGTACAACCGCGACCGCAGCCTGAGCCTGAGCCTCACCAACAATCAGGTGACGGAGGTGCGCGGCAAGGAGTTCGTGATCGGCAGCGGCTACCGCTTCAAGAAGGTGAAGTTCCCCATCCAGATCGGCACCAAGAAGCCCGAGAGCGACCTGAACCTGCGCGTGGACCTCAGCTGGCGCCAGAACAACACCGTGATCCGGAAGATCGAGCAGAACCAGAACACGGTGACGGCCGGCCAGGACATCATCTCCATCAAGACCAGCGCCGACTATATCCTGAACAACCGCCTCAACGTGCGCGCCTTCTACGAGCGCGTGATCAACCGCCCCGTGATCAGCACCACCTTCCCCAGCTCCAACACCAACCTGGGGATCAGTCTGCGCTTCACGCTGACGGAATGATACTTTCGCCGTTCACCGACCAAGACCCATCCGCATGAACATCCCGGCAGAGCTCAAGTACACGAAAGACCACGAGTGGATCCGCCTCGAAGGCGATGAGGCCGTGGTGGGCATCACCGACTTCGCCCAGGGCGAGCTCGGCGACATCGTGTTCGTGGACATCGGCACCGAGGGGCAGGAGGTTGACCAGCACGCCGTGTTCGGCACGGTGGAGGCGGTGAAGACGGTGAGCGACCTCTTCATGCCCGTGAAGGGCACCGTGGTGCAGGTGAACCCGGGTCTGGCCGATGATCCCGCGGCGGTGAACAAGGACCCGTACGGCGCCGGCTGGATGGTGCGCATCCGCATCAGCGACAAGGCGCAGTTGGAGGGCCTGCTCTCCGCTGAGCAGTACAGCGCGCAGGTGGGCTGATCCCACGCCATGCGCCCGTTCATCTGGTCGTTCCTCTGGGCCCTGGTGATCTTGGGCCTCTGCCTGATCCCGGGCCAACGGCTGCCGGAATGGGACTGGTTCGCGCTGTTCGACCTGGACAAGCTCGTGCACGGCATCATGTTCTTTGTGCTGGCCGTGCTGCTCGCCCAGGCCCTGCGCACGCAGGGGAAGGTGGCGCGCTACATCGTGTGGGCCTGCGTGCTAAGCGTGGGCTACGGCCTGGCCACCGAGGTGCTGCAGGGGCTGGAGGCGCTCGGGCGCCGCACCGACCTGAACGACATGATCGCCAACGCCATCGGGGCCATCAGCGCCGGCGGTTTCGCGAACTGGCGGGAGCAGACGCGACGACCCATCGTGCCCTTCGCGTTCCTGCGATAGGAGCGTGGGACTCACGAGGATCGGGAGGTCAGTACCTCACGCGGAGGCGCGGGGAACGCGGAGGACCGAACACCTCTGGGCCGCACTGAACACAGAGAGAACCGGGACCACGGCTAACGCAGGGCAATGACCTGACCTCACGCGGAGGCGCGGGGAACACGGAGAAATGCGGTATCCGGAACAGTCGAAGACAGGCGAAGGGCCGCCGTTACCTGAGCCATCCAACGGGCTGTGGCGCTGCCTGCGGAAGAGCCTGATCCATCTCCGCGCCTCCCCGCGCCTCCGCGTGAGACCCTTGATCCCACGTACCCCTACACGATCATCCCCGCCGCCACCGTTTCGTTCGTGCCCTCGTCGATGAGGATGACGCTGCCGGTGTAGCGGTTGCGGCTGTACTTGTCGAAGTGTAGCGGCACGGTGGTGCGCAGCTGCACACGCCCGATGTCGTTCATGCGGATGGTGGGGTCCTCAGCCTTGTGCAGCGTGCTGATGTCCATCTTGTACTTCACCTCCTTCACCATGCACCGCGCGTCGCGGCTGGTGTGCTTGAGGGCGTACTTGCCGCCGGGCTGGAGCGGGCGCTCGTTGAACCAGCAGAGCATCACGTCCACGTCCTGGCTGCTCTCGGGCACATTGTTCGGGCTCACCAGCATGTCGCCGCGGCTGATGTCGATCTCGTCGTTCAGCGTGATCACGGCGCTCTGCGGGGCGAAGCACTCCTCCACCTCGCGCTCGCCGATGTGGATGCTCTTGATGGCGCTCTGGAAGCCGCTGGGCAGCACCTGGATGGGGTCGCCCTTGCGGAACACGCCGCCCGCCACGCGACCCGCGAAGCCCCGGAAGTCGTGCCACTCGTCCGTCATGGGGCGCACCACGTACTGCACGGGGAAGCGGCGATCGATGTGGTTGAGGTCGCCGGCGATGTGGACGTTCTCCAGCAGGTACATGAGCGTGGGGCCCTGGTACCACGGCATGTTCGCGCTGCGCTCCACCACGTTGTCGCCCTTCAACGCGCTGATGGGGATGTAGCGGATGTCGCGCACCTCCAGCTTGCTGCTGAAGTCCTCCAGCTCCTTCTGGATGCGGGTGAAGGTGGCCTCGTCGTAGTCGACCAGGTCCATCTTGTTGATGCAGAACACCACGTGCGGGATGCCCAGCAGCGAGGCGATGAACGAGTGGCGACACGTCTGCTCCAGGATGCCCTTGCGCGCGTCCACCAGGATGATCGCCAGGTTGGCCGTGCTGGCGCCCGTGACCATGTTGCGTGTGTACTGGATGTGCCCGGGTGTATCGGCGATGATGAACTTCCGCTTCGGCGTGGCAAAGTAGCGGTAGGCCACATCGATGGTGATGCCCTGTTCGCGCTCGGCGCGGAGCCCGTCCGTGAGCAGCGAGAGGTCCACTTCGCCGGAACCGCGTTTGGCGCTCGCGCGCTCCACCGCCTCCAGTTGGTCCTCGAAGATCTGCTTGGTGTCGTAGAGCAAGCGGCCGATGAGCGTGCTTTTGCCGTCGTCCACGCTGCCCGCCGTAGTAAAGCGGAGCAGGTCCATGTCGAGGTAGCCGTGGGTAGAACTGTCTTTCATCAGAGCGGTTGTCGGTAGTCAGTTGTTGGTTGTCCGGCCGCATTGACCCGCGCGCGTTGGCTTGCGCGCCTGATCCACTGACAACGGACAACTGGCAACATGAGTTCAGAAATAGCCTTCTTTCTTCCTGTCCTCCATCGCCGCCTCGCTCCGCTTGTCGTCCATGCGCGAGCCACGCTCGGTCACGCGTGAGGAAGCCACCTCCTCGATGATCTCCTCGAGCGTCGAGGCCGGTGAATCCACCGCACCGGTGCAGCTCATGTCGCCGATGGTGCGGAAGCGCACACGCTTCCTATAGGGCTTCTCCTCGGGTTTCAGGCGCATGAAGGAGCTGTTCGCGTAGATCACGCCGTCGCGATCGAATACCTCGCGCTCGTGACTGAAGTAGATGCTGGGGATGGGGATGTTCTCCAGCAGGATGTACTGCCACACGTCCATCTCCGTCCAGTTGCTGATGGGGAACGCGCGGAAGTGCTCACCGGGACGCTTCTTGCCGTTGTACAGGTTCCACAGCTCAGGGCGCTGGTTCTTGGGGTCCCACTGGCCGAACTCGTCGCGGTGGCTGAACACGCGCTCCTTCGCGCGGGCCTTCTCCTCATCGCGCCGACCGCCGCCGATCGCGCAGTCGATCTTGTGCTTCTCGATGGTGTCGAGCAGCGTCACGGTCTGCAGCTTGTTGCGGCTGGCGTAGTAACCGGTCTCTTCCTGCGCGCGGCCCGTGTCGATGCTCTCCTGCACACTGCCCACGATCAGCTTCGCGCCGTGCTCCTTCACCAGCTGGTCGCGGAAGATCATGGTCTCCTCGAAGTTGTGGCCGGTGTCCACGTGCACCAGCGGGAAGGGCACCTTGGCGGGGAAGAAGGCCTTGCGGGCCAGGTGGAAGCACACGATGCTGTCCTTGCCGCCGCTGAAGAGCAGGGCCGGGTTCTCGAATTGCGCGGCCACCTCGCGCAGGATGTGCATGCTCTCGCTCTCGAGCTCCTTCAGGTGTGTCAGTCGGTAGGAATGCATTGTCTTCTGATTCTAACCACAGAGGGCACGGAGGACACAGAGGCCAATGACACGAACGGAGCCGCCTCTGTGTCCTCTGTGGTTCCGCCGCATTTCAATTCCGCTGGATCCGCGGCAGGATGAAGTTCAACAGTGCGGTGGTGCTCGCTTCTTCCGTACGGCCTTGGGTGGCGATGCGGATGGCGGGCGCGGGCGGCGCCTCGAAGGGTGCGCTGATGCCCGTGAAATCCTTCACCTCACCGGCACGGGCCTTCGCGTAGAGCCCCTTCACATCGCGGCGCTCGCATTCCTCCAGCGGGGTGTCCACGAACACCTCGATGAAGTCGACTGCACCGATGATGGCCTTCGCCTGCTCACGGATGGCGAGGGTGGGGGAGACGAAGCAGCAGATCACCACGGCCCCGTTCTGTACGAAGAGCCTAGCCACTTCGGCGATGCGGCGGATGTTCTCCGTACGGTCGGCCTCCGAGAAGCCCAGGTTGTTGTTGATGCCGGTGCGCACGTTGTCGCCGTCGAGCACCACGGCATAGCGGCCGCGCTCGTGCAGTGCCCGTTCCAGGCCGATGGCGATGGTGCTTTTCCCGCTGCCGCTGAGGCCGGTCATCCACACCACGGCCCCGCGCTGGCCCAGGAGCGCCTCCTTGGCGGAGCGGTCCAACAGGCGGTGCTGGATGGGGTGGATGTGCGTGGGCGCGGACATGCGTCGAAAAGGCGCGCGAAGGTACTGATCCCGAGGGCGCTGGTCATGCCTTGCCGGAACCCCTGCAGCGTCCGCCCCGTCTATCTTTGGCGGGCATGGCAATAGCGACCAAGACCACCCTGCGTCCGGCGTTCGATCCACGCTTCAGCCCCACCATCGACCAGGTGGGCATCGAGGAGCGCGTGGCGCGCATCAAGACGCGCAGTATCAAGAAGGAAACGAAGGTGCAGGGCATGAAGCTGGCCCTCAGCATGATCGACCTCACCACGCTGGAAGGGGCCGACACGCCCCACAAGGTGCAGCAGATGTGTTTCAAGGCCATGCACCCGCACGACAGCCTGCCGGGTCTGCCCACCGTGGCCGCCGTCTGCGTGTACCCCTCCCTGGTGAAGGTGGCGAAGAAGGCTTTGGAGGGCAGCAACGTGAAGGTGGCCAGCGTGAGCACCGCCTTCCCCAGCGGCCAGGCCCCGCGCAACGTGAAGATCGCCGACACCCGGTTCGCCGTGAGCGAGGGCGCCGACGAGATCGACATGGTTATCAGCCGGGGGCGCTTCCACAACGGCGACTACGCCTTCGTGTTCGACGAGATCGCGGCGATCAAGGAAGCCTGTGGCGAAGCCCGCCTGAAGGTGATCCTGGAGACCGGTGAACTGGGCACCTACGACAAGGTGCGCCTGGCGAGCGACATCGCCATCGCGGCCGGCGCGGACTTCATCAAGACCAGCACCGGCAAGATCAATCCGGCGGCGACCATGGAGGTGACGCTGGTGATGCTGCACGCCATCCGCGACCACTACCTGCGCACCGGACAGATGATCGCCATGAAGCCGGCGGGCGGCATCCGCAAGAGCAAGGAGGCGCTCCACTACCTGATGATGGTGAAGGAGGAGCTCGGCCCCGAGTGGCTCGATCCCCACTGGTTCCGCTTCGGCGCCAGCAGCCTGGCCAACGACATCCTGATGCAATTGCAGAAGGAGGCCGACGGGCACTACCAGAGCGCGGACTATTTCAGCGTGGACTGATGATGAAGCCAGGGAAATGTGCCCCACTTTGGTTGGTGGTGGCCTTCCTGGTGGCTGCATGTTCGACGCCGGAGGTTCCAAATGTTCGAGGAGCGGTCATTCCCGAAGTGATCCGTCCGATACCCTCAGGCCACCTGTGAAGCAACTTGTGGTGGAGGAGCTTCGCTTGATGGCGCTTTGGGATTCACTCGTTGGAGATACCACGGCGCCTTGGGTGACGGATAGCGCAGCCCTGACCTCAGCGGAGGAGTTGCGGGATCCACTGCTGTACTTTGACCGAGAGGGAGCAGTTGCCTACTATGAGCGGAAGGGTGCTTCCATGTTGGTTTACGCCGATAGCACGATCGCCAAGAGTGCATTCGGTCGTGTGGCCGACACACTCGCAACCGACCCATCAAGGAAGCACATTGGCCAGTTCGAGCTTCCCACTAGGCTCTTGGTGAGATCCATCTTCTCGAAGAGCGGTTCAACCCATCTGCTAAGTGGTCGGGTGATCGTTCACTTGCTCGGCTCTTGTGCGGAGTCGCGGCAGGAGGTCGATCGCCGACTTCACTTCGCTGAGATCCTGAGCGGGCAAGGGCTCCTGCATGGAACGATGAGCATGCGGTGCGGTTGGGGTGGCCTGAAGATCATGCGTGCAACCCAGGTGCCGAAATCCTAATGCAATTGCAGAAGGAAGCCGACGGCCACTACCAGAGCGCGGACTACTTCAGCGTGGACTAGCCCGTCCCAGCCAGACGCCGGTGGAGCGCGTACACGGTCTCGGCAATGGTGAAGGCATCATCACAGGTCTGCATCATCCAGGGGCTGTCGACCACTTCTTCGCCGGTTGGATCGTACACCTGCCACCACCAGTTGCGGCGGTCCATCTGTTCCACCCGGAGCATGTAGCCATCTGTGGTGCGCGCCACGAAGTCATCGTCGGCAGCCGTGGCCTCCACAGCTCCTTCGGTGGTGGACCATACCACTGGTGCGCAGGGGTTGGGGCGGATGCTCATGGGCGCATCGCGTTCATCAAGGCATCCAGCTCCTTGCGGCTTATGGAGCCTTGCTCGGACTTGTCGTAGATCGTCAGCAGCTCAACACGCTTATGAACGTGGATCACACAGGTGATCACGCGCGCACCACCGGATCTTCCGCCACCTTTGGACTTGATCGACAGCCTGACCTTGAAGCAGTGCCTGCCGATCGGTATACCCTGCTCCGGTTCCCGCTCAAGCAAGCTCACCAGTTCGAGAAGTTCCTCCTTCAGCGAAGCGTACTTCTTGACCAAACGCTTCGCCTTTTTCCTGAACGTGGGCGATACACCAACCTTATAGCTCATTCAGGAACGCACGGGCGGACTGGAATTTCGTCTTCCCAGCCAGGTGATCGTTGACCTCCTTCAGCGCCTTGCGCAGCTCTGCCACGAACTTCTTCTCCCTGGCGGTCAAGGTGCGCTTGATGATGGCGTTCCCCTTGCTCCGAGGCCTGGCCTCCGCGCGCTCCACCTCCACGCCACCGATCTTCAGCAGCAGCTCGGCGACCTCCTTTTCCTTCTTTGGGTCGTGGATGTCGATGATCAGGCGGGCCATGGGTCCACGAAGATAAGGTACCTGGAGGGCTGTGTTGTTCCCAGCATGCAAGCGCTGCACTACCTGATGATGGTGAAGGAGGAGCTCGGCCCCGAGTGGCTCGATCCGCACTGGTTCCGCTTCGGCGCCAGCAGCCTGGCCAACGACATCCTGATGCAATTGCAGAAGGAGGCCGACGGGCACTACCAGAGCGCGGACTATTTCAGCGTTGACTGAGGGCTACCAGTCCCCGCCGTCCCCGCCACCGCCGAAGTCCCCGCCACCGAACCCATCGAAGCCGCCGCCGCTGTCGAACGAGTCGCCGATGGACAAGGTGTCGAAGGCCGCGAAGGAGTCGAACGCGAGGGCGCTGTCCATGGTCCCGCCCAGGTTCAGGGTCAGCGCCAGTTCGGGCAGTTCCTTCACCAGGCCGCGAAGCTTGTCGCGGGTCTCCTTTTTCAGGAGCACGATGTTGCTGCCGAGCTCACCCAGCAGGGAAGCCAGTTGCGCCCTGTCCGTCTCCAGGAGCTTGTCGATCTCCTTGTCCACCCGTTTGCGCGTGCGGCGCACGGCCTCCATGGAGCTTCGGCCCAACGGGCTCCGGCTGAAACGCGAATAGAGCAACCGGGCTTCGAGCAGGTCCGGGAGCATCTGCTCCCACTTGAAGCGCTCGAAGTCGGTGTCCTCCTTCTTGAACCGGGCCCGCAACTGACCGAGCGAAATGCTCTTTCCGTAAGGGAAAAGGTCCATGGCGTATTCCTCCGCGCGCGTCGCCGGTGCGGTGTCGACCATGCGCGTCAGCAGCAGACGGTTCACGCGGCGCGGATCGCGGGGATGTGCCGCCATGCGCTTGCGCTCCACCTTCAATACTCCTGTGAAGCACAGATGCTGGATGGTGTATTGAAGCATGGGCTCGCCGGACGAGAGCAACGGGTGGCGCAGGTAGCAGTAGGCTTGGGGGGACAGGCGTTCCACGTTCCGGTGCGCTGGTGCAGGATCAAAGGTCGCTTGTGGATGGAATACGGGATGGACCGTACGGTAGGCCATCTGCGCCACGATACGTTCGCCATCACACGAACGGACCACCATGAAGCAGATCCTACGCTCCCCCGCAAGTGCGTTCAGCGGCCTTGTCCTGGCCTGCGTGCCGATGATCACGAACGCCCAATGGTCCCAGACCAACACCGGTATTGCGGACCTGTCCCAGGGCGCTTACCTGCTCGGCGCCTCGCCCACGCACCTCTTCGCCAAGGCGGGCAGCACCTTGTACCGCAGCGCGAACAATGGCGACAGCTGGACCGCCGCCACGAACCCGGTCGCGCTGAACCCCGGTGAATGCGGCGCCTATTTCAACGGTCGCTACTACGCCGGCCTGAACGCCTCCACGGATTGCATCCTGTACACCACGGACAATGGGGATACCTGGAACAGCGTGACCGGTGGACCCACGGCCACGGTGGTGCGCGGCTTCCAGGAGTACGGCGGCGGTCTGTTCGCCTACACCTCCAACGCCGGCATCTACGTCACCACCGATGGCGACACCTGGCAGGCGGCGAACAACGGCCTCACCAACCTGAACGTCATCGGCATGTCGTCGGCCGGGGTGTACCTGCTGGCGGCCACCATCGGTGGGGGCGTGTACCGCACGATCAATGGCACGGTCTGGAACCAGGTCACCGGCATCGGCGCGGGCGACCTGAACGGCGAGTCCATCTGGCGCATGGGCAGCGCGCAGTACTACGCGGCACAGGGCGGCGCGGAGTACACGAGCACGGACTTCGGTGCCACCTGGACGGCATGGACACAACCGGCGTTCTTCGGGCTGGGCCTGCTGGAGGTGAAGCGCTACGGCACCGACCTGTACATGGAGACGCGCCACTTCTCCGGAGGCCTTCGCGACAGCCTGTACCATAGCGCCGACGAAGGCGCCAGCTGGACCAACATCACCGGCAACCTGAACGCGGCGGACCTGAATGGAAGCGGCATCGTGGAGAACGACGGTTGCGTCTTCATCGGCTACAACCTGATCTCGCCGGGCCAGGGCATTTACCGGCGTTGCGCCAGCACGGGCGTGGAGGAGGTGCCCGCACAGGCCGTGCGTGTGTTCCCGAACCCGGCCGAGGGCATGATCACCGTAGCCCTGCCGCAGGAGGCCGTCGGCGCGCCTTACCGCGTGGTGGACATCGCCGGTGCGGAGGTGCTGCGCGGGCGGATCGGTGGTGCGCAGGTGGAGCTGGACCTGTCGGGGCTTGCCGCAGGCACCTATGTGCTGCGCGTGGAAGGCGGGGAGATGGCCCCGGTGCACCTGGTGAAGCGCTGATCCGTTCCCCGGCGTGTGGCGCTACAATGCCGACGGCTCTGTGGATAGTACCTTCAACGGGACCGGCTATAACAACACAGCGTTCTCCTCAGGCTTTCCCCCGGGCGAGGCAGAGGAGGTCTTCATCGATGCGGACGGCCGGATCCTGGTGGCCATCCTGGGTTATTCACAGCTGGGCGTCTTCCGCTATACGACCGACGGCGCGTTGGATGCCAGCTACTCGGTCGATGGGCGTGCCGAAATGTCCGTGGGCTACACCCCGTTCACCGATAACCTGGGCGCGGTGATGGACCCCGATGGATCGGTGACGCTTGCGGCCTTGGTGGGCACGAGTCCCTCTCCCCCGTACTTCATCGCTCTGGCCCGTTTCCTTCCGGATGGGCAGCCCGACACGGCGTTCGGGGTGAACGGCCTGGCCGAACACCCCACCGTGATCGCGACCCCAGGCCAGGCGGATGGCTTCAAGGACTGGAGCATCGTGCGTCGCCCAGGGGGCGGTTACCTGGTGGGCTATGGTGTGCAACTCGGTGTCACCAGCCCCAGTGTTGCGGCATTCCTGGAGGACGGCGCCATCGATCAGACCTTCGGCACCGATGGCATCTACCACTTCACCGATGAGAATGCAGCAGGTAGCGGGCTGTGGATGGAACCCGATGGCAGCGCACTGCTCTTCCTCAGGCACAACTTCAACAGCGGGCCTGGAGCCATTGTGAAACTGACGCCCAATGGTGAGCCGGACCCGAGCTTCGGGAACAATGGCGTGCTGCTGGTCCCCTTCGGCGCGCCGCTGGATGGTAGAGGGTTCGTCCATGGCTTCCGACTGCCCGGCGGTGACCTCATGGCCTACGGTTTCAACAGCAATACGGGACAGGGTTCGGTGGTGCGCTTCAGCCTCAACGCAGAAGCGAACGCATTGCCCGTGATCTCCTACAATCTTCCGGACCTCATCGTCAGCGGCGGCGGAAGCGCTCAATGGTTCCTCGATGGCACGCCGATCAACGGCGCCACCTCGAGCAGCTACACGCCCACACAGAACGGCACCTACACCGTGGAGATGAACTCCTTCGGCTGCGTGAACACCTCGCCGC
Source organism: Flavobacteriales bacterium (assembly GCA_046329115.1). Classification (GTDB taxonomy): domain Bacteria; phylum Bacteroidota; class Bacteroidia; order Flavobacteriales_F; family PHOS-HE28; genus PHOS-HE28. Next base: position 1,634 of record JAXLVG010000007.1, on the reverse strand, counting down.
CTTTCCAGTTCCTGAGCACGGGCCTCAGCGAGTTGCACGATGGCGGCATCACGGTCAGGCAGGACCTCGCAGCGGGTCTGCTTTTCGTAACGAACGATGGTGATGTCATGCCCTGGCATGTGTTGGATGCAAGCGGTCGTGAAATGCAGCACGGCCAGTTGCGCACGGGCACGAATGAAGTGCCGTTGGCCAACCTGCGAAGCGGGCTTTACCTGCTGCGTACGGGGAAGTACGTACATCGCTTCGTGATGCCTGATCGCCATTCTTGATCGCGCATGCCCGTTCGTGACAGGACGGGCATGCCTGCTTGCGGCCCGTTCGTTGGGTGATGCTCCTCAAGGCTGTAGCTTCGCTTCGCGTCATGGGCTGCTTATCGGGCCAATGCGAGCAGGGATATGGCAACCAAGAAGAAAGCGATCGACTGGGCATTGGCCCCCGCCCCCGAGCCCAAGGACCACGTCCGCTAACCATGTGACCTATGGGTTTGTTTGATCGGTTCAAGAAGAAGGATTCCGGACGTTTTGTTCCCGAAGACGAATACCGGAGGAACCTCGCTTCGCAGAAGACTATGACCCCGAAGACGATGGACCAGCTCAGGAAGCTGGGTGTTGGCCCTGAGCGTCGGCTCAAGGTCGAGTTGTTCTTTTATTCCAACACGCTGGCAAAAGCGGAAGCGCTTGCACAGACACTGCGGGCAATGAACTATGAGGTTGACGCACTGCCAACTGCAAAAGGCGTAGAATTTCTCACCACAGGATGGACTACCCCGATCAGCATGACTGACGGTGATATGCTGGAGTGGACCGAGCGCATGTGCGAGATAGGCTATCAGCACGACTGCGAGTTCGATGGCTGGGGAACCACCCCGGATCAATAGGCCCCTGCTACCTTCGCTCACGATGGCAACCAAGAAGAAGCCCCTCGACTGGGCACTCGCACCCGCTCCGGAGTCCAAGGACCACGTCAAGATCTCCGAGCAATACGAGCTCTTCATCGGCGGCAAGTGGGTGAAGCCGAAGAGCGGCCGCTACTTCGACACCATCAACCCCGCCAACGAGCAGAAGCTCGCGCGCATCGCCGAGGCCGGTGAAGCCGATGTGGATGCCGCCGTGAAGGCCGCCCGCAAGGCCTACGACACCGTGTGGAGCAGGATGCCCGCCGCCGAACGCGCCAAGTACATCTACCGCATCGCACGGCTGTTGCAGGAGAAGGCCCGCGAGTTCGCCGTCATCGAGAGCATGGACGGCGGCAAGCCCATCCGCGAGAGCCGCGATGTGGACGTGCCGCTCGCCGCCGCGCACTTCTTCTACTATGCCGGTTGGGCCGACAAGCTCAGCTATGCCTTCCCCGGCAAGAGCGTATCGCCGCTCGGCGTCGCCGGACAGGTGATCCCCTGGAACTTCCCGCTGCTCATGGCCGCGTGGAAGCTCGCGCCCGCACTGGCCTGCGGCAACACCGTGGTGCTGAAGCCCGCCGAGACCACGCCGCTCACCGCGCTCAAGCTCGCCGAGCTCCTGCAGGAAGCCGAGCTCCCCGATGGCGTCGTCAACATCGTCACCGGTGCGGGCGCCACGGGCGCGGCGGTGGTCAACCACCCTGATGTGAACAAGGTCGCCTTCACCGGCAGCACCGGC
>JAXLVG010000006.1:0-199484 GCA_046329115.1 Flavobacteriales bacterium | reverse complement strand
TGCGGACCGGTGGTGGGTGCGCCGGTGCCGATGCGGTGAATGCCGTCCGCTGCGGAGGCGTAGAGCTCGCTGTTGGCCCATATCAGGTGCCGGAAGCTGCCCGCCACCACGGTGTCCGGTGTGCCCGGTCCATGGTAGGTGATACCCTCGCCCGCGCCGATCGCCCACAGGCCGGTGCCGTCGGAGGCCGCAGCGAGCTGGCGTGTGCCGCTGGAGAGCCCGGTGCCGGGGAAGGGGTGGAAGAAGGCCCCGTTCGTCTGCGCCCGGCCCACCGCACGCGGTACCAGGTTCCCGGGACTCGTTGCCAGTGGCAGCGTGCCGCCGGTGTCCACCGCATAGCCGGGGATCAGCAGGAACTGACCATCGCCCGCGAGCGTCACGCCGGGCTGGACCGCATCGTTGTCGGCGATCAAGGCCTGCGCACCGGTGGGGGGCAGGGTCCATACGTTCCCGAGCTCGCCGGCCGCGTTGAACTCGCGCAGGGTGATGGGCGCTCCGGTGGCCGGCGCGTCCGCGGGCACCGTGCTCACCACGATGCGGCCCGGGGTCAGCTGGGCCTGCACCACACCGGCCAGCGCCGTGCACAGCCAGGTGGCCAGGGCCTTGCTCATCTTCCTGTTCATCCCGTGGCTCATTGCACCATCACGCGCTGTTGGGCCTGGCGGTCGCCCTGCCGTGCGCGCACCAGATAGGTCCCCGATGCCGGACGCGCCGGCCAGTTAAGCAGCAGGATGCCCTGTGTTGCGCGCACAGGGCGCTGTTCAGCGATCACCGTCCGTCCCAGGGCGTCCAGCACGTCCAGGTCCATCGTGCCGGCCTCGGGGTCCAGCCCGCCGATGGCGAGCTGCAGCGCGCTGCCGTCCGATGGGTTCGGGTACACGCCCAGGGTGATCTCCCCGGTACCGGTGATCGCCTCCATGCCCCGGCCGGCCTGCGGCGGGCAGGTGAAGGTGACCGTGCACCACGGCCCCCAGGCGCAGTAGGTGGCGCCGTTGTTGAAGCTGACGCGCACGCGCACGTTGTACGGCTGGAAGCAGGTGGGCAGCGGCACGGCATTGCCCCAGGTGGCCATGTTCAGGTTGCGCGTGGGGCTGGCGAGGTTGCGCAGCAGCACGTTGGTGTTGGCGTTCACGAACTGGAACTGGTAGCGGTTGGCGCCGGTGACCGCATTGCTCCACAGCACCCCGGTGATGCGGTTGACGCCCGTGGCGCCGCAGGAGATCAGCGGGTTCGCCGTGGTGGTGAGCTGCGTGAGGGCGCAGGTGTTGGCCGTGCCGATGGTGAGGCGGCAGGCCGGACCGAACTCGCTGTTCACGCCGTTGATCCGGCTGCGCACGCGGATGTTGAGCAGCACATTGGACGGGATCACCGGCGTGCTGTTCATGGCGCTCAGGCGGAAGTAGCTGCAACGCTCCGCCACCGGGGCGGCGTTGGGCCAGCCCGTGCCCGGGCTCGCATGGCTGAAGAAGATGCGCCGGCTGTAGCCGCCGTTCGGGTTGAACACCCAGAACTGGTAGCCATCGTCGGCCTGGTTGCCGATGCCGTACTGCGCGCTCACCCCGGCGTTCACCACCGCGCTCACCACGCTGTTCAGGGTAAGGCCCGTCAGGTCACAGGAGGCGGGCGTGATGGCGTCGGTGCCGATGGGGACGCAGAAGCCCACCGGGTTGTTGCTCGCGTCGGTCACCTTGCTCAGCGTGGTGAAGTTCGGCCCGTTGTTCACGTCGTCGATGATGCGTTCGTTGTTCGCATCGCGCAGCACGAAGCCGCCCGGGTTGATGCCGTCACCGGCACTGTCGAACACGCGCAGGTCGTAGCAGCCGTTGGGCAGGCAGCAGTTCACGCTGATGGTGCTGTTGTTGGGGTGACCGCCGCCGCTGCATACGATGTTGTTGGTATTGGTCACCACGATGTCCCACGTGGTCTGCACTGCGTTCCCATCGGTGTTCAGCGTCAGCGTCACCTGCGTGCCGGCGCAGGATGGCGTGCCTGCGCATACGCAACTGCCGTTGATCACGTCATTGATCGTGTTCGGGTCATTGTCGTTGCACGGTGAACCGATCTGGCCCGGTACGGCTGGGCAGTTATCGAGGCAGTCCACCACGGCATCGCCATCGGTGTCCGGTGAGGCCGTGCCGACGGTGTAGGTGCCGGTAACAAAGCATCCGCCGGCGAGCACTTGCACGCTGTAAGTGCCTGCGGGAAGAGCGCTGATGTTCTGTGTGTTCGCCGTACAGAAGCCACCGCTGCAGGTGGGGAGGTTCGGCGGGCATTGCCCGTTGAAGAGGCAGGCTTGCGGTGAGCTCCATACGTAGGTGACCGGGCCGCCACCACCGATCAGGGTGAGGTTGATCGCTCCATCGTTGGCGCCGGGGCAGCTTTCCGGAGTGATCGCGGGACTGAGCGTCGGCGGGGTGTTCACCACCGGTGCGGTGGTCGCCGTCGCCATGCCGCACGCATTGGTCACGGTAACGGTGTAGGTGTTCCCGGCGAGCACATTGAGCACCTGCGAGTTGCTCTGGTTGGGGCTCACGATCGTGGCCGGGCCGGTCCAGGTGTAGTTGAGCGGGGCGGTTCCCAGCGCACTGGAATAGATGTACCCACCATCGCCGGAGCAGGTGGGCCCCGTGTTCGATGTGCCGGTGATCACCGGCGGGGTGCAGGGCGTGCCTGCGCACTGGCAAGCACCGGTGATCACGTCATTGATCGTGTTCGGGTCATTGTCGTTGCACGGATCGCCGATCTGTCCGGCCAGCAGTGGGCAGTTGTCGAGGCAATCCACCACCGCATCACCGTCAGTGTCCGGCGAGGCCGTGCCGACGGTGATCGTCTGGCTGACGGAGCAACCGCCCATGTTCACCGTTACGGTGTACTGCGCAGCGGGCAGGCCGCTGAGGTCCTGTACGGAGTTGTTCGCGCCGCAGGTGAAGGGGCCCGGCAGGCACAGCAGTGGCAGCGGGCACTGCGGATCAAAGGCGCAGGGGATGTTGCTCGACCAGTTGTAGGTGGGTGTGCCCACACCGCCGTTCACCGTCAGGTCGATGGCGCCATCGTTCTGCCCGGGACACGACTCCGGGGTGGTGCTGAAGGAGAGCGATGGCGGCGTGTTCACCACCACGGTGGTGGTGGCGCTGCCCGTGCAGGTGCCGTTCGACGATTGGAAGGTGTACACACCCGCCATGGATGGTGTGGCCGGTCCCAGGTTGGCGTTCAGGTTCGCGCTCACCGGCCCGCTGGGCCCCGTCCAGGAGAAGATGAACCCGCCGCCGGCCGTGCCGTTCAGCACCAGCGGATCGCCGACGCAGAAGGGACCTGCATTGGAGGCGGTGGGGGTGGGGATGCCCGATGGGGTGCCGGCGCAGGTGCAGTTGGTCACCACATCATTGGCCGTACAGGGATCATTGTCATCGCACGGATCCCCGTTCTGGAGGAATGGCAGGAGCGGGCAGAGGTCGTTGCAATCGAGCAGGCCGTCCCCATCGGTGTCCAACGGAAGTCCGCCCAGGCACTGGCAGGCGAAGTTGATGATGTCGGGTGTGGTGCAGGGGTTGCCGTCGTCGCAGGGTGATCCCGGTTCCAAGTTGCCGCAGCCGCAGGTTCCCGGCGATTGCTTGGCAGGGTCCAGGTCGCAGAGGTCCCCCTGGTTGGTCACGTAGTTCTGAAAGGGCGGGTCGCAAGCCAGCACGCCCAGCGCCCCCGCATCGCCAAAGCCGTCCCCGTCCGTATCAGGGAACCATCCGATGGGGCCTTGCAAAAGGCCATTGAAAGGGCAACCATCGATGGCGTCGCAGAAGCCATCGCCATCGGAATCAGCGCTTGATGCGCCCCCCTGGCAGAAGCAGTTCGGGCCGAGCTGGTCCCCGATGGTGCACGGGTCGCCATCATCACACGGATCGCCGGGAGAGAAGACCTGGATGTAGGTCAACGGTCCGGAAACGTTGCCGACCACGGCCGGGTTGCTGCCCGTCACCATGATCCGATAGCCTGACCCGGTGGCCAGGCCGGCAGGGAACACCAGGGGGATGCTTCCGGTCGATGCGTTGGAGGCCACACTGCCTAGGACGACGGGGCTGTTGAAAATACCGTTCGCATCGCTCAGGAGGGCCGTGAACACATTGCCCGGGTTGAACGATCCGTTATAGGCCGCATAATTCCCGAAAAGACCGCTAGTAGCTGATGCAGAGCAGAGGAACGCGGCGGAGCTCAGGCCGCATCGGATGTCCAAGCCGTCAAACTCCCAATGCCCCCCATAGAAGCCGAAATCACTGAGTCCGCAGGTCACATACCCCTTGTTCCCGATGGTGAAGGTGGCCGCAAGCGCGCGCGCTTGACCGCCAACATAGTCCCGCTGCCGCCAGGGCGTGATGAAGTCGTTCGGATCGAATTCCCAGAAGTCGCTGAGGAAAGTGTTCGAATTGCTGTAGCCGGCCCCTACGTAGCCGTTGGTGCCAATGGCCATACCGATCGCCTGGGTTCGTCCCACACCAGGGCAGGAAGCTTGTGCGGTCCAGGCATTCGTGCCCGGATCGTATTTCCAGAGGTCGTTCGTTGAGGTCGTGCCGTCATACCCCATGCCGAGATATCCATAGCCGCCCAGGCCGAACGCGATCGGGTTCAACCGCGGACCACCCGGGAATGCTGCGCGCGGTGTCCATGTATTGCCCGCAGGATCGTACTCCCACAGGTCGTTCTGCAAGGTGCCGACATAAACACCGTTCTGCCCGCAGGCCACGTAGCCCTTGTTCCCGATGGTGAAGGAGGCGGCGCTCCGCCGGATCCCCGGGCCGAAGGCGGCCTTGGGGGTCCAGGTATTGCCCACGGGGTCGTACTCGTAGAAGTCGTTCAGTGCATTGGCGAACTGGTTCTCGCCCAGCCCCGCATAACCCTTCGTGCCGAGGGCGAAGCCTGTGCCCAACCAGCGGGGGTTCCCGGGCACGTTGGCCTTCTGCGTCCAAACGTTCGTGCCGGGGTCATACTCCCACAGGTCGTTGTAGAAGGTTGACGCATTGTTCCCCGTGCCGACGTAGCCCTTGCCACTGATGCTGAAGCCGAATGCACCGCGTCGCGGGGTCCCCGAGAAGTTCGCCTTCTGTGTCCAGATGTTGGCATGGCTCGTTCCAGCCCAACCCAGCATCAGGGCAAGCGCGATGAGGATGTGCGTGTTACGCATGGTGGAGGTGGTGTTGGTCCGGTGGTCGGGGTTGGTGCAGTAGGCGTAAGGCGATCGGCCCTTGGGGAACTACTTCAATGGAGCAGGCCCAGAACACGCAGCTCCTCATTGCTCACGGTCGGCGGCATCTCACCCTTGCGGATCTTGTCCATCACGAGGGCCGCCAGCTTCTCCGCATCCTCCCGCGTGCGGCAGCCTTCGTTGCCCGGTAGTCCGGGAATGTTGGGCTGGTGGATCAGCAGCTTGCCGTCGCTGAGGATGTCGTAACCGAAGGTGCCGTTGGGCGCGTCGATCACCACGACAGAGAGCGCGGCACTTCCAGGGTCGCCCTGCGTTGGAGCGGACATGGCCGTGGTGGTGTCCTGCAACTCCGCCGACGTGTCGACCGGCACTGCGGTGCCTTCCGTTCCGGAGGAGGTCGCTCCGCTGCCGCATCCGGTCAGCAGACCGATCAACAGGGCCGTCAGCACAGGGGATGTCCATTCCAGGCTCATCGTTTTTCGGTACGAGCAGGGAAAGTAGCGGATCGCCTTGGTCCGGCAAGGGCCTGTTGGCAAGTCGTCGCGGGCGGGGCTTGTGCCCGCATCCCCATGCGCGAGGCGCTGAACTGCTCAGCGCCTCGCGAACGGCCAGGGTGGCGGATCACATCAGCACCACCCGTTCGGTGTGGCGGCGATCGCCCGCATCGAACACCACCAGGTAGGCGCCGGGCAGGAGCCGCCCTTCAAGGTCGATCGTGGTGGTGCGCTCGGTGCCCGCCAGTGTGCGTTGCAGCACCAGCTGTCCGGTGGCATCGTAGATGGCGAGGGTGGTGCGGGCCGGGTCCAGGTCGCCCAGCTCGGCGCGCAGTACGCCATCAGCGCATGGATTCGGCCAGATACGGGGGGGCTGCGATGCATCGGCGAGCGTCCCTTCCGCCATGCGCAACTGACCCGTGCACCCGGAGAAAGTGACGGTGCATGCCTGACCCACGGGGAAGTAATTGGTGCCCCCGTCGAAGCTGACGGCAACCGTGACGCTCACCGGCACGCCGCAGGGCGGCTTGTTGGTGGTCATGGTGCTCATGTTCAGCGTGCGCGCCGCCAGGCTGTTGATGGCCGCGGAGGGTGCGGCGATGTTGCGCGCATAGTTGTTGGGACCGGTGAAGCGGAACTGGTAGCGGTTGGCCCCGGGCACCAGGCTGGCGTAGAGCACACCGCTGTTCACGCTCACGTTGGTGGCGCCGCAGCTCACCACCGGATCGGCCGTCTGGGTGAGCGTGGAAGTGGTCTGCGTCGGCGGCGTCAGCAGGAGCTCACAGCCGGGTCCGCACGCGGTGAACACGTTGTTCACCTTGCTCCGCACCCGCACGTTCAGGGGGCGGCCCACCGGCAGGAAGGGTGCGTTGCTGAAGTTGATGTTGAAGAAGGTGGGTCGGGTGGCGGCCGGCGTACCGGCGGGGAATGCCGTGCCCGGCGAGGCCAGGCTCAGGAACACGTTGCGCCGGAACCCGCCGTTGGCGTCCGCGATGCAGATCTGGTAACCGTCGTCCGTGTTGTTGCCCACGCCCAGTTGCGCGGTCACGGTCGGGTTCTCCTGCACCTGCAGTGTGATCACCTGGTTGAGCGATGCGCTGATGTTGCAGCTGGAGGGCACGAGCTCATCCGGACCCAGCGGCAGGCAGAAGCTCCACGGCGTGCCGTCCGTATTGGTGATCACGCTCACCGTGGTGAAGAAGCCGCCACCACTTTGGTTCCGGATGATCGTCCTCCCACTCGCATCGTACAGGTTCACACCTCCGCCGGCAATGCCATCACCAAAGCTGTCGAACACGCGCAGGTCGTAGCAACCGTTGGGCACGCAGCAGTTGAACAGTACCGTGCTGCCCGGCGCTGTCGTCGATCCCGAGCACACCGGCGTAGGGTCGCCTTGCGGGGCGATCTCCCACGTGGTCTCGTTCGGCTGCGCATCCGTGAAAAGCTCCACGGACAGGTTGTTCGCCGAGCAATTGATGGGGCCGGGCTCATACTCCCAGGTATCGCGTGCTGCAGGCTGGAATGCGGTCCGGCCTCCGCTGATGTAGCCTTTGTTGCCGATGGCAAAGCCCGCTGCGCCGCGGCGACCACCGCCGGGCACATCGGCCCTTTGCGTCCATGTATCGGTGACCGGATCGTAAGACCACATGTCGGAAAGGCCCCCTACGCCGAAGGCGCCTGTTCCAACGAAGCCCTTGCCCCCGATCACGAAGGCCGCTGCTTCGCTGCGCGCGCTACCGCCGTAGTTGGCACGTGCCTGCCACGTATTGGTGCCCGGATCGTAAGCCCACAGGTCGTTCAGTGCTGTTTCCGACGGGTTGACCCCTGTGCACACGTAGCCCTTGCCATCAATGGCGAATCCCACCGCCAAGCGCCTTTCCTGTCCAGGCAGGTCTGCCATCTGGGTCCAGGTGTTCGTGGTGGGGTCGTACTTCCAGAGGTCCTTGGTAGGTCCGATGAACGGCACGAATCCGGTCCCCACGTAGATCGCCCCGTTGATGGCGAACCCGACCGCCCCGGACCGCGCTGCCGGCATTGCTTGCCTGGTCGTCCAGGAGGTGGTGGCCGGATCATATTGTTGGTGGGTGGACAGAAACGTGCTTGCCGTACTTACCCCTGCGATCAGGTGGCCTTTCCCCAGCAGCCCCACCCCAACAGCTTCGGCGCGGAACGAGCCTGCTGTCGGAGCCGGCCGGATGCTCCAGGCATTCGTGCGTGGATCGAACTCGCGCATGGTGGCGCTCACGTTGGTGGGGGCGTTGGGGTCCTTGCCTCCTTGAACATATCCTTTGTTACCGAGGGTGAACTCGTTCGATAGATAGGTTTGATCTGTGGAGGGTTGATCCGCCTTCCGCGTCCAGCTATTGGCCGCCGGCGTGGGTGCCACCGGACTGAAGCGCTGCGTGGCGTTCGTGTAGCCGCCGCCGATGAAGCCGGTGGCGATGAAGCCCTGGTTGCTGATGGCACAGCCCATGTGCTCGGCCACCGGCTGCGGCGCGTTGATCGTCTGCGACCAGCTGTTGATCCCCGGGTCATAGGCCCACACCTCCGCCGTGAGCGAGGGGTTGTTGCCGCCCACCACGTAGCCGATGTTGTTGATGGCGAAGGCCACGGAGAGGCGGCGGCCGGCGGCCGGCAGGGCGCTCATGGCCGCCCATGCGTTGCCCGCCGGATCGAAGCGGTACAGATCGCTGGCGAGCCCACCGGTGGTGCTGCCCAGGCCCACGTAGCCGAAGCTGTTGATCGCGAAGGCGCACGCCTCGGTGCGGGCCGCACCTGGGAAGTTCGCGCGCTGCGTCCACTGGTTGCTCGCCGGGTCGTAGCGCCAGGCATCGTTGAGGCGCCCGCTCGCGCCCGAGCCCGTGGCCACGTAGCCGAAGGTGCCGATGCTGAAGGCCACGGCGTTGCTGCGGGCCACGCCCCCGATGTCCGCGCGCTGCGTCCAGGTGTTGGTGGCCGGCACGTAGCGCCATAGGTCCTTCTTGCGCACACCGCCGGTCTCCGTGCCCATGCCCACATAGGCCGCGTCGCCCACGGTGAAGGCCACCGCCCCTTCGCGCCCGGTGCCAGGGAAGTTGGCGCGCTGCGTCCATACCCCCGTGGTCGGGTTGAACTCCCAGATGTCCGCTTGCCGGACGTTGGTGGTGCTGTTGGTGCCCATGCCCATGAACACGCGCTTGCCCACGCTGAAGGCCACGCCGCGGCTGCGCGGGCCGCCCGTGAAGGGGGTGGTGGTGTTGAAGGTGCTCTGGCCGAGCACGGCGATCGCCAGCAGGGTGGAGGAGAAGAGGGCGCGGAAGCGCTTGGACGCGTGGTTCATGCGGTGGTGTTCCCGGTTTCGGTCGGCGAAGGTCCTTCGTGGCCAAAGGCGGGTCAATAGAGAAAAGGTTACAGCGGCGGTGCGTGCACCGAAGCGTGATCGGATGGAACTTCAGCGCTTCGCCCGCGGATGGAACTGCAGGATGTTGCTCCGCAGGTACTCCCGGTCCAGGTGCGTGTAGATCTCCGTGGTGGTGATGCTGGCGTGGCCGAGCATCTCCTGCACGGCGCGCAGGTCGGCGCCCCCTTCCACCAGGTGCGTGGCGAAGCTGTGGCGGAAGGTGTGCGGGCTGATCACCTTGCGCACGCCGGCCAACGCCGCCAGCTTCTTCACCAGGTTGAACACGCTCACGCGGGAGATCCCGCCGCCCTTGGCGTTCAGGAAGAGGATGTCCTCGGCCGCTTTGCGCACCGGCAGGTGCACGCGCTCCTCGCTGCGGTAGATGGCGATCTGCTTCAGCGCTTCGGGACTGATGGGCACCAGCCGCTCCTTGTCGCCTTTGCCCACTACGCGAACGAAGCCCTCCTCGGCGTTGATGCGGCTGATCCGCAGCGTGCACAGTTCGCTCACGCGCAGCCCGCAACCGTAGAGCGTCTCCAGCATGGCCCGGTCGCGGTGCGCCAGCGGGCGGCTCATGTCGATGGCGTTCACCATCGCATCGATCTCCTCGATGCTGAGGAAGGTGGGCAGGTAGCGCCCGGTGCGCGGGCTCTCCAGCAGCTCAGTGGGGTCGGCCGTGATGGCCTTCTCGATGCGGAGCATCTTGTAGAAGCCGCGCACCGCACTGAGCAGCCGGGCCTGGCTGGTGGCGCTGAGGCCCTGCTTGGACACATGCGTGGTGAAGGCCTGCAGGTCGTCCAGGCCCAGGGCCTCAGGCCGCAGGGGCGGCGTGTGCTGTTCGGCGAAGGCCTGCAGCTTGCCCAGGTCGCGCACGTACGCCTCCACCGTCCGGTCGCTCAGCGAGCGCTCCAGCTTCAGGTGGATCCGGAAGTCGGTGATGGCCTGGGTCCATTCCATGCGTGGGCACAAGGTTCAGGCGCAGGGGTCGGGGCAGGGGCAAGGGGCTTCGTTCGGGTACCAACCGCGTCCTGTTCACGGTCCTTGGTCGCGCCTGCCACCTGCCCCTGCCCCTGCCTCCTGCATTTTTCCTCCCCTAAGGGGAGGGCGCTGCTTGTTGAAAACTTCCACCCCCGAAAATTTGGTGGGAGCCTTTCGATGATGCTTAATTGTCCGTCGCCAGTCTGACAGGAAAGTCGTCAAGCGATCCCGAAGGCGGGCAGCAAACACAACAAGCTACGGTCATGGAGATCAACAAGGAGAAGCTGAAGGCCCTTCAGCTGACGATGGACAAGATGGAGAAGACCTTCGGCAAGGGGGCGGTGATGAAGCTGGGGGACAATGCCATTGAGCAGGTGGAGGTGATCCCCACGGGGTCCATCGGCCTGGACATGGCCCTGGGCGTGGGCGGCTATCCGAAGGGGCGCGTGGTGGAGATCTACGGACCGGAGAGCAGCGGTAAGACCACGCTCGCCATCCATGCCATCGCGGAGATCCAGAAGCGCGGCGGCATCGCGGCCATCGTGGATGCGGAGCACGCGTTCGATCGCTTCTATGCGGAAAGCCTCGGGGTGGATACCGAGAACCTGTTGATCAGCCAGCCGGACAACGGCGAACAGGCCCTGGAGATCGCCGACAACCTGATCCGCTCCGGCGCCATCGACCTGCTGGTGGTGGACAGCGTGGCGGCCCTGACGCCCCGTGCGGAGATCGAGGGTGAGATGGGCGACAACGCGCCCGGCATGCAGGCCCGCCTGATGAGCAAGGCCCTGCGCAAGCTCACCGGCACCATCAGCAAGACCGGCTGCTGCTGCATCTTCATCAACCAGCTGCGCGAGAAGATCGGCGTGATGTTCGGCAACCCCGAGACCACCACCGGTGGCAACGCGCTGAAGTTCTACGCCAGCGTCCGCATCGACATCCGCCGCACCAACCAGATCAAGGACGGCGAGAACGTGATCGGCAACCGCACCAAGGTGAAGATCGTGAAGAACAAGGTGGCCCCGCCCTTCCGCCGCGCCGAGTTCGACATCCTCTTCGGCAAGGGGATCAGCAAGACCGGCGAGATCATCGACATGGGCGTGGAGCTCAACATCATCAAGAAGAGCGGCAGCTGGTTCGCCTACATGGACAACAAGCTGGGGCAGGGGCGCGATGCCGTGCGCCAGCTGCTGGAGGATAATGTGGAGCTCTGCGAAGAGCTCGAGCAGAAGATCAAGGCGGCCGCCGTTGCCCAACCCGCAGTGGCCGAAGCCTGATCGCCGTGGAGGAAAGCCGGCGCGTTCCCTTTCGCGCACCGGCGAGGTTTTACATTCGGATCCTCGTTCGCCCTCCGGCCTTTCGGCCGGGCCGGTGGACGGGGATCCGGTGTTATGATGCGGAACCTTCTTCAGTGCGCGGGTGTGGTGGTCACCGGCGCGTCCCTGCTCTTCAGCTGTACCGATGCGCCGGCACCCGCGGCGCAAGCCCCCGCCGCGCCCGTGGACAGCCTGGCCGCCGCCATCGCCGCGATCGACCAGCGGATCATCAACGCGCCCGGCAACGCCGCGCTGTACGCGGAACGCTCCGCACTGCGCTCGGCGCAGGACAGCTTGCGGCTTGCGGCGGCGGACATGGAACGCGCCCTCGCCATCGACAGCACGAACGTGGAGCACCTGCTGCGCGCCGGAGATCTGCATTACGCGCTGGTGGACGTGGAGAAGGCCCGCCGGCGCTTCACCCGGGCCATGGAACTGGCACCCGAGGATGCGCGCCCGCGCCTGAAGCTCGCGGAGATCGAGCTGGTGCTGAAGCGCTACAAGGAGGGCATGGCCATGGTGAACGAGGCCCTGCGCCGCGATGCGAACAATGCTCAGGGATACTATCTCAAGGGCTGGATCCACATGGAAGGCGGTGATACCGCGCTTGCCATCAGCAGCTTCCGCACCGCCGTGGAGCAGGACCCGCAGCACTACGATGCCTACCTGATGCTCGGCAAGCTGAGCGCCGCGCGCCACGATCCGCTCGCGGAGCAGTACTACCGCACCTCCATCGACCTGCGGCCCGGGCGCACCGAGCCGGTGTACAACCTGGGCATGTACTACCAGGACCACGGGGCGGACAGCGCTGCGCTGGCCTGCTACGCCTACATCAAGGAGGTGGAGCCCAACAACCCGCTTGCCTGGTACAACACCGGGTGGGTGCTGCTGGAACTGCGCAATGATGCCGCCGGGGCCAAGGCCGAGTTCTCCAGGGCCATCGACCTGGAGGCGAACTACGCCGATGCCTGGTACAACCGCGGCGTGGCCATGGAACGCACGCAGCAACTGGACAGCGCCGCCGCCAACTACCAGGTGTGCCTGCGCATCCGGCCGGATCACACCCTGGCGGCCACCGGGCTCGACCGCCTCGCCCGGCAGGGTGTGCGCATCAAGGTGCCGAAGAACGCCAAGGGCGGTTGATGCACTTTCGCGGATCGCCGCGCTGTGCGATCTTCGCACCCGTCATTACATCGGGGCGGTAGCTCAGCTGGCCAGAGCGCGTCGTTCGCAATGACGAGGTCGAGGGTTCGACTCCCTTTCGCTCCACCGATGGAAGCCCGCGCAAGCGGGCTTCGTTGTTGCTGGGCCTGTAGCGCCACTGTTCACGGCAACTGCTCGAACCGCAGGTTGTTCGGTGTGGTGCTCCCCACGTTCACGAGGATCGGATCGCGGTCGTTGCCGGCGCCGGTGTACTGCGTAAGCCCGTCCATGTTCACATCCGCTACCCGGTAGCCGGGAACGATGTTGTTGGGTGTGGTGCTGCCGATCACCACCAGGATGGGGTCGCGGTCGTTGTTCGCGCCCACGTAGGCGATGGAGCCGTTGCGCAGCACCTCGCCCGCGCGCAGCACCAACGTGCCGCCCACACTCTTGCGCGCGTCCGTGCCCCAGGTGGTCGTGGAGGCCTGAGTCAGGTCAAGGCTGTTGGACAGGTCGTTCAGCGGGAGAGGAGCGGCGGTCATCACCCCGAGGTGGTTGCGGTGCCGCACCGCAACGTGGTAGGTCCCCGCCTCTACGGGCAAGCGCAGCGCGCTGGTGCCATCCAGCCCTACGATATCGCCATCGCGCTGCACCAGGGCCGCCGTGCGCGACAGCACCGTGCCGCCGGTCGCATCGTCCCGCGTTTCCACCAGCACCCAGTCCACAATGGCGTCGTTGCCCGCCAGCGCGAGGATGCCGGGGTTGATGGAGGTGGCGCCACCGGTGGGTGGCAGGCCCAGGGCCGTGTACGGCTCCGTGAGCGGGAATCCCGCAAGGGTCCGCAGGGCATCGTTCATCAGCAACGCTGCGGCGTTGTACGGACCCTCCAGCATCACGCGGGCGTTCAGCGGCACGGACACGCCGGCGCACAGGCAGTTGCCGCGGATCATGTCGTTGATCGTGTTGGGGTCCCCGTCGTCGCAGGGCTGATCCTCCGGACAGGTGCCCGGTGCGAAGGCGATGCCCTGCCAGCTCCCCGTGCCCGTGGCCAGCTCCGATACCGTGGCCCCGGCACCGCTGTCGATCCAGCGCAGCAGCTTCGCAGGCTGGCTGTTGGTGGCGTACACGATGGCGGGTTGCGCCGCATGGTCCACCGTCAACCGCGCGATGGCGGTGTTGCCGCCGCCGGAGAGCGTGTAAGCGAGCGACCACGTGGATCCGTTGAAGGTCCACTTCTGCACGCCCGTGGTGCCGGCGATGTAGCACACGGTGCGCGCCGGGTTGAAGCTGAAGCCGGCCGAGAGGCTGGTGGGATTGATCACGTTCGTGAGCGCCTGCCCGCTGGTGGTCGGCAGGCCCGTGCCCACGTTCTGGATGCCCCGCAACGAGGGGGTGCCGCCTGTGGAGGTGTTGGATACGCTGAGCTGGCCCGCAGCCACCGCGACCTCGTTCAACGGACCGATCCCAATGGCCACCACGGCCTGCGCGCCAGGGCCGAAGTAGCCAACGCCGCCGGCGCTGCCAACCACCCAGAAGTTCACGCCATCGGACGCTGCGCTGTTCACCGCGGCGCCGCTGAACAAGGTGCTCGTGCTGAACTGCCGCGTGAACACGCCGTTCGCGTTGAGCGTGCCCACCACGCGCGGCACCGCGCTTCCCGCGCTTTGGCCGATCGCCGTGCCCGCCGCGGACGGATTGCCGTAGCCGGCCACCACCAGGCGGTCGCCCAAGGGTGTCAGTTGAATGCCCGTGGTGCCCGCAGCTCCGCCGAAGATGCGGTCGTTGCCGGTGGTGGGCAGGGGTACGCTGGAGACTGCCGTACCGCCCGGGGTGAATTCGCGGATGGTGATGGGCGCTCCGTTGATGGGGATGCCGCCCCCGCCGCCCAGTTCATAGATGACCAGGTTGCCGCTGGTGAACTGCCCGAAGGTGGAGGACCACGTGATCGGCAGGAGCGCTGCGATCAGCAGTGGGCGTGGGCGCAGAAAGGGGAACATGGCAGCATGCCGGGGACAGGTCCGGTGGGACCAACCAAAGTACCGGATCCCTGTCAATGCACGGTCGTTCCGCCCCGCGCCTTCTCCGGACCATCAGGCTCCACACACGAACGGCCCCCTTGCGGAGGCCGTCGTCCTGGTCGCAGTAGACTGAGTTTTACTCCGTCACCACGACCACGGTAGGGTCCACTTATTCTGCGAGCACCAGCACGGTGTTGTTCATCACCTCCACCACGCCGCCCTTCACCGGGAAGGACTCCACGGTGCCGTTGGTCAGCGTCACCTTCACATCACCGGCCTTCAGCACGGTGATCAGGGGTGCATGGTTGTCCAGGAAGCCCATGCCGCCGTCCACGCCGGGCACGGAGACCAGCTTGGCCTCGCCCTTGTAGAGCTCCTTGTCCGGGGTGATGATCTCGACGTTCATGGTCGGTGAGCGGTTGTCAGTTGTCGGTTGTCGGTCTGCCCATGCCCGCCGCTACCACAGCGCCGGACAACGGACAACCGACAACGGATCTTTAGGCTTTCGCGGCCTCGGCCAGCATCTTCTTGCCCGCTTCGATCACGTCCTCGATGCGGCCCTTCAGGTTGAAGGCGGCCTCCGGGATGTCGTCCAGCTGGCCGTCCATGATCATGTTGAAGCCCTTGATGGTCTCCTCGATGGGCACCATCACGCCGGGCAGGCCGGTGAACTGCTCGGCCACGAAGAAGGGCTGGCTGAGGAAGCGCTGCACTTTGCGGGCGCGGAACACGCTGAGCTTGTCGTCCTCGCTCAGTTCGTCCATGCCGAGGATGGCGATGATATCCTGCAGCTCCTTGTAACGCTGGAGGATGGCCTTCACGCGCTGGGCGCAGTTGTAGTGCGCCTCGCCCACGATGGCGGGGGTGAGGATGCGGCTGGTGCTGTCCAGCGGGTCCACCGAGGGGTAGATGCCGAGCTCGGCGATCTTCCGGCTCAACACGGTGGTGGCGTCCAGGTGGGCGAAGGTCGTCGCCGGAGCCGGGTCGGTAAGGTCATCAGCAGGCACGTACACGGCCTGCACCGAGGTGATGGAGCCGCGCTTGGTGGAGGTGATGCGCTCCTGCATCGCGCCCATCTCGGTGGCCAGGGTGGGCTGGTAACCCACGGCGCTGGGCATACGGCCGAGCAGCGCGGACACCTCGGAACCCGCCTGGGTGAAGCGGAAGATGTTGTCCACGAAGAAGAGGATGTCGCGGCCGCCGCTCTCCTCATCGCCATCGCGGAAGTACTCGGCGAGGGTGAGTCCGCTCAGGGCCACGCGGGCGCGGGCACCGGGGGGCTCGTTCATCTGGCCGAACACGAAGGTGGCCTGGCTGGTGGCGAGCTTGGTGTAGTCCACCTTGCTCAGGTCCCAGCCGCCCTTCTCCATGCTGTGCATGAAGTCGTCGCCGTACTTCACGATGCCGCTCTCGATCATCTCGCGGAGCAGGTCGTTCCCTTCGCGGGTGCGCTCGCCCACGCCGGCGAACACGCTGTAGCCGCTGTAGCCCTTGGCGATGTTGTTGATCAGCTCCTGGATGAGCACCGTCTTGCCCACACCGGCGCCGCCGAACAGACCGATCTTACCGCCCTTGGCGTACGGCTCGATCAGGTCGATCACCTTGATGCCGGTGAACAGCACCTCGGTGCTGGTGCTGAGGTCCTCGAACTTCGGGGCCTCGCGGTGGATCGGGTAGGTCTTGGTGCCGCTCACCTCCTTCATGCCGTCGATGGGCGCGCCCACCACGTTGAAGAGGCGGCCCTTGATGCCGTCGCCGATGGGCATGGCGATGGGCTGGCCCATGCCTTCCACACGCGTGTCGCGCGCAAGGCCGTCGGTGCTGTCCATCGAAATGGCGCGGACCGTGTCCTCGCCGATCAGCTGCTGGGTCTCCAGGATGAGGGTGGTACCGTCCGCACGCTTGATGTGCAGCGCGTCGTAGATGTTCGGCAGTTCCTTGCTGCCCTCGAAACGGACGTCCACCACGGGTCCGATCACCTGGACCACCTTGCCGATGTGCTTGGCCATTGTTCTGCTTGAGGTTCAGCCCCGTAGAGCGGGTGCGGGGCGGTTTTGCGGCCGCGAAAGTAGGTGGTTCCGGCGTATCCCGGCACCTGTGGATAAGTGACTTCCCGGCCCACGCCCGCCTCTCCGCTGGAAACCCGCGCCGGACGCGGCCCGTGCCATCTGCCGGCCAAGGGCGCTCCGGTGCCGTTCTCCACGATCCGCCCGCCCCCTGCGCACACCCCGCCCGCGGTCCCCATCTTCGCCCGGCCGACCATGCGCGTACACACCGACCTGGCCACCTTCACCGGCGTGGAGCGCCCCGTGCTCACCACGGGCACCTTCGACGGGGTCCACCTGGGCCACCAGACCATCCTGCACCGCCTGAAGGAGATCGCCCAGCGCGAGGAGGGCAGCAGCGTGCTCTTCACTTTTTACCCGCATCCGCGCCTGGTGCTGCAGCCCACGGACAACGACCTGAAGCTGCTGAACACGCAGCGCGAGAAGGTGGAGCTGCTGGAGGCCGCCGGCATCGACCACCTGCTCATCATCCCTTTCAGCCGCACCTTCAGCCGCATGCACGCGCTGGACTTCGTGCGCGATGTGCTGGTGGACCAACTGCGCATTCACGCCGCCGTGATCGGCTACGACCACCGCTTCGGCCGCAACCGCGAGGGCGACATCCAGCTGATGCAGCGCCTGGGCGAGGCCTACGATTTCGCCGTGGAGGAGATCCCCGCGCAGGAGATCGACCGCGTGAAGGTGAGCAGCACCAAGATCCGCGAGGCCCTGCTGAAGGGCGATGTGCAACTGGCCGCCACCCTGCTGGGCTATGCCTACCCCATCAGCGGCGTGGTGGTGAAGGGCGATCAGCGCGGCCGCACCATCGGCTTCCCCACGGCCAACGTGGGCGTGGTGGACAACTTCAAGCTGATCCCCGCCAACGGCGTGTACGCGGTGAACGTGACCCTGAAGGAGGGCGTGTTCCAGGGCATGATGAACATCGGCGTGCGGCCCACGGTGGAAGGCGCCGGCGAGCGCACCCTCGAGGTGCACGTCTTCGGCCTTGAGCGCGAGATCTACGGCGAACCGATCACCGTCCGGCTGCGTCATCGCATCCGGGACGAGGTACGCTTCCCCGGTCTGGATGCGTTGAAGCAGCAGCTGGAGCGCGACAAGCTGGAGGCCCTTCGGCTCTTGGAACGGAACGATGCGATCGCTTAGGAACCTGTTGCCCCTGCTGCTGCTGTGCGCCACGCCGGCCGCCGCCCAATTGCTCAGCCAAGCCGAGCTGGACACCGTGCGCGAGCACTATTCGCTGGAGAGCGCGCTGAAGGACCCGGCCAAGGTGTACCGCCTGCAGCTCACGGGCAAGAAGCTGAAGGAACTGCCCGAGGGCATCCGGCAGCTCACCAACCTGAACGCGCTGGACCTGGGGCGCAACAAGCTGCGCGAACTGCCGGAGTGGCTCGGCGAGCTGCCCCACATGCAGGAGTTCCGCGCCCCGCGCAACAAGCTGCGCCAGGTGCCCGCCGCCGTGTGCAAGTGGAAGCACCTGAAGCGGCTGGACCTGCACCAGAACGAGATCGAGGGCCTGCCCGCGTGCATGGGCGATCTGAAGGAGGTGGTATCCCTTGACCTCTGGAGCAACGACCTGGCCGAGTTCCCGGACGAGCTGAAGGGCATGACCGGGGTGCGCTTCATCGACCTGCGCGTGATCCAGTTCGATGAGAAGGAGCAGCAGCTGATCACCGACCTCTTCCCCAAGGCGAAGATCTTCTTCTCGCAGCCGTGCAATTGCGGGTCGCCGTGAGTCAGTGATACGGCGGCGGCTCTTCGGCTTGATCGCTCGCATGCGTTTTCCCGGTGAACGAGTCGAACCGGGTTGACGAACCCGTATCACACTGCCTGTGCAGCGTGCAGAGCAGCGTGAATGAGCATTCTCTATGAACTGTCACGGTGAGCTCGTCGAACCGGCTTGAGGGACATTGAAGCAGGATCGCGCTTCGACGGGCTCAGCGTGACCGATCTATCACAGCGTGCATTGCAGCGGTCACCGCCCGCGCTTCCGCAAATCCCCCTCATGGGCATGAGGGGGCTGGGGGAGTGGAAACGCGCGGGCCAAGAAGGGTGTGCATGGAGATCATCGAAGCGGATCGCCTTACGGCTCCCCCTCCGCCCCCTCGCTTGGGCGAGGGGGATAGGTTGAAGCGATCCGCGGCGATCAACGCCCCATCTTCGCCGCATGAGCGAGAGCGCGTGGGTGGCCCTGGAGTGGAGCAGTGCGGTGCTCGGGGCGTGCTACACCTTCCTTGCCGCGTTCGAGAAGCGCATCGGCTGGGTGTTCGCGGTGGTGTCGTCGATCATGTTCGTGGTGTACTACCACCACCGCAACTACACCGGGCAGGCGGTGCTCAATGTGTACTACGTGGCCATGGGCGTGTACGGCTGGCTTAGCTGGGGGCGCGATGAGGCGCACAAACCGGTGACGCGTCGCCCACTGCGATGGCACGGGGTGGCGCTCGGCGTTTCCCTGCTCGCCACGGCGGCGGTGGCGCTGCTGTTCGAGCGGCTGGGCTGGAGCGAAAGCCCGTGGATGGACGCGTGGGTGGGCGTGTTCAGCGCGCTGGCCACCTGGATGATGGCGCAGAAGGTGCTGGAGAACTGGCTCTACTGGTGCCTGGTGGACGGCGTGGCCATCACCATGTTCCTGAGCGCCGAGCCGCCCATGCACGCGTATGCGGTGCTCTTCGCCACCTACGTGTGCCTCAGTGCGGTGGGCTGGTGGAAGTGGAGCAAGGCCTACAAGGCCAGCACGCTCACGCCTTAACGGGCGGCAGGTCGCCGTGCGCGCGCTTCAGGGGCCGCTCGTAGAACGTGATGGTGAGCAGCAGGAAGAAGAGCAGGTACTGGCTGTCCTCGATGGGGATGGTGTTCATGCGGATGCCGAGGTTCTCCGCGTTGTTGTACCACACGATGGGCTCCGGCAGCAGCCAGCCGGTAAGGATGCCGTTCATCAGGAAGAAGGGGATCAGGCTTACGGCATAGCCCAGGTAGAAGCGGCCGAGCCACGGGCTCTTGAGCACGAACACATGCAGGGCGAGCAGGGCGGCGGTGCAGAGGAAGGTGATGGCCGTGTAGATGCGGTCGATGTGGAGCACGCCCACCACCACCAGCACCAGCATGAGCGCGATGCTCAGCGGGCGGGCGATGCGGCCCAGCACATCGCGACGCACGTAGTACCGCAGCGCTTCGTAGATGAACACACAGCTGTAGGGCACCACCAGGAAGAAGAGCCATTCCTCGATGGGCAGGTGTAAGAACCGGGGACCCGTGAGGTAGCGCGGGTTGAAGCCCCACACGCCGTTCGCCGTGAAGATGGCGTCCCAGATGAGGAACACCGCGGCCATCACGGCGATGCCGGTGAAGAGCCCGGGCCACTTGCGCCAGTACTGCAGTTTCGGCTCGAAGCTGCGGGCCAGGGGGAAGCTCAGCGTGAAGAGGTCGAGCCCGAGGTAGTAGTAGTGCTCCATCACGCCGCGCCCAACAGCACGTTGAGGCCCGCAAAGAAAACCACCTGGGCCAGCAGTACGTACGGCGCCAGCGGATTGTCGCGCCGCACGGGCACCAGGAAGTACACGGTGAAGAACACCACGCTCACCGCGCCCCAGGCCACGTAGTTGCGCAGGGGGATCACACCGCCCGCCCAGGTCCAGAAACCCAGGTGCACGGCCACGGGCTCGATCAGCAGGTCCAGCGCCACCATGGCCGCGCTGCCGGCCAGCACCTTGCTCCACACCGGCCAGCGCAGCCGGGTGAGCGGCGCGCCGATGGCGAACACCAGCATGCTCCAGTTGAGCCCGATGAGCAGCGGCACGTTGGCCACCTTCATGCCGAGCACATCGCCGTAGGCGTAGCTGCCGAACACGCGGCCCGTGTGCACGCCGAGCACTTCCACGAAGTAGCCGAGCGTGCCCAGCAGGAGCCCCACCGCGATGGTGCGGCGGTCCAGGCCGCTGAAGGCGAGCATGGCCATGGCGGTGAGCACCAGGTTCATGGGGGTGAGCGGCAGCACCCAGGGCGCCAGCGGGCTCATCAAGGCCAGCAGGCCCACACCATGGAGCACAAGCACGGCGCCGATGGCGTGGCGGCGGTCCAGGCGTTGGGCGATCGTTCTCATGCGGGGAGGGGGATGTGTTGTGGCCGGGCCTGCGGCACCAGGCCCGCCACGATGCGGGCGCTGAGCAGGGCGAGCGGGATGCCTCCGCCGGGATGCACGCTGCCCCCGCAGAAGTAGAGCCCCTGCACGCGGCCGTGGAAGTTGGGATGGCGCAGGAACGCGGCCCAGGGCGAGTTGCTGCTGGTGCCGTAAAGCGCGCCTTGGTGGCTGCCGGTGCGGGCCGCGATGTCGCGCGGGTCCAGCACCTCCTCGGCGGCGATCAAGGGACCCAGGTCGATGCCGAGCGTGCGCTTCACCTTGGCCAGCACGGCCGCGCGCGCGGCATCGATCACCGCATCCGTGTATTGGCCTTCGTCGCGCGGCGCGTTGATCATGGTGAACCAGTTGGCGTGGCCGCGCGGCGCATCGCCCGGTGTGTGCTTGCTGGTGATGTTGATGTACACCGTGGGGTCCGCGTACAGCGTGAGGCGCCGGAAGAGGTGGTCGAACTCCGTGCGGTAGTCGTTGCTGAAAAGGATGTTGTGCAGGCCCAGCTGCGGATGGTCCGCCCGCACGCCCCAGTAGAACACCAGCGCGCTGCTGCTGCGCTCCTGGCGCAGAGTGCGCTCCGGCGCCTTCAGCCCGGGCAGCAGCCGGCGATAGGTGGGCACCACGTCCATGTTGCTCACCACGAGTTCGCCCAGGTGGTCCCAGCCCTGCGTGCGCACGCCGATGGCGCGACGCTTCTCCGCGTCGAGCAGGATCCGCTCCACCGGGGTGTTGAAGTGGAAGCGCACGCCCAGGTCCACGGCCAGTAAGTGCAGCGCGCGCGTGATGGTGTACATGCCACCAAGCGGGTAGAAGGCGCCCTGCCCATGCTCCAGGCCGGGGATCATGCGCATGAGGCCGGGGGTGCGGTACGGGTCGCTGCCGTTGTAGGTGGCGAAGCGGTCGAAGAGCTGCGTTGCGCGCGCATCGCCAAGGCCGCTGCGGTTCACGGCGTGCAGCGGCCGCAGCAGCTCTGCGGGCCGCACGGCGGTGAGCGCGCGCATGAAACCGCCGCGTAAGAGTTCGGCAGGCCGGTGCAGCGAATGCTCCAGGAAGGTGCGGCCCGTGGTGTCCAGCAAGGTGTGCGCCCGGTGCAGATGCTTGTTCACGCGTTCAGCGGGCACACCCAGCACGCGCTCCACTTCGGCGGCGAATAGCCCCGGATCGCTCCAGCCCGTCAGCCGTGTACCATCGTCCCAGAAGTAGCGGTTCGCCTCCTCCAGCTTATGGTAGCTGAAGCGGCCCGTCATGGATACGCCGGCCACCTGGAAGAGCTCCTCCACCAGATCGGGCCGGGTGAAGAGCGAAGGCCCCCGGTCGAAGCGGTACGGACCCAGCTGCAGCTCGGCCAGCTTGCCGCCCGGCGCGTCGGCCGCCTCGAACACCTGCACGGCATAGCCTTTGGCCGCCAACCGGATGGCCGTGGCCAGCCCGGCAACGCCGCTGCCGATGATGAGTGCGGTGGGACGCGTCATGCCCCGGGTGAACAGCCGAGGCCCTTCGATCGTTCGCCATGGGTCGGTCTGTGACCGACACTTCTGCCGCACCATGCACGCGCCTTCAGCCCACGTGACACTTTCGTTCTTCCGCTACCCGTGGAAGGAGCGGCGCTGGGCCATGGCCCAGATGTACCGGATGCAGGCCCCGCTCAAGCAGGTGGAGGGGCTCACGTTCTTCAAGCTCCTCGGCACCGGCGGCGGCACGGGGTACAGCTTCTGGCCCGATCTGGGCACCTGGGCCTTGCTGGGGGCCTGGCGCGATGAGCAGGATGCCCGGGTCTTCCACGCGACGCATTCCGCGCATCGCGAGTTCCTGGCCCATGCCGACGAGGTGTACACCTTGCACCTGCGTCCTTACCACAGCCGGGGCGTCTGGTCCGGCGTGAACCCCTTCGCTTCCGGCACGCCCGGCGATGGCCCCCTCGCGGTGCTCACGCGCGCCACGATCAAACCCGCGTTCGCCCTGCCCTTCTGGTGGCGCGTGGGGCGCGTGGCCCGCTCGCTCCAGGGCCGCGATGGGCTGCTGTTCACCAAGGGCGTGGGTGAGCGGCCGTGGGTGGAGCAGGCCACCTTCAGCGTGTGGCGCTCCACGCAGGACATGCAGGCCTTCGCGCACGCCCGGGGAGCCATGCATGCGGAGGCCATCGCGCGCACACGGCAGTCCCTGGGCTTCCGCGAGGAGCTGTACGCGCGCTTCACGGTGATCGGCACCACGGGCACCTGGCATGGCGCGGATCCCGTGCGCGGGCCAAAGCTGTAAGTAAGCGTGCGCCCCGCTCCCTACCCACCCTCCGGAGGATGTGCAGGTGGCGGGGCGCCTCCACGGAGCTGACCTTCCGTGTTCGCTTGGCTACTGTTTCAGGAACGGAGCGTACCGCACCCGGTCACCCTGCTGCAGGCGCACCGTGTAGCGGCCTGGCACGAGCGCCTGTGTGCCCACGGTGATGCGGTCGCCGCGTGCCGTTGTACGCGTCACGAGGCGTCCCTCCGCATCGATCACCTGCACGTCCACCGGGCCACCATCCGCTGCGGGATCAAGCACCGTGAGCTGGTCCTGCACCGGCACCGGCCAGGCCATTGGTCCGGCGCTTGTGCCGCCCGCACCGGGGACGCCCAGCTCCAGCTCCAGGTGCGCGATGTTGGCATAGGGCTCCGAAGCCCCACCGATCACCATGTCCGCCGCGCCGATCACCGCCACGCTGTTCACCGGCCCCATGAACTCGCAGAGCGGCTGCACATCGTCCGGCGTTCCGTTGTACACCGCGAGCCCCATGCCCGACTCCAACCCTTGCGCGCACAGGAAGTCGCCACCGAGGTAGAGCTTGTTGTTGAACAGCTCCAGGTCCAGGATGCGCACCATGGCGTCCAGCGGTGAGAACATGTAGTAGGCCTTGTTCGGCATCAAGGATTCCCACGGGCCGCCCGTGTGGATGCGCGCGAGACCGAAGCGCGTGAAGATCTCGGAGACCAGGTCGCCACCGGCGTAGAGATGACCGTCGTGCACGAGCAGGTCGTGCACCTCACCGTCCAATCCGTCCGCCAGGGTGATCCAGGTGTTGCCGTCGAGGTAGGCCACACGCAGCAGCGACGAGTCCAGCTGGGCGAAGGGTGCGGTGAAGCGGCCTGCGCACACCAGCGTATCGCCCAGCGTGGCCAGTGCGTTGATGCGGTCGTTCAGCGTGTTGCCCACCAGTTCCCACAGACCGCCCTGCAGCTTGTGCACCTCGTGGCTGAAGCCTGCGAAGCCCGAAGCGATGCCGGCGGCGTGCAACTGCCCCGCGTGCACATGCAGTGCCGTGGTCTCGCCGTACTTGCTCGAGAACGCGGCCGAGAGCTCCCAGGTGCTGCCCGTCCACCGGGCGAGGTCATTCAGGCCATCGTTGAAGGAGCCGCCGATGTACACGGAGCCATTGAACTCGATGGCCGCGTTGATCGGTCCGTCCGGCACGCCGGGCATGGGCAGGTAGGTGGTGCCGTTGTAGCGCGCCACGTGGTAGGCCGCGATGCCACCGGCCTGGGTGAAGTTGCCGGCCACGAGCAGGTCGCCGTTGGCGAGGCGCAGCAGTTCGCGCACTTCACCGTTGGTTCCAGCGCCCAGCGTGGACCAGGGCAGGGGCGGGGGATAGCCGGGCTGGATCCACGCCAGTTCATCCTCGCTGAAGCCGTGCGCCATGGCCCATGCGTCCACATCGGTGCGGTGCATGTCGTGCACATAGGCCAGGTTCATCTCTTCGCTGATGCGCGTGGCCAGCGCGCGGTCGCCGCTCTCGATCATCAACTGCCCCACCGCGCAGGCCGTTCCGGCAGGGTCGATGAAGACGGGATTGCGCACGGGCAATACCAGGTTCCGGGGGAAGCGCTCCGCGCGGGCGTAGGCCTCGAGCCGGTCCAGCAGCTGCAGCCGCTGTGCACGGGCCTGCGGTGGCAGTGCCTCCGGTGTGCGCGCGCGCAGCCGTTCCGCCACCAGGAGCAGGTGCGTGCGGATGCGCGCCGCCTCATTGTCGAAACGCACCGTGGCGCTTGCGCCGGTGACGGCGGGGTCCATGTGCGTCCATTCCTTGTTCACTTCACAGAGGTGGCGCTCCAAGGGGGCCGCCGTGCCCGGCGCCAGTTGTGCATGCACCTGTCCGAAAAGCATGCAGGAGAGCAGGATGGGGTAGTGGGTTCGCATGGTGTTGGGTCCGTTGGGTTCCGTGCGTCAACGAAGGTGGCATGCCGCTCCGGCCCTGCGCTGCGCGTTCGGGAATAAGACCGGGCGTTCGCCGCGCCCGCTGCCTGATGGGGATGGAACGTTCCTTTGTGGCCGGATGGCGCAGGCACCGATGAGCAACGCGCATACCGTGAAGATATCGCTGGTGGGGCCGGAGAGCAGTGGGAAGACCACGCTCGCCGGGGCCCTTGCGGAAGCGCTGGGCTGCCCGTGGGTGCCCGAGCACGCGCGCGACTACCTGGCGGTCACCGGCGGTGCCTACGGAGCGGATGACCTGCTGCGCATCGCACGCGGACAGGTGCTGGGGGAGGAGCGTGCCCTTGCCGATGGTCCCCCCTTCCTGGTATGCGATACGGACCTGGTGACCATCGTGGTGTGGAGCCTGGAGAAGTACGGTCGCTGCGATCCGTGGATCATGGAGCAGGCCCGCGCGCGGGTGTACACCCACCGGTTCCTGCTGGCGCCGGACATGCCGTGGGTGCCGGACCCCCTGCGCGAGAACCCGCACGACCGCGACCGGTTGTTCACCGTGCACCGCCGCGTGCTGGAGGAGCTCGGCCTCTCCTATACCATACTGCAGGGAGCGCTGGAGGTGCGCCTGCGGGAGGCGCTGCGGCTGGTGCGGCCTACTTCAGCGCGTTGAGCAGCGCTTCGCCGAACTCGCGCACCTGCCACGGCCGCAGCCCGGGGATCGCGGCCAGTGCCGCAGGGTCGCCGGGCAAGGTGCGTGCGATGGTGGCGAGCACATGGTTGGGGCACACGATACCCTGCCGCAGGTCGCGCTCCTGGGCGATGGTGTCGCGTGCGGCCTTCACCCGCTTCAGCCGGGCCTCGTAGTCGTCGTCGCGCTCCCAGCGCAGGGGCTTGGCCAGCCGGGGCCATTCCTCCTTGGGCAGGGCCAGGCCGCGGGCAATGGCCCGCATGATCGTGTCGCCGTGGCGTTCCAGGGTCTTTTCGCCCACGCCCTTCCGGCTGGCCAGCCCGGCCTTGTCCGCAGGCGGGTCCTTGCTCAGCTCGATCATCACATCGTTGCCGAGCACCATGAACGGCGCGCGGTCCATGCGCTCCGCCACACCCTCGCGCCAGGCGTGCAGTTCGCGCAGCACGGCGAGCTGCCGGGGCTTCAGGGCCTTGGCCCCTTTGATCCGCACGAAGCCGGGCTCCTCCTCCACGGGCTCGAAGGGGATGTGCACCAGGGCGGCGAACTCCTCCTCGGCCCAGCCCAGGCGGCCCTTTTGCTGCAGCTCGGCCTTCATCAGGTCGCGCAGCGCGATCAGGTGCGCGGTGTCCTTCGCGGCGTAGGCCAGCATCGGGGCGCTCAGCGGGCGTTTGCTCCAATCGGCCTTTTGGTACTTCTTGTCCAGCTCCACCCCGAAGTGCTTCTTCAGGTTGGCGGCCAGGCCCAGCTCGGGCTCGTTCAACAGCTCGGCCGCCACCAGCGTGTCGAACACCCGCGTCACGCGGAAGCCCCACATCTTCTTCAACATGCGGAGGTCGTAGTCCGCATCGTGGATCACCCATTCGATGGCGTCATCGGCCAGGGCCTCGCCCAAGGGGTCCATCTGGTGGATGGTCAGCGGGTCCACCAGCCAGGTGCGTTCGCGCGTGCTCAGTTGGATCAGGCACACCTGCTCCCGGTAGCGGTGAAAGCTGCTGGCCTCGGTGTCCAGCGCTAGAATGGGCTCGCTGCGGAGGCTTTTCATCAAGCCCGCCAGTTCCGGCCCCGTCGTCACCAGCTCAAAGCCCTCCCCCATGCCGGTAAAGTTCCGCACACGCGGTACCCATGTGCCTGCCCGGTCGCGCGGACTTTCCACGATCGCATCGCGATAAGCCGTCGAAGGGACGCAAGGCCCGGAAGCTCAGACGAAGCGCAGGCCCCAGGTGCGGGTGGCCTCCTCCACGAACTGCTTGATCTTCTGCTCGTCGCGCTTGCGCACCACCAGCAGGGCGTCCGGGGTGCTCACCACGATGTGGTCCTCCAACCCCTGCAGCACCACCAGCCGCTCGTCCTGCACGTGCACCATGGTGTCCCGGCAATCGTGCAGGCGAACCAGCTCGCCGATGGCGGCGTTCCCGTCCGCATCCTTGGGCACGTGGGTGTACAGGCTGCCCCAGGTGCCCAGGTCGCTCCAGCCGAACTCGCCCGGCACCACGTACACGTTGTCCGCCTTCTCCATCACGCCATAGTCCATGGAGATGCTCTCGCACGTGGCGTACAGGCCGGCGATGAAGGCGCGCTCACCGGGCGTTCCGTAGTGCTCCGCGCCCGCTGCGAAGGCGGCCTCCATGGCGGGCATGTGCCGCTGAAAGGCCCGGTGCAGGCTCTTGGCGGTGGCGATGAACAGGCCGCTGTTCCAGAGGAAGTCGCCACTGGCCACGAACTTCTCCGCCGTGGCATGGTCGGGCTTCTCGCGGAAGCTGAGCACCCGCTTCACCCGCGGATCGGCCGCATCGGCGGCCGCACCGAACTGGATGTACCCGTAGCCGGTGTCCGGCCGGCTGGGGGTGATGCCCAGGGTGACGATGCAGTCCGCGGCGCCTGCCTGGGTCAGGGCGGCACGCACCACCTCGTGGAAGCCGGGCTCGTTCAGCACCAGGTGGTCGCTGGCCGCCACGATGATGCGCGCCTCCGGGTCGCGCTTGCTGATCACATGCGTGGCGTAGGCCACACAGGGGGCGGTGTTCTTCCGTGCCGGCTCGGTCAGGATGCGGTCGTCGGTGATACCCGGGAGCTGTTCCTTCACCAGCTCGGCGTACTGCTCGTTGGTGACCACCAGGATGTTCTCCGGGGGACACAGGGCCTTGAACCGGTCGAAGGTCTGCTGGATAAGCGTGCGGCCAAGACCGAGGAAGTCGAGGAACTGCTTGGGGCGGGCGGTGCGGCTCATCGGCCAGAAACGGCTGCCGATGCCGCCGGCCATGATCACGCAATACGTGTGTTTCGGATCCGTCATGCCAGGCTTGTGTGCGAGCGGATGGTGAGGGGGCGAAGGTCGTTGTTAGGCGATGAGACGGCAAGTGCCTATCCCGTGTTCGCCGTCCACAAGCGATGGGTGAACACCATGGCCCGGTGCTGCTGCGGGTTCACGAGGCCATGCGCACCGGACCGGCCTGCTCCACCTGCACTTCGGCGGTTGATGTTATAAGGTACATGCGACTGTCGTTCAGGCATTTGCAGCGGAAACGCTTGCGCAGTTGCGGACCTTTCACAAAGAGCTTCCGCTGGAAACGGAACACCGTGCGTTCCTCCAATTCCTCCAGGAAGGTCTGCGGGGCCGGGTCGTATCGGCGCATGGTGCGCATCAGGTGCGGATCGGTGCAACTGCTGCTGGGCGCGTCGGTGAGGTGCCGGTCCAATGCCGCCAGCACATCCCCGGGGAAGACGGCCTGGGAGAGGTAGGGCTGCATGAGGCGGCGGTACTCGGCCTTCCACTCGCGCCCGTGCGGTTCGTGCCGGCGGTAACGGCTGAAGGTGGTGTAGTGCGCGAACTCGTGCACCAGCACCACCAGGAAGGCGTACGGGTTGAGGTCCTCGTTCACCGAGATCCGGTGCGGCCGCGTGCGGTCCGCCGTGCGGTAGTCGCCCAGCTTGGTGCGCCGGCTGGTGGAGACGCGCACAAGCACCGGGTGCTCCTGCAGCCATGCGAGCACGGCCGGCCAGGCGGCCGGGGGCAGGTGGGAGCGCAGGCGCAGCAGGTCAGTTGCGAACGCCATGCTCTGCAGTGGGCGCACCGATGTGCAGGCAGCTCACGGACGCCACCTGCTCCTTCCGGGGCACCGCGTTCCAATGCGGGCAGTCGCAGCCTTTGCGCCGCTTGCGCGCAGCCCCGTATTTGGGTCCGCCCGCACAGCCCGCGCCCAGCTCGAGCAACAAGAGCGCCAGGCAAAGGGTCCGGAACGGAGCGGAACGCAGCATGGACGTGGGGCTTGGTGGGGCGTGGGCGACACGCAAAGGTAGTTGCCAAGGAAGGCTTGTGAATGAGCCTTGGCGATGGGTACGGTCCGGCTTTCGGGCCGGGCCTAATTTGGCCTCCCGCCGTGAACGTCCTCTTCCATATCGGTCGCTATTTCCTGCTGCTGGGGGAGGTGTTCTCCAAGCCGGAACGGTTCAGCATCTATTGGAAGCGCACCGTTGAGGAGATCGATCTGCTGGGGGTGCGCAGCCTCGGGATCGTTGCGCTGCTCTCGGTGTTCATGGGGGCGGTCATCACCATCCAGACGAAGACCAACATCGACAGCCCGCTGATCCAGGCCTGGGTGGTGGGCTTCGCGGCGCGGCAGAGCACCATCCTGGAGTTCAGCCCCACGATCATCAGCCTCATCCTCGCGGGCAAGGTGGGCTCCAACATCGCCGCCGAGATCGGCTCCATGCGGGTGAAGGAGCAGATCGACGCGCTGGACATCATGGGGGTGAACAGCGCCAGCTACCTGATCCTTCCGAAGATCGCCGCCGCCGTGATGATCAACCCGTTCCTGGTGATCATCAGCATGTTCCTCAGCATTTTCGGTGGGTGGATCGCTGGCATCGGCACCGGCATCGTCAGCAGTGACGACTACATCACCGGGATCCAGATGTCCTTCGATCCCTACCACGTTCAGTACGCCCTGATCAAGACCGTGGTCTTCGCCGTGATCATCACCACGGTGAGCGCCTACCAGGGGTACTACACGCGCGGCGGCACGCGTGAAGTGGGCATCAGCAGCACCCAGGCCGTGGTGTACAGCGATGTGGTGATCCTCATCGCGAACTACCTCCTCACCCAGCTCCTGCTGATATGATCGAGGTGAAGGGTCTTTCCAAGCGCTTCGGTGCCGTGCAGGTGCTCACGGACATCAATGCGGTGTTCGAGAAGGGCAAGGTGAACCAGGTGATCGGCAAGAGCGGCAGCGGCAAGAGCGTGCTCTGCAAGTGCATCGTGGGGCTCTTCACGCCGGAGCAGGGCCAGGTGCTCTACGACGGCCGTTCGTTCCACGAACTGGACAAGGACCAGAAGCGCCTCGTGCGCCAGGAGATCGGCATGCTGTTCCAGAGCAGCGCGCTGTTCGATTCGCTCACCGTGCTGGAGAACGTGCTCTTCCCCCTGCGCATGTTCGCCACCATGGCCCCCGATGAGATGCTCGAGCGCGCGCAGCTCTGCCTGAAGCGCGTGAACATCGAGGGCAAGGACAAGCTCTTCCCCAGCGAGATCAGCGGTGGCATGCAGAAGCGCGTGGGCATCGCGCGCGCCATCGCCATGAACCCGAAGTACCTCTTCGTGGACGAGCCGAACAGCGGCCTGGATCCCCAGACCAGCATCGTGATCGACAACCTGATCAGCGACCTGACGGCGGAGTACGACATGACCACCCTCGTGATCACGCACGACATGAACAGCGTGATGGAGGCGGGCGACAACATCCTGTTCATCCACCAGGGCCGCGGTTGGTGGCATGGCACGCGCGACCAGCTGCTGGAGAGCGACAACAAGGAGCTCAACGATTTCATCTTCGCCAGCGGACTGATGCGCGAGGTGAAGCGTTCGTTGAAGGGCTGAACCGTCCGCAGCCATCAATGAAGAAGCCCCGGCCATCGGCCGGGGCTTCTTCATTCGATCGGACGACGCTTAGTGCAGCACCGTCATGCGCTTCGTCAGGCGCACATCGCCCGCGTTCAGCGTGTAGAAGTACACACCCTCGGTGAGGGCCTGGGTATCCAGTTCGAAACGGTAGCTGCCCGGAGCGCGGTCGCCCAGGTTCACCGTGCGCACCACCTTGCCGCTCAGGTCCTGCACCTCCAGCGTCACCTTCGCGCCCTTCTTCAGGTCGTAGGGGATGGTGGTGGTGCCAACGGCCGGGTTCGGGAAGTTCTGGCCCAGGCCCACGCCGTTCTGGCGGTCGGCCTCGGCGATGCCCACGGAGGGGTTGAAGTTCATGCGCACCATCGGCGTGCTGGTGGTGTAGTACCAGTCGAGGCCGGCCGCACCGTTGTAGAAGATGAAGGAGCTCTGCGGCTCGCTCACCCCGTTGATGCCGGTGCGCAGCTCGAAGCCACCGTAGTGCTTCACGCACACGATGTAGTCGGTGCCGGGCTCCAAGGGCTGCGGGTCGTTGAAGATCAGCGACACGAACTTGGTGCCGTTGTTGCCATTGAGGTCGCTGGCCGCCAGGGTGCGCTCGGCGGTCTCGGCGATGTCCGTTTCCAGGTCGCCCGCGCGGAGCATGCCCGTGATGGTGAAGCCCACGGCGGAGGGCGTGCCACCGCTGCGGAGCGCCACGTCGATGGCGTAGAGGTCCACCGCCTCGGTCACGTGGAAGCCGTTGCACAGCTCGTACTCGCCGTCCACGTTGCCGTCGGCATCCTCACCGTTCTCGAAGGCGGTCACCGTGCCCAGGTCGCGGGCGTACTTGAACTCGTCCACCTTGAAGGAGGCCGTGCCCTCGTCGTTGCCGACGGTGGTGTCCGAGATGGCGGAGTTGTACGTGAAGTCCACATTGTACGTACCGGCCACTGCGGGCGGCACGAAGTCAGGGTTCACGAACACCTTCTCGGTCTGGCCGGCGGCCACATCCACCAGTTGGTCCTGATCCAGCACCGTGTTGGCGCCTTCGAGCACCGTGAAGTTCGCGGTGATGCCGGGCTGATCCTCGGAGCCGTCGTTCACGATCGTCATGTTCAGGGGCACCGCGCGAAGCTGGCTGAAAGGGTAGATGGAGTAGCGCAGCGAATCGTAGGTGGCGGCGGTGGCCGGATCCCAGGACGAAGCGGAGCTGGCGCTCATCTTCAGGTCGTAGTCGAAGAGCTCCACGATCTTGATGTCGTCGATCTGCCAGTGGTAGTGCGAGCTGCCGGAGTTGCCGCCGTCATGGAAGAAGCGCAGGCGCACGTTCGCCGGGTTGGCCGAGATGGCGGCGGCGATGTTCACCGACACGTCATCCTGGGTGTCCGTGTTCGCGCCCACGGTCACCGTGGGGAAGCTGGCGGACCAGGTGGTGCCGCCGTCCGTGCTCACCTGCAGGTAGTTCGGGGCGTCGCCGCAGCAGTAGCGTGCGCGCTGTTCCCACGTCACCTTCACGAAGGGGGTCAGGCTCAGGTCGATCACCGGAGACACCAGTCCGCCATCCCAGTTGGTGAACGCTCCGGGGTCCAGTGCAGTGGGGGTGTTGCCGTCCCAGGTGCAGTTGGCCGAGTCGCCGTTGAAGATCATCCAGCCGTTGGCCGAGGAGGTGGAGGCGAGGGCCTCGTTCAGGTTGCTGTACGCGCCCAACGGGCCGTCGAACGTGTAGGCCCAGATGTTGCCATTGGGGCCGTCGGTGGTCCACAGGCCGTTCGTGCTGTTGAAGCCGTTGGCGAAATCCTCGGACCAGACCACATCCCCGCCGGCCTTCGCAGCGCCTTCGGCACCATGGCGGGCGGCCGCGTTCACGGGTTGGGCTTGTTGGGGCCGTGCCCAGGAGGGCAGGTCACGCGGCGTGGTGCGCTGGGCCCACGCACCCGCGCCCGCCGTCATCGAGGCGAGCAGGAGCAAGGTGTACTTGTTGTTCATGTGGTTGTTGGAATGTGCTTGTCGTTGGGTGGTGCAAGTTAGCGCGGACGTGGATCGGAAAAGGGCCTTAACAGTTGTTCGGACGCCCTGATCCGTGCGTTCCGTGTGATGGACGGTTCCACCCTGCGAAGGCGCTGCCCAAGGCGTTGCCATGAAGGGCTTCCGGATCACAGGTCAGACGACCTATGCAGGGGGCTCCAAGCACGAAGGCGCGACCCATCGGGCCGCGCCTTCGCTTGGGAAAGAGTTCCGTTGCTTACTGCACCGAGATCAGCTGGGCCGTCATGGCCGTGGCCGTGCTCACGCGCACGGTGTACACGCCCTTGGCCAGGCCGCTCAGGTCCAGGGTGGTGTTCATGCCGAAGCGGGCGGTGTGCACCACCTCGCCCAGGCTGTTGAACACCTCCACGCTGTGGTTGTCCGCCTTCACGGCGTTGATCGTCACCAGGCCACCAACGGCAGGGTTCGGGTACATGCTCACACCGCTCAGCTCCGTGCGCTCGGCCATGCCGATGCTCGGGCTGAAGAGCAGGCGGATCGCCATGGCGTTGCCGTTGCTGTACACCTGATCGCCGGGGATGTAGATCATGCTGCCGGTGAAGGGCTGGGGCACGGTCACGTCGTCCAGTACGCGGGTGTCGTTGGTGTTGCTGTTGCTGTACATCTCGATGCCGGCGTAGTACGCGGAAGCGTCCAGGCTGATCGGCTCCAGGAAGGGGATCACCACCACACCGCTGGTGATGTCGGCGTCCGTCGTCGTGTACTCAGCGCTGTTGCCCAGGGGGGAGTCCACCACATCGGTGAACACGTTGGCCGTATCGTGGATCGCTGCGGTGATCGTGCCGCCGGCCACGCTGCCGTTGGCGAGCTGGATCTCCACACCGTAGGCCATGTCGGCCTCGAACAGCTGGTAGTAGGTGAAGAGCATGAAGCCGTCCTCACCGCCGGTGAAGCTGTTCGTGCCCAGGGAGGAGAGCAGCTGCGCGCCGTCGGGGTGGTTGCCGATGCCGTCGAGCGAGTACACGTCCTGCGTCACCTCGAACGTGCGCACGAACGTGTCGTTGCCCGTGTCGCCCTCGGAGGCGCTCTGGTCGCTCGTGGTGGTGAAGGTGGCGGTGTAGGTGCCCAGCGCCAGGGTCGGCAGGGTCACGAAATCGTCCAGGAACAGGGTGTCGCCAGGAGCGAGGGAGGCGGTGCTGGTGGAGGCCGTGAACTGCACCGTGTTGGTGGCATCATCACGCACTTCGCAGTTCACCTGCACGTTGGTGATGGCATCGTAGCCGAGGTTGCGAACCCAGCAGCCCACGTTCATTTCGGAGGGCAGTTGGTTCAGCGGGGTGCGGCCGAATTCCTCGCCCGTGCCGGTCTGGGAGATGTACCCGTTGAAGGTGCGCGCATCGTACTGGTACTGGTCGTAGATCTGCACATCGTCGATATACCAGGCGTAGCCCCAGATACCGGTGAACTGGAAGCGCACCCACACCTGCGACTGGCCACCGGCCACGGCGCTGATGTTGAAGCTGCGGGTGGTGGGGTTGCCCGGGGATACGCCCTGGGTGAGTTCACCATCCTCCCACACGCGGAACACGTTTGGCATGCCGCTGATGTCCATCAGGGGGTCGTCCAGCGTCGGGAAGGTGCCGTCCGTGCTGATCACCATGAAGGTCTGCTCGTCGTTGAACGTACGGTACTGCGTCTGGAAGTCGATCACCACGTTCGGGTTGGCCGACAGGTCGATCGGAGCGGCCGTGGTGATGTGCGCCTGCTCGTACGTGGTCGTCTGGTTGTTGAAACCATCAGAGTTGTACATCGCGTAGCCGTTGTCGGCGGTGGTGCTCAGGATGGCCGGAGTACCGTACTGGCCCGTGCTCTCCAGGCCAACACCGATCTCGAAATCGCTGTTGAAGGTGCCATCGTGCCCGATGACCCAGTTGGAGGGGTTGGAGAAGTCATCCTGCCAGATGACGGCGCGATCCGCGCCGCCAGCGGCCTGGTGTTGACGCGACACCTCCGCGTAGCGCATGCGCGCCTCGGGGATGGAGCGCTGGGCCACCGCAGCGGCGGCCAGCACCGTGAAGGTCAGGGCCGAAGAGTAGAACCTTTTCATGTTGTGTTGTTCGGTTGAGTAGGGTTTCAACTGGTCGTTCGCCGCGAATGTAGTCACAGGAGACGGTGCGCTCGCACCCGTTCCGACGGGGATATCGTAGGATCCGATGGATGCGCTTCCAAGCATCGCAGGCGAAGCCGGGACGGCCTCAGCGCTGCACCAGTGCACGGCCCAGCCAGAGACCGTCCGGACGCCGGTAGAGGAGTGTGTAAATGCCTGTGCTCCAATCGCTCGTGCTGATGGCGAGGGGCGTGGTCCCGTTCCATTCGTTCCGCTGCATCAAGCGCCCGGTGGCGTCCCAGGTCTCCACAACTCCGCGTCCGGTGCCGATCGGGAATACCACCAACTGCTCCGAGGCGGGGTCCGCGAACAGGGTGAGTACGCCCGTCGATCCGTTTCGTGCGGGCGCAATGCCCGTCACCGGCTCCTGCAGCACGAGCCGCACATGCGGGGCCCGCAGGGGGTAGGTGATGCTGAACCCGTCGGAGCCGACGATCCATGCACTGCCCTGCGGCACAACGCCCCCGGCCGCGAAGCGCAAGGCCCCGTTACCGGGATCATACCGCACCAGGCCGACGACATCGGCATCATCCGGAACAGCCACGGGTTCTGCGAAGGCCAGGTAGTGCCAACCGCCAGCCATGCAGAGTGCCACGTCCGCTTCGGCAAGCGTGTCAGTGGATCCTGCGCTGATGACGTTCAATTCGCCGTCCGCCAGTAGCGGCGTCACCAAGGCCCCGGGCGCGGTCCCATCGCCCACCTTCACCGCCAGGCCGTGGATGAGCGAGGCGCCACCGAGCAGTTCGAAGCGGCAGCCTGCCGAAAAGCCCTCGCCGCCATTGTCCAGAAAGGTCTCCGGCAGGCCGTTGTCCA
This sequence comes from Flavobacteriales bacterium, assembly GCA_046329115.1. Taxonomy (GTDB): domain Bacteria; phylum Bacteroidota; class Bacteroidia; order Flavobacteriales_F; family PHOS-HE28; genus PHOS-HE28. Next base: position 164,061 of record JAXLVG010000006.1, on the reverse strand, counting down.
AGGCCATCGTGTTGTTCACCACGCCCGGGCCGGTGATCACCTGTGCTGCGCTCGCCACGTTGTCGGTAGGCTCAGCATCGGCCGGCGTGGTGGTCAGCGTCCACTGCAGCGATAGATCGCCGGTGGCGTCCGGGGTCCAGCCGGTGTTCACCACCCACGTCGTATCGGTCAACGGGGCCAGGCTTCCGGTGGCATCGCTGCTGCCGTTCCATACGGTGGTCCCGTTGAGTTGCACCTCCAACGCGAGGGACATGCCCTGTGCTGGTTCGTAGCCCAGGTTGCGCACCCGCACCGAGGCCATCAACGGCGCGGCCTGCTCCAACGGAAGGTGACTAATGGGCAGGGAACGGTCGCCGGTGACGAACGCGCTGATCGTGGCATCGCCGAGGGCGGCGTGGTCGAGCGCGACATCGTGGGCCGGGCGGTCGAACACGCACACATCGTCCACCGCCATGCCGCTTGCCCAAGTGCCCGCATCATCGTAGGTGAAGCGGATGCGCACGGGGCCACCGGCGTAGGCGTCCAAGTTCAACAGCACTTCCTGCCAGGCCCCCAGCACCGGCGGGCATTCGAACAGCGTGGTCCACGTTGTGCCGTCCGTGCTCGCTTCCACGCGGGCATGGGTGTTCGCCGGCCGGCCGTCATGGTAGATCCGGCAACGAAGCCCTGCATGCGTGCTGCCCGCCAGATCGATCACCGGGGTGATGAGGGACACGCCGGACATGGCACAATCGCAGGGCGCGGCATCGTCGTTCGCCAGGACGCAACGGTTGCCCACAGGGTCGTCGGGCAGCGGGAAGTACCCCGCCGCATCGGCCTCGGCGGCCGTTCCCGTGCGCCATGGCGCGGTGGCTCCTCCGCTGGCATCCACCACGGTGGCGGGTTCCATGCTCCAACCGCCCGGCAGTTCGGCCGCGCTGAAGTCCTCCGTGAACAGGCAGGTGACCTGGGCGCGTGCGCCGACGGATGGCAGGAGCAGCAGGGGAAGGAGAAGCTTGCGCACGCTGGCGGACATGGGCGGCGAAGATAGGTCCGGGGTATCCGCCCCACGGCGCCTAATGGCCCGCCTTCACCACGCGCAGAGGGCGGATGGCGGTGCTCCCTTCCATCCGGATGGTGTATACACCGGCAGGAAGGTCTTCGCCAGCGATCTGGAAGGTGCGCTCACCGGAGGCCACTGGTCCGGACCGAACGACCCGGCCGGCAGCATCGGTCATCCGCCAGGTGATCCGACCCTCCGGTCGGTGGGGTAGCTCGATCTCGGTCGAACCCGTGAACGGACTGGGCCGCGCCAGTGCCGTCGCCGATGGGGTTGGGCGTTCGTCCACGTGGACATCCGGATCGAAGTTCATGCGCACCATCGGCGTGTTGGTCACGTAGTACCACTGGTTCACGTTGTGCTTGTAGATGAAGCTGCTCTGCGCAGGGCTGGTGCCGCTGCTGCCGATCCACACATCGCCGTCGTCCGCGATGCCGTACACACAGGCCAGGTAGACCCGCTCCCCCTGAAGGGCGAGCGGGTCGGTGAGCCGCAGGGTGATGAAGTGCTCCCCGCCCATGGGGTTGATCTCCGCGGCGACCACGGTGTGGAATTCGCTTTCGGCCACGTAATTGAAGTCCTCGTCGTAGACCGTTGCCGCGATCACCGCGCCGGGATCGGTGCCGGGGCCCAAGGCCACCTGCACAGCGTAGAGCGACTTGCCGTACTCCTGTATCCAGAACCGGTTGCCGAGCTCGAAGTCCTCTCCGGCGTTGTCGCGCTGCGTTCGCATGGGGCCTTCGTCGCGCGCGTACACATGGGGGTCGATCCGGATGCTGTGCTGCACCACGTTGTCCTCCGGTGCATCGTCGCTCTGCGCCGCCAGCACGCGGATGCTGAGCGCCAGGTCCCCGGTCGCGGTGGGTGGGGTGTAGCCCGTGATGCGCAGCGTGTCCACCATACCCGGTCCAAGGGAGATGGTGCCGCTGGTGAGCAGGGCGGTGTACCCGTTCGGGCCGCTCACGTTCACCTGCAGGCGCACTTCCGTCTGTTCGTTGATGCCGTTGTTGCGGGCCACGCCCATGAACCGCAGCGGACGCACCTCCCCGGTCTGGTAGATGGTGCATGGCATCCCTTCGAAGTGCACACCGTCCCAATGCCACTCCGCCCAGGTGGCTTGTTCCAGCACGAGGTCGTCGGGTAACGCCGGCACCAGCGCGAGGTCGTCCACCTGCCAGCTGTAGGTGTACCCCTCGCTGCTGATCCACCGGAAGCGGATCCGGATGTCCGAGGAGCCCTGCGTGAGGGCCGTGCTGATGTTGAGGGTGATGGTCTGTGCGAGCGGGGCTCCGGGCGTGCTCTGGTTGCCGGGGATATTGGTGTTCACCGGGAACGCGGTCCAGTTCGCTCCGCCATCCCCGCTCACCTCCACCAGCGTCTGGTCGTCGTTCAGCTGGCGGAAGCTCTGCTCGAAGCGCAGAAGCAGGTTGGGCTGATCATCCATTCCAAGGATCGGAGGGGAGGTGATGGTGGTGTTCTCCTCCACGCCGGAGGTTCCCTGTGCGTCGCTGTCGGCCACGATCCAGCTCCCTGTTGGAAAGCCCGTCGTGCTCTCCAAGGGTCCCGGTGTGTAGCCGTTCGCATTGCCGTTGCTGGTCAAGGTCCAGCTCACCGGACCTTCGGTCGTCTCCACCACCCACGCACCGAGCCCCTGCTCGAAGTCCTCGGACCAGAGCGGGGGAGCATCGTCGCGCCCGGCAACCGGTCGCTGCACTGCATGTGCGGCGGTTGTGAAGGTGGTGCGGTGGTGCTGTTCCGGTCCGGTGGGCTGCGCGTCGGCGGTGATGAACGTGGTCGATGCGAGCAGCAGGGCGAAGGTGCGCATGGTGGTCCGTGTTCGACCAAGGGCGGTCGTTCGACCTTGGCAGGACCAACGTACCCGCGCCGGATGGGCCGATGCGCCGGTTCAGTGACGTGCGGATGACCCTTGCGCGAACGGTTGGGCAAGGCACATCATGGACAAAGCTCTGCGCTTCATCCGTGAAGGAATGTGAAAGGTGAGGAGCGGTGAAAATGAGGACCGCTGTTGGCCTTTGGCTGCTGGCTTTTGGCCGTGCGTATCCACGACGCACGGCCAGAAGCCAGCAGCAAGTAGCTAGCGGCGTATTACGCCATCTCCCGAGCGTACTCCTCGATCGGCGGACAGGTGCAGATCAGGTTGCGGTCGCCGAAGGCATTGTCCACGCGGCTCACGCTGGGCCAGTACTTCCACTCGCGGTTGATGTGCGCGGGGAAAGCCGCCTGCTCGCGCGTGTAGGAATGGCTCCATTCGGTCGCGCAGACCTCCGCGCTCGTGTGCGGCGCGTTCTTCAGGACGTTATCCACCTTATCCGCCTTGCCCTGTTCCAGCGCGGCCACCTCCTTGCGGATGCCGATCATGGCGTCGATGAAGCGGTCCAGCTCGGCCTTGCTCTCGCTCTCGGTGGGTTCCACCATAAGCGTTTCCGCCACGGGGAAGCTTACGGTGGGCGCATGGAAGCCGTAGTCCATCAGGCGCTTCGCGAGGTCGCTCACGTCCACCCCGGCAGCGCGCTTGAAGTCGCGGCAGTCCAGGATCATTTCGTGCGCCACCATGCCCTGGCTGCCCACGTAGAGGATGGGGTAGTGCTTCTCCAGCTTCGCCTTGATGTAGTTCGCGTTGAGGATCGCGTAGCGCGTGGCATCGGTGAGGCCGTCGCCGCCCAGCATCTTGATGTAGCCGTAGCTGATGAGCAGGATGAGCGAGCTGCCCCAGGGCGCCGCGCTCACGGCGGGCACCGCCTTTTCGCCACCGGTCCTGATCAGCGGGTGGCCCGGCAGGAAGGGCTTCAACTTGTCATTCACGCAGATGGGGCCCATACCGGGACCACCACCGCCGTGCGGGATCGCGAAGGTCTTGTGCAGGTTCAGGTGGCACACGTCCGCGCCGATGTCGCCCGGCGAGGTGAGGCCCACCTGTGCGTTCATGTTCGCGCCGTCCATGTACACCAGGCCACCGTTCGCGTGGATGGTGCTGGTGATCTCCTTGATGCTCTCCTCGTACACGCCGTGCGTGCTGGGGTAGGTCACCATCAGGCAGCTCAGCGTGTCCTTGTACTGCTCGGCCTTCGCCTTCAGGTCGGCCACGTCCACGTGACCTTCGGCGTCGGCCTTCACCACCACCACCTGCATGCCGGCCATCACCGCGCTCGCGGGGTTGGTACCGTGCGCGCTGCTGGGGATCAGGGCCACGTTGCGCTTGTGGTCGCCGCGGGCCTCGTGGTATGCGCGGATCACGAGCAGGCCGGCGTATTCGCCCTGCGCACCACTGTTCGGTTGCAGCGAAACGGCGCTGAACCCCGTGCACTTCGCCAGGTCGTTGCTCAATTGGCGGAAAACCTCTTGATAGCCTTCGGTCTGTTCAACGGGAGCGAAGGGGTGCAGCGCGCCCCACTCGGGCCAGCTGAGCGGGAGCAGGGTGCTCGCCGCGTTCAGCTTCATGGTGCAGGAGCCGAGCGGGATCATGCCGTGCATGAGCGAGAAATCCTTGTTCTCGAGCCGCTTGATGTAGCGCTGCAGCTCCAGTTCCGTGTGGTGCGTGTTGAACACCGGGTGCGCGAGGATGGCGCTCGTGCGCTGCAGGTCGGTGGGTACCGCCATGCTGGCACCGTTGCCGCTCAGCGCGGGTGCCGGCTTGCCGATGGCCTCGGCCAGTGCGGCCACCACGTCGGTCGCGTCGTTCGTGCGCACGGTCTCGTCCAGCGCGATGCTCACGTTGTTGCCGTCGTAGCGGAAGTTGATGCTGCGCTTCTCGGACGCCGCGCGCACCTTGTTCACGTCAGCGCCGGTCACCGTGATCGTGTCGAAGAAGCTGTTGTTCACCACGGTGTAGCCCAGCGCCTTCGCGGCCTCGGCCACGTTGCGGGTGTGGGCGTGCACGTTGCGGGCGATGCGCTTCAAGCCGTCAGGTCCATGGTACACCGCGTACATGCCGGCCATCACCGCGAGCAGGGCCTGCGCCGTGCAGATGTTGCTGGTGGCCTTGTCGCGGCGGATGTGCTGTTCACGCGTCTGCAGCGCCATGCGCAGGGCCTGGCCGCCGCGGCGGTCCTGGCTCACGCCGATGATGCGGCCCGGGAGCAGGCGCTTGTACTCGTCCGTGGTGCAGAAGAATGCGGCGTGCGGACCGCCATAGCCCATCGGCACACCGAAGCGCTGGCTGTTGCCCACGCACACGTCCGCACCCCATTCGCCCGGAGGCGTAAGCAGCACGAGCGAGAGCAGGTCGGCGCAAACGGCGGTGCGCACACCGGCGGACTTCGCCTTGCTGACGATCGCGCGGTAGTCGTTCACGCTGCCATCGATCGCAGGGTATTGCAGCGCCAAGCCGAAGTACCCGGCGGCCGGATCGAAGTCCTTGACGTCGCCCACCACCAGCTCCACGCCGATGGGTGCGCAACGGGTGCGCAGCACATCGATGTTCTGCGGGAAAAGGCCCTTGTCCGCGAAGAACTTGTTCGCGTTGGCGAGCTCCTTCGGGCGAGCGGCGTGCAGCATGTGCATGGCCTCGGCGATCGCGGTCGCTTCATCGAGCAGCGATGCGTTGGCGATGGGCAGGCCGGTGAGGTCACTGCACATCGTTTGGAAGTTCAGCAGCGCCTCCAGGCGGCCCTGCGAGATCTCGGCCTGATAAGGCGTGTAGGCCGTGTACCAGCCCGGGTTCTCGAAGATGTTGCGCTGGATCGGCGGCGGCAGGATGGTACCGCTGAAGCCGAGGCCGATGTAGCTGCGGAACACCTTGTTCTTGGCGCCCAGCGCACGCATGTTGTCCAGGTGCTGCCGCTCCGTCATGGCAGGGCCCACGTCCAGCGGCTGCGCACGACGGATGCCCTTGGGCACGGTGCGGTCGATCAGTTCGTCCAGGCTGCCAACGCCGATCGCTTTCAGCATGGCGGCGGTCTCAGCGTCGTTCGGTCCGATGTGGCGCTCGCGGTAGGTGACGGAGTTCATGGAGTGGAGGTGATGTGTTCCCGCCTTCACCAACGGCTCCGGCGGGAGCGAAAGGGCGACGAATATAGAAGGGGTGTCCGGCCGCCGTCCTGATCGAAGCCGTCTATCTTGGCCGGCGATGCGGACCGCCACGTTCCTAACAGCGATCATGCTCGCCCTGTTCTCTGCAGCACAGGACAAGATCAACCTGATGAACGGGCAGGTCCTGGAGGGCCGCGTGCTCGGCCAGAGCACGCTGGAGATCCGCTACCAGGTGCGCAAGGGCGAGCGGCTGATCGAGCGCACCGAACCCACCGAGAGCGTGTTCAGCGTAACGGATAGCCTGGGCCGCGAGCGGATCTGGTACTTCATGGACACGGTGTTCGGCAACGAGCTCACCATCCCGCAGATGCGCTGGTACATGGAAGGCGAGCGCGATGCACGCAAGGGCTACAAGCCCTTGGTGCCCATGCTTCTTGGCTTTGTTGCCGGTGCGGCGCCCGTGCTGGCGCTGGACCTGGAAGTGAACTCCCTGCTGATCCCGCCCGTGTACGCCGGCCTGATGGCGTGGCCCCGGGTGAACGTCACCCGCGGTTCCATCCGTGACCCGTCGATGGAGGGGGACCCCAACTACGCCATGGGCTACGCCGCCGCAGGGCGTCCCAAACGGGTGCTCAAGTGCCTGGCCTCCTCGTTCATCGGGGTGGGGGTGGGCCTGGCCATCCGCCAGCTCATCATCAACCCGAACCTCGACCAGACCTATTAGCCGTGGCACACGCCGGGATACGCCCACCTGTTCTCCAATGGTCGGTGTATGGACACGTGTGGCTCGCGCTCGGGGTGGCCGCGCAGGTGGCCTGGACCGGTCGCTTCGTGCGCGAGGTGGAGGGCCTGCCCATGCTCGTGGCGGCCTCGGCGCTCGGCACCTTCGCCGCCTATGGGGCCATGCGCTGGGCCCGCGCGCGGGAGGCGGGCAGCGCGGACCAGCCCCACCTGGCGTGGGTCGCAGCGCATCAGCGGGTCCTCGTGCCGCTGTGGGTGAGCGCTGTGCTGGCCGCTCTGGGGTGCCTGTGGCCGTTCCGCCATGCGACCTTGCTCTGGGGCGGTGCCATCGCCGCCGTTGCGGGACTGTACGTGCTCCCCTTGCGCACACGCGGGGGCAGCGCGCCCGGCCTGCGGCGCATTCCGCTCCTGAAGGCGTTGCTCATCGCCGGCGCGGCGGCGCTCACGACGGTGGCGCTGCCCATGCAACTGGCCCCCGATGCGCCGGCCGCCAGCGATGTGCTCCTGTATGTGTGCATGCGGATCCCCTTCTTCCTGGCCATCGCCATCGCGTTCGACGTGCGGGATGTGACGCTCGACCCCCCGGAACTGCACACCTTCCCCCAGGTGATAGGTGCGCCGGGCGCGCGGGTGCTGGCCGTGCTGCTGGCCTTGCTCGCGGCCGGCTTCGATCACGTCTTCCTGCGCAACCTCGGCTATGCGGAGGCGGCCTGGACGGTGCTGGTCGGTCACGCGGTCACGGTGCTCCTTGTCGCCTTCGCCTCGCCCCGGCGCGGGCCGCTCTATTTCGGCGTGCTGCTGGACGGCATGCTCGCGTTCGTGCCGCTGTGCGGCTGGTTGGGAACGCTTTGATGATCACATCACGGCATCGAGCGCATCGCACCAGGCCGCTGCCACGCGTTCCACATGCGCGTCCGTATGCGCCGCGCTGAGGAAGCCCACCTCGTAGCCGCTGGGTGCGGCGTACACGCCACGTTCCAACAGGGCCGCGTGCAGCCTGGCATAGGTGCGCATGCTGGCGGGGTCGATGGCCGAGGCGCTGCGGATGTGCTCGCCGCGGGCGAAGAAGCCCCAGAAAATGGAGCCGATGTGGTCCAGGTGGTAAGTGTAGCCCTTGGCGTGCGCATGGGCGTTCACCGCATCGCACAGCGTCCGGGTGCGTCCTTCCAATTCGGTGTAGAACCCGCCTTGCGCACAGATGGTGAGCTGGGCCAGTCCGGCCGCCATGGCCACCGGGTTTCCGCTAAGGGTGCCGGCCTGGTACACCGGACCTTCCGGTGCGATGTGCGCCATCAGGTCCGCACGGCCGCCGTACGCGCCCACCGGCATGCCCCCGCCGATGATCTTCCCGTAGGTGACCAGGTCCGGCACGATGCCGTTCACGCAGAACGACCCGGCGAAGCCCACGCGGAACCCGCTGATCACCTCATCGAAGATCAGCACGCTGCCATGCGCGGTGCACAGTTCGCGGAGCTTCCGCAGGAAGTTGGTGTGCTGGAGCAGCAGCCCGTTGTTCGCCGGCACCGGCTCGATGATGGCGCCCGCGATGCGGTCCCCGTAGGTGGCGAAGGCGGCTTCCAACGCGGCCTCGTCGTTCAAGGGCACCACGATGGTCAGCTGGGCCAGTGCTTCGGGCACACCGGCCGAGCTGGATGTGCCCAACGTGGCCAGGCCACTGCCCGCGTTCACCAGCAGGCTGTCGAAGTGGCCGTGGTAGCAGCCATCGAACTTGATGATCAGGTCGCGTTGGGTGGCCCCGCGCGCCAGGCGGATCGCGCTCATCACCGCCTCGGTGCCGCTGCTCACGAAGCGCATCCGCTGCAGGAAGGGGATGCGTTCCATCACGAAGGTCGCGAGCTGGTTCTCCTCCTCCGTAGGCGCGCCGAACGTGGTGCCCTTGGCAGCGGTGCGGGTGATGGCCTCCACCACCGCTGGGTGCGCATGGCCCAGGATCAATGGACCCCAGCTGTGGCACAGGTCGATGAAGCGGTTGCCATCGGCATCCACCACTTCGGCGCCTTCACCACGGGCGAAGAACAACGGGGTGCCCCCCACGGAGCGGAAGGCGCGGACGGGGCTGTTCACTCCTCCGGGGAAGAGCTTTTGGGCTTCGGAAAAGAGCTGTTCGGAACGCGTGCGGCGGATCGACATCGGTCACTTCTTGCGGCTGCGAAGCTCCTACTTTCGTCGGCCTTCGGCGTCATTGCCCTGTCATCTACCGGGCGCGGCGGCCGTTCGCCCGTGAACATGACCCTCGAGAACAGCCTCGCCTTCGCCCAGGCCCGCGACGCCGCCGACCCCCTGCGTGCGTTCCGCAACGAGTTCCACTTTCCCCAGCACCACGGGTCAGGCCCGGGGCAAGCGGGGAAGGACGTGATGTACTTCACCGGTAATTCGCTGGGCCTGCAACCGAAGGCCGCTGCCGATGCGCTGAAGCAGGAGCTCGACGACTGGGCCCGCTTCGGCGTGGAGGGGCACTTCCAGGCGAAGCACCCGTGGTACAGCTACCACGAGGAGCTCACGCCCTCCCTGGCACGCCTCGTGGGCGCGCAGCCGGCCGAGGTGGTGGCCATGAACCAGCTCACCAGCAACCTGCACTTCCTGCTGGTGAGCTTCTACCGGCCTGCTGGCAAGCGGAAGAAGATCCTCACCGAGACCCGGCCCTTCCCCAGCGACACCTACGCCTTCGCCTCGCAGATCGCCTTCCACGGTGGTGATCCCGGCACGGACCTGGTGGAGGTGCAGCCGCGTGAAGGGGAGCACACGCTGCGAACGGAGGACATCATCGCCAAGATCAATGAACTGGGCGAGGAGCTCGCGCTGGTCTGTTTCGGCGGGGTGAACTTCTACACCGGCCAGGCCTTCGACATGGCCGCGATCACCAAGGCCGCGCATGCCGTGGGCGCCATCGCCGGCTTCGACCTGGCGCACGCCGCCGGCAACCTTCACTTGCAGCTGCACGATTGGAACGTGGACTTCGCCTGCTGGTGCAGCTATAAGTACCTCAACAGCGGTCCGGGCAGCGTGGCCGGGGCCTTCGTGCACCAACGCCACCTGGGCAAGGACCTGCCGCTCTTCGCCGGCTGGTGGGGGCATGACAAGAGCGAGCGCTTCAAGATGGAGCGCACCTTCAAGCCCATGCCCACGGCCGAGGCCTGGCAGGTGAGCAACGCGCCGGTGTTCAGCATGGCCGTGCACCGCGTGGCGCTGGAGCAGTTCGACCGCGCCGGCATCGCGAACCTGCGGGCCAAGAGCGAACACTTGACGGCCTACCTGGCGTTCATTGTCGCCGATGTGGCGAAGGCCACAGGCACCGATCTGGAAGTGATCACGCCGAACGATCCCGCGCAGCGCGGCTGCCAGCTGAGCATCCTGGCCCATGGCCACGGGAAGTCGCTCTTCAACCGCATCACCGAGCATGGCGTGATCGCCGACTGGCGCGAGCCCAATGTGATCCGCGTGGCGCCCGTGCCCTTGTATAACAGTTTCGAGGATGTGCACCGTTTCGGGCAGGTCCTGATGGACGTGCTGTCCAACCCCTGACATGAGCAAGAAGAACATCACCGTTGTCGGCGGCGGCCTCGTGGGCAGCCTGCTCACCGTGTTCCTCGCCAAGCGCGGCCACACCGTGAACCTGTTCGAGCGGCGTCCGGACCCGCGGCGGACCAACGTGTACGCCGGGCGCTCGATCAACCTGGTGGTGAGCCACCGCGGCTGGACGGCGTTGAAGGCCGCCGGTGTGCACGAGGCCGTGGAGCGCATCGTGGTGCCGGTGTACGCCCGCATGACGCACGACCGCGACGGCAAGCTCACGCGCCTGCCTTACAGCATCGACAACAAGGCCATCCACAGCGTGAGCCGAGGCGAGCTGAACAAGGTGATGCTGAGCGAGGCGGAGAAGCTGCCCAACGTGAAGCTCCACTTCGAGCACCGCTGCACCGGCGTGAACCTCGACACCGCCACCTGCACCTTCCACAACGAGGCCACCGGCGAGCATGCCGCCGTGCAGGCCGATCTGGTGTTCGGCAGCGACGGTGCGCCCAGCGCGGTGCGGCAGGAGATGATGAAGGGCCGCTTCAACTTCAGCCAGACCTACATCGAGCACGACTACAAGGAGATCGCCTTCGCCCCGAACCCCGACGGCACGCCGAAGATGGACCCGCAGTGCCTGCACATCTGGCCGCGCCGCTACTTCATGATGATGGGGCTCGCCAACCAGGACGGCGGCTTCACGGGCACGCTCTTCATGCCCCACAGCGGCGAGTTCTCCTTCGACAACATCAAGGACGAGCAGGACCTGATGCGCTTCTTCGGCGAGCACTTCGCCGATGCGATCCCCCTGCTGCCCGACCTCGCCGAGCAGTACTTCCACAACCCGCAGAGCAACCTCGCCATCATCCGCTGCGGCCCTTGGACGCACAAGGACAAGGTGGCGCTGATCGGCGATGCCGCGCACGCCATCGTGCCGTTCTACGGCGAGGGCATGAACGCCGGCTACGAGGACTGCAAGGTGCTGAACGACCTGCTGAACGAGCACGGCGACGACAACTGGGCGAAGGTGCTCGACGCTTACGGCAAGGCCCGCAAACCCAACGGCGACGCCATCGCCGACCTCAGCCTGCGCAACTTCATCGAGATGCGCGACCTGGTGGCCGACCCGAAGTTCATCCTGCGCAAGAAGATCGAGGGCCGCCTGCAGGCGAAGCACCCGGACAAGTGGCTGCCGCTCTACAGCCAGGTGAAGTTCAGCGACATCGGCTACAAGACCGCGTGGGACGAGGGGCTGCGCCACGACCGCATCATGGAACAGGTGCTGGCCATGCCCGGCATCGAGGAGCAGTGGGAGAGCGAGGCGGTCGAGAGGAAGGCGTTGGAGCTGCTGGAGGTGATGCGGTAAGTCATGGTCAGCGATACTGCCGTCAACTACCTGGTGGCCTGCAAGACCGCCTGTCTGCTCGGTCATCGACCGTTGAACGAACGCATTGGCCCGGGAGCTGATGTGACTGAGGCTGCGGCCGATTTCGTTCGACTGAACGGTCTTGAAGCATTCGGTGGGTTCCTGCGGGAGTATCAATACCTGGTCGATCTGTGGGCGGCACATCTGATCCTCGGATCATACACACCATCGGACACGCTCAGGGAACAGTGCATGGCGACTATCCAGCGCTACGCAACGAGCGTGTTGGATCCAGTACTTGCGGAACAGGAGTCCAGGTGGCTCGCGAGAATTGAGCCTCCCACACACCGCCGTTGATACATCGGCCATCGTTGGGGCGTTCCAACTCCCTCAGGGTCTCACGAAGTGGACCCTGAGGCAGCTCCACTACATTTGAGGAAGCCGATTCCGAAAGCCATGACCACTGCCGCCCTCAAGAAGAAGATCAAAGCGCTTGTGGACGAGAAGCGTGACCTGAGGTCGCTTCGGCGGATCTATGCCCAGCTGACGGACCCCGAGCTGGAGGCCGCGACCGACCCTGGCTTTCTTGAGCGGCTGGATCTTGCGGAAGCTGACTTCAAGGCAGGTCGTGTGACCGATGTCGTGGCCGGCCGCAAGCGCTTGCGAGCATCCTTGAAGAAGGTTCGGGTGGCACAGGCCAAGCGGGCATGAAGCTCATCATCGCGGACTCGGCTTGGGAAAGTCTGGCCAGATTACAGGCATACTGGGCGCAGTACAATGCGGATGAAAAGGTTGAAGCCCGTGTGGACGAGCTTCTTGCGGAGGTTCTCTGGTTGAGCGAATGGCCGGGTGCAGGGGCGCAAGAGGTTCTTCTGAAGCGCCGAGGCAGGCAGTATCGACGCTGGGTAGTAGGTAGAGTGAAGATCGTCTACTACATCGTTGGTGATGAGCTGCGGGTATCGGACTTCTTTGATGCTCGCCAGGATCCTCGACGGTTGAAGCGATGACGGAGTTCCCGAATTGTTCACCCCTCGACAAGAGCAGTTGGTTCAGTTACCGGGCTGGTCGCGGATGCTTCGTCCGGTCGGTCGCGGGCAGCTTCATGATCTTCTTGCTGTTCCTGGCCAGCTGCGCACCGCGCCTGCATTTGCAACAAGCGTTCAAGGACGACGCCGGTCATGACCTGTACCTCTTCGATGGCGGCTGGTACCTGGCGACCACCGGCGACCGCGCTGATCAGTTCTACCGCCGGTCCATCCCGGCGTTCGGGCCGTTCACGGACGATGGTGCTTCCGTGGTCCTTGCCTCCAATTGGCCGGAGCGGCTTGCCATGCGATCACCTGCGACAGCCTCTGCACAAAGGGAACCTGTGTGCGTTTCGTGGATCGCCATGGCTACGCCGTTCGCGCGGACCGTCTTGCGCTCTCCAGTGAGCCCTCGCGGACATGGGAGTGGTCTGATGCCTACAGCCTGTTCCACACGGCCACGGCAACGGACAATGTGATCGTGCGGGACCCCGAAGGTTTGATCAACCTGCCGCCTTTGCAGGTGGATGACACCAGTTGCCATGGTCTCCGGGTGGAATTGGATGTGGCGTTCCATGAGCTGCGTGATCGCTGCGTCCTGCGGGATCTGCGTTTGTTACGGGGCGCAGAAGCGCTCGCCCTGGATGCCAGTGCCAAACAACAGCTGTACTGCGATCCGCAGTTAGGAACGTTCAGGCCGGTGGAAGTAGTGCGGGATGAGCGCCGGACGCTGGAAGAGCGGGGTTGGCGGCTGGCGCGCTGCGGCCATCCCGATCGCCCCTGCAGGCGGAACCAAGCCCGCCTGAGGCTTGGCCCGGTGCTGCTGCCCACACGCTGAGGTTGATACGTTCGGTGGTTCCCGAGCGTTGATGCGTTGGCCGGCGCGCCAACTTGCACCGTCATGCGGTACACACTCCTCCTGCTCCTCGCGCTGCTCGCGGGCGTCGATGCGGCCGGCCAGCGCTTCGCAGGCCGCAAGCGCAGCGACATCATTCCGCTCGAGGGCCAGGCCAAGCGCATCGGCTGGTTCGTAGGCCCCGGGCTCACCTACACGCTGCCACGTTTCAAGAACACGGAGGAGGAGGTGTTCCGCACGGCCGATTCCTCCTATGTGACCACCTACGACCCGAACGGTCGCCTCGGCTTCTACCTGGAGGCCGGTGCCAGCTGGTACACCCGCGACCCGGTGATCGTGGACTACCTGGACCTGGGGCTGGCCTACAAGAACCTGCGCGGTGCGGAGTCCTATGCGGGCACCTTCGTGCGGGGCGATACGGCGGCGACCATGACGGGCGAGGGCACGTTCGCCGAGCGCATGCTCACCCTCAGCTTCAATGCGAACAAGTTCATCCACACGCGGCCCTATCAGTTCGTGCAACTGAGCCTTGGGGCCAATGCGGACTACCGGCTGGGCAGCGACCATGCGCATACCGGGGACTCGTTGCTTAACCGCCACACCTTCCCGCCCGACCTGTGGACCCAATTGCACTTCAAGCTCGGCTATGGGTTCAAGCTTACCGGCCACCTCATCCTGATCCCCGCGCTGGAGACGCCCGTCTTCAGCATCGTTCCGGAGGATGAGGGCTTCGGGCGCATGCAGTGGTTCAGCAGCCGCTACCGCCCGATCATCTTCAGCCTGCGCTTCCTCTTCCTCCGGGCCCGCGATGGTTGGGAGTGCCCGCCGGTGCGCAACAACGAGTTCGAGAAGCACAAGGTGGTGAACCCGGAGTACAAGCCGCGGTAGGCGCCGTTCATCGGACGGCCATCGCCGCAGGCCGTGGCGCGAAGACCCGCACCGGACCGTTGTTGTTCACCGCCAGCAGGCATCGGCCCCGGCCGGTAATGGTGATGGGTACCAGTTGCCGGGTATCGTACGGGATGGAGATGCCGCTGAGCGGTGCGGCCATGGGGCGCAGGGCTCCTTTCGCATCGCCGGTGAGCACAAGGCCGATGCCCGCATCGTAGCGCGTGGTCTCCACTTCGGCGCCGTACATATTGCCCGCCACAACCAGGTCGCTGCCGCCGTCGTCGTTCAGGTCCGCCACCACCACCGAGCGAACGGGCGATACCTGGGCGGCCATTGGCAGCGGTTCCACCGTGAAGTGGCCACCGGTGTTGCGCAGCAGCACGCTGGCGAAGCCGTCGACCTGGAGCCGGACGGCCTTCGCGAGCTTCTCGGGCCCGTAGATCTCCTCCAACGAAGCACCGGCAAAGGCCTTGTAGGTGGGGAACTTGTCCTTGATGAAGGGCATCTGGCCGCTGCTGCACTCACGGCCCCGCACCGGCAGGTCGCACTTGTCGCCGGACTTGGCCAGCACGATGTCGTTGGTGCCACTGTCGTCCAGGTCGCTCATGTAGACCTTGAGCGGATGCTCCTTCGATGGGTGGAACTTGTTGTTGAGCCCGAGGTTGCCGGCCACGATGTCGGCGTCGCCGTCCTGGTCCACATCCGCCACCGCAAGGCTTTGCCACCAGCCGGTGAGGGCCGTGTCCATCAGTTGGGCCGTGATGTCAACAAAGCGCCCGCTTTCCGCGCGCAGCACGCGGACGGTGGTCCATTCCCCGGCCAGCACGAGCTCTTCGCGCCCGTCCGCGTTCACATCAGCGAACGCCGCTGCGGTGACCAGCCCCGGTGGTGCGTTCAACCATGCATTGCCTGCATCGGTGAAGCGGCCGCCCGTGTTGATGAGCACATGGCTCGGAGGGGCGGTGGGCCAGGCCCCGGGAACGTTCCGCCCGCCTACGAACAGGTCGAGGTCGCCATCGCCGTCCAGGTCGTTCGAGGCGACCACCGCCGTGCTTGTGCGCAGGTCCGGCAAGGCCTCCGCTGCATGGGTGAAGCGGCCGGAGCCATCGTTGAGGAACAGGCGGTCGCGGTAGCGTTCGCTGCCGGCGGGCCATTCCGTGCTGCCCGCGGCCAGGTACAGGTCCGCGTCGCCGTCGCCATCCGCATCGAAGAAGTGGGCCCCCAGGAACTCCTGCTCCTTGAAGGCCGTCCACGGTTGCCCCACGTCCGGCGCGAAACGACCGGTCGCATCCTGCAGGAGCAGGGCGCAGGCCGTGCCCGCCGATGCGCCCAGGAAAAGGTCCTCGCGCCCATCGCCGTTCACATCGGCCACCGCGGCGCAGGGACCGTGATCGCTCTGCCGCTGGGGCAGCAGGGTCTCCGTGGCGAAGTCGTCGAAGTCGCTCTCCCGATGCGCACGCGCAAGGCCGACGGCTGCGGACACCTCGGTGAAGAGCGGTCGTGGAGGGGCCACGGCGGGGCGCGGTCGCAGGTCCGCGCGGTCCACCACCAGCCGCCGGTCCCGTTCCGGCGAACGGATCACGCGTTGCATGCCGTCCGGCCAGGTGACCACCACGGAATCGACCGTTGCCTCCCCGAGCCCGAAATGGAGCAGGGGCTCCACCGAGCTCTGGTAGCCGCGCGCGGTGAACAGGTCGCACACCTGCGCGGTGCCGCCCGAGTGAACGCTGGCGCTGGCGCCGATGGCAAAGGGGTTGGCAGGGGTGCCCTTGATCACCAATTGCAGGTAACCATCGCCCTGCGTGCCCCGCGTGCCGTTCCGGATGATGCCCGGTGCGGCGTTCACGTCCACCGTCACCAGGTCCATGTCGCCATCGCGGTCCAGGTCGGCGTACGCCGCGCCCGTTCCCAGCGCCTTGTGCACGTAGCCCCATTCACCGGTGGCCTTGCCGAAGGTGAGGTCGCCCCGGTTGCGGAACACGAACTTCTCCGGCATGTGCGTGGGGGCGAGCTCCAGGATCGGCCGGAAGGGCAGGTTGGTGCCCTGCGTCTCGGCGATGCGCCGCACCTCCGCGCGGAAGTCGCTGTTGGTCACGTCGCGCGGGATCCCGTTCGTTACGAACAGGTCCTTCCACCCGTCGTTGTCCAGGTCCACGAACAGCGGCGCCCAGCTCCAGTCCGTGCGGTCCACGCCGGCCAGTTGACCCACTTCGCTCCAGGTGCCGTCCCCGTTGTTCAATTGCAGGGCGTTCGCCATGTACTGATGGTGCATGCCGGCCTCCACCATCTTTCGGAACTGGTCCGGCGCCATGCTGGCCATGTTCTCCTTGTTCAGGCGGTGGTCCGCCGGGGTCATGTCCAGTTGGTAGAGGTCGCGATGCCCGTCGTTGTTGTAGTCCGCCAGGTCCACCCCCATGCTGTAGTACGCGGTGTGGCCCAGGTGGGCCAGGGCGCCATCGGTGAAGTGGGGCACCTCGCCACGGCCCCGGGTGCCATCGTTCAGCAGCATGCGGTCCGGACTGTGGAAGTCGTTGCACACGTAGATGTCGTTCCGGCCATCCCCGTTCAGGTCGCCGATGGCGGCGGCCAGCCCGAAGTGGCGGCTCAGCAAGCCGGCCTCGGCCGTGCGGTCCGTGAAGTGTCCGGTGCCGTCGTTCAGGTAGAGCCGGTCCGTCTGGTCCGGTACCGGTTGCCAGCGCGCATCGGTGATCACGGTGCGCATCTGGTGGAAGTCCGCGCGGTGGCCAACGATGAAGCAGTCCAGGTCGTCGTCCTGGTCCATGTCGGCGAAGTAGGCCATGGTGCTGTGGCCTTCATCGGCCAGCCCTGCTTCTGCTGCGGCCTCGCGGAATCGTCCGCCGCCCTGGTTCAGGAAGAGCAGGTTCCGCCGCGTGCTCGCCGGCCATTCGGCCGGGCCCGATGCGCACACATAGATGTCCAGCCGGCCATCCGCGTTCACGTCGGCCATCGCCACGCCGGTGGCCCAGGCATGCCCGATGTGGAAGCCCGCACTGTCGGTGATGTCCTGGAACCGCAGGTCGCCCCGGTTCCGGTAGAGCGCGGCCCCGGAGCGGTTGCTCACGAAGGCCAGGTCCGGCAGGCTGTCGCCGTCGATGTCGCCCACGGCCACCCCGCCTCCGTTGTACATGTAGGTGTAGCGGAAGTAGTTGGCACTGTCGTCCTCGATCACCGTGTTGCGGAACGTGATGCCGGTGCGGTCACTGCCGAGCACTTCCAGCCGCGGAGCTGTTGGTCCGGTGGGTGTGTCGACGTTGACGGCGTCGTGGCCACAGCCAGCGATGAGCAGGGCGCACGAGGCGGGCACAAGGAGGGTGGAACGGTCGGCGCGCAGCATGGGTGGGGACGGGCAGTGCCTAAGTTAGCAGGAGCCGAGCCCCCCGCGTCAGCGCAGGAAGGGGTTCGCCCGGCGCTCCTCGCTGATGGTGGTGTCCGGCCCATGGCCGCAGAGCACCCGCACGTCATCGCCCAAGGGGAAGAGCTTCGTACGGATGGACCCCACCAGCGTGTCCATGTCGCCACCGGGCAGGTCCACCCGGCCGATGCTGCGCTGGAACAGCACATCACCGCTCACCACGAAGCGGCCCTCCGGATACCACAAGGCCACATGCCCGGGAGCGTGGCCCGGCACGTGCAGCACCTCCAGTTCAGCCGTGCCGAGCTGGATGCGGTCGCCTTCGGCCAGAAAGGTGCGGGGCTCCGGCACCTCTTCGCAACGGACCCCGAACATGGCCGCCTGGCGGGGGGCGTTCCGCAGCAGCGGCAGGTCGTCCGGATGCACTTCGGGCAGCAGGCCGAAGCGGTCGTGCATCCAAGCACAGCCCATCACATGGTCGATATGGGCGTGGGTGAGCACAACCCGGACCGGGGTCAGCGCGTTCTCCTGCAGCCAGACCTCCAACGCATTGCATTCCCTTCGATCACTGCAGCCCGGATCCACCACGATGGCCTCCCGGGCATCGTGCAGCACCCAGGTGTTCTCCTGGAAGGGATTGAAGGTGAACCGGGTCGCGCGCAACACGTGCCGAAAAGCGAGATCTTCGCGAGGCCGTTCCCCGCTGGACGGCGAAAGTAGGAACCCCTTGCGCCTCCGCCACCTGCTCCTGATCGCCTGTGCGTTGCCCATCGTGGCGGTGCACGCGCAGTTCTACAACGGCAGCGATCAGGAGTACGGCAAGAACCGGGTGCAGTACAAGGAGTTCCTCTGGCAGTACTACCGGTTCGACGAGCTGGAGACCTACTTCTACAAGGGCGGCCGTGACGTGGCCCGCTACGTGGCCATCAGCGCGCACCGCAACAAGAAGGAGCTCGAGCGCTTCTTCGACCACACGCTGGACGACCGCATCCAGTTCGTGGTGTACAACTCGCTGGCGGACTTCCGGCAGAGCAATGTGGGCGTGAACGGCAACGAGCTGTACAACATCGGGGGTGTCACGCGGATCGTGGGCACCAAGGTGTTCGTGTACAACGAAGGCGAGCATGCCCTGCTGGAGCGGCAGGTGCGCAGTGGCCTGGCCCAGTTGATCATGGACCGCCTGATGTACGGGGGCAACTGGCGCGAAGTGCTGAAGAACAGCACGCTGCTGAACCTGCCGGAGTGGTTCGGCAAGGGCATGGTGGCCTACTGCAGTGGTCCATGGGACGCGCACGCACAGAACCGCATCCGCGATGCGGTGATGAACGACCGCTACCGGCACTTCAACCGGCTGGAAGGCGAGGACGCCACGCTGGCGGGCCTGGCCATCTGGACCTATGTGGCGGACACGTACGGACCCGGTGTGATCCCCAATATCCTGTACATGACCCGGGTGAGCCGGAACCCGGACAGCGGGTTCAACTACGTGCTGGGGGTGGGGCTGAAGCAGCTGACCCGGGAGTGCATCGAGCATTATCGCCTGCGCTTCGCAGAGGAGGAGCGCAGCCGTGCGCTCAGCCGGCTGGAGGAGCTGCCCATCCGCACCCGGCGCACGCGCCAGTACTCCGAGTTCAAGCTGAGCCCCGACGGGCGGCATGCGGCCTGGGTGAGCAACGAGCTCGGGCAGTACAAGGTGTGGCTCTACGACCGCGCGGAGAAGAAGGTGAAGCGCCTGCTCAAGGGCGAGAAACGCCTGAACCGCATCGTGGACCGGAGCTTCCCGGTGCTCGCCTGGCACCCCAGTGGCCGTGCCCTCAGTTGGACCACCGAGCGCAAGGGCGAACTGCTCCTCACCACCTATTCGCTGGACGATCGGAGCTTCACGCGCAAGCCGGTCCTGATGCTGGAGAAGATCCTGAGCATGGCCTACAGCCCCGACGGCCGCAACATGATCTTCAGCGGTGTGCGGGAAGGCCGCACCGACCTGTACCTCTACTTCCCCATCGGCAACCGCCAGGAGCAGCTCACGGACGACCCGTGGGACGACCTGGATCCCGCGTTCGTGGATGACGGCAACGCCATCCTCTTCGCCAGCGACCGCCCGGACGACACCTTGCGCGTGAGCAAGGAGGTGGAGTGGACCACAGCACGGCGCGACATCTTCCGGTACGACCTGCGGTCGCGCGGCACGCTGCTTTCGCGCCTCACCAACACGCCGGACGTGGATGAGCGCGCACCCACGGCCTACGACAGCACCAACTACGCCTACCTGAGCGACCTCGGCGGTGTGCGCGACCGCTGGCTGCTCCACTTCGATAGTGCGGTGAGCGCCGTGGACACCATCGTGCACTACCGCTACTTCACCACGGAGACCCGGGCCACCAAGCTGCGGCGCGGCATGGACGAGCACAACGTGGTGGCCGCGCGCGGATGGATGAGCCAGCTGGTGTACAACGATGGCAAGTACCGCTTCCAGGTGGGCGGCACGCGCGATGCGGTCGTTGGCGAGAACGCGCCGTTCCAGGCGCCGGGTCCCGATCAGCAGGTGAGCCCCACGGGCAGCACCATCACGGACGACCTGAGCACCGTGGTGAAGGTGGATCCGGTGCTGCAGCGCGATACGTCCGCCTCCGGGATCGATGTGCGCGCCTACCGCTTCAGCGATGAGCCGCCGCTCACCGCGCAGGAACGCCGTGCGCGCCGCGAGGATGGCCGGCCCGCGAGCGTCGTGGGCGCCGTGCCACCGGCCGTGGCCGCCGCATCGTCCGATTCCACGGCGCAGCGCCTCGTCTTCCCGGAGCAACGCAACTACAACGTCAACTTCGCCACCGATGAGGTGCTCACGCAGTTGGACAACCGCTTCGATGGCCGCTTCTACCAGGTCCTCACCGAGGACCTCACGATGAACCCGGGCCTCAGCGGCCTCACCCGCATGGCGGTGAGCGACCTGATGGAGGACCACAAGATCGTGGGTGGCTTCCGCCTGGCGCTGGACCTGAACAACAACTCCTATCTGCTGAAGTACCAGAACCTGAAGCGGCGTGTGGACAAGGAGTTCACCGTGCAGCGACAGGCCCAGCAGGGCACCGTGGGCTTCGGGCTCGCCAAGCTGCACACCCACCTGGCCAGCTTCCGGCTCACCTATCCCTTCAGCGAGCTCGCCTCCCTGCGCGCGTCGCTGCTGTACCGGCACGACCGGTTCGTGATCCAGAGCACCGACCTCTTCACGCTCGGGCTGGGCAACGAGGTGGAGCAGATGGCCGGGGCCAAGTTGGAATGGGTGTACGACAGCAGCATCCCCCGGGGCCTCAACCTGTACACGGGCTGGAAGCTGAAGGCCTTCGGCGAGTACTACCGCACCGTCGAGGCCCCGCAGCAGGCGATGAAGGTGGTGGGCTTCGATCTGCGGCATTCCCTGCGCGTCCATCGCGACCTCATCTGGGTGACCCGCCTGGCCGGAAGCTCCTCGCTCGGCGACCGCAAGGTGCTGTTCGTGCTCGGTGGCGTGGACAACTGGCTCTTCCCGAAGGTGGACAATTCCACGGCGGTGGACGGCACCCAGAACTACCGCTACCAGGCCATGGGCGTTCCGGTACGCGGGTTCTTCTACAATGCGCGCAACGGCAACAACTTCGCGGTGCTCAACACCGAGCTGCGCGTACCCGTCTTCCGGTATCTGCTGGACCGCCCCATCCGCAGCGACTTCTTCCAGAACTTCCAGCTGGCGCTGTTCGGTGACATGGGTACGGCGTGGACGGGCAACGATCCGTATTCCGAGGACAATTCGTTCAACACCCAGGTGATCGACCGGCCGCCGCTCACCATCCGCATCCGCAACCAGCGGGAGCCCATCATCGGCAGCTACGGCTTCGGCATGCGCACACGCCTGCTCGGCTACTTCGTGCGTGCCGATTGGGCCTGGGGCGTGGACGATGGGGTGATCCTCGACAACGTGTTCCACTTCTCGCTCGCGCTTGACATCTGATCGCCGACCCATGGAGCCCACCACCGTGCTCGCGCTCGTGCTCATCGGCGTGGCCGCGGGCGTGCTCAGCGGCTTCGTGGGCGTGGGCGGCGGAATCATCATCGTGCCGGCGCTGATGTGGGCCCTCGGCTTCACCCAGCACCAGGCCACCGGCACCAGCCTCGCCGTGCTCCTGCTGCCCGTTGGCATCCTGGCCGTGTGGAACTACCACAAGGCGGGCAACCTCGACTGGCGTGCCGCCATGATCATCGCCGCCACCTTCGTGGTGGGCGCCTACTTCGGCAGCAAGCTCTCGCTGTCCCTTCCACCGGCCACCGTGAAGAAGGTGTTCGGCGGGGTGATGATCCTCGCTGCGCTGAAGCTCATCTTCGGCAAGTGATCCAGCACGTGCAGCAATGGCTCCTTCCGCTCCACGCGGACATGGTCGCGTGGCGTCGCCACTTGCATCAACATCCGGAGCTCTCGTTCCAGGAGCGGGCCACGGCCGCGTTCATCGCGGACAGGCTCCGGGCCGAGGGCATCGCGGTGCGCACCGATGTGGCGCGGCTGACCCCGGACGCCCCGGGCACCGGCGTGATCGGCATCGTGCGTGGTGAGCGCGCGACCTCCGACCGGTGCTTCGCCTTGCGGGCCGATACGGACGCATTGCCGATCCTGGAGGAAGGCAAGCCCGGCTATTGTTCCACGGTGCCCGGCGTGATGCACGCCTGCGGTCACGATGCGCATACGGCCATGGTGCTCGGCGCGGGCATCGCCCTGCACCGCAACCGGGCGCTCTGGTCCGGTACGGTGATGCTCGTGTTCCAGCCGGGCGAAGAGAAGGAGCCGGGTGGTGCTTCCCTCTTGGTGAACGAAGGCGCGCTGCGGGATCCGGCGCCTTCCGGCATCCTGGGCCAGCACGTCACCCCGGAGCTCCCCGTGGGCATGCTGGGCTTTCGCAGCGGGGCCTTCATGGCCGCGGCCGACGAGCTCTACCTGACGGTGAAGGGTCGCGGTGGACATGCGGCGCAGCGGCACAAGCTGAAGATGGTGGACCCGCTCCTGATCGCCGCGCGCCTGTTGCCGGAGCTGTACGAGGAGGCGCAGCGGGCCGTGCCTTCGGGCGAACCCATGGTGCTCAGCTTCGGCAAGCTGATCGCCAACGGCGCCACGAACATCGTTCCGGACACCGCCACCATCGAGGGCACCCTGCGCACCTTCAACGAGGAATTGCGCGCGCAGCTCCATGCACTGCTGCCGCGGATCAGTGCGGAAGTGGCCCGGAGCATGGGCGGGGAGGTGGACTTCCGCCTGGTGAAGGGCTCGCCTGTGGTGAAGAACGACCCGGCGCTCACGGCGCGCATGCGTGCGGTGGCGGTGGAACTGGTGGGCGCGGACAAGGTGGTGGACATGGACATCCGCATGGGTGCCGAGGACTTCGCCTACTACACCCACGTGATGCCCGGCTGCTTCTTCCGCCTGGGCACCGGCAACCCCGCCAAGCCCGGCACGCAGAGCGGCCTGCACCGCGCGGAGTTCGACATCGATGAGGATGCGCTGGCGCTCGGCGCCGCAATGATGATGGCGGGGGCGCTGGCGGAACTCGCCGGTTAGTGCAGGTTCACCGCTGCACGATATCGTCCAGCTCGATCACCGGTCGGCCGCCCTTTTCGTGCACGGTCATTTCCACCTGATGCGTGGAGCGGCCGCCGGCGGTGTAGAGGTCCACATGTACCGAGAAGGCGCCCGGCCAATTCCGGATGGCCACGGCCTTCAGGTTGTTCCACACGGTGGGCGGCGGCATCACCAGCGGGGCGCCGATCTCCTCCACGGCGTCCGCCATCGCATCGGCCGAGAGCCGCACGCCGTCGGTCACCTCCTCCAAGTCCACGTATCGACGCTCCACTAGGAGCTTCATTACGTGCTTCGCTACGAGCGTCAGGTCGTTCGGGCTCATGTGGGGCCAGTTGGCAGGCACAGGAGCAAGGGCAAGGGCAGGGGCAGGGGCAAGGTCGTTGCGCCTGCTCCTGCCCAGTGCTCCTGCATCAGTTCGCCACTTCGCTCAGGAACTTCAGGCGCATCAAGCGGATCTCCTCCTCGGTGAAGTCGCCGTCGAACTCCTCGTGCGCGGCGCCCAGGTCATCCGATTCGGCGGACCGGAAGTAGTCCATGATCTCCTCCTGCGCTTCGGGCTCGAGCATCTCGTTCACGTGGTAGCTCAGGTTCAGCTTGGTGCCGCTCATCACGATGGTCTCCATCTCCTCCATCAGCTGGTCCATCGTAAGGCCCTTGCCCCGCGCGATCGCGTCCAGCGGCAGGCGCTTGTCGATGTTCTGGATGATGTGCACCTTGTTGCTGCTCTTGTTCACCACGCTGCGCACCACCACGTCGTCCTCGCGCTCGATGTCGTTCTCCTCGACGTACTTGGCGATCAGGTCCACGAAGGGCTGACCGTACTTCTGTGCCTTGCCGGGGCCGACGCCGGTGACCTGGGTGAGGTCCTCCAGGCTTACGGGGTAGCGCACCGTCATCTCTTCCAACGACGGGTCCTGGAAGATCACGTAAGGCGGCAGCTTGTGCTTCTTGGCCACCTGCTGGCGCAGGTCCTGCAGCATCTTCATCAGCTTCTCGTCCGCCGCACCGGCGCCCTTGCCGCTGCTGAACTCGTCATCGCTGTCGGCATCACCGTCGCTGTAGTCGCGCTCCTTGATGAACTGGATGCTCCACGGCTTCTTCAGGAACTTCTTGCCTTCCTCGGTGAGGCTCAGGTTGCCGTAGGTCTCGATGTCCTTGTGCAGGAAGCCCGCTACCGTGGCCTGGCGGATGATCGCCATCCAGTAGTGGGTGTCGTGCTCGTTGCCCGCGCCGTAGCTCTCCAGCTTGTGGCCGTTGTAGTTCTTGATCTCGCTCGTCTCCGTGCCGGTGAGCAGGTCGCAGATGAACTTGGCGCGGTGGCGCTCCTTGCTCTCCTTGATCGCATCGAGGATGAGGACCAGGTCCTCCTTCGCCTCGAAGGGCTCCTTCGGGCTCAGGCAGTTGTCGCAGGCCCCGCAGTTGTCGCCGGGGAGCTGCTCGCCGAAGTAGTGCAGCAGGAACTTCCGCCGGCACATGCTCGTTTCCGCGTAGCTCACCGTGTCGGCCAGCAGCTGCTTGCCGATCTCCTGCTCCGCCACCGGCTTGCCCTGCAGGAACTTCTCCAGCTTCTCGATGTCCTTGTAGCTGTAGAAGGCCACGCAGATGCCTTCACCGCCATCGCGCCCGCCGCGCCCGGTCTCCTGGTAGTAGCTCTCCAGGCTCTTCGGGATGTCGTGGTGGATCACGAAGCGTACATCGGGCTTGTCGATGCCCATGCCGAAGGCGATGGTGGCCACGATCACGTCCACGTCCTCCATCAGGAAGCGGTCCTGGTGGTCGGCGCGTTGTGCGGCGTCCATGCCGGCGTGGTAGGGTAGGGCCTTGATGCCGTTCACGTTGAGCACCTCCGCGATCTCCTCCACCTTCTTGCGGCTGAGGCAGTAGATGATGCCGCTCTTGCCCTTGTGCTGCTTGATGAACTTGGTGATCTCCTTGGCCACGTTCACCTTGGGACGGACCTCGTAATGCAGGTTCGGCCGGTTGAAGCTGGCCTTGAAGACCTTGGCTCCGGGGATGTTGAGGTTCTTCAGGATGTCCTCCTGCACCTTCTCCGTGGCCGTGGCCGTCAGCGCGATCATCGGCACGCGGTCGATCTCGTCGAAGATGGTGCGCAGGCGGCGGTACTCGGGCCGGAAGTCGTGCCCCCACTCGCTGATGCAGTGGGCCTCGTCGATGGCGAAGAAGCTGATGGGAATGTCCCGGAGGAACTCCACGTTCTCCTTCTTGGTGAGCGACTCGGGCGCCACGTACAGGATCTTGGTCACCCCCGCCTTGATGTCGCGCTTCACCCGCTGCGCCTCCGTCCGGGAGAGCGAACTGTTCAGGAAGTGGGCCACGCCCTCCTCCTCGCTGAACCCGCGGAGCGCATCCACCTGGTTCTTCATCAGGGCGATCAGCGGGCTCACCACGATGGCGGTACCCGGGCTCATCAAGGCCGGCAGCTGGTAGCACAGGCTCTTGCCACCGCCCGTGGGCATGATCACGAAGGTGTTGTGGCCGTCGAGCACGCTCTGCACCACGGCCTCCTGGTCCCCTTTGAAGTTCTTGAATCCGAAGAAGCGCTCCAGCGCCTCGCGCGGTGATAGGTCTACGGTCGTCATCGTCACTCGTCTGCGGGCACACGTGCCCCGGTCTTTGTTTGAACGCTTAAAAGTAGGGTCCCGGAACGACATGGCGTTAACTTCATTAACACTCCTTCGCGATCGACCTCAGGACATGCATCGCCCCTTGTTGAGAACTGCGTGATAGGGGACGATCCTCACCCTTCGCCCCCGTTACTTTTGTCACCATGCGCCCCTTTCGGGGTGCGCCCGGCCCCGGGCAGCGCGCATGGCCGATACCACCAAGGACATGACCTTCCTGGAGCACCTGGAGGAGCTCCGCTGGACGTTGGTGCGCTCTTCCATCGCCGTGGTGTCCGCCACGCTGGTGGTCTTCATCTGGATCCAGGACATCTTCGAGGGCTTCATCATGGCCCCCGCCCGGCCGGATTTCATCACCTACCGGTTCCTCTGCGCCATGGGCAAGGAACTGGGCATGGGCGAGGCCTTCTGTGTGGAGGACATGGCCTTCCGCATCCAGAGCAACACCATGCAGGGGCAGTTCATGATGTCCTTCAGCATCGCCTTCACCCTGGGCCTCATCGCCGCCAGCCCCTTTGTGATCTGGCAGCTCTGGCGCTTCGTGGCCCCGGGGCTCAAGCCGGCCGAACAGGCCGCCGTGCGGGGCACCATCCTCTACATCATCCTGCTCTTCCTGCTCGGTGCCGCCTTCGCCTACTTCGTGGTGGCCCCGATGAGCATCCAGTTCTTCGCCACCTATTCCCTCAGCAGCATCGTGGAGAACAAGCCCACCCTGGACAGCTACGTGGGCATCCTGAACAGCTTTCTGCTCTGGACCGGCCTTGCCTTCGAACTGCCCGTGGTGATGGTGTTCCTGGCGCGCATCGGTCTCGTGGGCCCATCGTTCCTGCGCCAGTACCGCAAGCATGCCTTCGTGGTGATCCTGGTGGTGGCCGCCATCATCACCCCCCCGGACGTGGTGAGCCAGATCCTGGTGACCATTCCGCTGATGGGCCTCTACGAACTGAGCATCGCCCTGGCCGCCCGCGCCGAGCGCCGCCGCGCCCTCGCTTCCGCCGAAACAGTGCCCGCCCCCCGGCGTTGAACACCCATGACCACAGCGTTGCGCACACACCGCTTCCTGCCCCTGTTGGCGGGCATGTGCTGCAGTGCGCTGGCCCTGGGGCAGACCACCCGTGTGAACGGGCACGTGAAGGATGCCAACACCGGTGAACCGCTGCCGTTCGTGAGCGTGGCCTTCGTGGACAGCCGCGTGACCGCCACCACCGACCTGGACGGGGCGTTCCGCTTCGATACCTACTACGCCACCGACAGCCTCCGGTGCACGGCCGTCGGCTACCGCCCGCTCACGCTGCCGGTGAAGCGCGATCAGGCCCAGGTGATCGACTTCAGCCTGCAGCCGGCGCTGGCCGACCTGCCCGAGGTGGTGGTGACCTATGTGGAGAACAGCGCCTTCGCCGTGCTGCGCCAGGTGGTGCGCAACAAGCCCGCGAACAACCGCGCCAAGCTCGCCGCATACGCGTATGAGAGCTACAACAAGGTGGAGTTCGACCTGAACAACATCACCGAGGACTTCAAGCGGAAGAAGCTCTTCAAGGACTTCGACTTCATCTTCGACTACGTCGACACCACCACCGCCAAACAGTCGCTGCCGATCTTCATGACGGAGACGCTCAGCGATGTGTACTACCGCCAGGAACCACAGGCGCGGCGCGAGATCATCAAGGGCAACCGCGTCAGCGGCGTGGAGAACGAGAGCATCACCCAGTTCATGGGTGACATGTACCAGAACGTCAACATCTATGAGAACTTCCTCACGCTGTTCGGCAAGAACTTCGTGAGCCCCATTGCTGACAACGGCAAGGCACACTACGATTACCTGCTGGTGGACAGCAACTGGGTGGGCCGCAACTGGTGCTACCTCATCCGCTTCAAGCCCAAGCACCGGCAGCAGCTGTGCTTCACGGGCGAGATGTGGATCAACGATACCAGCTATGCGGTCCGTCGCATCGACGCGGGCATCGATCCCGGCACCAACCTCAACTTCGTGCAGGACTTCGCCGTGCACCAGGAGTACGACGAGGTGGCCCGCGAGGTATGGATGCTCACCAAGGACGAGCTCTTCGTGGACCTGAACCCGTTGAAGGACGACGGCACCAAGGAGAATCCCATCCAGGGCCTGTACGGCCGGCGCACCGCGAGCTACCGGGATTTCGAGATCAATCGCCCGCGTGACGATGCGTTCTTCAGTGGGGTGAGCGAGGTGGTCGTGGACGTGGATCCGCTCAGCCTGAGCGAGGATTACTGGGCGCAGCATCGCCACACACAGTTGTCCAAGCGGGAGAACGACATCTACCACATGGTGGACACGATGAAGCGTGTGCCCCGGTTCCGCACCTACCTGGACATCATCACCACCGTGGTGACGGGCTATTACAAGACCGGGCCGGTGGAGATCGGGCCGTACTTCAACGCCTACAGCTTCAACCCGGTGGAGGGCAACCGCTTCCGCCTGGGCATGCGCACCAGCGACGACTTCAGCAAGCGGGTGGAGTACGAAGGCTTTCTGGCCTACGGCACCAAGGACCAGGAGTTCAAGTACGGCTTCGGCGGCCGTGGATTCATCACCAAGGAGCCCCGGCAGATCCTCGGGGTGTACTATTCACACGACATCGAGCAGCTCGGCCAGAGCACGAGCGCCTTCCGACAGGACAACGTGCTGAGCAGTGCCTTCCGCCGCACGCCCAACACGAAGCTCACCATGGTGGACGAGTACAAGGTCACCTACGAGCGCGAGTGGTTCCAGGGCTTCACCACCACCCTGATGTTCCGTGCGCGGCGCCTCTTCCCGCGCGGAGACCTTCAGTATCTGCGCTATCAGGAGGACGGACCGCTCAACGTGAACTCCATCCGCACCAGCGAGGTGGCGATCAACACGCGCTACGCCTTCCGCGAGAAGCATGTGAGCGGCACCTTCCGCCGCGTCAGCCTGGGCACCAAGTACCCGGCCTTCGAGCTGCACACGGCCTTCGGGGTCCCCAAGCTCTTCGACAGCGACCACGAATACCAGAAAGTGGTGCTGCAGGTGAGCCAGCGCGTGCCCACCGGTGCCCTCGGCAACCTTCGCTACACCGCCGAGGTCGGCCGCATCTGGGGCACATTGCCCTACCCGCTGCTCATCGTGCACCCCGGCAACGAGACCTTCTACTACGATGAGGGCGCCTACAACACGATGAACTTCTTCGAGTTCATCAGCGATCGTTACGCCAGCGTGAGGCTGCAGCAGCATTTCGACGGTTTCTTCTTTAACCGGGTGCCCCTGTTCCGCCGCCTGAAGTGGCGCGAGGTCATCGGAGTGAAGGCCGTGATCGGCGAGCTGGACGGAAAGCACTCCAACGAGCTCGTACTGCTGCCCATCATGCGCCGCCTCAGCGAGGGGCCGTTCGTGGAGGCCAGTGCCGGGGTGGAGAACATCCTGAAGGTGCTGCGCGTGGACGGTATCTGGCGCCTCACCTACCGCGACAGCCCGCGCGCGAGCAACTTTGCGCTCCGGATGAAGCTCACCATCAACTTCTGATGCTGCACGCACGCGACCTGATCAAGCGCTACAAGGGACGCACCGTGGTGGGTGGCGTGAGCGTGGAGGTGCGTCAGGGCGAGATCGTGGGTCTGCTCGGGCCGAACGGTGCCGGCAAGACCACCACGTTCTACATGATCACCGGCCTCATCAAGCCCAACAGCGGGCATGTGATGCTGGACGATACGGAGATCACTGATCTGCCGATGTACAAGCGCGCCCAGCGCGGCATCGGCTACCTGCCGCAGGAGGCCAGCGTGTTCCGCAAGCTCAGCGTGGAGGACAACATCCGCGCGATCCTGGAGATGACCCGCCTTTCCAAGGCCGATCAGGAGGCCCGGCTGGAATCATTGCTCAACGAGTTCAGCCTGCAGCATGTGCGGAAGAACATGGGCGATGTGCTCAGCGGTGGTGAACGGCGGCGCACGGAGATCGCGCGGGCACTGGCCACCGAGCCTCGTTTCATCCTGCTCGACGAGCCGTTCGCGGGCGTGGATCCGATCGCCGTGGAGGACATCCAGAGCATCGTGTCCAAACTGAAGCAGCGCAACATCGGCGTGCTCATCACCGATCACAACGTGCAGGAAACGCTTTCGATCACGGATCGCGCCTACCTGCTCTTCGAGGGAAAGATCCTGAAGCAGGGCACGGCCGAGGAACTCGCCGCGGATGAACAGGTGCGCAAGGTGTACCTGGGGCAGAACTTCGAGCTGCGGCGGGCCAAGGTCTGATGTCATGCCGGGCCTGACCCGGCATCGCGAAAGGAATTCCCGCTACCGCAGGTCAAGCCCTCAGGGACAAAGCGGTCATTGCTCTTCGACGGAGAAGCTGTACTTCTCCATGATCAGGTTGGCCAGCAGCTTCTTGCACGCCTCGTCCACTTTGGCCTCGGCCGTCTTCTTGTCCTTGGCCTGCACCTGCAGGGTGATGTGCTTGCCGATGCGCACCCCGGTGATCTCCGGGAGCCCGAGGTTGGGCATTGTGCCGCTCACCGCCTTTCCCTGTGGATCCAGCAGGTTGTCGTGCGGCATCACATCGATGTGGGCTTTGTAGGTCTTCATGTGGTCTTCGGAAAGAGCTTGCCCCAGAGCGGGCTGAGGAGATAAATGATCAGGATCAAAGGAACGGCGAGGATGCCGTACAGCAACACGAGCACCGCCCCAATGCCGATCAACAGGAAGATCACCTCGTTGCCCTTCCAGCCCTTGTGCTTGAACTTGAGGGAGGGGAGGGGGAGCTCGGAGAGCATGAGCGCAGCAAGCGCGATGGCCAGGCCCATCAGAACCAATGGGGAGCCCATCAGGCTGCGGGCTGCCTCGATGAGCAAGTCGTGGCCTGGCCCCGGATGAACGGTCACGTTCAAGCTGACGAGGGTCATCGATACCCAGAAAAGGCCATTGGCCGGAGTGGGCAGACCGAGGAAGCCACTGGTCTGTCGGGTGTCCAAGTTGAATTTGGCCAAGCGCCAACACGATGCGACGGCCAGCACGATCGCGGAGGCGAAGACGGGCCAGGTCAATAGCTCCGGCGGAGCGGAAACGGCGGAAAGGGGTGGATAGATCGTCCAGTGCCAGCCTTGTGAGGTTGGTTCCAGTGCGGTCATGAAGAGCGCGAATGCTGGTGCCACCCCGAAACTCACCATGTCCGCCAAACTGTCCAGTTGGGCGCCCAGCGGGGTGCCTCCGCCCAGGGCCCGGGCCGCCAATCCATCGAACACGTCGAACAGGGCCGCCGCGAACACCAGCCCACAGGCGATCGTTAGCTGTCCCTGGGAGGCCAGCAGGATCGAGGCCACCCCGCAGCCTAGGTTCGCGGTGGTCAACAGGTCCGGAAAGCGGGGCAGGCGTGCCAAGGGATGGCGTTGAAGGCGCGCGAAGTTCCGGTAATTTTCGGGCAATAAAGGAGGCCACCCTCTGTTAGAGGTTGCGTCAAGACCCTACGTGATGAAGAACCTGCTCCGCGCCCCCCTGGCCGCCTTGGTCCTCACTGCCTTTGGAGGTGCGCTCCAAGCCCAGGACGCACCCAAGTACAGCAATGAATTCCTGGCCATCGGCGTGGGTGCCCGGGCCTTGGGCATGGGCTACGCATACACCGCCCCGGTGAAGGACATCACCGCCGGCTATTGGAACCCCGCCGGCCTGATGGGCATCCGGGGCGACCTGCAGGTGGCCGCCATGCACAGCGAGTATTTCGCCGGCATCGCCAAGTACGACTATGTGGGCCTGGGCAAGGCCATCGACAGCAGCAGCGCCATCGGCTTCAGCGTGATCCGGTTCGGGGTGGACAACATCCCCAACACCACCGACCTGATCGACAACAACGGCAACGTGGATTACGACCGCATCACCACGTTCACGGCCGCCGACCACGCCTTCCTGATCAGCTACGCCCGCAAGCTGAAGGTGCCCGGCCTCCGCTTGGGCGGCAGCGCCAAGGTGATCTACCGCAAGGTGGGGCCCTTCGCCAAGGCCTGGGGCTTCGGTCTCGATGCCGGTGCCCAGTATGACCGTGGCAAATGGCGCCTCAGCGCCATGGCGCGCGATGTCACCAGCACCTTCAACGGCTGGACCTACTCGCTGGACGAGCGTACGAAGGAGGTCTTCGAACAGACGGGCAACGAATTGCCGCAGAACGGCCTGGAGCTCACCCTGCCGCGCCTGGTGCTGGGCGCCGCGCGTGAGTTCAAGATCGGGGGCAAGCTGAACCTGATCGCCGCGATCGACCTGGAGAACACCTTCGATGGCAAGCGCAACACCCTGGTGGCCTCCGCTCCTTGGAGCGCCGATCCCCGTGCCGGGTTCGAACTGGGTTACGGCGGCGTGGTGTTCCTGCGCGGCGGGGTCAACAACTTCCAGTACGTCACCGAGATCGATGGTGGCCGCACGTTGAACTTCCAGCCCAATGCGGGCGTGGGCCTGAAGATCAAGAGCCTGATGCTCGATTACGCCCTCACCAACATCGGGAATTCGGGCGTGGCGCTGTACTCCAACGTCTTCTCGCTCCGGTTCGACCTCTTCAAAACAAAGCCCTCATGAAGCGACTCCTACCGCTTCTGTTCCTGCTGGTCTCCGCCGCCTCCGCTCAGGCGCAGCAGGTCTTTGGCAATGAGTGGATCAATTACAGCGCCCGCTACTGGGCCTTCTGGGTGGCCACTACGCCCGGGGCCACGGTCTTCCCCGACGAGGGGCTTTGGCGTATCGACAGCCTCACCCTCGCCAATGCCGGCTTTCCCGTGGGTTCGGTGGATGCGTCCAAGATCCAGGTCTTCGGCCGCGAAAAGCAGGTGCCGATCTACTTCCCGGGCGACTCCGACCAGGTGTTCAATGGCACCGACTTCATCGAGTTCTACGTGCCGAAGAACGATGCCTGGCTGGACAGCGCCCTCTGGGACGACCCGGACCACATCAACAATCCGTACTACTCCATCGTCGGGGACAGCATCCAGTTCTTCATCACCTGGGATGCGGCGCCCACCAGCCTGCGCGTCTACGACAGGTCTCCCGGCAACTGGCAGAGCCTCCCGCACCGCCCTTGGTACTGGTCGAGCTCCGTGTACATGAACCCGCAGCTCTACCGCAAGGGCAGGCGCGATGTGAACGGCGTGACCACCTCCATGACCGGCGATGGCGAGGGGTACTTCCAACTGGACTGGCTGAACGACGGCCCTGGTAGCAACAGCAACGATGGTCCGTTCGACATCGCCATGCCCACGCCGTTCATCCTGGACAACGTGCAGATGCCGCCATGTCCAGTGACCGTGGTGGTGGCCGGTACCAACTCCGCGAGCAACCAATGCGGCCTGGACCACCACCTGACCATCCGTGCGGGCCTGAGCGCCTTGCCGCAGGTGGACACGGCGTGGATCGGGGAGCGGACGATGAAGTTCAACTTCAACCTGCTGCAATCCCTCAACCAGCTCGATAACCCGACCACCAACTTCCGCTTCAGCCTGGTGCACGATCTACCGCTGAACTGCGGCATGCAGGTGGACTATCCGGACCGCCAGGCGCTGGCCTACATCCAGGTGGACTATCAGCATCAGTTCAGCGGCTTCGAGAGCGAGGACATCCACATGGAGGTGCCGAACAATGGGGAGACGCTTACGGCCCTTCGCATGACGAGCAACTGGGGGCCGTTGATGTACGTGTACGCCGACTCGGTCTACCGGATCACGCCCGTGTACAGCGCGCCCACCTGGAACACCCTGGTGCCGCTGCGGACCGGGGCCGAGCGCACCCACATCTACGTCAGCAGGCCCAGCAACATCCGGCAGGTGTCAGCCCTCTACCCCGTGCGGGGTACCGGCTACTTCACCGATTTTGCCGCCAACCCGGTGGACAGTGCGCTGGTGATCGTGACCCACCCGAAGCTGATGAGCGGCGCCATGGAGTACGCGGCTTACCGCAGCAACGAGAGCGCGAACCAGTGCAACACCTTGGTGGCCGATGTCACCGAGCTGTACCAGCAGTTCGGCGGCGGGGTGCTGCGCCATCCGCTAGGCATCCGGCGGTTCATGGGCCATCTGCTGGCCAGCTACGAGCATGATCCGCAGGCCCTCTTCCTGATCGGCAAGGCCACACAGGCTCCAAAGCTCGGTGGCGGCGACAACACCGGGTACCGCAGCCACACGGTGCAGGATTCGCTCGTGCGCAGGCTCTGCCTGGTGCCCTCCTTCGGCTTCCCGCCCAGCGATGCGCGGCTGACGCTCGGCCTATCGGGCGACCCATGGGACCTCTCCGTCCCCGTGGGCCGTTTGGCGGCCATCACCAACGATCAGGTGCTCGACTACCTGGACAAGGTGCGTGCGTTGGAGCAACAGCAGGAGCAGCCCGCCGCCTGGATGAAGAACGTGCTCCACTTCCGCGGCGGCTTCACGCCGCAGGAGAACATCCTCTTCGGCAGCTACCTCCAGGCCTACGAGGACATCGTGGAGGACACCACCTACTTCAGCGGCAAGGTGACCAACTTCGTGAAGAACCCGGACCAGATCATCTCGCAGGCCGCAGCGGACAGCGTGTACAACCTGATCGAGGAGGGGGTCACCTTGATGACCTTCTATGCCCACGCCAGCGGTGGTGGGTTCGACATCACCATCGACCAGCCCGGCAACTACCAGTGGAACGGACGGCATCCGCTGGTGATCGGCAACTCGTGCTACACCGGCAACCTGCACCTGCCCAGCAACGCCAGCGCAAGCGAGCAGTTCGTGCTGGCCCCCGGTGCCGGTGCCATCGCCTTCCTGGCCTCCATCGACCTGGGGGTGACGGGCTACCTGTACAACATGACGAGCAACTTCTACCAGAGCTTCACGGAGGTGAACTATGGTGGAAGCATCGGTGAGCACATGCACTACCTCGATTCCGCTGCGCTCTTTGTGGCGGACCCCGGCATATCGGTGACCTCCGGCGTGGAGCAGTTCACCTTGCATGGTGATCCCACGGTGATCCTGAACTCACCGGACAAGCCTGAACTGGAGATCACCCCCTTGGATGTGCGCTTCCAGCCGGACCCGGTGACGGCCGACGTGGACAGCTTCAAGGTGGTGGCCCGCGTGCGGAACATCGGCAAGGGGACGGGCGCGCCCTTCAGCATGGCCGCACAGCGCTGGATGCTCGAGGAGAACATCGAACTGCAACCGGTGCTGCAGCAGCACGTGATGCAGCAGTGGGAGGACACCGTCACCTTCACCCTGCCTGTGCTGCAGGACAGCGGCGGGGTGGGGCTCAACCAGGTGGAGGTGCGCGCGGACCTCGATCCGGACGCCATCGCGGAGTATGATGACCAGACCAACAACCGCGCCTCGCAACCCTTGCTGATCACCACCGGTGACCTGCTGCCGGTGGATCCCTTCAACTTCGCCATCACCTCCGATCCGGCCCCCACGCTGCAGGCCAGTACCGGCGATCCCTTCGCCCCGGTGCGCACCTACGTGATCCAGATCGACACCACGGACCTGTACAACAGTCCCGTGATGGAGCAGACCACCATCCAGGCCCCCGGCGGCGTGGTCTCCTGGACACCCGGATCCATCTATTCCCTGAACCAGTTGCAGGACAGCCTGGTGTTCTACTGGCGCTGTTCCATCGACAGCGTCGGGAACGGCGGGTATGAATGGCGCGAGTTCTCCTTCCAGCACATCAACGGCCGCAAGGGCTGGGGCCAGGCGCACTACTTCCAGTTCAAGAACAACGTCTACAACAACCTAATCTACGACCGGCCCCAGCGCGAATGGGACTTCTATACCGGAGAACGCAACCTGGCCTGCATCACCCAGGGGGGCAGTGTGGCCAATTGCAAGTGGACCAAGGACCTGGTGGTGCAGGAGGGTGGAGGCTGCACGAGCGAACCGGCTCTGCACCTGGCCGTGGTGGACCCCCTGACCTTCATCCCTTGGACGACGTATTGGCAGGGCACCGGGCACTTTCTCAATGCGAACAACGACGAAGGTGGTGGTGACAATGGATGTGTGATCAACTACCGATCACAGAAGCGCTTCATGTTCAAACAGAACCAACCCAGCCGGTTGGTGGCGTTGGCGAACGCGCTGAGTGATTCCATCCCGGACGGAAGCTACGTGCTGCTGTACACCTACGTGCGGTTGAACCGGCCGGCGATCGATGCCTCGCCGTTGGCGGCGACCCTGGCCACGCTCGGTGCCGAACAGTATGCGGCCGGCACCGTGCCGGACGGGGTTCCCTACATCTTCTTCTGCCAGAAGGGTAATCCCGCGCTGCGGTTCGAGATCTTCGGTGGCCCGACCGAGCAGATCGATACGTCCCTCTATCTCCCTGTGACCGGCGACATTGGCTTCATGGATGCTCCCCCGGCAGGTCCGTTCCTCGGTTGGGATGCCCTGCACTGGAGCATCGACCCCAACGTGCCCTCGGACAGTGCCCGGATCACCATCAATGCGGTGGACGACTTCGGTCAGACCACTTCGTTGCTCGAGCTGTCCGCCAGCTCCACCGATTCGCTCGACCTCGTGGCCGCCGGCATCAGCCAGTTGGATCTGGAGCGACTGCAGTTGGAGGCGAAGCTCTTCAGCGATACGCTGTTCACGGATCCCCGACCGGCGCAACCGGTGCGTTGGCAATTGGTCGGCTCACCGGCCCCGGAGTGCGCGATCGATCCACCGCTCGGGTTCTACTCCTCGGTGGACAGTCTCTTCGAGGGGCAGACGGGGCGCGTGATGGTGGCGGTGCACAACATCAGCGATGCGCCCATGGACAGCCTGCTGATCGGCGCCTGGGTGACCAACGCTCAGAACCAGCGGCAGACCGTGCACTGGCGGCGCAACGCACCGCTGCCCGTCAACGGTGTGGTGCTGGATACGGTGAGCTTCAACCTGGCCGGGTTGGCCGGCGCGAACACGCTGGTGATCGAGGCGAACCCGCGCGATACCATCACCCAGGTATATGACCAGCGGGAGATGTACCACTTCAACAACATCGCCACGCTGCGCTTCGAGACCTTCCGCGACCGGGAGAACCCCGTGCTGGACGCCACCTTCGATGGCATCCACATCCTGGACGGCGACATCGTGAGCGCCCGGCCGGAGATCCGGATCACGCTGGATGATGAGAACCCCACCCTGCTGTTCGACGACATCACCGACACCACGCGCATCAAGGTCTTCCTGACCCGCCCGGGCATGAACACGCCCGAACGCGTCTGGTTCCGCCTGGGCGGCGAGGAGCAGCTCCAGTTCATCCCCACCCAGGGCAGCGAGAACGTCTGCCATGCGCTCTGGCGGCCCGTTCTCGCGCAGGATGGGATCTACACACTTCAAGTGCAGGCATCGGACATCAGTGGGAACTCCAGCGGTGACCGCGACATGTTCGTGCGCTTCGAGGTGGTGAACAAACCCACCATCACCGAGGTGCTCAACTACCCCAATCCGTTCACCACCAGCACGCGTTTCGTGTTCACGCTCACCGGCAGTGAGACGCCCACGGCCATGCGCATCCGGATCATGACCGTGACCGGACGCGTGGTCCGGGAGGTGATGCTCAACGACCTCGGGCCGTTGCACATCGGTCGGAACATCACCGAGTTCGCCTGGGACGGCACCGATGATTTCGGTGACCGGCTGGCCCAAGGCGTATACCTGTACCAGGTGACCGCGCAGTTGAACGGCCAGGACATCGAGTACCGGGAGACCAGCGCAGGCGGCCTGTTCACAAAGGGCTTCGGCAAGATGTACCTGTTGCGCTGAGCCTGGATGGCGCGGCCCTCCTTGAACCTCCGTGCGTTGTCCCATGGCGTGGCGGCCGCCTTCCTGCTCATCATGTCCGGATGGATCCTCTCGGGCCATCTGCTGCTGGACAAGGAGGCCGCGAAGTACATCGGGTGTGCGAACGCTGTGCTGAGCGGCGACCTGGCCGACCTCGTCGGGAACTACCTGAAGTTCGCATCCTATGTGCTCTTCCTCGTGCCCTTCATGGCGGTGGGGCTGCCTGCCGCTGCGGCCTTGGTGCAGGCGGTGATCGCCGTGCTCGCGGCATTCGCGGCGGGTCGGCTGTCGGCGGTGTTCTTCGCGACTGAACGCGCTGCTCCCATCACCACTGTGCTCGTGCTCCTGTGCCTGCCGCTGCAGCAATGGGTGCCGGCCCTGTACACCGAGTCCTTCTTCGCCAGCGTCCTGCTCCTGTACCTGGAACGCGCCTTCTCCAAAGGGGCCCTCGACCGCTGGAGCATCGCATTGGGGGTGGTGCTGTTGTTCACGCGGCCCGTCGGGTTCTGTTTCGTGGTTCCCGTGGTCCTGTGGCATTTGGTCGTCGATCGCTCGGCACGGTACGCACTGCCGATCGTGCTGGCCGCCTCCCTCTGCGCGCTGCTTGCGGCCCTGTTGGTGCCCGGCATCCCGGAGGCCCAGCTGCGGCCCATCGCAGAGGGCGATGTGATCTGCGGCTTCCCGCGCCATCCTGGTCTCGCAGCGAAGCTCGGCGGCAGCAGTGTGCTTTCGGCCCAGCAGGTGCTCTTCACGCACGACCCTGTGGCCGCGCTCCTCACTTTCGGTGAACGCGTATTGTCCCTGTTCACCTGGCCACGCCCGTACTTCTCATGGCCGCACAACCTGTTCCTGGCCGTGCATTATCCGTTGCTGGTTCTGGCCATCGTCGGTGGCTGGCGTTCCAGGTATGCGCCGAATGCCCCACCGATGCTCCTTGGCATGATGCTCCATGTGCTGCTCGTCGGCCTCACGCACGATGAGTGGAGCGGCCGGTTCTTCGTGCCGCTGTGGCCGCTGCTGTGCGTGCTCGCAGCCGGGCCCTTGGCCGGGCTGGCGGGCCGGTGGCAGCGGATCGGCACACGCTGAAGCCGCGCGCCGCCTGGATGCGGCCCTTTCACCCGCGCCGGGGATCCTACATTCGCCCGCATGCCTCCTGCCGCACGCGATTCGCTCCTTGCAGCGCTCACCGGTGCATTGCTCACGCTTGCGTGGACGGCAACGGGCTCCCTGACGCCGCTGGTGTTCATCGGCTTTGTTCCGCTGTTGTGGCTCTTGCGCGCGGCCTGCGAAGGCCCATCCGCCGAGCGTCCGGCCCGTGCACTGCTGTGGCGCGTCTACCTGGGCATGTTCATCTGGAACGCGGCCACCACTTACTGGCTGGGCCTGGTGCAGGAGTCCTGGTCCACCCGGCTCCTGTCCGGCGGCTTTCCCATGACGGCTAACGCCGCGCTCATGGTGATCCCCTGGTGGATCGCACGGTGGGCATGGCGCACCTTCGGAGCCAACGCAGGAAGAACGGCGCTGGTGGTGGCCTGGCTTGGGTTCGAGCATCTGCACTACGACTGGGATCTGCAGTGGCCCTGGTTGAGCTTGGGCAATGTGTTCGCCACGCGCACCGGTTGGGTGCAGTGGTATGAATGGACCGGTGTGGCAGGCGGTACGCTGTGGGTCTGGGTGGTGAACCTCTTCGCGGAGCGCGCTGTCCGGTCCGTACGTGCGCAAGGTGGACGTGCGGCGCTGCCGTGGGTGCTTGCGGTCGGCGCCTTGCTGGCGCTGCCCCTGCTGTTCTCGCAACGCATCCTGCACCAGCGCGACGCGCGCACTGCGGGCAGGGGTGTGGAAGTGGTGCTGGTGCAGCCCAACATCGATCCGTACACGGAGAAATTCGGTGGCACGGACCCCTTGGAGCAGCTGCGCGTGATGTTGGACCTGGCAGCGGATGCGGCCACGGATACCACGGCATTGGTGGTGATCCCGGAAACGGCGCTCCAGGAATCCACCTACCTCGATCGCCGTAACGGCCCCACCGAACTGTTCGGATTGTGGGAGAACGACATGACGCGTTCCGCGAGTTACCGGGCCATCCGGCGGTTCCAGGCCGCGCATCCGGCGGATGTGATCGCCGGCATGTCGTCCGCACTGTACTACCCGCCCGGCACTCCGGCCTCCGCCACCGCACGTCCCCTTGAGGATGGCGGTGGGGCCTACGACTTCTTCAATGCGGCCATGCATGTGCAGGCCGATGGCGACTGGGCATCCTACCACAAATCGAAGCTCGTGGTCGGGGTGGAGCTCATGCCCTTCCAATGGCTTCTGGCACCGCTGGGGGGCATCAGTATCGATCTGGGAGGCACGAGCGGCACGCTGGGCCACGGCCCGGACCGCCCGGTGTTCACCACGGACGACGGAAGGGTGCGTGCCGTCCCTGCGATCTGCTATGAGAGCGTGTTCGGCGATCACATCGCCGATCACGTGCGGCGGGGAGCCAACCTGCTCGTGGTGATCACCAACGATGGTTGGTGGGGCACTTCGCCCGGCTATCGGCAGCACCTGGCGTTGGGAAGGCTGCGTGCCATCGAGACGCGCCGGCCGATCGCCCGCGCAGCGAACACGGGCATCAGTTGCTTCGTTGATGCCGAGGGACGCATCACGCAGGCCACCGGGTGGTGGCAGCGTACCGCCCTCCGGGGCACCATCCATCCGAGCGATGAACAGACCTTTTTCCTTCGGCATGGCGACCTGCTCGGCCGCTGCTGCGCCTGGCTCGGGGTCCTGCTCTTGTTCGCGCGCGTGTTCTTCCCGTTCATCCGGCGGTCCGCCAAGCCCACCCCCGGGTAGTTTTGCCGCCCTTTCCGCCGGTCGCGCGCCGGCAACAAAGCCATCCGCATGAAGCCACGCACCGGGGTCCTGCTCATCAACGTTGGAACGCCGGACAGCACGTCCGTCGGTGATGTCCGCAAGTACCTCCGCGAGTTCCTGGGTGATGGCCGGGTGATCGACCTGCCCTGGGCCGCGCGAAAGCTCCTGGTCAACGGCATCATCGCACCGTTCCGTGCGCCTAAAAGCGCCAAGGCCTACCGCAAGCTGTGGACACCGGCCGGTTCCCCGCTCATCGTGCACGGCGAGGCCCTGGCCCGGGCGCTGCAGGCTAGACTGGGGGACGATCACCTGGTGCTCCTCGCCATGCGCTATCAAAGCCCCTCCCTGTCCGGGGCCATCGATCGCCTCATGAAGGAACGGGTGAAGGAGATCGTCATCGTACCGATGTTCCCCCAGTATTCGAGCGCGGCCACCGGCACCGCCCTGCAGGAGGCCTTCCGGATCATCGGCGGCTATGCCGTGGTTCCCGCCGTGCGCACGGTGCCCGCCTTCCACGACGATCCCGGCTTCCTTGATGCCTTTGCCCGGCGCATCCATTCCTGTGCACCGTCCACCTACGATCACGTGCTCTTCAGCTTCCACGGTCTTCCGGACCGGCATGTGCAACGTGCGCACACCGCTTGTGCGAAAAGCCTGGACACCCGTCTCGACAAGTCACCTGTGACCGGTTGTGCGTGCGAGCGAGGTCCCTATGATGCGTTCCCCACCTGCTATAAGATGCAGTGCCACGCTACTGCACGGGCCCTCGCCGCGCGTGTCGGTCTTCCGTCCGGCCAGTGGTCAGTCGGGTTCCAGTCACGCCTGGACCAGCGATGGCTTCGG
Source organism: Flavobacteriales bacterium (assembly GCA_046329115.1). Taxonomy (GTDB): domain Bacteria; phylum Bacteroidota; class Bacteroidia; order Flavobacteriales_F; family PHOS-HE28; genus PHOS-HE28. The sequence continues at coordinate 122,557 of JAXLVG010000006.1, read as the reverse complement.
CCGTTCAGCGATGCCATCGTGAAGGAAGCGCCTGCCAAGGGCATCAAGCGCATGCTGGTGGTGAGCCCGGCCTTCGTGGCGGACTGCCTGGAAACGGTGATCGAGATCGGTGAGGAGTATGCGGAGCTGTTCCAGGAGCACGGCGGTGACCAACTCACCCTGGTGCCCAGCTTGAACGCCGAGCCGGCCTGGGTGGAAGCGTTCGCGCGCATAATCCAACGGTGACCATGCGAACGCAGTGAAAAGGAGAGGGGCGCCCGCAAGCGCCCCTCGTCATTTCAGTGGATCAGCGTTCAGTGCAGGAACACCCGGCGCACCATCACGTCGCTCGCGTTCTGCAGGGTCACCATGTAGGCGCCGGAGGCGATGCCTTCCTTGGCGATCACCAGCGGTGTGAAGCCCTGGTTGATCACCACGCTGCCACGGGTCACCATGGCCTTGCCTTGGGCGTCGCTCATGGTCAGGTCGTAGATGCCGGGCTCGGTGGAGCTCACCATCAGGTTGAGCACCTGGCCGTCATCCCACGCGTTCACGATCTCCGTGCTGTTGGCCTCGCAGCCCGCAGCAACGGTCTGGAAGGTCTCGCGGCGGTCGCTGATGTCCGTCTGCGACAGGCGGTAGTAGGCCAGGCCACCGGCGTTGGCGTCCACGAAGCTGTACTCGGTGGTGGTGCTGCTGTTGCCCACGGCCTCCACGCGGCCGATCTCCACCCACGCCTGACCATCGCTGCTCTTCTCAATGGTGAAGAAGGCGTTGTCGTTCTCCGATGCGGTGGTCCACTTCAGCACCACATCCTTACCGTCGCAGGCACCCGTCCAAGACGTCAGCTCCACCGGCAGCGGGCTCGCGATGTTCGACAGGGTCCAGGAACGGAAGAAGTTCGCGCCGGGGATCGCCGCGTTGGAAACGAGGCTGGCGGCCCATACACCTTGCGGCACCATGTCCCCCCACTTGTTCAGGGCGGAGTTCCAGCGCTGCGCGCCGATGGGCGTAGCATTGGTGATACCCGCGTTCAAACCATTGCCTGCAGTAACCTCCGTGATGTCATAGGCGAACGTGATGCTCACATCCGGCTTGGTGGTGTACGCGTAGTTGACCTGCTGCGGGTCGATGATCCAGAAGCGATCGATCGCGTTCTCCGAGTTGTCCACGGTTCCCGTGGACAGGTCACCCATGTGGGTAACGCCGGTCGGCATGTAGCTGTAGTTGTACCACTGGGTCGCCGGGGGGAGAGCGGCAACGCTGTGGTTGTACGTAGCGAAAACGAAGGACAGGGAGTCATGACCAGCAGGACCAGCACCGGCCGTGGTCTTGTTCACCGTCAGCGGCATCTTCACGTTGGACGCGGTGGTGAAGGGTACCACATAAGCACCTGTACCCCCAAAGTTCGTCCAGCGCACGCGGTTGTTCTCGTGCTCGCTCTTGATATTGCCTGAACCCGCCGGGATCTGCGTGATCGCGTTGGTCGCCGCGTTGTCCACCACCAGGTAGGTGGTGGTGGTCCCCGTCGGCGAGAACACCATGAACGGGTCGCTCAGACCGGTGTTGAAGATGAGCCGCGCCGCCTGACCGAAGGCCATCGAGGCACTCATTCCGGCAAGTAAAAGGAGTACGGGTTTCTTCATGGCAGCGTCAAATGTAGTTGAACCGGGATCTCTTGCCAAGCCCCCCGGGCACGTTCCGCCCCAAGCTCGTGAAGCTGTGCGAGCAGCTTCCGGGAATATTGCAAGGCATTGACGGATAGGTGATTGTGAGGGCTGTTCGGTGTTCAGGCAGGTCCTGTGCCCGGTTCCGCTTCGCCCTGATGACGGGATCTTTCCCGTTGGGTTGCCGATGCGGATACCTTGGGCCATCGTTATTTATGAACACGTGAGCGCCGATCGTTTGTTCGTTGAGAGGACCATCAATTGGGCGGCATTGAAGGCCTTGGACCCGCTGATGGTCTGCCGCCACGGAGACCAGGATGCATGGGTTGTTGGTGCTGGCCTTTCCCGGCAACTCGCCGCTTCGGAGCTGGACGCGCCCGTGGGGCCCACGGGTCGCATGGTCGCCTTGGACTATCACTGGCCGTTAGCCGTGGATCCACCCCCACATCCGGTGGACCATGGCCATGGCTCCACCACCATCTGGGAGCCCAGGAACCTGTTCCTGGTGGATAAGGCTCAAGCCCGCTCTGCGGGCCACGCCGACCTGGACCCGGATGTTCGGGACGTGCTGAACGCACTGACCGGTCCGGCCCCCGAGCCCGCACCGATCCGCTTGCCCGAAGCGTGGACACCGCGCACCTCGCCGGATCGCTACTTGCAACAGGTACGCGCCATCCTTGAGCGTATCCAGCGCGGCGACATCTATGAGCTCAACTACTGTGTGGAGCGGTGGTGCAACGCACCGGGGCTGGATCCACTCGCCCTCTTTGCGCGGCTGCTGCAGCGCACCGGGGCCGCCCATGCGGCCTATTTCCGGAGGGGGTACTTCCATGCCGTATGCATGAGCCCGGAGCGTTTCCTGCGGGTGGAGGCCGGCCGGATGCGCACCCAACCGATCAAGGGCACGCGCCCGCGCCATGGCGACCCGGCCGCCGATGATCGAATGCGTGCCGAACTGGCCGCCGACGCGAAGGACCGGGCCGAGAACATCATGGCCGTGGACGTGGCCCGCAACGACCTGGGGCGTGTGGCGGTGCCGGGCTCCGTCACCGTGCCGGAGCTTTGTACAGTGCGCACCTTTCCGAACGTGCATCAATTGGTCAGCACCGTGGAGGCCCAACTGCGTCCGGAACTTACCCCTTGGGACGCCGTGCGGGCAGCCTTCCCCATGGCCAGCATGACCGGGGCGCCCAAGCCCAGCGCCATGCGGATCATCCACGCCATGGAGGATGCGCCCCGGGGGCTGTACAGCGGTGCCCTGGGCTTCCAACTGCCCGACGGGACCCTGGACCTGAACGTGGTGATCCGCACCATCACCTACGACGCGCGATCAGGACGTGCGTCCCTGTTCACCGGCGGGGCCATCACGGCCCAGAGCGACCCGGAGGCCGAATGGGCCGAGTGCGAGGTGAAGGCCCGCAGCATCCTGGATGCCCTGAACGATGCGCGCTGAGGTGCGGAAGTTCATCCGGCGCGAAGGGCTTTTCCCGAAGCGCGCACCGCTGTACGTGGCCGTGAGCGGCGGGGTCGACAGCATGGTGCTTCTCCATGTGCTGCATGCACTGGGGCATCCGTGCACGGTGCTTCACGTGGACCACGGCCTGCGCGGCGCCCAAAGCGAAGCGGATGCGGCGTTCGTGCGCGAGCAGGCGGCGCGCCTGGGCCTGCCGTTCCGCATGCGGCACGTGGCGGTGGCCGAACGCGCGCGGTCCACGGACGCATCGGTGCAGATGGCCGCACGCACCGAGCGCTACGCGGCCCTGGAGGACATGATGGCGGATGCGCCGCATCCCTGCGCCCTGGCCCACCATGCGGATGATGCCGTCGAGACCCTTTTCATCCACCTGCTGCGCGGCACGGGCCTCCGGGGCTGGGGCGCCATCCCGGTGCGTGCCGGCCGCTTCGTGCGCCCGTTGCTCGGCGTGGGCCGTGCAGCGATCGTGGCCTATGCCGAACGCCATGCGGTCCCGTTCCGCGAGGATCCGTCCAACCGGGATCCGCACTACCTGCGCAACCGCATCCGGCACGAGCTGCTGCCCCTGTTGGAGGATCTTCGCCCCGGCGCTTCCCGCACCTTGGCCCGTTCCGTGGCCGACCTGCGCCGTTTGGTCGCCCTGGCCGATGATCCGGTCCGGCCCAAAGAGGAGCCGACCTTCTCAGGGGGAGTAAGGAGCTGGCCGGTGGCTCCCATCCTGGCATCCCCGGCGCCCTTGGCCGAACTGGCCCGGATCCTGTCGCCCTTCGCGCCGCATCCGGACGTGGTGGAGCAGGTGCTTGATGCCGTGTTGCAGAAGCGTGTGGGCCGCACATTTCAGATGGGGCCCCATTCCCTCGCGGTCGACCGCGACCGGCTGGTCATTGCTGAGCGGGTTGAACCGCCGGCTTTCACCTTCACGCTCGATGGACCTGCCGGTGAGGTCGGTCCGATGCGGTGGACGATCGAGGAACAAGTCCACGCCAGGCCTACAGGGCCGCAGGAGGTCATCGTGTCCTTGGATGCCTTGGACGCGCCGCTGTTGCTTCGACCATGGCGTCGCGGAGACCGCATGCGGCCGGCCGGCCTGGGTGGATCCAAGCTCATCAGTGACCTGCTCACCGAGGCACGTGTACCCAGCAACCTGAAGGCCCGTTGTTATGTGCTCTGTTGCGGTGATCGCATCGTTTGGCTGGTGGGGCGCCGTCTGGCCGAAGGCTTCCAAGCCGGACCGGATACGGCGCGTACCGTGCGCTTCGCGATCGCCCGAACGGAACAAGGATTACCTTAAGCCTCCTAAACCGTTGTTGCATGATCCCCTCCGCGATCGTCCGTGTGGACAAGGAAGATGTGCCCGGGCTTGTGTTCCCGCCGGAGCCGGTGAAGCTCTCTGATGAGCACCAGCGGCTTCGCGACGCCAACATCCAGCGCGCCATGCTGCTCGGCAACACGGACCACACCAAATGCCGCATCGTCTTCCGGGACAATGTCGGGCTGAAGGTGGTGGAGACCACGGTGTGGGCCTTCGATCCGGACCGCTTGGTACTGAAGCGCGGGATCACCATTCCCCTGGGTCGGGTGGTGGAGGTGGACCTGCTCTGACCCCGCAGGATCCCAGTCTTCCGGTGATCGGCTCAGGCCTCCGCTCGGATGGTGCGGGTATCTTCGCCGACCTTGCGGTCCCAAGCCATGCGTATCCTGCTCGTGATCCTGAGCCTCCTCCCGGCCTTGATGGTCCTCGGGCAGGACCATCCCGTGCGGTGGTCCTTTTCCGCGGAAGAGGACCCGGCCGGTGCGCCGTTCGTGGCCTTGCGGGCGGATTGTGATGAGGGCTGGCACTATTACGCCCTCACCCTGCCCCGCGACGACGGACCCTTCCCGACGGTGGTGAGCTTGGATCCCTCAACAGCGTACGAAGCGGCCGGCCCTGCTGTTGAGCCGGTGCCGGTGGAGGTCGAGGACCCCAACTTCATGATGCTGGTGCGCTACCACGGCGACGACAGCGTGTTCCGCCTCCCACTGAAGCGCCTGACCAAGGAGGCGTTCACCGCCACCGGCGGTGTGGAGTTCATGTGTTGCAACGATCGCATGTGCCTTCCCCCGGTCGGGGTGAAGTTCAGCGTCCCATTCCCCGCGGTGAAGTAGATGAAGCTGCGTCCCCTTTCGTTCCTGTTCCTGCTTGCGCCGTTCCTCCTGCGCGCCCAAGGCGAGGCCCCCGGTGAACTGGCCTACCCGAAATGGACCGTGAGCGCCGCCCCGGCAGGTGATGGGGTCTGGAACATCCTGGTGAAGGGTGAGATCGCCGCGGGATGCTTCGTGTATTCGAAGGATGTGGATCCCATGGCCGGGCCGATACCCACCGAGCTGCGTCTGGACTCGGTGCCGGGTGTGGAGCTGGCCCGCGGTTTCGAGGAGACGGCCAAGGAGACCATCGAGCACGCGGACCCGCTTTGGGATAACGCCATCATCAAGAAGTTCAAGGGCTGGGTGGCCTACAGCGCCAATGTGCGCTGCACGAACACACCGCCCGTGGCCAGCGGCTACGTGTACTATCAGACGTGCAACGAAAGCAGCTGCCTGATGCCGGAGTACGTGTACTGGCGCATCGACCTGGCAGCCAACACCCATGAACTGGGCACGGTTCCGTTCGTGGGGGGACTGAAAGAGGACTCCACGGCAGTGCGACCCGCTTCGGACCGCCCCTGCGAGGCCTACGTGCTCTCATCCGTGGACCTGAACGCACCGGTGATGACCTGCGGCAAGCCCGCGGTACAGGAGGAGCGCAAGTCGCTCTGGGGCATCTTCGTCCTGGGCTTCCTCGGCGGCCTTCTGGCCCTGCTCACTCCTTGTGTGTTCCCGATGATCCCGCTCACGGTGAGCTTCTTCACCAAGGGTAGCGGCGACCGGGCCAAGGGCATCCGCAACGCGCTCACGTACGGCGGCTTCATCCTGGGGATCTACCTGCTCTTCAGCCTGCCCTTCCACATCCTGGGCGGTGTGGATCCGGAGATCTTCAACGTGCTCAGTACGCACCCGGTGCTGAACATCTTCTTCTTCGTCATCTTCATCGTCTTCGCGATCTCCTTCTTCGGCTACTTCGAGATCACGCTGCCGGCCAGCTGGGTGAACAAGATGGATCAGAACGCCAGCCGCTTCGGCGGGGTGGTGGGTATCTTCTTCATGGCCTTCACCCTGGCGCTGGTGAGCTTCTCCTGCACGGGCCCCATCCTGGGTTCGTTGCTCGCTGGTGCCATTTCCGGCGCGGACGGCGCCCTCCAGCTCACCATGGGCATGGCCGGCTTCGGTGTGGCGCTGGCGCTGCCCTTCGCCCTTTTCGCGCTCTTCCCCGGTTGGCTGAACTCATTGCCCCGCAGCGGCAGCTGGCTCACCAGCGTGAAGGTGGTGCTCGGCTTCGCCGAGGTCGCGCTGGCGTTCAAGTTCCTCAGCACGGCCGATCTCGTCTCCCACTGGGGCATCCTGCCCTATGAGCTCTTCCTGGTGGTGTGGGTGCTCTGCGCGCTCGGCATCGTGCTCTACCTGTTCGGCCTCATCCGGTTCCCGCACGACAGCCCGGTGAAGCAGCGCTCTGCTGTGCGCTGGGGCTTCATCGCCCTTTTCGCCGCCACCACGGTGTACCTGGCCTTGGGCTTCCGCTACGATGAGCATGCCGGCACCTTCCGCTCGCCAAAGCTGCTCAGCGGTCTGGCACCACCGGCCGGCTACAGCTGGATCCACCCGAGCGACTGCCCCCATGCCCTGGCCTGCTACCACAACGACCTCTGCGGGGCCATGGAGGAGTCGCAGCGCACGGGCAAGCCCCTGATGATCGACTTCACCGGGCACGGCTGTGTGAACTGCCGGAAGATGGAAGAGTACGTCTGGAGCGCGGACGGTGTGCTGGAGCTGATCCGGGACAAGTACGTGCTGGTGTCCCTTTACGTGGATGACCGCGAGAAGCTGCCCAAGGAGCTGCAGCACATCTACACCAACAAGAGCGGCACGAAGAAGCAGATCATCACCGTGGGCGACCGTTATGCCACCCTGGAGTCCGAGACCTTCGGCCAGGTATCGCAGCCCTGGTACGTGCTCCTCAGCCCCGATGGCCGCCTGTTGAACCCCGCCATGGGCACCGGTGAGGACCAGTTCTCCGTGCCCGAGTTCAAGGCCTTCCTGGAATGCGGGCTGCAGGCCATGGAAACGCTGAAGGCCGGGGGCAACTGATCACCGGCCGGTCGATCGTTCGCATCTTCGCCGTGCATGAGCAGCGAGCGCATCCGTTCCCATTTCACCGAAGCCGCCTCCGTGCTGGAGCGTTTCCTCGCCGATCCGGCCAACCTGAAGGCCGTTGAACTGGCGGGCGGTTTGATGGTGACCGCGCTGCGCGCCGGCGGCCGGCTGATCAGCTGCGGCAACGGCGGCAGCATGTGCGATGCGATGCACTTCGCCGAGGAGCTCACCGGTCGGTACCGGGACGATCGCGCACCCATCGCGGCCCTGAGCATCAGCGACCCCTCGCACCTCACCTGCGTGGGCAATGATCACGGCTTCGAGCAGGTCTTCGCGCGCTATGTGCAGGCGCATGGCCGGCCCGGGGATGTGCTGCTGGCCATCAGCACCAGCGGCAACAGCCCCAACGTGCTGCGCGCCGCCGAGGCGGCGAAGGCCGCGGGCATGCGCGTGGTCGGGCTCACCGGCAAGGACGGCGGCCGCCTGGCCCCCTTGTGCGATGTGGAGGTGCGCGTACCGCACAACGGGTATGCGGACCGTGTGCAGGAGGTGCACATCAAGGTGATCCACGCGCTCATCGACCACATCGAGCACCAGGTCTGAGCGATGATCGTCAAGAACTACGGCTGCGCCGTGTTCGGCGTGAACGCCACCGTGGTGACGGTGGAGACGGACATCAGCAAGGGCACCAACTTCTTCATGGTGGGCCTGCCGGACAGCGCGGTGAAGGAGAGCCATCAGCGGGTCAGCGCGGCCATCAAGAACATCGGCTACCACATGCCGCGCGGCCGGGAGATCACGGTGAACCTGGCCCCGGCGGACATCCGCAAGGAGGGCACGGCGTACGACCTGCCCATCGCGCTCGGCATCCTGGGCGCCAGTGGCCAGGTGGCGCACGAGCGTTTCGGGGAGCTGGTGTTCATGGGCGAGCTCTCGCTGGACGGTGAGGTGCGCCCGATCAAGGGTGCACTGCCCATCGCGCTGGAGGCGAAGAAGCAGGGCTTCAAGGGTGTGGTGGTGCCTTCGGCCAATGCGCGCGAAGCCGCCATCGTGCACGGCCTGGCGGTGATCGGGGTGGACCATCTCCGGGAGGTGATCGACCACCTGGAGGGCCGCGTGATCATTCCCCCCACCGAAGTGGACATCCTCGGCGAGTTCGATCAGCGTAGCCGCAGTTATCCGGTGGACCTCAGCGACGTGAAGGGGCAGGAGCACATCAAGCGGGCCTTCGAGATCGCCGCCGCAGGTGGTCACAACATCATCCTGATCGGACCGCCCGGCGCGGGGAAGACGATGATCGCCAAACGACTGCCCACGATCCTGCCGCCGTTGAGCGTGGAGGAGGCGTTGGAGACCACCAAGATCCACAGCGTGGCCGGCAAGCTGCGTCGCGAGGACGGGCTCCTGAGCGTGCGGCCGTTCCGCAGTCCGCACCACACCATCAGCGATGTGGCCCTGGTGGGCGGCGGTTCGTTCCCCCAGCCCGGCGAGATCAGCCTGGCCCACAACGGGGTGCTCTTCCTGGACGAGCTGCCGGAGTTCAAGCGCACCGTGCTCGAAGTGATGCGCCAGCCCCTGGAGGACCGCGTGGTCACCATCAGCCGGGCGAAGTTCACGGTAGAGTACCCGGCCAGCTTCATGCTCGTGGCGGCGATGAACCCCTGCCCGTGCGGGTACCACAATCATCCGGAGAAGGAGTGCGTGTGCGCCCCCGGCGTGGTGCAGAAGTACCTGAACCGCATCAGCGGCCCGTTGCTGGACCGCATCGACATCCACATCGAAGTGACGCCTGTGGCCTTCAGCGAACTGAGCAGTGAGCGACGCTCGGAGGACAGCGCCGCAGTGCGCCAGCGCGTGGTGCAGGCGCGGGCCGTACAACAGGCCCGCTTCCGGACCGAGCGGCTCCACTGCAATGCCCAGATGAGCAGTCAGCAGCTGCGGGCCATCTGCCGCATCGACGCCTCCGGACAGGCCTTGCTGCAGAAGGCGATGGAGCGCCTTGGGCTCAGTGCCCGGGCCTACGACCGCATACTCAAGGTCGCGCGCACGATCGCTGACCTGGCCGACAGTCCGGACATCCGTACGGAGCACCTGGCCGAGGCCATCCAGTACCGCAGTCTGGACCGCGAGGGCTGGGCCGCTTGAGCAGGTTGTAACCCTGTTGCGGCAGCCGCCGTTACAAGCATGCAGCACCTTGCTCCATGCGCCGGTCCTTGATCATCCTCCTGCTCGCCGCGAGCGCCTTCGCCTTCCAGGGCGATAAGCGGCAGCGCATCTACCTGGACAAGTTCATGGAACCCTGCGGCAAGGGGAAGGCCGCCTTCTACAAGGAGGCCGCGGGACAGGATGGCAACCTGTACAAGGTGGTGGTCCGTACCCTGGACGGTACGCTCAAGGCCGAAGGCACCTGCGCCGATCCGGCGCTCGAGGTGGAGCATGGCCACTGGCGCTTCTACCACCCGAACGGCAAGCTCGAGAGCGAAGGGGAGTATGCCATGGGCAACAAGAGCGGCATCTGGCAGCGCTTCGACACCTGGGGTCAGGCGCTCGCCGAGAAGGTCTACGACCCCGAACCGCTGGAGAACATCCTCTACACCATGGCCCCCACCATGCCATCGTATCCCGGTGGCGAGCAGGCCATGATCACCTACCTGCGCAGCAGCGCTCCCGCGAGCGTCGGCGCCACGGCGGTTTTCGTGGTGGAGAAGGACGGCGACCTCTCCGGGATCAAGGTGCTGAACGCGGACTCCAGTGCGGCGGACCAGCTGGTGGATGCGTTGGATCGGGCTCCCCGGTTCGAGTCCGGCATGAAGGACGGCCTGCCCGTACGCGTGGTGATGCGCGTGCCCATCAAGTAAGAACCACGTTCCATACACATAGCAAGAGCGCCAGCCCCGTAAGGCTGGCGCTCGGCGCGTTCAGGCGGTGGGTGCCTCAGGCGTCCTGCCCGTGGCACTGCTTGAACTTCTTGCCGCTTCCGCAGGGGCAGGGGTCGTTCCGGCCCACCTTCTTTTCCACGCGCACCGGGGCGATCGGCTGGCGGGGCGGACCCTGTGGAGGCATCGGCTGGCGCATGCCGGGTCCCGGGGCCGGAGCCGGCCGCGGGGCACCCGTGTTGGTGGACTGGGCGCCTGCGTATTGCGGTGTTTCCGTGCGGCTGGTCTGCAACTTCTGTTGGGGAGGGGCTTTCGGGGCCTGCGCCTGTTGCACGTTCGGCTGGGCGCTGGGCAGTCCTGCACGCACCAGGAAGCCCACCACCTCGTTGCTCACGCGCGCCACCATGGCATCGAACAGCTTGAAGGACTCCAGCTTGTAGATGAGCAGCGGATCCTTCTGCTCGATGCTCGCGTTCTGCACGTTGCGGCGCAGGTCGTCCATCTCGCGCAGGTGCTCCTTCCACTCGTTGTCGATGATGGCCAGGGTGATGTAGCGCTCGATGCTGTCGATCACCTCACGGCATTCGCTCTTGTAGGCCCGCTGCAGGTTCGTCACCACCTGCATGGTCTTCGTGCCGTCCGTGATGGGCACCACGATGTTCTCGTATTGTGCGCCCTGGTTGAGGAACACATCGCTGATCACCGGCAGCGCCTGGGCCGCCAGCTGTGCACCGCGGCGACGGTAGCCCTCCATCGCGGTGCGGAACACCTGCTCAGCGATGGCCTCCGCTTTTCCGGCCTTGAAGCCCGCCTCGTCCACGGGGCTTTCCACGAACAGCTTGCGGAACAGGTCCATCTGGAAGCCCTCGAAGTCGCCTTCGGCATGGTACTGCTCCACCAGGTCGGTGGCCACGTCGTGGAACATGTTCAGCACGTCCAGCTTCAGGCGTTCGCCGAAGAGGGCGTTGTGGCGGCGCTTGTAAATGACCTGCCGCTGCTTGTTCATCACGTCGTCGTACTCCAGCAGGCGTTTCCGGATGCCGAAGTTGTTCTCCTCCACCTTCTTCTGGGCGCGTTCGATGCTACGCGTCACCATGGAGTGCTGGATCACCTCGCCCTCCTTGTGGCCCATGGCGTCCATGAGCTTGCTGATGCGCTCGCTGCCGAACATGCGCATCAGGTCGTCCTCCAGGCTGATGTAGAACTGCGATGAACCCGGGTCGCCCTGACGGCCGGCACGGCCGCGGAGCTGGCGGTCCACCCGGCGGCTCTCATGCTTCTCCGTGCCGATGATGGCCAGGCCGCCGGCCTCCTTCACACCCGGCCCCAGCTTGATGTCCGTTCCACGTCCCGCCATGTTCGTGGCGATGGTGATGGCCCCGGCCGTGCCCGCGTGGGCCACGATCTCGGCTTCGCGTGCGTGCTGCTTCGCGTTCAGCACATTGTGCTTGATGCCCTTTCCGCTGAGCATCCTGCTCATCAGCTCGCTCACCTCCACACTGGTGGTGCCCACCAGTACCGGGCGACCTGCATCCTTCAGGCGCACGATCTCGTCGATCACGGCGTTGTACTTCTCGCGCCGGGTCTTGAAGACCATGTCCTCGTTGTCCTTGCGGATCACCGGGCGGTTGGTGGGGATCACCATCACGTCCAGCTTGTAGATGTCCCAGAGCTCCTGCGCCTCCGTCTCCGCCGTGCCCGTCATGCCCGCGAGCTTGTGGTACATGCGGAAGTAGTTCTGCAGGGTGATGGTGGCGTAGGTCTGCGTGGCCGCCTCCACCTTCACGTTCTCCTTGCTTTCGATGGCCTGGTGGAGACCGTCGCTGTATCGACGCCCTTCCAGGATACGGCCCGTCTGCTCGTCCACGATCTTCACCTTGCCCTCCATCACCACGTACTCCACGTCCTTTTCGTAGAGCGCGTAAGCACGGATCAGCTGGTTCACGGTGTGCACGCGTTCGCTCTTGATGCCGAAGTCGCGCAGCACCTCGTCCTTGCGGCGCGCCTTCTCCTCGAGGGAGGCGCCGCTCCGCTCGATGTCGGCGATGGCGCTGCCCACGTCGGTGAGGATGAAGAACTGCGGATCGTTGGTGTCGCCGCTGATCAGGTCCAGGCCCTTCTCGCAGAGCTCGATCGAGTTGTGCTTCTCATCGATGGTGAAGTAGAGCTCGGCATCCACCTTCGGCATCTCCTTCTGCTGGTCCTGCAGGTAGTAGCTCTCCGTCTTCTGCAGCAGGGTGCGCACGCCCGGTTCGCTCAGGAACTTGATGAGCGCGCCGTTCTTCGGGAGGCCGCGATGCGCGCGCAGCAAGGCAAGCCCGCCGCGCTCCAGGTCCGCCTTGCTGGCGCTGTTCGTGCCCAGACCTTTCAGCGCGTCCTTCGCTTCGGCCAGCAGACGCGTCACCAGCTGCCGTTGCGCGTCATACAGCCGTTGCACACGCGGACGGTATTCGTCGAACTGGTGCACCTCGCCCTTCGGCGTGGGTCCGCTGATGATCAAGGGTGTCCGCGCATCGTCCACGAGCACGCTGTCCACCTCGTCCACGATGGCGAAGTGATGCTTCCGTTGCACGAGCGCGGCCGGCGTATGCGCCATGTTGTCGCGCAGGTAGTCGAAGCCGAACTCGTTGTTGGTGCCGAAGGTGATGTCGGCCAGGTAGGCCGCGCGCCGCGCCGGGCTGTTGGGCTCGTGCTTGTCGATGCAGTCCACGCGCATGCCGTGGAACTCGTACAGCGGACCCATCCACTCGCTGTCGCGTTTGCTCAGGTAGTCGTTCACCGTCACCACGTGCACCCCGCGCCCGGCGAGGGCGTTCAGGTACACCGGCAGGGTGGCCACCAGCGTTTTACCCTCGCCGGTGCCCATCTCCGCGATCTTTCCCTTGTGCAGGGCGATGCCGCCGATCAACTGCACATCGTAGTGCACCATGTCCCAGGTGATGGGGCTGCCGGCGGCGTTCCACGTGTTGCTCCAGATGGCGTCATCGCCTTCGATCCGGATGCTGGGGCGTTTGGCGGCGAGTTCCCGGTCCAGGTCCGTCGCACGCACGCGGATCTCCGTTCCTTCCTTGAAGCGCCGGGCCGTTTCGCGGACCACCGCGAAGGCTTCGGGCAGCAGCTCCAGCAGGACATCCTCGATGTCCTTCACAATTCGCTCCTCCAGGCGGTCGATCTCCTTGTACTTCTCCTCGCGCTGCTGGATGTCCATGCCCGGATCCTCGTCGATCGCGCGGCGCAGGGCATCGACCTGGTCACGTTCCGCGTGCACCTTTTCGGCGATCCGCCGCTTGAACTCCTCGGTGCGCTGCCGGAGCTCGTTGTTGGACAGGCGTTCCAGCTTGGGGTATTCCTCCTTCACACGGGCCACCAGGGGCTGTACCTCCTTCAGGTCGCGCTGTTGCTTGTCGCCGAAGACTTTCTTGAAGATCGATGCGATCATGGGTGCGGTGCTGGCGGGTGCGTGTGCGGCCTTGCGACCGAAGTTGCCCCGCGGTTCTGGTCAAGGCCGGCAAAGGTAGCCGCACCCGCCCAGCAAGCACCCTGCCCGGACCGGCCGCCTGACGATCCGTCCGCTCCGAACGAAAAAGCCCCGCCAGTGCGGGGCTTTCGTACGGGTCCGACCGCTTCAGTACTCGTCTTCGTTGAAGAAGAAATCCTCCTTGCTCGGATAGTCCGGCCAGATCTCCTCGATGCTCTCGAAGATCTCCTCATCGTCCTCGATCGCCTGCAGGTTCTCCACCACCTCCAGCGGAGCGCCCGTGCGCATGGCGAAGTCGATCAGCTCGTCCTTTGTGGCCGGCCATGGTGCGTCCTCCAGGTAAGAGGCCAGTTCGAGCGTCCAATACATGGTGCCGAGGGCTGAGGGTTTTTTTACAAGGGCGCAAATATAGACCGGCAACGATCCCGTCAAGGCCCACTTATCAACCGCTGTTGGCGGCAGCCCGGCCCTACGGCCACGAGCACTTCAGCCGCTCAGCCCCGGGGCGTCCACGGCGTGTCGGCAACGCCGAGCCGTTGGCCGAGCCAGCGCGCGAGCACGAAGAACAGGTCGCTCAGTCGGTTCAGGTACCGCACAACCTCCGGGGGCAGTGGTGCGGTGCGGGCCAGCGCCACCGTGCAGCGCTCCGCCCGCCTGCACACCGTGCGGCAGACATGTGCCTGGGAGATGGCGGGATGTCCGCCCGGCAGGATGAAGTTCCGCAGCGGCGGCAATTCCTTGTCCATGGTATCCATGGCCTCCTCCAGGCTCAGCACTTCGGCCTCGCCGACCTGCGGCACCTTGAACCGGGCGGCCTCGGCGTCATCCACCGCGGCCAGGCGCGATCCCAGGTCGAACAGGGTGCGCTGTATGCGGAGCAGCAGTTCCCGCTGGTGCTCCCCGGCAAGGTCGCGCAGCATGCCCACATGGCTGTTGAGCTCGTCCACCGTGCCGTAAGCCTCCAGCCGCAGGTGGTCCTTTGGCAGGCGGGACCCGCCGAGCAGGCCGGTGTCCCCCTGGTCCCCTGTGCGGGTGTAGATCTTCATGGTGCTGTCAGTAACGCAGCCGGAAGTGCTGTGGTTCCTGCTCGCGACGCAGGAAAACGAGCCCGAGGTCATACAGGTCCACGGTCACGCGCACGCGCTCATGCGCTTTGATCCGTTCCCAGGCGCTCTCCATGCCGCGGCTCCAGTGGATGTCGTCCACGATGAAGACCGTGTCGTTGTGCGCGCGCGTCAGGCATTGCTCGAAGTAATCCAGGGTGGGGGCCTCGGCATGGTGTCCGTCCATGAACACCATGTCCAGGCGCTCCGTCCGGCGGAGGATGTCCGGCAGGGCGGTGCGGAAGCCTCCGAGCACCGCTTCGATGTCGCGCCGGCCGAGCTGTTCGAAATGGTGCCGTGCGATGCGGTGGATCTGCGGGCAGCCTTCCACGGTGATCACCCGGCCATGCTCCATGCCGTGGGCCAGGTAGAGGGTGGTGAGGCCGAAGCTGGTGCCGAGCTCCAGCACAGTCCCGGGGGCGAAATGGCGGACAAGCCGGTGCAACAGCCGCGCCTGCCGCGGTGGCTTCAGGCTTGTATGGGCGATGTCGCTCACCGCCCGCAGGTCCATGTCCAGCCGTCGGCTACCGGCGCCCAGGTCGTTCACCCGGATCACCTGGTCGCTGGCGAACAGTTCCTCCCGCAGGCGCTCGATCGGGGCGAAGAGTTCCAGCTCCTGGTCCGCGCGGAGCACGTCCGTGGCAAGGGTGTAGATGAACGGTGAATGCACACCGTGCCGCGTGCGGGCCTTCACCAGGTGGCTCACCCAGCTGCTGATGCGTTGAAGTTGGTCCTCCATGGCGCCCGTTCCTCGCGGGGCGAAAATACCGGGACCATCCGCCGACCGCGTGCTGTGCCGTTCACAAAGAAGTAACAGCCCTGCGAACAGCGGCCGCGGTCACGCTTTCTGCAGCTGCTTGCGGGCCTCGGCGAAGTACTTCAAGGGTACCCACAACATGCCGAAGCACTCCCCATCCTCCTTGGTGAGCCGCTTGTGGTGCACTTTGTGCGCCCTGCGAAGCCCGAGGAAGTAGGCGTTGTTGCTGGTACGGAGCCACTTGATCCGCTGGTGGATGAAGACCTCGTGCACGATGAAATAGGCGATGCCGTACAGGAGGATGCCTAGCCCCATCCACAACCAGGGGGTATGCGTGCCCAGCGTGGCCCCGAGGATGAACAGGCCCATGCTCGGTATGGCGAAGATGAGGAAGAAGGCGTCGTTGCGCTCCAGGAAGCCGTAGTGGTCCTTCTTGTGGTGATCGCTGTGCAGGTACCACAGGAAACCGTGCATCACGTACTTGTGCGTGAACCAGGCCACGAACTCCATGAAAAAGAAGGTGCCGAGCACGACGCCGATGATGGCCAGGGTGGACATGGTGCGGCTAAGCTACATGTGCGTTGTCGCCGCTGGAACGGCGGAAGATGCGCTCCAGCGCGCGGCGGCGGTGATCGAAGATGCGCCGGAGCCGCTCCCTGACCACCCAGCGGTGCATCAGGTCGCCCAGCGGACCGAGCGGCAGCTCATACTCCACGCGGTCCTTCATCAGCACTCCGCCGTCCTTCGGTACGAAGGTGTGCTCGTGCCACCAGCGCTTGTAGGGACCGCGCAATTGAACATCCACGAAGCGGTGGGGTGCCTCTGCCACGGCGATGCAGGTGACCCAGGTGAGCGGGATGCCGAAGAGCGGTCGGACGGAATATGTGATGCGCTGGCCGGGGAACACGGGCGCGTCGGGTACTTCGCCACGGATGGAGAACCCCATGTCCTCCGGTGTGATGCGCGACAGGTTGTGCGGCGAGCCGAAGAAGTCCCACGCCTCCTTGAGGGAGATGGGCAGCCATTGTTCACGTTCCAGGACGCGCATCGCTTTCAACCGATCACTTGCAGGTTCGGATAACGCTGCCGCCAGAACTCCAGCGCTTTCATGCTGGCCAGCGTGATGATGGTGCGCGCGTCAAGCCGCACCTTGATGGCGGTCACTCCCGGACGTTCGGGGCGGGAGAGGATGAGTTTTTTCCTGCGTGCCATGGTTCAGAACATGCGTTGTTGTGCGGCTGTGACGGTCGATCGCTCCAGGCCTTCCTTGAAGGTGGCGAGCGCACGTGCACGGGCCGTTTCATGAACGACCATCGGACGCGGATAGTTCACCGTTCCATGCTCGGGCACCCAACGTTTCACATACGTTAACGCAGGGTCGAACCGCTGGAGCTGCAGCGTCGGGTTGAACACGCGGAAGTACGGTGCGGCGTCGCAGCCTGAACCGGACGCCCACTGCCAGCCACCGTTGTTGCTGCTGAGCTCGAAGTCCAGCAGCTTCGCTGCGAACCAGGCTTCGCCCATGCGCCAGTCGATGAGCAGGTGCTTGGTGAGGAAGCTGGCCACCACCATGCGCACCCGGTTGTGCATGAGGCCGGTGGCGCTCAGTTCGCGCATGCCCGCGTCCACCAGCGGATAGCCGGTCAGGCCCGCGGTCCATCGGGCGAGGTCCTGTTCGTCATGGCGCCAGGCGATGCGGTCGTAGGCGGGCTTGAAGGCCTTCTCCGGATGGGGGAAGTGCCACAGCACCTGCATGAAGAACTCGCGCCAGATGAGCTCGTTCAGGTACTTCGGGCTCAGTTCGAGCGACCGGCGCACCAGCGCGCGCACGCTCACCGTGCCGAAGCGCAGGTGCGTGCTCATGCGGCTCGTCCCGGCCACGGCGGGCAGGTCCCGCGTGCGTTCATAGTGGCGCAACAGTTCGTCGCTCACCTCCATGGGTGGGACCACCAGGTCCGTGGGCTGGAAGCCGATCTGCTGCAGGGAGGGCATTGGCTCCGGATCCGATCGCCGGAAGGCCTCCGCATGCTTTTCGCTCGGGTACGCTTGCGCCATGGACGGATGGAAGAGGCTCTTCCACTTGCGCATGTATGGCGTGTACACGGTGTACGGGCCGCCATCGTCCTTCACCACTTCGTTGCGTTCGAAGATGCTGATGTCCTTGAAGGTGCGGAACGGGATGCCGCGTCCTGCAAGCAGTTCACCCACGGCTTTGTCCCGTGCCTGCGCATAGGGCTCGTGGTCGTGGTTGGCGGTGACAGCGGTGATCGGGTACCGGTCCAGGAGCGTCTTCCACACCTCCACGGGGCTGCCGTGCGCCACGAGCAGCGTGGATCCACGCTCCACAAGGCGGCGTTGCAGGTCCTCGAGCGTGCGGTGGATCAGGTCCACGCGCCGGTCGGCCCGGTCCTCCAGCTTGTCCAGGATCCCGGTATCGAAGATGAAGAGCGGCTGAACGTTGCCATGCTCGCTGAGGGCCCGGAACAGGCCGTGATTGTCCTCCAGCCGCAGGTCGCGCCGGAACCAGTGCACTGTGATGCCGCGTGCCCCGTTCATGCCCGTAGGCGTAGCGAGAAGCGGTCGAGCACCTTGGGCCAGCATACCGCGAGCCACGCCGTGTACATGCCCGGGGAGGTCCGCAGGTCATCGGCGAGGTCGTTCATGCGCATCCAGCGCAGGTCCTTCACCTCCTCCTTGGCGGGGAAGAAGGGACCGTCATGCCGGCCGAAGAACACATGGTCGAGCTCGTGCTCGATGAGCCCGTTGCCGAACTCCGCCCGGTAGCTGAAGGTGAACTCCTCGGTCAGTTCGCAGCGGATGCCGAGCTCCTCGTGCAGCCTGCGTTGGGCGGCTTTCATCGTGGGCTCGCCGGGCCGCGGGTGACCGCAACAGCTGTTGGTCCACAATCCTGGACTGTGGTATTTGCCATCGGCACGCTGCTGCAGCAACAGGCGGCCCTCGCGGTTGAAGATGAAGATGGAGAAGGCCCGGTGCAGGGCACCCACGCGATGGGCCTCCAGCTTCTCCATCCGGCCGATGGCCTCGTCCCGCTCGTTCACGAGGGTGACCTGTTCAACGTGCGTATCGTGGGCGTTCATAGCATGCCGAAGCTGTGCCGCAGGTAGCTCGTGGTGAGCAGGGCCAGCTTGCGGCGGTTGCGTACACGGATCCGTTCGCGCAGGATGCGATCGAAGGGGAGGGCCTTGATCTTGCGGAACAGGTTGAGGTAGTAGATGTAGGCCACGTACACGCCCAGCCGGGCCCCTTTCGGAAGCTCCCGTATGCCCACCAAGGCGGCCTCGAAGTCGGCTTCGATGTCGGCCTCGATGGCACGTTTGTCCGCCGCGGAGAGGTTGCGCATGTCGATACCGGGGAAGTAGGTGCGTCCCAGGTTCATGTGATCGTCCTTGAGGTCGCGCAGGAAGTTCACTTTCTGGAACGCGGCCCCAAGCTTCATGGCCGCCGGCCGCAGGCGATGGTACAGCGCATCGTCGCCTTCGCAGAACACGCGGAGGCACATCAGTCCCACGACCTCGGCACTGCCCAGGATGTAGGTCTCGTAGGAGCGCTGGTCGTGCACGCTGTCCGACAGGTCCATCTCCATGCTGCGCAGGAAGGTGTCGTACAGCTCGGCCTCGATGCCGTAGCGGTTCACCACCGCTTGGTAACTGTGCAGGATCGGGTTCAGGCTGATGCCTTCCGCCACGGCCCGGTGCGTGTCGTCCCAGAACCGGCGCAGCAGCGCTGGCTTGTCATGTGCGTGGAAGGTGTCCACGATCTCGTCCGCAAAGCGCACGAAGCCATAGATGGCGTGGATCGGGTCACGGAACCGTTCGTGCAGCGAGAGCACCCCCAGCGAGAACGAGGTGCTGTAGCGGCGCGTGGTGGTGCGACTGGCCGCAAGGCACACGCTGTTGTAGAGCTCGATCGTGTTCATGCGGGTAGGGGTGAAGTGGCGCGTTGCGGGAATTCCTTGGCGATCAGGTCGGCCACCACCTGACCGCTGATGAGCGAGGGCGGAACGCCCGGACCGGGAACGGTCAATTGACCGGTGAAGTAGAGACCCTGCACACGTCTGCTTTTCATGCGCGGCTTGAGCACGGCCGTCTGGCGTAGCGTGTTCGCCAGACCGTAGGCGTTGCCCCGGAAAGCGTTATGGTCAGCTTGGAAATCGTTGATGCAGTAACTGCGCTGAAGCACCATGTGGGGACGGACGTCGATGCCGGTGCGCTGACCGATCCGGTCGAGCACCTGGCGCAGGTAGCGCTCGCGGATGGCCGGCGTGTCCTCCAGTCCGGGTGCGATGGGGATCAGGGCGAACACGTTCTCGTGGCCTGCCGGAGCCACGGACGGGTCCGTGATGGAGGGCACGCACACGTACATCAGCGGGTCGCTCGGCCAGGCGGGGGCATCGTAGATCTCCCGCGCATGCACGTCCAGCGACCGATCGAAGAAGAGGTTGTGATGGCGCAGGCCTTCCAGGCGCCGGTCGAAGCCGAGGTAGAACAACAGCGAGCTCGGCGCCATCACGCGGCTTTCCCAATAGGCTTCGCTGTAGGAGCGGAACTCCGGATCCAGGAGCGAGGTCTCCACGTGGTGGTAATCCGCCCCGGCCACCACCAGGTCCGCGCGGAGCACGCCAGCGGTGGTCTCCACCCCGCGTGCACGGCCTTGTTCCACCAGGATCCGGGTCACCGGTGTGTTCGTCCGGAAGTGCACGCCGTGGTCCCGTGCCACGGCCACCATGCCGTCCACAATGCGCCCCATGCCCCCCATCGGGTACCAGGTGCCGAGCATCATGTCGGCGTAGTTCATCAGGCTGTACAGCGCCGGGGTGCGCTCGGGTGTGGCGCCCAGGAAGAGCACCGGGAACTCCAACAACTGCTGCAGGCGGGGATCGCTGAACCGCGACCGCACATGCTTGCGCAGCGAGGTGAACACCGTGGAACGCATCATCCCGGATACCACGCGGGCGTTCACGAATTCGCTCCAACGCAGGGCGGGGCGGTGGACCAGGTCGTTCATGCCCAGGCGGTACTTCATGCCCGCTTCCTGCAGGAAGTCCTTCAGCCGGGCGCCGGCACCGGGCTCAACACGATCGAACAGGGCCAGCAGTTCGGCCGTGCCGGCCGGAATGTCCCAGGTGTCCGCATCGCCGAAGAACACCCGGTAGGAGGGATCCAGCCGCACCAGGTCGTAGTGCGCCTTCACCGAGCTGCCGAAGCTGGCGAACCACTGTTCGAACACATCGGGCATCCAATACCAGCTGGGGCCCATGTCGAAGACGAAGCCATCCTTGCGCCACACGCGCGCGCGCCCACCCGGGGTGTCGTTCTTCTCAACGACCGTCACGGCAAAGCCCTTCGCTGCGAGCGCAGTGGCCGCAGACAGCCCGGCAAAGCCGGAACCGATGACGATCGCGGAACGGCTCATTGGATGTGCTTGTCGCTCAACATGAACATCAGCCGCTGACGCGCCTGGTGGATCCGGCTCTTCACCGTGCCGATGGGGATGGACAGGTGATCGGCGATCTCGTGGTACTTGTAACCGGCGTGGTGCATTTGGAACGGCTGCCGGAAGGTATCCTCCAGACGGTCCAGGCTGTTGGTGATCTCGCGCATTTTCAGGGTCGCCTCGGTGGTCGCCGGCGTTTCCACCCGACGCACCTGCTCCTGCGCACGCTCAACGCGGTCCATGATCGCGCTCGTGCGCTTGCCACGACGGTGGTCGTTGATGAACGTGTTGCGCATGATCGTGCAGATCCACGCCTTGAAGTTGGTGTTGTCCGCGAACTTGTCCCGGTTCGACAGCGCGCGCAGTATGCTCTCCTGAAGGAGGTCCTGTGCGTTGTCACGGTCGCGGGTGAGGCTCAGCGCGAAGTAGTACAGTTGCTGGCGCAGGCCGAGGAGCTGTTGGTTGAATTCGATCGTGGACATGGATGTGATGGTGATGTTCAGCAGAACGACGCCAAAAGTAGAACAATGTTCAATCAAAGTGATCAAAAACATGAACAAAAACTTCTCAACGCCGTAAGTCCTTGGTTATCAAGATGCCGTATTCGGCCTTGGAAAGGCTCAGGGGTGACGCTCAGCCTTCGCGCTCCACAGCGCCGTGACCATCAGGAGCAGGTTACCCAGCCCCAAGGCGCCTGCGGCCACCAGTTGGGCCTCTACCGCACCGCCCCAGAGATCGGAGCTCCGGGTTGCGTACAGGGCCATGGCCGACACGAACAACCAGGTGGACGGGATCGCCCCTTGCATGAACGCGCGCGCGAGCACGAAAGCGATCAACGGAAGGCTGTAGAGGAAATGCTCCTGGTCGGTGATCACGAGGTGTGGTATGGCAGCGAAGGCGAGCCACAGCGGAAGCACCAGTGAACGCTCCTGGACACGCGTGCTGCGCAGTTGGTACCAGCCATATCCGGCGAGCAGGAGGGCGGCCACCGCGATGATCAGGCCCGGATGCACCAGCGTCCGTTCCCGGACCACGGCGCCGAGCATGGACTGAAAGGTGTCGGGACTGGTAAGGTAGCTGCTGTGCGTCGCCATGGCCCCCAGCCATTCACGGTGAAGCTCGAACCACCGCTGCGGTCCTAGGAACGGCAGCGGTAGTACCAACGCCAGTGCGACCGTTAGCGCGGCGCGTTGCAGCGGTCGCCAGTGTCCCCCGACGACCAGGGGGATCGCCATGAAGGCCAGGTACGGCTTCAGCAGCCACAGGGCGCCGAAGAGCACGCCGGCCAACCCATCACTCCCGTCGAGCAGCGCTTCGGTGGCCACCACCACGCCCAATACCAACCATAGGTTCACGTTCCCCAAGTGGAGCTCGCGTGCGATGAGCACGGCACAGCACATCAGCACCAGCACCTGCCGCAGCAACATGCGTGGTGCGTGCATCCCCAGGATGTGCCGCATCAGGATGCGCTCCAGGGTGAACAGGATGGGGATCAGGAGCAGCCCGGAGAGCAATACATGGAGCACCGCAGCCAGGCTGTACGGGAGCAGTGCCGCCGGAACGAAGCCCATCGCCACCACTGGAGCGTACTTGTAGAAGCCGGTGTTCTCCCCGAAGGCCACGCCGTACACCGGGCCGTGCTCCAGCAGGCCGCGGGCCGCGCTCCAGTAGACACGGAAGTCGCTCGCCCAGAACCGGCCGTTCACCAGGTCCAACAGGATGGCGGCCACGGTCAGCCCCACCACGATCCAGGGCAGGGGGCGCAGTTCGCGGGGCATGGCTACGAAGATGGTACGGATGGCCCCCGAACGAGCAAGCCCCCCGATGTGCTCGGAGGGCTTGCTGCTCTAAGGAGTGGGACCTACTGGATTCGAACCAGTGACCTCATGCGTGTGAAGCATGCGCTCTGAACCAGCTGAGCTAAGATCCCAGAATGTCAATGTCGGCGGGGTGGAGGCAGCCGGATTCGAACCAGCGACCCTCTGCTTGTAAGGCAGATGCTCTGAACCAGCTGAGCTATGCCTCCATCTACATTGTGCGATGGAGGAACCGACAACGGACCAGCGACCCTCCCGCCCGTGGGGCGGGATGCCCTGAACCAGCTTAGCCAGGCCTCCGACGGAAAGAACGACCGTTCGAGCGAACGGGCCGCGAATATAGAACTTCATCCGAGTGCCGGATGCTTCCGGCCCGTAAGCCGGCTAGAGCGCTTCCGCCACCACGAACACGCTGCCGGTCACCAGCACAAGGTCCTCCGGACCGGCGGCCGTGCGGGCGGCCTGGACCGCAGCGGGTACGGAAGGATAGGCATCCCCCCGAAGGCCCCGCTCGCCCGCCTGGGTCCGCAGGATGGAAGCATCCAGGCCCCTGGGGATGTCGGCCTTGCAGAAGTAGTAGGTGGCCGTGGTGGGCAGTTGGCCGAGCATGCGGCCCAGGTCCTTGTCGTTCACGGTCCCCAGCACCACGTGCAGGCGTTGGTGCGGGGTGGCGGCCAGCATGGTGCGCACCACGCGGAGGCCGTCCTCGTTGTGGCCCACGTCCACGACGGTCAACGGCTCACGACCGATCACCTGCCACCGCCCGGCGAAGCCCGTGTTGGTGCAGGTGCGTGCCAGCCCGCGGGCGACCGCCGCATCGGGGATGGACCAACCCTGCCGGCGCAGCAGCTCCACCGTGGCCAGCACCGTGCGGGCGTTCTGCTGCTGATGGGGACCGGCCAGGTCGAGGGTGTAGGGCTGCACCGCCGTTCGGTCCACAAGCGTCCATGGCGCCTTCTCCGCCTCCGCCTTCGCGCGCAGCACGTCCGCGATCGAACCTTCCGCTTCACCCACCACCACCGGTACGCCGCGCTTGATGATGCCGGCCTTCTCCCGTGCGATGGCCTGCAGGCTTCCACCGAGCAGGTCCGCATGGTCCCAGCCGATGTTGGTGATCACGCTCACCTCGGGTGTCACCACGTTCGTGCTGTCCAGACGGCCGCCCAAGCCCGTTTCGATCACCGCGATGTCCGTTCCTACTGTGCGGAAGTGATCGAACGCCAGTGCCACGGTCCATTCGAAGAAGGAGGGTGTGATGGGTTCGAACCGGTCCCGATAGAGTTCAACGAACACCGTGACGGCCGCCTCCGGGATCATCGCCCCGTTCACGCGGATCCGTTCGCGGAAGTCCTTCAGGTGCGGTGAGGTGTAGAGCCCGGTGCGCAGGCCCGCTTCCTGGAGGATGCTGGCGAGCAAGTGGCTGGTACTGCCCTTGCCGTTGGTGCCGGCGACGTGCACGCAGCGCAGCCCGCGCTCCGGATGGTCCAGCATGGCCATCAGCGCGTGCGTGTTGTCCAGGTCCGCCTTGTAGGCCGCCTTGCCGATCCGGGAGAACATCGGCAGCC
Source organism: Flavobacteriales bacterium (assembly GCA_046329115.1). GTDB lineage: Bacteria > Bacteroidota > Bacteroidia > Flavobacteriales_F > PHOS-HE28 > PHOS-HE28. Next base: position 98,160 of record JAXLVG010000006.1, on the reverse strand, counting down.
GGGCGAAGAGGTATTCCAGCGTGGCCGGGTAGTCCATAGCGTGCCGCGCGCAGGGCGCGCCGGATCAATCCAGTACGAAGATGAAGGTCATCGTGCCCTTCTTCTCGCCGCTCGCCTTCGGGTCGGGGTAAAAGGTGCTTTCCAGCGCAGCCCGCTTGGCGATGCTCACCAGCGAGCCATCCAGCGTGGTGCTCAGGCCCTGGTTCTGTTCAGCGCGCACCACCTTGCCGCCCGGGTCCACCCAGATGTTCATCACCACCTTGCCGGCCTTGCTCGGCTTGTCGTCGATCACTGGCTTGCGCTTGATGGTGCGGCCGGCCAGGTCCACGCTCCAGCCATCGCCCTTGTAGGAACCGGTGCCGTTGCCGATGCCGGTGCCCGTGGGACTGCCATTGGCACCGCCCGCATCGCCAGGCTGGTCGTTGGCACCCTGCCCGCCGGAGCCGCTGCCCTTGTTGCCCATCAGTTCGTCGATCCTCCGCTGCTTCTCGCGCGCGATCTCCTCCGCCGTGGGCTTCGGCTTGGTCCGGGGCTTGTCGGTCTTCGGCTTGTCGTCCTTCTTCGGCGGGGTGGCCACGTCGTTCTCGTCGACATCGCTGGTGAGCACCTCGGCCTCCTCGGCAGGCGGTGGCGTGCTCTCTTGCTGGGCGGCGGGCGTGCTCGGGTCGGTCACCTCCGGGTTGTCGCCCATGCCCAGTTCGCTGAAGCCGAGCGCCAGCTCATAACCAGCCCCACCACCTTCCTTCTCGGGGAACGGGGGGATGGGCGTGATGATCTTGTACAGCACGAAGAAGAGGATCAGCAGGGCATGGAGCGCGAATGACACGCCCATGGCGATGCCCCGGCGCTGTCCTTCATTCTCCCGTGCGATCGCGGTCATGGCTCAGCTCTGTTTCTGGGTCGCGAGCACCATCTTCACCTTGATCTTCGTGCCGATCTGCATCACGTCCACGAGGTCCTGTACACTCAGCTCCCGGTCGAAGTTCAATACGACCGTGGGCTGGTCAAGGCCGGCGATCTCCGCGGTGATGGCGGCCTCCAGCTGGTCGAAGGGCACGGGTCGCTTGTTGATGCTGTACTGCTTGTCCTTGGTGACGGCCAGGTTCACCTGCTGTTTGGCGAGCTGTTCGTTGTTGGCGCTCTTGGGGAGCATCAGCTTGATCACGTTCGGGTTGGCCAGCGTGCTGATGATGAGGAAGAACAGCAGCAGGAAGAACATGATGTCGTTCAGCGACTCGGTGCTGACCTCGGCATCCTCCTGGTGTTTGCGGCGCAGGTTCATGGCGTTCGGCGTACGGTGGGCGCGGTGTGGCGGTTACTTGGTGGGCTCCTGCAACAGGTCCAGGAAGGCCAGGCTGGTGCGCTCCATCTTGTCCGTCACACCCTCCACCATGCTGGTCACCAGGTGGTAGCCCGCGAAGGCCACGATGCCCACGATCAGTCCGCCGGCGCTGGTCACCATTTTCTGGTAGAGGCCCGTGCTGATGACGGCGATGCTGATGTTGTCCGTGAGCGAGATGTCGTAGAAGATCTTGATCACCCCGATGATCGTACCGATGAATCCGAACATCGGTGCAAGGCGGGCGGTGAGCCGGAGCAGGCCGACGCCCTTCTCGAGGCGCGTGAGCTCGATGCGGCCCGCGCTCTCCATGGCGCTCTCGATCTCCTTCACGGGCTTGCCCATGCGCTGCAGCCCTTTCTCCACCATCCGGGCGGAGGGGCTTGCGCTCTGTGCGCACAGGTTGCGGGCGCTGTCCAGTTTCCCCTCGTGCACGTAGTCGCGCACCTTGTTCATGAAGTCCTTGTCCTCGCGGCCGGCCTTGCTCAAGGCCATCACGCGCTCGATCACCACATAGATGGTCACCAGGCTCATGAGCGCGAGCGGCCCCATGATGAACCAGCTGCCCAGGCTGATCAGGTCCCACACGGACAGCTGGTCCTGAACGGGCGCGGCAGCCGCCGTGCTGGCGGCCCGTGCCAGGGAGTCGCGGATCTGATCGGTGGAGGGCCCGGTGATCTGGGCAAGGATCGGGAAGTGCATCGGTGCGTGCTGTTACTGTTGAACGGGGAGGCCCCGGAGTTGATTGCTTAGCTGAGCTGTTCGAGCGCGATGGCGAAGGCCGTGCGCGTGATGTGCGTGCGGGCACCGTCCCGGGCGTGCACCTTCTCGAGGGCGTTGCCGATGGTGGTGCTCACGTCCTCGAAGATGCCGCGGTCGCTGAGGTCAGCGCCGGGCCGCATGCAGTAGGCGAACACCCGCGCCATGCCGCAGTTGGCGATGAAATCGGGGATCACGCTCACCCGTCCGTCCGCATGCTCGGCGATGGGACCATAGAAGATCTCCGGATCGGCGAAGGGCACGTTCGCCCCGCTGGCGATGGTCTCCAGACCCGCCGCGCACAGGCGGTCCACCTGGTCGCGTGTCACCAGCCGGCTTGCGGCGCAGGGCAGGAACACTTCGGCACCGAGGTCCCACACGCGGGCGTTCACCTCCTCGAAGGGGACCATGTCCTGCAGGCGCAGCTTGTTGCCCTCCTTGTCCATGAACAGGCCGCGCACTTCATCCGCGCTGAAGCCCTCGGGCCGCAGGGCGCCCCCATGCCGGTCGATGATGCCCACGATGCGTGCGCCCTGCTGGGCCAGGTAGTAGCCCGCGGCCGCGGCCACGTTGCCCCACCCCTGCACGATCACGCGCTTGCCGTCCACGTTGCCCTTGTGCACCCGGTAGAAGTGCCGGACGCTCTCGGCCACGCCCCAGCCGGTGATCATGTCGGCCACGGCGTAGCGGCCTGCCACCGGCACGTATTCCAGGTCGTCGACCAGTTTGCTCACCCCGGTGCGCAGTTGCTGGATGGCCTGCAATTTCACCGCTTCCTGGCTGCCGATGTGCCCGTTCACCACGCCTTCCTGCGGGTGGCGCAGGCCGTAGCGCTCGGTGATCGGGATCACGTCGTGCAGTTCATCCACGTTCAGGTCGCCACCGGTGCCGTAGTAGGTCTTCAGCAACGGCATCACGGCCTTGTACCAGCGGTCCAGCACCGCATGCTTGCGCGGGTCGGCCGGGTCGAAGTCGATGCCGCTCTTGGCCCCGCCGATGGGCGGACCGCACACGCTGAACTTCACCTCCATGGTCTTTGCGAGGCTCTCCACCTCGCGGCGGTCGAGGCCCTTGCGCATGCGGGTGCCCCCGCCGGCCGCGCCACCGCGCAGGCTGTTGATCACCACCCAGCCGCGTGCACCGGTGGGGACGTCGTGCCATTCGAACACGATCTCGGGTGCGCGCTCCTCGAAGCGACGCAAAGCGGCTCGCATGTCCGCGCCGGACTCCTTCACCTCCATGATGGGATCAAAGGTACCCGGGGCAGGGTGGGGGGGCGCCCGGGATCCGGTCTCTTTTCCGTCCGACGCTGTTAATTGGGCAGATACAGCGCGCCGCCCACGCTGTCCCGCCGTGCGCCGGTGACGGAGGCCAGCGCCGTGGGCTCGCCCAGCGACCGCAGCATGCCCAGGAAGGCGAAGATGTACGCCTCCTTGTGGTCGATGAGCGCGGTGGATGGCAGTTCGATGGCCAGGCCGCTCAGTTCCCGGAGCCGCTCGACCAGCAGGGTGTTGTGGGCCCCGCCACCGGTGACCAGGCAGGCCTGCGCACCCACGTTCCGAAGCTCTCGAGCGATCATGCCGGCGCAGTGCTCCACAGCGGTGCGGAGCCTGTCGCTAAGGGCGATGCTCCGGTCCGAGAGGAGCGGCCGCATGTGCACCTCGTACCATTCGCGGCCCAGCGAACGGGGCGGCGCCTGGTGGTAGAACGGCAGGGCATCGAGCTGCGCAAGCAGTTCCGGGAGCACACGACCTTGTCGGGCCATCGCACCGCCCGCATCGTAGGCTGCGCCGGCCTCCGCGGCCAGGCCGTTCAAGGCCTGGTTGCACGGGCCCACGTCGTAGCCCACCACCCGATCGGCGCTGTGGTGCGCGATGTTGCTGATGCCGCCCAGGTTCAGAAAGGTCCGGTGCTCCGGGAACAGGTGTTTCTCACCCAGCGGCACCAGCGGTGCCCCCTGGCCACCCAAGGCCACGTCCTTCGTACGCAGGTCGCACACCACCGGCAGTCCGGTGAGGGCCGCTATGGTGGCGCCACAGCCCACCTGCAGGGTGAATCCGGCACCGGGCTGATGGAAGACCGTATGGCCATGGGAGGCGATGAGCTCCGCCGGTGCGTCGGCCAGCAGAGCGCGGCAGGCCTCGCCGATGGTCCGGCCCATATCCGCGTGCAGCCGCGCCAGCTCCAGGCCGGTGGTGCTCGAGGCCGACTCCAGCCGGTCGCGCAGTTCAGCGGTGAACGGAACGGTGCGGGCGGCCTCCACGCGGCCCTTCCAGCCGGTCGGCGTGCGTTCGAAGGTGCAGCAGGCCACATCGATGCCGTCCAGCGAGCTTCCGCTCATCGCCCCGATCACGCGCATGGTGGTGCGAAGGTGCACCTTCCGGGCCGATCGCCACCGCCCGGGGCACCGGTCCGCGCCCTACTTTTGGGACCCTTTCGCAAACACGGACCACCATGCAGGACACCGCCACTCAAACGGGATTCAGCTTCGAGCTCACCGAGGAACAGAAAGCCGTGCGCGACGCGGCACGCGACTTCGCCCAGAACGTGTTGAAGCCCGGGGTGATCGAGCGCGACCGCGATCAGAAGTTCCCGGCGGCGGAGATCAAGCAGCTCGGCGAGCTCGGCTTCATGGGCATGATGGTGGACCCCAAGTATGGCGGCGGCGGCATGGACACCGTGAGCTACGTACTGGCCATGGAGGAGATCAGCAAGGTCGACGCGAGCTGCTCCGTGGTGATGAGCGTGAACAACAGCCTGGTGTGCTGGGGCCTGGAGACCTTCGGCACCGAGGAGCAGAAGCAGAAGTACCTGGTGCCCCTCGCGAAGGGCGAGAAGATCGGCGCCTTCTGCCTGAGCGAGCCCGAGGCGGGTAGTGATGCCACCAGTCAGCGCACCACCGCCATCGACATGGGCGACCACTACCTGTTGAACGGTACCAAGAACTGGATCACCAACGGCGGCTCGGCCAGCACCTACCTGGTGATGGCGCAGACGGACGCGGCCAAGGGCCACAAGGGCATCAACTGCCTCATCGTGGAGAAGGGCATGCCCGGCTTCGTGGTGGGCGCCAAGGAGGACAAGCTCGGCATCCGCGGCAGCGATACGCACACGCTGATGTTCCAGGATGTGAAGGTGCCCAAGGCCAACCGCATCGGCGAGGACGGCTTCGGCTTCAAGTTCGCGATGAAGACGCTTAGCGGTGGACGCATCGGCATCGCCTCGCAGGCCCTGGGCATCGCCAGCGGTGCCTTTGAACTGGCCGTGGCGTACAGCAAGGAGCGCAAGGCCTTCGGCAAGGCCATCTGCGACCACCAGGCCATCCAGTTCAAGCTGGCCGACATGGCCACGGAGATCGAGGCCGCACGCCTGCTTTGCCTGAAGGCGGCCTGGTTGAAGGATCAGCACATGGACTACGACATGGCCGGTTCCATGGCGAAGCTCTTCGCAAGCGAAGTGGCCATGAAGACCACGGTGGAGGCGGTGCAGGTGCACGGCGGCTACGGGTACGTGAAGGAGTACCACGTGGAACGCCTGATGCGCGACGCCAAGATCACGCAGATCTACGAGGGCACCAGCGAGGTGCAACGCATCGTGATCGGCCGCGGCGTCACCCGCTAAAGCGCGGGCACCAGCGTTTCCAGCTTCGTACCGCGGGAGCCCTTCACCAGGATCAAGTGTCCGGTGAGGGGCTTCTGCTTGAAGGTCTCCAGCGCGGCGCCCGCGTCAGCGAACGTGGTGATGCCCATACCGCGCAGTTCCTCGAATTCGGGCCCAACGAACACGGTGTTCAGTCCGATCCGCTGCACGGTGCGCACGATGGCTTCGTGCTCGGCCCGGCTGTCGCTCCCCAGCTCCTTCATGCCGCCCAGAACCGCCAGCTTCGGCCGATCGCTGCGCATGGCCGCGAAGTTCTCCAGCGCCACCTTCATGCTGCTGGGGTTCGCGTTGTAGGCGTCGAGCACCAGTTGATTGCGCCCCGTGTCCGTGAACTGGCTGCGGTTGTTGGAGGGTGTGTATGCGTGCAGAGCCGCGGCGATCACCTCATCCGGCACGCCGAAATGCTGCCCGATGCACACGGCGGCCAGTGCGTTCGGGGCGTTGTAGCTGCCGATGAGCTTGGTGACGATGTGGTAATGCCCGTGCCATCGGGTGTCCTCGAACACGAATTCCATGCAGGGCTCCTCGCTTTCGAGGGCCTCGCCGCTCGCGTCGAACTGTTCGTCCTTGCCGTAGGTCACGCGCTGCAGGCCTTCGCTCTTCGCCATCAGCAACGGATCGTCGCCATGCACGAACAGGATGCCCTTGTGCGCACCGAGGAAGTCGTACATCTCGGTCTTCGCCTTCACCACTCCCTCGTAGCTGCCGAAGCCCTCCAGGTGCGCGCGGCCGATGTTGGTGATGAGGCCGTGGGTCGGCTCCGCGATCTCCACCAGGTCCCGGATGTCGCCCACGTGGTTGGCGCCCATCTCGATGATGGCGATGCGGTGCTCAGGCTTCAGCCGCAGAAGGGTGAGGGGTACCCCGATGTGGTTGTTGAGGTTGCCTTCGGTGGCCAGCGTGGGCCGGTCGGCGCTGAGCACGGCGTGCACCAACTCCTTCGTCGTGGTCTTGCCGTTGGTGCCGGTGATGGCCACCACGGGTATGTTGAAGGTGCGGCGGTGGTGCCGGGCAAGCTCTTGCAGGGCCCGAAGCACATCAGGTACCACCAGGTAGCGGTCGTCCGCGGCCACGGCAGGGTCGTCCACCACGGCGTACCGGCAACCTGCCTCCAGCGCTTGTGATGCGAAGGCGTTGGCGTTGAAGTTCGGTCCCTTCAGGGCGAAGAACATGCCCCCCGGTAAGAGCTTCCGGGTATCGGTGCAGGCCCCGGTACTGTGCAAAAAGGCCGTGTGCAGTGCTTCGATCCCGACCATGCCACAAAGGAAACGCCCCTCCGCGGCTGCGGAGGGGCGTTCCAAGGCTTCGTTGAACGATCGCCCGTTACTTCTTCAGGCTCTTGCGGCGCTTGTCGTCGCCCAGGCCCACGGGGCTGCCCACGCGCGTCATGGCGCAGCGGAAGCCCAGTGTTGCTGTGCTCTGGCGCTCGTCCAGGTAACGGCGGGTGCCGGGGTTGGCCCAGTAGATGCGGTCGGCCCAGCTGGCACCCTTGTACACGCGGGCGTGGTCGTTGATCAAGGTCAGGTAGCCGCTGGGGAAGTCGCCGGCGCCGTTGTACATGATGTTGCCTTCGCGGTCCGGCTCCGAGAAATAGACGCTGCTCTCCAGGTCGCCATCGCGGAAGTTGATGTTGTCCGACTGCTGGTAGTTGCGGCGATCGATGTTCTCCTCCACCGTCACCTTGCGCATCTGCACCTCGCCGGGCTGGTCGCTCTGGTAGTCGCTGATAGCAGAGAGCAGCTTCGGACAGATCTCCAGGTCCTGCCCCTTGATCATGTCCACCATGTCCTGCACGGTCTGCTGGGCAGGGTCGCTCTTGCGGGTGTTCTGCATCTCAATGGCCTGGTCCACCTTGGTGAGCAGATCATCGATCAGCTTGGCCTCCTCCTCGGTGGCCTTGCCGCCCATGCGCTTCTGGAACTCGGTGAGGTAGGTCTTGATGCCGTCGATGTCGTAGATCACCTTGTCGTACTTGTCGTGGATGCCACCGTCGCTGTTCAGCACCTTCGTCTTGAACACGTTGCCGCGGAAGGGACGGAAGTCATCCTTGTCCTCGGGGCTGAGGGGACGGTACACGTCCATCACCCACTCGCTCACGTTGCCGGCCATGTTGTACAGGCCGTAGTCGTTCGGCCAGTAGCTGAACACCGGAGCGGTCACGTCCGCATTGTCGTTCAGGCTGCCGGCAACGCCCATGTAGTCGCCACGGCCGCGCATGAAGTTGCCCCGGAAGTCGCCGTAGAAGGCACCGCCTTTCTTGCGGCTGTCGTAACGCACCCAGTGACCGTTCCACGGATAGATCCGGCGCTCCACGATGCGCTCGTCCACGGTGTTGCCCACCAGACCATAGGAGGCGTACTCCCATTCGGCCTCCGTCGGCAGCCGGTAGCGCGGCAGCAGGATGCCATCCTCCATGCGCACGTTGCGCGTGTCCTTGTTCGGGTTGAAGTCCTGCACGCCATCCACCTTCTTGCCGCTCTCGTACTGGCCGGCCAGGTAGCTGTCCGTGGTGAAGTGGTCCTCGTTGATCTGGTTCGGATAGTGCTCGAAAAGCCCCTCGCGGATGAGGATCACCTCGTTCACCCGGTCGGTGCGCCAGGCGCAGTAATCGTTGGCCTGTAGCCAGTTAACGCCTACGACGGGGTAGTCCCGGTAGGCCGGGTGCCGCAGGTAGTATTCCACGTAAGGCTCGGTGAAGGCCAGCTTGCTGCGCCACACCAAGGTGTCCGGGAGGGCCTTCTTGTACACTTCGGGGAAGTCGGCCCCGTAAACACGGTCCAACCAGTAGAGGTACTCCAGCCAGTAGAAGTTGGTCACCTCCACCTCGTCCATATAGAAGGAGGACACGGTGACGGTGCGCGGGATGTGGTCCCACTCATGGTTCAGGTCGTCGGTGACCCGGCCCATGGTGAACTGGCCGCCCTCGATGAGCACCAGTCCGGGTCCGTTCTCCTGCTCCTCGAAGGGGGCCTTCTCGAAGCCGCCGTTCTTGGAGTCGTTGTAGTTCCAGCCGGTGGCACCGCTCTTTTCGAACTGGCACCCGGTAAGGAGTGCCGCTCCGGCGATGATCAGGCTCGTGTTCCGCAACTGGTTCATGGTCTTCCTTGTTGGGCGGCCGCCTTGCAGCGCGGCCGGTCGGGTCACTTGTTCAGAACGTGGGGCAGGGCACGGTGCGTACCCGGCGGCGCTTCTTTTTGCAGTTGAACTGCATGGTGAGGCTTATCTCGTGCGAGCCCGCCGTGGCCGTGGTCAGTCGGCTGGTGGTCACATCATAGCTGTAGCCGAACTTCCACTTGTCCGCATGGAAGCCGATCAGGGCGATGAAGGCATCGCGCGAGCGGTACCACACACCTGCGATGATGGGCCCGTGGTCCACGTACAGACCCAAGTTCAACTGGCGGAACTCCGCCTGCTGCATGTACAGGACGTTGGGAGAGAGCTTCGTCTTGGCCACACCGTACTTGCCTTTCATGCCCAAGGGAATGGCCGCACCGGCATGTCCGGTCAACTTCATCGGCATCTTGCTGGTGCCCACGATCAGCGATTCATTGGGCTCCGTGAGGTGATGCGCTGCGAAGCCGAAGAAGAAGATGTCCGTGTAGCCCAGCACGCCGGCCGAGAAGTCGGCCCCGCTGGCCCCACCCCCCCGGGGCACATCGTTGGTCTGATAGATGAACCCACGCTGAGGGTCGATCATGTCGCCGAAGGTCAGCTTGTTCCAATCAAGCCGCTTCTGGAAGTAGGTGGCTTGGAAACCCACCTTCACGCTGAACTTGCGGTTGATGGCCTGGGTATACGAATAGATGCCGCTCACCGTGGAGGTGGTCAGCGTGCCCTTGCCGGCCTGGTCATTGGTGACCAGCAGGCCCAGTCCCCCCATGATGCCGCGCACGTCCTGGTCGTAGCTGGCGCTGGTGGTGACAAAGGTGCCCGAAAGGGCGGGCCATTGGTTGCGGTAATTGAGGACCACCCGGGGGCAGCGGGCCGTGCCGGCGAAGGCCGGGTTCAGGTAAAGCGGATTGGCATAGAACTGCGTGAACTGCGGGTCCTGCGCGGCGGCCATGAATGGCGCCAGCAACCCCAGTACGCACCACGCGGCCGCACGCTTGAAGGTCCTTCTCTTCATGCTCTCGGTTCGTTCAACGCCCTCGGCGAGCGCCAAGTATACGGATCGCCCCGGCTTCGGGTTCGTTCCTTGGCTCCCGCAATAAGCGAGAACCCGAGCCGTTGGTCGTGTGTTCTGAAACACGAGGGTCGAAGGTAATACTTTCGTTCCTTCATTGTTGATAACCTGTTGAAAGCGTCCATGCACGTCAAGCGCCCGGTCCTGCTGATCTCCGCTCTGGTAGCGGGTTTCCTCGCGAACGCCCAGCAGCTGAACGATCCATCCCGATCGGCAGTTGGGGGCGCCCTAGGGACGGTCCGGAGCAAGCCTTCCGTCCCGCGCGACCCGCAGATGGCTTCCAAGGCCGACAAACTCTTTTTGGACACCGAGCGCCAGGACCTGCCTTACTACCACGAGCAGGTGGCGCTTCCGATGGGCTCGGATGCCTGCACGGTGGAACTCGTGAACACCCGCTTTGCGGACATTCCGGCCGCGGAGCTTGCAAGCCTGCCCGGTCTTGGTGTTCCCGGAGCGGAGCCCGAGGTGCGCACGTCCGTCGGCTACGCGCGGAAGCGGCCGATGGCGTTGGTGGACATCTACCCATACAGAAAGGATGCGGCCACCGGGCAGGTGCAACGGTTGGTGGACTATACGCTCCGGGTCACCGGGCAACGCCGCGGGGGTGCGGGTGGGGCCAAGAGCGGCGACTATCCCGATAACTCCAAGCTGGCCATCGGATCGTGGTACCGCTTTCAGGTGGCCAGGGAGGGGGTGTACAAACTTGACCAGGCGTTCCTGCAGCAGTTGGGGATACCCACCGCCGGCCTTGCCTCCGACCGCATCAACGTGTACGGCAACCACGCCGGTGTGCTCCCGACCGAGAACGCCGAACTGCCGCCGACCGACCTGCTGTGCAATGCCATTGAGGTGGTGGACGGCGGGGACGGACAGTTCGATGCCAACGACCACATCCTGTTCTATGCCAGCGGTCCGGACGACTGGGCATGGAGCCCCGGGCTGCAGCGCTTCGTGCATACCAAGAACACCTACACCGATTCGGCCACCTATTTCATCGGCTTGGATGTGGAGCCGGCCAAGCGGATCGCTGCCGTGGAGCTCAGTGCCGATCCCTTCACCGATGAGGTCACCGCCTTTACGGACCGTCAGTTCATCGACCGGGACCTGGTGAACCTCTTGAAGAGCGGCCGCACGTGGTACGGTGAGACCTATGACCTGACCACCACCTACAACTACAGCTTCCAGACCCCTTTCCTGCGCTCCGGCGAACAGGCCTGCCTGGTGGTGGATGTGCTGAGCCGCACCATCGGGGTGGGCAACAGCAGTCAGTGGCAGTTGAACGTGGCGGGGCAGGGGTTCACCTTCAACGATTCCGGTGTGAGCGGGAGCTATGCGGGCACCTACGCCGATACGTCCCGGCGCACCTTCTGCTTCAACGCCTCGGGCAGTTCCCTGCCGATCACGGTCACCTTCAACAAGTCCGACCCGATCAGTTCGTTGGGCTGGCTGAACTACCTGGAACTGAACGCCCGGCGCGACCTGACCATGACCGGCGACCAGTTGGTGTTCCGCGACCCCACCACGGTGGGCGCCGGACGGATCGGGGAGTTCGTACTGGAGCAGGCCGGTGCCGTGGCCCGCATCTGGGAGGTGACCGACCCCACCAATGTGGGCCGTGTGGACGCCACCACCAGCGGGTCCCAAAAGCGTTTCCGTGTGGCCACGGAGGAACTGCGCCAGTTCATCGCCTTCCGCAACAGTGGATACCTGCAGCCAACGGCAGTTGGACCGGTAGCCCCGCAGGACCTGCACGCCACCCCGACCCCCACGGAGATGGTGATCGTCTGCCCCCCGCAGTTCTGGAGCGAGGCGGCACGCCTGGCCGAACGCCGTGCGGACGAAGGCTTGTCCGTGGTGATGGTGACCCCCCAGCAGATCTACAACGAGTTCTCCTCCGGCCAGCGTGATGCCACCGCCATCAAGCGGTACATGAAGCTCCTTTACGACCGGGCCGGTACGGACAGCACCCTCTTCCCGCGCTACCTCCTCCTCTTCGGCGATGGGTCGTTCAACAACTACAACCTGGCCGAAGGCAACCAGAACTGGATACCCAGTTTCCAGTCGGTGAACTCGTGGGTGCCCTCCTCCTGCTACACCAGCGACGACTACTACTGCCTGCTGGACGATGCGGAGGGCGAGGCGCTCTCCGATATCGTCGACGTGGGCGTGGGACGCATACCCGTGAGCAACGTGACGCAGGCCCGGGAAATGGTGGACAAGATCCTGAAGTACGACCAACTGCTGCTGACCAGCGCGCAGGGCAGTTCCTGTGCGACCGGTTCGGACGGCGGCGCGAACGATTGGCGCAACTGGGTGCTGTTCGCCAGCGACGACCAGAGCGGTGACGGCTTCGAAGGCACCATCCACATGCTGTACAGCGATGAGCTGGCCAACACCGTGGAACAGGAGCAGCCCTGCCTCAACCTGGCCAAGGTGTACATGGACGCCTACGTGCAGGAGAGCACACCGGGCGGCCAGCGCTATCCCGAAGCGGAGGTGGCCTTGCGCGATCGCGTGCAGAAGGGGCTGCTGCTGGTGAACTACATCGGCCACGGCGGCGAGGTGGGCTGGGCGCACGAGCGCTTCCTTGACATCCAGACCATCCTGGGCTGGAGCAACCTGGAGCGGCTGCCGTTGTTCATGACCGCCACATGCGAGTTCACGCGGTGGGACGACCCCACCCGCACATCGGCCGGCGAGTTCGTCCTGCTGAACCCCAACGGCGGTGGTATCGGCCTGATGACCACCACCCGCATCGCGTACAGTGGCGCCAACCAGGCCCTTGCCCGTCGCTTCTTCCAGCATGTGTTCGAGACGGTGGATGAGCAGGGCCGTGCCGAGCGTTTCGGCGACATCTATCGCCGCACGAAGGCGGACGTGAGCACCCAGGGCACCAACTATCGCAACTTCTGCCTCCTTGGCGACCCCTCCATCCGGCTGGCCATGGCCCGCAAGGACGCGCGCATCACCGCAGTGACCGATACGCTGGGCAACCCGGTGGATACGATGAAGGCTTTGGCCACGGTGCGGATCAAGGGGGAGGTGGTGGATGAACAGGGCCAGGTGCTCACGGACTTCAATGGTGTGGTGGTGCCCACCGTGTTCGACAAGGAGAGCAACGTGAGCACGCTGGCGAACGATGGTGGCCAGCCCTTCAACTACCAGCTGCGGCGGAACATCATCCACCGTGGAAAGGCCACGGTCACGAACGGCCAGTTCGAGTTCACCTTCGTGGTTCCCAAGGACATCAACTACCAGGTGGGCCCGGGGCGCATCAGCGTTTATGCGGAAAGTGCTTCCACGAACGCCTGCGGCTATGACAACGACCGGAACGTGGGCTCCACCGACCCCAATGCCCCGGTGGACGAGGCAGGCCCGCGGATCGACCTCTTCATGAACGATGAGCGTTTCGTTCCGGGCGGCACCACCAACGAGGACCCCTTGCTGCTGGCGAAGCTCTTCGACGACAACGGGATCAACACGCTGGGCAGCAGCATCGGCCACGACCTTACGGCGGTGATCGATGGCAACACCGAAGCCGCCATCGTGCTGAACGATGTGTACGAGGCGGACCTGAACACCTACCGCAGCGGCCAGGTGCGCTACCGCCTGAACGACCTTTCCGAAGGCGCACACACCTTGGAGCTGAAGGCTTGGGACGTGCACAACAACAGCAGTGTCCGGAGCATCGACTTCGTCGTGGCGCCCAGCGCGGAACTTGCCCTGGAGCATGTGCTCAACTACCCCAACCCGTTCACCACGCGTACGGAGTTCTACTTTGAGCACAACCGCCCTTGCGGCGAACTGGATGTACGGCTGCAGGTGTTCACGGTGGCCGGGCGCTTGGTGAAGACCCTGGCACGTCGCCTGCAATGCGAGGGCTTCCGATCGGAGCCGCTGGCCTGGGATGGCCTTGATGATCAGGGGGATAAGCTCGGTCGCGGTGTGTATGTGTACCGCCTGTCCATCTCCAACGATGCCGGGGAGTCCGCGGATAAGATCGAGAAGCTGGTCATCCTGCGCTAGCACAATAACGCCCTTGCAGGCCGCGTATATTCGCCACCCTTTCAATAGCGAACCCGTCATCCCCTCATGGCCTTGATCCGTCCCTTAGCCTGTGCGATGCTCCTGGCCGCCAGCACGCCGGCCCTTCTCGCCCAGGTGGAACAGGACTGCCTGAACGAGCTCACCGGACAGGCCTGCGATCAGGTGCTGAACACCATCACCACGGCCGTTCCGTTCCTGATCATCGGTCCGGATTCGCGCTCCGGCGGCATGGGTGATGCGGGCGTGGCCCTGCCGGCGGATGCGAACGCCATCCATTGGAACCCCAGCAAACTGGTGTTCGCGGAGGACGAGAGCCAGTTCCGCCTGTCCGTTTCGCCCTGGCTCCGCAACCTGGTGCCGGACATGAGCCTGGCCTACCTGGCCTACTACAAGAAGATGAAGAACAAGCGCGCCGCCATGGGCGGTTCGCTGCGTTACTTCAACCTGGGCAGCATCACGTTCACGGATGTGAACGGCCAGGTGATCCGGGACTTCAAACCCGCCGAGTTCGCCGTTGACCTGGCCTTCTCGCAGAAGTTCAGCGATGTGTTCAGCGGCGGCATCGCCCTGCGCTACATCAACAGCAACCTCACCGGCGGGCTCAACGTGAGCGGCGCCAACACGAAGGCCGGCCAGAGCGTGGCGGCGGACGTGTCCTTCTTCTACCGCAAGGACCGCATGACCGTGGGCGGCAAGGATGCGATCCTGGCCTTCGGCCTCAACATCTCGAACGTCGGCGCCAAGATGTCCTACAGCGATGCCGCACGGCGCGACTTCCTGCCGATCAACATGCGGATCGGGCCCTGCCTCACCGTGGACATCGACAAGTACAACAGCATCTCCTTCAACGTGGACGTGAACAAGCTGCTGGTGCCCACACCGCCGATCTACAGCGTGACGGGCGACACCATCCTGTTCGGTGAGGACCCCACCCGCGGGGTGGCGGCCGGCATCCTGGGTTCGTTCTCCGATGCGCCGGGCTACCTCGATCAGAACAACCAGCTGATCCCCGGAAGCAAGTTGAAGGAGGAGCTCCGGGAGATCAACTACGCCGGCGGACTGGAATACTGGTACGCCAAGCAGTTCGCCTTCCGAACGGGCTACTTCTACGAGCACTACACCAAGGGCAACCGCAAGTACTTCACCATGGGGCTTGGCGTGCGGTACAGCATCTTCTCGCTCGACTTCAGCTACCTGATCGCCAACACGCAGCGCAGCCCGCTGGCCAACACGCTGCGGTTCACCCTCGGGTTCAACTTCGACGGCAAGCCCCGGAAGAAGGAGGGCGACGTGGAATGAGCTTCCGCGTCGGCTTCGGTTTCGACACGCACCGCTTGGTGGAAGGCCGTGAGCTCTGGCTCGGCGGCGTGCGCTTGGAGCACTCTGTGGGTGCGCTCGGTCACAGCGATGCCGATGTACTGCTCCACGCCATCAGCGATGCCCTGCTCGGGGCCGTTGCCCTCGGCGACATCGGTCATCACTTCCCGGATACCGACGCGCGCTGGAAGGGTGCTGACAGCAAGGTGCTGCTGCGGCAGGTGCGGGAGCTGCTCGCGGAGCGGGGCTGGCGCGTGGTGAACGTGGACTCCACTCTGCTGCTGGAACGGCCGCGGATCAAGCCGCACATTCCCGCCATGGTGGAGGCCATCGCGCCGCTGCTCGGGGTGGAGCGTGATGCGGTGAGCATCAAGGCCACTACGAACGAGACCCTGGGCTATGTGGGCCGGGAGGAGGGCGTGAGCGCCTATGCGGTGGCCCTTGTCCAGCGCGGATGATGGTACTGCGCCCCGTATCGGGCGACCTTTCCTGCACCGGCTGGAAGCCGGTGACCCAGGACGCTCAATCGTCGTTGTCGCGCGGAGGCTCCGTGAAGGTCCCAAGCGTCTGCTCGTCCTCGAAGAAGAACACGCGCAACTGTACCGTGTCGCGCAGCAGGTCGATGCGCCCGATCTCCACCCGGCTGGGTTTGATGCCCAGGCGCTCCTGCAGGTCGGCAAAGAGCTTGTCCCGGTTCTGCGGCTTGATCAGGTCGATGCGCTCGTAGATGAGCTGGCGCATGGCCTCGTGGCGCGTGAGCCAGAGGTGTTCCATGATGTACACCAGGGCCAGGATGGTCGCGTTCGTAAAGAGCAGCTCCACCAGGCTCACCTTCTTGCTCACCAACGCATTGATCACGGCGAGGGTGATCACTGCGAACAGGTAGGTCATGTCCTTCACGGAGAGCTGCTCCGTGCGGTAGCGGATGATGCTGAACACGGCGAAGAGCCCGAAGCCGAAGCCCATGCTCAGCTTCACGTTGTTCATCAGCACGCAGAGGAAGAAGATGAGGACGTTGAAGACGAAGTAGGTGAAGAGGTTCTCCTTCTTGCGGTGGATCGGGTAATAGATGACCCGGATGAGCACGAAGAGCACGAGCGCATCGAGGCCGAACTTGAACAGCAGCTCCCACAGGTCCTCGTGGAAGAGCCGCATACCGAACACCTTGATCATCAACGCGGGTGGGGGTTTTTCAGGCCGCCTGGCGCAGCTTTCGCAGGCGCAGCAGCACGGGTTTGAAGTTGTTGGCGCGCGGGGCCAGTCCCAGTTCGATCAGCCCGATGCAGTACTTGCTCATGCCCTTCGGCCGTTCGCCAAGGGCGCGCATCATGGCACTGAACGGCGAACCCCGGTCGGCGCGGCCCTCCTTCAGCTCGGCCACGCAGATGCCGTCCAGGCTGAAGCGCCGGTCGCCCGTGGTGAAGGCGAGGTCCAGGTCCATGGTGAGCCGCTCCTGCCGTGTGCGGTGCACGAACGTGTAGCGCGTGAACGTGTTCCACATCACAGGCTCCAGACGCTCGTCGCGCCCCGAGGCCTTGCGTACGAAGTCCAGCTGCGCCGCGTCGGGCCGCTCGGGTATCCGGTCCACACGGATGCGCACCTTGTCCGTGTCGCCCCGGCCCGTCTTGCGCTTCACCTCCAGGAAGGCGAGCTCCGAGCCGAGGTACTCGCGGAAACGCACCTTGCTGCGGAAGGTCCGGCCGTTGTGGTGGTCCAGGAAGTGCCGGCGGTCGGGGGTGTCCAGGTACAGGGAACGGTACCGGGCACCGGGCGCGCCGTTCACGTACAGCAGGCGGTAGTCGCGCATCATCCCTTCCAGCAGGCCGGGAAGGAGCGCCGTGCTGAAGACGTACTTGGTGTCCGTGCGTGATTGGAGCGCCACCGCGTCCATCTCGGCCAGGGAGATGGGCTCGAACCGTGACAGCAGCGCTTCGGGAACGTTCATGCGAAGGAGGCCAAATCTAGGGGAAGGGGACCGCCGTGCGCCGGACGTTGTGGCCGAGTACCTTCGGGGCCCTTTCCGCAGAAGCCCATGTCCGTGAACCGAAAGATCGCCACGCACTACCTGCAACACAGCTCGTGGTCGGCCTTGGACAAGGCTGACCGGCAATTGCTGGAGGCGGCGGCCAAGGCGGCCCGCGGGGCCTACGCGCCCTACTCGCGCTTCAAGGTGGGGGCGGCCCTCCGCATCGAGGATGGTCCGGTGGTGAGCGGCAACAACCAGGAGAACGCCAGCTTCCCAGCCGGCTGCTGTGCCGAGCGCACCGCCCTGCACGCGGCCATGGCGGCCGACCCCAAGGCCGTGGTGGAGAGCATCGCCATCGTGGTGCCCCAGGTGCGGGGCCAGCGGCCGGTGAGCCCCTGTGGCATCTGCCGCCAGGCGCTGCTGGAGCAGGAACGCCGGCAGGAGAGCCCCATCCGAGTGCTGATGGGCATCACCAAGGGCCCCGTGGTGGAGATGTACAGCGTGGACAGCCTGCTGCCGCTCTCCTTCGACGCCGGCCAGCTGCCCGGCCGCAAACGCCGCAAGCCCACATCGGGCCGGGGCTGAACCTCCACCGGTATCTTCGTCCCCCCATCATGACGACCAAGACCGCTTCACGCAAGAGCGCGGAGAAGGCCACGGCCTTCACCAAGGAGACCTACCTGCGCTGGTTCAAGGACATGCTGCTCATGCGCCGCTTCGAGGAGAAGTGCGGGCAGCTGTACACCATGCAGAAGTTCGGCGGCTTCTGCCACCTGTACATCGGCCAGGAGGCCATCCTCGCTGGCATGATCACCGCCATCCGGAAGGATGACCGGGTGATCACCGGTTACCGGGACCACTGCCATCCGCTGGTACTGGGCACCCCGGCCAAGAACGTGATGGCCGAGCTCTACGGCCGCACCACCGGCACCAGCAAGGGCAAGGGCGGCAGCATGCACTACTTTGACAAGGAGCGCAACCTGTTCGGCGGGCACGGCATCGTGGGCGGGCAGATCGGCCTCGGCGCCGGCATCGCCTTCGCCGACAAGTACCGCGGCGGCGATCAGGTGACGCTCTGCTCCATGGGTGATGGTGCCGTGCGCCAGGGCATCCTGCACGAGACCTTCAACATGGCCATGACCTGGAAGCTCCCGGTGATCTTCATCATCGAGAACAACCACTACGCCATGGGCACCAGCGTGGAGCGCACCAGCAATGTGCGCGAGCTGTACACGCTGGGCGAGAGCTACGACATGCCCGGTGAGGCGGTCGATGGCATGCGCTGCGAGGATGTGCACACGGCTATTGCCAAGGCCGCAGCCCATTGCCGCGCCGGCAACGGCCCCTACCTGCTGGAGATCAAGACCTACCGGTACCGCGGGCACAGCATGAGCGACCCGCAGAAGTACCGCACCAAGGAGGAGGTGGAGGAGTACAAGAAGCAGGATCCCATCGAAGGAGTGCGGGCCACGATCCTGGAGAACAAGTGGAGCACCGAGGCCGAGCTCGAGCAGTGGGACGAGGCGGTGAAGAAGGAGGTGGAGGAGGCGGTGAAGTTCGCCGAGAGCAGCCCGCTCCCCGAGGCCGGGGAACTTTGGGAGGACGTGTACAAGCAACCGGATTATCCGTTCATCAAGGACTGAGAATGCACTCACCACAGAGGCACGGAGGACACAGAGGGGTGCCAGTTGCCTCCGTGTTCGCTCTGCCTCTGTGGTGAACCAAACCGACCATCATGGCCGAGATCGTACGCATGCCGAAGTTGAGCGACACCATGACCGAGGGTGTCGTTGCGAAGTGGAACAAGAAAGTGGGGGACAAGGTCAAGAGCGGCGACATCCTCGCTGAGATCGAGACCGACAAGGCCACCATGGAGTTCGAGAGCTTCGTGGACGGCACCTTGCTGCACATCGGTGTGCAACAAGGCCAGACCGCCCCGGTGGATTCCCTGCTGGCCATCTTCGGCAAGGAGGGCGAGGACATCACCGCGCTGCTCGCAGAAGCTGCGAGTACGGCCCCGAAGGAGCAGCCGCAGGCGCAAGAGGCAAAGACCACTGCCGTTGCCCCAGCTCCAACACCCGGGCCTGCTCCGGCACCGAAGGCACAGGAGCCGGTGCCGGTGGCCAAGAGCGCTCCCGCCGCTGCCCCTGCTGCACCAACGAACGGCCGCATCAAGGCATCCCCTCTGGCGAAGCACCTCGCCGAGGAGAAAGGCATCGACATCAGCCGTGTGCGTGGCAGCGGTCCGGAAGGCCGGGTGATCAAGGCCGACGTGGAGAACTACACCGGCGGCGGCATGGCCTTCAGCGGCCCGCAGGTGGAGCGCTTCACCGAGGTGCCCGTGAGCCAGATGCGCAAGACCATCGCCAAGCGCCTGGCCGAAAGCAAGTTCTCCGCGCCGCACTTCTACCTCACCATTGAGCTTGACATGTCGCGCGCGATGCAGGTCCGTGAAGCGATCAATGCGAGCATCGCACCGGACAAGATCAGCTTCAACGACATGGTGATCAAGGCCGTGGCCGTTGCCTTGAAGCAGCACCCCAAGGTGAACAGCAGCTGGCTCGGCGACCGCATCCGCTTCAACGAGCACGTGCACATCGGCGTGGCCGTAGCGGTGGAGGAGGGCCTGCTCGTGCCGGTCGTTCGCTTCGCGGACGGCAAAGCACTGCGCGCGATCGGTGCGGAGGTGCGGGACTATGCGAAGAAGGCCAAAGAGAAGAAGCTGCAGCCGCAGGATTGGGAAGGCAACACCTTCACCATCTCCAACCTGGGCATGTTCGGCATCGAGGAGTTCACGGCCATCATCAACCCGCCGGACGCGTGCATCCTGGCCGTGGGCGGCATCGTGGAGAAGCCCGTGGTGCGCAATGGCGCCATCGTGCCCGGCCACACCATGAAGGTGACGCTGAGCTGCGATCACCGCGTGGTGGACGGCGCCACCGGCGCGGCCTTCCTGAACACCTTCAAGGGGATGATGGAGGAGCCGGCGCTGATGCTGGGTGTGGGGGCGATCTGAGCGCCGATGCGTTCGCTCGCACTGGTCCTCGCACAGTTCACCTGCATCGCGATCTTGCTTTTCGCTGGTGGCTGGGATCTGCCGTGGTGGGCCTGGGCGCTCTTCGGCACCGGTATGCTGGTCTTCGTGCTGGCCACGGCCGCTCTAGGAAGCAGGAACTTCACCATCCTGCCCGATCCGCGCGAAGGCAATGAACTTTCGCAGCGCGGCATCTACCGCTTCGTTCGCCACCCGATGTATGCGGCCGTGCTCTTGTGCGGTGCGGCGGTCGCCTTCGGGGATCCGAGCACCTGGCGCTGGGCCGCGTTGCCGGTCTGCCTGGTGGTGCTCGTGCTGAAGATCCGGTACGAGGAGCGTGCGCTCACGATGCGCCATCCGGACTATCCGGAGCGCATGAAGGGCGTGGCCCGGTTGGTGCCGGGGTTGTGGTGAGCACACCGAACCCTCACGGTATTTTCAGCCCGTGCAGCCGTTCCTGGATACCCCCATCGAGTACCTGAAGGGCGTGGGCCCTCAGCGGGGCGAACTGCTGCGCGCGGAGCTCGGCATCGCCACCTTCGGCCACCTGCTGCAACACTTCCCGTTCCGCTACGTGGACCGCAGCCGCTTCCACACGGTGCGCGAGCTGCAGGGCGAGGCCGACAATGTGCAGCTGCGCGGGGTCGTCTCCCAGGTGAAGACCCTCGGCGAGAAGCAGGCGCGCCGCCTCACGGCCAGGCTCACCGATGCCACCGGCAGCATCGAGCTGGTCTGGTTCAAGGGGATCCGCTGGGTGCAACCGGTCCTGAAGGAAGGCACGGAGTTCATCGTGTTCGGCAAGGTGACCGACTTCCGCGGCCGGTTGAACATGGCACATCCCGAACTGGAGCCGGCCGCCCAATGGGAGGCCGGGCTGGATGCCACCCTGCAGCCGGTGTACAGCACCACGGAGAAGGCTTCGGCCAAAGGGCTCAACAGCCGGGGCCTGCAGCGGCTCACGGAGGCACTGCTCCAGCGGCCGGACCTCGAATTGCCGGAAACGCTCGATGCCGCGCTGGTCGCGCACCTGGGCGGCATATCCCGCCTTGAAGCGCATCGCCAGGCCCATGCGCCTCGGGACCAGCGCACCCTCGATCTGGCGCTGCGGCGCTTGAAATTCGAGGAGCTCTTCTTCATCCAGTTGCAACTGCTGAAGCAAAAGGTGCTGCTGGCGCGGAACGTGCAGGGTGTGCGCTTCGAGCGGGTGGGCGAGCTCTTCAATACGTTCTACACGCAGCACATCCCCTTCGAGCCCACCAATGCGCAGAAGCGCGTGGTGAAGGAGATCCGCAAGGACATGGGCAGCGGGCGGCAGATGAGCCGGCTGGTGCAGGGCGACGTGGGCAGCGGCAAGACGCTGGTGGCGCTGCTCAGCATGCTGATCGCATTGGACAACGGGTACCAATGCGCCCTCATGGCGCCCACGGAGATCCTTGCGCAGCAGCACTTCAACACCATCGCGCGCATGGTGAAGGACATGCCGCTGAACGTGCGCCTGCTCACCGGCAGCACGAAGGGCGCCGAGCGCAAGAGCCTGCTCGCCGCGCTGCGCACGGGCCATGTGCACATCCTCATCGGCACGCACGCGCTATTGGAGGATCCGGTGGTGTTCGAACGGCTGGGGCTGGTGGTGATCGATGAGCAGCACCGCTTCGGCGTGGCGCAGCGCGCGAAGATGCAGGCCAAGGCGGTGGTGCCGCCGCACGTGCTGGTGATGACCGCCACGCCCATCCCGCGCACGCTGGCCATGACGCTCTATGGCGACCTGGACGTGAGCGTGATCGACGAGCTGCCGCCCGGCCGCAAGCCGGTGAAGACGGTGCACCGCTACGATTCATCGCGCAACGCCGTGTTCGCCTTCCTGGAGGAGGAGATCGCCAAGGGGCGACAGGTCTACATCGTGTACCCGCTGATCGAGGAGAGCACGAAGGGGGATCCGGCCAACAACCCGGCCAAGGACCTGAAGGACCTGATGGACGGCTTCGAGAGCGTGACCCGCCGTTTCCCGCTGCCGCACTACGCCGTGAGCATGGTGCACGGTCGCATGGAGCCGGCCACCAAGGACTACGAGATGGCGCGCTTCAAGAAGGGCGAGACGAACATCCTGGTGGGCACCACCGTGATCGAGGTGGGCGTGGACGTGCCGAACGCCAGCGTGATGGTGATCGAGAACGCCGAACGCTTCGGTCTTGCGCAGCTGCACCAGTTGCGGGGTCGCGTGGGGCGCGGGGCGGACCAGAGCTACTGCATCCTGATGACGGGCGACAAGCTCGGCAACGACAGCCGCACGCGCATCGGCACCATGGTGCGCACCAACGATGGGTTCGAGATCAGCGAGGTGGACCTGCGCCTGCGCGGCCCCGGGGACCTGATGGGCACACTGCAGAGCGGACTGCCCGAGCTGCACATCGCCGACCTGGTGAAGGATGTGGAGGTGCTGCAGGCCGCACGGGCCCTGGCCCAACGCATCCTGGACGAGGACCCCGACCTGCTGCGGCCCGAGCACGCGCGGGTGGCCGCCACCCTGGCGGAACAGATGCGCGGCAAGCCCGTGTGGGGGCGGATCGGTTAAGCTTCCAGGGCCCGGCGCCGGAGGATGGTGTCCGGGTCCAGCACATGCACCAGCGCCCCGAAGGCGATGAGCAGCTGCGCGGCGGCATAGGTGATGATGATCACCGCAGGCGCCCACGACAGCGGGCGCACGAACCGGTTGGTGGCCAGCAGGCTGTCCGACACCATGAACAACGCGGCGCCCACCAGCACCAGCCAGAAGCTGCGCGGGAACGTGCGCGTGTGGCGGAAGGCCGCAGTGACGCCCATGAAGGCGATCACGCAGACGTAGGCCACCACGGGGAGCACCATGGTCTCGTCCAGCACAGGCACCAGGTCCAGCGCGAAGAAGACCGCATAGAGCACGATCAGCGCGGAGACCCCCGCACCAAGCACCCAGCCATCGCCCTCGGTGGCCGTGATGTTGCTGATGAAGGCCATGGCGTAGCACAGGTGCGCGATGAGGAAGGCGCCCAGGCCGATGATGAAATTGAAGTGGTCCACGTCGGCGAACATCAGTGCGATGTCCCCGATGAGCGAGAAGAAGAGGCCGGCCTGGATCAGCAGCGTGAACCGGTCGCCGTAGCGCCGGCTGTTGAAGAAGAACCAGGAGGAGAGGATCAGCATCATCGCCGGCTTGCACACATACTCCAGCCCGTGCCGGCCGGTGCCCACGGCCACCGCGCAGCCCAACGTGGCCAGGGCGTACGCCCCGATGTTCAACCAGGGGTGCTTCGTGATCTCCATGCGGCGGTGATGCGGGCGAAGTTAGCCGTGCCCGTCTTCGCTCAGGTGCCGGAGCGCGCGTCCGCCCACACGCGCCAGACATCCGCGGGGATGCCCCGGTGCACCGTCCGCTTGCCGCAGGACATGCCGTTGCGGCGGGCGACGGCCTGGCTCAGGGCGTTGCCCGGGTCTATCAACGAGATCACCGAGGGGGCGAGGCACCGCGCGAAGGCGAAGTCCCTGCAGGCGATGGCGGCTTCGCTGGCGTAGCCACGGCCCCAATGCGCGGGGTGCAGGTGGTAGCCCACTTCCAGTTCAGCGGCGCCGTCCACCTCCTGTGTGAGCAACCCGCACTGGCCCACCGCCGTGCCATCGGCCGTGATCAGCGCGTGCAGCCCGCTGCCATCCTGCGCGTAGCGGTCCAGCGAGCGTTGGATCATCAGCGCACAGTCCGCACGGCTGCCCAACGTGAAGGGCATGAAGCGGATCGCGGTGGCGTCGTTGATGTACCCCATCCACCAGTCCACATCGGCCGGTGCAAGGCGGCGGAAGGTGAGCCGCTCCGTGCGCAGGCCCTCAAGGGACGGAACGGGCAGCTTCACCATGGCAGGATGTCCTTGGCGGCGAGCATCGCCAGGTGCAGGAGGCTGACGCCACCGAGGACGATGGTGATCAGGGGCCACGCGTTCAAGAGGGTGGGAACGAGCCCGATGCCCAGCAGCGCGAAGGCCATGATGCGCCCGCTCTCCAGCATCACGGCACGGCGATGCCGTTCCATCAGGAGGCCCATGTCCATCACCCACCAGATGATCAGCAGGGCCGCGGCCCATTGCATCCAGGGCGGAAGTTGTTGCTGCTTGAACAGGAACAGCGTGGTCACCACCAGCAGCAAGGTGAACTGCACGGCCACGTAGCCGTGCAGTTCCTTCGGCACCGCCGTATCGAACTTGCGGTAGGTGGTACGGTCCTTCTGCTGTGGCCCCTGGAAGCCGCCGAGCGCAGCGGGCCGCCAGCCGGGCGGCTTCAGGAACACGCGGACCTTGTCGCTCCACCGTGGGCACTGCTTCGCCAGGTCGATCAGCTCGCCCCAGTAGTGGAAGTTGGCCCGCACCGGATCCCAGCTGGTGAGCGGCGTTGTGATGCCGTACACGGGCTCCTCTTCCTCGCGCTGGTAGGTGCCGAAGAGGCGGTCCCACACGATGAGCGTGCCGGCGTGGTTGCGATCGATGTACTTGGGGTCGCTCCCGTGGTGCACGCGGTGGTGGCTCGGTGTGTTGAACAGGGTCTCCAGCGGACCCAGGCGCCCGATGGCCTTGGTGTGGATCCAGAACTGGTACAGGGTGTTGAAGGCGCCCACGGTGACGATGAGCACCGGGTTGATGCCGAGCACCGCCATGGGCAGGTAGAACCACCAGCTGAACAGGCCCTGCCACCAGCTCTGGCGCAGCGCCACGCTCAGGTTGTACTCCTCGCTCTGGTGGTGCACGATGTGCGCTGCCCACAGGAAGTTCACCTCGTGGCTGAGGCGGTGGAACCAGTAGTACAGCAGGTCGACGAGCAGGAAAGCCACCACCCAGGTGAGGGCGGTGCTGGGCAGGGTGAGCAGGCGTAGATGGTCGTAGGCCCACAGGTAGATCGAGAAGATCCCGGCCTTGGTGAAGGCGCCCACCACCTGCGAGCCGATGCCGCAGCCCAGGTTGGCGATGAAGTCGTTCAGGCGGTAGACCTTCCGGTGGGTCCAGGCGCTCCACGCCAGCTCCACCCCCATCAGCAGGAAGAACAGCGGGATCGAAAGGATGATGTACTCCACGGCCGCACGAAACTATCGCCACAACGGCCTTTGGTACCTTCGCCGACCTTTCAACGACCATCACCTACGCCGAGCCCCGGATGGACCCCGGGGTCGGCGGATCCCCAAGGCACCATGCGCATCTCCTGGAACTGGCTTCGCACCCTGATCGATACCGACCTGGACCCGCACGCGGCCGCGGCCATCCTGACCAGCACCGGGCTGGAGGTGGAGAGCGTGACGCCAGTGGAACCTGTGCCGGGCATGCTGCAGGGCGTGGTCGTAGGTGCCGTGCTGGAGCGTGCCAAGCACCCGGATGCGGACCGCCTGAGCGTTTGCCAGGTGGACCTGGGCACCGGTACCCCGGCCACCATCGTGTGCGGGGCGCCCAACGTGGCCGCCGGACAGAAAGTATTCGTGGCCACCGTGGGCAGCACCCTGCATCCGGTCGGCGGGGAGCCGCTCACCATCAAGCGCTCGAAGATCCGTGGGGTGGAGAGCCAGGGCATGATCTGCGCCGAGGATGAACTGGGCTTGGGTATCTCTCACGCTGGGATCATGGTGTTGTCAGCGGATGCCATGGTGGGCACGCCGGCCGCCGAGCACCTCGGCCTAGTGAGCGACTTCGCGCTGGAGATCGGCCTTACGCCGAACCGTGCCGATGCCATGGGCCATGCCGGTGTGGCCCGCGACCTGGCGGCGGCGCTGAACACGCGCACCGGGGCCCAGTTGCAGGTGCGCTGGCCCGATGTGTCCGCCTTCGTTCAGGAGGAGCAGGGCGCGGCCGTGCAGGTGGAGGTGCGCTCGCCCGAAGGGGCGCCGCGTTATGCGGGCCTCACGCTCACCCACGTTGCCGTGGCCCCTTCGCCCGCGTGGCTGCAGGACCGCCTGAAGAGCATCGGGCTGAAGCCGATCAACAACGTGGTGGACGTCACCAACTTCGTACAGTACGAGCTGGGCCAGCCGCTGCACGCGTTCGATGCGGACAAGCTGTCCGGGCGCCGGATCGTGGTGCGCGATGCTTCCGCGGGTGAACCCTTCGTGACCCTGGACGGGATCGAACGGAAGCTGGCCGCCGCCGATCTGGTGATCGCCGACGGCGATGTGCCCGCCTGCATCGCGGGCGTTTTCGGGGGCCTGCACAGCGGGGTCACCGATGCCACCACCACGGTGTTCCTGGAGAGCGCCTGCTTCAACCCCGCGCGCATCCGGCGGACGGCCCGGCGGCATGGCCTGCAGACCGATGCTTCCTTCCGCTTCGAGCGGGGCGTGGATCCGGAGATCACCGTGTACGCCTTGAAGCGCGCGGCATTGCTGTTGCGCGAGGTGGCCGGCGCGCGGATCGCCTCTGCCATCACCGATGTGCAGCATGCGCAGTTGGAATGGCGGCAGGTGGGACTTTCCCTCGCGCGCACGCGCACGCTCATCGGGGCGGAGCTCTCCGGTGCCGAGGTGGAACGCGCGCTCGTGGAGATCGGCTGCCGCATCGACGACCGCAGCGGCGATGGTTTCGTGGTGGCCGTGCCGCCCTATCGGGTGGACGTTCTTCGCGAAGCCGACCTCATCGAGGAAGTGCTGCGCATCGTGGGCTTCGACCGCGTCCCGGTGCCCGAGGTGTTGCGCGTGCCCTCGGCCCCGCGCGCGGAGGAGCCGCTGGAAACGCTGCATCGGCGCATCGCCGCGCACCTCGCTGCGCGCGGCTTCAAGGAGGTGATGACCCCTTCGCTGGTGAGCGCGGCGCGCATGGTGGAGGGCCAGGCCGCGGCGACGGGTCAGCTGGTGCATGTCCGCAATCCCTTGAGCGCGGAACTCGATGTGCTGCGGCCCTCGATGCTCTTCGGCCTGTTGCAGAGCGCTGCGCACAACATCGCCCGGCAGCAGCCGGACCTGCGTCTCTTCGAGCGCGGACGCGTGTACGCCGTGCATGCCGGCGCTGCGGTGGAGGAGGAGCGCATTGCGTTCCTGATCACCGGTGCCGCCTCGCGCGAGCGCTGGCGCAAGGCCCAGGTGCCCGCCACGGTGGAGGATGCCAAGGCCGAGCTGGAGCTCCTGCTGGAACGGCTGGGCGTGCCGGCGGACCTGGACGTGAGCGATGATCCGCTGTTGAACGGCTGTGTGCGGTTCTCCATCAAGGAGGGCGTGGTGGCCCGCGTGGGCCTGGTGGCGCCGGCGATCGCGCGTGCCATGGATGTGCGGCAGAGCGCCTGCTTCGCCGAGCTCATGGTGGAACGGTTGGCGACCGCGGTGGGCCGTGCGCGCATCACCCACCGCGAAGTGCCGCGTTTCCCCAGCGTGCGGCGGGACCTGAGCCTGCTCCTGGACGCACAAGTGACCTACGCTGGCATCGAACGCGCGGCACGCGGTGCCGAGCGCAAGCTGCTCCGGCAGGTGGACCTCTTCGATGTGTACGAGGGCGACAAGCTGCCGCCGGGCAAGAAGAGCTATGCGCTAAGCTTCGTGCTGCAGGACAGCGAGAAGACCCTTACCGATGAACAGGTGGACAAGGCCATGGGGCGCATCCGCACAGCCATCGAACAGGCCACCGGTGCCGTGCTGCGCGGCTGAGCCAGGCCTTCAACGCACGACCCACCGCGCGATCATGCGCAGCGCCTCCGCCTTGTCCCGGATGCCCACCAGTTGGGTCCGGTCCTCGGGGTCGTAATTGAGGAGCCAGGTCACCAGGATCTCCCGGGCCGCAGCGGGCAGGTCGTGCAGGTCGCGTGCCTCCAGCGTGCGCAGGGCCGGATCGACCGGCAGCGCGATCACCTTGTCGTCGCGCTCGCCGGCGTCGAGCAGTTCGATCACGCCGATGGGTTCCACTTCCAGCACGGTGCCGCTGGGCACGCTGGTGCACAGCACGAACACGTCCAGCGCATCCCCATCGCCGCCCTGGGCCTTGTCCATGCGTGTGCCGGGCACGAAGCCGTAGTTCGCCGGATAGGGGAGGAAGGCGATGCGCCGGGGCCGCCCGTTCCGCTCATCCACCGGGAAGGTGCTGCGTGCGGGGTCGTATTGCCGTTTCTCCACGGTGCCGGCGGGGATCTCGATCACCGCGCGGACCACATCGGTGCGCACGAACGCGGGCAGTTGCTCCAGGTCCATGCGGCGAAGTTCGGCCTCCTTCGCTCAGGGCAGGCGGTAGCTCAGGCTGAGCCAGGCGCCCCAGGCGCTGTTCCGCCGCGCGATACCCGGGGTATCCATCACGTCGCCGAAGCTGCCGCGCATGCCCGGTTCCATCCCCAGGCTCCAGCGGTCGGTAAGCCGGTAACGCGCGTAGACACGGGCGCTCCAGCCGAACACCGTGCTGCGGAAGGTGGCGTCGGCCAGGTTGCCGTTCGCGCCTTCGGCGCCCGGTAGCACGGTGCGTTGCTCTGTCCGGAAGCCAACGAAGGGGCCGCCCCGCGCCCCGAAGGTCCAGCGCCCTGCGGATGTGTGCAGGTCCAGGAAGAGCGGCACTTCCACGTAGCTCACGCGGTTCACGCGGTCGATGCCCTCGCGCAGGACGGTCACGGTGGTCGTGGTGTCGTACTCCGTCGTAAGAACGTTCAGCACCGTGTCGATGGTCTGGGTGACGTAGTAGGTGGCCGGTCCCTGGATGATGGTATCGATGATGATCGTGATGGTCGCGGGCGTCGGGGTGAGCCCGTAGCTCGTGTCAACGCTGGTATTGGACGTCTGCTGGCGCTCCTGCTGCACCGCTTCGCTGTAGGTGGTCGCATGGACGCCCGTGCCCACACCGAACCAGCCCCGTTGCAACGCCACTTCCGCCCCGCAGGCCGGTGCCAGGCGGCTGTGCACATCATTGCGCCAAGGGTCCGTTTCCGTGCCGCTGTAGCGCGGTGCGGAGGCCCAGGCCCCGCCAAGGCCGGTGAGCTCCAGGGCCCACGGACGCACGGCCTTCGCCACGATGGTCGGTGGTGCGGGCGCGGTGCTGTCCTGCGCGAGCGGTGCGTTGCCGGGGGCGAGAGGACTTTGGGCATCCACAGGTGTCACACCGGAAGTTCCTTCGGTCCCTCCGCTCGGTGCCACGGTGCTCGCAGGTTCCTCGGAGCCCGGGGCGATCGGGACATCCGGCTGCACCACGGGGGGGGGGTTGTCCAGCGGTGCCGTGTTCGCCTCGGTCGTGGCTGCTGTCGCAACGTTCACTGCGGTTCCTGAAGTATTGGGCGATGCAGCCTGAATGTGGGGTTCGGCAGGGACCGCTCCGGATGAAGGTGGTGCGGTTTGTGCGATGGTCGGGCTCGTGCCCAGCGAGGCGTTGCCTGTGCGCGTGTTCGCAGGGCGCGGCCGTGTTGTGGCTTGTGTTGTAGTAGCCCCGGTCGCTGAGGTTTGTTGCTCGGGCACCGCCGCGCTTTGAGCAGATGCGGAGGCCGGGCTCGATCCCGGCGTCGCGCTGCTCTCCGCCATGTGCCCGGTGTCGGTGGAGCGTTCCGCGCTCGTGGTCGTGTTGTTCCGATCCGGTGCTTGTGTGGGCGCGTTGGCCGTATCGCTCGGCTGTGCGGCGGGCACTTGCACCAATGCCGGTGCCTCGGTGGCGGGCTCCTGCAGCAGGTACCACGCGATCGGCGCGATCAGGGCCACGGCGGCCAGTGTGTACCACCAGCCGAGGCCGCGGCGCTTCCGGCCCTGGGTGATGAGCTGTTCCATCGCGGCCCAGTCACCCTCCTGGAAGGTGAAGGAGCGCTCGGCGAGCTTTTCGCGGGCGATCCGGTCGAATTCGTTCTCCTTGTTCATCGCACCTCTGTCTTGATGGTGGCGGCCTTCGCCTGCTGGGCGATGGCCTTTTGAAGTATGGCGCGCGCATTGGCCACGTGCCATTTGGATGTGCCTTCGCTTATCTGGAGCAGCTCGGCGATCTCCGCATGCGCGTATCCGTCGATCGCATGCAGGTTGAACACGTTCCGGGACATGGGTGGCACCCGGTCCAGCAGTGCGGCGAAGGCCTCGGCCTCCATGTCGCGCAAGTACTCGTTCACCATGGCGGCCCTGCCGTCCTCCACCGGCTCCATCACCACCTCCTGTTCGCGGCGGTTGCGCTGCTTGCGGAAGTCGTCGATGGCGGTGTTGATCATGATCCGGCTCACCCACGCATCGAACGGCACCCCTGGACGGCGGTCGCCGATGTTCTGCAGCACCTTCAGGAATCCCTGGTTCATCCGGGCCACCGCGTCCTGTCGGTTGCGCTCATACCGCGTGCAGATGGACATCATGAGCCCGTGAAGTGCCCGGTACAGCTCGTACTGGGCCTTCGGCTCCTGCCGTGCGCAACGGTTGATGAGCGTTTCGGGGACCATGTTGACCGGATGTGCGCGAGGGCACCCCGCTCCCGGGATGCCCTCACGCGTCCGTTGGGTGCGATCAGTTGGTGCGCACGAAGCGCAGGCTTGTCAGGTTGCGTGTGCCGTCGTTGATGCGTAGTGTGTAAAGCCCTGGCTCCAACGCCTCGGTGGCCAGGCGCAGTTGCGTGCGACCGTTCAGCGCATGGCGCTCGTTCATCACCACGCGGCCGTTCAGGTCGAACACCGTGAAGGTGGCCGTGCCACGCACCGCGCTGTTGATGGCCACGTTCAGCTCATCGACCACCGGGTTCGGCCAAAGGACCACGTCGCCCGCGTTCAACTCTTCCACACCGTTGGCGCCAGCGGGGTTCTGCACGTTGATGGTGAACCCGTCCTGACGGTCGCCTTCACCACCGGCCATGCCGTTGTACATGCCGTCCCCATCGATGCTGATGCTGTCGCAATGCACGCTCGTGCAGCCGTTGAGGTCGTTGAGGGTGAGGCAGAGCACATACGGGCCGTTGCCATCGTAGGTGTGGGTGGGGTAGGGGTCGGTGCTGGTGGTGCCATCCCCGAAGTCCCAGAGGTAGCTGTAGACGCCGCTGCCGCCGCTGCTCAGGTTCCATACCCACAGTTCGTAGGGCACCGGCAGGCTGTCCTGGCCATAGGCCTGCAGCACCCAGAAGTCGGCCTGGCAGGGATCGGTGCTGTCGGGGATGCAGACGCAGGCGTTGCTCCAGGTGCCTTCGATGGTGGTGCCGGGGATCACACAGGGTGTGCCGGGCAGGTTCGGTCCGTTCGGGATCTGCAGGCAGTCGTACAGCGTGCCACCCGTGTCGGATGTGCACACGCAGTCCAAGCTCCACCAGCTTACCGTGGTGGACGGATCGTTGTCGTCGCAGGCCGTACCGGGCATGTTGGGGCCGTTGAGGAGGCCCAGGCAGTCGATGACATTGTTATTGGTATCCCCAACGCAAACGCAGTCCATGTTCCACACACCGGGCGTACCGAAGAAGGTGGTGCACGGGGTGCCCGGCAGATTGGGGCCGTTCGGGATGAACAGGCAGTCGTAAACGGCCGTGGTGTCGGAGCCGCTGCACACGCATGTGGGTGACCAGAGGTCATTGATGGTGTTCGGGTCGCCATCATCGCAAGCCGTGCCCGGCATGTTGGGGCCGTTCAGAAGGCCCGTGCAATCAAATGCAAGCGTATCCCCGAAACAGGCACACCAAGCCGACCAGACGTCATCCACGGTGTTCGCGTCATTGTCATCGCACGGAGTCCCGGGCATGTTCAGACCATTGAGAAGCCCGAGGCAGTCATAGGTATTGGTATCCTGGCCCACGCACACACAATTCGCCGACCAAACGTCGAGGATGGTCATCGGATCACCATCGTCACAGGCCGTTCCGGGGGTGTTCGGTCCATTCAGTGCACCCAGGCAATCGTAGTAGAATGGTGTGCTGGAGACGTTCCCCACGGAGTCCACATATACCGTGTCGCACATCGTGCTGGTGCATTGGTTCGAAGCGTAGATGGTGAGGCATACGCTGTAGGCGCCCGGTGAGGAGAACACGAAAAAGGGGCTGTTCTGTCCGGTATTGGCCCCGTTGGACACCTGCCAATCGTACAGCATGGAGCCCTGGCCCGTGCTGTAGTTCCACATGTCGATCACCCAGGGGGAGGAGTTGCTGTACGTGAAGCTGGCCTGGCAGTTCGTCTGGGCCGTGCCGAGGCAGATGCAGTTCGCATCCCAGGTGTCGTTGATGGTGTTCGGGTTCCCATCGTTGCAGGCCGTGCCCGGCATGTTGGGACCGTTCAGCATACCCGTGCAATCCAGCATACCACCACCTCCGCAGGTGAGGTCGATCGTCATCACCGCCGTATCGCCGATGAAGTTGAAGGTGGCCGAATCAACGGCGGTCACCACCATGCCATTGCATTGGGTGGTCACGGTGATACCGACGGACGCACTGTTGAAATGCAGGATGGTGTCGTAGAAACAGTCGTTCGGGAACACCTCCAAGTTGTAGTTGTACGACGGCTGTGCACCGGGTGCCGAAGCGATGTTCACCTGTTGGAAGGGCACGCACCCGGCAATGGTGCCTTGCACCACCAGGGTATAGGGGAACTGGGCCGATAGGGCGCTGGCCGCAGCCACTGCAAGACCGAAGGTCAGGGAGCGAAGGATGGAGCGCATGGGAAGATGTGGTTCAAGTGTCCACTTCCATACACGGAGGAACAGGCCGTGGGGTTGGGTGGCATCCGGCATTTTTCGAAGGTAAGGGAACGCCCGTGGCCGCTCCGGAAGCAGCAAGGGCGCCCACCCTGCGGTGGACGCCCCTGCATCAGGTGGTTCCTATGGTCAGTTGGCCTTCACGAAGCGCTGGCTGGCCACGGTGCGCGCCCCATCGGTGATCCGCAGGGTGTACATGCCGGGTTCCAGTGCCTCGGTGGCCAGGCGCAGCTGGGTGCGTCCGTTCAGGGCATGGCGCTCATTCAGCACCACGCGGCCGTTCAGGTCGATCACGGTGAAGATGGCCGTGCCGCGGAGCGCGCTGTTCAGCGCCACGTTCAGCTCATCGGCCACGGGATTCGGCCACAGCGCCACATCGCCCGCGTTCAGCTCCGTGATGCCGTTGGACCCGTTGGCCGGTTGCACATTGATGGTGAACCCGTCCTGGCGGTCACCTTCGCCACCGACCATACCGGTGTACATGCCATCATTGTCGATGCTGATGCTATCGCAGTGGGTGCTGGTGCAGCCGCTGTCGTCCGTGATGGAGAGGCACAGGTTGTACGGGCCGTTGCCGGCATACGTGTGCGTGGGGTACGCCTCGGTGGAGGAGGTGCCGTCGCCGAAGTTCCAGACGTAGGTGAGGGTTCCGCTGCCGGTGCTCAGGTTCCACACCCAGAGCTCGTAGGGGATGGGCAGGCTGTCCTGGCCGTAGGCCTGGAGCACCCAGAAGTCGGCCTGGCAGGGGTCGGTGTTGTTCGCCTCGCAAACGCAGGCGTTGCTCCATGTGCCCTCGATGGTAGTGCCGGGGATCACGCAGGGCGTGCCGGGCAGGTTCGGTCCGTTCGGGATACCGGAACAGTCCAACGGCAGCGAATCGATGATACAGACACACGCGTCGTTCCAGATGCCGAACCGGTGCAGGTCATCGAAGCAGATATATCCAGGCTGGTTCGGCCCACCGGGTATCCCAAAGCAATCCGGATCCGTGCTGGTGTTGCAAGAAAGCCAGAGGCCAACGAAGCCGGAATCAACAAGCGCACTGAACGCTACGGCGTCATTTGCGGTGACCAGCTGCCCATTGCAAATGGTGGATCCTTCCACCGATGCGGTATCACTTTCGATCCAGAGCACCGCGAAAAAGGAGCAATTGTCGGCGTTGATCGGCACCTCAATGTCGTACGCCGGGCTCGTACCCTGTAGAGTTTGGATATTCACGGTCTGGCCGGGCAGACATCCGGTGACCGTGCCGAAGACCGTGAGCTCATGCGGGTTCTGGGCGATGGTGCTGCCAAGGAGGCAACTCGTCAGACAGAAGGTGAACGCGCGGAACGTGTTGCTCATGGTCGGTTGTGTTCGACGGTTTGCTTCTCAAGACGGGTTGGAGGACTCCGGGTTGTCCGGTGAACCGGGTTTCAAGGAGATCAATGTCGCGTTCGCAACGCCCGGAAGCAGCAGGGGCGCCCACCCTGCGGTGGACGCCCCTTACTTGTGGTGGTACTTACGATCAGTTCGCCTTCACGAAGCGCTGGCTGGCCACGGTGCGCGCCCCATCGGTGATCCGCAGGGTGTACATGCCGGGCTCCAGTGCCTCGGTGGCCAGGCGCAGCTGGGTGCGTCCGTTCAGGGCATGGCGCTCATTCAGCACTACGCGGCCGTTCAGGTCGATCACGGTGAAGATGGCCGTGCCGCGGAGCGCGCTGTTCAACGCCACGTTCAGCTCATCCGCCACCGGGTTCGGCCACAGGGCCATGTCGCTCGAGCTCATCTCCTCAACAGCGGTGGCGGCGTTGGGGTTCTGCACGTTGATGGTGAAGCCGTCCTGACGGTCGCCTTCCCCACCGATCATGCCGGTGTACATGCCGTCCCCGTCGATGCTGATGCTGTCGCAGTGCGTGCTGGTGCAGCTGTTGTTGTCGGTGATGGTGAGGCAGAGCACGTAGGGACCGTTGCCGCTGTAGGTATGCGAGGGGTAGGGGTCCGTGGACGACGTGCCGTCACCGAAGCTCCAGAGGTAGGAGAGGTCGCCGTTGCCGCCGGTGCTCAGGTTCCACACCCACAGTTCGTAAGGGACGGGCAGGCTGTCCTGGCCGTAGGCCTGCAGCACCCAGAAGTCGGCCTGGCAGGGGTCGGTGTTGTTCGCCACGCACACGCAGGCGTTGCTCCACGTGCCTTCGATGATGGTGCCGGGGATGATGCAGGGCGTGCCGGGCAGGTTCGGCCCGTTCGGGATCTGCAGGCAGTCGTACAGCGTGCCACCCGTGTCGGACGTGCACACGCAATCCAAGCTCCACCAGCTCACCGTGGTCGAGGGGTCGTTGTCGTCGCACGCGGTGCCCGGCATGTTGGGACCGTTCACGATGCCCAGGCAGTCGATGATGTTGTTGTTGGTGTCACCCACGCAAACGCAGTCCAAGTTCCACACACCCGGCGTACCGAAGAACGTGGTGCACGGGGTGCCTGGCAGATTGGGGCCGTTCGGGATGAACAGGCAGTCGTACACCGCCGTGGTGTCGGAGCCGGTGCACACACAGTTGGGCGTCCACAGGTCGTTGAAGGTCATCGGATCGCCGTCGTCACAGGCCGTGCCCGGCATGTCCGGACCGTTCAGCACGCCGTTGCAATCGTAGGCGCCGCCGCCCCCGCACACCATGGAGAACTGCATCATGGCGCTGTCCCCCAGGAAGGTGAACGAGGCCGAATCGTACAGGGTGATCACCTGGCCGTTGCACTGCGTGCTTACCTGTACCCAGGCCAGCTCGGTGCTCACCCCCAAGTCCGCCATGAAGGAGCAGGTGTTCGGGTCCACCGTTACGTCGAAGTTGTAGGCCGGTTGGGTGCCTTGCACGGTCTGAATGTTCACCGTCTGCCCCGGGAAGCATCCGACGATGGTGCCGTACACGTTGATCCCGTAGGGATACTGGGCCGACAGCCCGCCGGCGAGGGTGGCCGCAAGGCCGAAGGTCAAGGTGCGAAGAGTTGATCTCATGATCGTGGGTTTTCGTTGGCTTCCACTCCATACACGGAAGATCCGGGCCCGCGGTTGGGTAAGAGGCGGAAAAAAGTGCGGTTCAGCCCAGGGCCTTGTCGATCACCGCATCCTCTGCCTCGTTCGGTAGCGTCACCTTCAAGAGCGGTGTGCGCTTCATCTCCTGCTCGATGCTCCACACCGCGTTGGGGTTGCGGGCCCAGGCGCGGCGGGCGATGCCGTTGTTCACGTCCCAGTGCAGCATGCTCTTCAACCGCCGGTCGCTGTCGGCGCTGCCGTCGAGCACCATGCCGAAGCCGCCGTTGATCACCTCGCCCCAGCCCACGCCGCCGCCGTTGTGCAGGCTGATCCACGTGGCGCCCCGGAAGGCATCGCCCACGAAGTTCTGCACGGCCATGTCGGCGGTGAAGCGCGATCCATCGCGGATGTTACTGGTCTCGCGGTACGGACTGTCGGTGCCGCTCACGTCGTGGTGGTCGCGGCCAAGCACGATGGGCGCACTGATCTCGCCCTTCTTGATGGCCTCGTTGAAGGCCTGGGCGATGCGGATGCGGCCCTCGCTGTCGGCGTAGAGGATGCGCGCCTGGCTGCCCACCACCAACTTGTTCTGCTGCGCGCTGCGGATCCAGTGCAGGTTGTCGGCGATCTGCTGACCGATCTCGGCCGGAGCTTCCTTCAGCATGGCCTCCAGCACGTCTCCGGCAATGCGGTCGCTGGTGGCGAGGTCCTTTGCATCGCCGCTTGTGCACACCCAGCGGAACGGACCGAAGCCGTGGTCGAAGCACATGGGCCCCATGATGTCCTCTACATAACTGGGGTAGCGGAACTCTTCTCCGTGAAGGCCGCCGATCTCAGCGCCCGCGCGCTTGCTCTCCAGCAGGAAGGCGTTGCCGTAGTCGAAGAAGTACATGCCGTTCGCGGCGAGCGTGTTCACCGCGGTCACATGGCGCCGCAGCGTTTCCTGCACGCGCTGCTTGAAGGCGGCCGGGTCCTGCACCATCAGCGCGTTGCTCTCTTCGTAGCTCAGGCCCACGGGGTAGTAGCCGCCGGCCCAGGGGTTGTGCAAACTGGTCTGGTCGCTGCCCAGGTCCACCTTCACATTGCGCGCCGCGAGGCGCTCCCACAGGTCCACGATGTTGCCGAGGTAGGCGATGCTGTGCGCTTCACCCTTCTTCTGCCAGGCGAGCGCGGCATCGATGCACGCATCCACGTCGCTGATCACTTCATCCACCCAGCCCTGGCTGTGGCGCTTGTGCGCAGCAGCGGGGTTCACCTCGGCGCAGATGGTGACCACGCCCGCGATGTTGCCGGCCTTGGGCTGTGCGCCGCTCATGCCGCCGAGTCCCGCGGTGACGAAGAGCTTGCCCTTCGTTCCTGGCGACGACTTGATCATGCGGCAGGAGTTGAGCACGGTGATGGTGGTGCCGTGCACGATGCCCTGCGGACCGATGTACATGTAGCTGCCGGCGGTCATCTGGCCGTACTGCGTCACGCCGAGGGCGTTGAAGCGCTCCCAGTCGTCGGGCTTGCTGTAGTTGGGGATCATCATCCCGTTGGTCACCACCACGCGCGGGGCATCGGGGTGGCTGGGGAAGAGGCCGAGCGGGTGACCGCTGTACATCACCAGCGTCTGCTCGTCGGTCATCTCGCTCAGGTACTGCATCACCAGACGGTACTGCGCCCAGTTCTGGAACACCGCGCCGTTGCCGCCGTAGGTGATCAGCTCGTGCGGGTGCTGTGCCACGGCCGGGTCCAGGTTATTCTGGATCATCAGCATGATGGCCGCGGCCTGCCGGCTCTTGGCGGGGTAGTGGTCGATGGGCCGCGCGTGCATGGGGTGCTCCGGCCGGAGGCGGTGCATGTAGATGCGACCGTACTCCTTCAATTCCTGCGCGAACTCGGGCGCCAGCGTGGCGTGGTGCTTCGGGTGGAAGTAGCGCAGGGCGTTGCGCAGGGCCAGCTTCTTCTCCGCTGGCGAGAGGATCTCCTTGCGCTTGGGCGCGTGGCTCACGCCGGGGTCGAGCGGACGGGCGGGGGCAAGGACATCGGGGATGCCTTCTTGGATGGACTGGCGGAAGATGGTGAGGTCAGGGTTTGCGGCGACGGCTGGCATAGCGCGAAGATCGGGCTCGGCCGGAATTCAGCGCGCGATGATGAAGCGCTGAATATGCACTTGCTCTTCCAAGGATGTCCTCAACAGGTATGTGCCCGGCGGTAATGTGCTAATGTCGATGCCATCCTGAAGCGCGCGGCTCAGTGCACCGGCCTGCAACGAACGACCATCCATATGGGCAATGTGCCAAGTACCGGTAAGGCCGGGTTCTGACGCGATCGTCAACCGGTCACTTGCCGGATTAGGAAAGATCGCAACCGGTTCGTTGATACCGCATCCGGGGTCGCGAGCAATTGGTCGTCGGACAAGATGACACCGGTCGTATCACCCGCCACCACCGTCCCTTCGAGCACGAATGATTCCCCTGTTTCGAAGAACGAGCCGCCGTATTGCACAAGCCCGATGCCCTCAAGGTATTCAACTCCGCAAGGTGGCTGATCCTCGGAACGAATTCGAACCCTGTTGGATCCCAACAAGGGGCCCCGACGGATCCGATATGGGCAAGGTGAAATGGCCGACCCCCGGTATCGGCTCACAACGCATGGTGTATCGACCGGCCGTATCGATCCCGTGCCGGGCGATGCACAAAGTCCCGCCCAGACATCCCCGGTCTGCCACGGGGATGAATCGATCGATTGACCAGGATACGAGTCGACCAGTTCGAAGAATGGGAGATGGGAGTTGTCTGTGACCAGGTTGTCGATTCATCGACATATGTGTACCAGTGCGAATAGTTGTTCCACCCATACTCATAATAGTGGTGCGTATAGCCGGTCATCCAGCCCTCAAAGGCGATGGCGCTGTCCTGATCCTCGATCTGTGCGATGGTGATCTTGAACTTCGAGTCGTATCCATTGCACGGCCAACAATTGCCGTAGTCCGTCCTGTATTGGATCACGTCGCCCGCTTGGTAGGGATAGAAAGCGGACACCTGAGGAATGAGCCTGCCAACGTTCGCGCCGTGAACACCGATCAGAATGATCCATCCAGCTCAGGATACCGAAGGCTTCGCTGAGTTGGATCACGTTGCCGTTCGAGAGCTGGATGGTCTTGCGAGCGACGCTCGTTCCGAATTGCACAACCGTATCGACGATCGTCACCGTCGCCTGAACATTCGCCAACGTATCGAAGAGCCAAGGCAGGCCAATGTCCCTTTGCGGCGCCACGGCCGGGTCCAGGTTGTTCTGGATCATCAGCATGATGGCCGCGGCCTGCCGGCTCTTGGCGGGGTAGTGGTCGATGGGCCGCGCGTACATGGGGTGCTCCGGACGCAGGCGGTGCATGTAGATGCGGCCGTATTCCTGCAGCTCTTGCGCGAATTCGGGCGCGAGCACAGCGTGGTGCTTCGGGTGGAAGTAGCGCAGGGCGTTGCGCAGGGCCAGCTTCTTCTCGTCGGCGGTGAGGATGTCCTTGCGCTTGGGCGCGTGGCTCACGCCGGGGTCGAGCGGGCGGGCGGGCGGAAGCACCTCGGGGATGCCTTCGCGGATGGTCTGCTGGAAACGGGCGAGGTCAGTGTTGGCGGCTACGGCTGGCATACTTCGGTCGCCGAGGCATGAATGCGAAGGCGATGCGCGAAGATCGGGACTATGCGCTGCCTTTTTTCCCCGCTGCCACCCCCTCGTGCTCATATGGGCAATGCCGGCAGCGGTTGCCGCAGCAATGGCCCCGTTTCCGGTGGTATTGCTCGGTGAACACGAGAAAGCCCTCGGGCGACCAGTAGTAGTCGCCCTTCTCCAGGCCGAGGCGCTCCATGCGCTTGTCGTCCTCCTGGGGTCGGGGCTGGGTGTTGTCGTCCATTGACGGACAGCGTGTTCCACGCTGAAACGCCGGAGCTGGCGATTTGTTCACAGGTGTTTCATGCGGATGATCGACGATCGCGCGTTCATAGTCTGTATGCGGGGCCCCGAAAGCGGCTTTGGCACACCGATAGCTTCGTTGTTTGGGCAAGCATGCCCGATCAGCCATGCGTTTCGTCCATTCGTTCATCACCGCCCTGGGCACCTGCTCCCTTCTGGCCCAGGGCATGGCCCAGCCCCCGGGCCGCAGTTCCGCCTCGGAGGCCTACATCCAGCAGTGGAAGGAGGTGGCCGTGAACAAGATGAAGGAGCACGGCATCCCCGCCAGCATCACCCTGGCCCAGGGCCTGCTCGAAAGCCGCAACGGACAGAGCGTGCTCGCCAGCGAAGGGAACAACCACTTCGGCATCAAGTGCACGCCGGATTGGACGGGCGGGAAGATGTACCACGATGACGACAAGAAGGACGATTGCTTCCGCAAGTACAAGCGCGCCGAGGACAGCTTCGAGGACCACAGCAAGTTCCTGCAACGCCCCCGCTACGCGGCCCTGTTCGAGCTGAAGCCCACGGATTACAAGGGCTGGGCCCACGGTTTGAAGAAGGCCGGCTACGCCACCGATCCGCGTTACCCCGCGAAGCTGATCGACCTGATCGAGCGCTACGAGCTGGACAAGCTGGACCAGGGCATCGATGTGCAGTACGCCCGCCGCGATGCGCCCGCGCCAGCGAAGCAGAAGCCCGCGCGCACCCACGGTCGCGCACGCACCAGCAACGACGACCGCACGGTGACCATCGGCGGCGGGCGCGAGGTGTTCCGGCTGGATGGCCGCGTGAAGTTCGTCCGCGCCAAAGGCGGGGAGACCATCATCCAGATCGCGAACGAACTGGAGCAGATGCCGGGCTGGATCGCCGGTTGGAACGACCTGCCGAAGGACCAGCCGCTGGAGGAGGGCCAGGCGATCTTCATCCAGCCCAAGCGCAACAAGAGCCGCGCACCGGAATACCACACGGCGGAGCTGGGCGAAACGCTCTGGGGCATCAGCCAGCGCTACGGGGTGAAGCTGAAGAAGCTGGCCCAGTACAACGGCGTGGGCATCGCCGACCCGGTGAAGCCCGGCCAGCGCGTGTGGCTGCGCAAACCGCGCAACTGAGCGTCACTCCCCGGACCTGCGGACCTTCCACGCCATCACCGGCGCGATGGTGGCCGCGCGGGCCTTGGCCTCCGCCGCATGCGGGCCGCTGAAGTGCGCATCGATGGTGGCGTTCCACAGCGCCAGCCACCGGTCGAAATGGACCTGCTCCATCGGATGGCGGCGGTGCAGGGCGATGTGCGCCGTCATCGGGTCGCCCGTGTAGGCGCGTTCACCGAAAAGGACGCTGCGCCAGAAGGCCTCGATCTTCGGCAGGTGATGGGCCAGGTCCAGGTCCTTGAAGAAGTGGCCCACCACGGGGTCGATCACCAATTGCGCGTAGAAGTCCGCCACCAGGCGTTCCACGTCGGCCGCATCGCGGATGTCGGTCCGGTCGGTGCTCATGGCGCGTCGGTGGCGGTGATGCGGCCGCGGTCGTCGATGGACACGCGCTCGCGGCGGCCGTCCATGTCGATGTCCTCCACCGGGGCGGGCCGCTCGGTGCCGGCAAGGGGATAGCGCAGGGCCCCGTTCACGTTCAACGCGTCCTCGGCCGAGGGGATGGGCTCCACGGTGCCGGCGAGCGTGCCCGCATGGGTTCCGCCGTCCTTGTCGCGCCAGAGCAGGCGCACATCACCGATGTCCAGGGCGGGTAGCAGCCCGAGCGCGCGGTCCATGCCGGCGGCCTCGAGCTTGGCGGCGTACCGGGGATCGCCGCGCCGGTCCAGCACGGTCACCTTGCCGCCGTGATCCACCAGCACCAGGTGGTCCTTGCCACGCAGGCGGAGGAACTGCACCGGCACATCGCAGGTGTTCGGCGTGCGCGGTGGCTTCCAGCCGTCCACCGGCTTGCCGTTCAGGTCGTAGTTGAGCAGTCTCGCCTCCACCGTGGGCACCAGTACCCGGTATTCCTTGCGCCCTTCGTAATCGAACACGTTCAGCCCGGTGCTGGCGGCCTCCGGCAGCACTACCGGGAAGTGCTCCACATCCTTGCCGTTCCGGTCGATCAGGTGGATGCGGCCCGCCGTGTTCAGCAGCAGTTGCAGCTTGCCGTTCTTGTAGCGGTCCACCTGGTGCACTTCGCCGAGGATGGGGCCGTCCAGTTCGCGCTGCCAGAGCACCTTGCCCGTGCAGGCGATCAGGGAGAGGCGGTTCCGCTCGTCCTGCACCACCACCTGCCGCGTGCGGCTCAGGTGGTCCTTCACCAAGTATGGGCCCCAAGTGATGGGTGCATCGATGGTGGCGGTCCAGCGCACATCGCTCCGTTGATCGGCCGCAGGACGCGGGCCACCGCCGGCGAGGCAGGCCGTTACCTCGTACACGCCGTTGGTGCGTGCGCTCACTTGCACGAGCGCGCCGGTGGTCGCGTTCCAGCCGTCCGCGTAACGGTCCAGTGCGCCGGTTCCGGCTGAACGCAGTGCCGGTCGCAAGGCCTGCAGTGCCTCCTTGGGCCGCACGTACCAGGTGAACGCGGCGTCCGTGGCCTGCTGGTCGAACAGGCGGCCCTGCGCCGGATCCTGCTGCAGCGAGCTGCCATCGGTATACGCATCGATCGCCAGGCGCATGGCGTTCACCGCGTCGCTGAACACCACGCGGTCGCCCAGTACCGCGTACCAGGGATGTTCGAACGCCTCGAAGGCTGGCCCCCACACGGCGGCCAGGGCTCCGGTATCCAGCAGCAGGGCGATGCGCGCACCGCGGTAGCTCAGCGTGTCGCAACCGGTGGGGCAGCGGCGATCCAGTGCCGTACGTGCCCGCTCGGGATCGTCCGTGCGGAACACGGCCCAGCGCTGGCGTGTGCTGTCGACGCCGGCCGCGGCCGTGCCCATGGCCCCGTGCACCCAGGCCCCGTACGCTTCGAAGAGGGTCTCGTCCAGCGCTTCACCCCGCACCAGCGCGCAATGGGCGTGCGCATCGCGGATGTTCCATTCCGCCAGCCCGTGCACATCGGGGGGCAGCACGCGGCCGATACCCGGCCGGCCCGGCTCCTGCTCCTCCAGGGCGCGCAGGGTCACCGGCGAGCGGTCCGGCATGCAGAGGCCGCTCATCAGCAGCGCCTCGGGGCGGAAGCGTACGTCCAAGGCCAGCCAGCCTTCCAGTCCGTTCAGCGGCTCCAGGGGGTCTTCCGTGCACCAGGTGTTCAGCAGCCGCCGGGCCCGCCCGGTGTGCACGAGCAGGTGCGCATCGGTTCCGGCGCCCAGCGTGCCGCGCAGGCGTGCAAAGGCCGTGTCCCGGGGCATCTCCGTGTCCACGGTCCGCAGTTCATCGAGCAGCGGACCGTCGGTGGAGAACACCAGCGCGCCCCGGTGCATGGTGAGCAGGATCGGCGACAGGTCCTTGTCCGGTTGCAGGCGCACGCGTTCGCCACCGGGCACCAGCAACTGCTCCAGCTCCCCGCCCAACGTCGGCCCAATGGCCGCCAGCAGCGACCGGTCCGGCCGCAGGGACCAGATCCAGACGGCGGAGGCGCCTTCGCCGCGCGGAACGAGGACCACCAGCAGGGTGGAGGCGTCCATGGCCTTCGCCGCCGCAGCGTTGCCATCGGCGATGCCTTGGAGCCGGCCCATCAGCGCGTGGAAGGGCGCGAAGCCGGGCAGCTTCTCCCAGGCGCTCCAGATCTGTGCGGTGCCTGTGGCCCGTTGCCAGGTGGAGACAGGGGCCTGCATCTCCAGCACCACCGCGCAGTTCGGCGGCAGCGCATCCCACGGATCCGCGGCGGGCACCTGCGCACGCTGCCGGCCGATGAGCCACCACGCGATGCCACCGACGATGGCGAGCAGGATGAGGACGATGAGCGTGCGGCGCATGGCGGGCGCCCAAAAGTGCGGCCGTGCAACAGCCCTGGCGCGGTGCCTGCCGGGTGCATTTCGCACAGCGGCCTGTGCATGCACTGCCGTGTTCAGCGTGCCTCCGGCAGCAGCGTGAAGCTGGTGCGGTGGTGTGCGCACGGGCCGTGCGCGGCAATGGCACGGCGGTGGTCCACGGTGGGGTAGCCCTTGTTCACCGCCCAGCCGAACTGCGGATGCTCCGCGTG
Source organism: Flavobacteriales bacterium (assembly GCA_046329115.1). Lineage (GTDB taxonomy): Bacteria > Bacteroidota > Bacteroidia > Flavobacteriales_F > PHOS-HE28 > PHOS-HE28. The sequence goes on along the minus strand of JAXLVG010000006.1, from coordinate 54,213 downwards.
CAGCTGCTGCATGCGTTCATCGCGGTGCGTTTTGGCCAGCACGCTCGCCGCTGCAATGCTGCGGAAGCGCCCGTCGCCACCGATCACGCAGGCATGGGCGATGCCGAAGTAGGGCGTGAACCGGTTGCCGTCGATGAGCAGGAGCTCGGGCCGTTCCTTCAGGCCGTCGATGGCGCGGTGCATGGCCAGCATGGAGGCGTGCAGGATGTTCAAGCGGTCGATCTCCGCCACGCTCGCCTCGGCCACGCACCAGGCGATCGCGTCGCGCTCGATCAGCGGACGGAGCCGTTCGCGTTGGGCGGCGGTGAGCTGCTTGCTGTCGTTGAGGCCCGGCAGGCGCAGCTTCGGCGGCAGGATCACGGCAGCGGCCACCACCGGGCCGGCCAGGCAGCCCCGACCAGCCTCGTCGCAACCGGCCTCCACGAGGCCTGCGGTGTGGTAGGCGGCCAGCTTCATCGGCGGGGCATCACACGTTCCAAGGTGGCCCAGACGGCCTCGGCGGTGCGCTCCCAATCGTAGCGCTGGGCGCGCTCCAGCCCCGCAGCGATGGCGCGCTGACGCAAAGGCGCATCCCCGAGCATGGTGCGCAGCGCGCGGGCGATGTCCTCCACGTTGAACGGGTCGCAGTAGAGGGCCGCGTCGCCCGCCACTTCCGGAAGGCTGGTGGCGTTGGCGGCCACCACGGGCACACCGCAACGCATGGCCTCGGCCACCGGTATCCCGAAGCCCTCGAAGTAGCTCACATACGCCAGCAGCTCCGCCCCGCCCAGGGCCAGCCGCAGGTCCGCGTGCGCCAGCCGGCCTGCGAACACCGCCCGTTCCCGGTGCCGCATCGCGCCGAGCACCCGTTCCATCTGTGCATCCTTGAACATGCGTGCCCCCACGATCAGCAGCTTCACCTGCGGATCATGTTCCGCCACCCGGTCGAAGGCCTCCAGCAGCCGCGCCACGTTCTTCCGCGGGTGCAAGCTGCCCACGCACACGATGTACGGGGCGCCGCCTGTGAAGCGCTGGCGGGCCGTGGCCCGTTCGGCGGCGCTCAGCGGCGTGAACACTTCGCCCACGCCGTTGTAGGCCACGTCGATGCGGTCGGCGGGTACGCCGTAGCGTTCAACGATGTCCTGCTTGCTGTACCCGCTTACGGTGATGATGCGCGCGGCCTTCTGCGCGAAGCGCGGGAACCAGGTGCGGTAGTAGCGGCTGTAGGCCGGCGGCAGGTCCTGCGGGTAGTGCTCGAAGTTGAGGTCGTGCATCACGGCCACCTGCGGCAGGCTATCCGGCACGCGCGTGCTCAGGAAGCCGTCCGGTGAAAGGAAGAGGTCGGCCTTCAGTCGCCGCAGCACCGCCGGAAGACGGTGCTCGAACCAGAGGCGGTAGAGGAGGGGATGGCGCGTGGGCGGCCACACCACTTCGCCCCGCACGTTGTCCGCGTAGATGAAGCGCCGGTCGAAGGGCCGGTCGAAGAGGAAGACGAAGCGGTGCTCCGGGTGCGCCTTCACCAGACGGCTCAGCGTGCCGTGGGTGAACCAGCCGATGCCCTCGAGCTTCTCGGGCAGCAGCAGGCGGGTGTTCACGGCGATGAGCATGCGGCGGGGCTTCAGCGCAGAACGTAGTTGAGGGGCAGGATCATGCGCGCCCGCACCGGCGTGCCCAGATGCAGGGCCGGCGTCCAGGCGGGCATGTTCGCGATCAGCTTCAGCGCGTCGTCATCCAACAGCGGATGCACGCCCTTCTTCACCCGCGCATCGCTGATGCGACCGTCCGTGCCAATGGTGAACTGCAGGTACACCTTGCCCTGGATGCCCATCTCCATCGCCATCTCCGGGTAGCGCTGGCTTTTGCGCAGGAAGGCGAACAGGGCGCTCTCCCCGCCCGGGAACTCCGCCATGCGTTCGCACGCGGTGAACAGGGTGTCGCCGTTGTTCACCGCCAGGCCCACGCGTACGGTGTCGTATGCATCCAGCAGGTCGAAGGTCACATCCCCATCGGCCACGAAGCGCGTGCGCCGCACCTGCACGATGCCGGGGAAGCGCGCGGCGGACAGCCCGCTGGCGGCGAAGTCCATCGTGTCCTTGCGCAGGCAGCGGTCCACGTAGCGGGTCCGCCATTCCTCGCCGAGCCGCATGCACGCCCGCAGATCGATGCAGCAACCGGCGGAGTCGCCCAAGGCCTCCCGCACCCGCGCACGGTCCTTCAGCAGTTCCACGTCGCCGGAGCGCAGGTAGGCCTTGCCCAACAGCTCCGCCGCCTCCTTCCAGCGCCCCGCCTTTTCATGCCCGGCGGCCTGTTCGCGCCAGAAGGCCGTGCTGTCCCCGGATTGTGCCCGTAGGGCGGTGAAGGCGAAGGCCAGCAGGGCGGTGCAGAGGGTCGGCAGGCGGAACGGATGGACCGGCATGGCGGCAAAGGTGGTCGGGATGGGGGATCGTAACGCACGGCGCAGCGTTCATCGTGCGTTGGAGCACATGCCACCACCCGGCGCGGCTTGGCCTTTCTTCGCATCGCCGCCCACCCCATGCGCCGCGCCTTCGTTGCCAACCTTGCCCTGGTGCTGGTGCTGAACCTGCTGGTGAAGCCCTTCTACATCCTGGGCATCGATGCGGAGGTGCAGGCCCGCGCCGGCACGGCCGCCTATGGCACCTATGCGGCGCTGCTCAGCCTGAGCTTCCTGCTCAACATCGTGCTGGACCTGGGCAGCACCAACTGGAACACGCGGCGCATCGCGCAGGACCCCTCACGCATGCGGCACGATGCCGGTGGGCTGCTGTCGTTGCGCGGCCTGCTCGCCTTGGGCTACGGGGTGGTGCTCTTCGTGGTGGCCTGGGTACTGGGCTACCGCGGAACGGAGCTGCAGTTGCTCTCCATCCTCGCGCTCAACCAGGCCCTCGCCGCGCTGGTGCTCTACCTGCGCAGCAACATCGCCGGCGCGCAGCGCTATGCGCAGGACAGCCTGCTGAGCGTGCTGGACCGCGTGCTCCTGATCGGCCTGATGGCCTGGCTGCTCTGGGGGCGGGGGGCGCAGGCGGCGGTGCCCATCACCTGGTTCGCCTGGGCGCAGACCGCCGCTTACGGCGCCACGGCGGTGGTGGCCTTCGCGCGCGTGGCGGCGCACGGGGGCATGCCCGCCCTGCGCTGGGACCCGCCCTTCTTCCGCGCGGTGCTGCGCGATTGCTACCCCTATGCACTGCTGGTGCTGCTGATGACCTTCTACTACCGTACGGACACGGTGATGCTGGAGCGCCTGCTGCCCGATGGCGCCACGCAGGCCGGCATCTACGCGCAGGGCTTCCGCTTCTTCGAGGCGCTGAACATGCTGGGCTTCCTGCTCGCCGGCCTGTTGCTGCCCATGTTCACCCGCCTGCTGGCCCAGCGCGCGGACGTGGGGCCCCTGGTGGGCACGGCCACGCGCCTGGTGCTCGTGGGCGCGCTGTGCGCCGCCGTGATCGGTACCTGGTATGCGCGGCCGTTGATGGACCTGCGCTACGCCGAGCACACGGACGCCTCCGCGCCGGCCTTCGCCGTGATGGTGTGGAGCTTCCTGGCCGTGTGCATCACCTACGTGTTCGGCACGCTGCTCACCGCCGCGGGCGACCTGCGCACACTGAACCGCATGGCCGCGGCGGGCATGGTGCTCAACATCGCGCTCAACCTGGTGCTCATCCCGCGCTACCAGACCTTGGGCGCTGCGTGGGCCGGGCTCATCACCCAGGGTGCCACGGCGCTGGCGCAGGTGCTCATCGCCGCACGGCGTTTCCAGCTGCGGCCGCGCACGGCGCATGTGCTCGGGGCGCTGGCGTTCGCCGCGTTGCTGGTGGCGCTCGGGGCCTGGACCCGTAGTGCCGCGCTTGGGCTGTTCGCCGGCGCGGTGGTGGTGTGTATGGCAGCCGTGGTGCTGGCCGCGCTCACTGGTCTCCTGCCGTGGCGTGCGGCGTGGGGGCTGGTGCGGGAGCGGGTGGGTGTGTGAACTTACCCACCCGTCAATTGGATTTTGCCAAGGCGTGCGAACTTCACGGCGCAAACACCTTGTGGCCATAATGCGCACTGCGTACTTCTTTCTGTGCCTTGCTGTGTTTGGAATGGTCAAGGGCCAGAACCTTGTGCCGAATCCAAGTTTTGAACAAATAGATAGTTGTCCGAACAACTTCAGTGCGATTGGATCGGCCCCTCCATGGCGAACTTTCAGAGGGAGTGCCGACCTCTTCAATGTGTGCGATACCGTGGGCTACGTCGATGTACCATTGAATGGCTTCGGCTTTCAGTATCCGTTTGAGGGCAATGGCTACGCTGGACTTATCAGCTTTCTTCCTGGAGACTCTGCTAGTCGGGAATTCATGGGTGCCGATCTGCTCTCAGCTCTTACTCCGGGGGTCCCTGTTTATATCTCCTTCCGCTTAGCTGTGGGTGGCTGGGGACTTTTTGCTCCACAACCGGATCAGAGCTGTAGTGGAGTGGGTGTATTTTTTTCTACCGTACCGTTCCTGCACATTAACGGGATTGATCCGCTTCCTCTGTGGGCGGTGCTTAGCATCGAATCAGCTCCGACGGACACGGTTGATTGGATACTTGTGAGCGGAATGTTCATTCCGGATTCTGCATATACGCAAATCGTGATCGGTAACCCCCTGAGCCAGTCACAGTTGGACATCGTGCTGCTGGACAGTTCTTCGGTGGGTAACGCCGGTGGGTATGTTTTCATAGATGCCGTTTGTGTGTCAGAAGTTCCCGGAGTTTGTCCCTTGGCAACGGAAATAGATCGAGATGACGAGAATCCTGAACTTGTCATCGCGCCGAATCCATGTACTGAAGAAGTTCTCATATCTACGAAGGGAATAGCACCAAGACCAACAAGCTATATGCTTTACGATGGTCGAGGCACCGTCGTGGAAAAGGGCGAACTGATCTGGCGCGGAGATTCTGCTATGATGAACACTAGAGGTTGGCCTACTGGCTTATTAGCGCTCGTTGCCTTCGACAATTCGGGAGCTAAGGCTAGGGTGGCGATAATCCACATTGGTCAATGAGACTGAACGAAATGAATCACCTCCCGACCGGCGCTCGGGTCCGGGCTTTGTGTGGGGGATGTGCGGCCCGAGTGCCGCATCTTGTCTTCGCCTCCGGCGCTGGCCGGCCCGGGCGGCTGTTGCGATGATCTGAGCTGCCGTGAAGGAGCATGAAGTTGGCGCTTCGGCGCCCTTTTCCTTTCGCCTGCCCGGCACATACCACGCCCCCCTTTCCCGCGTTGGTGGCACGGTCCGCCGCTCCGGCCTGCCCGGCTATCTTCGCGGACCTTTCGCGTACCCCCTGCCCATGAGCCCTGAACCGCGTCCCGCGCCGTCCGAACCGATGGACCTGCTCCTGCTGCTCTGGAGCAAACGGCGCCTGATCGTCGCCCTTACCCTGCTCGGCGCCGTGGCCGGGGTGGTGGCCGCCTTCGTGATCACCCCGCGCTACAAGAGCGAGGTGGTGATGTTCCCCGCCCTCAGCAACGCCTTTTCCAAGAGCCTGCTCAACGAGGGCCAGCAGGGCCTGGACCTGATGGAGATCGGCGAGGAGGAGCAGGCCCAGACCCTGCTGCAGGTGCTCCATTCCGACCGCATCCGCGACCGGGTGGCCGAGCGCTTCGGGCTGATGGGTGTGTACGGCATCGATCCCAACGGCGCGCACCGCAAGGCCGAGCTCTTCGAGGCCTACAAGGACCACGTGCGCATCACCTACACCAAGTACGGCAGCGTGAGCGTGGAGGTGATGGACGTGGAGCCCCAGCGCGCGGCGGACATGGCCAACGCCATCGCCGACCTGGCGGACACGGTGTGGACCGAGATGGCCCGCGACCGCGCCCTGAAGGGCTATGCGCTGGTGGAGCGCCGCGTGAACGAGCAGGAGGCCTACGTGCGCAAGATGGCCGACAGCCTGCGCGTGCTGCGCGGCCTCGGCGTGCAGGACTACCGCACGCAGAGCGAACGCTACACCCAGGCCTTGGGCGAAGCCTTGGTGAAGGGCAACGACCGCGCGGTGACCGCCATCGAGCAGCGCTTCGAGCCGATGTCCCGCTACGGCGGCCCCTACCAGGTGATGGACGAAGGCCTGATCAACGAGATCTGGCGCCTGGGCGTGTACCGCATGCGCCTGTCGCAGGCCCGCAGCGACCTGGAGAACGACATCCCCCACAAGTTCCTGCTCGAACGGGCCCAGCCCAGCGACAAGAAGGCCTACCCCGTGCGCTGGCTGATCACCGTGGTCAGCGCCGTGAGCGGCCTGCTCTTCGCCCTGCTCGTGCTTGTGGTGCAACACCAGGCCGCGCGCCTCCGCCACCATGGATGAGCGGCTCTCCTTCGGCGAGTTCCTCGGGGTGTTCCGCCGGCACCCGCGCCTCTTCATCGGCGCCGCCATCGCCGCCGTGGTGCTGTCCGCGGGGCTGAGCCACCCGGCCATCATCAAGCCGCGGTACCGCTCCATGGCCATCGTGTACCCGGTGAACCTGAACAGTTACTCCATCGAGACCCGCAGTGATCAGCTGTTGCAGCTGTTCGAGAGCAACAGCGTGCGCGACAGCGTGATCGCGAAGTACCGGCTGGCGGAGCACTGGCGCGTGGACACCGCCGCGCCCACGGGCCGCTTCATCCTGTACAACCTCTACCGCGAGCGCGTGGAGATCGGCAAGACGCGTTACGAGAGCGTGCAGCTGGAGGTGACGGACGAGGACCCGGTGATGGCCCGCGACATGGTGGTGACCATCCTGGACCAGGTGAACCTGCTGGCGCGCCGCCTGCAGCGCGAGAAGAGCGCCGAGGTGCTCGCCATCGCCGAACGCGAGCTCGCCATTGAGCAGCGGAAGATGGACAGCGTGGAGACGCGCCTGGCCGCGCTCCGCCGCGAGACGGGGCTGCTGAACTACGACGCGCAGACCGAGGAGGTGACGCGCGGCTACCTGCGCATGCAGAGCGGTGGGGCCAGCGCAGCGGCCCGGGATGAGGCACGCGCACTGCTGAAGGCCCTGGGCGAGAAGGGTGGGGAGTTCCGCCAGCTCACGGACCTGGGCAACATCTTCCGCGGCAACTACGCGGCCCGGTTGAACGAACTGGAGAAGGTGCGCACGGACCTGAGCAAGGAGCTCACCTACACCAACGTGGTGGTGTACCCCGAGGTGCCGGACAAGAAGGTGTACCCCGTGCGCTGGCTGATCGTGCTGGTAAGCACGGCCTCCACCCTGTTCCTCTGCTTCCTGCTCGCCCTCTGGCGCGAGCGCAACCAGGGTTGACATGGTACGCGCGCTGCGGAGCAATTGGGTCGCGATCGCCTGCCTGGCGTTCATCGCGCTCAACGGTGTGCTGGTGGCGCGCGAGTTCTACTGGTTGAACCTGCTGCCGGTGGGCTTGCTGCTGGCGTGGACGGCGCTCTTCCGCCCGGACCGCCTGCTGCTGGTGATCGCCTTCGCCACACCGCTCTCCATCAACTTGGAGGAGCTGGAACTCGGCGGCATTGGCATCAGCCTACCCACGGAGCCGCTCATGTTGGGCCTGCTCCTCCTGTTCTTGGTGAAGCTCGGGCTGGAACGCAACGTGCTGGATGCCCGCGTGTGGCGGCACCCCGTCACCATCGCCATCGGCCTGCAGTTGTTGTGGATGGCGGTCTGCATCATTCCCAGCAGCATGCCGGTGGTGAGCGTGAAGTACCTGCTGGCCCGCCTGTGGTTCGTGGGCTCGATGTACTTCCTGTGCACCCGGCTCTTCGAGCGCGATGGGGACATTCTGCGCTTCTTCTGGTGCTTCGCTGCGGGCCTGGCCATCGTGATCGTCCGCACCCTCATCCGGCACGCGGGCTACCACTTCGAGCACGATCCCGCGCACTGGGTGATGGAGCCCTTCTTCAAGGACCATACGAGCTACGGCGCCATCATCGCCTTCCTGTTCCCCTTCGCCGTCACCGCACTGTTCCTGCCGCAGCGGTTCAAGGGACAGTGGTTGTTCGCGTTGGGCTTCCTGGCGGTGCTCACCCTGGGCATGATCTTCTCCTACACCCGCGCGGCATGGGTGGGCGTGGCCGGTGCGGCGGCGCTCTTCGTGGTGATGCGGCTACGCATCAAGGCCTGGATGATCGGTGCCGTTGCCGTGGTGGTGGGTGGCCTGGTGCTGCTCAACCTGGACCGGATCCTGGTGGAACTGGAGCGCAACCGCGACGAAAGCAGCACCGACCTGGCGGAGCACGTGAGCAGCATCGGCAACATCAGCTCGGACGCCAGCAACCTCGAACGCATCAACCGCTGGAACTCGGCGCTGCGCATGTTCGAGGAGAAGCCCGTGATGGGCTGGGGCCCGGGCACCTACATGTTCCAGTACGCCCCGTTCCAGGCCGCTGCGGACCGCACCATCATCAGCACCAACTTCGGCACCAATGGCAACGCGCACAGCGAGTTCCTCGGTCCGTTGGCGGAACAGGGGGTGATGGGCGCGCTGCTGGTGGTGTGGCTGATCGCCACCGTGTGCTGGACCGCCATCCGCCTGTGGTCACGGTTGCCTGCGGGGCTGCATCGCCAGCTGGTGGGGGCCGCGTTCTTCGGCCTGGTCACCTACTTCATCCACGGGGTGCTGAACAACTTCCTGGACCTGGACAAGGCCAGCGTGCCGTTCTGGGGCTTCATCGCCATGATCGTGGTGCTGGACATCCGCTTCCCGGCGAAGCGCGCTGTGGCGCCTCAGACGTGACCGAAGCGGCACGTGAGCAGCGCGATGTCGTCCAGGTAGGGCTCGCCCGCGCGGTGCGCCTCGAAGCCGGCCTTCACGGTCTCCACCACGGCCGCTGGTCCGCCCGGCGCGAACTCCACTACCATGCGCTGCAAGCGCTCAATGCCGAAGCTGTTGCCCAGGGCATCCTCCTGTTCCACCAGGCCGTCCGTGTAGGCCAGCAAGGTCGCCCCGTCCACGCGGGCCTCGCCCACGGAAACGAAGGGCAGGTCCGGCAGCATGCCCAAGGCGATGCTTCCGGTGGACAGCTCCGTACAGGCATCGCCGCGCAGGAGCAACGGCGGGTTGTGACCGGCGTTGACGTAATGCATACGGCCGGCAGCCAGGTCGATCACCCCGAGGAAAGCCGTGATGAACCGCTCGCCGCGCGCCCTGTCCATCACCAGCTTGTTGAGGTCCAGCATGGCGCGGTCAAGCCGCGGCTCCGCCGCGAACATGGCCCGCAGCGTGGCCTGGAAGTTCGAAACGAGCAGTGCGGCGGCCATGCCCTTGCCGCTGACGTCGGCCACGCAGAGCACCATGCGCTCGGGCCCGGCCATGAACAGGTCGTAGTAGTCGCCGCCCACCTGGCGGTGGGGCTGGTACCAGGCCGCTGCCTGCACCTGCGCGTCGTTGGGCAGGGCGCGCGGGATCAGCATGCCCTGCATCTCGGCGGCCAGCTCCAGTTCGCGCCGGTCGCGTTCCTGTTGCAGGGCGGCTTTCTGCAGGCGCCGGTTCTCCAGCGCCACGGCGATCAGGTTGGTGATCGTCTGGATGAAGTTGAGGTGCTTCACCGCCGGGCTCACGCGCCGCTCCTCTTCGTCCAGGTCGCCGATGAGCAGCAGGGCCAGGGGCCGGTCCCGGTGGTGCACCGGCACGGCGATGTCGAAGCCTTCCAGTCCGGCCGCGTCCGTGGAGCCGAGGAACTGGATGTCGCTGTACTGCTCGGCGATGGGCCGCACATCCACCTCCGGCTGATGCGCCGCGGCCCCGAAGTGGTGCGCACAGCGCCAGCCATCGGCATGCTCGAAGAGCATCAGGCGCGTGATGCCGAGGTCGTCGCGCAGGATGCGCGCGTACAGGTCCAGCAGTTCCTCGCGGCCGGGGTTGTTGATGATGGCCTTGGTGACGTCCAGCAGCGCGCGCAACTGGAATTCCTTCAGGTTGAGCCGGTCGGTGATCTTGTCCAGGCGCGTCATGTCAGAGGCCGAGCTTCTTGACGATCTCGGGCAGGCGCGCCGCCAGCGCGATCTCGCGGAGCTTCTCCTTGGATTCGCGCGCCGGCGATCCCAGGTAGCTCCGGCCGCCCTCCACACTGCTCATCAGGCCGCTCTGGCCCAGGATCACGGCGCCTTTGCCGATGGTGACCTTGCTGGGCACGCCCACCTGGCCCCAGAGCGTGACGCCTTCCTCGATCACCACTGCGCCCGCGATGGCCACGTGCGCACAGATCAGGCAATGCGGACCGATGAGCGTGTCGTGGCCCACCTGCACGTGGTTGTCCATCTTGGTGCCGCGCCCGATGCGCGTGTCCGCGCTCACACCGCGGTCGATGGTGCACAGCGCGCCGATCTCCACGTCGTCCTCGATCACCACGCTGCCGCCCGGGATCATCTTGTCATAGCCCGTGGGCCGCTTCTTGAAGTAGAACGGGTCGGCCCCCAGCACGGTGTTCGCGTGGATGATCACCCGGTCACCGATCTCCGCAGGGCCGTAGATCACCACGCCGGGCATGATGCGGCAGTCGCGGCCGATCCGCACATCCGCACCGATCACGGCGGACGGATGCACCTGCGTGCCTTCGCCGATGGATGGCATAGCGCCCTCCCAGGCCTGCGCGGGACTGAACCGGACGATGAGCTTGTTGTACTCCGCGCAGGGATCGGCGCACACCACGATGGCCTTGCCTTCGGGGATGGCCACGTCCTCCTTGTTGATCAGCACCACGGACGCGGCGCTGCCCAGGGCCTTGCCGTAGTACTTGGGATGGTCCACGAACACGAGGTCACCTTCGCGCACCCGGTTGATCTCGTTGATGCCGGTGACGGCGCGATCCGTATTGCCCAAGGCGCGACCGCCCACGAGGTCGGCCACCTCAGCGGCGGTGAGAGGGGACTTCAGGTCCATGTGCCGGCGAAGGTAGCCGCGCGGCCAAGAGGCCCGAAAAGCGGGACCCCGCCGACCTGACGTGCAGGGGCGGGGTCCGATAGGGTAAGCGGTCGTCCCGGGGGACGGGCTTATTTCTTCACGCGGTCGAGGTATTCGCCCGTCTCGGTGTCGATGCGCACCACGGTGCCGGCGTCCACGAAGATGGGGACCATGATGTTGGCGCCGGTCTCCAGTTTGGCGGCCTTCATCACCTTGTTACTGGTGTCGCCCTTCACGGCGTGCTCGGCCTCGGTCACCACCAGTTCCACGGTCTTCGGGGGGCGTGCGAAGATGGGCTGCTCGCTCTCGAAGCCGATCTGCACGACCATCTCCTCCTTCATGTACTGGAGGGCGTCACCGAACAGGCTCACGGGGATGTACTTCTGGTCGTAGGTCTGCTGGTCCATGCACACCAGGTTGTCGCCCTCGCGGTAGAGGTACTGCAGTTCGTGCACCTCCACCCGCAGCACTTCCATGCTCTCGCCGCTGCGCCAGCGGTGCTCGTTGAGCTTGCCGTTGCGCAGGTTGCGCATCTTGCCCTGGTAGAACGCGCGCAGGTTGCCCGGCGTGCGGTGCTGCCATTCCATGATCTGGCAGATGTCGCCGTTGAAGCGGATGTAGGAGCCGATGTTGACGTCAGCGGTGGAGGCCATTGCGAAAAGGGTCTTGCGAGTTCGTGTTCGCCTTCGCCCATGCTTCGGCGAACGCGGGCGCGAATGTAGGCGGTAGGGCAGGACCGGCAAGCCGGCGGTCAGCGGGTCACGTCCACCGACCGGTCGCAGGCGAAGGTCTCTTCCGCCTGGCGGTTGCTGGCCACCACCAGCGTGCGGCCTTCCAGATGAGCCAGCAGTAGGTCGCGGAACCAGTTCAGGCCGTTGGCGTCCAGGTTGCTTCCCGGCTCATCCAGCAACAGCAAAGGCGTATCGCTCAAAATGGCCAGGGTGAGCTTCAGGCGCTGCTTCATGCCGCTGCTCAGGTCGCGCACGGGCTTTTCCATGTGCCGCTCCAGCATGGCCGTGCGCGCCACTGCGTTCGTGTCCACCGCGCCGCGCAGCGGTTTGAAGCCTGCATGCACGGTGATCGCCTCGCGGAGCGAAAGGTCCTCGTACAGGCCGAGGTAAGGCGCCGCGATGCTCACATGCCTGTACACATGCTCCGCTTCGAGCGTGCGGCCGTCCAGTACATGCGCAATGGTGCCGCTGGTGGGGGTGGTGGCGCCCGCGATCAGCTGCAACAGCGTGCTCTTGCCGCTGCCGTTGGGACCCAGCAGCGCCGTGCGGGAGCCGGGCTCCAGCACGTGCGAGAGGTCGCGGATCACCGCTTCGCGACCGAAGATCTTCGTGACATGGTCGAGTGTGACGCGCACCATCAATGCCTGGATCAGTGGAAACGTGAAAAGAAACTCCGACCATGGTATCGGTTCCATGTGCACATGTGCCCATGTGGGGCATGTGCCCATGGCCGGGTCCATAGTAGCAGTCCCAGGATTGGGTGTGGTCCTGCGTTCCTATGTGCTGCCAAAGAGTGCAACGCGAACATCATTTTTCCTTGCGTTGCCGCAGGCGCTCGCGGGATGTGGAAAGGATGGCGTTGAACAGCGGGAAGAGCCGCTTTGTCATGGCCACTAGAAGGAGGTCGTGCGGATAATGGGCCTTTCGATGGCAAAGGTCCAGGCGGTAGTCCGTTTCCTCCAGTTCCTTGTAGGCGATCTTCATTTTGTGGATGAAGTCTGCCAGACTTTCAGCGCCTTGCGCTTCACGCGTGTGTGAACCGACAGCAGTGCCGCTCCTCAGTATCTGGTCGGCGAACGTATGATTCCGTTGTTCCAAGACCTCGGAATAGTCCATCACGCGGTCGGCAAGCCGGAACGTCTCCTCCACAACAGGGTTCTTCCGTGTGCCGTATGCTTCTGTGGGCTCGGAAGCATGATGCGTGTCGACAGCAAATGACCGAAGCCATGCTTCCGCATCGAAACCGACATCATCATATTGCTCGTCAGGGAGCATGCCGTTGGTGCTCATGGGTCGCTTGGTTCTACCGGTCAGCGCCGCCACACGTGCTGCCATGGGCACATGGTACAATGGTCACATGGGCACATGAGCACAAGTAGGACCGGACATCACTCCGCCAGCCCCTTCATGATGCCCTTGGGGCTGTTGTTGATGAAGTCGAGGATCACGCCGCGCTCGTGGCTGCGGGGCATCTGCTGCATCACGTTCTGCACCGCGCGCTCCAGGTTGCTGTTGCGCACGAAGATCTCGCGGTAGATGTCCTCGATGCGGACCACCTGCTCGTCCGTGAAGCCGCGGCGGCGGAGGCCCACCACGTTCACACCGATGTAGCTGAGCGGCTCGCGCGCGGCCTTCACGAAGGGCGGCACGTTCTTCCGCACCAGGCTGGCACCGGCGATGAAGCTGTGCGCGCCGATGTGAATGAACTGCTGCACGGCCACGTTGCCCTCCAGGATGGCCCAATCGTCGATGGTGACGTGGCCGGCCACGTTCACGCTGTTGGCGATCACCACGTTGTTGCCCACCAGGCAGTCGTGCGCCAGGTGCACGTAGGCCATCAGCAGGCAGTTGCTGCCCACGGCGGTGCGCTGCCGGTCGGCCGTTCCGCGGTTGATGGTGACGCACTCGCGCACGGTGGTGCCGTCGCCCACTTCGGCGGTGGTGTACTCACCGGCGAACTTCAGGTCCTGCGGGATGGCCGCGATCACGGCGCCGGGGAACACGCGGCAGTTGCGGCCGATGCGCGCGCCGTTCATCAGCGTGCAGTTGGGGCCGATCCAGGTGCCCTCGCCGATCTCCACGTCGCCGTAGATGGCGGCGAAGGGCTCGATGGTGACACCGGGACCGATGCGGGCATCGGGATGCACAAAGGCGAGGGGGCTGATGCTCATGCTTCGGCTTTGGCTTTGGGGGCTTCGGCAGGGACCTTGTCGCGCGCGATCTGCGCCATCATCTCGGCCTCCACCGCGGGCTGGCCGTTCACGTAGCCCACGCCCTTCATGTGCACGATGCCGCGCCGGATGGGTGTCAGCAGTTGGAGGTGGAAGACCAGCGTGTCGCCGGGGATCACCTTGCGCTTGAAGCGCACGCCGTCGATCTTCAGGAAGTAGGTGGTGTAGTGCTCCGGATCGGGCACCTGGCTGAGGGCGAAGATGCCGCCCACCTGGGCCATGGCCTCCACCTGCAGCACGCCCGGCATCACCGGATTGCCCGGGAAGTGCCCGGTGAACTGCGGCTCGTTCAGGGTGATGTTCTTGAAGCCGGTGATGGTCTCCTTGTCCATCGCCACGATGCGGTCCACCAGCAGGAAGGGGTAGCGGTGCGGCAGGATCTTCTCGATCTGGTTGATGTCGTACACCGTGGTGGAGAGGTCGAACTGCACGCCGGTGCCCTTCTTCTCCTCGCGCATCTTCTCCTTGATGCGCTTGGCGAAGGTGGTGTTGCCGAAGTGGCCCGGACGTGCGGCCAGGATGTGGCCTTTGATCGGGCGGCCCACCAGGGCCAGGTCGCCCACGATGTCCAGCAGCTTGTGCCGCGCCGGCTCATTGAAGAACTTCAGGTCGGTGGTGTTCACCACGCCGTTGCGGCGGATCTCCACGTCGCGATACTCCTTCCCGAGGAGCTTCGCGATGGCCATCAGGTCCTCCTTGCGCGTGCCCTCGCGGTCCTCCAGCACGATGGCGTTGTCCAGGTCGCCGCCCTTGATCAGGCCGGCCTTGGCCAGCACTTCCAGCTCGCGCAGGAAGACGAAGGTGCGGCAGGGGGCGATCTCCGTCTTGAACTCCTCCGCGCGGTACATGCTGGCGTGCTGGGTGCCGAGCACGGGGCTGTTGTAGTCCACCATCACCGTCAGGCGGAACTCGCCGCCGGGGGTGGGCACGCCGAGCATTTCGGTGCCACGCTCCTTGGTCTCGAACCAGATGGGCTCGGTGAGCACGTACCAGTCGCGCGGGGCGTTCTGCTCCTCCAAGCCCACGCTCTCGATGGCGTGCACGAACGGAAGGGCGCTGCCGTCCATGATGGGCACTTCCGCCCCGCTGAGCTGCAGCAGGCAGTTGTCTACGCCCAGGGCGTACAACGCGCTGAGCACATGCTCGGTGGTGTTCACGCGCACATCGTCCTTGCCCAGGGTGGTGCCGCGGTCCGTGCTCACCACCAGGTCCGCGTCCGCCTCGACGATGGGCTCGCCCTCCAGGTCCGTGCGCTGGAACTTGTAGCCATGCCCCACCGGGGCGGGGCGAAGGGTGATGGTGACGGGTTCGCCGGTGTGCAGGCCCACGCCTTTCAGCGTGGCACTGCCCTTCAGGGTGTGTTGCTTGTCCGGGTTCATTGCTTGGTGCGGAGGGCCGCGAGCTCTTTCTCCAGCGCCTCGATGCGTTGCTTCAGTTCGGGCAGCTGGCGGTAGATCACGTAGCTGCGTTTGTACTCGCCGATGGCGAAGGCGGGGCTGCCCTGCACGGTGGCGTCGGCGGGGATGTTGGAGCCGATGCCGCTCTGCGCGGCGATCTTGGCGCGGTCGCCCACGGTGAGGTGACCGGCGATGCCCACCTGTCCGCCGATCATGGCGTGGGCGCCGATGCGGCTGCTGCCGGCGATCCCGGTCTGCGAGACCACCACGGTGTGCGCGCCCACCTCGGCGTTGTGGCCCACCTGGATCAGGTTGTCCAGCTTGGCGCCGCGGCGGATGATGGTGCTGCCGAGCGTGGCGCGGTCGATGGTGCAGTTGGCGCCGATCTCCACGGCGTCCTCGATCACCACGTTGCCGATCTGCGGGATCTTCTCCTGCTCGCCCCGTTCGTTCACGGTGAAGCCGAAGCCGTCCGCGCCGATCACCGTGCCGCTGTGGATGATGCAGTCCGCACCGATCACCGTGCGGTTGTATACGCTCACGTTGGCATGGATGCGCGTGCCGGCGCCGATGGTCACGTTGTCGCCGATGGTGCAGTTGGGCAGGATCTTCACCCGGTCGCCGATCACCACCCCGTCGCCGATGTGGGTGAAGGTGCCGATGTACACGTCCTTGCCGATGGTGGCCTTCGGACTGATGTAGCTGGGCTGCTCGTACCCGCGCTTCTCGTACTGGTGCGCGTCGTGCATCTGCAGCAGCTTGGAGAAGCAGGCGCGCGGGTCGGCCACGCGGATGAGCGTGACGTGCTTGGGCACGGAGCGTGTGGGCTGGAAGCCCTTCTCCACCAGCACCACGCTCGCGGCGGTTGTGTAGATGTGCTCGGTGTACTTCGGGTTGGCCAGGAAGCTCAGCGTGCCGAAGCGGCCCTCCTCGATCTTGCTGATGTCGGAAACGAGCACCTGCGCGTCACCATCCACGGTGCCCTGGAGGAACTCGGCGATCTGGCCGGCGGAGAACTGCATGGACGACAGCCGTTAGCGGCGGTCGGCGAAGATAGGTCCCGGCCCTCTGGCGCACGGGCGGAACGGGCACCGGCAGGCGCGGGACCGGTCAGGGCTTGGGCTGCCCAGTGGGACGCACCCAGGGATCGCTGCGAATGAACCCCCTGCAGGGGTCCACCCAGTAGCCCTTCAGGGTGTCGTCGGTCACGCCGGCGCGAACAGGTTCGGCCATCACCAACTGGTCGGCCGGTATGCGCACCCACGTCCAGCGGTCCATGTCGTTCACATGGAAGTAGTGCCAGGCGCTGTCCGTTCCGGTGTACATCATGCGCCAGACGTTGTGCCCCTGCGTGCACATGTCATCGTAGACCTGCCTATCCTGTGTGCGGTAACTGATGGGGCGGCCGCTTCCGCAGCCCGTGAGCAGCGCAACGACCGCCATCAGCGGCCAAAGGGGACGTGGCATGGTCAGTGCGTGTGCACCTCCACGGTCTTCGACACGCTGTCGCGCATCTCCACCTTCACCTCCATCTTGTCTCCGGAGCGCTTCACGTTCACCGTGCCCCCGTCGATGGCCACGGTGGTATCGCCCTGGAAGTTGCGCGCCACCAGCCCGTCGATCACCACCTGGGCCTTGTCCTCGCCGTGCGCCATGCCCTTGCAGCAGGCCTTTCCGCCATCACCACAGGCCCCACCGCATTGCCCGCCACAGTCCCCTTTGCAGGCACCCTTGCACGAGCCATGCCCCTTGCCGCATTCGCCATGACCGCCATGGTGACCGCCGCCCTTGCAGCAGTCCTTGCCGGCCTCTCCCTCGGCGCAGGCGCCCTTGCTGTGGCATGCGGCCTCCTTTCCGCAACCGCCTTTGTGGCATCCGCCGCCGCAGCATCGGCCGATCAGGAAGCCGCCGATGCCGAAGAGCAGGCCGAACACGAGGATCTTCACCCAGGGGTTGTTCATCGCTTGTAGGTATATGCCGTCAAAGGTAGCGGACGGTTCAGCCCTTCCGGAACACCGTGGTGCTGTTGGCCTGTGCGGTGGGGGTCACCACCAGGTCGTTCACGCACACGTGGGCCGGCAGCGTGGTCACGTAGTGCACCAGCTCGGCGATGTCCTCGGGGCGCAGCGGCTGAAGGCCTTGGTACACCTGCTTCGCGCGGGCCTCGTCGCCGTGGAAGCGCACCACGCTGAACTCCGTTTCGGCCATGCCCGGCGCGATCTGCGTCACCTTGATGCCGTAGGGGAGGAGGTCCTGGCGGAAGGCCTTGGTGAGCGCGTCCACCGCGTGCTTGCTGGCGCAGTACACGTTGCCCTTGGGGTACACCTCCTTGCCGGCCGTGCTGCCGATGTTGATGATGTGGCCGGCCTTGCGGGCGATCATGCCGGGCATCACGGCGCGCGTCACGTACAGCAGGCCCTTCACGTTGGTGTCGAGCATGCGCTCCCAGTCCTGCAGGCTGCCCTCGTGGATGGGGTCGAGGCCCGCGGCCAGGCCGGCGTTGTTCACCAGCACGTCGATGGTCCTCCACGCTTCCGGCAGCGAGGCGATGGCGCGGACCACCGCATCGTTGTCGCGCACGTCGAAGTGCAGGGCATGCACGCGGTGAAGGGCAATGATGCTGCCGTACAGCCCTTCGAGCTCCTGGCGCAAGGCCTCCAGCCGCTCCTTGCGGCGGCCGGTGATGATCACGCGGTGGCCCTCGGCGGCGAAGCGGCGGGCCGTTGCTTCACCGAAGCCGCTGGTGGCGCCGGTGATGAGGATGGTCTTGGACATGCGGCAAAGCTCGCTCACTTCACCAACCCCTCCCGCACAGCCCATTTCACCAGCGCCGCCACGTTGGGTTGTTCGAAGCGCGCCAGCAGGTTCTTCCGATACCATTTCACGGTGTCCTCGCTCAGGAAGATCCTCTCGGCGATGGCCTTGGTGGTGAGCCCGTCGCTGAGGTGCTGCAGGATGGCGCGCTCCCGGTCGTTGAGCTGGATGCCCGTACCATCGGGGCGCTTGAGGTGCTGCAACAGGCGCTCGGTGATCTCCGCCGCAGTGTATCGACCTCCTTCATGCACGGTGCGGATCGCGGTGCACAGCTCCTCCACACTGGTGTTCTTCAGCAGGTAGCCCTGCGCGCCGGCGGCGAAGAGCTCGCTCATCGAGGCGAGGTCGTTGCGCATGGTGAGGCCGAGCACCCGCAGTTGCGGATGTTGGCGCAGTACGCGCGCCGTAAGGTCGATGCCGTTCTCATCACCGAGGTTGAGGTCCATCAGCACCACGTCCACAAGGGTGTTGCGCAACAACCGCATGAGATCCTCGCCGTTGAGCGCCTCGCCCACCACGGCATAGCCCTGTTGGTGCCGCAACAGGGCGCGGATGCCGTCGGCCACGATGCGGTGGTCGTCGCAGATGGCCACGCGGATGGGTCGTACCTCGTTCATGTGGGCAGGTGGATGATGGCTCGCAGTCCCTGGTCGGGCGCGCTGTCCCAGGTGATGGTGCCGCCGATGAGCTGGAGCCGGTTGGTGATGTTGCGCAGGCCATGGCCGCCCCCGTTCCCGGAGAGGACCATGCCCTTGCCGTTGTCCTCGTAGAGCACTTCGAGCCGGTCGGCGGCATGCAGCATGCGCACATGGATCCGTGTGCAGCCGCTGTGCTTGATGCTGTTGTTGAACAGCTCCTGCGTGATGCGGTAGAGCGCGAGCTCCCGGGTGCTTTCCATGCGCGGCGGTGACCCGGCCACGGCCACGTCGACCTCGATCACGCGGCTGTTGCTGATGTGCCGGGCCAGCTCCTCCACCGCGTGCACATAACCGTAGCGCGACACGGTATCGGGGCTCAGGTCGTTGAGCATGTCGCGAAGGTCCTTCACGCTGGCGTCCAGGATCTCCACGGCGTTGCGCTCCACGGCGCGTGCCTCATCCCCGGGCACCAGGTAGCCACGCAGGCCGCCCAGATAGAGCTTGAGCGTGCTGATGCGCGTGCCCAGGTCGTCGTGCAGGTCGCGGGCGATGCGTTTGCGCTCCTTCTCCTGCGCCTCGATCTCGGCGCTGAGGCGCAGTTGCTGCATGTGCTGCAGCTGGGCGATGCGGTAGCGGTAGGCACCATAGAACGCGCCCGCGATGAGCGTGGCGATCAGCGCGAAGAACCACCAGCGTTCCCAGAAGGGTGGAACGATGGTGATGGCGAGCTCCACCGGTGTGGAGGCGCGGCCTGCGCTGTTCACGGCCCACACGAGGAAGCGGAGGTCGCCGCCCTTCAGGTTGGTGTAGGAGGCCTCGGTGCGTGAGCCGCCGTCCACCGGTCCGGGGTCCACGCCCACGAGCTGCCAGTGGTAGCGGTGCTTGTCGGCGCTTCCGAAGGCGAAGGAGGTGAAGGCGATGCGGAGGAAGTTCTGCGTATGGTGCAGGCGGATGGGCCCGGCGGCGAGCAGGCTGTCGGCCTCGCGGTCGAAGAGGCGCAGGTGGGTGATGCGGACCGTTGGCGCACCTGGCGGGTGCTGGATGGAGGCCGGATCGAAGCGGACGATGCCACCGAAGCTCCCCACAGCGAAGTCGTCCGCGGCAAGGACATGGACGGGGCCGAGCACGCCTTTTTCAGGCAGGCCGTCCGCAGGGTCGATCCGGAGCCATGTGCCGGCATCGGGGTCGTACACATCAAGGCCGCCGGCCGCCACGCACCAGATGCGACCCTGCGCGTCGCGCGCCATGCCCTCCACGCGGTCGTGTGGCGAAGGGATGGGGTCGAAGGGGGCGGGACGGTCCGGCCTGAACCGCACAAGGCCCATGTCCGCGGAGGCGAGCAGCAGGTCGCCGGGCCCCAGTTCGATCGCCGCGGTAACGCTCTTCGGTGCCGATGGGCCACCGTAGTGCGCCTCGGCCTCCAGGCCCAGGTAGCCGCCATCCGTGCAGTTGCCCGCGCACGGCAGCGAACCGTCGAGCAGGGACCTCGCCCGTTGTTGCCCGGGGAGGCGGATGCCGCGTGCGATGCCGCTGTTGCGACCCAGGAGCCAGAGGGTTCCCCGGCTGTCGGTGAAGAAGCCGTTGAACATGTTCTCGAACGGCGCATCGCTGAGACGTACTTGTTCGATGAAGCCCTGCCGGGTGGCCGTGTCGATCACGCCGATGCCGTAGCCGAACACGGAGACCACCCACACGCTGCGGCCTAGCACCTGCGCTTCGGCGATGGCGTTGATGCGGGAGGAGGGCAGGCTGAACGTGCCCACCCCCGAGGTCGCGGCCAGGGCGGCCGCGCTCACCCCGCGCACTGCATCCGTGCGGTGGCCGTCGCTTTGAAGCACTTGCAGGCCATGGTCGGTACCGAGCAGCACTGTGCCGGTGCTCGTGCGCCGGAGACTGTGGTATGTGGAGGTCGTGTCGCCGATGGGCCGCAGCGCGGCGGTGCCGTCAGGGGCCCATAATTGGGACACGGAGCTCACCACCGGTCCCCACGGGGTGGACACGATGCCCGTGACGCGGTCGCCAAGGTCGGCCTGCGCGATACCGCCACCCAGCCAATGGGTGCTGAACAGGTTGGCCGATGGGTCGTAAAGGTCGAGGCCGTTGTCCGTGCCGATCCATACCATGCCCCGGCTGTCGGTGAACAGGCAGTGGATGGTGTTGGAGGTCAGGCTGGCGCGGTCGGGAAAGTGGTGCTCGGATCGGGTGAAGCGCATGGACACGGTGTCCAGCAGGTATAGACCGCTGCGCTTGGTCCCGAGCCAGAGGTGGCCATGCGCCCAGGTGATGGCGGTGATCTCGGTCGCGGTCTGGCTGAACGGCGCATGATCCAGCGTGGCCGCGCGCGTAACGGAACCGGTGCCGATGACATGCTTGTACAGCCCGTTGTCCCAGGCCCCCATCCATAGCGTGTTCGCGCCCGCACGGTGGATGCACGCGATGGTCTGTCCGGGGGTGGCGAACGCTGCCGTGATCCGCGAGAGGTCCCGGACCCTTCCGCCCTCCAACTGCATCAATCCGCCGCTCAGGGTGCCGGCGTAGACCGAACCGTTCACGCGGCACAGGTCGAGGACACGGTCCTTCAACCGGCGGTCGTTTGCGGAAGCGCTGCTGCTTTGGCCTGTGCGCAGGTCCAGCCGGTGCAGCCCGAGCTTCTCGATGCTCACGAGCAGCGCGGCGTCCCCTTCCGGCAGCAGGTCGAGCACGCGCCCTTTTTCCGCGAGCGTATCGGGCAGGGTCACCGGGATGAAGATCCTGGGTTCCGGCGCCCACCGGCACACGCGGCCATTGCCGGTGCCCACCCACATGGCACCGGGTTCATCGCCGGGCACCAGCGTGGTGATGGCGTTGCCGCATACGCTGCGCGCATCGGTGCGCACATGGCGGAACACCTGCCACTCCCGGCCATCGAAGCGCGCCAGCCCGTCGTTCGTGCCCACCCACAGGAAGCCGAGGCCGTCCTCCGCCACTGCGGTCACCTCCCTGTCGGGAAGGCCGTCGGCCATGGTGAAGTGACGGAAGAAGCGCTGCTGCTGCGCGCAGAGCGTTCCATGGGCCAACAGGCCCAGGATGCCGATGAGGAGGGCCTGTCTTGGACCGCGGCCGCGATATCCCCCTTGAACGTGCATGGGCGTGTTCGCTCAAAACTACCGGCATCGGAACACTTCCACCGTGATCCCACCCTTTCGGGTAGCGGGCTCCCCGCTTTCGGGTGGTGCGCGCGCGTGTGCGATCGCCTGACTTTGCCGGACCCCAACAACCTCCATCCATGGTCCTTCCGATGCGCACCTTTTTCATCGTCGTTGTTGCGTGCCTGGCGCCCCGGCTCTTGGCACAGGCCGAAACGGAGCCCAACCAGGGCATTGGTGATGCGCTGGCGAACCCCGCTTGGGCACCCGGTGTGGCCTATGCCGGTTCCATCGCCATGGATCCGCCGCCGCTGGACTACTTCGACTTTTTCCGCATCGTGCTCCCGGAGGACGCCACGGTGTATATGGAGGTGGTGGCCTCATCGCCCGCCGCGGCCAACGTGCCAGTGACGATCTACGAGGCCAACGGGACGCCGCTGGGCTTCATGGGCAACGGCTTTGCGGCCGGCAGTACCCCAGTGACCACCGTGATGGAATTCGAGTGCCTGCAGGCCGGCACCTATTTCTTCCAGCTTACCCCGAACCAAGGCACGGACATCAGTTATGCCATCACCTGGAGCTACCAAGGGGCGCTCTTCGGTAACGACCAGGAGCCCAATGCGGATGGAGCGGAAGCGCTGGCGAACGGCCTGCTGCAGCAGGGTGTCTGGCGGGAGGGCCATCATTCGCATTACATCGCCGATGCCTTGTCCGACAATGTGGACGTGCACGCACTGCAGATCGCCGAGGACGGTGCTGTCAGCGTGACCATGATCGCCTCTCACCGCTACGGCCCCGGCGCTTCGTTGCAGGTCCTGCTGGTGGACTCGATGGGGACCCAGATGACCGGCATGTTCGCTCAAGTGGGTGCCAGCGGCGGCACGGATACCACCGTGATGGAGGCCCTTTGCCTGAAGGATGGTCAATATTTCCTCGTCATCTATGGCATCAATACCTGTGGTGCCTCGTATCGCCTCCGTTATGACCTGACCCCGGCCCCCTGGTCCGATGATGCGGATGCGACCACCGCGATCGTGCCCGGGCAATGGGCCGAAGGGCACATGAGCTTCAACGGCAATGGTGACGAACCCACCTCTGATCTGTACACATTGGTCCTCCCCGCGCATCATCGTGTTCGCATTGAGCTCATCGCGGCCGACATGCAGGACGGTAACGCCACTACGGACCTTCGCCTGATAGACAGCACGGGGACCACCGTGGCCTCCTGGTTCGGGGAAAGCGGTCCCATCAGCGACCCGGATACCAACATCCACCAGCAGGGTTGCCTTGCGCCAGGGACCTACACCATCTGGCTGCGACACATCAACGCCTGTGGCGTGAGCTATCGCCTGCGATGCGCGGTGGAGCCTCCGGTCTACGGTGACGAACCCGAGCCGAACAACTCCGTGACCTCGGCCATCACCGCTTCGCCCGATACCGACAACGGTGGATTCCTGGAGAGCAGTGACCAGGACCACTGGCGCTTCTACAAGCAGTATTCCGGCGCGTTGGTGGTCGATCTCCGCGCATCCTCGCAGACCCCCTCGCCGGGCACCTTCATCTGCTCGATCTACGACGTCGACGGCAACTTCCTCGATCAGGTGTCCCTGACCACGGGTGTGGAGAACCAGTCGGCGCCGTACACGCCGTTCACCTTCAACGTCACCGTGCAGGACACGCTGATCCTGCGGGCCAGTGCCCAGAACTTCAGCTGCCTCAGTTATGGGTTCCGCTATGCGGGTGGCATCGCCGGTGTGGGCGAAGGGCCTGCGGTCATGGCCCTCGCTGTAAGGCCTGTGGAAGGCAGCCCCGGCCAATACCTTATCTCCGCGAACGAGCCCATCACCGTCGTTCATGTACTGGACATGAGCGGTGCCCTGGTGCGCACCGAGCGTGGCAACGACCGGCAGGTGCGCATCGACCTGGGTGTGCTGCCTGCCGGCCTCTACGCATGCCACGTGCGCGGGAGCGATGGGCGCATGCAGGTGGTGCGCTTGGCCCACGTGCGCTAAGGATGCGCCCGCCTGCGAAGGCGGCTCACAAGAGCGTGTGCTTCGAGCGTGAGGGATCGGTCCAGTTGGACCGGCCAACGCCACGGTTCCGCCCATGACCACGATGGCTCGGTTGGCTGTCGACGGGCACGTTCATGGTCGTTATCGGGCGTTGACCATCGCGCATGCACTACCTTCTTGGCCGGCACCTTGACGAGAATGCTGTCGATCCCCAAGAACCCCTGCCCGGTGGGCGGACTGGTGCGCTGGATGAACGGCACCTGGCCGATCGTGAACCGCAGCCCGCACCCCGTGCTGGGCTGGCTGTACGTGATCCATGAGAAGCGCCACGGCGATGGCCTGGTGATCTGGGCCAACGTGAGCCAGGAGGAGCTGGTGCGTGAGATGGAGAAGCACGCCCGCTTCCGCGTGGGCGCCCTTGTCCGTCTTGGGCCCATGACCAGCCGGACCATCGTGGCGCGCAAGTGGAACTTCAGCACGGGCACCATGTGCTACAAGCTGGAGGGCGGGTGCCCCGGACGTGAGCTGGTGCTCGATCAGGAGGAGTTGCTGGAGCGTATCAAGGCGGTGGAGGATGTGGCCTGAGCACGGTTCTTGCGGCCATGCAACGCATGCGGACCATATCCTCGATCGCAGCCCTGTGCTTCATCGCCACAGTACAGGCTCAGGATGCCACGGCACGCCTGCGCGCTGAATTGGAACGCATCCATGGGCTTGATCAACAGGACCGGCATGCGGTGCATGACTTCGTGCACGGGCCGCAACGCGACAGCGTGATCGCCCACATGGCCTTGCAGGACTCGCTGAACCTGCTGCGCGTGACGGCGATCCTGGACAGTGCGGGCTGGCTGAGCGCGGAGGAGGTCGGTGACCGTGGCAACCAGGCGTTGTTCCTCGTGCTCCAACATGCCGACCGGCAACCGGCGGTGCAGGCGCGGTACCTGCCCATCATGCGCGAGGCCGTGGCCGAGGGGCGCGCACGTCCGCACGAGCTGGCCATGTTGGAGGACCGGGTCGCCGTGAACAGCGGCCATCCGCAGATCTACGGTTCGCAGATAGGGTGGAAGGATGGCAAGCCTTTCATGCAGCCGATCGAGGATGAAGCCCGCGTGAACGAACGCCGCGCGGCCGTGCGGCTGGAGCCGCTTGAGCGATACGCCGAGCGGTTCGGGCTGCAATGGACACCACCGGTACCGAAGGAGCGGGTGCTGTTGTTGGGGCCGGCGAGGTGATCGGGGAGCTCCGGGTTGCGCGTGCAGGAACTCGGAACCCGGAACGATGAACCGGAACGATCAACCTTGAACCAGTTCAATGGAGCGGGCCCTGCCGTGCCTTCAGCTTTGCAGCCACTGAACAACCACAGCCATGAGCACACAGACCGCCACCCCTGCCGCCACCGCCGGTACCCTCACCGCCTGGAGCATCGATCCCGCCCACAGCGAGATCCAGTTCAAGGTGAAGCACCTGATGATCACCACCGTCACCGGCAGCTTCCAGGAGTTCGAAGCGGAGATCGCTGCGCCGGGCGATGACCTGAGCAAGGCCCGCGTGACCTTCCGCGCCGATGTGGCCAGCGTGACCACCGGCAACGAGCAGCGCGATGCCCACCTGAAGAGCCCCGACTTCTTCGACATCGCCAACCACCCGCAGCTCGTCTTCACCAGCAAGCGGGCCGAGAACGTGGACAACGACGGCAGCTGGACGCTGCACGGTGAGCTCACGATCAACGGGATCACCAAGCCCATCGCGCTTTCCGTGGAGTGGGGCGGTGTGATGAAGGATCCCTGGGGCAACACCAAGGCCGGTGTGTCCATCCACGGCAAGCTGAACCGCAAGGACTGGAACCTGAACTGGAACGCCGCGCTGGAAGCGGGCGGCATGCTGGTGAGCGACGAGGTGCGCATCGCCTGCGAAGTGCAATTGGTGAAGCAGGGCTGATCCGCGCGATCGGCCCTGGAACGTGGAGGCCCGCCGCAAGGCGGGCCTTTGCGTTGATGGCGGTCAAGAAGCCTGCGCCTCCAGCCATCGCGGCCAGGCGAGGAACCACTTCTCCACCGGGCGGCTACCTTCGACGCACTGAACATTCGATGATGCGCACCGCACGGCTCCTCGGCTTGTTGTCCATGCTGATCTGGTTTGCCTCGGAAAATGTCCGGGGACAGCTGGTCTTCATACCGGATACCAACCTGCGCAACTGGATGAATTCGTACGCGGTCGGCTGCGTCGATGCCAACGGGTGGTTCAACCCGAACGATCCGGGCATTCTGGAGGATACGACCTTCTCGATCAGTCCGGATAACACGTGGGACATGACCGGCTTTGATGCCTTGCCGAACTGTCGCCGATTGAGCATGGGTTGCATCGAAGGAGGGAACTGCATAACAGCGATCACGGCTTTCCCTGACTCACTGCGGTCGCTTTGGATCGAGTATCATGGTGGCCTGAGCACGATCAGCGGACTTCCTGCCACGCTGCGTGCTATCGCGCTGTTCTCGTGCTCACTTGACTCGCTCGGTCCACTTCCAGATGGGCTGAGATCGCTATCCCTGGAAAATGTAGTTGGATTGGAACAGCTTCCAAGCGTTCCTGCATCGGTCTCGACGTTATGGCTCATCAACCTCCCGGACCTGCTTCAGTTACCAATACTTCCTACCGGTGCATTGTCTTTGAATGTGACGAATTGTCCACTGCTGGATCAATTGCCCGACGTGCCACAGAACGTGAGGGACCTTCGCCTTATCAGCCTTCCGAACATCGGCGAATGGCCAGTTCTCCCGGATTCGCTCCGGTTCCTTCAAATGCTGCACATGCCGGGGCTGGGTGGAGCCCTTCCAGATCTGCCAGATCATGTAGTGGACATCACGCTGCACGACCTACCAGGTCTTACATCATTCAGTTCCGTTCCGCCTGGCCTTGTTTCCTTGGACATCAATGACTGTAGTTCGTTATCAGTGATACCGGACCCGCTGCCTCCTCAACTCAGTATGCTGGGACTGGCATTCTGTCCATTGGTCACCTGTCTTCCATGGTTGCACGACTCCATGTACGTATATGTGGAATTCTCCGGCGTCGATTGCATCCCCAACCACCCGATGAACGACTTCCAGGTCAACCCTGCATGGCTGGGAACCCGTCCGTGTTCCGTATTCGGGCCGGACTGCGTTCCTCCGGTCATCACGGGTAAAGTGTTCAATGATGTGAACGGTAACGGCGTGGAGGATGACGGAGAGCCTCCAGTGTCGGCAACCGCCATCCGCGTCGAGCCTGAGATAGGCTTGGTCTGGACCGATACGGCAGGAAGATTCCGCGTGTCCGCCCCACCTGGCACCTTCAACATCACGCCTGAAAGCGGTGTTTATGTCACGTCCTTTTCACCGCCCCAGCACAATGCACTGCTTCAGACCCCGGCCGACAGGGACAGCCTCAACGACTTTGGGTTCTCGATGCAGTCGGGGGCACAGGACCTGCGGGTGCATGTGGTGCACGATGTTGCATGGGCCGGCTTTGGTGGAACCGTATGGCTGACCGTGCGGAACATCGGGACCACCACCATGGACGCGAGCGTTTCACTGATCCTCGATACGGTCTCCACGTTCGTTGGCAGCGAACCAGCGCCGGATGGTGTTTCCGGGCAAACGTTCACCTGGGCCCTGCCAGCCTTGCCACCCGGTAGCTGGACGACGATCCCTGTACAGGTCAATACGGCTGTGGTGCCGATCGGGACACCTGTCCATCATGAGGCCATGGTCGGCCCCCTGTCCGGTGATCTTGTCCCCGAAGACAATCAGATGCACATCGACGACGTGGTTGTCGCTGCGTATGACCCGAATGAGAAGCATGTTACCCCTGCGGAGCTCACCCAGGAGGAGCTTCTTGATGGCGGGTTCGTGAACTACACGATCCACTTTCAGAACACGGGGAACTTCATGGCTGCCCGTGTTGTGGTCACTGATACGCTGGTCAGCGATCTGGATATCTCCAGCATGGAGGTGCTCGGCTTCAGCCATCCAATGACCTGGCACCTCGCGGACCGGACGATGATCTTCTCGTTCGACGACATCATGCTTCCAGACAGTTCCGCCGACGAACCTGGCAGCCATGGCTTTGTGTCTTTCCGGATACGGCCTATGTCAACACTGGGCCCAGGGGCGTTGGTGTTGAACAGGGCCAACATCTACTTCGACTTCAATGACCCGGTGATCACCGCGCCGTGCGTCCTCTCGATCGCCATGCCCCAGACCATTGAAGAGCAGGGCTGTGCGTCGGCGACACTTTTCCCGAACCCGGCCACGGATCACCTGATCATCGCGCTATCGTCGCATGCGTCGAACGTGCGCTACAGCGTGATCAATGCGACCGGTGCTGTGGTAAAGGGTGGTGCTTTAAGCAATCGAATGGAGCAGATCAGCATTGCCGACCTGCCCAGCGGTGCTTACGCCATTCACTTCAACAGCCTGCCAGAGCGAGCCGTGGTCCATTTTATCAAGCAATAGCCTGCGCCTCCAGCCACCGCGGCCAGGCGAGGAACCACTTCTCCACCGGACGGCTGAGCGCCTGGATGCCCAGGTTGTCGCTGGCCTCGGCGATGTCGCGGAGGCTGCCATCCTTGTACACCAGTTCGATCCGGTTCTGCGAGGGGTCGTAGGCGTTGTTCACGATGCGGTCGCTCAGCACGAAATGGTCGCACAAGGCGATGGGGATGCCGAGCTTCCGGGCCACGGCGCTCTTCAGCTCGGCGATCCGCGCTTCGGGCCAGGGTTTGTCCTGCAGGCGGATACGGTAGGTGCGGCGCTGCACCAGATCGCGGCAGATGGTGCTGAGCACCGGGTCCGGGTGGTCCATCCACACCTTCACCGCGCCCATGATGTCGTGATCGTCCAGCTTCAGGAAGTCGCGCAGCAATGTGTGGTCCTGCTGGAACGCGGCGCGGTCCACCTTTTCCACCAGGAAGCGGTAGAGCGCCGGGCTGGCGAAGAGCACCGTGCCTTCGGAGGCGAGCGCCTTGGCGCGCCGCAGGGCCTCCTGCAGCATGCATTCCGCCGCCACCACCGTCTTGTGCAGGTACACCTGCCAGTACATCAGGCGCCGGGCCACCAGGAACTTCTCGATGCTGTAGATGGCCTTTTCCTCCACCACCAACTTGCTGCGCAGGCCCGGCGCGTTCGGATCGTTCACCACCTCGAGCATCTTGATGATGCGGTCGCCGCCGATGACCCCTTCGCTCACCCCGGTGTAGAAGCTGTCGCGGTTCAGGTAGTCCATGCGGTCCACGTCCAGCTGGCCGCTCACGAGCTGGTGCAGGAAGTTGTGCGGGTGCTCATCGCGGAAGATGGCCAGCCCGATGCTCAGCGCGCCGCCCATCTCCTGGTTGAGCGCATCCATCACCAACGCGCTGATGTCCTCGTGGCCCACGCCCTCCACCAGGCTGTGCTCCAGCGTGTGGCTGAAGGGGCCGTGCCCGATGTCGTGCAGCAGGATGGCGATGTTGGCGCCGAGCGCCTCCTCCTCGCTGATGGCGTGCCCCTTGGCGCGCAGGGTGCCGATGGCCTGGCCCATGAGGTGCATGGCGCCCAGCGCGTGGTGGAACCGGGTGTGCAGCGCGCCGGGGTACACCAGGTGCGACAGGCTGAGCTGCTTGATGTACCGCAGGCGCTGGAACCAGGGATGGTCGATCAGGCGCAGTACCACGGGGTGGGGTACGGCGATGAACCCGTAGATGGGGTCGTTGAGGATCTTCATCGCGCTCACCGCTCGCTGGGGCACGCTGGGCGCGGGTATCCGGAAGGGGCACCCGTTCAGCGTATTTTCACGCTCCGAAAATAGACGGCTTTTCCGGCACGTTGAAGCCGGAACATCCGCACACCGCATGACCACCAACATCCTCTGGGCCGACGACGAGATCGATCTGCTGAAGCCCCACGTCCTTTTCCTGGAGCAGAAGGGCTACGCCGTGAAGACCGTGAACAATGGCCTGGACGCCGTGGAGGAGGTGGGCCGGCGGGAGTTCGACATGGTGTTCCTGGACGAGAACATGCCCGGCCTCAGCGGCCTGGAGACCCTGAACCGCATCAAGGCCATGGCCCCCCGCACCCCGGTGATCATGATCACCAAGAGCGAGGAGGAGCACATCATGGAGGAGGCCATCGGCAGCAAGATCAGCGACTACCTGATCAAGCCCGTGAACCCCAACCAGATCCTGCTGGCGCTGAAGAAGCACCTGGAGGGCAAGCGTCTGGTGAGCGAGAAGAGCACCACCAACTACCAGCAGAACTTCACCCGGCTGAGCATGCGCCTGAGCGACCGCCTCAGCTCGGCCGACTGGGCCACGCTCTACGACGAGCTGGTGCGCTGGGAGCTGGAGCTGAGCGGGAACCCGGACCAGAGCATGGCCGAGATCCTGCGCAGCCAGTGGGCCGAGGCCAACGACCTGTTCTGTCGCTTCGTGGAGCGCAATTACCTGGACTGGCTCACCGGCAAGGCGGCCGATGCGCCCCTGCAGAGCCACCAGGTGTTCAAGGCCAAGGTGGCCCCGCTGATCGACGAGGCCCAGCCGCCGCTCTTCCTGGTGCTGATCGACAACCTGCGCCTGGACCAGTGGCGCGTGATCGAGCCCGTCGTGGCCGAGCTCTTCAAGGTGGAGGAGCAGGGCACCTTCTACAGCATCCTGCCCACGGCCACGCAGTACGCGCGCAACGCCCTGTTCGCGGGCATGATGCCGGCGGACATCGAGCGGCGCTTCCCCGGCAAGTGGATCAACGAGGACGAGGAGGGCAGCAAGAACGCCAACGAGGAGGAGTTCCTGGCCGACCAGCTGAAGCGCCTGGGCAAGGGCGTGAAGCACAGCTACAACAAGATCACCAACATCAACCAGGGCAAGCGCCTCGCCGAGAGCCTGCACGAGCTGATGGGCAACCCCCTGAACGTGATCGTCTACAACTTCGTGGACATGCTCAGCCATGCACGCACGGAGATGGAGATCATCCGCGAGCTGGCCGAGGACGAGCCGGCGTACCGCAGCATCACCCGCAGCTGGTTCGAGCACTCGCCCCTGCTGGACATGCTGCGCACCATCGCCGCCAAGGGCGGGCGCGTGGTGATCACCACCGACCACGGCACCGTGCGCGTCACCGAACCGAGCAAGGTGGTGGGCGATCGCAATACCAACACCAACCTGCGCTACAAGCACGGCCGCAACCTCACCTACGAGGCCAGGGACGTGTTCGCCGTGAAGGACCCCGCGAAGGCGCTGCTGCCCCGGGCGAACGTGAGCACCACCTACGTCTTCGCCAAGAAGGACCGCTACTTCGTGTACCCGAACAACTACAACCAGTACGTGAACCTTTACCGCAACACCTTCCAGCACGGCGGCATCTCCCTGGAGGAGATGATCGTGCCGGTGGTGACGCTGAAGCCCCGCTGACCGTCCATGAGCACCATGCTGCAACTGCACCGTGCGGAAGAGGCGCCCGACCTGGCCGCCGCGATGCTGAGCGCCTGCAAGGAACGCCGCATTTTCGTTTTCCAGGGCGACCTGGGCGCGGGCAAGACCACCCTGATCAAGGCCCTGTGCGGCGAACTGGGCGTGGAGGGCGGCACCGCCAGCCCGAGCTTCAGCATCGTGAACGAGTACCGCACCGCGGCGAACGACACCGTGTACCACTTCGACCTGTACCGCCTGCGCGACCGGAGCGAACTGGAGGGCATCGGCTTCACCGAGTACCTGGACAGCGGGCACTACTGCTTCGTGGAATGGCCGGAGCTGGCACGCGACCTGCTGCCCTCGGACGCGGTACGTGTGCGCATGAAGGCCCTGCCCACCGGCGACCGCACCATTGAACTCGCCCTATGAGCACCAGCGGAGAACTCCTCAAGCAACTCGCCCGCGAAGTGGCGCTCTCGCCCCAGGAACAGCTCCTGGCGGTGGGCACCAAGCGGAAGAACCTCTTCATCGGCATCCCGAAGGAGACCACCTTCCAGGAGCACCGCGTACCGCTGACCCCGGCCAGCGTGGCCGTGCTGGTGGGCCGCGGCAACGATGTGGTGATCGAGCGCGGCGCCGGCATGGCCGTGCAGTTCCAGGACAGCGACTACACCGAGGCCGGTGCCATGCTGGCCGACAGTGCCGAGGAGGTCTTCAAGGCCGATCTGATCCTGAAGGTGGCGCCGCCGTCGCCCAAGGAGGTGGAGCTCTGCAAGCCGAAGCAGATCCTCATCAGCGCATTGCAGATGACGGCGCAGCCGAAGGACGCACTGCGGCGGATGATGGAGAAGAAAGTGACCGCCGTGGCCTGGGACTTCATCAAGGACCGCGAGGGCATCTACCCGGTGATCCGCGCCATGGGCGAGATCGCGGGCAACACCAGTGTGCAGATCGCGGCGGAGCACCTCAGCACGGACAAGGGTGGGCCCGGCCTCATGCTGGGCGGCATCAGCGGCGTGGCCCCGGCGGAGGTCGTGATCATCGGCGCGGGCACCGTGGGCGAGTTCGCCACGCGCGCCGCCCTCGGCCTTGGCGCCAGCGTGAAGGTGTTCGATAAGAGCATCTACCGCCTCCGGCGCCTGCAGAGCGACCTCGCGCAACGCATCTACACCAGCGTGATCCAGCCGGACGAGCTGAAACGCGCGCTGCAGCAGGCGGATGTGGCCATCGGTGCGCTGCGTCCGGAACAGGGACGCACCCCCATGGTGGTCACCGAGGACATGGTGCGCGAGATGAAGAACGGCAGCGTGATCGTGGACGTGAGCATCGACCGTGGCGGTTGTTTCGAGACCAGCCGCATCACTGACCTGAGCGATCCCGTGTTCAAGAAGTTCGGTGTGGTGCACTACTGCGTGCCCAACATCGCCAGCCGCGTGCCCCGCACGGCGAGCTACGCGCTCACCAACATCTTCGCGCCCATGCTGCTCTCCATGGGCGATGTGGGCGGCTTCGAGGAACTGATCAAGCGCGACCTGGGCCTGCGCCACGGGGTGTACCTCTTCAATGGCGCGCTCACCAGCGAGGTGCTCAGCGAAGCCTTCAAGCTGCCCTACAAGGACCTCGACATCCTGCTCGCCGCGTTCTGAGCCATGACCTTCCAACGCCGTCTGAAGCTGTTCATCATCGGCCTGGGCCTCGGCACCGTGCTGTCCTACTTCTTCGTGGGCGAACGCTGGAGCCTGGATTGGGCCTTTGAGGGCCGCGTGCACAAGCGGCTGCACAGTACGCTGGTGAAGGCCGCGCCCAGCGCGGAAGCGCAGCTCGGCTCGGCCGGCATCGCCTTGGCCACGCTGCGCGACAGCATCCACCGCTTCGACGTGGGCTTCTGGCGCACGCGCCGCACGGACGACAGCCTGTTCTACGCGCTCACCGGCGATGTGGACGGCCGCCCGCTCGAGCTCACCGTGGCCGTGCTGCGCGACTATCGCCGGGATTCCACCGCCACCTTGCTGGAATTTCGGGTGACGCCCTAGCGCACCACGGTGACGTGCCCGTAGAGGGCCTCCACCTGGTCCTTCAGTTTCAACTTCCAGGGATACACGCCGGGCGGCACGGGCTCCCCGTTCACCTCGCCGTCCCAGCGGTAGGGCGGCGCATGGTACTCCTGGATCACGTTGCCCCAGCGGTCGAAGATGTACAGGTCGCCGAAGCGGTCCGCCGGTACGATCACGGGATAGAACTCCTCGTTGAGGCCGTCGCCATCCGGCGTGAAGGCGTTCGGTACGTGCACGCACGATGGCACCTCCTGCAGGAAGGGGACCGTATGCACGCAGCCGTCCAGGCTGGTCACCGTGAGGCTGAAGGGAATGGCGGCGGAGGTGGCGGGGTCGTAGAAGTAGTACGTGGGGATGTCATAGGAGAACGGTATGCCACCGACGCTCCAGAGATAGTCCGCGTACGGGATCTCCATGTCCGGCCGCAGGATGATGGTCTGGCAATCGCCCACCAGCTCCGGAAGGAAGGACGCCGGCGGGGTGGGGTAGGTGTTCACCACGCGCACCACGCTGTCCATGCAGCCGCCCTCACCCATCACCGTTAGCGCGATGGTGTCCAGGCCGATGGTCTCCGGGATCATCGCGGCCGTGTTCACGTCCGTGCTCACGAAGGCCCCGTTGAAGTACCACCATGTCTGCAGCGCGTTCGCGGACAGGTCCGTCACCGGTATGCTCTGGCCGGTGCAGGAGGTGTCCGCCGCGAAGGCCGCCACCGGAAGCAGGTAGAGCTCGAATTCCGCGTCGGCCGTGTCCGTGCAGGCGAACGGGGGCAGTACCACCACCAGTTGCACCGTGTGGATGCCATCGCCCACCAGGCTGTGCTGCAGGTCGGGTGCCGTGGACACCAGGCTGCCGTCCACCCACCACTGCGGGAAGGTGCCGGGCGTGGAGGTGTTGGTGGTGAGCACGACCGCCGGGTCGCCGCAGGGGTCAACAGGCTGCAGCGTGAATGAAGCGGTGGGTGTCGGGTTCGCGGAGAGCGTACCACTGATCGTGTCGGCGCACCCCGTGATCAGGTCGGCCACGATGAGCTGCACCGTGTGCTGGCCCGCATCATCCACGGTGAAGGGCGGCGGCGCGGCGCCGATGCCGAACACTGTTCCATCGAAGCTCCAGGTGTAGCTGAGGTTCGCGCCGGTGGTGGCACTGGTGAAGGAGAAGGCGGCCGGGGCGCAGAACGCGGTGTCCAGCGGGCTGGCCTGCGCCAAAGGCACCGGGCTCACCGTGACGAATTCCGTGTGTGCGGCCGGGCAGTCGTTCTGTGAGGACACCACCGTGAGCGTCACCGGGTAGGTGCCCGGTGCATTGTACACGTGCACCGGGTCGCTCAGGTCGCTGGTGTCCCCATCGCCGAAGCTCCAGTCGGTGGCGGCTACGAAAGGGGTGAGGTTGGTGAACTGGATCGGGGCATTGCCGCACACCGGGTCCGGCGCGAAGCTGAAGTCCACATCCGGCGACTCCTGCACGGTGATGTACACCTCCACCGTATCGTAGCTGCAGCCGTTGTCACCATAGAGCGTGGCGATGAAGGTGCCGCCCTGTGTGTAAGTGTGCGTGGGGCTGTAGGCAACGGAGAAGTTGCCGTCGCCGAAGTTCCAGTACCAGTTGTCCACGCCGATGCTGAGCTGCGTGAAGTTCACGGTGAGCGGCGCGCAGCCCAGCGTGGTGTCCGTGTTGAAGAAGGCGGTGATGGTGTTGGGCTGCACCGTGATCGGCCACGAGGCCGTGTCGCTGCCGCAGGCGTTCACCGCGATCATCGTCACGGTGATGTTCTGGATGAGGGAGTCCGTGTAGTAGGTGTGCGTCACCAGGGTGTCGCTGGTCACCAGGTCCGGCGTGCCATCGCCCCAGATGTAGGTGAACTGGTCCGCCTGCCCCACGGTGACGTTGCTGAAGGTGACGGGCCAGGGGCTGCAGCCGGTGTTCAGGTCCGGACCGAAGAGCGCCGTGGGGGTGGGATGCACCACGATGCCGACCGCGTACTGCGCCGTGCCGCACTGGTTGGTGCCGTTCAAGGTGATCGTGTAGGTGGTGTCCGCCAGAATGCCGGCAGCATAGGTCTGCGACGGTGCCACGTACTGGTCGCTGCCCGTGCCGTTGCCGAAGTCCCAGGCCCAGGTCACCTGCGGACCCGTGCTCAGGTTCGTCAGGTCCACGGCGAGCGGGCCGCAGCCTTCCAGCGTGCTCGCGGTGAATTCCACCACCGGCGCGGGCCACACATCCACCAAGGCCGTGGTGGTGTCCGTGCAGGTGCCCGTGCCCACGATCAGCGTTACCGTGAAGGTGCCCGTATCGGCGTAGGCATGTTGCACGCTCTGGCCGGTGAAGGTCCCGGTGCCGTCGCCGAAGTTCCAGGTCCATTCGGTGATCGTCCCGGTCTGCACACCATCCACCTGGTAGCTGCCGTTGTTCTGGCAGGCGATGGCCGGCACGTTCGCCAGCGCCACCGGCTGCTGTCTCACGGTGACCAGCGCGGTGTCGGTGTTGGTGCACAGCGTACCGGGATCCGTGTAGGTGTAGACCAGCGTGTTCAACCCGATGGCCGCAGCTCCGGGGTCGAACAGGCCCAGCGACGCATCGATGATGCCGGTGCTGCCGCTCCAGGTGCCGCCGGCCGGTGCCTCCACCAGGTCCTGCACCGGTTCGTAGTCGCACCAACCGCCCACGGTGGGCAGCACATCCACCACCGGCGGAGCGATCACCGTGACGTCGCGTGTGTCGCAATGGCGGCAGGTGCCCACGCCCACGCAGTATTCAACGGGATGCACGCCCACACCCGCCACCAGTGGGTCGAAGGTGCCGTCGGCCTGCAGGTAGGTGGTGTCCGTCCAGGCCCCGTTCGTTGACACCGGGATCAGCACGGAAGTCCCGCCGTTCAGGCAAAGGCTGTTGTCGGCTCCTGCATCCGCGAAGACGCTCAAGGCGTCCACTGTGATGGTCACCTGCGTGGTGTCCGAGCAACCGGCCAGCGTCAGCACATAGTCCAGCGTCCAACTGCCGAGCGAATCCGGCACCGGCGTGAACACCGGCGGGTTGCCGCTCACGAAGGCCGGCGGGTTCAGGTACTGACCTCCGGGGTCATCGAAGGGAAGCGGGTAGGGGATCGCCTGGTCGCACAAGATGGTGTCCGGGCCGGCGTTGGCGATGGGTGGTGGGGTCACATCGATGTCCGCCACGGCGATGCCCGTGCATCCGTTGAGGTCAACGGAGTAGATGAGCGAATTGGCTGGGATCGTAGGATCATAGAAGTACGGACCACCACCGATGATCGCGCCGATCGGGTCACTCGTCCACACCCCGCCGGCCGGTGTGGCTCCTGTCAGTTCCAGCAGCCCGGCATTGGTGCAGATGCTGAAGTCGTTCACCTGCACGTTCGGTGTGTCCACCACCGTGATCTGCAGGCCATCGGTGTCCGCACAACTGCCGCTGCCCGTGCTGTACACGAAGTTGAACACACCGGCAACGGTGGGCGTGAAGGTGGCGACCACGTTCCCGTTCTGTGTCCAGGTACCGGGGTCCGGGCTGCCGTCCAGCACGATGGTGGGGCTGCCCACGCATACGGTGTCATCGGTGCCCGCATCGGCCGGTGGCACGTTGGTGATGGTGACCACCGTGATGTCGCTGCTCACGCAGCCGTTCGGGTTCGTGTAGGTATAGGTGAGCGTGTCCACACCGGTCTGGCCGGGGATGGGCGTCACCACGCCGGTGGCAGCGTTCACGTTCACGAGATCCGCACCGCTCCAAACACCGCCGGCGGGGTTGAAGGCGATGGGCTCGGCCACCGCCTGGTCGCACACGTTCAGGATGTTCGGCAGGTTGAGCGGTGTGGGGGTCACCACGTTGAGCGCCTGGCTTGCATTGCCCGGACAGCCCGTTCCGCCGCCGTTGACCGTGTAGGTGTTGGACGACGTGGCCACCACCCACAGGCTGTCATTCGTACCAAGCGCGTTGCCGTTCAGGTCCGTCCAGTTGTACCCGCTTCCGCTGCCGCTGGCAACAAGCAACACACTGTCCCCAATGCAGGGTGTGCCGTCCGATGGGGCGATGCTCAGGATATCCGCAGGCTGCACGTAGACCGTCACGCTGGACGGAGCACCCTCACAGATCACGTTCGCCGTGGGCGTTACGGTGAAGGTGACGTTGCCCGTGGTGGTGACGCTGGCGATGGTGGGGTTCTGCTGCGTGCTGCCGTTCACTCCCGGACCGCTCCACACGTACGTGGTATTGGGGAAGGCGCTCGCGAACAGGCTGAGCGGGTCCCCGGCGCAGATGGTGTCGGCGGAGGCTGTGGCCGTCACCCCCACTGGAAAGTCGTACACCGTCACCAGCGCGTCGTCCATGGCGCT
Organism: Flavobacteriales bacterium; assembly: GCA_046329115.1. Lineage (GTDB taxonomy): Bacteria > Bacteroidota > Bacteroidia > Flavobacteriales_F > PHOS-HE28 > PHOS-HE28. The sequence continues at coordinate 16,580 of JAXLVG010000006.1, read as the reverse complement.
GCCACAGGCGGTGGTGACCAATATCTCGATGTCCCACGGACCATCGTTCGGATAGGTCACCGGCGGGATGTCCAGCACGTTGCCCGAGTTCGGAACGCCACCCGGAAGGTCCCAGAGGATGCTCTGCACGGGCGAACCGCAGGGCGTGACCAGCGCGGTGGGGTCGACGTTCTCGCCCTCGCAGATCTGGCCCACCGGATAGAGGTTCACCAACGGAGGTGCACCCACCACCACCACGTCGCTCACCGCCGGATCGTTGCACGAATTGATCGCCTCCAGGTAGACCGTATAGGTGCCGGGGTCGGGGAAGGTGAGCGTGGGCTCGAACGCGGTGTAGTTCGGGCTGAAGGTCACCGGGCCGGGTGAAGCATCGCACTGGCCGGGCACCACGCTGGCGCTCCATTCGTAGCGGATGGAACAGGTGTTCTGCGGCACAGTGGTGTTATCCACGGTCCATTGGTCGCCGGCGCACAGGTCGGGGATCGCGGCGAAGGCGGGCGTCTGGTGGTCCTCCACGCAGATCGTCCGGCTCAATGTGTCGAAGCCGCACACGTTGCCCGTGACATCGGTGATGGTGTAGGTGCCCGGCTGGTTGAAGGTGACGCCGAGCGAATTGGAGCCGGTGGTCCACAGGCCTGGATTACCCGGTTGGCCGTTGACATTGCCCAGCGTGCCGCTGGTGATCGAATACGTGGCGGGACTGATGCTCCAGATGTTCTTCGGGTCGGTGCAGGTCGGCGCCTGAAAGCCCTGGCTCGCATCGCTGAAGGTCACCGTGGTGTTCACGCACACGGTGTCGTTCGGGCTCATGCTAAAGTCCACCACCGGGGTCTGCGAAACGCGCACCGGGCTGATCTGTCCATTGGTCTGGTCGCACGGATTGATCGCCGTGAAGTACACGGTGAACGAGCCGCCGGGGCAGCTGCTCACGTCGTACTGATGGTTGATCACCGGTGGCGGTGGATGGTTCAGCGTTACGGTCTGCCCATCACCGAAGTCGATGATGTAGGTGGTGCCCGGTGTGTTCGAGGAAACGTTGTTGAGGTAGAAGGGTAGCGAGCCTCCGGTGCAGATGTTCGTGTTGGGGTCGGTGCTGATACCGCCGCCGGGGTTCGTCCCGAGGAACACTTGGAACTGCTCGGTATCCACACAACCGTTCGGTGGCGTGATGGTGTAGGTGATCGTCCAGAGCCCCTGGGCATAGTCGTGCGAGGTGCTCCATCCCGGGCCTGCGGGCGTGTAAAGCGGCGATCCATCCCCCCAGTTGATGCTCAGGGTACTGCCGGCAGCACCGATGCTCTGGTCGTCAACGACGAAGTTCCAGTTGAGCGCAGGGTCGCACAGGCTGAACGTGCTCAGTCCATTGAACACCGTCTCCGCGGCCGGACTTTGCACCACCAGGTCGGCGTCGGGAGCGGGGTTCACGTTCACCGTCACCTGATCGGTGTCCGTGTTGCCGTTGTTATCAGTGACCGTGAGGGTGTACGTGGTGGTCGAGTTCACCGTGCACACCGGGTTGTTGTCCTGCGGATCGCTCAGGCCGGTGCCGGGCGACCAGCTGAAATCGTAGGGCCCCTGGCCGCCATTGGCCGTCCCGTTCAGTGTGACCTGCCCATTCGCACAGATGGTGGCGTTATTCCCCGCGTTGGCATTCAAGGGCTGGGCCACGACCGTTCCGGCCAGCAGCCACCCGGCCACCCAAACTCCCAAGCGCAGCATCCAGGCGTTCATGCACAAGTATCCAAGCTGCGAAGCTCGGCGAACGGTGCGGGGCCGGGCGATGCGGATGCCCGGTGTTCTCCGCGTGCGATCGTGGATAACGCCCGGGTTCAGATCTCGACGTGGTACAGGTCCCTTTCGTTCCGGATGATGCCATGCACGACAAAGCCGCCCGGTTGCGGGATCTGCTCAATGAGGTCGAACACGATGCACTCCGCCGGTAACGGGGTGAACACGAGGGTGAAGTGGAGCTCTTCGCTCCGCGGCACACGCGTCCAGTACGGTGCGTAGGAGATGCCCTCGGCATGCACCAATGCGCTCCGGTGGCCTGTGGCGCGGCAGATCAGGTAGGTGCTGCGCCAGATCCGCACCATGTCCGTGACACCGGCGGGCACGCGGCAACACACCGTTACCTGCCCACGCTCGTCCACGTCCGCCAGGAGCTCCTCGCGCAAGGCAGGTTCCACCGGCTCCACGGTCACCGGGGCCAGAGGCTCGGCGATCTCCACGGTATCCAGCACCTTCATGCCTCGAAAGTAGCGGATCGGCGGCGGACCCGAAGGCCTCAACGCCCACTGCGGCGCCGCTTCTGTTCCGTGAGGATCAGGCCCAGTTCCCGCCCCGTCTGCCCGCGTGCGCTGGTGTTCTCCTGCGCCCGGCGGATCAGGTAGGGCAGCACCTCGCGCACGGGGCCGTAGGGCACGTACTTGGCCACGTTGTAGCCCGCCGCGGCCAGGTTGTAGCTGATGTTGTCGCTCATGCCCAGCAACTGGCTGAAGTGGATGCGCGGGTCGTTGTGCGCCAGCCCGCGCTCCTGCATCAGGCGCGCCAGCAGCAGGCTGCTCCGCTCGTTGTGCGTGCCGGCCACCACGCTGATCCGGTCGATGTGCTCCACGCAGAAGCGCAGCGCCGCGTCGTAGTCGCGGTCGCTGGCCGCCTTGTCCGGCTGGATCGGATCCGGATAGCCCTGTTCGGCCGCCCGGGCCCGCTCCTTCTCCATGTAGGCCCCGCGTACCAGCTTCATGCCGATGAAATAGCCGCCTTTCACCGCCCTTTCGTGGGCGGCCTTCAGGTAGGCCAGCCGGTCGTGGCGGTAGAGTTGCACGGTGTTGTACACGATGGCGCGCTCGCGGTTGAAGCGCTCCATCATGCGCTCCACCAGCGCATCGATGGCGGGCTGGATCCAGCTCTCCTCCGCATCCACCAGGATGGGCTCACCGGCATCGTACGCGGCCTGGCATAAGCGCAGCATGCGCGCCTCCACCCGCGCCCATTCGGCCTGTTCCGCATCGTTCAGGGTGCCTGCGCTCTTCTTCTCCAGCAGCGCGAAGCGGCAGATGCCCGTGGGCTTGAACACGCTGAAGGGGATCTCCTTGCGGTCCTTGGCCACGGCCACCGTGCGCAGGATCTCCTCCATCGTGTGGTCCAGCGTGGCCTCATCCTCCTGGCCTTCCACGCTGTGGTCCAGGATGGTGCCCACGCCGCTCTTCGCCAGGCGCGCCGCCGTGCCCAAGCTCTCCTCAATGGTCTCGCCCCCACAGAACTGCCGGAAGATGGTGGCCTTCACCACCCCCTTGATCGGCAGGTGCAACCCCAGCGCCACCTTGGTGAGCCAGCTGCCCGCGGCGGTGATCGTGGGGTTGCCGATGATCCGGAAGAGCTGCTGCGCCCGCCAGAGGTCCGCATCGCTCATGTGGGCGAAGGCGGTGCGGGTGTCGCCCAGGTCGGGCAGGGTGGCCGTGCGTTCAGCGGAGGTGGTCGGTGGCGGTATCATGGAGCCGCTCGGGCGTTGTTCGTTCCTTTGGTGCGGCAGCGCAGGAACGGAGCGAAAGTAGCGGTGATGAAGAAGACCCCTCATGGCGTTGATCAGTTCCCGGCCGGTGGCCATCCGGTGATCGCCGGGCCGGGCGCGCTGGATACGCTGCAGCACCTGCTGGAGCATGAGCACGCCCACCGCGCCGTTTTCGTGCTGGGCGACGAGAACACCCTGGAACTGGCCTGGCCGGAACTGGTGACCCATGTGCCCGCGCTGGCGGCGGCCCGTACGCTGCAGGTGCGCAGCGGCGAAGGGAGCAAGCAACTGGACACCTGCCGGGCCGTGTGGGAGCACTTGGCCGAACAGGGGGCGGACCGCCAGAGCCTGCTGCTGTGCCTGGGTGGTGGGGTGGTCACGGACCTGGGCGGTTTCGTAGCGGCCACCTACATGCGGGGCATCGCCTGCGTGCACGTGCCCACCACGCTGATGGGCATGGTGGACGCCGCCATCGGCGCCAAATGCGCCATCGACCTCGCCGGGGTGAAGAACCTCGTGGGCCTCTTTGCGCCTCCCATCGCCACCGTGGTGCATCCGCACTTTCTGCGCTCGCTGGGCAAACGCGAACTGCTCAACGGCGTGGCCGAGATGATCAAGCACGGGCTGGTGCGCGATGCCGCCCACTGGAAGGCCGTGCGCCGCGCCCCACTGCACGACCTCGAAGCGCTGGCACCGCTGATCCGGGCGAGCGCAGCGATCAAGGCTGCGGTCGTTGAGGAGGACCCGCGCGAGGAAGGGCCCCGCAAGCTGCTCAACTTCGGGCATACCATCGGCCATGGGCTGGAGGCCTTCGCGCTGGAGGATGACCGGGTCCCCTTGCTGCACGGTGAGGCCGTGGCCATCGGCATGGTCTGCGAAGCCTGGCTCAGCTGGCGCCTGGGGCACCTGGACCGCGAGAAGATGGATGCCGTGCAGGAACACCTGTTGAGCCTCTTTCCGGTGTATCCACTGCAGGCCACCGACCACCACCGCGTGCTGGAGCTGATGCGGCTGGACAAGAAGAACCGCGATGGTGGCTTCCGCTTCACCCTGCTCGGTGATATCGGCCACGGCATTGTGGACGTGCCGGTGACGGCCGCGCAGGTGACCGATGCCCTGGACCACTACCGCCTGCTCGTGCGCGATGCCGCGAAGCGTCACCATCCGGAGGCCTGAGGCCCCCATCCGCGCGCGCATCCACCTGCCGCGCAGCAAGAGCGTGGCCAACCGCGCCCTCATCGCCGCGCAGCTCGCCGGCGACATCGGCTGCGTGACGGAGCCGGGCGATGCCGACGACACCCGCATCCTGAACCAGCTGCTGCGCGAGCGGCCAGGCGTGCTGGACTGCGGCCTGGGCGGCACCACCTTCCGCTTCCTGCTGACCTGGGCCGCCGTGCAGGAAGGCGCCGAGCACGTGGTGACCGGTGCGCCCCGGCTGCTCGAACGCCCGCACGCGGACCTCATCGAAGCACTGCGCACGCTCGGGGCCGACATAACGCCCGTGGCAGGTGGCTACCGTGTTCGTGGTACGCGGCTCGCCGGCGGGGAGCTCACCTTCCGCTCGCCGATCAGCAGCCAGTACCTGAGCGCGCTCATGCTGGTGGCGCCGCAGCTGCGCGAAGGGCTGCGCATCCACTGGCAGGGCACGCAACGCTCGCGTCCGTACGTGGAGATGACGGCGGAGGTGATGCGGCGCTTCGGCGCGGCGGTGGCGCTCGGCGAACGCACCATCGATGTGGGGCCGATGCCCTACCGGGCGCAGCCCTTTACCGTGCCGCGCGATTGGAGCGCCGCCGCCTTCTGGTACGAGGTGGCCGGCCTCACCGGCGATGCCGACGTGCTGCTCGCGGACCTGGCCTTTGATGGGCTGCAGGGCGATGCCGAGGTGGTGGAGCTGGCCGGGCACCTGGTGCTCACGGACGCGCTGCCGGAAGGGCTGCGGCTGCGCAGCCGGAGCGTGGTGGAGCGCGGCCCCGAGCGCATCGACCTGCTGCGCACGCCGGACCTGTTCCAGCCCCTCGCCTGCCTGTACGCCGGCACCGAACAGGCCGTGGGCTTCATCGGCCTGGATACCCTGGCCCACAAGGAGAGCGACCGCCTGCGCGACCTGGCGGAGTCCCTCGCCGCTTTGGGCGTGAAGGTGGACCGCAGCGACGAAGGCTTCTGGATCACGCCCACGCGGCTGGGCCGCGCAACAGCCCATGCCTTCGCCACGCACGGCGACCACCGCCTGGCCATGGCCCTGGCCCCGCTTGCGCTGATCACCGGCCGCATCATCCTCCGCGATCCCGACGTGGTGACGAAGAGCTACCCGACGTTCTGGACGGATCTGCGTGCCGCGGGCTTCGGGGTGGAGTTCTGGGAAGGTTCCGGTGCTTAGTTCCTGTTCCGGGTTCCTAGTTCCGGCGCGCCGCACGCTCAACGCGGAACCGGCAACGCTGAACGCGCTCCCCCCTCACTCGAACACGATGCGCCCGGTGTAGCGCTGCTGGCCATCGCCAAGCTCCACGTGGTAGATGCCTTTGGCCTGGGCACGGATGTCGATGGCCACGCGTTCGCTGGTGTAGCGCAGGGGCATGCGCTGCACCAGGTGACCGGCCTGGTCGAAGATGGAGAGCATCAGCCCATCGGAGAGGCGCAGCTGCGTGGGCAGGTCGATGGTGCAAGTGCCTTTGTTGGGGTTGGCGTAGATGTGCAGCGCCCCTTCCTGCAAGGGCATGGTCTGTATGCCGGTGAAGCCGCTGAGGCTGTCGAACTTCGCGATGAAGATGTCCGTGGCCACCGGGCCGCTGGGCTGCAGCACGTGCGTGCCCATGGTGAAGGTGGAATCGTAGCAATCGGCCACATACAGGCCGTTGGCGGTGGGCCAAAGCGAGCCGTAGCTCTGCACATTGATGCTGCCCACCTTGCCATAGTGGTAAGCGGACCTGCACAGCCCGGTGGCCGGATCGAAGCGCGCAACGAACATGTCCAAAGCGGTGCCGGCCGTTAGCGGAGCCACGCCAGGCAGGACCAGCTCGTTCTCGAACTCTCCAAGAACGTAGATGTCCCCATTGGGTGCGCACTCCATGTCGAATGCAGCGAAGTGGTCACCACCACCCAAGCGTTGCGCCCAGTTCAACTGCCCACCCGAACTGTATGACGCAAGGAAGTTGTAGTAGCTCGCCCCGCTGCCTACAAGGGTGTCATTCTCCAGGATCACATTGCCTTGAAACCCGCCAAGGGTGACAACATCCCCATTCGGCCCTGGCGCGCACCGATATGCGTATGTATTCAGATCGGAAAGGATGGGTACCGCCCAAACCGTGCTTCCAGCTGTATCCACCCTGGCTATCCAACCATTCTGAGTGGTGGATGTCACACCCAGCGATTGGCCATTGAGCTGTGCGCCTGCCCGCGCCCGGCCACACAGCACCCACTGGTCGCTGCCGTATCGGTCAGCGTCTTCGATGGTGCCGTTGGTCAGCCAGCGCTCCGCAAAGAGCAGGTCACCGTTCGCCGCGTACTTGGCCACAAACCCCCCGGGTTGCACAACGATGGGCACATCGCCGTTGAAGACCGCGGACATGGTGACCACGCCCCCGAACCAGAAGGTGTTGTGGTCCGCATCCAGGAGCACCTCCCCCGGCTGAACATCGAAGCCTTCGGCGCTGTGCGCCCACAGCACCGTGCCGGCCGAATCGTAGGCTGCGATGAAGGCGTCGCGAGGATCGGTGGTGCCTGAACCATCCACCGAAATATCGTCGAACCAGATCACCCCGCAATTGTGGTTGCCCGTGATCACCACCCGCTCACCGGAGGGTGCCACAGCAACCGATTTACGACGGTCTTCATCATACTGGCAGCTACCACCGGCAGTGCGGACCCACAGTACATTGCCGGCCGTATCCAATTTCACCAGCATCACATCCCTATCGCCGGCGTGCACGATGGTGTATGGGCCGATGACCATCGGTGGACCCGCGAATGCACCAAACGCGTAGAGTGCATGATGCTCGTACCCGGATAGCATAAATGATCTACTTCCAGAGCTCGTGCTGCCGAAGTGCTCCAGCCAGATCGGCTGTTGTGCCCGCAGGCCAAATATGGTGGGCAGCAACAGCAGAAGCACGTGGATCCGAGCAAGCAGGCGCCCGATCGGCGCTCGGCTATTAACGTGCGTCAGGAGTCCGCCGAGTGCCTTCCCCTTGACTCGCGATGTGTACCACATGCAACCCGAAGCTACGGAAGAATGCGTTCTGAGCAGGAGTAAGTCACAAGTGCCAAGTGTCCGTGCCTTCGCCGAAGGCTTCGGCAGGCGAGGCAAGTCACAAGGCCTCAAAGTGGATGTTGCTTTATTCCGGGTTCCGAGTTCCGGTGCGCCGCACGCTCAACTTGGAACTTGCAACTGGAAACGCTGAACGCATTCCCCCGGCCCGCTGCACGCTCAACCCGGAACGCGGAACCCGGAACGCATCCCACCCGGAAGGCGGAACCGCTACCTTCGGCGGAACAGCAACCGACCGATGATCCGTCCCGCGCTTTTCACGTCCGCATTCCTCCTGGCCACTGTTGCATTGATCCGCCTGACCGGTGCGGCCGTGCCGCGCAACGGTGCCGTGCCGATGGGCGCAGGCGATGAAGAAGGACGCTTGTTGGAGCGCCAGTGGAACGCGGAGCGCCTGCAGGACCCGGCGTTGGGCCGCATCCCCGACGGTATCCGCGCGAAGGAGCTGGCCTTCGCCAGCCGCCTGCCGCACCGCAGCGGCGCCAAGAGCCTGCCGTGGGTGCACCAAGGTCCGCGCAACCGCGGCGGGCGCACGCGCGCCTTCCGCGTGGACCGCAGCGATCACAACGTGCTGCTCGCCGGCAGCGTCACCGGTGGCATCTGGCGCAGCACCGATCAAGGCCAGAGCTGGAGCCGCACCAGCTCCCCGCAGGACATCCAGAACACCAGCTGCATCGTGCAGGATCCGCGCGCGGGCCGCGAAGGCACCTGGTACGTGGGCACCGGCGAGAACTACGGCGTGGTGAGCGGCACCAGTTTCGATGCGCTGCTGCCCGGCGACGGCATCTTCAAGAGCACGGACGGCGGTTTGAGCTGGAGCCGACTGGCCAGCACCGTGAGCAATGATCCGCAGGTGTTCGAGCGCAAGGGCGCCTTCAAGCACGTGAACAGCATCGTGGTGGACCCCGTGCGCAACGACAGCGACATCGTGGTGGCGGCCGTGTTCGACGGGCTGATGCGCAGCAACGACGGCGGCGCCACCTGGCGCACGGTGCTCGGCATCGACACCACCATCACCGCCACCAGTCTCTATACCGAGGTGCAGGTAAGCCCCACCGGCGTCTACTACGCGGCCATCGGCCGCACCGCGCCCTACAAGGGCGTGTACCGCAGCACCGACGCGGGCCTCACGTGGACCAACATCGGCGCCAGCAACTACCCTGGCACGGCCGAGCGCACGGTGATCGCCATCGACCCGCAGGACGAGGACCGCGTGTGGTTCTTCGCGGAAACGCCCGGCACCGGGATCAACGGCCACAGCCTGCTGCGCTACACCTACCTCAGCGGTAACGGCACGGGCGCCGGCGGCAGCTGGAGCAACCGCAGCGCCAACCTGCCCAACGGCACCTGCACGGGCTTCTTCGACTTCGACTTCGGCTACATCAACACGCAGACGGGCTACGACATGTGCATCGCGGTGCACCCGCAGGACAGCAATACAGTGTACATCGGCGGCACCAGCCTGTACCGCAGCACCAATGGGTGGAGCACACCGCAGAGCTATAGCTGGATCGGCGGCTACCGCTGCAACACTGAGGACCCGAAGAGCTACGTGTACCCCAACCACCACCCGGACCAGCACTGGGTGGAGTTCGACCCGGCCGATGCCACGCGCATGTACTCCACCAACGACGGCGGCATCCAGGTGACCGCCGATCCCCTTGCGGACAGCGTGAGCTGGGTGGACCTGAACAACAGCTACATCACCACGCAGTTCTATACCGTGCACATCGAGGAAGGCGCGGCTACTTCGCCCTACATCATCGGTGGCACGCAGGACAACGGGTGCTGGCTCTGCGTGGACGAGGATCCCGCCACGCCTTGGGCCTATGTGCACCAGGACGACGGGGCTTACAGCGCCATCCCCGAAGGCCGCGGCTTCATGCTCACCAGCAGCCAGCAGGGCCGCATTTACAAGAAGCTGATCGCCGATGATGGCACGGTGAACGGTTACGAGCGCATCGATCCCGTGGGCGGCACCAACGCCTACAACTTCATCAACCAGTTCGTGCTGGACCCGGTGACGAACAACAAGCTTTACGTGTGCAGCGCCACCAAGCTCTGGCGCAACAACGACCTGGCCGGCATCCCCGTCACCAACAACTTCTACGACCGCATCAGCACCAACTGGGAGCAGATCACCCCGGTGACGGGCACGCACCGCCTGAGCGCGCTGGACATCAGCCTGGCCGCCCCCAACTCGCTGCTGTACGGAAGCACCACCGGCCGCGTGTTCCGCGTGGACAGCCTGGATGCCACGCCCGTGCGCACCCAACTCACCAGCGACGAGTGGCCGTTCCCCGCCTATGTGAGCTGCGTGGCCCCGAACGACTACGATGCCTCGGAGTGGCTGCTCACCTTTTGCAACTACGGTGTGCGCAGCATCTTCCACACCACCGACAGTGGTGCCACCTGGACCAGCGTGAGCGGCAACCTGGAGGAGTTCCCGGACGGCAGCGGCAATGGTCCGGCCGTGTTCTGGGCGCTGATCTACCCCACGTGGGGCAACACCAACAACCGGTATTTCGTGGGCACCAGCACCGGCCTGTACAGCACGGCCGTGCTCGATGGCGACAACACGGTGTGGGAGCAGGAGGGGCCCGATGGCATCGGCAACGTGCCGGTGAACATGATCACCGCGCGCGGCAGCGACGGCCTTATCGCCGTCGGCACCCATGGCAACGGCATCTACACCAGCCACCTCCCCGCGGCGCCGGTCGGCATCACCGAGCCGGAGGGTGCGGTGAGCCTCGGCATGGCCTGGCCGAACCCCGCCACGGACGTGGTGCACGCCGACCTGTTCCTGCCCGCCGCCGGGCGTGTGCAGGTGGAGGTGTTCGACCTGAACGGCTGGCGGGTGATGCAGCGCGACCTGGGGCAGCGGCCCGCCGGGAACAGCCGCTTCAGCTGGGACCTGAGGGGTGCGGGCGGCGCGCGTGTGCCAGCGGGCACCTACCTGCTCCGGTGTGCGGCCGGGGGCACCGTGCGGGCCCGAAGGATCATTGTGCGGTAGAGGGATCGTCCGCCCGGCTATTTTGCCGCCATCTGTGATCGCCCCCATGGGCACATGACCCCATGGGCGCATGATGCTCACGTCCTCAAGTCACCCACCATGTCCTTCCCCTCCGACCTCGAGATCGCGCAGAAAGCGCAGCTGAAGCCCATCGCCCAGATCGCCCAGAAGCTGGGGATCGACCCTGAAGTGATCGAGCCCTATGGCCGTACCAAGGCCAAGCTGCCCCTCACGCTCATCAACGAACAGAAGCTGGCCAAGAGCAAACTGATCCTGGTGACCGCGCTGAGCCCCACACCGGCGGGCGAGGGCAAGACCACCACCAGCATCGGCCTGCACGAAGGCCTGAGCAAGCTGGGGAAGAAGAGCGTGGTGGTGCTGCGCGAGCCTTCGCTTGGCCCCGTGTTCGGCATGAAGGGTGGTGCGGCCGGCGGCGGCTATGCGCAGGTGGTGCCCATGGAGGACATCAACCTGCACTTCACCGGCGACTTCGCGGCCATCGAGAAGGCTAACAACCTGCTCGCCGCGCTCATCGACAACAACCTGCAGAACCGGAAGCGTTCGCTCAACATCGATCCGCGCACCATCGCCTGGAAGCGCGTGATGGACATGAACGACCGCGCGTTGCGCGACATCACCATCGGCCTGGGTGGCACCGGCAACGGCGTGCCCCGGCAGGACGGCTTCAACATCACGCCCGCCAGCGAGGTGATGGCCATCCTGTGCCTCGCCACCAGCTTCGAGGACCTGAAGAAGCGCCTCGGCGACATCTACGTGGGTCAGCGCTGGGACCGCACGCCCGTCTACGCCCGCGACCTGAAGGCCGAGGCCGCCATGGCCATCCTGCTGAAGGACGCCATCAAGCCGAACCTGGTGCAGACCCTGGAGGGCAACCCCGCGATCCTGCACGGCGGACCCTTCGCCAACATCGCACAGGGCGTGAACAGCGTGCTCGCCACCAAGATGGGCCTCAGCCTCGGCGACTACGTGGTGACCGAGGCCGGCTTCGGTGCCGACCTTGGCGCCGAGAAGTTCTTCGACATCAAGTGCCGCGCGGCGGGCCTGAAGCCCAGCGCTGCCGTGATCGTGGCCACGGTGCGCGCGCTCCGCTACCACGGCGGTGTGGACGTGAAGGAGGTGAACACCGCCGCGCCCGACAAGCTGAAGGTCGGCCTCGCCAACCTGGGCCGCCACATCGAGAACGTGGCCAAGTTCGGCGTGAAGGCCGTGGTGGCCATCAACCACTTCCCCACGGACACCGCCGAGGAGATCGACATGATCAAAGCGTACTGCAAGGAACGTGGCGCTGAAGCGGTGCTTGCGCAGGGCTTCGCGAAAGGCGGCGACGGCATGACCGACCTGGCCAGCGCGGTGCTGCGCGTGATCGAGGAAGGGAAGAGCGACTTCAAGCCGCTCTACGACCTGTCGCTCTCCATCAAGCAGAAGATCGAGACCATCGCGAAGGAGATCTACCGTGCCGATGGCGTGGACTACAGCGGCGATGCCGAGACCGCGCTGCGCCGCATCGACAAGCTCGGCCTGAACGGCGTGCCCATCTGCATGGCCAAGACGCAGTACAGCTTCAGCGACAACAAGGAGCTGCGCGCCGCGCCCACCGGCTTCCGCATCACCGTGCGCGACATCGAGATCAGCGCGGGTGCTGGCTTCGTGGTGCCCATCTGCGGCGAGATCATGCGCATGCCCGGCCTGCCCGAAGTGCCCGCCGCCGAAGGCATGGACATCGATGCCAACGGCGTGATCAGCGGGTTGAGCTGAGCATCGCAGAGGCTCCTGAGCATTAGCGCAGCGGCACGCCGCAGGGCACTGGAGCGCCCGAGGGGTTGAAGGGCTGCCTGTGCCCGGTATGATCACACCAACTTGAAGCCGGTCGGTCGGGATGGACAGCTGAAGACCTGCGAACGTGCATGCGCATGCCGCCGCATGCCGCACGCCTGTTGGGTGTGAAGCGAAGCAGCCGCCTTCCACAGCGCGTTTGGCCCTGCAGGGCAATGCCTTCAGTTGATCGCGAAAGGCATGTGGCTGCGCGCCAGCAGCTCCCTTCACTGCTCGAAAACGAGCGACTGCGCCGATGCGCCCAGCTCCAGCAGCAGGGCGTTGATGTCCTTCACGAAGTCCGCCGGGCCGCACACGTAGAACTTCTGGTCGAAGTCCTGCACCAGTGTCACCAGCAGATCGCGGTCGATGCGACGCTCCTTGAAACCGATGACGCCCTGCCGGGTGAACACCTTTAGGAAGTGACGCTCGCCGAGGATGCGTGTGAGCTCCTGGTCCAGGATCACGTCGTCCACCGTGCGGTTGGTGAGCAGCAAGGTGCAGCCCTTGGTGGCGCGCAGGTGGTGCAGCTGGCGCAGGATGGCGATGAAGGGCGTGACCCCTGTGCCGCCCGCGATGAAGTAGCCGGGCCCTTGATAGGTGATGGCCCCGAAGGGCTCATGCAGGATCAGCTCCTCACCGGCATGCATCACCCCCAGGCGCTTGGTCACGCCATCGTGGTCATCGTAGATCTTGATGATGAACTCGAGTTGCTTCGCCGTGGGCAGACAGGTGAAGGTGAACGGCCGGCGCCGGTCCTTCCAGTCGGAAAGGTTGATCGCCACCTCCGTGGCCTGCCCCGGTTCGAAATGATACCCCGGCGGACGCTCCACGGTGAAGCGCTTCACATTGGGAGTGATGAAGGCGCTGCGCAGGATCTTGACAATGTGCGGCATGTGCCACAAAGGTGGGGCAATGCTGTTCGACCGGGCTGTACCCACCGCGGAGGGCCTTGTTCCTACGCGCAGGCCATGCAGGTCGAGTTCAAAGTCGCGTCGGCTCCTGAGCGAGGTCGAAGAGCTGCCTGTGCTCGTTCGGATCACAAATGCTGGAAGCCGGTGTCCCTGTGCTGGCAGATCAGGGAAGGCACAGCTGCAGCAATGCAGCAGGTCGTGGCGAGCGCCGCTCAGGGAATGACCACGCGCCCGGTGCGCCGGAATTCGTTGTTTCGCAGCACCACGAGGTAGCAACCAGCGGGTGCGTTCACCCGGCGGCGCCACGGCGAGGCCGGGGCTGCGGTGGTGTTGCTCCAGAGCAGCCGGCCCGTGGCATCCAACATCTCCATGTGGAGCGTGCCCTTCAGCTCCTGCGGTGGTGCGATCACCAGTTCGCCGATCGCTGCATCGTACCAGGTGCGCAGGTCGGTCATGGCGGTGGGCTCATCCACGGACACCGTGCTCGTGGGCATGAACCGCACCAACTCCTGCCAGGTCTCCACGGTATCCACCGCGCCGAAGTAGCCCGCGGCCACAATGCGCTGGTCCATTTGGACCGTCAGGTGGTTCACATAGCCGGTGGGGTGGTCGCCGGCAAGTACGCCCGCACCCACCGCGAAGGTGTTGTCCAGGGAGCCGTCCGGATTGAGCCGCGCGATGGACTGCGGGCCGGGCTGCGGAGGATCGTACATGGAGCTGAGGAAGTCACCGCCCACCAACACCTTGCCATCGGCTTGCAGCGCAACGGCGCGCAGCGGTGCGTAGGGGTAGAACGGCGAGTTGAACGTGGCGTCGAGCGTGCCGTCGAGGTTCACGCGCGCGATGGCCGGCGAGGGCTGGCCGTTGTAATCGGTGAAGTAGCCGGCCGCGTACGCCTTGGTCGCCCCCGGGGTCAATGCGAGTGACTTCACCACGGTGCCGATGCCGAAACCGGGATCGATCACCATGGAGGCGTCGATCGGCCCATCGGGCTGCAGCAGCGCCAGGCGGCCGCAGAACGTGCCGTTGAACATGCCGAAGGCCCCACCGACAAGTACACGCTGGTCCGGCAGTATCTTGATGTCGTACACGTTGTTGCTGAACCCGGTGCCCACGTTGAATGTGGTGTCCACATCGCCGTTGTAGTTGAAGCGGGCGATGTGCGGGTAGCTGTGGCCCGAGCAGACGAAGAACTCCCCACCGGTGACCACCTTGGGGCCTTGCAGGGCCACGGCCCACACCGCACCGTTGATGGAGTTGGCCGGTACGTCGAACGTGGTGTCGAGCGTTCCGTTCGGCATCACGCGGGCCACGAAGTAGGCGCTGGTGCCATTGTAGGTGAGGAAGTTCCCACCGATGATGATGCGGCCGTCCGGCATCAGGTCCATGTCCACCACGGCGTTGTTCGGTCCAGGTCCCCCTGTATTGAACGTGGGGTCCAGGCTGCCGTCCGGGTTCAGGCGTACCAGATTGCCGATGCCACTGCCCGCGTAGTCGCTGAACCAGCCGCCCACGAGCAACTTGCCGTCGGGCTGTTGCGCGGTGCAGAAGATCTGACCTTCCGGGGGCATCCATTGAAAGCCCATGTCGATACAGGGCACTTGTGCGGTGGCGCTGATGGCAGTGAGCAGCAGGGCGGGTAGAAGGTGGCGCATGCGGTCGGTGTCTGTGAGCTTGACGCACGAACGCGATGGCGCGTTGCACGGGAGACCGCGCGC
The DNA here is from genome assembly GCA_046329115.1 of Flavobacteriales bacterium. GTDB lineage: Bacteria > Bacteroidota > Bacteroidia > Flavobacteriales_F > PHOS-HE28 > PHOS-HE28. The sequence continues at coordinate 1,324 of JAXLVG010000006.1, read as the reverse complement.
ATGTTGTGGATCACTGCGCCCTGAAATTGCACGAGGATGCACCGGACCGGCGCGATCACTGCACCATGATCCGCTCCAGCAGCGTTCGGCCGCCTGCTGTGCGTACTTCAGCGAGGTAAACGCCGGGTGCCAGTCCTGGTAAGGAAACCTGCGACCGCGAACCTGATGCGCGCTGCTGTAACACCCTGCGAGCGTCCGGTGCGAACACGTTGATCTCCATCAACGCATCACCTTCCACGGCCAGCGTGAAGGTGCCCTGGTTCGGGTTCGGGTAGAGTTGCACGTGTGGCGCAGGGGCCGGGCGCATGCCGGTGCTCAACGTGGCCACCAGTTCGCTGGTGTTCGTGCGGATGGGCGTGTTGAAGTCGAAGAAGATGTCGGCCGCGTTGGACAGTATGGTGCCGGCGGCTACTGATTGCGTGGGCCGGATGCGGAACCCCACCGCTCCATGGCTCAGCGGTTCGTTCGTGTTGCTGTCCGGCAGCAGGATGTTGGCGAATCGCCACTCCACCACACGCCCGGGCTTGAAGTGCACGGTGAAGGGGTGGCTCGCCGTTCCCTGCGCATAGGTGGCCATGTCAAGGTCCGTCCCCAACGTGTCCACCACCACCACGGTGAAGGCCGTGTCCGTCCCGGTGTTCTGGAACCGGATCACGTAATCGATCCACGCATCCTGCCCCAGCACGTATTCCGTCGCGCTCTGCCGCGTGCTGGTGAAGGCCGTTTTGTCGTTGGGGTCGTAGCTGCCCGACACGGTGCGGCTGGCCGTGTAGCTGTTGTTCGCCGTGTTCGCTTCGGCACCGTTGTTCACCGCGGTGAAGGCCACGTCGATCACCTCGCCGAGCTGAGTTGAGTTGTTCACCTGGGTGATCAATTGAACGGAAGCGATACCGAACGCTGAAAGCGCGGGCAGGCTCCAAGTCACGGTGTTGCCGTTCACGCTGGTGGGTGCGGGTACTGCGCCGAGGTACGCGAGCGAGGGATCGAGCGTGCAGGTCACGTCCACCGGGTCGCTAGGCTGCGCACCATTGTTCATCACTTCGGCCCACACCGTGTGCGCGAAACCGGGCCGCGCGGCGTTGCTCACGGCCGACATGACCAGGTCCATGGGGCTGGTGCTGCCGGCACCGATGTCCAGTGCGCTCACGCTACCGCTCACATTGAAGGGGATGGGCTGTGCCTGTGGGCATGCGGGTGTTACGGTGGCATCCTGCACGCTGAGCGTGTAGGACCCATCGCTGAGACCACCGACGAAGCTGCCATTGGCGTTGGTGATCACCAACTGGGCGCCGGGGTCCACCTGCAGGGTGCGGTAGGGGATCCC
>JAXLVG010000005.1:0-232644 GCA_046329115.1 Flavobacteriales bacterium | reverse complement strand
AGGTGGACATGCGTGATCTCCACCGCCGGGTCGGCCTCGGTATCCGCACGCTTCACCACGAAGCCGTGGTTCTGACTGGTCACCTCGTCCCGTCCGGTGATCAGGTTCTTGATCGGGTGGTTGATGCCGCGGTGGCCGTGGTGCATCTTCTCCGTTCCGATGCCCTGGCTCTCCGCCAGCAGTTGATGTCCAAGGCAGATGCCGAACACCGGCAGACCGGTATCCACGATGGTCCGCACGAGCGCAACGCTCGCTGGCATCGCCGCCGGGTCACCGGGGCCGTTGCTGAGCAGGAAGCCCGTCGGGCCCCAGGCGAGCATCTCCTCCACCGTCGCGCTCATGGGGAACACGCGCACCTGGCAACCTCGCTCCAGAAGGCAGCGTTCGATGTTGTGCTTCACGCCGAAGTCCACCAGCGCCACGCGGAACCCCTCGTTACCCACTGTGTAGGCCTCCCGCGTGCTCACGCTGCTGCTCAGCTCGCGGCCGGCCATGTCAGGGGCCTGCGCCAGGCGGGCCTTCAGCACGGCCAGGTCCATCTCCGTGTTGCTGATGAGCGCGTTCTGTGCGCCATTGTCGCGGATGTGCCGCACCAATTTCCGCGTATCGATGTCGCTGATGCCGACAACGCCGTTCGCGCGCAGCAGCTCCTCAAGCGGACCGGTGCCGGCCGGCCGGCTCCAGACATCGCTGTACTTCTTCACGACGAGTCCGGCGATGCGCACCTGCCGGCTCTCGGATTCCCCGGCGAGGGGGCCCTCCGACGGGGCCGCCAGCTTCACGCCGTAGTTGCCGACGTGGGCCGTGGCCATCACCATGATCTGGCCCGTGTAGCTCGGGTCCGTGAAGATCTCCTGGTAGCCGGTCATCCCGGTATTGAAGCAGATCTCCCCGGTGGTGATGCCCTCCGCACCGATGGAACGACCATGGAACACGGTGCCATCCGCCAGAAGGAGGACCGCTCGGGGGCGCTGGCTGATCAGCATGCGGGCGCAAAAGTAGATGGGGTGGAAAAAGAAGAGGCGCCCGGGGGCGCCTCGTTCTCAACAGGTGTTGATGGCGGCATCATTCGCTCTTGGCCTCGGCCGCATCCTCGGCCTTCTTCGTGCCAGTGCGGCGACCGCGGCGTGTCTTCTTCACCTCCGCACCGGCCTTTTCCTTGGCCGAGTAGAGGGTGTTGAAATCCACGAGCTCGATCATGGCCATCTCGCTCGCATCGCCCAAGCGCGGAGCCAGCTTGATGATGCGGGTGTAACCGCCCGGGCGGGTGCCGATCGCCGGCGCCACATCCCGGAACAGCGCGGCCACCGCCTCCTTGTTCTGCAGGTAGCTGAACACCGTGCGGCGACTGTGCGTGCTGTCCGTGCGGCTCTTGGTGATCAAGGGCTCCACGAAGCGGCGCAGTGCGCGCGCTTTGGCCAGCGTGGTGTTGATGCGCTTGTGCTCGATGAGCGAGCAGGCCATGTTGCTCAACAGCGCGTCGCGGTGTGCCTTCGTGCGGCTCAGCGCATTGTTCTTGTTCCCGTGTCTCATGACAGTGGTCCGTTGTCTGTTGTCCGTTGTCCGTTGTCGGGCGCAATGGTCGGCTGCCCGACGACCGACAACCGGCGATCAGTTCACTCCTTGTCCAGTTTGTACTTGCTCACGTTCATGCCGAAGCTCAGGCCCTTGTTCTCCACCAGGTCCTCGAGCTCCGTGAGGCTCTTCTTCCCGAAGTTGCGGAACTTCAAGAGGTCGTTCTTGTTGTAGCTCACCAGGTCGCCCAGGGTCTCGATGTCGGCCGCCTTCAGGCAGTTGAGCGCGCGCACGCTGAGGTCCATGTCCACCAGCTTGGTCTTCAGCAGCTGGCGCATGTGCAGGCTGGTCTCGTCCAGATCCTCGCCATCGCTGCTGGCGCGCGTGCTGCCCATGGGGCGGTCCTCCAGCTCCAGCGTGATGCGCTCATCGCTGAAGAGCATGAAGTGGTGGATCAGGATCTTGGCCGCCTCCTGCAGTGCGTTCTTCGGGTCGATGCTGCCGTCGGTGACGAGCTCGATGGTGAGCTTCTCGTAGTCCGTCTTCTGCTCCACGCGGGTGTTGTCCACGCTGTACTTCACGTTCTTGATCGGCGTGAAGATGGAGTCGATGAAGATGGTGCCCATGGGTGCGCCGTCCACCTTGTTCTCGTCGGCGGGCACATAGCCACGGCCCTTGCCCACCATGAGCTCCACGTTGAGCTTCACGCCGGGCTCCATGTTGCAGATCACGAGGTCGGGGTTGAGCACCTGGAACCCGGTGGTGTGCTTGCCGATGTCGCCGGCGGTGAAGGCCTCCTTGCCGCTGATCGTGAAGCTCACCTTCTCGGTGCTCACGTCCTCCAGCTGGCGGCGGAAGCGCACCTGCTTCAGGTTGAGCACGATCTCCGTCATGTCCTCGATCACGCCCTTGATGGTGCTGAACTCGTGCTCCACACCGTCGATCCGCACGCTCGTGATGGCATAGCCTTCGAGGCTGCTGAGCAGGATGCGACGCAGGGCGTTGCCGATGGTGATGCCGTAGCCGGGCTCGAGCGGACGGAACTCGAAGGTGCCGCGCTGGTCGTCGGACTCGATCATCACGACCTTGTCGGGCCGCTGGAAATCAAGGATGGGCATTCTGGTCTTGGTTGTTCGTTGTCGGTTGTCGGTTGTCCGTTGTCAGTCCTTGTCCTGAGCGGTCCCGGCTGCCTGACAACGGACAACCGCGGACCGGTACCTACAGCTTACTTGGAGTACAATTCCACGATGAGCTGCTCGCGGATGTTCTCCGGGATCTGCGCACGCTCGGGCATGGCGATCATCCGCCCGGTCATGGTGGAGGCATTGAAGTCCAACCAATCGAACCGCTTGCTGTTCACGCTCAGGCTGTTGGTGATCGTCTCCAGGCTGCGGCTCTTCTCGCGCACGGCCACCTGGTCGCCCGGACGGAGCGTGTAGCTCGGGATGTTGACCACCGCGTTGTTCACGGTGATGTGGCCGTGACTCACCAGCTGGCGCGCGGCGCGGCGCGTGGGGGCGATGCCGAGGCGGTAGACGGTGTTGTCCAGACGGGCCTCGCACAGGCCGAGCAGCACCTCGCCGGTGATGCCCTTCTTGCTGGCGGCCGTCTCGAACATCTTCTGGAACTGGCGCTCCAGGATGCCGTAGGTGTACTTGGCCTTCTGCTTCTCAGCGAGCTGTACGCTGTACTCGCTCTGCTTGCCGCGGCGCTTGGTGAGGCCGTGCTGTCCGGGGGAGTGGGGCTTGCGCTCCATCCACTTGTCCGGTCCGAGGATCGCCTCCTTGAACTTGCGGGCGATGCGGGTCTTGGGTCCAGTATAACGTGCCATGGTTCAGTTGCTTCTCGGATGGGCTTACACGCGACGCTTCTTCGGCGGACGGCAGCCGTTGTGGGGCATGGGGGTGATGTCGACGATCTCGGTGACCTCGATGCCGCTGTTGTGCAGGGCGCGGATGCAGCTCTCACGGCCGCTGCCGGGACCCTTCACGAACACCTTCACCTTGCGCAGGCCCATTTCGAACGCCTCGCGCGCAGCCTCCTCGGCCGACACCTGACCGGCGTACGGTGTGTTCTTCTTGCTGCCGCGGAATCCGAGCTTGCCTCCGCTGGCCCAGCTGATCACCTCGCCCTTGTTGTTGGTGAGGCTCACGATCAGGTTGTTGAACGTGGCGCGGATGTGGGCCTGTCCATGGGCCTCCACCACCACGTTCTTCTTCTTCTTCTTGCCAGCGGCTCCGCCGCCCTTGCCTTCTTGCTGTTTTGCCATTGCTCTTCAGTTGTCGGTTGTCCGTTGTCGGTTGTCAGTGGTAGCCCGCTGGCAACTGACAACTGCCAACCTGATCACTTGGTCGCTTTCTTCTTGTTGGCCACCGTCTTCCGCTTGCCCTTGCGGGTGCGGCTGTTCGTGCGCGTGCGCTGGCCGCGTACGGGAAGCCCGTTGCGGTGGCGCATGCCACGGTAGCTGTTGATGTCCACCAGGCGCTTGATGCTGAGCTGCACCTCGCTGCGCAGCGCACCCTCCACCTTCACCCCTTCGTTGATCACGTTACGGATGCGGCCCTGCTCCTCGTCGGTCCACTCCTCCACCTTCGTGTCAGGGTCCACCCCGGCCTTCTCCAGGATGTTCAGCGCGGTGCTGCGGCCGATGCCGTAGATGTAAGTGAGGCCGATACAGCCCCGCTTCTGCTTGGGTAGGTCGATGCCTGCGATACGTGCCATGCTCGTGCGTTTATCAGCCTTGACGCTGCTTGAACTTCGGGTTCTTCTTGTTGATGATGTACAGGCGTCCCTTGCGACGGACCAGCTTGCAGTCCGCCGAACGCTTCTTCAGTGAGGCCCTTACTTTCATGGGTCCGGGTGTTCTTCGTGTTTCAGGTCTTGTAGCGGAAGGAGATCCGGCCCTTGGTCAGGTCGTACGGGCTCATCTCCACCTTCACCTTGTCACCGGGCAGGATACGGATGTAGTGCATCCGCATCTTCCCGCTGATGTGCGCGGTGATGACGTGTCCGTTCTCGAGCTCGACGCGGAACATGGCGTTGCTCAGCGCCTCCTTGATGACGCCGTCCTGCTCGATGTTCCCTGTCTTGCTCATGCCTTCTTCCTTCCTTTTTCTTCTTCCTATGTGCTGCGGATCTCAGTCCGCTTTGATCAATTCACCTTTCGACTCAAGCACATCCTCGATGTACCTGAACGTTGATAGGACCTCCGCCTTGCCTGCCCGCACCGCCACGGTGTGCTCGAAGTGCGCGCTCGGTCGCCCGTCACGCGTCACCACCGTCCACCCGTCCTCCAGCTGCCGCACCTCCTTGGTGCCCATGTTGATCATGGGCTCGATGGCCAGCGCCATGCCTTCCTGGAGACGGGCACCACTGCCGCGCCTGCCGAAGTTCGGCACTTCCGGGCCTTCATGCAGCCTGCGGCCGACGCCGTGCCCGGTGAGCTCGCGCACCACCGTGTAGCCGTTGCGTTCCGCGTGGCTCTGGATGGCGTGGCCGATGTCGCCCGTGCGGTTGTTCGCCACGGCCTGCGCGATCCCGAGCTGCAGGCATTCCTGCGTCACCCGAAGCAACCGCCGCACCTCCTCCCGCACCTCACCGATGCAGAAGGTGTAGGCGCTGTCGCCGTAGAAGCCGTTCATCAGCACCCCGCAGTCCACGCTGGCCACGTCACCGTCGCGCAGCACCCGGTCGCCCGGGAGGCCATGCACCACTTCATCGTTCACGCTGATGAGCAGGGTGCTCGGACAGTCGTACAGGCCTTTGAAGCCGGGCAGCGCCCCGTTGTCCCGGATGAACTGCTCCGCCATGCGGTCCAGCTCACCCGTGGTCACACCGGGTCCGATGCGCCGTGCCACTTCGGCCAAGGTCCTACCAACAAGCAAAGAACTCTCCCTCACCAACCCGATCTCCGCATCGCTCAGGATGCACACGGACTTTCCCATGCGCTATCCCGTCGCCATGCTGTATGTCGCGCTCTGCCGCCCCTTGATGCGACCGGTCTTCATCAGGCCGTCGTAATGACGCATCAGAAGGTGGCTCTCGATCTGCTGCAGCGTGTCCAGCAGCACCCCCACCATGATGAGGAGGGAGGTGCCACCGAAGAACTGGGCGAAGCCCTGCTTCACGCCCGCGCCGATGGCGAAGGCCGGCAGGATCGCCACCAGGCCGAGGAAGATGGCCCCCGGCAGGGTGATCCGGCTCAACAGGTCATCGATGTGGCTCGCGGTGGCCTTGCCCGGCTTCACGCCCGGGATGAAACCACCGTTCCGCTTCATGTCGTCCGCCAGCTGGTTCGGGTTCACCGTGATGGCGGTGTAGAAGTAGGTGAAGGCCACCACCAGGAGGAACAGGGTCACGTTGTACCCGATGCTCTCATAGCGGCTGAACTGCAGCATCCATTGCGGCGGGTTCTCGAACAGCGAGCTCAGGTACAGGGGGATGAGCACGATGGCCTGGGCGAAGATGATCGGCATCACGCCGGCCGCGTTCACCTTGAGGGGCACGTAGTTGCGCACACCTCCGTACTGCTTGTTGCCCTGCACCCGCTTGGCGAACTGCACCGGGATGCGGCGCGTGCCCTGCACCAGCAGGATGTTGCCCGCGATGATCAGCAGCCACAGCACCACTTCCACCAGGATCACCACCAGGCCGCCCTGGCCCGGCTGCATGCGACCTACGTACTCCTGCAGGAACGATTCCGGCAGGCGCGCCAGGATGCCGATCATGATGATCAGCGACACACCATTGCCCAATCCGCGCTCCGTGATCCGCTCACCCAGCCACATCACGAACAGCGTGCTGCAGGTGAGGATGATGGTGCTCACCGGCATCCACATCGCATCGTTCACGGGGCGGGCATCGGCATCCACATAGGTGAGGATGTAGCCCGGGGCCTGGAACATGCAGATGATGATGGTGATGTAACGGGTCCACTGGTTCAACCGACGACGGCCGCTCTCCTCACGCTGCATCTTCTGCACCGTGGGCACGGCGATGCCGGCCAGCTGGATGATGATGCTCGCACTGATGTACGGCATCACGCCCAGGGCGAAGATGCTCGCACGGGTGAAGGCACCACCGGTGAAGATGCTCAACAGGTCCACCAGGCCGCTGCCGCCGGAGCTGCCGCTGCCCAGCGCGGCGCTGTTCACACCGGGGAGCACGATGAAGCTGCCGATGCGGTACACCAGCAGCAGACCCAGCGTAATGAGGATCCGCTTGCGCAGCTCCTCGATGCGCCAGATGTTCTTGATCGTATCGACCAGGTTCTTCATGATCAGCGCTTCACGATCTCCACGTTGCCTCCCTTCGCCTCGATGGCGGCCTTGGCGGTGGCGCTGAAGGCATGCGCCTTCACCGCATAAGCACCCTTCAGCTCGCCGCGGCCCAGGATCTTCACCAGGTCGTTCTTGGCGATCAGGCCGTTCTCACGGAGCACCTGCGGGTCGATGTCCTTCACACCACGCTTCTCCACCAGGGCCTGCAGGGCGTCCAAGTTGATGCCCTTGTACTCCACCCGGGTGGGGTTGGTGAACCCGAACTTGGGCAGGCGGCGGCTCATGCTGGTCTGGCCCCCTTCGAAGCCGCGACGCACGTTGTAGCCGCTGATGGCCTTCTGGCCCTTGTGCCCCTTGGTGGAGGTACCACCGCGTCCGCTGCCCTGGCCACGGCCGAGGCGCTTGTTGTTCTTGGTCGCCCCTTCAGCGGGCTTGAGTTTGCTCAGGTCCATTGCTTCTCCGTTTTATCAGGCTTGCTTCACCTCCACCAGGTGGGCCACCTTGGCCACCATGCCGAGCACCTGCGGCGTGCCCTCCAACTCGGCGCGCTTGCCGATGCGCCCAAGGCCCAGGGCCTTCAGCGTGGCCTTCTGCCGCTTGTGGCACTTGATGAAGCTGCCGGTCTGCGTGATGATGATCTTGCTCATGGTCGTACGCCATCGCCGGAGCGGGGCGTGTGTGTTGATTATCCGTTGAAGACCTTTTCCAGTTTCACACCGCGCTGCGCCGCCACGGAGGAGGCATCACGCATGTTCACCAGCGCCTCGATCGTGGCCTTCACCACGTTGTGCGGGTTGCTGCTGCCCTTGCTCTTGGCGAGCACGTCGGTGACGCCCACGCTCTCGAGCACGGCGCGCATGGCACCACCGGCGATCACACCGGTACCGTGCGCGGCGGGCTTCAACAGCACCTGTGCGCCGGCGTACTTGCCCTCCTGCGAGTGCGGGATGGTGCCCTTGCGCACGGGGACTTTCACCAGGTTCTTCTTCGCATCGTCGATGCCCTTGGCGATCGCCTCCTGCACCTCCTTGGCCTTGCCCAGTCCGTGGCCCACCACGCCGTTCTCATTGCCCACCACCACGATGGCGGCGAAGGTGAACGTGCGTCCGCCCTTGGTCACCTTGGTCACGCGGTTGAGCGCCACGAGCTTGTCCTTCAGCTCGAGTTCGCTGCTCTTGACCTTGTTCGCTCTCGTTTCAGCCATGTTGCGGTTGTATCAGAAGTTGAGACCGGCTTCGCGGGCGGCGTCGGCCAGGGCCTTCACGCGTCCATGGTACAGATAGCCGTTGCGGTCGAACACGACCTTCTCGATGCCGGCGGCGCGCGCCTTCTCGGCGATCGCACGGCCCACCAGGCGGGCCTGTTCCACGCCTGCGGCGGTGTGCGCCTGCTTGTCCTTCAGGCTGCCGGCGCTCACCAGCGTGCGGCCCTGTTCGTCGTCGATCACCTGCGCGTAGATGTCCGCGTTGCTGCGGTACACCGTCAGGCGCGGGCGCTCCGCGTTGCCGCGCACCCGCTTGCGGATGGCGGTCTTGATGCGTGCGCGCCGTTGGAGTTTGCTCTTGGCCATGGGTTTCTTCAGTGCTTGGGTCTACCGGTGCGGTGGACGCTGGGTCATTACTTGCCTGCTGCTTTACCGGCCTTGCGGCGTACGTTCTCGCCCACGAAGCGGACACCCTTGCCTTTGTACGGCTCAGGCTTGCGCAGCCCGCGCAGCTTGGCGGCCACTGCGCCGATGAGCTGCTTGTCGGCGCTCTCCAGGCGGATGATCGGGTTCTTCCCCTTCTCCTGCGCGGCGCTCACCTTGATCTCGGCGGGCAGCTCCAAGGCGACGTTGTGCGAGAAGCCCAGGGACAGGTCCAGTCGCTGGCCCTTGGCGGTGGCGCGGTAACCCACGCCCACCAGCTCCTGCTCGATCACGAATCCATCGGTGACGCCCTTCACCATGTTCGCCACCAGGGCACGGTACAGGCCGTGCATGGCCTTGTGGTGCTTCAGGTCCGTGGGGCGCTCGAACACGAGCTCTCCTTCGGACTGCTTCACCGTGATGGCGGGGTCCAGGGTCTGCGTGAGGGTGCCCTTCGGGCCCTTCACGGTCACCACGTTCTTGTCGCTCACCGAGATCTGTACGCCCTTGGGTACAGCGATGGGTGCTTTTCCGATGCGGCTCATGGTCGTTCTTCCTTAGCTCACGTAACAGATCACTTCACCGCCCACGCCCAGGGTACGTGCCTCCTTGTCGGTGAGCACACCCTTGCTGGTGCTGATGATGGCCACGCCGAGGCCGTTGAGCACACGCGGCAGCTCGCCGCTGTGGGCGTACTGGCGCAGGCCCGGGGAGCTCACGCGGGTGAGCTCGCGGATGGCGTTCTGGCGCGTATTGCGGTCGTACTTCAGGGCGATCTTGATCAGGCCCTGTTTGCCGTCCTCCTCCACCTTCCAGGACAGGATGTAGCCCTTGTCGTAGAGGATGCGGGTGATGTCCTTCTTGAGGCCGCTGGCGGGGACCTCCACGACCTTCTTGCGCGCCTGGATGGCGTTGCGCAGGCGGGTCAGGTAATCGGCGATCGGATCGGTGATCATGGGTCTTGTCTTGTTAGTGGGTCGACTTGTGCGTCGCCCTTACCAGCTGCTCTTCGTTACTCCGGGGATCTTGCCTTCGAGGGCCATCTGCCGGAACATGTTGCGGCTGATGCCGAACAGGCGGATGTATCCCTTCGGACGGCCGCTGATCTGGCAGCGGTTGTGCTTGCGCACGTAGCTGCCGTTGGCGGGGAGCTGCTGGAGCTTGTCCCACTCGCCGGCCTTCTTCAGCGCGGCGCGCTTGGCGGCGTACTTCTCCACCATCTTGGCGCGCTTGCGCTCGCGTGCCTTCATGCTTTCCTTGGCCATGGTCGCTGGTCTTCTCGTTTACTTGGTGAAGGGGAAGCCGAACGCGGTCAACAGCGCCTTGGCCTCCTGGTCGGTCTTCGCCGTGGTCACGAACGTGATGTCCATGCCCTGGATCCGCGGCGTCTTGTCGATGTCGATCTCCGGGAAGATGATCTGCTCCTTCACACCGAAGGTGAAGTTGCCGTGGCCGTCGAAGCCCTTGGCCGCCACGCCGCGGAAGTCGCGGGTACGGGGCAGGGCCACGGCGATCAGGCGGTCGAGGAACTCGTACATCTTGTCACCCCGCAGCGTCACCCGGGCGCCGATCGGCATGCCCTTGCGCAGCTTGAAGTTGCTGATGTCCTTCTTGGAGACGGTGCCCACGGCCTTCTGACCGGTGATCAGCGTCATCTCGTTCACCGCGTTCTCCACGATCTTCTTGTCGCCCACGGCATGGCCGAGGCCCTGGTTCACGGCGATCTTCACCAGGCGGGGCACCTGCATGGAGCTCTTGTACTGGAACTCCTTCTGGAGGGCCGGTACCACCTGCTCGCGGTAGGTGGCTTTCAGGCGGGGGCTGTAGGTGCTCATCACTTCTTGGCCGATTTCTTGGTCTTCACAACACGCTCGATCGCGCCATCCTTGGACACGGTGCGGCCCACGCGGCCCGGCTCACCGGTCTTGGCATCGATCAGCATCAGGTTGCTGATGTGGATGGGGCCCTCCTTCTCCACGATGCCGCCCTGGGGCGTCGCCGTGGTGGGCTTGCTGTGCTTCTTGTTGATGTTGAGGCCTTCCACCAGCGCGACCGTGCGCTTGCGGTCCACCTCGATGACACGGCCCTGCTTGCCGCGGTCCTCCCCGGCCAGCACCTTCACCATGTCACCCTTCTTGATATGTAGCTTCTTCTGCATGGCTCAGAGCACCTCGGGTGCGAGGGAAATGATCTTCATGAACTTCTTCTCGCGGAGCTCCTTGGCCACCGGACCGAAGATGCGGGTGCCCCGCATCTCACCGGCGGCGTCGAGCAGCACCACGGCGTTGTCGTCGAACCGGATGTAGCTGCCATCCTTGCGGCGCGTCTCCTTGCGGGTGCGCACCACCACCGCCTTGCTCACCGTGCCCTTCTTGGCCTGGCCTGCGGGCAGTGCGTCCTTGATGGTCACCACCACGGTGTCACCGATACGCGCGTACCGGCGCTTGGTGCCGCCGAGCACACGGATGACCAGCACTTCGCGGGCCCCGCTGTTGTCGGCGACGTTGAGTCGTGATTCCTGTTGGATCATGGCTTCTCCGGGTGTTGCTGGTTACTTGGCGCGCTCGACCACCTCCACAAGGCGCCAGCGCTTCAACTTGCTCATCGGACGCGTCTCGGCGATCCGCACCGTGTCGCCCACGTGGGCCTCGCCCTTCTCATCGTGCGCCATGAACTTGCTGGAGAGCTTCACGAACTTGCCGTACTTCGGGTGCATCACCCGGCGCTCCACCGTCACGGTGATGCTCTTGGTCATCTTGTCGCTCGTGACGATGCCGACGCGCTCCTTGCGCAGGTTCCGTTCAACGTTCTGTGTGCTCATTTCTTCACGGTATTGGCGGCCAGCTCGCGCTTGCGCAGTTCGGTGAGGATGCGGGCCACTTCCTTGCGCTTCTGCCGCATCATCATGGGGTTCTCGATCGGGCTCACGGCGTGGTTGAAGCGCAGCTTCGTCAGCGTCGAGCGCTCATCGCTGAGCTTGTCGCGCAGTTCCACCTCGGTGAGGTCCTTCAGGTCGGTGCCTTTCTTCTTCATGGCGCTCGCTTATTGACCGTCGTAATCCTCGCGTTGCACGAATTTGGTCTTGATCGGCAGCTTCTGGCCGGCCAGGCGCAGCGCCTCGCGTGCGGTGGCGCTCGGCACACCGTCGGCCTCGAAGATGATCCGGCCGGCGTGCACCACGGCCACCCAATGGTCCAGGGCGCCCTTGCCCTTACCCATGCGCACCTCGGCGGGCTTGGCGGTCACCGGCTTGTCCGGGAACACCTTGATCCACACCTGGCCCTCGCGCTTCATGTGGCGGGTCAGGGCCACACGGGCCGCTTCGATCTGGCGGCTGGTGAGCCATACGCTCTCCATCGCCTTCAGGCCGAAGGAGCCCAGGGTCACGCGGTGTCCGCGCTGGGCCTGCCCCTTCATGCGGCCCTTGTGCATATTGCGGCGCTTGCTGCGCTTCGGTTGCAACATGGCTTAGCTGTTGTTACGGTTACCACCGCGGCGATCACCGCCACGACGCTCTCCTCCACCTCCACGGCGCTCACCACCGCCCGGACCGCGACGCTCGCGACGCTCCGGACGATCGCCGCCCATGCGCGGACCCGAAGGACCGCCCTTGGCCTGGCCCACGTTCGGGCTCAGGTCGCGCTTGCCGAACACCTCGCCGCGGCAGATCCAGCACTTCACGCCGATCCGGCCCATCTTGGTGTGCGCCTCGCTGATCGCGAAGTCGATGTCCGCACGCAGCGTGTGCAGCGGAACACGACCCTCGCGGTATTTCTCCGTGCGGGCGATCTCCGCCCCGTTCAGGCGGCCGCTCACCTGAACCTTGATGCCTTCGGCACCCATGCGCATGGTGCTCGCCACGCTCATCTTCATGGCCCGGCGGAAGCTGATCCGGCCCTCCAGCTGGCGGGCGATGCTGTCCGCCACCAGTCGCGCGTCCAGTTCGGGGCGCTTGATCTCGAAGATGTTGATCTGCACGTCCTTGCCGGTGAACTTCTTCAGCTCCTCGCGCAGCTTGTCCACCTCCGCGCCGCCCTTGCCGATGATCACACCGGGGCGGGCCGTGTTGATGGTCACCGTCACCAGCTTCAGCGTGCGCTCGATCACGATCTTGCTCACGCTCGCCTTCTTCAGGCGCGCCATCAGGTACTGGCGGATCTTCTCGTCCTCGACCAGCTTCTCAACGTAGCTGTCGCCGCCATACCAGTTGCTGTCCCAGCCCTTGATGAAGCCGAGACGCTGTCCGATCGGGTGTGCTTTCTGTCCCATTATGCTTTGTTCTCGGCGACCTCCTGCGGCGCCCGGTCTACGATCAGTGTCACGTGGTTGCTCCGCTTGCGCATGCGGTAGGCGCGGCCCTGCGGGGCGGGCAGCATGCGCTTCAGGCTGGTGCTCTCGTCCACCATGATGGTCTTCACCACCAGCTTGGTGTCGCCGGCCTTCTGGCCTTCGTTCTTCGCCTCCCAGTTGGCGATGGCGCTGCGCAGCAGCTTGTACAGGGGCTTGCTCGCATGGCGCGTGCTGTACTGGAGGATGCCCAGGGCCTGCTCCACGTCCAGGCCACGGATCGTGTCCGCGCTCTGGCGCATCTTGCGCGGGCTGGTGGGCACGTCCTTCAGCTTGGCGACGGCCACGCTTTTCATGGCCTCCTTGCGCTTGTCAGCGGCGAGTTTCTTGCGCTGTCCCATCGTTACGACTTGTTGTTACCGGAGTGCTGGCGGAAGGTGCGCGTGGGGGCGAACTCGCCGAGCTTGTGGCCCACCATGTTCTCCGTCACGTACACCGGGATGAACTTGTTGCCATTGTGCACCGCGAACGTGATACCCACGAACTCGGGCGTGATGGTGCTCGCACGCGACCAGGTCTTCAGCACGGCCTTCTTGCCGGACTTCTGCATGTCGGTCACGCGCTTCGCCAGCTTGTAGTGGACGAACGGCGGTTTCTTGAGTGAACGGCTCATGGTGCTCTATCAGATCGATGCGGCCTTGCTCTTGCGGCGCGCGAGGATGAACTTGTTCGACGTGTTCTTCGGGTGGCGGGTCTTCTTGCCCTTCGCCAGCAGGCCCTTGCGGCTGCGCGGGTGACCACCGGAGGCGCGGCCCTCGCCACCACCCATCGGGTGATCGACGGGGTTCATCGCCACGGCGCGGGTGCGCGGGCGGCGGCCCTGCCAGCGGCTGCGACCGGCCTTGCCGCTCTTCTGCAGCATGTGCTCGGCGTTGCCCACGGTGCCCACGGTGGCCATGCAGGCGCACAGCACCAGGCGCAGCTCACCGCTCGGCATCTTCAGGGTCACATAGCGGCCTTCGCGGGCGCTCAGCTGGGCGAAGGTGCCGGCGCTGCGCGCGAAGCTGCCACCCTTGCCGGGCTGCAGTTCCACGTTGTGCACCAGCGTGCCCAGGGGGATCTCGCCCAGCGGCAGCGTGTTGCCCACCTCCGGCGCAATGCCCTTGCCGCTCTGGATGGTCTGTCCCACCTTCAGGCCGTTCGGGGCCAGGATGTAGCGCTTCTCACCGTCCGGGTATTGCACCAGGGCGATGCGGGCGCTGCGGTTCGGATCGTACTCGATCGTCTTCACTGTGCCGGTGATGCCGTGCTTGTCGCGCTTCAGGTCGATCACGCGGAAGCGCTGCTTGTGACCACCGCCGATGTAGCGCATGGTCATCTTGCCCTGGTTGTTCCGGCCACCGCTCTTGACGCGGCCGCTGGTCAGGCTCGGCTCGGGGATGTTCGTGGTAACGCCGTCGAAGTCGGTGATCACCCGGTGGCGGGTGCCCGGCGTAACGGGGTTCAGTTTGCGGATGCCCATGGCTGTCTGGCTCGTTCGAGGGTTCAGATGGCGCTGTACAGATCGATGTTGTCACCCGCCTTCAGCGTCACGATCGCCTTTTTCCAGCTGCTCGTGCCGCCGCGCAGGATGTTGCGCTTGGTGTAGCGGGTCTTGTCCTTGCCACGCACGATCATCGTGCGCACGCCGGTCACCGTGACACCGTACTCCTTCTCCACGGCGCTCTTGATCTGCACCTTGTTGCTCTTGCGGTCCACCACGAATCCGTACCGGCCAAGCTTCTCGCCCTGGGCGGTCATCTTCTCGGTGATGAGGGGTCTGATCAGGATGCTCATGGCTTACTTCGTAAGGGTGGCCTCCAGCGGGGCGATCGCTTCGCTGGCGATCAGCACGCGGTGCGCGTTCATGATGTCGTAGGTGTTCACCTCCGCGGCGCTCACCACGCGTGCGCCCTGGATGTTGCGCGCGCTCAGCAGCACCTTGTCGTCCTTCTTCGGCAGCACCACCAGTGCGCGGCGGTCGCTCAGCGCGAAGGCCTTCAGCATGCCCGCGAACACCTTGGTCTTCGGCGCGCCCATGCTCAGCGCATCGATCACGGTGATGGCACCATCCTTCGCCTTGTGCGTGAGCGCACTGCGGCGGGCCAGGTCCTTCACCTTCTTGTTCAGCTTGAAGTGGTAGTCGCGCGGCTTGGGGCCGAACACGCGGGCACCACCCTTGAACAGCGGGCTCTTGATGGAACCCTTGCGGCTTCCGCCCGTGCCCTTCTGGCGGTGCAGCTTCTTCGAGCTGCCGCTCACCTCGCTCTTCTCCAGCGTCTTGGCCGTGCCCTGGCGCTTGTTGGCCAGGTGCTGCTTCACGTCCAGCCAGATGGCGTGGTCGTTGGCCTCGATCGCGAAGACCGCGTCGCTGAGGCGGGCCTTCTTGCCCGTGCCCTTGCCGTCGATGTTGTGGATCTCGAGTTCCATCTTACTTCCAGATGATCACGTAGCTGCCTTTGGGACCGGGTACGGAGCCGCGGAGCAACATGAGGTTCTTCTCCTTGTCGATCTTCACCACCTTCAGGTTCTCGGTGGTCACCTGGTCACCGCCCGTGCGGCCGGCCATGCGCATGCCCTTGAACACGCGGCTGGGGTAGCTGGAGCCGCCGAGCGAACCCGGGGCGCGCGTACGGTCGTGCTGGCCGTGGGTGCCTTCACCCACACCGCTGAAGCCGTGACGCTTCACCACGCCCTGGAAGCCCTTGCCCTTGGTGCCACCGGTGACGGTGACGAAACCGCCCTCCTCGAAGATGCCGGCGTCCACCGTATCCCCGAGCTTCAGCTCGGTCTCGAACTCCTTGAACTCGTGGGCGCGCACCTTCGGGGTGGTGTTCGCCTTCTTGTAGTGACCCTTCAGCGCGGCGGGCGTGCTCTTCTCGCGACGCTCACCAAAGGCAAGCTGCACCGCGTCGTAGCCGTCCGTGGCCTTCGTCTTCACGTGCGTCACCACGTTGGGACCCGCCTCCACCACGGTGCAACCCACCAGGCTGCCGTCCGTGTCGTAGATGCTGGTCATCCCGATCTTCTTGCCGATCAATCCGCTCATGGCTGTGTCTTTGTTTGATGGGCGTCCACCGAAGGGCGAACGTCCTTACGGCATCCGTCAGACCTTGATCTCCACGTCCACGCCGCTGGGGAGTTCCAGTTTCATCAGCGCATCAACGGTCTTGCTATTGGAGCTGTAGATGTCCATCAGGCGCTTGTAGCTGCACAGTTGGAACTGCTCGCGCGCCTTCTTGTTGACGTGCGGCGAGCGGAGCACCGTGAAAATGCGCTTGTGCGTGGGCAGGGGGATCGGTCCGCTCACGACAGCGCCCGTGCTCTTCACCGTCTTCACGATCTTCTCGGCGCTCTTGTCGACGAGGTTGTGATCGTAAGACCGCAACTTGATCCGGATCTTCTGGGTCATCGGGGTCGTTAGGCTTTGGCGGTCACTTTACCTTTCACCTTGGCCAGCACGGCCTCGGTGATGTTGTTGGGGGCTTGCTCGTAGTGGCTGAACTCCATGGTGCTGCTCGCACGGCCGGAGCTCATCGTGCGGAGGCTGGTCACGTAGCCGAACATCTCGCTAAGGGGCACGATGCCCTTGATGGCCTTGGCACCGCTGCGGTCCTCCATGCCCTGGATCTGGCCACGACGGCGGTTCAGGTCGCCCACGATATCACCCATGTTCTCCTCCGGCGTGATGACCTCGATCTTCATGATCGGCTCCAACAGCACAGGCTTGCACTTGGGCACTGCCTCACGGAAGGCGCTCTTCGCGCAGATCTCGAAGCTCAGGGCGTCGGAATCCACGTTGTGGAAGGAACCATCGGTGAGGGTCACCTTCAGGCGCTCCATCGGGAAGCCGGCAAGCACACCGTTCTGCAGGCAGGCCTTGAAGCCCTTCTCCACAGGCGGGATGAACTCCTTCGGGATGGAGCCGCCTTTGATCTGGTCGATGAACTCCAGACCCTCTTTCGTCATGTCGGTCTGCGGCTCGATCGTGACGTGGATGTCAGCGAACTTACCGCGGCCACCGGTCTGCTTCTTGTACACCTCGCGGTGGCTGATCGAACCGGTGATGGCCTCCTTGTACTTCACCTGGGGCGCGCCCTGGTTGCACTCCACCTTGAACTCGCGCTTCATGCGGTCCACGATGATCTCCAGGTGCAGCTCGCCCATGCCGCTGATCACGGTCTGGCCGGTCTCCTCGTCCGTGTGGACGCGGAAGGTGGGATCCTCCTCGGCGAGCTTGTACAGGGCCTGACCCATCTTGTCCAGGTCGGCCTGCGTCTTGGGCTCCACCGCGATGCCGATCACCGGCTCGGGGAAGCTCATGCTCTCCAGCACGATGGGCTTGTTCTCATCGCACAGCGTGTCGCCGGTGCGGATGTCCTTGAAGCCCACGGCAGCCCCGATGTCGCCGGCCTCGATGACCTCGACGGGGTTCTGCTTGTTGGCGTGCATCTGGAAGATGCGGCTGATGCGCTCCTTGTTGCCCGTGCGCATGTTCTTCACGTAGCTGCCCGCAGGCACCGCGCCGCTGTAGCAGCGGAAGAAGGCCAGACGGCCCACATAGGGATCCGTGGCGATCTTGAAGGCCAGGCTGGCCATGGGCTCCTTCGGGTCGGGCTTGCGCATGATCTCCGCGCCGCTGTCCGGGTCCGTACCGGTCACCGCGTCGATGTCCACCGGGCTCGGCAGGTAGGCCATCACCGCGTCCAGCATGGTCTGCACGCCCTTGTTCTTGAACGCGCTACCGCAGAGGATAGGCGTGATGCTCATGTTGATGGTGCTGATCCGCACCGCGTTCATGATCTCCGCCTCCGTCAGGCTGTTCGGGTCGGCGAAGTACTTCTCCATGAGCTTGTCGTCGCTCTCGGCCACGGCCTCGATCAGCTTCCCGCGCCACTCCTCCACCGTGTCCTTCAGATCGTCCGGGATGGGAACCTCCTGCCAGGTCATGCCCTGGTCGGCCTCGTTCCACACCATGCCGCGGTTGTTGATCAGGTCGACAACGCCCTTGAAGTTGGCCTCGGCGCCGATGGGCACCTGCAGGGGCACCGGGTTCGCGCCCAGGCGCTCCTTGATCTGCTTCACCACGTTGAAGAAGTCCGCACCGCTGCGGTCCATCTTGTTCACGAAGCCCAGGCGCGGCACCTTGTACTTGTTGGCCTGGCGCCACACGGTCTCGCTCTGGGGCTCCACACCGCCCACGGCGCAGAAGAGCGCCACGGCACCGTCGAGCACGCGCAGGCTGCGCTCCACCTCCACGGTGAAGTCCACGTGGCCCGGGGTGTCGATCAGGTTGATCTTGTACTTCTCGCCGCGGTAGTTCCAGCTGGTGGTGGTGGCGGCGCTGGTGATGGTGATACCACGCTCCTGCTCCTGCTCCATCCAGTCCATGGTGGCGGCACCGTCGTGCACCTCACCGATCTTGTGGACAAGGCCGGTGTAGTACAGGATGCGCTCGGACGTGGTGGTCTTGCCGGCATCAATGTGCGCCATGATGCCGATGTTGCGCGTGTATTTGAGGTCGCGGGCCATGTATGCTCTGGTGTTGGCTTAGAAGCGGAAGTGGCTGAACGCCTTGTTCGCCTCGGCCATCTTGTGTACCTCCTCCTTCTTCTTGAAGGCCGCACCCTCCTCCTTGGCGGCGGCCATGATCTCGTTGGCGAGCTTCTGCGCCATGCTGCGCTCGTTGCGCTCGCGGCTGTAACCGATCAGCCACTTCATGGCCAGGCTCTTCTTGCGGTCCTCGCGCACGGGCTGCGGGATCTGGAAGTTGGCACCGCCCACACGGCGCGTGCGCACCTCCACCTGCGGCGTCACGTTGGTCAACGCCTTGCGGAAGATCTCCAGGCCGTCCTCACCGGTCTTCTCGGCCACCATGTCGATGGCGTCGTAGAAGATGTTGAACGACTTGTTCTTCTTGCCGTCGTACATCAGGTTGTTCACGAACTTGGTCACCTCCGCATCACCGAACCGGGGGTCGGGGAGGGTGGTGTGCTTGACCGCTTTCTTACGCATGGCTCAGGTCCTTCTGGCTGATAGAGCTCTGGTTGTTACTTCTTGACCTCCTTCTTGCGCTTGGTGCCGTACTTGCTCCGGCGCTGGCCGCGGCCTTCCACGCCGGCCGTGTCCAGCACGCCGCGCACGATGTGGTACTTCACACCGGGCAGGTCCTTCACCCTTCCGCCGCGCACCAGCACGATGCTGTGCTCCTGCAGGTTGTGGCCTTCGCCACCGATGTAGGCGATCACCTCGTACTTGTTGGTGAGGCGCACCTTGGCCACCTTGCGAAGGGCCGAGTTCGGCTTCTTCGGCGTGGTGGTGTACACCTTCGTGCACACACCGCGGCGTTGCGGGCACTCCGTCAAGGCAACGGACTTGCTCTTGTACACCGGTGCGGTGCGGCCCTTACGGATCAGCTGTTGGATGGTTGGCATCGTCGCTTTCGTCCTGTTGGTCAGTCACTTTGCCACACGGGTGGCGAAATGGGGGCGCAAATGTAGGAGGATCACCCGATCGGCGAACGATCATCGGTGGAAAATTTCGAGCAGGAACGGTCAGTCCCGGGGGATGGCACCGGAACATCGCACCTTACCACATCATCTAATCTTCTGATATTCTGATCATTACATCGCACCGATCGATCGCCGTGCCGATCCCACAACACACCCCATCCTGTTCATTTTCCAGCCCGTGGATCAACGGTTGGTGGCGCGCTTGATAATATCATATGATACTATTGCAAGCGCATGATCCCCCGCCCATATCGCTGCCGGACCATGGAAGCGGAGCATCACCAAAGCCCCCCTTTCCTGTTCTCCGGTTCCGCGGTTCATTCCCCGTCCCCCCCTTGTGCCTTGATACTTGAGCCTTGACACTTGTGACTTGAATTCCCCGTGCTCCCCCTCTCCTACACCCTCCACCACCGCATCCTTGCGCTGCTCGCCACCATCAGTGAGAAGCTCGGCGAGGTGAAGGCCGCCCACCTGGAGCGCCCCGCACCCGTACTGCGCCAGGCCTACCGGGTGAGCGCCGTGCACGCCACCGTGGCCGTGGACGGCAACCCGCTGGACCCGCGACCCGTGGCCGAGCTGATCGCCACCCGCCCCCACGCCTTCGCCCCCACCGCGCTGGAGGTGGCCAACACCAACCGGGCGCTGGACCGCCTGCCCACGCTGGAGCCCTACCTGGCCCTGCACCTGCGGCAGGCCCACGGCGAGCTGATGCACAACTTGGCGCTGGACGCCGGGCAGTACCGCACCGGCCCGGTGGACGTGTTCTACGGCGAGTACCACGCCGGCCGCCAGGCCCCCGCCGCCAACCTCGCCAGCCTGGTGGAGGAGCTGCTGGATTTCGTGGAGAACGACGAGGCGCCGCTGCTGATCACCAGCTGCGTGCTGCATTTCGGCCTGGTGTACCTGCGCCCCTTCTCCGCCAGCAACGCCCGCCTGGCCCGCCTGTGGCAGCGGCGCGTGCTCATGCACCGCTGGCCCGTGTTCGCCTTCCTGCCCGTGGAAGCCTTCATCCTGCGTGCCGAACCGGCTTACCACGCCGCATTGGAGTACGCCGACCGCCAGGGCGATTGCGGTGGCTTCATCGTGTACATGATGGAACGCATCGACGAGGCATTGACCGAGCTGGTCGCCGCTCCACGCACCGCGCTGGCCGCGCCGGACCGCCTGGCCCTCTTCCTGGAGGAGCACCGACCAACGCGCTTCAGCCGCAGGGACTATCGCCGCATGTACCCTGAACTCAGTACGGCCACGGCGAGCCGGGATCTGGCGGAGGGGGTGAGCAGTGGGCGCTTGCATATGAGCGCACGCGGACGCAATGCGACCTACCAACCTTTGGTGCGGACGTGAGCGAAGTGCGGCCCCGTACCGGCAACCAACGTGAACCCGCAGGCCGGGATCAATGGATCACCGCCAAACGCCCCGTGCGTACACCTGTTCCACCCGCCAACCGCAAGGTGAACACACCCGCTGGCCAGGCTCCCACATCGAGCCGCACTTCACCCTGGCCTGCGGCCACCCTATGCCGCACCACGATGCGCCCGGAAGCGTCCATCGCCGTGAGCTCCGCATCTTCCCGCAGTGCCGGCATCAGCACGCGCACCAGGTCGTTCGCCGGGTTGGGCACAATGGTCAGCACGTCCGCAACGAAGGAGCGCGGCTGGTAACCGACCGACGGATAGTTGCCACAGCCCCCGATGTGCGCATCGTACCACGAGCGCAGGGCGATCACCTTGTCCTGCAGCACCCGCGTGTTCTGGATATTGTCCTGCGTGGTGTCCCGCGCGAACACGAAGGCCACGTCCAGGCAGATGGTCTCGTTGGGCGCCACGTTGAAGTAGGGGCCGAAGGAGGCAATGCCCCGGCGATCGGGGTTGGTCTGGTTCACCTCATGAAAGCCACCGGGGACGTCCGGATAGTCGGTGAACATGAATCGCGTGGGCAAGCCAGTGATCGTGTTGATCTGCGGACTTCCGTCCTTCCAGATGCCGTTGGCGTAGTTGGCCGCGTGCATCGTCGTCGAAGGATCATTGCAGCACGAGGGTCCATTCCTGGAATAGGACATGAATGTCCGCATCGTCTGATTCAGCCCTGTAATGCCCAGAGCAGGTGGCGACGCACCAAAACCCAACTGACCATTGCACGACTCGTCGAGATCATCCCAGTTGTAGAAATAGTACATGTCCAGCAAGGGGTCGCAACCGATGAAGTCATCTTGCGAGCAGCCGATGTCCGCATCCGTGGTCAGTGCAACAATGACCGAATCATAGGTATATCCGCTGCGGTTGGTGAACACATAACGGATGAACATGGTCCTCCAAAGCGCGGAGTCCTGTGGCTCATCGAAGCCGAACACCTCGATGCGACTGTCGAACTGTGATGGATAGATCTCGGGAAGCGTGTCAGCAGCATGGTCGTTGGCCAACAAGATGACCGCGCGATCGCCCTGGATAAGCGGACTATCGCCTTCCTCGGGTTCGTACAGCCCATCACCATCCGCATCCTGGAAAGGCGCTATCAGCGCAGGTTCCCCGTTGCCCTGATCACCTGTGGCCGGCCAGTTGGCGATGACCTCCGGTACCTGGTAGCCGCCTTGGCCGGCATTGGCCGCATGCTCCCAAAGCAGGCCGATGTCCACCGGCCAAGTGCGTTGGTAGCGATCCGTGTAAGGTTCAGCGTACCCATCCGCTCGGGGCCCCGGAACATGGTCCTCTCCGCTTGCGAACGGTGTGAAACAGGATGTGAGGGCGGAATCCCCAAGATAACCCACAACGTACTGCCCGTGGGCATATACCGCGCTCGCACCTCCTGCATCCACCAGTTTGAATCCTGGAGCGGCTGTTTGTCTGTCATAGAATAGACAGCCATCCGGTCGCAAGAAGGCCTTGATCCCGGAGACGCTAAGCTCGACCTCCCCCGACCCAGGAAGCACCTTGGCCAATCCTATGCTCTGGCTGACAGGCGCATATCCCATCCCCTCCATTTCGCCACCAGCATACACCTCACCTTGGAACGCCGCTGCGCAGTAGATGCCGCGGGTTATAGCTGAGCGCCAGACCCCACCCGCCCTGTATCAGGAATACTGTCCATCGGCGCGCACCATATATCCGTATCCGGGCACGTTCACCAGCATTCCACGGACCAGCAGCTCTCCGGCACCATCATCGAGCAAGGGCACAATGGTGGCGCCATCCGTGGATGCGTAGTGGTTCGTTTGCACCGCGCCGTCGGCTGTGGCCGTGAACTCCCCACCGAGCCAAAGGCCTTCCGGTGTGCTCATCAATTCAAGCACGTCACCGTTCAAGCCGGGCCCGACCGGCTGCCAGGCAACACCATCCCACCGCGCGATACCGGGCAGCAACTGACCGCCATCTGCACTGGCCGAAAAATCCCCGCCTGCGTAAAGCACGCCCTCATGAACTTCAAGCGCATTCACATCGTCGTTGAATCCGCTCCCGAGCGGAACCCAATCCGTTCCGTTCCACCGCGCCACTCTGCTGTTGTCCCCATCATCGATGTCATCAAAGCGCGCCGCAGCGTGAAGCTCGCCACCATAGGTGGTCAGATCCCTGACCATCCCCACGATATCTTCCCCAAGACTGACCGTGGTGCTTCCATTCCAGTAAAGCACATGATTGGGCAACATTCCGAGACCACCCATGGCAATACCATCAAGGTAGGGCTCAAGGACATAGATCCGCCCATTGGGATACGGCTGACCGAGGTCCAGGACTTCGGTGCCACCGTCCCACGCCAACACATTGGGCGCCGCAACTCCATTCATTCCCGCAAAACGCCCTGCGATCACCAGATAGCCACCTGCTGCTGCCATATCATAGACGATATCGACGCTATTGGGCTGCGCCGGCTGCAGCACCGGCCCCGCCGGCACCAAGCGTTGCGCTCCGAGCATCAGCGGCAAGGCCAGCGGCAGGATGATCAGGTTCCTCATGGCTCCGGTAGTTGTACTCCGAAACTACGCGCCCTCGGCCATCGCCACCTGATCCTGGTCACCATCTGCTTCACCACATATACAGGTCCAAGCACTTTTCCACGATCCCCCAAGCCCCCATCCACCGGCCTACCTTCGCCCGCTCCAATGGACTACCTGAAAGGCCTGAACCCCGCGCAGCGCGCGGCTGTGGAGCATGCGGACGGTCCCAACATGGTGATCGCCGGCGCCGGCAGCGGCAAGACGCGCGTGCTCACCGTGCGCATCGCCCACCTGATGGCGGCCCGCGGCGTGGACCCCTTCCGCATCCTCGCGCTCACCTTCACCAACAAGGCCGCGCGCGAGATGAAGGAGCGCATCGAGAAGCTCCTGCACACCGTTCCGGGCCTGAACACGGAGGCCCGCAACCTCTGGATGGGCACCTTCCACAGCGTGTTCGCCCGCATCCTCCGCGCCGAGGCCGACAAGCTGGGCTACCCCAAGGACTTCACCATCTACGACACGGACGACAGCCGTTCGCTGATCAAGACCATCCTGAAGGAGTGGCAGCTGGACGACAAGCTGTACAAGCCCAGCCAGGTGCACGGCCGCATCAGCCTGAGCAAGAACAACCTGATCGGTCCGGAGGAATACCTGCGCAACGGCGAACTGATGAGCGCCGACGCCGCCGCCCTGCGCCCCAAGATGGGCGAGCTGTACAAGGCCTACGCCGACCGCTGCTACCGCGCCGGGGCCATGGACTTCGACGACCTGCTCTACAACACCAACCGCCTCTTCCGTGACCATCCGGAGGCGATGGTGAAGTACCAGACGCGCTTCCAGTACATCCTGGTGGACGAGTACCAGGACACCAACCTGGCGCAGTACAACATCGTGCGCACGCTGGCCGCGCGCCATGAGAACATCACCGTGGTGGGCGACGACAGCCAGAGCATCTACGGCTTCCGCGGCGCCAACATCCAGAACATCCTCAACTTCCGGCGGGACTACCCGGACTATAAGCTCTTCAAGCTGGAGCAGAACTACCGCAGCACCAAGATGCTGGTGGCTGCCGCGAACAGCCTGATCGACAAGAACAAGGAGCGCATCGACAAGACCATCTGGACGGAGAACGCCGAGGGCGAGCCCATCCGGGTGCAGCGCACCATGAGCGACAACGAGGAGGGCGTGTTCGTGGCGCACGACATCTTCGAGACCCGCATGCGGCAGCAGGTGCCGAACAAGGGCTTCGCCATCCTGTACCGCACCAACGCCCAGAGCCGCAGCATGGAGGAGGCGCTGCGCAAGCTGAACATCCCCTACCGCATCTACGGCGGCCTCAGCTTCTACCAGCGCAAGGAGATCAAGGACCTCATCGCGTACTACCGCCTCACCTGCAACCCCAACGACGAGGAGGCGCTGAAGCGCGTGATCAACTATCCGGCGCGCGGCATCGGGCAGACCACCGTGGACAAGCTGGTAGTGGCCGCCGGCGAGCGCGAACTGAGCATCTGGGACGTGCTGAACAAGCACCTCGGCGAGCTCGGGTTCAACGAGGGCACGCGCAAGCGGCTGGCGGACTTCGTGATGATGATCCGCAGCTTCCAGACCATGCTGGAGAGCCAGAGCGCCCATGCCCTGGGCGAGTACATCGCCCGCACCACGGGCCTGCTGAACGACCTGTTCGCGGACAAGACGCCCGAGGGCGTGAGCCGCTACGAGAACATCCAGGAACTGCTGAACGGCATGAAGGAGTTCTCGGACAGCAACGAGGGCGCCGACCTGCCGCGCACCCTGCCGGACTTCCTGATCGATGTGGCCCTGCTGACGGATGCGGACCGCTCGGACGACCCGAACGATAACGACCGCGTGAGCCTGATGACGGTGCATAGCGCCAAGGGCCTGGAGTTCCCCTACGTGTACATCGTGGGCATGGAGGAGGACCTCTTCCCCAACCTGATGAGCGTGCAGAGCCGCGCGGACCTGGAGGAGGAGCGCCGCCTGTTCTACGTGGCGCTGACGCGTGCTGAGAAGCGCTGCACGCTGAGCTATGCGATGAGCCGCTACAAGTGGGGCAACCTCACCGCCGGCGAACCGAGCCGCTTCATCGACGAGATCGATCCGCAATACCTGCTGCTGCCCAAGCGCCACGAGCAGCCGCGCATGGACCGCGACCTGTACAGCTCCTCGTGGAGCAAGCCCGGCAACACCTCCACGCGCCCTGTGGCGGGCGGCACCGTGTTCAGCCGTGAGCCCCGCAGCGCCGCCCCGGTGCCCAAGCCCTCGCACTCCCCCATGCAGCGGTCGGCACCGCCGCCACCGAGCCTGGACCCCGAGAAGGTGAAGAAGCTGAAACGCGTGACCAGCACCGGCGCACCCCTGGAGGCCACCAGCACCTTGGGCCATGCCGTGCCCGCCGACATCGCCGAAGGCGTCACCGTGGAGCACGACCGCTTCGGCAAGGGCAAGGTGCTGAAGGTGGAGGGACGCGAGCCCGACCTGAAGGCCACCATCTTCTTCCCCAGCGCCGGCCAGAAGCAGTTGCTCCTGCGCTTCGCGAAGCTGCGGGTGGTGGAGGGGTGATCAGTCCTCGCGTTTCCAGGCATCGCCTGGCATGATGCGGCGCATGAACTGATCGAACAGTGGCACGGTGAAGGCCGTGTCGCCGTGGTTCGGGCTCCAGATCATGCCTTTGCCGATGAGCTCCGCGCGCCGTGGTCCGAGCGAAGTGACCTTCACACCGAGCACCCGGGCCACATCACCGGACCGGTGGGGTCCCGGACCGAGCTCGGCCATGGCGCGCAGGTAGCGCTTCTCCGAGGGTGTGCACCGATCGAAGCGAACGCGGAAGAAGCCATCGTCCAGTTCGGCCAGCGCCGTGCGCGAGCCCTCCTCCACATCCGCGGCATCGATCGGGGAGGCGTCCGCCACATCCCATGCATGCTTGCCCCATTGCTGCACGAAGTAGGGATAGCCTTGCGTGTGGCGCATGATGGCGCGAACGGCATCGGGCGTCACCGCCACACCTTCGCGCTCGGCCGGCACCACGATGGCGCGTTCAGCCGCATCGGGCGTGAGCGGCCCGATCTCGGGGAAGTCGAACAGCCGCTCCGCATAGGACTTGGCGCTGCCCATTTTGCCGCGGAGTTGCGGGAGCCCCGCGCCCACAAGCATCACTGGCAGCTGTGCCTGCGCGCACCGGTGCAACGCGGTAATGAGCGCCGCCAGTTGCTCCTCCGCGACGTACTGAAGCTCGTCGATGAACAGGATCAGCGCCGTACCGGCCGCCTTTGCCGCTTTGCCCGCCACTTCCAGCAAGGCCTGCAGGTCGTGCTCCAAGTCGCCATTGTCCGCAAGGCCAGGCTCCGGCTCCAGGTCGAATCCCACCTCGATGTCGTGGTACTTCACCTTGAGCGCCTTGGCGAAACCAGCCAGCCCTTGGAGCGCCCGTTGGGCCAGGCTGCGGGCCTTCTCAACGCGCGAGAGCCGGAGGAGCGCCATGCGTAACTGCGGCGCCAGGATCGCAGGCAACGACCGATCCTCCGGGGCTTCGATCCGAAGGGTATGCAGCCCAGCTTCTTCGGCCAGCTCGCGCATCCGGTCCAGCAGCACCGTTTTGCCTACACCGCGGAGCCCGACCATCAGGACACTTCTGGCCGGACGGCCCAACTGGGCGCGCTTCATGGCCACATCGATGCCGTTCAACAGGTCATCCCGCCCGGCCAGTTCTGCCGGCGGCGTGCCGGCGCCCGGTGCGTAGGGGTTGCGCAACGCGTTCATGGTCCAAATGTACCAAACTTAGGTATATTATCATCATAATATAAATCGACTAATCCGGTTCAAACCCCTCTGCACGGATCTCCGCATAGCCCCCGCGATACCGAGCGTCAGGCATCCGCGACCGGCGCCCAGCGCCTACATTTGACCGCCGCGCCTTTCGTGCCGCAGCGCCAGCCTTACCGGCCGGCGCCCTTCAACCGAACTTCCGATGGCCGTTCCCGAAGCTTCCTTCGACTACAACACCCAGCGCCCGCGCCTGATCATCCCCGAGTACGGCCGCAACGTGCAGCGCATGGTGGAGCATTGCATGGGCATCGAGGACCGCGAGGTGCGCACGCGCAATGCCCACGCCATCATCCAGGTGATCGGCCGGCTGAACCCGCAGTTGCGCGGCTCCGAGAACATGGAGCGCACCCTGTGGGACCACCTCTACATCATGAGCGAGTTCAAGCTGGATGTGGACGGCCCCTACCCCAAGCCCACGCCCGAAGAGCTCGAGAGCAAGCCGGAACGTGTGCCCTACCCCAAGCAGGAGGTGCGCTTCGGCCACTACGGCAAGCTGGTGGAGCGGACCATCGCCGCCTGCTGTGCACTGCCCGACGGTCCGGAGAAGGAAGCTGCCACCGTGCAGGTGGCCAACCTGATGAAGCGCCAGTTCCTGGCCTGGAACCGCGACAGCGTGGGCGATGGTGTGATCGTGAAGGACCTGACCGAACTGAGCAAGGGCAAGCTGCGGCTGAAGCCTGAACAGCAGCTGGCCAGCAGCGATGCCCTGCTGCACACCCAGCGCCAGGGCCCGCGCAACGAGGTGGACTTCCGCAAGCAGCGTTACGCCGACCAGCAACAGCAGCAAGGCGGGGGCGGCGGGGGCAAGAAGCGGCACCGGAACCGGAAGAAGAAGCGGTACTAGGCTGCGCGTTGTCGGTGGTCGGTTGTCCGGCATGATGGAAGCCGTTCGTCAACGCTCGTGTGGAAGCGACCGCAGCCTGACAACCGACAACGGAGAACCGCCAACCGCGTCCGCAACATCCCGTTGTTAGCACTGCGCGCTGCCCTGACGGTGCGGTCGCAGGCCCGGGCCCTTGCTTCGCGGCCATGGGAAGTTTCAAGATCGAAGGCGGCCGCCGCCTGAAGGGTGAACTGGTGCCGCAGGGCGCCAAGAACGAGGCCTTGCAGATCCTCTGCGCCGTGCTGCTCACCAGCGAGCCGGTCACCATCCACAACGTGCCGGACATCGTGGACGTGAACAAGCTCATCGACCTGCTGCGCGCCATGGGCGTGCAGGTGGAGAAGCTCGGCACGGGCTCGTACCGCTTCACGGCGAAGACCGTGAACCTGGAGTTCTTCCTGGACCCCGAGTACAAGCGCATGGGCGGCAGCCTGCGCGGCAGCGTGATGGTGGCGGGTCCGGCGCTGGCGCGCTTCGGCCGGGGCTACATCCCCAGTCCGGGTGGCGACAAGATCGGCCGTCGCCGCATGGACACCCACTTCATCGGCTTCGAGCGGCTCGGCGCCGAGATCAAGTACGACGCCAAGGAGGGCTTCTACCGCGCCGAGGCGAAACAGCTCAAGGGCTGCTACATGCTGCTCGACGAGGCCAGCGTTACCGGCACGGCGAACATCATCATGGCCGCGGTGCTCGCCGAGGGCCGCACCACCATCTTCAACGCCGCCTGCGAGCCTTACATCCAGCAGCTCTGCAACATGCTGGTGCGCATGGGTGCGCAGATCGGCGGCATCGGCAGCAACTTGCTGCACATCGACGGCGTGAAGGAGCTCGGCGGCACCGAGCACCGCATGTTGCCGGACATGATCGAGATCGGCTCCTTCATCGGCCTGGCCGCCATGACGCGCAGCGAGATCACCATCAAGGACACCGGCTACGACCACCTGGGCATGATCCCCGACGTTTTCCGCAAGCTGGGCATCGCCGTGGTGCGCAATGGCGACGACATCCATGTGCCCGCGCAGGAGCACTACACCATCACCAAATTCATCGACGGCAGTCAGATGATCGTGGCCGACGCCCCCTGGCCCGGCTTCACGCCCGACCTGCTGAGCATTGTGCTGGTCACCGCCATCCAGGCCAAGGGCAGTGTGCTCATCCACCAGAAGATGTTCGAGAGCCGCCTGTTCTTCGTGGACAAGCTGATCGAGATGGGCGCGCAGATCACGCTCTGCGATCCGCACCGCGCCCTGGTGATCGGCCACGACTTCGCCATCCCCTTGCGCGGCATCCGCATGACCAGTCCCGACATCCGCGCCGGCGTGTCGCTGCTGATCGCCGCCCTCAGCGCCGAGGGCACCAGCACCATCGACAACATCGAGCAGATCCGGCGGGGCTATCAGGACATCGAGGGCCGCTTGAACGCCATCGGCGCGCGGATCACCCTGGTGGATTGAGGGCACCGGTGTGGGTTTCCGAGCGAACGCCGCTTCCGGCCCGGTCCTTGCCGGATGGAAAGCCGATCTTCGCCACACCATGCGCTTCGCCTCCATCCTCGCCCTGCTGTCCCTACCCCTCCTGAGCATCGCTCAACAGGAGCGCCTCACCAATGTGAAGGTGGGCGACCAGGCCCCGGAGATCGTGATGGCCGACCCTGCAGGTCAGGTGCTCCGGCTGTCCGAACTGAAGGGCAAGGTGGTGCTGGTTGACTTCTGGGCCAGTTGGTGCCGACCCTGCCGGATGGACAACCCGAACGTGCGGCGCATCTACCACGCGTACAAGGACCGGACCTTCACCGTGGGCGATGGCTACGCCGTGTTCAGCGTGAGCCTGGACCGCATGGGCGGCCTGGAGGCGTGGAAGGCCGCGATCGCCAAGGACAGCCTGGACTGGAAGTGGCACGTGGGCGCCGTGACCGACGGTGAGAACGGCGCGGCCGAGGAGTACGGCGTGCGCTTCATCCCGACGAACGTGCTGATCGACGGTACCGGCAAGGTGATCGCCGTGGACCTGCACGGCGACATGCTGGAGACCACTCTGCAACAACTGCTGGAAAGCGATCCGGCCAAGCTGGATGCGGCCGCGAAACGCAAGGCCGCCGCAGCACGCTAGCTGGAGAAAGCCGCGCGCAAGCAGGGCAAGTGACCCTTGCACCACCTCGGCACGATGTTGGCACCCGCGGACCGTCCCCGCTACTTTCGCACACGAACCGAAACGAACCGATGAAGTCGCTCCTTTCCTCCACCCTCATCACGCTTGGCCTGCTCGCCGGCCTGAACGCGCATGCCCAGACCAAGGCCGAACCCAAGGTCGGCGTGAACATCGGCGACCGCGCCCCCGAACTGGCCTTCCCCAACGCGGACGGCAAGGTGATGAAGCTCTCCGAACTGCGCGGCAAATACGTGCTGCTCGATTTCTGGGCCAGCTGGTGCGGCCCCTGCCGCATGGAGAACCCCAACGTGGTGCGTGCCTACGACAAGTACAGCAAGGCGAAGTTCAAGACCGGCAAGGGCTTCGCCATCTACAGCGTGAGCCTGGACAAGGCCAAGGAGCCGTGGAAAGCAGCGATCGCGAAGGACAAGCTGAGCTGGCCGCACCATGTGAGCGACCTCGCCGGTTGGGAGTCGCGCGCGGCCGGGCTCTACAACGTGCACTCGATCCCCGCTAGCTTCCTGATCGACCCGAACGGCATCATCGTGGGGCGCAACCTCCGCGGGGAACTGCTGGACAAGGAGCTGGACAAGCACGTCAAGAGCTTCTGAGCGGTACACCG
Source organism: Flavobacteriales bacterium (assembly GCA_046329115.1). Lineage (GTDB taxonomy): Bacteria > Bacteroidota > Bacteroidia > Flavobacteriales_F > PHOS-HE28 > PHOS-HE28. The sequence continues at coordinate 201,958 of JAXLVG010000005.1, read as the reverse complement.
CTCACCTGGCAGAAGGGACGTCACGGAAGGGCGTCCCTTCTGCCATTCTGTCCCCGTACGGCCCATGGCATTTTCCTTGACCTTTGCCGCCCCGCCGGGAATGACACCTGCGGACCAAATCCGCACCCGGTGTTCCGAAAGAAGCGAAGAGCCATGACCGACCGCTCCGATAACGCGGGCCAGCCTGCGGTGGGGAACGCCCCCGTTGGACAGGACAAACTGCCATCCCAAGACGAACTGCTGCACGCCAGCGAGGCGGCCGCCGAGCACACCCTGACAGAGCCGGACATGGCCCTGCAGGCGGAGCTCGAACGCCTCCGCAACGAGCTGGCCACGGCCAACGACAAGCACCTGCGTCTGCTGGCCGAGTTCGACAACTTCCGCAAGCGCACCGCCCGCGAACGTGCGGACCTGATCCAGTTCGCCGGGGAGAACACACTGAAGAACATGCTGCCCGTGCTCGACGACATGGAGCGGGCCATGCAGGTGAACAACACCGCCGAGGACCTGGCGACCGTGAAGCAGGGCTTCGCCCTGATCCACGCCAAGCTTGTGCACATCCTGGGCGCGCAGGGTGTGAAGACCATGGACGGTGTGAAAGGCGCCCCCTTCGATGTTGAGCGGCACGAGGCCATCTCCAAAGCCGCCGCCCCGGAACCCGGTCTGCGTGGCCGTGTGCTCGAGGTGGTGGAGAACGGCTACCTGTTGAACGATAAAGTGATCCGCTACGCGAAAGTGGTGGTGGGTGAATGAGCAAGCGCGACCCATACGAGGTGCTCGGTGTCGGGCGCAACGCCACGGCGGAGGAGATCAAGAAGGCCTACCGCCAGATGGCCATCAAGCACCACCCGGACAAGAACCCGGGTGACAAGGCCGCCGAAGAGAAGTTCAAGGAGGCGGCCGCCGCTTACGAGATCCTGAGCGACCCGGAGAAGAAGGCCAAGTACGACCGCTTCGGCCACAATGCACCCGGCGGCTTCGGCCCCGGGGGCGGCGGCGGCTACCATGGCGGCATGAGCATGGAGGACATCTTCTCGCAGTTCGGGGATGTCTTCGGTGAGGCCTTCGGCGGTGCGTTCGGCGGCGGCTTCGGCCAGCGCGGGCAACGTGTGGTGAAGGGCAGCAACCTGCGCGTGCGCCTGAAACTGACCCTGGACGAGATCGCCCATGGGACGGAGAAGCAGCTGAAGCTGAACAAGCTGGTGCGCGCCAAAGGCAGCGAGTACGGCAGCTGCCGCACCTGCAATGGCTCCGGCCAGGTGACGCGCGTGCAGAGCACGTTCATCGGCCGGATGCAAACGGTGACCACCTGCCCCACTTGCGGCGGCATGGGCCAGACCCTCAGCAAGCGTGCACCGGGCAGCGATGAGCATGGACTGGTGCGCGAGGAGGCCGTGGTGACCGTGAAGATCCCGGCCGGCGTGGAGGAAGGCATGCAGCTCAACATCAGTGGCATGGGCAACGATGCCCCGGCAGGCGGCATCCCCGGCGACCTGCTGGTGGTGATCGAAGAGGAGGACCATGCCGAGCTGAAACGCGACGGGCAGGACCTGCACTACGAGGCGTTCCTGAACATGGTGGACGCCGCCCTTGGCACCACCCTGGAAGTGCCGCTGGTGAAAGGCAAGGCCAAAGTGAAGGTGGAGCCCGGCACGCAGAGCAACCAGACCCTGCGCTTGAAAGGGAAGGGACTTCCGAGCGTGAACAGCCACGGCACCGGCGACCTGTTCGTGCACCTGATCGCCTGGACACCGACGGACCTGAGCAAGGCCGAACGCGAGGCCTTGGAGAAACTGCGCAACAGCCCGGGCTTCCAACCCAAGCCCACCGCCAAGGACAAGGGGTTCTTCGAGCGGGTGAAGGAGATGTTCGGGAACTGAGCGGCTCCGCTCATCCGGCCGACCTTCCGCCCAGCAAAGAGCGGACATGAGCACCATGGACCGAGGGGAACTTCGGACCATGCGCACCACCCTTCCTCTTCTGCTGCTCCTGGGCGCCTGCGGCGGCCCGGCCACCACCGACGCTCCAACACACAACACCGCACCGCCACCGGCCGTGTTCGAGGAACCTGCATCCATCGGCGAGATGGTGAAAAGCCGCGGCTACCGCAAAGGCGACGTGGTCGAAGAACTGTTCGCCGAAGCACTGGAGCGGGACACCGCGCTGGCCAAGCTGATGGCGGCGGTGGAGCCCGCCCGGGGGGCGTTCAACGACAGCACCCAGGCCTACCTGATGTTCCGTGCGAACAACGCCGCGTTCCACACCTCTGCGGAAACCCATGTGCAGGCCCTGGCCGACAGTGCGGACCGCCACGCATGGAACGCGGAACTGCGTGCGAACCGGGACCAGCTCAACGCGCGTACAGCGGCCACCGAATCCCTGCTGACCGCCCGGACGGCGTTGGACGCGGAGGTTGAACGCCTGCGCGCACTGCTCAAACTGGAGCATGCACTGGCCGCCATGCGGGACTACCAGCTGAACGGTATGCCCTCCAATGCCGGCATGAAGGATGCGCTGAACCGGTTGCAGACCTTGCGCGACCGCTTGCGCCTCCACCTTGCGCAGGCGGAAGGGAACTGATCAACGCTTCTTGCGCACCACCCCGGGCTTGGCCGCGGCCTTGGCCGGTTCCACCGGGAACAGGCCGTGGATCTCCGCATCGATCGCGTTGATGATGATGCCGAGGTCCTCCGGGTTCTTGTGGAAGCGGTTGTCATCCACATCCACGATGAGCAGCTTGCCCTTGTCGTAGGTGCTGATCCACGCCTCGTAGCGCTCGTTCAGGCGCTTCAGGTAGTCGATGCTGATACCCGTTTCATAGTCGCGTCCGCGTTCGGCGATCTGGCGTACCAGGTTCTCCGTGCTCGCGCGCAGGTAGATCATCAGGTCCGGGGGCGTGATGGCGCTGTCCATGTTCTGGAACAGGCGCGTGTAGTTCTCGAAGTCGCGCGTGGTCATCAGCCCCATGGCATGCAGGTTCGGGGCGAAGATGTGCGCGTCCTCGTAGATGGTGCGGTCCTGGATGACGTTGCGGCCGCTGCGGCGGATCTCCAACAACTGCTCAAAGCGGCTGTTCAGGAAGAAGATCTGCAGGTTGAAGCTCCACCGCTGCATGTCCTTGTAGAAGTCGAACAGGTAGGGGTTGTTGTCCACCGCCTCCTGCAGCAGGTCCCATTTGTAGTGCTTGGCCAGAAGCTGCGTCAGGGTCGTTTTGCCCGCGCCGATGTTGCCTGCGATCGCGATATGCATGTCCGGTGTCCACGTTGAAGGAGCGCGAATTTATCCGCGCGCACCGTCAGGGCGTGACGCTGTGGATAAGTCGCACGGGATGGGCCGCACAGAGGCCGCCGACCCACCGACGATCATCGCTTGGGCTCCGGAGTATCGATCACGATGCGCTCCGGATAGTGCACATAGAGCAGGCCCCGCTCCACACGCGCATCCATGGGCCGCGGGTTCCCCGGCAGGCCGATCCACGTGACCGGCAGGTCCACTTCACCCGAGCGCAGGTCGTAGCTGTGCAGCACGCCGTCCTTCAGGTAGATCAGGTGCCCATCGCGCGCCTCGAACCGCATGGCGCCAACCACCGGCAAGGTGCGCGCATAGCCACCGAACAGGTCGAACACGAGCACGCCGTTCTCCGGATCCAGCACGTAGAGCCAGCCGTCATGCTCCTGCATGTGCACGGGGCGCAGGCTGAAGCCGAGGAGCTGGTCCAACCGGCCGGTATCGGCAAGCGGGCGCAATTGCCGGTCCACCCGGGCCAGGCGCATCAGCCGTTCGTCGTAGAACCAGAACGCGTTCTGCACGCTCATGCACGCCAGGGTCACCTGTGGAAAGCCGTTGCGCGGCAGGTCGATCGGATCACCCTGGATGGCGAGCGTGTTGTCCAGCACGGCCAGCATGCCCTGCTGCCGCGAGAAGATCATCGGTTTCAGGGAGGAGAACACGTCGATGTGGCTGATGGGACCGAAGTTCTTCAGGCTGTTCCGGTTCAGGCGCCGGCCCTTCGCATCGAACAGGCTCAGTTCGTCGCCCTTCAGCGTGTACACGTTGCCGATCTCGTCGGTGGTGACCAGGTCGAACGCGCCCTTGATCACAACGCCCTCCGGGCCGGGCTGTGCCGCCAGCAGGCTGGTGAACGCCGAAGCCAAGAGGAGCAGGAACACACGCATCATGCGAGCACCGGCTGCAACAACTGGTCCAACCAGGTGCGGTCGTTGCATAGGCGGGGCACTTTGTTCTGTCCGCCCAGCTTTCCGCGCTCCTTCATCCATTGGAAGAAGGTGCCCGGCGGCACCACGTGCACCCGTGGCGGCATCAACGCCCGGTCCCCCCGGCGCTTCGCGTCGTAATCGCTGTTCAGTTCGCGCATGCGTGCGTCGAGCACCTGCACGAAGCGCTCCAGGTCGTCCGGAGCGCGCTCGAACTCCACCACCCATTCATGCCCGCCCCGTGCCGCGGCGTCCATGTAGATGGGGCCCGCCGTGTATTCGCGAACGAGCGCCCCGGTGGCGGAGCAGGCCGCCTCCATGCCGCGGTCGGCGTTCTCCACGATGAGCTCCTCGCCGAACGCATTGATGAAGCTGCGCGTGCGCCCACTCACCTGGATCCGGTAGGGCGCGGTGCTGGTAAAACGCACCGTGTCGCCGGGCATGTAACGCCACAGCCCCGCATTGGTGCTGATCACCAAGGCGTACTGGCGGCCCACCTCCACTTCGTGCAGCCAGCGGGTCCGGGGCTGCTCACTGCCCAGATCCTCCACCGGCACGAACTCGAAGAACACGCCGTAGTCCAGCATCAGCAGCAGGTCCTCGGCGCCGCGCTCGTCCGTGATGCCGAAGAAGCCCTCACTGGCGTTGTAGCTCTCCAAGTAGTTCATGTCGGCCGCGGGGAAGAGGGCGGCGAACTGCTCGCGGTAGGGGCGGAAGCTGACCCCGCCATGCATGAAGAGCTCCAGCCCGGGCCACACCTCATGCATGTTCGACCGGCCTGTGAGCTCGAGGATGCGGCGCAGGATGACGAGGGTCCAGGAGGGCACACCGGCGATGCTGCGCACATCCTCGCGCATCGTCTCACGCGCCATTCGCTCGATCTTCTCCTCCCAGTTCTCCATCAAGGCCGTCTCGATCACCGGGGTGCGGCGCACCTCCACCCAGATGGGCAGGTTGCGGATGATGATGGCGCTGAGGTCGCCGCTGTACGCATCGGTGCGCACCTGTTCGATGGTGCTGCTGCCGCCCACCACCATGCTCATGCCCTGGTACAGCTTGCTGTCCGGCCGGTGCGCGTAGTGCAGGGCGATCAGGTCCTTGCCGCCTTTGTAATGGCAATCCTCCAGCGCCTCCCGGCTTACCGGGATGAACTTGCTCACCGCGTTGGTGGTGCCGCTGCTCTTGGCGAACCACTTGATGTCCGTCGGCCAGAGCAGGTTCTGCTCGCCTTTGCGCAAGCGGTCCACGTACGGCTTCAACCCCGTGTAGTCCTGTAGTGGAACGCGCTCCCGGTACTGCTCCGGCGTGCTGATGGAAGCGTAACCGTGCTCCCGGCCCCATACCGTGTACTTCGCATCGTTGATCAGCCGGTGGAACACCTCCAGCTGCGCTTCATGCGGGTGGGCCCGGAAGAGCTCGATCTGCTGGAGCCGCTTCTTGATCAGGAAGGAGAAGAGGGCGTTGACGGGCATGCTGCTCGGCCGGTGGATGGGAAAGTTAGCGCGATCGCTCCGTTCGCTCTCCGCCCCGCCGGCCGTTTACTTTGTGGCATGAGCGGAGAAGCGTTGCGCAAGATGGCGGGATCCCTTGACGGGACGCGCATCCGGTACGAACTGCGCCTGGGCGACCGTTCACTTCCGCTCGATGCCCGCATCGGCGGTCCCTTCCGCCTGCGGTTCACCGGCGTGCGCACCTGCACCGGTTGCGGTAAGCAGGTGAAGAAGTTCTACGGTCAAGGCCTTTGCTTCCCATGCCTGCAGAGCTCGCCGGAGGCCAGTGAATGCATCGTGCGACCGGAGCTTTGCCGGGGGCATCTGGGTGAGGGACGGGATCCCGCCTGGGAACGCACCCACCATGTGCAGGAGCATGTGGTGTACCTGGCGCAGACCGGTGCGCCGCCGACGGAGCCCGAGGAACGCGGCGGCATCAAAGTGGGCGTCACACGGGCCACCCAGGTGCCGGTCCGGTGGATCGATCAGGGCGCCGTGTTGGCCGTGGCCATCGCGCGCACCCCCTACCGCCAGCTGGCCGGCGAGCTGGAGGTGGCGCTTAAAGCGCATTTCACCGACCGTACGGACTGGCGGCGCATGCTGCGGCCCGTTGCGCCGGACACGGCCGCCTTGCTGCAAGCCCGCAGTGTTGCATTGGACGTCGCACCGATCGATCTGCGGCCATATCTGCTTCCTGCGGAGGCTCCGGTCACCCTTTCGCCGCCGCTTGAGGAAACACTGCCCAAGGTGGTGAGCGCATCGCTTGACAAGGTCGCGGAGATCGAAGGCAACCTGCTGGGCATCAAGGGCCAGTACCTCATCTGGCGCGATGGGCGCGTGCTGAACGTGCGCAACCACATCGGCTACCACGTGGAAGTGGAGTAGTCCCGGCGCGACTTTTTTCCGAACCTGTCGCAACCCTGGCCACCCAGCCCGCGTAAGACCCGCAGGTTTTGGTCAGTGGACTAGGATCGTTAGGGTTAGCGAAGGGCTCCGGATTCCGGAGCCCTTCGTGATTCCAGCCCCTACCGGTCAGTGGATGATGGGATCGAACGGAAGGCGGGCCTGAACGCCGCTGATGCCACGCAGGCGCCGGATCGCCTCGAAGCGCTCCAACAGTTCGGCATCCTGCCCGAAAGCCTCCTGGCGCATCCACGCACGCGCGTCACCGTTCAGGCTCTTCATCAGTTCGTTCAGGAAGGGTTCCTGCTTGGGCAGTTCCTGCAGGCGGTACTCCTCCGGACCCAGCTTCGCCAGTTCCGCAGCGCCCGCAATGGCGGCCTCCAGGCCACCGATCTCGTCCACCAGCCCAAGCTCCAAGGCCCTTGCACCGGTCCACACGCGGCCCTGGCCGACGCTGTCCACCGCGGCCGGCGTGAGGCCCCGACCAGCGGCGACGCGAGCCTTGAAGGTCTCATAGAAGCGGTCGATGTAGCCCTGGATGATGGTCCGTTCATCCGGCGTGAGGGCGCGGGAGGTGGTCATCATGCCGGCGTAACGGTTCGTGGTCACACCATCGAAGGTGATGCCCAGCTTGTCGTTGAAGAAGCCCTGCATGTTGGGGATGATGCCGAACACACCGATGCTGCCCGTGAGCGTGTTGGGCTGGGCATAGATGCGGTCCGCTCCGCAGCTGATGTAATAACCACCGCTGGCCGCCAGGTCGCCCATGCTCACCACCACGGGTTTCACCGCCTTGGCCAGGTCCACCTCACGCCAGATGATGTCGCTGGCGAGGCCGCTGCCTCCCGGGCTGTTCACACGCAGCACGATCGCCTTCACAGCGCTGTCCTCACGCGCCTCGCGGATGGCCTCGGCGAGGGTGGTGCTGCCGATGGTGCCGTCGCTGCTTTCCCCGGGCATGATGTCCCCCTGGGCGTACACCACGGCCACGCGGGCCTTGGTGCGTGGAGTTGCCTTGCCCCCCTTGTCCACCGGCACCCGCGCGGAGGCATAGTGCGATCCGGACACCGTCATCAGGTCCTTGTCCGCCGGCAGGCCCATGCGCTCCTTGACCAGCGCGATCACCTCATCCCGGTACATGAGCCCGTCCACCAGTCCGTACTTCACCGCATCCGGTGCATGGCGCACCAGCAGGCTGTCGGCGATCTGGTCCACCCGGTCCGCTCCGATGCCGCGGGCCTCTCCCACGGCGGCGCGGTATTGCGCCCACAGGTCCGTGAGCAGTTCCGTCATCTGGCGGCGGTTGTCCTCGCTCATCCGTTCCTGGATGAAGGTCTCGCCGTAGCTCTTGTAGCGGTTGTTGCTGCCCCGGATGAACTGGATATCCACGCCGAGCTTGTCGAACATGCCTTTGAGGAACATCATCTCCACCTGCAGGCCACGGAGGTCCAGATCGCCCTCCGGCACCAGGAAGATGCTGTCCGCCGCGCTGGCCAGGTAGTAGGTACCTTGTGTGAAGACCTCGCCGAAGGCGTAGACGGGCTTGCCGCTCTCCTTCTTGAACGCGACGAGCTTGTCGCGGATCTCCTTCACCGTGGCCATGCGGGCGTCCACGGCCCCGAGGTCGAGCAGGACGCCCTTGATCCGGTCGTCCGTCTTGGCCTGCTCCAGGCCGCGCAGGATGTCGTTCAGGCCTTCGTGGGCAGCACCGGAGAAGGGCCCCAGGTCCAGGTCCAGCTGATCCGCCGGCCCGCGGTCCAGGATGGCCTTGTCCAGCTCCATCAACAGCACGGTGCCCTCCTTCACCACGACCGGTTTACTACCGAAGGAGAAGGCACTGCCGGCCGAGGCGATCGCGCCGGCGATGGCGATGGAGAAAATGAGCGCGATCACCACCGAGCCCAGGATGAACCCGAGCATCGAGGCGAACATGAATTTGAAGAACTGTCCCATCGGTTAGGTGCCGTTGTTCGGCACGGGCGAAAGTAGCCGGAGCCCACCGCGGTGCACCGCTCGATCCATGAACGGGAAGGCGGCCGGTGGAACGGCTCATCGGTCGCACCACGCGCTCCGCTTCCGCCTGCGGGTAGATTCGCCCCCATGGAGGCCCTGCTGTTGCTCGGGGGTAACCTGGGCGAGCCCCGGGAATTGCTGCAGGCCGCGGAAGGCCGGCTCTTCCCCCGGGCCGGCCGGCTGCTGGCGCGGAGCCGCGACCATTGGACCGAACCCTGGGGTTTCGCGGACGACCGGCCGTTCCTGAACCGGGCCTTGCTGCTGGATACGCCGTTGGGACCGGAAACGCTCCTGGCGCTGGCGCTCGATGTTGAGACGGCGCTGGGCCGCGTACGGGGGCCTGAGCGCTACGGCCCGCGGTGCATTGATATCGACATCCTGTGGATGGGCGACCTGGTACGCACAGCACCGGCCCCGATCCTGCCGCACCCGCGAATGGCGGAGCGCCGGTTCGCGCTGGCCCCTGCGGCCGATGTGGCCCCCGGCTACCTTCACCCCGTACTCCGACGCACCGTGCTCGAACTGCTCGACCATGCCGGGTCCAACACTCCCTGAAACGGAACACCGCGCCACCATGGCCATGCCGCAGGAGCGACCGGCCGTCGGCTACATCGCCGTGGAAGGGCTGATCGGCGCGGGCAAGACCACCTTGTGCCGCCGCCTTGCGGATCGCTGGCAGGGGCGCCTGGTGCTGGAGGAGTTCGAGGACAACCCGTTCCTGCCGCGCTTCTACGAGCAACCGGAGCGCTACGCCTTCTCGGTGGAACTCTCCTTCCTGGCCCAGCGCTTCCATCAACTGAAGCGGATCGGGGAGCAAAGCCTGTTCGAGGCGGTCACCGTGGCGGACTATTCCATCGGCAAATCGCTGGTATTCGCCCGGGTGACACTGCCCCCGGACGAATACGCCTTGTTCATGGACCTGTACAGCATCATGTATGCGGGCCTGCCGAAGCCCGACCTGCTGGCTTACCTGCACCTGCCGCTTGACCGCGTTCGTGCCCGGATCCAGCAGCGCGGCCGCAGTTATGAACAACAGATCCCTTCGGACTACCTGTTGAAATTGCAGGATGGCTACCTGGACCATCTACAGAAGAGCGGTGGCCGGACCACCCTGGTGGTGGACATCGGGAATGCGGACCTGTTGCAGGATGCGGACGCTTATGAGGAGCTGGTCCGCTTGTTGCGACGGCCGCACGATCCCGGGTTCCAGATCATGCGTTTATGATCCACCGGTCGACTGTGAACAAGTGTTCATCGGATCTCGGGACCGCCTGAAAACCCGGAGGCTACATTCGCGGCCAAGATCCACTGACCAATCTCTTAGGAACCCATGGAACAAAAGCACCTCAAAGGCCTTGGCCTGGTGCTCGTGGCGGCGCTGGTGATCACCGGTTGCGGCGGCCTCGGCAAAATGAACAAGTACGCCTCCACGATCACCTACACGGTGGACCCGAACCCCTTGATCGTGAAGGGCGACACGGTGCATGTGGCCATCAACGGGAACTTCCCGGGCAAGTACTTCTACAAGAAGGCCCAGGTGGAGCTGACCCCGACGATCGTGACCGGTACGGACGGCATGGTGGAGACGAACGGCGTTTGGGCGCCGAAGTCGGGCACGGAGTCGCCCATGAAGATGGCCGGGTTCCAGGGTGAGAAGGCTGCTGGCAACTACACGGTGGTCCCCTACGAAACAGGCAAGAGCTTCTCTTACAGCGACCAGGTGCCCTACCAGCCGGCTATGGAGCAAAGCCAGCTGATGCTGAAGATCCTGGGCAAGCAAGGGAAGAAGGAGAAGCCCTTCGACCCGATCAAGCTCGCGGACGGTGTGATCACCACGCCGTACCTGATGATGAACGACGACAAGGTGATCATGGCGAAGGACAACTTCGTACGCGTCACCAACCACTCCATGAGCGCCACCATCAACTACCTGGTGGCTTCCGACGTTGTGCGTCCCACGGAACTGAAGGACGCGGATGCCAAGGCCATGGCGGACTTCCTGAAGGCGAACGCGAAGAACGAGCGCATCGTGCTGACCGGCGCCGTGATCGACGGCTTCGCCTCCCCGGAGGGTGAGATCAAGATGAACGACGGCCTGGCCGACAAGCGTGACGTCAGCGGCAAGCGTTGGCTGCAGGGTGAAATGGCCCGTAACAAGTATGCCAAGGCCAAGAACGACTCCATGTACACGCTGAACCCCCGCGGTGAGGACTGGGAGGGCTTCCGCAGCGCCATGCAGGCGAGCAGCTTCAAGGACAAGGACCTGGTGCTGCGTGTGCTGGAGATGTACCCGGATGTGGACAAGCGCGAGAGCGAGATCAAGAACATGGCGGCCACCTACACCGAGATCGCCGAGGACATCCTGCCCAAGCTGCGCCGCTCCGAAGTGGTGCTGAACTACGACAAGGTGGGTTACAGCGATGAGGAGCTGGCCCAGCTGAGCAAGACCTCGCCGGACAGCCTGAACGTGGAAGAACTGCTGAAGGCCGCCGCCAACGCGGCCAACGACGTGAACGAGCAGCTCCGCATCTACAAGGAGTGCGAACGCGTGCACCCCACGGACTACCGCGCCAGCAACAACATCGGCTGCATCTACTATGCTCAGAACAAGATGGCCGAGGCCGAAGCGCAGTTCCAGAAGGCCAACAGCATCCAGGACAACCCGATCAGCACCAACAACCTGGCCGCCATCGTGCGCCAGAAAGGCGACCGCAAGAAGGCGATGGAGATGCTGAAGAAGAGCACCAGCGCCGGCCCGGAGGTGAAGTACAACATGGGCCTGATCAACATCCAGAACGGCGACTACGCCAGCGCCAACAGCAACATGAGCGGCACCAACGATTTCAACGCTGCCCTCGCCAAGTTGCTGGGCGGTGATGCCGCCGGCGCCCAAAGCATCCTGCAACAAAGCGCGGACAAGGACAGCGCGAAGGGCCACTACCTGATGGCGATCATCGGTGCCCGCCTGAACAACGGTGACCTGGTGCGCAACGAGTTGGGCATGGCGGTGAAGCAGGAGCCCGCCCTTGGCGACAAGGCGAAGAAGGACCTCGAGTTCCGCGCGTTCAAGGACAACCTGGGCTTCTAAGCCCGCATTCCAAGATCGGAAAAGCCCCCGCCACGTGCGGGGGCTTTTTGCTTCCGCTCCGTTCCTTCGCCTGCATGTTGCCCGGCCCTTCTTCGCATCACGCATCAACGCCGATGCACGCGGTGCTCTTCGTTGCGCTGCTGGCCGGCACCGCAGGCTGCACACGCACCATCGGCACAGGGACGGTGCGCTGCCATTACATGAGCTACGCCTGCGGAGACTGCGCTCCACAGTTCAGGGTGGACTCCGTGCTGAACGGTCCGTTGGACGAGCTGGTCGACCAGGACATTCAGGTGGTCCTTGATGGATCGACCGCCTTCGTGGACACGTTGGACTGCCTGATCTGCTGGACCTTCATCGCCGAGGGAACGGCCCGCATGCACGGCTCCACCGGCACACTGCATGCCATCCGGGTGGAGCGGCGCCTGCGCCCGGACTGTTGTGATCATTCCGCCGGCCTGACCGGCCGTTCCGCCCCTTGAAAATGCAGGAGCCCCGCGCAAGGCGGGGCTCCTGTCCTCCGATCCGCAGCACGGATCAGAACACGATCTTCTGACGACGGATGCGCGTGCGGTACTTGTGGCCGCCCTGCGTCTTGTACTTGTACAGCTTGTAGTGCAGCTGGAACTTCAGGAAGATGTACGCATCCAGGTCATCGGGGTCGCCGCGCTGGGCGCCCGTGATGGTGGCCCATTCACCGCCGGCCTCCGGGTTGTTCAGGGAAGGATCGGCCAGGTAGGCGGCGATGTCTCCGTAGGCCGTCCGGATGGCGTCGTTGTCGTAATAAACGCCGCTTACATCATCGATGTAGTCCGTGAAGGTCTTGGTGTACTGCAGCTCCAAGCCACCGCTCCACTGCTTGGAGAAGGCCTTGCGCAGGCCAATGCCCATGGGGATGCAGAACTGGTACTGATCGTACAGCTCGGGTCCATCCGGCAAGCCCTGACCTTCCGTTCCGAGCGGACGCAACTTGATCCAAGCGTTGTTCAACTGGGCCTTGGGGTCGAAGTAGAAGCCGCCCACCCCCGCGAACAGGTAAAGGCCTACGCGGCTGGATTTGGTACCCTTCACCCCCCGCAGGTCGTAGATGTGCCCGAGCTCTTCCTTGTAGAGGTGAAGCTCGTAGCACAACTGCAGTTCGAAGATGTCGGTCTTGAAGTTCAGGTTGCGGTTGTTCCGGAAGACCTCCTTGGTCAGGTTGTCGTTGCCCGCCAGGATGCCGTAGGTGAAATTCAGCCGCAGGGCCTGCTTCTCCGCCGTGTGATACCGATAGCCCAAGCTGACCGCCGGCTTGGTCTGGCTCAGCTCCAGATCCCAAACGAAGGGGGATCCGATCTGGTCACGGCCACCGAGCTCACCGAGGAAGTTGGAGATCCCCAGGCCGATCATGTACTCCGAGCGATGGGTCTTCCAATAACCCGAGTTCCGGAAATACTGGCCGTGGGCGGCGGCGGCCACCAGACCACAAACGATCGCCACAAAGGAGTGTAGGCGTATCTTCAACTGCACAGGTTTTCGGCTGGTTGCCAAATATAGGTGGCGGCGCCTTCTACGGAAGACCCTGACCCGCATGTTTCCTTTTCCAAGACCGAAGGGCGGTCCATTGGTTGCCTGTACACCTGCTCAGTGATCGCTGGCGACCAGCCTGACCGCCTGATATACAACCACTCCGGCGCAGACCGCCACGTTCAGCGAGTGCTTGATCCCGTGCTGTGGGATCATCACCGCGCCGTCGCAAGCGGCCACCACTTCATCCGCCACCCCGTTCAGTTCATTGCCCAGCACCAGCGCCACGGGACCCGGTCCTGGTCGCCAACGGTCCAGTGGCACGGCCTGCACCGTCTGCTCCACGCACCATACCCGGTAGCCTGCGCGCTTCAGTTCCTGCACCGCCTCAAGCGTACTGGGTGCATGCGACCAGGGCACCGATGCCGTGGCACCCAGCGCGGTCTTCTCGATCTCGCGGTGGGGCGGCGTGGGCGTGAAGCCACAGAGCAACAGTCCCTCCAGCCCGAACGCATCCGCCGTGCGGAACATGGCGCCCACGTTGTGGCGGCTCCGGACGTCATCCAGCAGCAGACGCACCGGCACCTTGGGCATGGACCGCACAGCATCCAGTTCCAAGCGCCCCAGTTCATGCATCGACAACTTGCGGTCCATGGGCGGAGGTGTTGAAAACGCGGGCAGGCGGGCTCGGGTGTGGCGGTCTACCTTTCGGGCTTGGCCGGAAGTGCGGCCCAAGGTAGCCCGATGAAGAACCGAGCGGCGAAGGCTGGTACCGGGGCGGAGACCCCGCTGATGAAGCAATACCTGCGGATCAAAAGGGAGCACCCCGATGCGATCCTGCTGTTCCGCGTCGGTGACTTCTATGAGACCTTCGATGCGGATGCCCGCGTAGCCAGCCGGGTGCTGGGCATCACGTTGACCAAGCGGAACAACGGCGGAGCGTCGGACATGGACCTGGCCGGGTTCCCGCACCATGCCCTCGACAGCTACCTGCCGCGCCTGGTAAGGGCCGGTCATCGGGTGGCGGTCTGCGACCAGCTGGAGGACCCGAAGCTCGCCAAGACGGTGGTGGAGCGTGGCGTCACCGAAGTGGTGACCCCGGGTGTGGCCTTCAACGACCGGGTGCTGGACCACCGTTCGCACAACTGGCTGGCCGCCTTGTGCCATGACCGCGGTCGCTACGGTGTGGCCTTCCTGGATGCGAGCACCGGGGAGTTCACGATCGGCGAAGGGGACGAGGCCACCGTTTCGAGCTATCTGGTCGGGCATGGCCCCAGCGAACTGCTGCATGCGCGTGGCGAGGACTCCCCGTTCGTGGCCCGCATGGCCGCACGTCAAGCGTCCTTCGCCCTGGACGATTGGGCGTTCACGCCGGACTTCGCACGCGAACGCCTGCTGGCGGCCTTCGGCACCACCAGTTTGAAGGGCTTTGGCGTGGACGACCTCGGGCTCGCCCAGCGGGCCGCAGGCGCCGTTCTGCACTACCTGGCCGAAACGCGCCACGATCGCACCGGACATATCACGCGGCTGGCCCGCCTGAACGCCGGCACGCACCTCGGGCTGGATGGTTTCACGGTGCGCAACCTCGAGCTGGTGGCGCCCCTGCATGAAGGCGCCCGGACGCTGCTGCATTGCATCGACCGCACATGCACGCCCATGGGGGCGCGGCTGCTCAAGCGCTGGCTGCTCTTCCCGCTGGTGGACCGGGCCATGATCGAGGAGCGCCTGGACGTGGTGGAGGCCTTCCTGAAGGCCGAAGAACTGCGCGGAACATGCCGCAGCCTCCTGCAGCGCATCGGCGATCTGGAACGCCTGGTGGGCAAGGCGGCCGTCGGTCGGGTCAATCCGCGCGAGCTGCTCCAGCTCGGCCGTTCCCTGGAAGCGGCGGCGGCCCTGCGCACAGCGATGAACAGTGCGAGCGGTGCGCTCGGCGCCTTCGCCTCCGGGTGGGAACCGCCCACCGCCATCGGTGCGCTCCTCCTGGACCGGATCGAGCCCGAGGCCCCGGTGAACCTGGCCAAGGGCGGTGTGCTGCGCCCCGGGAACCATCCCGAACTGGACGAGCTGCGCCACATCACCGGGCACGCCAAGGAACTGCTGCTGGCGATCCAGCAGCGCGAGGCTGAACGCACCGGCATCACCTCCCTGAAGGTGGGCTACAACAACGTGTTCGGGTACTACCTGGAAGTGCGGAACACGCACAAGGAGAAGGTGCCCGCGGACTGGGTGCGCAAGCAGACGCTCACCGGCGCCGAGCGCTACATCACCGATGAGCTGAAGTCGCTGGAGGAGCGGATCCTGAGCGCCGAGGAACGCATCCAGGACCTCGAAGCGGCGCTCTTCCGGGCGCTGGTGGATGAGGTGTGCACGCACATCGAGGCGCTGCAGCGCACGGCCGCGGTGCTCAGCCGGATCGATGTGCTGGCCGGTTTCGCCGACCTGGCCGGGAGCTGGCGCTATGTGCGCCCCACCTTCAGCGACGGTCCGGAACTGGAGGTCCGCGATGGAAGGCACCCGGTGATCGAACAGCAGCTGCCCCCGGGGAGCTCATACGTGCCCAACGACCTCCGGCTCGATGCGGAGGACCGCCAGATCCTGGTGGTGACCGGCCCCAACATGAGCGGTAAGAGCGCCATGCTGCGGCAGACCGCCCTGCACGTGATCATGGCCCAGTGCGGCTGCTTCCTGCCCGTGCGCTCGGCGCGGCTCGGGCTCTTCGACCGGGTGTTCACCCGGGTGGGCGCCTCGGACGACATCTCCACCGGCGAGAGCACCTTCATGGTGGAGATGAACGAGACGGCCAGCATCCTCAACAACCTGACCGAGAGGAGCCTCGTGGTGCTGGACGAGATCGGCAGGGGCACCAGCACCTACGACGGCATCAGCATCGCCTGGGCCATCGCGGAGCATCTGCACGAACACCCCGGACGTCCGCGCACCCTGTTCGCCACGCACTACCACGAGCTCAATGAGATGGCGGGGCTCTTCCCGCGCATCCACAACGCCAACGTGGCCGTGCGCGAAGTGAACGGCAAGGTGCTCTTCCTGCACAAACTGGTGCCTGGTGGCACCGATCGCAGCTTCGGGATCCACGTGGCCCGCATGGCCGGCATGCCGCCCGGGGTGATCGACCGCGCAGGCAAGGTGCTGAAGCACCTGGAACGCACCCACGGCGGCGACCTGAGCGCCGACGGCACCGACACCTCCCCCATCCGTGCGGCACGACCGGACACCAAGGGCATCGGGCGCGAACCCCAATTGAGCATCTTTCAGCTGGACGATCCGGCGCTGGAGAACATCCGCACCCAGCTGGAGGCGCTGGACATCGACACCCTGACGCCGGTGGAAGCCCTGCTGAAGCTGAACGAGATCAAGCGCATGTGCGGCGTGAAGCCCCAAAAACTGGCCAAGGCGTAAAAGACATTTGCCGAAGCGATCGTGCGCTCTATATTTGCAGCCGCTTTGCGAGAGTAGCTCAGTTGGTAGAGCACGACCTTGCCAAGGTCGGGGTCGCGGGTTCGAGTCCCGTTTCTCGCTCCAAAGACGCCTCCGAAAGGGGGCGTCGGTATTTTCGGACGGTCTTGGTCACCCCCTTCCGCCCGGCCGACCCTACGGCGGAGCCTGCCCGGGTGGTGAAATGGTAGACACGAGGGACTTAAAATCCCTTGGTCCGTAAGGGCCGTGCGGGTTCAAGTCCCGCCCCGGGCACCAGGTACAGCACCATGCGGACGCGCATCGCGCCCACGCCCAGCGGCCTGCTCCACGCGGGCAATGCCATGAACTTCCTGTTGGTGGACGAACTGGCGCGGCGCTCGGGCGCACAGGTGCTGCTGCGGATCGATGACCTGGACAAGCCGCGCGTGCGCAAGGCCTACGTGGAGGACATCTTCCGCCTGTTGCCGTTGCTGGGCATCGCCTGGACGGAAGGGCCCCGCGATGAAGCGGACTTCCAGGCCCACTGGTCGCAGCAGCTCCGCCTGGACCGCTATCATGCGCTCATCGGCCGGTTGGCGGCGGTGGGCGCCACGTTCGCCTGCACCTGCACCCGCACCTCGGTGCTGCGCTGCCAATGCGCTTCGCTGGGACTGCCAATGGACACCCCGGGTGCGGTCCTGCGCCTGCGCACGGCCGATGCGCCACCGGTATCGGCCCGCATGCTGAACGGGAGGGAGGTCCTGCTGGACCCGCACCAACTGATCCCGGAGCCGGTGCTCCGGCAGCGGAACGGCTCACCGGCGTATCAGGTGGCGTCGCTCTCGGACGACATCGACATGGGCATTGACCTTATCGTTCGGGGCGCGGACCTGCTGCCGTCCACCGCGGCCCAACTGCACATGGCGCGGGAGCTGGGGATCCAAGTCTTTCTGGATGCCCGGTTCGTGCACCATCCGCTGCAGACCGATCCCGAAGGACGTAAGCTCTCGAAATCGCAACAGGGAACGGGAACCATGCACCTTACTCCCGGACCTGAAGAATTACGCGCATGGCGCGCTTGGGCCACCGAACAGGCGGACCTCGACCTGCGCGATGCCGCGCTCAGGCGTTCGTAGCGGGCGGTGACGGCGGTTCCGCGTTCTTCTTCCGTCCGGTGAAAAAGCGCCAGGCGGCCCCACCCGCGGCGATGAGCGCCACGATGATGACCTTGCCGAACTTGGCCAATCCGGCGAACAGGCCCACCTTGGCCAGGACCTTGCCGGCCACGAGGCCCCCGATCGTCCAGGCCGCCACATCGTCCACCTTGCTGTCGAACTGTTCGTAGCGGTAACCGTCGTTGAACGTGACCACCCCGAGCACATCGGGCACGTGGGCCTTCACCAGTTCCAGCTCGCTCATGCTGGCCACCGCGTTCAGGATGAGCACGCCCTTGCGACCGAGCACCCGGATGTTGTAGTTCAGGGTGTTCACCGTTGCGCTGTCGCCGAACTTGATCTCCTTGGCCCAGTGCAGGATCTTCCGGTCCTTGTCGTAGAAGGGCTCGGCCGCCCAGCCGACCAGGTAGGCCGGCTCGTAACCGGCGTCCTTGCGTTGCTGGTTCTCCTCCGCCTCCCCCTCCTGCAACTGCTTCAGCAGCTCATCGTAGTCCATGTCATCGGCATCCCCATCCTCCACGTAGCCGATCTCGTCGTACTGCACCACGAAGGCGTAGGAGCTATCGGCCAGCACATCCTGGTCCTCCGGGTAGATCATGCCCAGCACACCGCTCGCATCGGGGTTGCCCCAGAGGTCCACGATGACCCGTTCGCTCTGCGCCTTGTCCAGGAACTTGAAGCCGGCGGGCAGGCTCAAAGTGGCCACGCCGTTCTCCAGTTCGACGGTGCCGTGCTGGAAGGTGAACCCGGCGGCGGCGGAATCGCGGTATTGCTGGATCAGCGCCTGCACTTGGGCGCTGTCCAAGGTCTGCACCGTATCGGCCTCGGCCCCGGGTTCGGTGATCAGCATCAAACGGGTGGCCAGGAGTACCGATGCGGACAAGCTCATGCGCGGTTGGGTTGATGGAACAAGGATAGGCCATTCCGCCGATCGGCCATCAGATCCCGATGCGGGCGGCCACGCCGCGCCCTTCCCGGGCCACCAGGCCCTCCTCCATCAGGAAGGCGATGTCGCGCTGCAGCGTCTTGCGGTCCAGCCTTGCGAAGGTGGCCGCCAACCGGGGCGACAGATGCGGGATGCGCTCCACCGGCACCGGTTCCGGGCAATGCCGCAGCGCCTCCAGCAAGGCTCGCCGCCGCTGCGTCACCGGACCCGGCGCATCGTGAAAGGCCTGATCCACGAACAGTTGACCAAGCGCCTCGCGCTGCATGGCCTGCCGCAAGGCCACTTCCTCCTGCAGCCCCTCCACCAGCAACCGGACCATGTAGGCCAGGAAGGGCAACGGATCACCCGCGCCGGTGGTGGCCGCTTTCACCTCGCGGCCATGGCGGTGATGCACCATCGCGGTCTTGGGCGCCACCAACAGGGCGAGGGCAGGCGACGCTCCGGCCTCCATCAACAGCTGGTGCGTGACCAGCCATGCCACGCGGCCGTTCCCCTCGGCGAAAGGGCGTATCCACAGCAGGTACAACTGGGCGATGAAGGGGCGGACCAATGCAAAGGCCCCACGCTCCTCGGCATGCTCCGGCAGGAAGCGTTCGGCATCCAGCCATGCGCAGAGGCGCTCCACGGCATGGGGCACGTCCTGGACCGGAATGCCGCCACCGCTTTCCGCCCGGTCATCGGTCGTGCGGAACTCCCCGGGGGCGTCATCACCCTCCAAGGTCAGGCCCTTGAGCACCTGGGCGTGCAACTGCTGGAGGCTCGCTGGCGTGAAGTGCCGCTCACCTGAACGGACCCGCTCCACGTTCCAGCGGATGCACTTGCGGAGGTTGTCCACCTGGGTGCCGAGGTAGGCCTGCGAAGCCGCAAGCCGCTGCCGACCACGCAGCACATCCCCGACCTGATCCACCGTGAGGGTGTTCCCCTCCATCGCTGCCATGGCCTGGATCCCCTGGATCAGGTTGACCTCCTCGCGGATGCTGTTCTGGTCGGGCAACAGCGGTTGCTTCTCCAAGGTACGCACCAAGGCCGCCGCTTCGCCCAGCAGGAGCCAGAGCGGATAGGGCGCACGGCGCGGCTCCCACCGGAACGTGATCCAAGGATGTGTCGCCTCGTATGTCCGCATGCATGGGCAAAGAGAATGTCCACCGGATATCCTGAACATCAATCACTCCAAGAGATCATCAACCGGAAGATGTCCATTGCAGTGTCCGTCGGAAAGTCCCAGCTCTTTGCCCACGTTCGGACCGACCGAAGAGCACGTTGACCAGCGGTTCAGACCAGGTGGAACGCATCCCCGTCGAAGAGGCCGCGATCGCTCATCTTGAGGTGGGGGATGACCAGCAGCGCCATGAAGCTGAGGGTCATGTATGGGGCTGACAATCCACTGCCCAAGGCCTTGGCCTCCCGGTCCATGGTGGCGTAGGCGTCGGCAACCGTGTAGGCATCCGCATCGGTCATGATGCCGGCCACGGGCAAGGGCAGCACCCGGTGGTGATCGCCATCGGCCAGGGAGATGCCACCGCGCTCCGCGATGACGTGGTTGATGGCGGCGGAGAGGTCCTCGTCGTTCGTGCCAACGGCCACGATGTTGTGGGAGTCGTGGGCCACGCAGCTGGCAATGGCCCCACGCTGCAGCCCGAAGCGGGTGATCCACCCGACGGCGGGCGCGGCGGCATGGTACCGGTTCACCACGACGATCTTGAGGAGGTCCTTGGACACATCCGCCACGCAGGCGTTGTTCCGGACGGTCGGCGGCATCCACACCTTGGGCGTGATCAACTGGCCGTCCAGCGCCTCGATCACGAGGAGGTCGTCCGTTCGGGCCGGTACGTGCAACGCAGCCGGTGTCACGGGGTCGCATTGGAAGCGGTTCGGGCGTTCGGCCTGGACCCGGGGGATGAGGCTGCGGCCCGCGTCGGCGACCAGCTGGCCACGGACCCACGTGCGCCGCACCCGAAAACGCTCCAGGTCATCCACCAGGACCATGTCCGCAGGATCCCCGACCCGGAGGCGTCCGATGGGCATCCGGTAGTGGTCCACCGGGTTCAGGCAGGCCACGCGGAGCACGTTGAAGACATCGTGGCCCAGGGCCACGGCCCGGGCGCACAGGTCGTTGATGTGGCCTTCCACCAGGCTGTCGGGGTGCTTGTCGTCGCTGCAGAACATCAGGCTGTCCGCATGATCATGCAGCAGGCCGATGAGCGCGTCGAAGTTCCGCGCCGCGCTGCCCTCGCGGATCAGGATCTTCATGCCGCAGGCCAGCTTGTCCAGCGCCTCCTCGCGGGTGAAGCACTCGTGGTCGGTGGAGATGCCTGCGTTGATGTAGCGCCGGGCCAGTTCGCCTCTCAGGCCGGGCGCATGCCCATCGACCGGCTTCCCTCGGCGGTGTGCGTGGGCGATCTTGGCCAGCATCTCCGCGTCGCCGTTCAGTACCCCGGGGAAGTTCATCACCTCGGCCAGGTAGCCGACATCCGGGTGTTCCAGCAAGCGGCCCACGGCCCCCGCATCGATGGTGGCACCGGCCGTCTCAAAGGCCGTTGCGGGCACACAGCTGGGGGCACCGAAGCAGAAGTGGAAGGGCACCTGCCGGCCATTGGCGATCATGTACTCCACCCCTTCCACGCCGAGGACATTGGCGATCTCGTGCGGATCGGAGACCGTGCCCACGGTGCCGTGCGTTACGGCCAGCCGGGCGAACTCCGAGGGGATGAGCATGCTGCTCTCCACATGCACGTGGGCGTCCACGAAGCCGGGAAGCAGGTAGCCCTCGGCATTGCCGGCGACCTCCGTCACGGATACGATCCGACCATCCACCACGCACACTTCGGCGGGGCGGATGCGACGTGCCAGGATGTCAACGACGTTGCCGCGAACAGTGAAGTTGGACATGTGGCCAATGTACCCGCCTGCGGGCTCCGCCGGTGGGCAGGCCGGCCTATGCCGTGCGCAGCTTGATGATGCCCAGCGCGTGGAGCACCCTGATCACGGGATACGTCGGGTCGAACTCCCACCACTTCTGGGCGAAGTTGGCGTCCGCCGCATGGGTGTGGTGGTTGTTGTGGAGACCCTCCCCCATCATGATCACCTCCACAGGCCACATGTTCTTGCTGGTGTCAGTGGTCGGATAGCTCACGTAGCCGTACTTGTGCGCGTACCAGTTGATGATCATGCCGTGCAGCGGGCCCATCACGAACTGAAGGGGCAGGAAGAGCCACTGCCACCACGCCGTGGCGAAGAAGTAGTAGAACGTGGCGTACAACACGCCCCACGCAAGGCGGGAGGCCCAGCTCTCACCCAGCTTCTCCATGAACGACCATCGCGGCAGATCGCGCGTAAAGCGCTCGTCGAGCTTCTTCTCGCCGTAGAGCAGGCCATTGTACCAGCCTGCGGTCTTCCACATCATCTTGAAGGGGTTCTCGTCGTACTTCGGCGAGTGCGGATCCTCCGGGGTGTCCGCATAGACGTGGTGTGCGCGGTGCATCATGCCATACACCGCCGGGTTCAGATAGCTGCTGCCCTGGCATAGCCACGTGAAGAAGTGGAAGAACTTCTCCCAGAACGGGCTCATGGTGAACATGCGGTGCGCGCTGTACCGGTGCAGGTAGAAGGTCTGCACGAAAAGGGAGAGGTACCAGTGGGCGACGAAGAAGATCAGGATGGCCATTGCGGGCGCGAAGGTAGCCGCAGGATAAGGCGACCTCGGATGATCCTGATCATGGGGAGCGCTCGCTGCGCTCGCGACCTGGTCCGGTCCGCAGATGACGCAGATGGGCGCGTGGAATGCGGGGAACCACAGAGGCACAGAGGACACAGAGAAATGCAGGGAACCGCTGAGGAGCAGAGGGCGCGGAGGAATGCGGGGAACCGCAGAGGGCACAGAGGACACAGAGAAATGCAGGGAACCGCGGAGGAGCAGAGGGCGCGGAGGAATGCGGGGAACCACAGAGGGCATCCCTCCTTCGTCGGGACAAGCTCCGGGCACAGAGTAATGCAGGGAACCGCTGAGGAGAAGAGGGCGCGGAGGAATGCGAGGGAACCACAGAGACCACAGAGGAATACGGCTCGCTGGCTGGCCTGCTATCCGCAGGACCTGTCCCGTGAAGCGGGATGACGCAGATGGCGCAGATGAATGCGGGTGCCCCCTGATCCATCGGCGACATCTGTGTCATCGGTGGAAAAACGAAGAGGCGCGCCGATGGCGCGCCTCTTCCTGAACTGTTCTGTGGATCAGAAACGCTCGCTCAGGTCGAGCGTGGCGGCCTGTGCCGTGGCATCCTGTTGCTGGGGCGCCACGTAGGCATCGCTGCTACCCTTGGGCGCGTTCTCCATGTTGCTGTTGGTGGGAACGCCGTGCGCTGCGTGACCACCTTCGTTGATGTGCGGTGCGATGATGAGCGCTACGATGGAGGTGAGCTTGATGAGGATGTTCATCGAGGGACCGCTGGTGTCCTTGAAGGGATCGCCCACGGTGTCACCGGTCACAGCAGCCTGGTGCGGGGGCGAGGGCTTGTCGCTCTTGTGCTTGTAGTACATGGTGCCGTCGATCTCCACACCCTTCTCGAAGCTCTTCTTGGCATTGTCCCAGGCACCGCCGGCGTTGTTCTGGAAGATGCCCATGAGCACGCCGCTCACCGTGATGCCGGCGAGCAGACCGCCCAGGGCCTCGGGGCCGAATGCGAAGCCGACGATGATCGGGCTGAGCAGCGCCAGCGCGCCGGGCAGGATCATCTCGCGGATGGAGGCCTGCGTGCTGATGGCCACGCACTTCTCGTACTCGGGCTTCGCCTTGCCCTCCATGATGCCCGGGATCTCCTTGAACTGGCGACGCACCTCGCGCACCATGTCCATTGCCGCTTTGCCCACGGCGCTGATCGCCATGCTGCTGAAGAGGAAGGGGATCATGCCGCCCACGAAGAGCATCGCCAGCACGTCGGCCTTGTAGATGTCGATGGCGGTGATGCCGGCCAGGCCCACATAGGCCGCGAACAGCGCCAGGGCCGTGAGGGCGGCCGAGGCGATGGCGAAGCCCTTGCCGGTGGCGGCCGTGGTGTTGCCCGTGGCGTCCAGGATGTCGGTGCGGCCGCGTACCTCCGGGGGCAGACCGCTCATCTCGGCGATGCCACCGGCGTTGTCGCTGATGGGACCGAAGGCGTCGATGGCGAGTTGCATGGCAGTGGTGGCCATCATACCGGCGGCGGCGATGGCCACGCCGTACAGACCGGCCAGTTCGAAGGCGCCGAAGATGCCGGCGGCCAGCACGAGGATCGGCAGGAAGGTGCTCTCCATGCCCACCGCCAAACCACCGATCACGTTGGTGGCGTGGCCCGTGCCGCTCTTCTGCACGATGCTCATCACGGGCTTGCGGCCCATGGCGGTATAGTACTCCGTGATGTAGCTCATCAGGAAGCCGACCACCAGACCGAGCACGATGGCGTAGAACACGTTCATGCGGTCGAACACCAGGTGCACATCCCCGCGGGCGAACTCAAGCGTGGGCGGGAGCATCCACGTGATCACGAAGTAGCTGGCGATGGCGGTGAGCACGATGCTGCCGATGTTGCCCTTGTTGAGGGCCGCCATCACGCTGTCCGTGTCCTTGCTGATGCGCACGAAGAAGGTGCCGATGATGCTGAAGAGGATGCCAAGGCCCGCGATGAGCATGGGCAGCAGGATCGGGGCCATGCCACCGAAGTTGTCGCCGCTGCTGATCACCTCGCGACCGAGCACCATGGTGCTGAGGATGGTGGCCACGTAGCTGCCGAAAAGGTCGGCGCCCATGCCGGCCACGTCGCCCACGTTGTCGCCCACATTGTCCGCGATGGTGGCGGGGTTGCGCACGTCATCCTCGGGGATGCCGGCCTCCACCTTGCCCACCAGGTCGGCGCCCACGTCGGCGGCCTTGGTGTAGATGCCCCCGCCCACACGGGCGAAGAGGGCGATGGATTCGGCACCGAGGCTGAAGCCGGCGAGCACCTCGAGGGCCTTCATCATCTCCTCGCCGTTCGGGCTGGCGCCGTTCACGTACATGCGGTAGAAGGCGATGAAGAGCACGCTCAAGCCCAGCACCGCCAGGCCGCTCACGCCGAGGCCCATCACCGTGCCGCCGTTGAAGCTCACCTGTAGGCCCTTGGCCAGGCTGGTGCGGGCGGCCTGCGTGGTGCGCACGTTGGCCTTGGTGGCGATGTTCATGCCGATCCAGCCCGCGAAGGCGCTGAAGAAGGCACCGATCAGGAAGGCCACGGCGATCACCCAATCACTGTGGGGCACCAGGGTACCGCTCCACGCCAGGAGCACCGCAGCGATCGCCGCGAACACGCCCAGCACTTTCCATTCGGCCTTCAGGAAGGCGCTCGCCCCCTTGGCGATGTAGCCGGCCAGTTCCTGCATGTTGGCATCGCCGGCGTCCTGCTTGCTCACCCACATGGCCTTGGCCACCATCACCACCAGACCCACCAGGCCCAGCACGGGGATGTAGTACATCAGTTCACTTCCCATGTCTTCGTCGTTTTGTTATCCCGTTGTCCTTCAGCGGAATGGTTCCGGCAAAGGGGCCGCGAAAATAGGGATCTCCGGGAATGTGCCATGGGCTTTTCGCCGCTGGCTGCTGGCCCGGCGTGCAAGGTTGTCGATCAGCGCGTTGCGCCAACCTCCGGCATGGCGTCAAAGCGCCGACCGCGGAACGCGAAGATGCCGGGCCAGCTGCCAATGGCCAGCAGCCTCACCGACCCACCTCCACCCCCAGCACGTGCGTGAACCCGAGGTCCCCCAAGCCGATACGCACCTCCACGCTTTCCCTGCCCTTGGCTGCCGCCAGTTCGTTGCCGCGCACCTGGATCCGGAAGGTGGTCTCGTTCTGACCGGGAGAGTACAGGTGCAGGTATTTCGAGCCGGTCTTGATGTTCTCCCCGGCATTCTCGAGCGCGTAGCGACGGACCTCGCTCCGGACCATCGCACGTTCCCGATCGACCCAGGCTGGTAAGAGGATGAACAGGCCGATCGTGCCCAGCACAAGGCCAAGCACCGAGGCCGCGCGCTTCTCGTTGTTGCGGAAATAGAACGGGAAGCGCCCCTTCGCCCACCAGAGCACCAACGCGGCCAGCAACGCACCGGTACCACCGAAGAGCAGGATCCAGCGGGTCTGTTCCACGATGTTCTCCACCATGCGGCCCAGCGGGATCATTGCGATCATCGTGGCGAACAGCAGTACGTAACCCGTGTAATGCAGCACGCGCTCGCCACTTTCTTGAAGCGCCACCGGTGTATCGTCCTCGGGACCGTGCTTGTAAGCGTTCTGCGCACGGCTCAAGAACTCGATCGCTTTCAGGTTCACCAAGACCAGCCAGCCGCCGAGGGCGATGAAGGGAACGGCCAGCCACTTCGAGGGCAGCGGAATGAACCAGAGGGCGACGAACACCAGCAGCCCTGCCACGACCTTCAACCCGAACGACCAGTAGAGCTTCCGAAAGCCGCGCGCAACCTCGGCAGGATCGGGCGGCGGTGGTCCGGGGCTGTCCTCGGTCATGGTCGCATGCGTTCCCAGGCGTTCAGGCTGCGCCGAGCCTTCAACATCGGCAGCCCGACAACAGACAACGGCTAACCGACGACCGGACCAACTACTTCACCACATACATCACCTCCTTCACCGCGCTCACCACACGGGCCACGTTCGGAAGGGAGGCCTCGATCAGCGGCGGGCTGAAGGGCAGCGGCGTATCGGCCTGGTTGATGCGCACCACCGGGGCGTCCAGGTAGTCGAAGGCGTCCTTCTGCACGCGGTAGGCCAGTTCGCTGGCGATGGAGGCCATGGGCCAGCACTCGTCCACCACCACCAGGCGGTTCGTCTTCTTCACGCTGTTCACGATGGTGGGCACATCGAACGGACGGATGGTGCGCAGGTCGATCACCTCGGCACTGATGCCCTCTTTCTGCAGCTCTTCGGCCGCGCCCAGGGCCACCTTCATCATCTTGCCAAAGCTCACGATGGTTACGTCGTCGCCCTTGCGCTTCACGTCCGCCACGCCGATGGGCAGCAGGTACTCGCCGTCGGGCACCTCGCCCTTGTCCCCGTACATCTTCTCGCTCTCCAGGAAGAGCACCGGATCATCGTCGCGGATGGCGGCCTTCAGGAGGCCCTTCGCGTCGTACGGGTTGCTCACGGTGATCACCTTCAGGCCGGGGATGTTGGCGTAGAAGGCCTCGTAGCTCTGGCTGTGCGTGGCGGCGAGCTGACCGGCGCTGCCGTTGCCCCCGCGGAACACGATGGGGATGTGGAACTGGCCGCCGCTCATCTGCAGCATCTTGGCCGCGTGGTTGATGATCTGGTCGCTGGCCAGCACGGCGAAGTTCCAGGTCATGAACTCCACGATGGGGCGCAGGCCGTTCATCGCGGCGCCGACGCCGATGGCCGTGAAGCCGAGCTCGCTGATGGGCGTATCAATGATGCGCTTGGGGCCGAACTCGGCCAGCATGCCCTTGCTCACCTTGTAGGCGCCATCGTACTCGGCCACCTCCTCGCCCATGAGGAAGACGTTCGGGTCGCGGCGCATCTCTTCGGACATCGCCTCGTTGAGGGCCTCGCGGAATTGGATGGTGCGCATGGGCGGAAGGAATGGGGTGCGAAAGTAGCCACGGAGGGTGGTGCGGAAATGAGCAGAACGCGGAAGAGCGGAAGGGCGCGAGCGCCTAACGCTCCTGCCCTTCCGCCCCTCCTCCGTTCCGTGCCGGACTACCGGGCGGCCAGCTTCACCGCCTTCTTCACCAGCGGTTCGTCGTTCACATACAGCGTGCAGAAGTAGGTGCCGGCGGCCAGCAGCGTGGTATCCCACCCGAAGGTGTACGGAGCCGGCTCACGCAGTCCTTCATCCTGCGAAAAGACCAGGCGGCCCATCTGGTTGGTCACTTCCAGCCGTACACGGCCCGCACTGCCCACCGTGTAGCGCAGTTCGGTGCGGTCCGCCACGGGATTGGGCACGATGCGCAGGTCGGTCTCCAACAGCGGTAGACCAACAGCGGTGCCCATGGCGCGGGTGCCCTGCACGTCCGCAGCGCAGCAGGCGGACACTTGTTGCTGCAGGCTCTGTACCTGCGCGGCAAGCTGCTGAACGAGCTGATGCTCCTGTTGCAGGGCGGCCGTGAGCTCAGGGATGAGCCCCTCGTAGTTCATGGCCTTGAAGGTCATGGGCCCCTCGGCCTCACCACCATCCATGGCCGGCACCGCCGGACGGTTCACCTCCGCCACCAGGTGTGGATAGAGCTGCTCCACATCCTGGGCCAGGAAGCCGTGTTGCACGCCCGGCAGCAACCCCATGTTCGGATGCTCAGCAATGTTGAACTCGTACTGCTTGGGCTGCAACTGCAGCACGCGCTCCAAGGCCTCGGCCTGCGAAAGGTCCTCGATGTTATGCTTGAGCGACTCGTCCGATGTGGTCCAAGGACCGCCGGTGATCAGGCCACGTCCCTCGAAGTAACCGGCCCATTCGACGCCCCAGGTGCCCACGTTCACCGCGCGCGACCAAACGCCGATGACATCCCCGCCCAGATTCTCCCCATCCGCCTGGAAGAAACCCGAGACCACATTGCCGCCTGAACTTGCGCTTCGACCCGTGTATGATACAACGCCCCAGTTCCGCGCTGCGTTATCGGAGTTGATCAGCACCCCCACATTGACATCGCCCTCACCCGTGGTATGGCCTTCGAAGGCATGTTTGGTGCCTTCGTTCAGCCGCATCACGCTGCGTACTCCGATGTCGGCCGGACCGCCTTCAGTCACTTCCTTCTGCACATCCAGCTTGGCGAATGGATCCTCCACACCGATACCCACGTTATTGACCTCTGTTGGACAAGGTGTGTTCAGCCCCACATAAGCAGTGCTCACATCGCCGCCCGGCTGTACGATCCAGTCACACTGACCAAGCCCACCGATGTCCCTCCATTTCAGCACGCCGCGCTCGTTGGGATCGCTGCTGTTGTCCACCACCACCACGCGGAACTCATCTTGCGTTTCAGGATCATCGGGAACTGCCGGATGCGTACCCTTCCATCGAGCACATCCAAGCGTTTGCGGGGATCGCCGTTGCCGCCGGTGGTGAACCAATCGCCGATGCCGAAGAAACTTTCGTTGCCACTGCCGGCCGGGCGGATGCGGGCGGCCTCCAGGCCGTCCAACGTGCCTGCCGTGCCGCCAGTGCCCGGGTTCATCAGAAAGATGAACTTCAGCCGGTCCGGACCGTCCTGCGCGTTGTTATCAGCCCATGCAAGGGTTAGGTGGTTGCGGTCGCCTCCTTCGTCCTTCAGCCCGACCCAACCGAGGTCAGAACCATGCGTAACGGTCATGCCTGGCCGTTGCCATGGCCGGTATCCTGATACCTGTGATCCGTTGTCGTCAAGGTGCAACATCGACCACGGCAAGGTCACGTTCGGATTGGTGAACAGCCCAACACCCAGGTTGCCGCTTACGGTCTGGTTCAGGTAGCTGCCAATGGTCTGCGTGGTGTTGGTCTCCAGCAGCCGCATGCGCAGCGTGTTCTGCGTGCGCCACTCGTGGCGCAGGTTCGGTATGGTGGTGAAGCGCAGCGGCACTGTACTTCCGGCAGCGGCTCCAAGGTATTCGGCACCGCCTAGTACATTACCTGGGGGATTCGCACTCCAGTCTTGTCCAAGAGCTGGCGCAGCCATCAAGGCCATCGCCAGACAGATCCCAACTTGTCGTTTCATGGTCACAAAAGTTCGTGACCGGTCGATCAGCTATGGTTTCATGAATTTGAGCGTCGTGCCCGCTTCACCTGACGTGAGCCTAGCCACATACATACCTGGTGCCCAGCCGCGAGCGTTCAACGGCACACTTTGCCCGGCTGCTTGCCCAATAAACACACAACGCCCAGCCAGATCAAAGACCTCCGCGTGAAAGGAAAGCCGACCCGGCCACCTCAGGAACCCGCTATCGTCGAAGCCAGACCATTCAACGTGCGCCTCACCAGGAAAACCGCCATCCCCTACACCTGCCCGCAAACACTCCTCACCAAGCCGTGTCACACACACATCGTCGATGAAGTAGTACGGCAGGATCGGCTCGCCTTCGGGAAGTTCCATGCCATCCGTGTTCGCATTGTCGAAGAAATTACCGATCACCAGGTATTGGTAGGCGCTATCCGCCACGAACACCCCATTGATCTCCGTCCAACCCACTGTATCGATAATGATCTCCTGGGCGAACACGTGGGCGTAATTCCTGAAGGCGAAAGCGGGACCATCTGAGGGCTCCCATGCATTGGATGCCATGGTAAAGAGCGCTCCGAGTTTGTTACAGGCACCAGGTGTCAAGAAGTAGCTGCCTGCATGCGCCAAGCTCACCCAGTAACTAACTTGGTAAGCCGTACCAACCTCCAAGGGAACCGACAAGGCCACCCCAACATACTCCCTGAAATCGCCTGGATATAGAGCCCATGCGCCAACATAGGCTTGGCCATGGTGGGCACTCTGGTATCCCCAGCCGTTCTGCGGCACATCCACCAACGTATCCAGATCCAACAGATCCCCGGCACATGCATTAAAGTAATCCGGGGTGTTGTACCAGGAGCGCCAGTAGGTAGGTCGGTCACCCTCAACAAAGCTTATCGCGTAGGGGCAGACTTCGTACTCCTCAAAACTCGGATTCGGCACCAGGTTCTGAGCGCGGGCATACACTTGAACGAACAGCAGGCAGCACGGAGCAAGCCTTCGAGCCAACCCGTACCACCTGCTATTCGCCCACGGCGAGCGCATCGCTATGACGTTCACTTTTCGCTGATCTTCCGATCGTTGCGGCCCACGTTAAAACAAAGGCATCGCGCGGCATGGGCCTTCTTCCGCCGTGCCTGCCCAATAGACCGCTTGGGTTGCGGGGGCGCTGCCAGGGACCTACCCAATCGCGGCACCCTGCCATTGCCTAACTAGTATTCATGTTCCTATGCCTTAGGGGGTGAGTGTTGAGCGACCGGCCCTCGGTGTTCGCGCACCGGGGGCTTCAAGTTTCCGAGTGTATCTCAGCCGGGTGGCGGCAAGCACCACGTCGACGATAGAACGGCAAGGCAGACCGGATGTTCCGCGCATACGAACCGATGAACACCCAGCGCAGCGCTTGTCGTCGAAGATATAGGTCATTTTGTATGCGGAAGTGCGATCATGGATAACTAATTCACCATGCATTCACCGGCCACAAGGCTTTTCAAACTGTGCACTTCCCGCCTCCGATGTACAACTGCAGCAACGACCAGGGCAAGGTGACGTTGGTGGTGTTGAACAGCCCCACGCCCAGGTTCCTCGCACCGCTGAGCGCAGACTCCGCACCGCGCGCGAACGGAACGCAACACCCCTGCCACCCCATTCAGGCGCTGGTGTCGCGTGCACTTTCGGTACCACGTCCCATTCAGCGGATCGAATAGCTTCACCACCCCAAGCCATCGCCCATGCTCCGGACCGCTACCCTGTTCCTGCTCGCTTCCACCGCACTGGCCGCCCACGCCCAGAACTGGACCGTGGGCCTGCCGGTGGACATGCTGCTGTACAACCAGCCCTTCTTCGGTGGCTGCACGCCTGGCACCGACTACACGTTCAACTTCCCCCCCAGCGCGGTAAGCGGCGTGGACCACATCATCCGCGTGGTGAACGTGGAACCGCCCGGCGCCACGCTGGACCTGCTGCCCGGCCTGAGCGGCGCCACCGCCGGGGCCAACATGGTGGTGGATGCGGCCGTGATGCGCAACCTGACCATGGCCCCGGGCACCGTGAGCGCGCTGCTTGAGTTCCGCGCCGTGGGCATCCCCAGCACCGAAGGTCAATCGCACCCCTGCAACGCCAGCCCCTTCTGGATCAGCAACCTGATGATCTGTCCGGAGGGCCTGATCCCGAACGTGAACGACGGATGCACCGTGCAAGCAGGGATCACCGGTTTTTCGGAATTGGCGGCTGAACCGATCATTCAATGGCCCAGTCCCGCGAACGGCCAGCTGTTGCGCCTGCGAAATGTCCTGCAGGCCGAGGTGGTGGACCTGCACGGTCGCGTGGTGGCCACACAGGAACTTAGCACCGGCGCGAGCAGCCTCGGTCTGGGACACCTCGCCCCGGGCGTGCACGTGCTGCGCCTGATCTCCCCCGATGGCACCGCCACCGCGCAGCGCTTCCTCATCAACCACTGACCGAACCCGACACACCATGCGCCTGCTCCGGCTCATCCCCCTCTTCGCCACCGCCGCGTTCACCGTTGGCGGTACCTGCCAGGAATCGGCCATGCGCGCCGGCACCGCCTACACGAAGTCCGTGAAAGGCCTCGAAGGCGATGTGCAACTGGTGGCCAACGGCATCACCGACCTGAACGGGCGGCCTGTGCTCTTCGTGATGGAGGGCAACGGCTACAAGGCCATCCGCCTGGGTGCGGAACTGACGCCGACGGAGGAACTGCCGCTGAACCAGCAGACTTTCGATGGCGCCAAGTGGGATGCGGTGACGAGCCTGGTGGTGGACGACCATCTGCAGGTGCTCTTCGTGAGCAACACCAAGAAAAGCGCCGAATACGGGATCGGGGAACTGAGCACGGACGGACCGCTGGCGATCCGCGGCTTCCAGCGCATCATCAGCTTCGAGCACCCCAACGTGTTCGATCCGCACAACACCACCTGCCGCAAGACGCTGCCCGACCTGATCCTCTTCGACAGCGGTGCCGCCTACGACCAGGGCGACCGCCTGGTGCCCTCGCCGGACGGGCAGCACTTCCTGCTGAACCACTACACAACGCAGGAGAAAGGCAACAAGCGCTTCTGGTTCGCGTGCCTGGACAAGACCTTCAAGCCCCAGTGGAGCGGCATGGTGGATCTGCCCTTCGAGGACATGAACAGCGACATCCACCAGATCGCGCTCGACGACCGCGGCCGCATCCTCCTGCTCACCTACCTGTTCTGCGGCGACCCCGCGCGCCAAGGCGACAAGCTGTGCCACGAGACCCACCTCACGGTGATCAGCGGTCAGGGCGCCAAGGTGAAGGACCTGTTGCTTGACAAGGACTTCGTGAGCAGCGCGCGCATCCTGCCGAAGGCGGACGGCAAGCTCCTGGTGGCCCTGCGCTATGGCGCGCTCACCGGCATCCCCGGCACCGTGCTGAGCATCGATACGGCCATGGCCAAGCTGAAGGCGACACCGGTGGTGGACCAGCGCGTGCCCGCGATCCGCAAGACCAAGCTGAGCACCTTCGGCCTGCCCGACGACGGCAGCGGCAAAAAGCCCAGCGGCGCGCGCGCGCAGAAAGTGCCTGACGAAGTGATCGAACTGATGCCTGCCTGGAATGGCGGCACGCTGCTGCTGGAAGGCTTCCGCGATCAGGACCTGGAGGTGCAGCTGGGCGAGGCGATCGCCATGCGCACGCTGCACGGCGCCATCCGCGCCACGTACCTGGATGCCAAGGACAGCATCCGCTGGCAGCAGGTGGTGGAACGCGCCTTCATGACCACCAGCGGCGAGGCGTACGGCAGCGCCGCGTTCAAGCTGCTGGAGGACGGCCTGCTGCTGGCCTACAACCATACGCCGGGCGGGATCGAGGCCATCAACACCAGCTACGCGGAAGCGAGCGGCAAGAAAAAGGAGAAGCCCCCGGTGGAGAAGAGTGAACTGAAACTGGCGCTGATCCCAGCGAACGGTGGCGCGCCGAAGGAACGCTCCGTTGGCCGCCCGGAAGGCGACTTCACGCTCTGCCCCATGACCCTGGTGCGCTCCCGTTCCGGCGACAAGCTCTGGATCAAGGCCTACGACCGCGGCACGCAGCACCGTTTCCACGAGGTGGACCCGCGCGTGCTGGACCGCTGACGTTGTCAGGCCCCTGCTGTTGGTAGCACGGCGGGCGGACCTGCCCCGGGCGGGCCGCTCGCGGGCACTTTTGCGCCCGTGAAAAAGCAGGAAGGCACCGAGGAACCGGGACGGTGGCAGCGTCGCCTGCAGGTCCGGCTCACCGGCGCACTGGTATGGCTCGGCAATGCCGCGCGCAACACCAAGCTGAAGGAGCTCACCCTGCTCACCCTGCCCTACCAGGTGGCCGCCGTGATCACTGCGTTGATCGCCGTGGGCTATGCGCGGCTCTTCGAATGGATCGAGGAACTGCAGCACTGGATCCTCGGCCAGCACCCGGACTGGGCCTATGTGACGGTACCCACGGCCTTCCTGCTCAGCTGGTTCCTGGTAAAACGCTTCGCGCCCTTCGCCGGTGGCAGTGGTATTCCCCAATTGATGGCCGCCATCGAGGTGGCCGATGACAAGGCCGAGAACGACCGTAGCTGGCGCTTCCTGAACGTGCGCATCATCGGGGTGAAGATCCTGAGCAGCCTGGCCATGGTGGTGGGCGGCGGTGCGGTGGGGCGCGAAGGGCCCACCCTGCAGATCGCCGGCAGTGTGTACCGCGTGGTGCACAAGCTGCTGCCCTCCTTCTGGCCGCGCGTGAGCCGGCGGGTGATGATGATCACCGGTGGTGCCGCCGGCCTGAGCGCGGCGTTCAACACCCCACTGGGCGGGATCGTTTTCGCCGTGGAGGAGCTCACGCGTACGCACCTGGCCAACTTCCGCACGGCCGTGTTCACCAGCGTGATCATCGCCGGCATGACGGCCCAGCAGCTCATGGGCAGCTACCTCGGTGTGGGTGAAGGGCTGCTGTACCCGAAGGTGGACCGTGTGGGCGCGGCGTTCATGTATCAGGTGCTCGCCATCGGCCTGGTGGCGGGGGCCGCCGGTGCGCTGTTCTGCAAGGTGGCCCTGCTGCTGGACCGGCTGCGGCGCACCCTCCGTTCCTGGTCCACGCAGGCGATCTGGTGCCTGGCCTGTGCCGCCCTGTTCATCGCCTGCTACAAGCTGCTCGGCGAAGGCGTGCTGGGCAGCGGACGCACCATGCTCCGCAGCTACCTCTTCGATGCGCAAGTGGACCCCTCGTGGCGCGACATCGCCGCGCGGCTGTGCGCGCCGATCTTCTCGTTCAGCGCCGGGGGGGCGGGCGGCATCTTCGGTCCTTCGCTCAGCAGCGGCGCGGTGATCGGCGGTTGGGTGGGCCAGCTGTTCAACCCCACACCGGGCGAACTGCGGCTCCTGATGCTCACGGGCATGGTGGCCTTCCTCACCGGCGTGTCGCGCTCCCCCTTCACCAGCGCCATCCTGGTGCTGGAGATGACCGACCGCCACAGCGTGATCTTCCAGCTGATGTACGCCGGCATGGTGGGCAACCTGATCGCCACGCTCATCGACAAGAAGCCGTACTACGAGCGCATGAAGGAGCGCTGGCTGCGCATCGTGGGGGCACCCGTTACCCCGCGTTCCAAGGCCGAGGAAGGCGAAGGAGGCGGGTTCGGGCTGGGGTGAGACCAGGTTGCTGCGGAACCGTAGAACCGCAGAACAACAAATGCAAAAGGTCAAAGGCGCGTTCATGCCGATCGCTTTGTGATCGTTACTGCCGCTGATCGTCCATGCACGACTTCCGTGTCCGTTCGTCCATCCGATCTGGTCGTCATCATCTCTCCATCGATCCGTTATCTTCGGTACGCATGATGCACAAAAGGCATGGCGAACGAACGGGTCTTCGATCTTCAGGAGCGCCTGGAGGATTTTGCGGTCATGATCATTCGGACGACGGATACCCTGCCGGGGACACCTGCGGGGCGTCTGCTGGCCGATCAATTGCTCCGCTCAGGTACATCACCCGCCCTGCACTACGGTGAAGCACAGGGGGCTGAATCCAAGCGGGACTTCATTCACAAGATGAAAGTGGCGCTGAAAGAGCTCCGTGAAGCGCAGGCAGCGATCAGGATCATTCAAAAGGCAGGCCTTGGACCGGATGCGCCGACCAACGCGCGTGTATTGAAGGAATGCTCCGAGCTTGTTGCGATCTTCCAAACCAGCGTGAACACCGCTGAACGGAACCAAGGCCGACCCTGACCCTGCATCAATAGCCTCTTCGCTGCGCGACGGTCATCGGCCCCGGGTGGTGCGCACTTCTTCATTCTGCGGTTCCCCGTTCCGCGGTTCTGCGGTTCCATAGCTTCGCATCCGCTGTTCCTTTGCCCCTGCCATGAAGCAATACCACGACCTCCTGCGCCACATCCTCGACCATGGGGTGCAGAAGCACGACCGCACCGGCACCGGCACCATCAGTTGCTTCGGCCACCAGATGCGCTTCGACCTGGCCGAGGGCTTTCCGCTGGTGACCACCAAGAAGCTGCACGTGAAGAGCATCATCCACGAGCTGCTGTGGTTCCTGGCCGGCGACACCAACATCCGCTACCTGAAGGAGAACGGCGTGCGGATCTGGGACGAGTGGGCCGATGCCGACGGGAACCTCGGTCCAGTCTATGGCTACCAGTGGCGCAGCTGGCACACACCGGACGGACGCGTGATCGACCAGATCGCCAACGTGGTGGAGCAGATCCGCAAGAACCCGGACAGCCGGCGCCTGATCGTGACGGCATGGAACCCGGCCGACGTGGACCGCATGGCGCTGCCGCCCTGCCATACCATGTTCCAGTTCTACGTGGCGGAAGGAAAGCTGAGCTGCCAGCTCTACCAGCGCAGCGCGGACACCTTCCTGGGCGTGCCGTTCAACATCGCCAGCTATGCGCTGCTCACCCTGATGGTGGCGCAGGTGACCGGCCTGAAGCCCGGTGAGTTCGTGCACACCTTCGGCGATGTGCACCTCTACAACGACCACATCGAGCAGGCCAAGCTGCAGCTCACGCGTGAGCCACGTCCGCTGCCCGTGATGCGCATCGACCCATCGGTGACGGACCTCTTCGCCTTCCGTTACGAGCATTTCACGCTCGAGGATTACGACCCGCATCCCCACATCAAAGCCTCCGTCAGCGTATGATCGTCAGTGCAATCGCCGCCGTGGCGGAGAACGGAGTGATCGGCAACAAGGGCGACCTGCCCTGGCAGTTGCCGGATGACATGAAGTTCTTCCAGCGCACCACGCTGAACCACCACGTGATCACCGGCCGGAAGAACTACGAGAGCATTCCGGAACGCTTCCGACCGTTGCGCGACCGCGTGAACCTGGTGGTGACCCGGCAGGCGGGCTACAACGCACCGGGTGCCGTGGTATGCGCCTCCCTGGAAGCCGCGCTCACCATCTCCCGTGATGCCGGACAGAAGGAGGCATTCATCATCGGAGGCGGCGAGCTCTACAAAGAGGCGTTCGAGAAAGGCCTCGTGCAGCGACTGTACCTCACTACGGTGCATGCGAAACCAGCGGGGAATGTGAAGTTCCCCGAGATCGGCAAGGGCTGGAAGGAGGTGTGGAGCGAACGGCACGAGAAGGACGCGAAGCACGCGTACGCCTTTACCTTCAAGGTACTGCAGCGGTAGCGGGGGGTGGTTCATTGTTCCGGGTTCCGGCACGCTGCACCCTCAACACGGAACATGGAACTCGTTACCCGGAACGACCAACCCGGAACGCACAACGGCCGTTAAACCCTCCGGGTGGCTCCTGCGTCCCAATCGTGCGAACCACGAAAAACGACCGCTCATGATCTCCCGCAAGCACCTGATCCTGGCCTCCTGCGCACTGCTCGCCCTCAGCGCATGCCGCAAAGAGGACGACGAAACCCCCGACCTGGACTACACCAGTGCCAGCGACAACGCGCGCGCCGAGGACGCCTTCAGCGACATGCTGAACCAGGTGGACAAGGCCGTGGACGATAACGGGCTCCGTGAGATGGAGGACGCCTGCGACCCCACCGTCA
The DNA here is from genome assembly GCA_046329115.1 of Flavobacteriales bacterium. Taxonomy (GTDB): domain Bacteria; phylum Bacteroidota; class Bacteroidia; order Flavobacteriales_F; family PHOS-HE28; genus PHOS-HE28. The sequence continues at coordinate 164,472 of JAXLVG010000005.1, read as the reverse complement.
CCTTCGACACGCTGAGCAATCCGCGCACCATCACCATCGACTTCGGCACGGTGAACTGCACCGCCGCCAACGGGCGCACACGCCGCGGCAGGATCCTGGTGAGCTACACCGGGCGGTACCGCGATCCCGGCACGGTCATCACCATCACCCCGCAGGACTATTACGTGAACGACAGCCACCTGCAGGGCACGAAGACGGTGACCAACATGGGCACCGACCAGAACGGCCACCTGTACTACACGGTCACCGTGAACGGCTCCTTGACAGCGGCGAACGGCAGTTGGACCGCCACGCACCAGGCCAACCGCGTGCGCACGTGGATCCAGGGGAGCGACACGCCCACCTTGCTGGACGATGTGTACGAGATCACCGGCAACGGCAGCGGCGTTAACCGCAACGGCATCGCCTATACGGTGAACATCACCAACGCCCTGCGCGTGGCCATCGGCTGCCCCTTCATCACCGCCGGCACCGCGCAAGTGACCCCGCAGGACCGCCCCACGCGCACCATCGACTACGGCAATGGCTCCTGCGATGGCACCTTCAGCGTGACCGTGAACGGACAGACCTTCACGGTGACCATCGGCTGATCGCCTCCCCTTTCAGCGCCAAGCCTTCCGGGAACGGAGGGCTTTGTGCTTTCATGGGGCCATGTGATCATGTGCCCATGTGACCATGTGCTCATATGCCCATGCGCTCATGTGCCCATGTGGCCATGAGCCCATGGAACCGTGGATCGTTAGCGCCCGGGTCCATTGGTCCATCCACTCACCTCAAGGTCGCAGGGCCCGGCCGAAGCGCCTCGGCGCCGTTCCATCCCTCATCACGCCGTTCGTCACGAACCGTCCGTCACACCACCAGGGTCCGAACGACCTTCGTGCTACACGCGGATGAACTACTTCAAACGCTCGCCGATCCCGTACCGGGTGGTGCTGATCACCGCCGTGATCATGGCCTCGCTGTTCCTGCTGCAGGCCTACATGCACCACTACGTGTACGCCGAGCTGAAGGACATGGGCGAGTTCCGCTGGCTGCGCGAAGTGCCGCCGCCGTACCTCAACTTCCTGTTCTGGGCACTGCTGACCCCACTGGCCTATATGGTGCTGCAGCGGTGGCCCTTCAGCACCCGGCCCCTGTGGAGGATCATCCTGGTGCATGCCGGGTTCGGCCTGTTGGTCGGCGCGCTGCACGAGGTGGTCACCAGCGCCCTCTACTACACGATCCTGTGGTCGCAGGACGACTTCGCCTTCACACCGGAGTACATCAGCTGGGCCTTCCAGGCACTGCCACCGGCCATCCTCAGCCGGTTCATGGAATACTGGGCGCTGATGGTGGTGCTGGTGGCGGTGGACGGTGCCCGGGCCATGCGCGAGCGGCAGACGCAACTGCTGAAACTGGAGAACGAACTGCAGGTGAGCCGCCTGAACGCCCTGAAGAAGCAGCTGCAACCGCACTTCCTCTTCAACACCTTGAACACCGTGAGCGCGCTGATGGACACCGACGTGAACGGTGCGCGCAAGGTGCTGAGCCGCCTGGGGCAGTTGCTGCGCGTAAGCCTGGGCAAGGACCAGCGCGACCTGGTGCCGCTGTCGCGGGAGCTTGACCACATCGGCAACTATCTGGGCATCGAGAGCGTCCGCTTCCAGGACAGGCTGCATGTGGCCTACGATGTGCCTGAAGCGCTGCACGCTGCCGAGGTGCCCACCATGGTGCTGCAGCCGTTGGTGGAGAACGCCATCAAGCACGGACCGGATGCCCTGAGCGAACGCGTGGACATACTCGTGAAGGCCGAACAGCGTGACGGAATGTTAACGCTGAGCGTACGGGACAACGGAAAGGGCTGTTCCGATGTCTCCTCCGTAATGGACAACGGAGGTATCGGCCTGCGCAACGTGCGCGACCGGCTGCAACTGCTTTACGGCCCCTCCGCCACCTGCCATGTCGCATCGCCCGGTGGCCGCGGCTTCCTTGTTGAACTCTCACTGCCGCTCCGCTGGTCCACGGACACGCCCGGGCAGGCCCCATCCCCCAACGCCCATGAAGCACATCCGCACCATCGTCGTTGATGACGAACCCGCCGCGCGCGCGCGCCTGGCCCGACTGCTGGCCCAGGACCCGGAGATCGAGCTGGTGTCCGAGTGCCGCAATGGCCAGGAGGCTCTGGACTGCGTGCAGAAGCACCGGCCGGACCTGATGTTCCTGGACGTGGAGATGCCCACCATGAACGGCTTCGAGGTGGTCACCCGCCTTGGTCGGGAGCGCCTGCCCTTCATCGTGTTCGTCACGGCCCACGACCAATACGCGCTGAAGGCCTTCGATGTGAACGCCGTGGACTACCTCCTGAAGCCTTACGACGACGAGCGCTTCCATGCGTCGCTGGAGAAGGCGAAGCGGCACATCGAGATGCGCATGAGCACCAAACTCACCGGCAAGTTGATGGACCTGATGCGCGAACACCTCCATGCCCAGAGCGAGTACACGGAGCAGTTCATCATTAAGGAAAAGGGGCGCGAGTTCAAGGTGCCCGTTGACGAGATCATCTACCTGCGTGCGGAAGGGAACTACCTCCACCTGCAGATGAAGGAACGCCACCACCTCTACCGCATGACCATGAACGCCGTGGAAACGGAGCTCGACCCCGCGCGCTTCCTCCGGATCCATCGCAGCTACATGGTGAACACGGCCCATGTGCGCAACCATCGGTACAGCGGCAACAACGAGTTCATCTTCAGCATGAGCAACGGCGAGCGCATCATCAGCGGGCGCAGCTACAAGGAGCAGATCGCGAAGACGCTGCAGGAGCAGTCGGCGTAGCCGCAGCCCACCCCGGCCATCAGCTGCCAGCCACGAGCCCCGAGCTTGTTCCCACCAAGGACAAGCTCGGGGCTCGCGGCTCAGGGCTCAACGCCCACATCTACCTTGCACCCATGACCTCTTTCACGCGGATCGCGCTTATCACCCTGGCGCTTCTGTCCATCTGCACAACAGAACGCGTCACCGCCCAACGCCCCCCCGCCCAACCCCACGCCGCCGAGATCCTGCACCGCATGCAGAAGCTCAACGTGCTGGGCAGCGTGCTCTACATCGTGGCGCATCCCGATGATGAGAACACGCGCCTGATCGCCTGGCTGGCCAACGGCAAGAAGGTGCGCACCGGCAACCTCAGCCTCACGCGCGGCGACGGCGGACAGAACCTCATCGGTCCCGAGCTGGGCGATGCGCTGGGCATCATCCGTACACAGGAACTGCTGGAGGCACGCCGCATCGATGGCGGCGAACAGTTCTTCACCCGTGCGGTGGACTTCGGCTTCAGCAAGAACGCCGCCGAGAGCTTCGAGAAGTGGGGCAAGCAGGAGGTGCTGAGCGATGTGGTGCGCGTGATCCGCATGTTCCGGCCGGACATCATCATCACCCGCTTCGCGCCGGACCGCAGCGCGGGGCATGGCCACCACGAGGCCAGCGCCATCCTCGCCGAGGAGGCCTTCGACCTGGCCGGTGACCCCAAGGCCTTTCCGGAGCAGCTGGAGCAAGGGCTGGAGGTGTGGCAGCCGCGCCGCCTCTTCTTCAACGGCAGCACGTGGTGGAAGAAGGACCTCGCCGACATCGCGAAGAACGACCCCGACTGGTTCAGCGTGGACGTGGGCGGCTACGACCCGCTGCTGGGCCTGAGCTACACGGAGATCGCCGGGCGCAGCCGCAGCATGCACAAGAGCCAGGGCTTTGGCGCGGCGGAAACGCGGGGGGAGATGCTGGAGTACCTAAAGCTGGTGAAAGGCGACCGGCCGAAAACGAAGGACATTTTCGAGGGGATCGATATGACGTGGGGGCGGGAGAAGGCATCAGACGATATTGGACCTCGCGTGCAAGAGATCATCTGTGATTTCGACCCTTTGGCACCTCATAAGAGTGTGCAGAAGCTATCGAACGTTTCAATTGACATGCTAGAGTGGTGCATGAAGCCGGTTGATGATTGTTGGTGGGTCAAGTACAAGGGGTATCAAGCCAAGAAACTGATCAATGATTGCACTGGGTTAGTAGTTGAGGCCACAGGCACTTCTCCAATCGTCGCAACCTCCGATTCAATGTCCATAAGCGTTTCATGTGTACAACGCAGTGATTCACCGTTGCTCCGATTCGAGGGAGTGAATGAACCAGATGTGGCTGGTCTCAGACTCGGACTCAATCTCACTCCAAACTCAACGACCACCAGCCCTTTCAAGTATCATCCCCAGTTTCATGATACAGACCAACCCTATTGGCTTGCACGACCCCACTCAACGCTGTATGAGCTACCACCGGGCACCTCAACAGGGATATACCCATCAACGTATCCGTTGAATCACTTCTACTATTCGATCAGCGGTGAGAATGACATACGGTTCGGAGGCGAACTCCAAGTCATGCACAAATGGGTCGACCGCGTGGCTGGCGAGCGCATCCGCCCAGTGTACGTGACGCCCGTGGCCTCGGTGACCCCGAAAACCGATGTGCTTATTGCGCGTGGTGGTCCGCAGTCCATCACCGTGGAAGTGGAAGCGCTCACCGACAGCCTGGTCGGACAAGTGAGCATGATGCCGCCCGCAGGCTGGATCGCGAGCCGCGATGCCTGGCCGGTGATGATCGCCAAGCGCAACGAGCGCCAGTCCTTCACATTCACCCTGAAACCCGAGGGCAACGCGCAGGCAGGTCCGGCCAAGTTCACCTTCAAAGGTCCCAAGGGCACCGCCGACCGCACGCTGCACGAGATCGACTACCCGCACATCCTACCGCAGGTGTACTACACGCCCGCCGAGGTGAAGCTGGTGCCGCTGGATGTGAAGACCACCGCCAAGCGCGTGGGCTATGTGAAGGGCGCGGGCGATGAGGTGCCCAAGGCCCTGGAGCAGCTCGGGGTCATCGTGGAGTTCATCGACCCTTCGACAAGCTCAGGGGGACAGCTCTCCTTGGAAGATCTGAAGAAGTACGACGCCATCGTCACCGGCATCCGCGCCTACAACGCCACCAAGGGCATGAAGGAGCTGCACCCGCTGCTGCTGCAATACGTGGAGCAAGGCGGCACGCTGGTGGTGCAGTACAACACCACGCCGCGCTTCGCGGTCTCTGGCGTGGAGGACTTCCAGATCGATCCCAGCACGCTCGGCCCCCACCCCTTCAAGATCACCCGCGACCGCGTGACCGTGGAAGAGGCACCGCCCACCTTCCTCGACCCCAAGCACCCGTTGCTCACCACACCGAACGCCATCACCGCTGCCGACTTTGAGGGCTGGGTGCAGGAACGCGGCCTCTACTTCGCCGGCGACCTCGGCGACAAGTACACGCCGCTCATCGCCTGGAATGATCCCGGCGAACAAGCGCTCACCGGCGGCCTCATCACCTGCGACCATGGCAAGGGCCGCTTCATCTACACGGGCATCAGCTTCTTCCGGCAGTTGCCGGCGGGGGTGCCGGGAGCGTACCGGCTTTTTGCGAATCTGATATCCAGGTGAAGACTCAATTCACAAGTCACAAGGTCGAAGGCTCAAGTAAGCAACGGAAACAACTTTGGCCTTTAGTCTTGAACCTTGTGAATTGAGTCTTTGTCCCATTGGATGCACATGGAAAAGAAGACCTACGACCTTGAAGACCGGACAACGGAGTTCGGGTCGGCCATCATCAACTTTGTGGACCGTCTGCCGCATACGTTGGCTGGTCGGCACATGGGTGGCCAGCTGATCCGCAGCGGCACCGCCCCGGCCTTGCACTACGGTGAGTCACAGAGCGCCGAGTCGTCGAAGGATTTCATCCACAAAGTGAAGCTGGCCTTGAAGGAGCTGAAGGAGAGCCGGGCGAACCTGCGGATGATCAAAGGGTCCGGCCTGATGCCCAAGGATGATGAGTCTATGACGTGGTTGCTCAATGAATGCCTCGAGTTGATCCGCATTCTAGCGAAAAGCGCTGCCACCACCGCGAAGAACCAGGCGGGACAAGACTCACTTCAGAAGTCACAAGGCGTAAGGCTCAAATGAAACGCGGAACCAACTTTGGCCTTTGGTCTTGAGACTTGTGAATTGAGACTTACAATGCACTGGCTCGACTGGACCATCCTCCTCGGCACCCTCGGCTTCATCGTGGGCTACGGGGTGTGGCGTACGCGGCGGGAGACCAGCAGCGAGAGCTACCTGCGCGGCGGCGGCGATGAACGCTGGTGGGCGGTGGGGCTGAGCGTGATGGCCACGCAGGCCAGCGCGATCACCTTCCTCAGCACACCCGGCCAGGGCTACCTCGACGGCCTGGGCTTCGTGCAGTTCTACTTCGGGCTGCCGCTGGCCATGCTGGTGATCAACCGCGTGTTCATCCCGCTCTACTACAAGTGGAAGGTGTACACCGCCTACGAGTTCATCGGCAAGCGCTTCGATGCGCGCACGCGGCTGCTCACGGCGGGGCTCTTCCTCATCCAGCGCGGACTGGCGGCCGGCATCACCATCTACGCGCCCAGCATCATCCTCAGCAAGGTGCTGCACTGGCCGCTCAGCTGGACCTGCGTCTTCATCGGCACGCTGGTGATCCTCTACACCACCACCGGCGGTGCCAAGGCCGTGGGCGTGACGCACAAGCAGCAGATGGCCGTGATGTTCGGAGGGCTCTTCGTGGCCTTCGGGCTGGTGGTGTGGTACCTGCGCGAGCACATCGGTTTCGTGGAGAGCCTGCAACTGGCCAGTGCGCTCGGCAAGACCCAGGTGATCGACACCAGCTTCGACCCCGGCAACAAATACACGCTGTGGAGCGGCCTCATCGGCGGCTTCTTCCTGCAGCTGGCCTACTTCGGCACGGATCAGAGCCAGGTGCAGCGCTACCTCAGCGGACAGAACATGCAGCAAGCGCAACGCGGGTTGTGGATGAACGCGCTGCTGAAGATCCCCATGCAGTTCTTCATCCTGCTCACGGGTGTGCTGGTGTTCGTGTTCTACCTGTTCCATCCGTCGCCGGTGCATTGGAACAGTACGAACGTGGAGGCGATGCGATCAGATGATCAGACGATCAGACGATCAGATGATGGGAATGCCGAATTCCGAGCATCCTCCAGCACCGTCGACCCTCCAGGTAGACAGAACTGGTTGGCTAGCACCATTTCGGTGATGCATGCGCAGAATGCAACGGTGATCCGGCAGGAGGCCCAACAATGGGTAACCCTTCAACGTGCGGGTTCGGAGGATGCCGCGCTACGGAGCCTTGCCGACCTGGATCGCGCCCTGAAGAGCGATGCCATGCTGCGCGATGACTTCCGCGCCGAGGTGAAGGCCACGCTGCCAGCCGCCGAGGCCAACGACAAGGACTACATCTTCATCACCTTCATCATGGACCACATGCCCATTGGGATCATCGGGCTGCTGCTGGCCATGATCTTCAGCGCGGGCATGAGCAGCACCAGCGCGGAGCTGAGCGCCTTGGCCACGACAAGCGTGGTGGACGTGGTGAAGAAGGAACGCACGGACGGTGAGCAGGTGCGCGCCACCAAGTGGGCCACGGTGCTCTTCGGGTTACTGGCACTGGCCTTCGCGGCGCTGTTCTCGCTCTTCGAAAACCTCATCCAGGCCGTGAACATCATCGGTTCACTGTTCTACGGCACCATCCTGGGCATCTTCCTGGTGGCCTTCTTCCTGAAGCGGGTGGGCGGCAAGGCGGTGTTCATCGCGGCGCTGGTGGCGCAGGCGGTGATCCTGTACATCCACTTCTCCGAGATACAGATCGCCTTCCTGTGGTACAACCTGATCGCCCCGGCGATCGTGGTGGTGCTGGCGTTGGTGCTGGAGGCGCTGCTCGGTCGGCGATCTTCGCACGCATGAGCAACTGGAACCTGAAGGGCAGGCGCGCACTGGTCACGGGTGGAACACGCGGGATCGGCGCAGCCACCGTGCACGAACTGCGTGACCTGGGCGCGGAGGTGATACACGTGGCCCGCAGAAGCGATGGGCACGCGGACTGTGTGGAGGCGGACGTGACCGACGCACAAGGCCGGGCACGCATCCTCGATGCCGTGCGCGAACGGTGGGGCGCCTTGGACCTGCTGGTGAACAACGCCGGCATGAACATCCGCAAGCCCTGGGCACAGCTCGCCCCCGAGGAGCAGGCCACGGTGATCGGCACCAACCTGCTGGGCCCGGCGGAACTGCTGCGGTCGCTGCATCCCCTACTCCAACTCGGCGAACGGCCTGCGGTGGTGAACGTGGCCAGCGTGGCCGCCTTCGTGGACGTGGGCAGCGGCGCGGCCTATGCCTTGAGCAAGGCCGCCCTTGTGCAGCTCACGCGCAGCCTGGCGGTGGAATGGGCCCCGGATGGCATCCGCGTGAACGCCGTCGCACCGTGGTACATCCGCACGCCGCTCACCGAGCCGGTGCTGTCGCAGCCGGAGCGGCTGGAACGCATTCTTGCCCGTACGCCGCTGAAGCGCGTAGGACGGCCGGAAGAGGTCGCCTCGTCCATCGCCTTCCTCTGCATGGACAAGGCCTCGTTCATCACCGGCCATTGCCTGGTGGTGGACGGTGGGCTGTTGGGCCTGGGGCTTTGAAACACGAAAGCCTCCCCGCAGGGAGGCCTTCGTCGTTGGGTTCAATGGCTTACTTGCCCGCCTTCGCGGCCCACTCCGTGGCCATCTTGCCGTAAGTCTTTTCGGCACCGGCATCCTTTTCAGTTGCGGCGAGCTTGGCGGCTTCCTGCGCGGTGGCAGCGGCCTCCTTGTACAGTCCGTTCGCCGCCTGCGCCTTGGCTAGCACGAAGGTGTTCCAGTACTTCTTCTCCTTGCTTACGCTTTGTTGCGCCCACGCCAGCGCCTGCTTCGCATCGATGTTGCGCTCCAGGTAGAAGCTGGCCGCGCTGTAGAAGGTGCGGTATCCGGCATCGGCTTTGGCCACCGCTTCCTTGATGTTCGCCTTTCCCTGCTCCGTGGCATCGGCACTGATGCGCACAGCGGCCTCCTGGTTCTCCCAGCGGATCAACAGGTCCGCCACATCCTGCCCCAGGTTGGCGAACTCCATGGTGAAGGTCTCGGTGGTCGCACACTCCTTCGCCGGCACCTTCATGCGCAGCACGTCCTCCTCCGGCTTGCGGTCATAGGCGCCCCAGAGCTCGGTGTTCTTGTTGAGGATCACCTCCCACGCACCGCCTTCGTACGGAATGGTGAAGAGGGAGTAGGTACCTGCCGGCAGCGGCTGGTCGTTCAAGAGCACATCGCCCTTGATGGTGATGGCCGTGGCCTTGTTCGCCCCCGTGCGCCACACTTCGCCGTACGGCACCAGGTCACCGAAGACCTTGCGACCCTTGGCGGAAGGGCGGGAATATTCGACGGTGATGTCCGTGAGGCCGACGCGCTGCTGCAAGGTGGCCTTGGGGCTGGGCGCAGGCAGGTCCTGTGCGACCGACAACAACGGCATCGCCACCAGGGCGACATGCGAAAGAAGACGTTTCATGGTAGGGATGGGGTTTTTCGGAAGGAGGCCGAAGATAACCCGCACCCCGGTGCCCGGCGTCAGGCCACCTTCAGCTGGCCCACGCGGCTGTGCTCGAACTTCTCCCGCGCATAGCTCAGCGTCACCCGCAGTTCAGCGGGCCGATCCGCGGCACTGGGCAGGTCGAACATGGCGTCCGTGAGGATGGCCTCGCAGATGGAGCGCAGGCCGCGCGCGCCCAGCTTGTATTCCACGGCCTTGTCCACGATGAAGTCCAGCACCTTCTTGTCGAAGCTGAGCTTCACCTTGTCCATCTCGAAGAGCTTGATGTACTGCTTCACCAGCGCGTTCTTGGGCTCAGTGAGGATGCGGCGCAGCGTGGCATGGTCCAGCGGGTCCAGGTAGGTGAGCACCGGGAAGCGGCCGATGAGCTCGGGGATGAGCCCGTAGCTGCGCAGGTCGGTGGGGCTCACATACTGCAGCAGGTTCTCCTCCAGGCTGCGCATCTCGCGGCTGGCGCTGTAGCCTACGGCGCTGGTCTTCACCCGGCGGGCGATGATCTTCTGGATGCCGTCGAACGCACCGCCGCACACGAAGAGGATCTTGCGCGTATCCACCTGGATCAGCTTCTGCTCCGGGTGCTTTCGGCCGCCCTGCGGGGGCACGTTCACCACGCTGCCTTCCAACAGCTTCAGCAGCGCCTGCTGCACCCCCTCGCCGCTCACGTCGCGCGTGATGCTGGGCGAATCGCTCTTGCGGCTGATCTTGTCGATCTCGTCGATGAAGACGATGCCCCGCTCGGCGCGGGCCACATCGTAGTCGGCCGCCTGCAGCAGGCGGCTCAGGATGCTCTCCACATCCTCGCCCACATAGCCGGCCTCGGTGAGCACGGTGGCATCAGCGATGGCGAAGGGCACGTTGAGCATGCGGGCGATGGTGCGGGCCAGCAGGGTCTTGCCCGTGCCCGTTTCGCCCACCATGATGATGTTGCTCTTCTCGATCTCCACCTCATCGGCCGTGCTCGACTTCTGGATGATGCGCTTGTAGTGGTTGTACACCGCCACGCTCAGCACCTTCTTGGCGTCCTCCTGGCCGATGATGTACTCGTCCAGGTATCGCTTGATGTCCGCAGGCTTCTGCAGGACGATGTTGCCGTCCAGCTCGCCACGGTCCCGCTGGTTGAGCTCCTCCGTGATGATGGTCTGCGCCTGGCTGATGCAATTGTCGCAGATGTGGCCCGTGATGCCCGCGATGAGCACGTTGGTGTCCTGCTTGTCGCGACCGCAGAACGAACACTTGATCTCCTTCTTATCCATGATGCACGGGCCTGCGGCTCAATGATGCTGCACGGGCAGGCCGGGAAAGATACGTCCACGCACGGACCGCCGTCCACACGAAGAGGCCCGTTCCTTGAAGCTCAGGCGGTTGAAAATGCACGAGGCCCGCTTCCGCGGGCCTCGTGAACATGTCCGCCAGGGGGCGGATCACTTGTGCTTCAACAGCAGTTCATCGATCATGCCGTAGGCCTTGGCCTCCTCGGCGATCATCCAGTAGTCGCGGTCGCCGTCCTTCTCCACCCGGTCGAAGGGCTGCCCGCTGTGGTTGGCGATGATCTCATAGAGCTCCTTCTTGAGCTTGAGCACTTCGCGCACGGTGATCTCCATGTCGCTGGCCTGACCCTCGGCACCGCCCATGGGCTGGTGGATCATCACCCGTGCGTGCTTCAGCGCACTGCGCTTGCCCTTGGCACCCGCGCACAGCAGCACGGCGCCCATGCTGGCGGCCATGCCCGTGCAGATGGTGGCCACGTCCGGCGCGATGTACTGCATGGTGTCGTAGATGCCGAGACCAGCGTACACGCTGCCCCCGGGGCTGTTCAGGTAGATCGTGATGTCCTTCTTGGCGTTCACGCTCTCCAGGAAGAGCAGCTGCGCCTGCACCACATTGGCCACCTGGTCGTTGATGGCGGTGCCGAGGAAGATGATGTGCTCCATCATCAGGCGGCTGAACACGTCCATCTGGGCCACGTTCAACTGGCGCTCCTCGATGATGTACGGGGTCATCGAAGCACGCACATAGTCGTGCATGGTGAGGCTGCTGATGCCGCGGTGCTTCACGGCGTATTTCTGGAACTCGTCGTAGGGGAACATGCGTTTCGAGGATCCGTTACGTGTATGTGGGAGTGGCCTTGGACGGGGATCGTGGATCACACCGACCGGGCCAAGTTTACGAACTCATCGAAGGGATAGCGCTTCTCCTTCGGCGCGAGCATGTTCTTGAAGTGGGTGAGCAGCTTCTGCTCCACGATGGTGTCGCGCATGCGGCGCAGCTGGTCCCGATCGCCCAGCATGCGGCCGACCATCCGCTGCAGCTCCTCCCCTTCCGGTGCCGGCAGCCCGTACTGCATGAACTGGTCGCTCACGTAGCGCTTGGCGAACGCGTCGACCTCCTCGCCCTTGGCCTCCAGGCCGTACTTCTCCACCACGCGCTGCTCCACCAGCTCGCGGCGCAGGCCGTCCGCGTAGGAGGCGAAGCCCTGTTCCACCTCCTCCGGCGTCACCGGCTTCTCGCTGGTGGTAAGGATCCAGCGCTTCAGGAAGGCTTCGGGCAGGCCGAAGTTCGCTGCGGCCAGGAGCTTCTTCAGCACCATGCGGCGGAACACGCGGTCGCTGTCGCGGCGGAAGGCGTTGCCCAGGCCTTCGCGCACCCGTTCGCGGAAGGCGGCCTCATCGGCCACGGCGCCCTGGCCATAAACGCGGTCGAACAGGGCCTGGTCCACCGGTACCGGCACCATCCGCTTGATCTCGGCGATGCGGAAGAGCATGTCGCCCTGCAGGTGGTGCACGGCCTCATGGTCGGCGTTCAGCATGCGGGCCAGGTCGTCGTGCGAATCGCTCACCTTGTGCGGGTCCACGCGCACCTCATCGCCCACGGCCTTGCCCAGGAACAGTTGGCGCGTGGCCTCGTCCTTCAGGTATTCCAGGCTGATGGTGGTGCGGTTCATGAGGCCGCCGGGCTTGATGGACCCGTCGGCATCGAGCTCGATCAGGTCGCCCATCAGCATGTCCTTGGCCTCGGCCGTGGCGGCGTCCTCCAGCTTGCCGAAGCGGCGCTGCATGTCCGCGATCTCGCGGTCCACCAAGGTGTCGTCCACCTCCACCACCGGGTATTCCACGCCGAGCTTCTCGTTCAGTTCCACGTCGAACGAGGGCTGCAGGGCCAGGTCGTAATGGAACTGGAAATGACCGGGCTGGTCCCAGTTGTTCCCATCCACCTTGTCCTGCGCCGGCAGCGGCTGGCCCAGGGGGCGGAGCTTGTTCTCCTGCAGGTAGCCGTTCAGGCTCTCGCCGATGAGGCGCTCCACCTCGTGCACGAGCAGGGTGCGCCCCACGCGCTTGCGCACGATGGACATGGGCACCTGCCCCGGCCGGAAGCCCGGCCAGGTGGCGTTGCGCCGTTGCTCCTTCAGGGCCTTCTCCAGGCCGGGGGTGTAGTCCTCGGGGGACAGTTCCAAGGTCAGGGTGGCGGTGAGTTCGCCGGTCTCTACTTTCTCGATGCGCATCGTTGGGGTGCGGGCCCTGGTGGACCCGCGTCGATCAGGTGGGTTGCCGTTCAGTGGGACATGGCCGGTGGCACGCAGGGGCGGCCGCGACCGAAGTACGGACGGGGGGACTCGAACCCCCACGCCTTGCGGCACTGGATCCTAAGTCCAGCGCGTCTACCAATTCCGCCACGTCCGTGTTCATTACCGCGTCCGGCCGCCATCCGCGGCCGAAAAGGAGCGCGAAGATACCCGGCGCCCCCGAACCCACGGGCACCCCCGGGGTCGGTAGCTTCGCCCGCCCATGAAGACCTTCGAACTGAACGCCCTTTCCATCCCCCAGCGCCATGGCCTGCTGCTGAGCGCCGTGGGGCCCCGCCCCGTGGCCTTCGCCAGCACCATCGACGCCCAGGGCCGGCCCAACCTGAGCCCCTTCAGCTTCTTCAACTGCTTCGGCAGCAACCCGCCCGTCCTCATCTTCTCCCCCGCCCGCCGCGGCCGCGACAACACCACCAAGCACAGCTTCCACAACGTGCAGGCCGTGCCCGAGGTGGTGATCAACGTGCTCACCTACGCCATGGTGCAGCAGGCCAACGTGGCCAGCGGCGAATACCCCGAGGGCGTGAACGAGTTCGAAAAGGCCGGCTTCACCGCCATCCCATCGGAGCGCGTGCGCCCCTTCCGGGTGAAGGAGAGCCCTGTGCAGCTGGAGTGCGCGGTGAAGCAGGTGATCGCCACCGGCACCGAGGGCGCCGCCGGCAACCTGGTGATCTGCGAGGTGCTGCTGATGCACGTGGACGAGACCCTGCTCAACGAGAAGGGCATCATCGACCAGCGGCGCATCGACCTGGTGGGCCGCATGGGTGGCGACTTCTATGTGCGCGCCCACGGCGATGCGCTCTTCGAACTGCCGCAGCCCACCAAGCATGTGGGCATTGGGATGGACCGCCTGCCGGCCGACATCCGGCTGAGCACGGTGCTCACGGGCAACGAGCTCGGCCAGCTGGCCAACCTCCCCGCCCTGCCCGATGAAACGAGCGTGAACGAGCACAAGCTCACCGAACTCGCCGACCTCTTCGTGGCGCATGCGGACGACAAGGAGGCCCTGCGCACCGCCCTGCACCTGCACGCCCGCAACCTGCTGGCCGCAGGCCGCACGGAGGATGCGCTCCGTACCTTGCTCGCCTTCAATGACCGTTAAGTGTTCCGCGTTCCAGGTTCCGGGTTGAGCGTCCGGAACTCGGAACCCGGAACTTCGCACCCAGAACACCCTTTCCATCCATGGCCCAAGTCACCATCTCCGGCACCATCAAAGTGGTCGGCAAAACGCAGGACGTTTCCGACAAGTTCAAGAAGCGCGAACTCGTGGTCACCGAACCCAGTGGCCAACGCCCGCAGCACATCCCGGTGGAATTCACCCAGGACCGCACCAGCCTGCTGGACGGCTACAAGCCCGGCGACGAAGTGACCGTGACCTGCTACGTGAACGGCCGCGAATGGACCGGCCGCGATGGCGTAACGAAGTACTTCCTCAGCCTGAGCGGCAACCGCATCGAGCGTGCCGGCGGCAGCAGTGCGGCCCCGGCTTCCAGCGGCGGCTATCAGCAGGCCCCGCCGCCGAGCATGGCGGACATGCCCGCAGCGAGCGACGAGGACGATCTGCCGTTCTGAGGGATCACACCCGCCTCCCTTTCCACCGTGGCCGCATCGCAGCGGATGCGCAGGTTTCGCAGGCCGTGCGGTTCGTGAAGGAGTGACCAAGGCCCTTGTTGGATCGCCGCATATGTGGTTCGGCATACCATGTATGTAACAGTGCGCACCATCTGTGAGATCGCGCCCACAGAAGTCTCTCCCTCTGTGCTGCTTGGCGGGATCAAAACCCACCACCATGCGTGCGATACTCTTCCCTTGCCTGTTGGTAGCGGCCGTAGCTGCTGCCCAGATACCCGATCCGTTGGGCGATGCCTACAAAGGCGGCATACGCTACCGGCAGAACGTGGGCCAGAAGATGGCCACCGATGGTCACGCCGCCATGGATGTGGCCTACTACAGTGAAGGCGGCGCCTACGACATCTATGCCCGAAGCCAGAGCAACATCCGCTTTGCGTGGGGGCATAAGGACACCAGTGCCGCCACGGCGGATACGCTCTTTGCCGTGGAGATGCGTGTGAGCGGCGAAGCGGGGAACCCGGTGGCACCCCAGCATGCAAACGCAGTACCCGGCATTGCGAACTACTACGTAGGTGCTGACGCATTCACGGCCGTACCCGCCTTCCATGAGGTGTATTGGAAGGATGTGAACCCCAACACGGACATGCACTTGTATCACGGGCGAACCGGACCAAAGCTGGCCTTCGCGTTCAAACCGGGAAGCGACCCTACGGACCTGCTATTGGAGTTCGAGGGCCAGGACAGCATCAACGTGGACTATCTGGGCATGCTCCGGCTGTACATCCGAGGCCGTTGGCTGGCGCTCAACGAAGCCATCGCCTATCAAGTGGACGCCAACATGCAGATACTGCCCGTGAGCTGGGTGCCGGCGTATGTGAACAACAATGGCCAGGATGTGGTGCATTTCACTTTTGGCACCTACGACCCGGCACTGGCGCTCTATGTGCTTATCAGTTCGCCACCCGCACCCCCTACGCCACCCACGCCCGATCCACGCAACCTGGGCTGGAGCACCTACGCAGGGGGCAACCAAGGCGACGAGTTCATGGCCGTGGATACCGATGCGGATGGCGATGCGTACGCCTGCGGCTACACCAACGACAACAACTTCCCGGTGGGGACGGGTGCCTAGGAATTCCCGCCATTCCAATCATCCTTCATGGGGTCGCATGATGCCGTGGTGATGAAGTTCGCCCATGCGACTAAACAGATCCTATGGGCCACCTACATCGGCGGCACGGAAGCGGCCGATGACTTCGACGACCAGGGCATTGACCAGGCCACGGACATCGCGGTTTACAAAGGCAACAACTCGGACTACAACTACGCCTTCGTTACGGGCAGCACGGGTTGTAATGACTTCTACGCAACAGCACTTACGGGTACACCCTTCGAGAATGCGGTCACCAACGCGTGGAGTTCAACAAGTGACATGATCCATGCTGCGTTCATGATCGCATTGCGTCAATCCAACGGTCTGTTGGACTGGTCTCATACGCTCGGTGCCGGTGAGAATGGTTTCTGGACCGCCGATGGCATGGGCGTGGACGTGGACGACCTTGGTCGGCTGGCATGGGTTGGCCGGCTAAGCCAGGTATTCCCCAGTGCGAGCTTCGACTTTCCTTTCGCTACACCGGGTGGGGCGGACACACAGGCTCAGGGCGGTGGCTATTTCATCTACTTCAGCACTGACTACCAGTACGAATGGGCCACCCCGTTCGGTAGCCAATGCACCAACTGCGGTGCTTACGATGTAGTGCTCAGCAACTATGGCGCTGTCCCCAAGGCATTCTTCACGGGTACAGCCAGCACAAGCGAAGGTGACCCGTATACATACACGTTGGCTGTGACCGCCCCACAAGGCTTCAACGGGTTCTACCAACCTGCTTATGGCGGTGGCTTCACCGATGGCTACTTCGCATCGTTCGATCTGGTGAGCCATTCGAATACTTACTGCACGCGTTGGGGCGGCAGTGGCGAGGAAGCCGGTACAAGTGTTGCCGTCATCGATAAGCATGTGTGGGTGGCGGGTGGTACAAACAGCGGTACTTTGCCTACCGGTGGCCTGCCCGGCTCAGGCGGCATCCACGAAGACTCTGGCGGGGTGGATGGCTACATCCTGGACTTCAACTTCACAGATGCCGCGGCTCCGCTGCTGGTGTGGGGCACATTGTACGGCGGGCCTGCGAATGACATCGTGCTGGACGTAACGAACGCTTACAACTGTGAGAACAACAACGATTGCGACCTGTACGTCGTAGGGGAGACGACAAGCGCGACCGGCATGCTCTTCGTCGCCAACCCGGTGCTCTACAGGCAGGAGGTGCTCGGCAATCTCGGCGGCCAGTACAACCGGGACGGATTCCTGTTGGGCTTGCGCTCGGTGAGCAGGGAGGGCTTCTGGAGCACCTACTACGGCGGTGCGAAGACCGACAAGATCTGGGGGGTGGCTTCCAGCCCAACGGAGCTCTATCTGGTGGGTGGGGCCAGAAGTGAACAAGGCTACTTCCCGCTGAAGGAATGGGACCTGAACAGCAACTTGGACTGGTACGACGATGACATCTTCAACAACACCAATGGTTCTGATGGCTGGTATGCCTTCAATAGCCAGTACTTCCGAACAACATACATGGCGAACCAGAACGAAGCCTACGGTAGCTGGACCCATGATGGGTTCATCGCCTCCTTTGCGACACCCGTGAACGTGGGCTTTGGACCGGTAGCGGATGCCGTGAACGTGGCGCTGGCCTACCGGTTGTTAGAGGAAGGCCTGTGGTCCGTATCCCTACCTTCGGGCAGCAGCATGCAACTGATGGATATGAAGGGAGCACAAGTATGGCGCCGCACAGCGGGTAACACAGAGCGCACCCTTGTTGACCTACGTGGGCAGGCCCCGGGTATCTATCTGCTATGTGCTCTTTACCCGGACGGCAGCGCTCACTCCATCAAATTGTTCAGGTGAAGAAGCGCTTCCAGCGATATGCGTTCCTGGTCCTGATGGCGGCGGGCATAATGCCCGCCGCCACAGGGCAGGCATGGACCGATGTCGGGGATATTGTGTTCCCCATGGGAGGCAACGTCTACCCGGTTTATGGTGATAGCGTGTTGGACATGCTTTTGGTGGGCGCAACCGATGAACGGGTCTACGTGCCTGGCGACACGCTCTACCCGGCAGGCATTTCCCGTTGGGATGGATCGACCTGGTCGACCTTTCCAGACACCCTACAGGCATGTAACGGTGTATGCCAGGGCATCTTCTCCTTTAGCCGTCGGCCAGGTAGCTTGTTGGTGAGCGGGGGGTTCAACTGGCAGGATACCAATGGCCTGTATCAAGCCTATTTCGCCGAGTGGATCTACGCCGAACAGCGCTGGCAGGGCATCGGCTGCTACGAGCCGGTCTCTAACGGTATCCAGTTCATTGTTCCCTCTGCAGTGAACGATACGCTCTTCTTCACCGGGTATTGGGGCAGCATCTGCGGCCTGCCGGAAAGCAACATCTTCATGTATGACGGGTCCGGTTTCCATCCCTTTCCCTTGGGGGCCGATATCCCTTTGACCTCAGCCGACTACATAGGCTTCGTTTTCCGATACCAAGGCCTGTGGTATGTGACCGGGTTGTTCCAAGACCAGCAAGGCACTACGAGAGGGATGATGCGCTACAATGGTGCCGCATGGGAGCCTGTGGCGGGCTTCGAGACATACGCCCCCATCAAGGACGTGCTCATCCACAACGACACGCTGTACCTGTGCGGCTACTTCTACGAAGGACCGGGGGTGCCAGGCAACATGGTGGTGGCCTACGACGGGCAAACGTGGAATAACCTGGGCGGTGGTATCACCTTCGACGACCAAGGAAGCACCTTGGGGGTGACGCATGATATGCTCTTCTGGCGTGACAAATTGTATGTATGTGGCCAGTTCTATCGCGCGGGCGGCGCCCCGGTGGAGCACATCGCGCAATGGGACGGCCACCGCTGGTGTGGCAGCGGCGCGGACTTCGCTCCGGACAATGCCATTTGGAGCATGACCGTATGGCGCGATACGCTCTACGTGGCCGGGGGCTTCAGCAGTGTTAACGGGCAGCCTGCCAGCCGCGTGGCGCAGTTCATGGGCAGCGTCTTCGAGGAGGTGTGCTCCCCGGCCGTGGGCTTGGCAGAGCTGGGGCGCCCCGGGGCCCTGCACGCCGTTGCGCTGGGGGATGGGCGCTGGAGCGTGGTACTGCCTGCGGCAAACACCTATCAGGTAACGGACATGCGGGGGGCGGTGGTGCAGCGCGGCCGGGCACTGGGCACGGGTGCCACCGTGGTGGACCTGGGGGGCCTTGCCCCGGGCATGTATGCCCTGGCCGTAGTGCCGGTCCATGGCCCTCTACAAGTGGCGAAGCTGTTCCGCTGAACATAGCGCGGAACCCGTCCACGCAACGGCTTATTTCCCCCGCAACACCTGCAAGAACTCCGCATACCTGCGCCTGGCCACCGGCACCCGCTTGCCATTCACCAGCTCAACGGTGAGCCCATCAACCGTATCGATCCGGCGCACCTTGGACAGGCTCACCACATGCGACTCGTGGCAGCGGAAGAACAGCGCCGTTGGGAGGCTCTGCTCCAGGGAGCCGATGCGCTTGCTCACCAGTTGGTGGCGATCGCCATCCAGGTGCAGCCGCGTGTAGCTGCCCTCGGCCTCCGCGTGCATCAGCTCCGCAAAGGGGATCACCAGCGTAGTGTTCGTGGTGGGAACAACCAGCGCATCCATGGATCAGTGAATAATCCTGATCACGAATATCAGAAAAGAAGACCACCGTTGGATCATCGGGCGGAAATGTCCAGCCATTCAGCGCTTCGGGACCACTGGTCCACCGCTTCATACCCGCCTCCCCTTCCAGCGTGGCCGCACCACCAGCGCTGCGATCGCGATCACTGGTGCGTACACCGTGAAGAGCAACAAGGCGATCATGGACCGCAGCGGTGTGGGCCGTTCGCCGAAAAAGCGCTTTGCTTCTCCCACGAGCAATAGCACAGGCAGCAGCCACAGCAGCCAGGCGCCCGCGAGCAGCAGGATCGCGCGGAAAAAGCCCTGGTTCACGGCGCTGGTCCAATCGGTGCGCACGGTGAGCAGCAACAGCACCCAGGGGTAAAGCACAGCAGCCGCCATCAACAGCGAGCGGCCGGCCCCGGCGCCCCGCATCTTGCCGGCCCAGCGCAGGCGCTGGCTCCATGCCGCCCGCAGCCCCGGCGCACAGGTCACCGTGACCATCGCTGCGGGATCCGCCAGGCAGGCCACCGGCCGCCCGGCCCGCCGCATGCGCTCCAGCAGGAACTGGTCATCGCCGCTGGCCCAACGATCGCCCTGATACCCGCCTACCGCCAGGAACGCCGCACGCGTGAAGGCCAGGTTGGCGCCGTTGGCCAGCACCGGTGAACCGCCCAAGGCCGCGCCCAGGGCCACACCCTGCAAGGCCGTCTGCTCTTCGGCCTGCAACCAGCCGATGAACGTGCCGTCGCTTGTGGTGCTCACGGGCAGCACCAGCATGGCCCACCGCGAGCGGGCGTGGTGCGCGGCCACGCACCGGGCGCGTTCACGTCCGCCGTGCGCATCCGCATCGGTCAACAGCACCAGCTCGTTCCGTGCCTGCTGCACACCGGTGGTGATGGCCGCCTTCTTGCCCTCCCCGTTGTTCGGTATGCACCGCAATGCCGGCCAGCGGGCGGCCATGGCCTCCACCCGCGCCCGCGAACCGTCCGTGCTGTGGTCATCGATCACGATCACCTCGGAGCCGGGCACGGCCGCGCATTGTGCATGCAGGTCCTGTAGCACGCCGGTGAGGTCCTCTCCCCCATCGCGCACCGGCACCAGCAAGCTCACCGGTGATGGCGCGTCGTCCGAAGCGTGCGCCAACGCACGGGCCTGGGCAAGGCGCTGCCGCCATGCGCCGAGCACCGTGGCCAGCACCACCGAGCCGCCGAAGGCGGCGAGGGCGAGGAGCATCAGGGTGTTCATGCGGGTTCGCCGGTGGTGCGGATGCGGACGAGCACCAGCAGCACCGCCCCGAAGATCGCAGGCAGGGCCAGGTTGATGGTCCAGATGAGCACGGTGGATGCCAGCACCCCTGCGGCATCGCCGGGGATGAAGGCCAGGGCCACGGAACCGCGCACGCCCAGCTCGGTAAGGGCCATGGTGGGTACCAGGGTGGTGAGCAGGAAGACCACCGGCACGGCACGCAGCGCGGCCATGGCGGGCACCTGCGCCAATGCCCCGAGCACGATGCAGAACTGCGCGGTGAAGACGGCATACCGCGCCAGGCTCAGCAGGAACACGCGCGTCAACTGCGCGGAGGTGAAGGCATCCAGCACGTGGGCATGTCTCTCGAAGCGCCAAAGTCCGGGAACGGCCAGCAGCAAGCGGGCCAGGGCCTTCGGGTTGAAGTAGAGGAACACCGCGGCCAGGCCGATGAGCAGCGCACACCAGAGCAGCACGCGCCACACGTGCACCGGGCTCGCCTCCAGCGGCGACCAGAGCCCCATGCCCAGCAACAGGCCGCCCACGAGCAGCGTCACCACGAACTGCGCGATGCTGCCCAGCAAGGTGGCGAAACCACCCTGGATGCGGTGCTCGGGATCCAGGAAGAGCACCCGCCCGGCGAACTCGCCCACACGGTTCGGGGTGATGAGGCCGATGGACGTGCCCGCCACGGTGGCGGCCATGGCGCGGGCATAGCCGATGGGCTGCACCGGCCGCATCAGCCAGTGCCATTTCCACGCTTCCAGGCCCCAGTTCAGCACCATCAGCGCCAGCACGGGCACCAGGGTCGCCCATGGCAACGCCCCCTTCTCCAGCACGTTCCGCAGGGCCAGGGCATGCCCCGGATCGCCGCTGAACCGCATCCACAGGAAGGCGCAGGCCACCACGAACACGCTCAGGCGCAGGATCAGGAGCGTGCGGCGGCTCACGGTAGCTTCGCGGGGTCGTACAAGCGGACGAACCAAAGGTACCCGGGTGGCCTCACCGAGCGAACGCATCATTCTGGGCATCGACCCCGGCACGGCGGTGATGGGCTTCGGCGTGCTGATGGAGGAAGGCCCCCAGGTGCGGCTGCTGGAGAGCGGTGCGATCCGCTTCCCCGCCGGGGATGACCATACGCTGAAGCTCCGCGCCATCTTCCGCGAGACCATGGCCATCATCGAACGGCATCATGCGGACGAGCTCGCCATCGAGGCACAGTTCTTCGGCAAGAACGTGCAGAGCATGCTGAAGCTGGGCCGGGCGCAGGGTGTGGCCATCGCTGCAGCCCTGCAACGCGAGCTGGCCGTTACGGAGTACGCGCCCAAGCGGGTGAAGCAGAGCATCACGGGCAACGGCAACGCCACGAAGGAGCAGGTGGCCGCCATGCTGCTGAGCATCCTGCGCATCCCGGCGCTGCCGGCCAGCACCGATGCCACGGATGCCGTGGCGGTGGCCGTCTGCCATCACTTCAGCCGGGGGGGGCTCGGAGGTCGCACGCGCAGCAGCGGGCCGCGTGGTGGCGGGGGCTGGAGCAGCTTCATCCGCAGCAACCCGGACCGCGTGCAATAGGCAGGGTTCAGGCCTGCCGGATGCGCTCCGCGATGGCAGCGAGCTGCTCCTGGCTGAGCTTGAGCTTGGGTCGTGCGAAGTCCATGTCGCTCATCGCATCGATGGGGATGAGGTGCACGTGCGCGTGCGGCACTTCCAGACCGATCACGGCCACGCCCACGCGGTCGCAGGGCACCGCCCGCTTGATGCGCGCGGCCACCTCCTGGGCGAAGGGCATGATGCCCGCCAGCACATCGGTCGGCAGATCGAAGAAGTGGTCCACCTCCTGCTTGGGCACCACCAGCGTGTGGCCTTCGCGCAGCGGGTTGATGTCCAGGAAGGCCAGGAAACGGTCGTCCTCCGCCACCTTGTGGCAGGGGATCTCGCCGTGGATGATGCGCGTGAAGATGGACGGCATCAGCGCGTGATCTCGATGATCTCGAACTGCGTGCTCCCGGCGGGGGTCACCACCTCGGCGATCTCGCCCACGGCCTTGCCGAGCAGCCCCTTGCCGATGGGTGAGCTCACGCTGATCTTGCCCACCTTGATGTCCGACTCGCTCTCGGCCACCAGGGTGAAGTGCTTGTGGGCGTCGGTGACCACGTGCCGCACCTTCACGGTGCAGTGGATGTACACCTTGCTGGTGTCCAGCTGGCTGGCGTCGATGATGCGCGCGTTCGCCACCACTTCCTCCAGCTTGGCGATGCGGGCCTCAAGCAGGCCCTGTTCCTCCTTGGCGGCGTGGTACTCGGCGTTCTCGCTCAGGTCGCCCTTGTCGCGGGCATCGGCGATCTGCTGGCTCAGGTGAGGCCGGTCCACCGTGCGCATGCGGTGCAGTTCCTCCTGCAGCTTGCGAAGGCCTTCCTCGGTATAGTAAGCCGGTGAGCTCATGACGGTTCCACCGGACGGGCCGGTGGCGGGTTAGGAGAGGTATTCAACGGATGAGGACCCCTTGCGGGGTCCCCATTCCAAAGATATGGTATGCGGCGATCAGATGGTGATGCGCACGCCCATCTGGTGCACCCCGCTGAAGGGGTTCGTGCTGCGGTAGCCGTAGTCCAGCGCCAGCACGCTCTTCTTTTCCGGACCGAAGGGGAAGTCGATGCTGATGCCCCCGCTGGGACCGGTGAACACCGTCTGGCGCAGCTTGTCATCCGTGATGTCCTTCTCGTACATGTAGCCGCCACGGATGTGGATCATTTTCTTGAAGGCATACTCGGCACCCAGCACGAACTGGTCGCGCGTGAAGGAGTTGCTCACGAAGTTGAACGCGGCCGTCACCTTGTGCAGCTCACTGATGTTGAAGTCGTAGGCCGCACCGATGTTCATGAACGAAGGCAGTTCGAAACGCTCACTGCGCTGCTGGATGGTGAGCTGGTCGCTGCCGCTGCTCAGGATGCCCTGGACGGCCAGACCGTCACCGTTGAAGCGCACGGAGGGACCCACGTTCTTCAGCGAGATGCCGAAGTGCATGTTGTCCGTGGGGCCGGTGACGTAGTGGATGCCCGCATCGAAGCAGATGCCCGAGGCGCGCACGTTGGCGATGCTCTCGCTGGCCACGCGCACGGCGAGGCCGCCGTAGATGCTGTTGGAGAACTCCTTCGCGTAGGCCAGCGCGAAGTTGCCGCTGGTGGGCCGGAAGGTGCCGATGCCGCCGGCGGGGGATTCCACCGTGGTCACGTTGATGTCACCGTAGTTGATGCTCATGAAGCTGATGCCGAGCACCCCGCTCTCACCGAGCTTCTGGCCCAGGCCACCGGCGTTCACCAGCACACCGCTGCCTTCCAGCCAGCGCGAGCTGCTGAAGAGCACTTCGGTCTTGCGCACGCGCGCCAGGCCCGCCACGTTGCCGAACATGCCCTCCACACCGCGCAGGGTGGCCGAGTTGGCCAGGCCCCATCCGGCGCTGCGCGCGAAGGGATTGATCAGCAGCTGCGTACCGCCCGCCGAACCGGCCCGGTCAGGGTTGCCGGCCTGCACGGTGGCCATGCACAGGAGGCCCATCACCCCCATCATCCACTTGCGTCGTACCATCGTCGTCTTCATGATCGTTGATCGGAGGGTCAGGCTCAGAAGTTCTGCAGGTCAACCGGGCGCATCACACCGAACCACTTCAGCACGCGCTCACCCGAGCCCGGTACATCGATGTGGCAGATGTAGGTGCCGCCGGCGATGGGCACGCTCTTGGCGTTCTTCAGGTCCCAATCGAGGAAGGTCAGTTCGTTGTCCTTCTTGAACTGGCGGATCAGCGTGCCGTTCACCGTGTAGATGTTGATCGTGCAGGTGCGCGGCAGGTTGATGAACTTCACCCGGTTGTCCAGGCGGCTCGTCTCGTAGCCGCTGAACGCGTAGTACGGGTTCGGCACCACACCGATCTCGTCCAGCTCGTTGGTCTGTACCTGGTTCACCTCCGTCTCCACCTGCGAACCCGCCGTGGTGAAGGTGTACAACGGCAGGCCGCCATTGCGATCCACGTTCACACCCGGGCTGGGCTGGCCCTCGTACGGCGTGTAGGTCAGGTAGGGCTTGTTGACGTTCAGGCGGAGCCGCACATCGGTGGGGATCAGGCCCTGCTCGATCGGCAGGAAATCGGTACCCGGTACCAACGAGGAGGATCCCACCCACATGCAGGCGCGCCACACCTTCGTCCGGTTCACGGCCTGATCGCCGTTCAGCTTGTCGAAGATGAACTGCCCGTTGTCGTAGTGCGGCATCTGCTGGTCATCATCCACCATGCGGCGGCGGTTCTTGAACACGTAGATCCAGTGCCCACCCGCCATCAGGGGGTCGCCGAGGTTTGTCACGATCTGGTCCGAGGGGTTCCAGATCATATCCCGACCTTTCTCACCACCCCAGAAGCCGTCCTCTCCGAAGGCCATGTTCAGGCGCTCGCCCGTCTCCAGGTCGATTGCATAGCCTGGGAACCAGCCCATGCTCACTGCGCTGGTCAACTGTGCTTCTGCTTCATTGCAGCCATCTGTTCCTGAAGGTCGACCGTTCTTGTCCACGCTGGCCACATTGCGCATGGTGAGTTTCTTGGTATTCACCGGATATGCCACTGAAGGTTGTTCGGTCTCCTCCAGCACCGGACAACGCGTCCAGTGGTCCTTGTTGCTGGTGAAGACCACTTCGATGCTGCTGCACTCGCTGATGTCGGAGCTCAGGATGGTGGCGCGCACGGACAAGGCACCGGGCTGGAAGGCGGTGTCGCCCACGAGCGGCCAGGGAGCCCATCCACCGCCGGCGAACTGCTCATAGGATTCGCCGTCATCCACACCCACGTAGTCCTTGTAAGTGATCGCGTCATCCACGGCCGTGCCGGCGCGGATCCAGTTGAAGGCGTTCTCGCCGTCCTGATCGGGGATGATGGACAACCACGGCGTCAGCACCTGCCCCGGCTGCACGGTGAACTCGAAGAAGTCCAGCAGCGGCTTTGTGTAGTTGTCACCGTTGGCATAGGTGGTCTGATCGATGGCCACGGAAATGCCCCAATCCGGGATCAACTGCTCGTAGCCCACCTCGATGCTGCGTTCGGAACGCACGGTATCCTCGTCCGTCTGGCCGTTCGGGTTCAGGCGCACCAAGATCCAGTAGGCATCGTTCATGTCCTCGTAGTCCTTGTAGTCGGCCGGGTTCGGCAGCGCGGTGCTGTCCTTGAACCAGAGCTCGAACTCCGCGTTCGGCACCTTCAACGGGTCCACCACCTTCACCCGCACGGGGCCGAAGCCCTTGCGGTACTTGATCTGGTCCACACGCGCGGTCGGCGAGGTGACGATCTCGTTGCGCGTGGCCGGGTCGATGTCGATCACCAGGCCACCATTGCCCTGGCCCTCGATCCGCGTAACAACGAACTGATCGCCATACTGCGAGTTCTGGATGGTACCACCCAGCTCGGATGCCGGGGGGTGCGGGATGCCGGAGTAGCTGCGGATGCTGCCAGCAGCGGCTTTACGGCCGGCGAGGTAGGGACGCGCCTGACCCGTCAGGTTCACCGGATCGTAGTCCTCGTACTTGTTGTAGCCGTAAGCGATCGCGATGAAGTAGTAGGTCTTGTAGTTCACCATCCGCGGATCGCCCTGGGCGAAGAGGTCCTGGGTGACACGCAGGGAGTGGAACACGCCGGTATCCGGAGCGTTCACCATCTCCGTAGGCACCGGCAGGTTGATGTCCGTGTTCTGGATCCAGTTCACGATCTGGCCCACGGAATCGGGCAGGTCGCACACGGCCACGAGGCGTGCACGGCTCACGTCGTCCAGTTCGGCCACGCTCACTTCGGAATTGGCCACCTGGTAGACCTTGTAGCCTTGGAAGCGGTAGAAGCGGTCGTCCGCATCCTCCGGAATGGTCGGGTCCAGTTCGGCGTATTCCTCGCGGTAGTTGTTGCTGCCCACCGGGTTATCCAGGTAGATGATCAGCTCCTTGTCGAGTTCCTGGATACGGAGGTTCGGCGCGTCAGGACCGTTCAGGATGCGGAAGCAGTTGTCGAACAGGGCCTGGGCCTTGTCGTCCGCGCGGCGCAGTTCCTCCACGCTGGCGAAGGCCCCACCACCCGTGGCACGCGCCCACACCACACCAACGGTCACGTTGTTGTACGCACCGGGCTCCAAGGTGAAGGGGCCTGCGCTCTGCACGAAGCGACGGTCCGGGTTGGTCTGCTGCGTCTCCTGCCAGGGGGCCTGCGGCTGGCAGCTTGTACCCCAGCCCACCGGGTCACTATCGCCAGGGAACATGTAAAGACACGGGATGGCATTCGGATTGCCCGGGGCGTAACCGGTGCCGCCGTACGACATGGGCGTACCGTCCTTCCAAATGCTCCGGAGGTAGTTGTAGTAGTGGATGGCCAAGCCCGGGTCGTTGCAGCAGGATGCAGCATCACGGCTGAAGTAGATGAACGCACGCATGCCGAAGCGCTCGTTGTCGTTCACACCGTCGCCGTAACCGATCCCGATGCCCTTGTAAGGGATACCGCCCTGGTCCGCATACTCGTTGCAGGAAAGCTGCTGGAGGTGACCGGGGTTGTCGAACTCATCGTAGTCCTGGAAGGGACCTTCGAAGAAGTCGATGCCGATGGCCGGCGGCTGGGGGCCATAGCCGGGGTTACCGTTGCAGTTCTGGTCGTCATCATCCCAGTTGTACACGAAGCCCAGACCGCGTTGCACGTCGCACCCGGTGAAGTCGTCATCGGCACAACCGAGGTCAGGGTCGGCGTACTGGCCGAAGTAGGTATTGGTCAGGGTCTGCGTACCGCGGTTGATCAGCAGGTAGTTGTAGAAGGTCATGTTGTTGACCTCGTCGTTGGTGCTGAACGCGAACGCCTGGCCACGGATCTCCATGCCGATCGGCTGTCCGCCGGTCTCCGTGTGCTGGTTGCCCTTGTCGTTGAACACCCACCAGATGTTCAGGTCACCGAAGAGCGGGAGGGGATCCTCACGGCGCTTGTAGCAGCTGCCGGTGGGCGTACCCAGCTCGAAGGCAGGGTAGTCACCATCCGTGGGCACATAGTCACCGTCACCGTTCCAGTCCACGAAAGGGGCCAGGTAGGTATCGTAGCCGGGATCGTTGTTGATGGCCGGCCAATCGAAGTAGCTGGTGGGCACCACGTAGTTCGGGAACTCGGTGGCCTCATCGCAGTCCGGATCGAGCTGGCAGCGGTAGAAGGCATTGTGGCGCTCGGCGTCCTGCTTCGAGTTCGTGTAGAACTGATCATAACGCACGCACACATCGCTGGTGACGGATGCATCGCCCCCCGTGGTCAGCGGACCGGGCCAGAAGTCGTTGCCATCGCGGTAGCGCACGGCGGCCAGCTTCAGCTGGTTGTCCGGCGAAAGACCGCCCATCCACAGACCGCCGGCGAAGATGGCCTTGGGGCCATCGCGCTCCTCGGTCTTGGGCACCTCGTAGGCGGGCTGGCTCTGGGGCTTGTTGTACCAGAGCAGACCGCCCGTGGTGAGCAGTGCACGCACGTTGTTCAGCGCCAGTTCGGTGGTGGCGGTGGCCGGCGAACACGGTGCTGCCTTGGCTCCGCCGGCGGCATTGTCGTGCCGCGGGGTGGACCGGCGCAGGCCGTGGGCGGACTCGTAGTCGCGGGCCATCAACGCGGTGGCCAACAGTACGGTCACCGAAGTGGTGATCGCTCGCACGGTATGGATGTTCATGTGCATGGTGTGTTACGGCTCAGAAGTCGAAGCGCAGGCCCAGGCGGATGGTGCGGGGAGCGGAGAAGTTCCCCGGGTTGTCCACCTTGAGGGCATAAAGCTCCCGGAAGCTCTGCGGGTCGACCTGGGCGCTGATGTTCGGTTGGTATTGCGGAGCGGCGAGGTAGCCGTCGTCCGTGGGCGATCCCGTGGCGCGGTATACGCCCAGGATGTTCTTCGTGTTGAAGGCGTTCGTGATCAGCAGGAACACGTTCAGGTTGGCCTTCTTGGCTTTGTCCGCACCCTCATCCGCGCCGAAGGTCAGCGGGATGTCGCGATAGAGCTGGATATCCGTGTTGAACTGCCACGGCAGGCGTGCACCGTTGATCGTGCCCACCAGGCGACCGCCGGGCGGGTTGAAGTTGCCCTCCTGCACGATCAGGCTGCTCAGGCTGTACGGCGTACCGCTGCCCAGGATGGTGGTGAAGTTGATGCCGGTGTTCTCCAGCAGCTTCTTGCCGAACAGCACCGGACCGTTGTAATCGGCACCGTTGCCGTAGCTGAAGTCCGTGTTCACCGTGAAGCGGTGGCGCTGGTCGAAGTTCAGCGGGGCGATCGTGCGCAGGTTGGGCTGGTTCGCGTTGATCAGCGCGAGGCTCGTACCGGGGTCGGAACCCGTGCCATCGGCGAACTGCAGCGTGTAGGACGCGGTGAGGCGGATATTGCCCGTGCGGCGCAGGTCATACGCCAGCGTGAAGCCCTTCACCGTGCCGAAGTCGATGTTGTCGAAGGTCTTGTAGGTCACCGGCCAGGCCTGCGCCACGTTGCGCACCTGGATCTGGTCGCGCAGTTCGCGGTAGAAGGCGCTGATCTTGAGCGAGCTGCTCTTGCTGAGCACCTGCTGGAAACCCAGTTCGTAGTCGATCGTCTTGGTGGGCTTCAGCGCCGGGTTCTGCAGTGTGTTGGAGGTGTTCTGGATGTAGGCGTACTCCAGCAGGTCCAGACGGGAGTTACCGCGGGTGGGGCGCTGGGTGAGGATGTCGTAGTGCGCGAAGAACACGGCCTGGTCGCTGATGGGGAAGCTGAAGGCGATGCGGGGCATCACGTTCACCACCGGGTCGTACACGCGGAAGGCATCCTTTCGGATCGGGGAGCCGGGCATGTCGCCGCTCTGGTCGGTGTCGTAGCCGATGAGGAAGGGCTGGATGCCTTCGGCGGAACGCAGCACGCTCGGGTCGCTGAGCACCTCGCCCTGGGCGTTGTACCAGGTGTTGCCATCGCGGTAACCGATCACCGAGCTCGGGGCCTTGGCGTTATCCACATAGACAACGTAATCGTCACCGATGTTCGAGGGGCGGCTTTGCAACTGGTTGCGGATGCCCTCACCCACCGAGTTGCTGCCGGCCGCTTCGCCCGCGGTCCAGGCGTTGCGCCACAGGTACTTGTCCTTCAGCTGGTACTGGTTCGCATCGTAGCGGTCGATGCGCACACCCACGTTGAAGATGATGTCGTCGAAGGCGAACTTGTCCATCACATAGCCGGCCACGTAGATCGGCTGGAAGGGCGCCTGCAGACGGGAATACAGCGTGTCCTCACCCTGGATGGCGGCGTCCGAGAAGAACTTCTCGAAGCTGGGCTTGGCTTTCAACTTGTTGCCCAGGTGGTCGTAGCCGTAGTAGCTGATCAGGCCGTTCGTTTCACCGATGAGGCCGTTCCCTTCGTTGATCAGTTCGTCCGCGCTGAACATCTCCAGCTTCAGCTGGTCCGGATCGAGCGCGTCCACCTGCACGAAGTCGGTACCGCGCGGATCCAGGCCCAGGGCCTCGCGCAGACGGTAGTCGAACACGCTCTGGTCGGAACCCACCAGGCGCTCGTAGCTGTAGAACGGCAGGGTGCCGAGCGGATACGAGATCGTGGGATCCGTCAGGTCGAGCTCCAGCAGGTGGAAGTTCGTGAGGGCGCGTGCGCGTGTCCAGAGGCCCACCGGGGCCAGGCTGTAGTTGCGCGTGCTCAATTGCTCATACTCCACGCCCACGCTCACCGCATGCTTGCCCACATCGGCAGAACCGGTGGCGCTCACGCGGATCTGGTCCTGCTCGAACTTCTGGTAGCTGTTGTTCAGCACCGCGAAGTTGTTCCACAGGCTGTACACGCTGCTGGGGCCCTGGCCGTTCAGCAGGCCGCGGCGCGACTGGATCTCGTTGAAGTTCTCGTAGAACCCGGCAAAGTCACCGGCATTGGCACCGTAGAGCAGCGGCACCGGGAAGGGCTGGTACGGGAACAGGCCGAAGAACTCGGAGGTCACATCGGAAATGGTGGGGTTCACATCCCCGGGGCTGAAGGTCACCAGCGTATCGCGGAAGCCGGTCTGCTCGAAACGCAGGCCCTGCTGGGCGTACGTGGCGGCCTGGAAGCGGTTGTAGCGGCCGATGTAACCGTAGTTGAACAGGTCGTCCCGGTGATCGGGGTCCTCGATGTTGAACCGGCGCTTGGAGTAGTCGAGCTGGATGCTGTAGTACGCATTGCGGATGCCGCCCTTCTTCTTGGGCGTACCGTCCGCATTGGCGCTCTCCTCCTCTCGCGAGTTGAAGCGCTGGGTGAAGCGCACGAATCCGCGGTAAGTGAAGTCCCGCACCTGCTGGTTGTTCTCGGCGTTCAGCAGCGAGTTGTTGCGGTCGTAGTCCTGGCGACGGTTGTAGTCCAGCGAACCACCGACCGTGAGGTTGATAGTGGGGGTGGTGGCGATGTCGAACTTCACGGAACCCAGGTAGCTGCGCGTGCCGGCGTTCTGACGCTGGGGGATGCGCTCGATGTCGCTGCCGCGCAGGAAGTCGCTGTTGTACACGGCGGAGAGGTCGTTGCCCGTGACCTGCAGCGAGAGCGGGTCGGCCAGCAGGCGGTCGCGCACCTCCTTCTTCACGCGGAGGTCGCCGCCATACTGCGGACCAGCGTCCACCGCATCGGTGAACTGACCGCTGAGGAAGAAGCCGAGCAACGGCTTCACCTTGTTGCCCGCGCTGTCCTTGCGGAAGAAGATGGGACCGCTGAGGCTGGCCTCCACCTGATTGAATGCGTAGTTGTCCAAGCCCACCACGTCGGTTACGTCGTCACCGACCTTGAAGCCCGAGGTGAGCCACTCCACACCGCCGAAGAAGTTGCGGCTGGGGCCGCGGGTGGTGATGTTCACCAGACCACCCGTCACGTCACCATAGTTGGCAGGCACACCACCGGTGATCACCTGCACCTCTTCAATGGCGCTCTTGGGCAGGCCGATGCCCGCACCGGCCGGCACCTTCACACCATCGATGTAGTAATAGGTGTTCTCCGAACGGGCACCGCGGATGCTGATACCGCCGCCCGTGCCCGCATCGCTGGCACCGGCCACTTGGGTGGCCACGCCATTGACCGAACGCGCCGGCATGCGGGCGATCTGCTCGCGCGTCACCGTACTGCCGCTGGCGCCACCGTCCTTGTCGATCAGCGGCACCTTGTAGCGCACCACCTCCACCTCCTGCAGTTCCACACCGCTGGAGAGCTCGGGGTTCACGAAGGTGATCTTGTTGCTGTTCACCACCACACCGGCCAGCTTCTGCGGCTGATAGCCCACATAGCTCACCGTCAGGTCGTATGTGCCCGGCTCCACCGGGGTGATGCGGAAGTTGCCATCGAAGTCCGTACTGGCGCTGGCCACCCGGGTGCCCCGGTTCTCCACCACCACGCTCACGAAGGGGAGCGCTTCTCCGGTCTTCTTGTCCTTTACCGTTCCCTGCAGCGTGCCCGCGCCCACCTGGGCCATGGCGGTGCTTACGCCGAACAAAGCAAGAGCAACGGTCGAGAGGTATCGACTCAGCATCAACGGAAGGTTTTTCGTTCTGTAGGTCTGCGCGACGAGGGGGCGTAAAGATAGAAAAGGAACGGATCGACAAAATTCGTTAAAACCCGCGCCCAGCAAGGGTTTCCGGAGGACCCACCCCCCGAGCACCGTTCCGTTCATGCCTTTTGCGCGACCCATTCCGCTGGCTTGTTGGCGAAAGGTATCGGCAACCTTCCGGACAAACCACCAACACCCCGTGCCAAGCACGCGGCGTTCTATACAGGTCAGAACCTCCCCGGATCAGTGCCGGTGTCCGAAGATCCTGTGCAGGAAGCCATCGCGGTGCGGCCCGGGACCTCCGCGTTCGGCGCGCTTGCGGTTGCGCTCGATGCGCTTGCGCGTCTTCTTGTCCTGGATGCTCAGATGCCGCTTGCGGTCCTCCTTCTCCTTCTTCGCGCGCGCCTTCTTCTCCTCCTTCCCCTTTTTGGCCTGGGCACGCTCCTGCTGCTTGCGGGTCATGCCTGCGCTCTTGCCACCGCCGCCTTCCGCATCCTGCGCATGTACCCCTGCCGGCGCACCCAGCAAGGCAAGGAGCAGCACCATCCGCTGGAACAGCCTGATCATGAACGCGAAGATCGCGCTGCGAGGGCACCATGGCCCCTCCCCCCTGCGTTAACTTCGCACCATGACCCGTTGGATCCTCGGCATCGCCCTTCCCACCCTGCTGCTGGCAGCCTGTCGCAAGGACCAACGCACCGGCGTGCCTCCGGTGGCCCTGGATGTGAGCATCAACATCAACCTGCCCGAGTATGCGGACCTGCAGGCCCCGGGCGGCTGGGTGTACCTCACCGGCGGTTCCCAAGGCTTGATCGTGTACCGCAAGAGCCTTGACGAGTTCACCGCCATGGACCGCCATTGCCCTTACCAGCCTGAGAACCTCTGCCGCATCGTGGTGGACGATAGCCAGGTGCTGGCCGCGGACACGGGCTGCTGCGGTTCGCAGTTCCTGCTGAACGACGGTAGTGTGACACAGGGCCCGTCCAGCTTCGGCCTCACGCGCTACAACACCACCTTCAACGGGTCGATCCTGCGGATCTACAATTAAGGTTCGACGTTCCGAGTCGAGGGTTCCTGGTTGAGGGTTCCGAGTTCCTGCACGCTGCATCGTCAACCCGGAACGCGGAACCCGGAACCTTCATCGCCCCCAACGACGAAGCCCGGCCTTGCGACCGGGCTTCGTTACAGTTGAGGGTTCCGCTCAGTAGCGGTACTCGTCGCTCTTGAAGGGGCCGTTCTTCGGCACGCCGATGTACTTGGCCTGGGCGTCGGTGAGCTCCTCGAGCTCCACCCCGATCTTCTCCAGGTGCAGGCGGGCCACCATCTCATCGAGGTGCTTGGGCAGCACGTACACCTTGTTCTCGTACTTGTCGTGGTTGGCCCACAGCTCGATCTGCGCCAGCGTCTGGTTGGTGAAGCTGTTGCTCATCACGAAGCTGGGGTGGCCCGTGGCGCAGCCCAGGTTCACCAGGCGGCCTTCGGCCAGGATGATCACATCCTTGCCATCGATCGTGTACTTGTCCACCTGCGGCTTGATCTCCACCTTGGTGTGGCCGTACGCCTTGTTCAGCCAGGCCATGTCGATCTCGTTGTCGAAGTGGCCGATGTTGCACACGATGGCCTTGTCCTTCATCTTCCGGAAGGCCGCTTCCGTGACGATGTTGAAGTTGCCCGTGGTGGTGATGATGATGTCCGCACGGTGCACGTTCGGCACCAGCTTCTTCACCTCGAAGCCGTCCATGGCGGCCTGCAGGGCGCAGATCGGATCGATCTCCGTGACGATGACGCGCGCACCGGCCCCACGCAGCGAGGCGGCCGTGCCCTTGCCCACATCGCCATAGCCGCAAACGATGGCCACCTTGCCGGCCATCATGATGTCGGTGGCGCGACGGATGGCGTCCACCGCGCTCTCCTTGCAGCCGTACTTGTTGTCGAACTTGCTCTTCGTGACGCTGTCGTTCACGTTGATCGCCGGCATCACCAGCGTACCGTTCTTCTCGCGGTCCTTCAGGCGCAGCACGCCGGTGGTGGTCTCCTCGCTGAGGCCACGGATACCCTTCACCAGCTCGGGGTACTTGTCGAACACCATGTTCGTGAGGTCACCGCCGTCGTCCAGGATCATGTTCAGCGGCTGGCCTCCCTCGAAGGCGAAGAGCGTCTGCTCGATGCACC
The DNA here is from genome assembly GCA_046329115.1 of Flavobacteriales bacterium. Taxonomy (GTDB): domain Bacteria; phylum Bacteroidota; class Bacteroidia; order Flavobacteriales_F; family PHOS-HE28; genus PHOS-HE28. The sequence goes on along the minus strand of JAXLVG010000005.1, from coordinate 130,113 downwards.
AGTCGAACTCCTCGTTGTTCATGCCCTTCCAGGCGTAAACGGGGATGCCGGCCTTGGCGATGGCCGCAGCAGCGTGGTCCTGTGTGCTGAAGATGTTGCAGCTGCTCCAGCTCACCTCGGCACCGAGCTCCTTCAGGGTCTCGATCAGCACGGCGGTCTGGATGGTCATGTGCAGGCAGCCGGCGATGCGGGCACCCTTCAGGGGCTTCTCCTTGCCGTATTTGGCGCGCAGGGCCATCAGGCCGGGCATCTCGGCCTCGGCGAGCTCGATCTCCTTGCGGCCCCAATCGGCGAGGGCCATGTCCTTCACTTTGTACTTCAACTGTTCGGCGGTCTTGGTGCTCATGGTGCGGTTGTATGCGGGGACGGGCCCTTTTCGCGGCGCGAAGGTAGGCGTTCGAGGGGCTGAAGGCCAGTGGACTTGAGTATGTTCGCAGCGATGGGTCAGGTGCAGGAACAGCTTCGTTCGGCAAAAGTTCACGGCCGCAAACTCATGGCCGTGCTCATCGACCCCGACTTCGGGCAGGACGAGGCGGTGCTGGAGCGCACGGTGCAGAACGCCTGCATGGCCAAGGCCGACCTGCTCTTCGTGGGCGGCAGCCTGCTCACCTCCGCCTCCTTCGATCGCTGCGTGGAACTGGTGAAGCGCTGGAGCGACAAGCCCGTGGTGCTCTTCCCGGGCAGCCCGGCGCAATTGAGCCGCCATGCGGATGCGGTGCTCTTCCTCAGCCTGATCAGCGGCCGCAACCCGGAGCTGCTCATCGGCCACCACGTCACCGCCGCGCCCACGGTGAAAGCGCTCGGCATCGAGGCCGTTCCCACCGGCTACATGCTGGTGGATGGCGGCAGGCCCACCACGGTGAGCTACGTGAGCCAGACGGTGCCCATCCCGCACGACAAACCCGGCATCGCCGCGGCCACAGCCCTGGCGGGCGAACTGCTGGGCCTGCGCACCATCTACCTCGATACCGGCAGCGGTGCGCAACGCACGGTGAGCCCGGCGATGATCGCCGCCGTGCGCCAGGCCGTGGACCTCCCGCTGATCGTGGGCGGCGGCATCCGCGATGCGGCCACCGCACGCGCCTTGTGCGATGCAGGCGCGGATGTACTGGTGGTGGGCACGGCCTTCGAGCAGGATCCCGAGCTCATCTTCAGCATGAGCGAAGCGGTGCACGGCTGATGTACCGGTACGCACTCCTCCGCAGGTGCGCCGTGATGCGCTTGTTCAGCACGATGGGTTGCACGCTGCTCGTCTGCGCGCTCCTCGGCCAGAGCGATTCGCTGTGGTCCGTGTGGCGGAACAACACACTGCCGGACAGTGCGCGGCTGAAGGCCATTTCCGCGCTCTCGTGGAAGGCGGTCTTCGAGAAGCCGGACAGCGGCCTGGCCCTGGCGCGCCTGCAGCTGGAGCTGGCCCGGAAAGGCGGCGACCCGAAGGCCATCTTCACCGCGTACAACACCCTGGCCGTGGGCAGCAAGCTGCGGAGCGACCTGCCCGCCGCGCTCGAGCATTTCAACCGCTGCCTGGAGGTGGCGCGCAGCATGAACGACCGCAAGCGCGTGGCCAACACCTTCAGCAACATGAGCACGGTGTACAAGGATCTGGGCGATCAGCCCAAGGCCCTGGACCTGCTCCAACAGAGCCTGCGCATCGACCAGGAGCTCGGCAACAAGGAAGGTATGGCCGGCACGTACAACAACATCGGCAACACCTACAAACGGCTCAACGAGTTCGGCAAGGCCCTGGAGAACTACGAACGCAGCGCGGCGCTGTATGACGAGCTCGGCGACCGGAAGGGCCGGGCCAGTGCGCTGGTGAGCATCGGCACCACGCACAGCGACCTGGGGGAGCGCGAAAAGGCCGTGACCGAACTGGGGCAGGCCATCGACCTGTACCGGCAACTGGGCAGCCGCCTCGATCGCGGGAAAGCGCACAACAACCTGGGCCAGGTGCTCGCGCGCATGGGCCGCAGCGCCGAGGCGCATGCGCATTTCGACACTGCACGCGCCGTGTTCACCGAGCTCCGGGCCAAGGACCCGCTCGCCCGCAACCTGTACTACACCGGGGAGGCCTTTCTGACCGAGGGCCGGCCCGCCGATGCCATCCGAGCCTGCCAGCGAGGGCTGGCGCTCGCGGACAGCCTTGGCCTGCTCGCGCAACGCAAGGAATGCACCGACTGCCTGATGCGTGCCTACGCCCTCGCCGGTGACCATCGCCGTGCCTACGAGGCACAACGCGTCTTCATCCAGCTGGACGATACGCTGGACAAGGTGAACAACGGCAAGGAGGTGATGCGCCTGGAGCTCACCCGGGTCTTCGAGCAGCAGCAGATCGCCGACAGCCTCGACCAGGCGAAGGCCGCCTTCTCGCAACAGCTCGCGTTCGACCGCCGCATGGCCGATGAACGCTCGCGCCGTGGCCTGCTCATCGCCGCCATCCTGGTTGCCCTGGTGATCGCCGGGGCCCTGCTGAACCGCCTCCGCTACACGCAGCGTGCGAAGAAGGCCATTGAGCATGAAAAGGAGCGCAGTGATGAACTGCTGCACAACATCCTGCCCGTGGAGGTGGCCGCCGAACTGAAGGCGAACGGCCGCGCCGAGGCCCGCAGCTTCGAGAACGCCACCGTGCTCTTCACCGACTTCAAAGGCTTCACCCAACTGAGCGAGCAGCTTACCGCACCGGAACTGGTCGCCGAGATCGACGCGTGCTTCAAGGGGCTCGATGCCATCGTGGAGAAGCACCGGGTGGAGAAGATCAAGACCATCGGCGATGCGTACATGGCCGCCGCCGGACTGCCGGACCCGCAGGCCTCAACTGCCGCGGACATCGTGCTCGCCGCATTGGAGATGCGCGACCTGATCGGCCAGCGCCGCACGGAACGCCTGCGCGCCGGGCTGCCGGCCTTCGAGATGCGCATCGGCCTGCACAGCGGACCGGTGATCGCCGGCATCGTGGGCGTGCGCAAGTTCGCCTACGACATCTGGGGCGATACCGTGAACACCGCAGCGCGCATGGAGAGCAGCGGTGAGCCCGGCCGGGTGAACATCAGCGCCACCACCTACGCGCTGGTGAAGGATGTTCCCGGCCTGCGCTTCGAACCACGCGGGCACGTGCACGCGAAGGGCAAAGGCGAGCTGGAGATGTTCTTCGTGGAACGTGCTTGAGGCCGGACCTCAGCGCACCATCACACGGGTGATTTGCACCGAACCGCCCAGCGTCAGGCGCACCATGTGCATGCCCGGCGCAAGCACAGGCACGGCCAGTTGCTGCACGCCTTCCGCCACCTGCTGACGGCCTGCGGCCTCCAACCCGCCCATGGCGTTGAACACCTCCACCTGCAGCTCCTCCTCTGCGTCCATGCCATCCAGACGCACGCTCAGGCGTCCATCCGGCGTCGGGTTCGGGAAGAAAACGGCCTCCAGATCGAAGCCTGCGTCAATGGCCATGCGGGGCTGCGCTTCCGCAGCATTGCTGATGGCGATGGTGCAGGAAGGTCCGAACGCGCACCACGTAGCCCCATTGTCGAAGCTGGCGCGCACCTGCACCTGGTAGCTGCGTCCACGCTTCAGCGGCAGTGTGGACCACCGTGTGAGCGTGAGCGAGCGCGTGGGACTGGCGATGTTGCGCGCATAGGCGGGCTGGCCCGGCACGTTCGTGAAACGGAACTGGTAGCGGCCGGCACCGGGAACCTCCGTGGCGTGGATGGTGCTCGATCCGTTCAGCAACAGGCCCACAGCACCACAGGAGACCGCTGGCTCCGGGGTGGTGGTCAACTGCGCGGGCAGACAACCGTCCGCCGTTCCGGCCTGGGCCACACCGCGGTAGCTGGTGCCAAAGTCACCGCTGGCCATGAGCAGGTCGCTGCCCAGACTGCTGAGCTTCACGAAGGCCGGTGCGCGCGTTTCGCCCAGACCATCCCCGCCGGCATCGGCCACCTCGAACCCGTAGCATTGGTCCGCATTGAGCTGCAGATCGGTCGTATAGAGCGTACCGGCATCGCCGTACACCGGGCTCTGCGCCACCACGGTCCCGGTAGCGGTGCGGATCTTCCAACTGGTCTCCTCGGGCGTGCCGTCCGTAAGCACCTGCACCCGCACTTGATAGCTGCCGGCATCGGCCTTGTCATCCGTAAGGGGCACGACCAGTTCGTTCTGCGTAAGGCCCTCATCCGGGTTCCCGTTCACGGTGAGTATCCGGAACGTGAGCTCATCGCCTTCGCTCAGGCCGCTCACCGGAGGCAGCGCGGGTTGGCGGAACTCGCCCGTAGCGGCCGGAATGGCCAGCACCCAGTTGAAGGTGTTCTCCGTGACGCCGTTCTTCAGGATGTCGATGTCACAGCTCGTCATCGTTTCACCGCCCACGTTCTGGATGCGCAGCACAGGCTGTACGGAACCATCGCACGGTGCACGCAGGCCCACATAGTTGTCGATCCGGGCATCGTAGGTGGTGGACTGCGCAATGCCCACATGCCCAAGTGCTGCAGCGGCAAGGAACAGGAATGTGCGGGTGTGCTTCATGGTCGGTGTGGCTTGGCACTTCAAAGGAACGCACCCGCAACACGCCGCGCAACGCCCGCCCCCCAAACAAAAGTTACCCTCTCGCTCAGAACCGCACCGTCACCCCTCCGAGCACGTTCAGCGGTGCCTGCGGAAAGAGGTTCACCAGGTCCGTGCGCGTGCCACCGGCGATGTAGCTGTACACCCAGCCGTTGTTCTCGTACAGCTCGCTGAACAGGTTGCGCACGGTGATGTTGAGGTCCACGCGCTTGAGGCCCTTGAGCCCGGTGAGCGCGGCGTTGAAGCGCAGGTCGTTCACCAGGAAGGGCTCGATCGCGCGGTCCGCGTTCGACGTGTTGTCGAGGTACTGCCGGCCCACGTACTTGGTCACCAGCGTCACCTCGGCGTTGCCGCGGACCGCATCGTTCCAGAAGCGCCACCCCAGCTCGCTGCCGGCGATCAGGTCCGGGGAGAAGGCAAGGTCCGTCTCGCCGAGCACGATCGTCTGCTGCCCGCCGTTGTCAAAGTCATCCACGTACGCCGTGAAGTCGCGCACCTTGTTGCGGCTGACCGTGGCGTTGGCGCGCCAGGTGAGGCTGCGCGTAAGCTGCGCGGCCCAGGTGAGCTCCACGCCGGCACGGTAGCTACCGGGCACGTTGGTGCGCAGCGCATACCCCACGTCGTTCAGCTCACCGGTGAGCACCAGCTGGTCGCGGTAGTCCATGTAGTACGCGTTCACCCCGGCCACCATCCGCGCAGCGCGGCGCTCGAAGCCCAGCTCGATGTCGAGCATGCGCTCGCTGGTGGGGCGGCTCTCCGGACTGGTCTCGGTCAGGTCATCGCGGTTGGGCTCGCGGTTGGCGATGGCCGCACTGCCATAGACGCTGTGATGCTCATCCACCTTCCACGACAGGCCGACCTTGGGATTGAAGAAGGTGAAGGCCACGGACTGCGTCACGTTCCGCAGATCGCCGTCGTAGCCCAGGAAGTCATGGGTGACGTTGCGCACCTGCACATCGCCGAACAGGTCGATGCGCGGGGTGAGCGCGTAGGTGAGCTTGCCGTAGGCATTGGCGTCGGTCTTGCGCGAATCATTGGCATAGTAGCGGTCGTCCTTGTCGCGCGATCCGCTGTAGCGCGCCCAGATCACCTCGCCGAAGTGGTCGCCGTCGTAAACGCTGTAGCTGCCGCCCACCACCCAACGGTGCGCGCCGATGCGCCGCTCGAAGGACGCGTTCACACCGTCGAGCGTGTTGTCCAGCCAGCGCCGCCGCACCAGGTCGGTGGTGCTCAAGGTGTCCCCGTTGATCACTGCAGGTGTGATGCCGTAGAAGGCCATGTCGTCCTCTTCGCGGTACTGCTCGAAGAAGCCATTGCCGAGCACGCGAAAGGCGGTGATGTTGAGGGTGGCGTCGTTGCCGATGCGCTGATCGAACAGCAGCTGGTAGTGCGTCTGTCGGTAGTCGTCCACCTGGTCCTCGTAGGTGTACTCGTTCCACGTGCGGTTGGTGTCGAGCACCTCGCGGGGCACGCCGTTCCAGGCCTGGTAGGTGCGCTCGCGTCCACCGAAGGTGATCGCGCGGAGCGATCGGGTTCTGCCCACCCAGGCCCCCTGCACGAAGTAGCTCTTCAGATCCGCGGTGGCGCGGTCGATGTAGCCATCACTGGTTACGGTGCTGAGGCGGCCGTCGAGGCTGAAACGCGCGCCGCCTTCCTTCGCCGGCAGCAGGCCCGTGCCGAAGCGCGCGGTGTAGCGTTGCGTGTTGTACGAGCCGCCCACCGCGCCCAGCTCACCGAAGGCCTTCTCGGCCACCTTCGATGTGCGCATGTTGATGCTGGCGCCGAAGGCACCGGGACCGTTCGTGCTGCTGCCCGCGCCGCGCTGTACCTCGATGTCCTCCGCGCTGCTGGCCAGGTCGGGCATGTTCACCCAGAACACGGCCTGGCTCTCGGCATCGTTGATGGGCACACCGTTCACGGTGACGTTGATGCGCGTGGCGTCGCTGCCGCGGATGCGCAGGCCGGTGTAGCCGATGCCCGTGCCCGCATCGGTGGTGGTGACCACGCTGGGCTGCTGGTCCAGCAGCACGGGGATGTCCACCGCGGTGTTGATCCGCTCGATGCGTTCGCGCGGCACCTTGCTCGTGGCGAAGGGCGATCCGTCGCCGGCACGCAAGGCGGTGACCTCCACCGCACGGATCTGATGTGTGGACTGCGGCATGCGCAACGACAGCATTCCGACCGTGGCCGGGTCCACCAGCGTATCGATGGCCGCATGGCCCACCAGCACCGCGCGCAGCCGCACCGGTCCGGGACGCAGGCCATCCAGGCGGAACGCCCCCCGCTCATCGGTGGTGGTGCCGTAGCCCAGGTCGCCGATGCCGACGGCCACCCACGGCAGCGGTTGATCAGCTTCATCGGTGATGGTGCCCTGCAGCGCATGCTGCGCGTTGGCACTCCATGTGAATGCTCCAAGGAGCAACGCGAGCAGGATGTTCCTCATGACCCTCCGTGTTGTGCTGTCCCTCACGGAGGTGCTCCGCGGTGCGGAGGGCGTTCCCTTGGCGGCATTACCCGCCCAGGTTCATCGGGTATGATCTCAGCCCGCCGTGCGGTGGGCACCCCGTTGAAGGACGGTGCGAAGTTAGACCAGGCTCAGCCTTCGCTGCACATCTTCGCCGGGTCCACCCACTTGTCGAAGTCCTCGGCGCTCACGTGGCCGAGCGCGATCGCGGCCTCCTTCAGCGTGGTGCCTTCCTTGTGCGCCTTCTTCGCGATCTCGGCCGCCTTGTAGTAGCCGATGTGCGGATTGAGGCTGGTCACCAGCATCAGTGAGTTCTCCAAGTGACGCTTGATCACGGGGCGGTTGGGCTCGATGCCCTCGGCACACTTGTCGTTGAAGCTCACGCAGGCCTCGCCGATCAAGCGGGCGCTCTGCAGCACGTTGGCGGCGATCAGCGGCTTGAACACGTTCAGTTCGAAGTGGCCGTTGCTGGCCCCGATGCCCACGGCCACGTCATTGCCCATCACCTGGGCGGCCACCATGGTGAGCGCCTCGGGCTGCGTGGGGTTCACCTTGCCGGGCATGATGCTGGAGCCCGGCTCGTTGTCCGGGATCACGATCTCCCCGATGCCGCTGCGCGGACCACTGCTCAGCATGCGGATGTCGTTGCCGATCTTCATGAGGGAGACCGCGAGACGCTTCAGCGCGCCGCTCAGCTCCACCATGGCATCGTGGGCGGCGAGCGCCTCGAACTTGTTGGGGGCGGTGACGAAGGGAAGGCCCGTGAGCTCGGCGATCCTCTTCGCCACGAGCACGCTGTAGCCCTTGGGGGCGTTGAGCCCGGTGCCCACGGCCGTGCCGCCGAGCGCCAGTTCGCGCACCATCTCCAGCGCGTTGTTCACCGCGCGCAGGCCGTTGTCGAGCTGCTGCACGTAGCCGCTGAACTCCTGGCCCAGCGTGAGCGGCGTGGCGTCCATGAAGTGGGTGCGGCCGGTCTTCACCACGTCCTGGAAGGCCGCAGCCTTCTTCGCCAGCGTGTCGCGCAACTTCCTCACCCCGGGTATGGTCACCTCCACCGTCAGCTTGTAGGCTGCGATGTGCATGGCCGTTGGGTAGGTGTCGTTGCTGCTCTGGCTCTTGTTCACATCGTCGTTCGGGTTGAGCACCTTCTGCTCGTCGGTGAGCTTGCCCCCGTTCAGCACGTGCGCGCGGTAGGCCACCACCTCGTTCACGTTCATGTTGCTCTGCGTGCCGCTGCCGGTCTGCCAGATCACCAACGGGAACTGGTCGTCCAGCGCACCGGTGAGGATCTCATCACACACGCGGCCGATGAGGTCGCACTTCTCCTGGGGCAACTTGCCCAGTTCCAAGTTGGTGAGCGCAGCGGCCTTCTTCAGGTAGGCGAAGGCGTGCACGATCTCGCGCGGCATGCTGCCCGGCGGACCGATCTTGAAGTTGTTGCGGCTGCGCTCGGTCTGCGCACCCCAGTACTTGTCGGCGGGCACCTTCACCTCGCCCATCGTGTCCTTCTCGATCCGGTATTCCATGTCAAGACTCAAGTTTCAAGATGCAAGGCTCAAGGGTCAAGGTCCTGTTCCGATCAGCCCGAGCCTCACCTTGACCCCTTGAGACTTGAGCCTTGTGTCTTGTGACTTAGCTACACCTTCTGGCTCTGCCCATGCTGCATCAGGTACGCCTTCAGGAACTCGTCGATGTAGCCGTTCAGCACATCGTCCACGCTGCTGGTCTCGTGCTCGGTGCGCACGTCCTTCACCAGCTTGTAGGGCTGCAGCACGTAGTTGCGGATCTGGCTCCCCCACTCGATCTTCTTCTTGCCCGCCTCGATCTCGCTGCGCTTGCTGCGGCGCTTCTCCAGTTCGGCCTCGTACAGCTGGCTCTTGAGCAGCTGCAGCGCCTTGTTCTTGTTCTCCAGCTGGCTGCGCGTCTCGGTGTTCTCGATGATGATGCCGGTGGGCGCGTGGCGCAGGCGCACGCCGGTTTCCACCTTGTTCACGTTCTGCCCGCCGGCGCCGCCGCTGCGGAAGGTGTCCCAGGTGATGTCCGCCGGGTTGATGTCGATCTCGATGCTCTCGTCCACCAGCGGGTACACGTACACGCTCACGAAGCTCGTGTGCCGCCGCGCGTTGCTGTCGAAGGGGCTGATGCGCACCAGGCGGTGCACACCGTTCTCGCCCTTGAGCATGCCGAAGGCGAACTCGCCGTCCACCTCCATGGTGGCCTGCTTGATGCCCGCTCCTTCCCCGTCCTGGTAGTCGAGCATGCGCGCCTCGTAGCCGTTCTTCTTGGCCCACATCTGGTACATGCGCAGCAGCATGCCGGCCCAGTCACAGCTCTCGGTGCCGCCCGCGCCGGCGGTTATCTGCACCACGGCGCTCAACGGATCCTCCTCGGCGCTGAGCATATTCTTGAACTCGAGCTCCTCGAGCTCGTGCGCGGCCTTTGCGTACTGCGCCTCCAGCTCCTCCTCGCTCGCGTCCTTGCTCTTGAAGAACTCGTAGGTGACCTCGGCGTCGTCCACCTCGCGCTTCACCCCTTCATACAGGCCCACCCAGCGCTTCAGCTCGCGGATCTTCTTCATCACCGCCTGCGCCTTCTTCTGGTCGTTCCAGAAGTCCGGGTCGTGCGTGTACTTCTCCTCCTCCAGGATCTGCCCGCGCTTGTCCTCGATGGCCAGGTAGCCTTTCAAGGCCTCCAAGCGCGTCTTGAGGTCGTTGATCTTGTCGATGGTGATCATGGGGGCGAAAGCGGGCGCGAAGGTACTTGTCACGCCCCTTTGAGCACATCCCCGATCAGGTCCGGCTCGAAGCCCCGGCCCATCAGATACCGCTTCACCCGCTGCTCCCGCTCCCACGCGTCGGCCCCCTTGGTGGTGGCCCGGAGCTTCGCCACCGCAGCGGTGAGGTAGGCGATGTACTCGTCCCCATCGATGGCGGCAAGCCCGCCGGCGATGCACGGCGGAGCGACCTTCTTGAGCCGCAAGGCCATGCGGATCTTGATGCGTCCCCAGCCCTTCTGCCGGAACTTGCTCACGGCGTAGTCCTCCGCATAGCGCTGTTCGTTGAGCAGCCCTTCACCGATCAGTTGGGCGATGAGCTGTTCCACCTCTTCCGCGTGGCAGCCCATCTCGTAGAGCTTGTCGCGCACCTGCTGGTGGCAGCGCTCCTGCACATCGCAATAGCGACGGACCCTGGCAAGTACGGCGGCCGTGGTCATCGGGCTGGAAATGCGCTCGGCCAACAAGGCGCGCAGGCGTCCTTACAGCGGCACCTCCTTGCCGGCGCTGTCCTGGATGGTGTACTGCAGGTACTGGTGGCCGCCCTCGCCCACCACGTTCACGGTCTTCTTCCAACGCCACCACCACTTCATGCGGATGCTGGGGAAGCCTTTCGTGAAGTAGGCCGCCACGAAGGGGTGCACCTTGAGCGTGATGCCGCTCATGTTCTTCTCGCCCAACAAGTAGCTCAGCGCGTTCTCGATCTCGTCGATGATCAGGATCGGCGCGCTCACCTCCCCCGTGCCGTTGCACGTTGGGCAGGTCTCGCTGGTGTCGATCTCCGTCTCGGGCCGCACGCGCTGCCGCGTCATCTCGATCACACCGAAGCGCGAGGGCGGCAGGATGTTGTGCTTGGCCTTGTCGTCCTCCATGGCGTCCTTCAGCGCCTTGTGCAGCAGCCGGCGGTTCTCCGGCTCGTACAGGTCGATGAAGTCCACACAGATGATGCCGCCCATGTCGCGCAGCCGCAGCAGACGCGCGATCTCCTTGGCGGCCTCCAGGTTGGTGTCCAGCGCGTTCTTCTCCTGGTCCTGCCCACCACCCTTTCGACCGCCGCTGTTCACGTCGATCACGTGCATGGCCTCGGTCTTCTCGATGATCAGGTAGGCGCCGCTGGGGAGCATCACCTGCTTGCCGAAGGCCTGCTTGATCTGCTTGTTGATGAAGAAGTGGTCGAAGATGTCCTGCTTGCCCTGGTAGTGGCGCACGATGTTGCGCTTCTCCGGAGCGATCTTCTCCAGCGTCTCCTTCACCTCCTCGAACACCACCTCATCGTCCACGTGGATGGCGGTGAAGTCCTTGTTGAGCACGTCGCGCAGCACGGCGCTGGTGCGGTCGATCTCGCCGAGCACACGCTTGGGCGGCAGGGCGTTGCGCAGGTTGCGGAACATCACGTCCCACCGCTGCAACAGGTTCTTCAGGTCGGCCTCGAGGTCCTCGCTCTTCTTGCCCTCCGCGTTCGTGCGCACGATCATGCCGAAGTTCTTCGGCCGGATCGCATGCATGAGCTCCTTCAGGCGCTTGCGCTCCACCTCATCGGTGATGCGCGAGGAGATGCTCACCTTGTTGATGAAGGGCACCAGCACCATGTAACGGCCCGCCAGCGTCACCTCTGCGGTGAGGCGCGGACCCTTGGTGCTGATGGGCTCCTTGGCGATCTGCACCAGCACGCTCTGGCTGGCGCTCACCGCATCGGCCAGCTTGCCCTCCTTGTCGATGTCCGGGTCCAGCTTCCAATCGTCCAGCAGCGAGGTGCTCACGTTGCCCTGTACGGCGGCCTTGGTGAACTTGTAGCTGTTGCGGAACTGCGGACCGAGGTCGAAGTAGTGCAGGAACGCGTCGCGCTCATGCCCTACGTCCACGAACGCGGCGTTGAGCCCCGGGGCCACCTTGCGCACCTTGGCCAGGTAGATGTCGCCCACGGCGAAACCACGCTCCGTGCGTTCACGGTGCAGTTCCATGAGGAGCTTGTCGCGCATCACGGCGATGGCGACCTCCCCCCCCTGTGAACGGATGATCAGGTCCAGGCTCAAGCGGACGTCCTTTTAGGTGCGCGGTGCGGGGTGCATGACCCGGCTTCCCACGCAGATGCGTGCGGGCGATGGCGCGCACCCTGCGGCGCGGCCATCGTCCATCGCTTAAGAAGATCTACCGGATCTTCTTCTTGTGACGGTTCTTCCGCAGGCGCTTCTTGCGCTTGTGGGTCGCCATCTTATGGCGCTTGCGCTTCTTACCGCAGGGCATGGTGCTACTTGTTTTTCGTTCGGATGTCGGCGATCAGACGGTCCGCACCGTTGAGGCGGGCGGTGTCCGTCACCAGGGTCTTGTAGGTCTCCAGGGCCGCAATGGCCTTCTCATTGCTGTCCAGGCTGGCGTAGGCCTGCCCCAGGAACGCATAGGCGTCCGGATAGCCCTTGCCGTCGAGGGCGATCACCTGGCGGAAGCGGTCCATCGCCTTGTCGTACTGGCCGGTCTGCCAGCTGAAGAGCCCCAGGTGGTACTGGGCCTCCACGTTGGCGGGCTCCTTCTCGGCCAGCTCACGCAGCTTCAGGATAGTCTGCATCGGCGGCGCGCCGCTGTTCAGTTCGGCGATGATCGCCGCCACCTTCGGGTCCTTGATGGCGGGCATGTCCTGCGCGCCGGCCTCTTCCGCCTGCGGGGTGCTGCCGCTGGTGGGGTCCTCGCTCACGCGGGCCGAGCCCTCCGCTCCTTCCGCCTTGGCCGAGGGCGTGCGCGGGGCCAGCGCCAGCAGCACGGTGGCCAGCACCGCTCCGCCGATCATCACCCAATGCCGCCGTTCCAAGGCCATCACTTCTTCGCAGGGCTGTTCTTTACCTTGTCCACGAACACGTCCGCCGGCTTGAACGCGGGCACATCGTGGGCCGGGATGATGATGGTGGTGTTCTGCGCCAGGAGGCGGCCCGTCTTCTGGGCGCGATGCTTCCGCAGGAAGCTGCCAAAGCCGCGCAGGTGCACGTCCTCGCCGGCCTCCAGCTGGTTCTTCACCTCATCCATGAACGATTCGATCGTCACCAGAACGATGCCGCGCTCGATACCCGTGCGCTTGCTGATGTTGGCTACCAGTTCCGCCTTGGTCATGGCCCTGCTTCCTTTATTGGGGCCGCGAATATAGCCGTCCTGGAGATCGGCGCAACGATCTTTGGCCCTGTATGTCAAGAACTTCGTCGACACCCGCCCTCTCCGGCGACCTGCTCGCATGGTACCGGGCGCACCGGCGCGACCTGCCGTGGCGCCGCACAACGGACCCCTACCGCATCTGGCTGAGCGAGGTGATCCTGCAGCAGACCCGGGTGGACCAGGGCCTGGCCTACTGGGAGCGTTTCGTGGCCAAGTGGCCCACCGTGCAGGACCTGGCCGCCGCCAGCGAGGCCGAGGTGTTGAAGATGTGGCAGGGCCTGGGGTACTACAGCCGCGCCCGCAACCTGCTGGCCGGTGCGCGCCAGGTGGTGAACGAGCACGGCGGCCGCTTCCCGGACACACACGCCGGACTGCTGAAGCTCAAGGGCGTGGGCGACTACACCGCGGCCGCCATCGCCTCCATCTGTTTCGGCCGGCCGGACGCTGTGCTTGACGGCAACGTGTTCCGCGTGCTGGCCCGGGTGTATGGCATCGAAACGCCGATCGACAGCACCGAGGGCCGCAAACGGTTCCGCGCCCTGGCCCAGCAGCTGATCGATCCGGAACAACCCGGGGACCACAACCAGGCCATGATGGAACTGGGCGCCACGGTGTGCACCCCACGGAACTACACCTGCCTGCTGTGCCCGCTCCAGCCGCAATGCGTGGCCTTCGCCACCGGTGCCATCGACGCGCTCCCCGTGAAGGCCGGCAAGGTGAAGGTGCGCGAACGGCATTTCAACTACCTCCACATCCGCAAGGGGAACGGCCTGTACATGCGGCATCGTACCGGCAAGGACATCTGGCAGGGGCTCTGGGAACCGCCGATGGTGGAGACCGACGGACCCGTGGATGCGGCAGGTCTGCGGAAGGCCTTGAGCTCGGCCAGCATCGCTGGCCGGTGGACCATCACCCGCCACAGCGGACCGGTGAAGCACGTGCTGAGCCATCAAGTGATCCAGGCCGTGTTCTGGGAAGTGGTGCCACCGGACACATGGAAGGCCCCAGCGCAGTGGAAAGCGGTGACCGGGGCCCGGTTGCGGAAGCTGGCGGTGCCGCGGCTGGTGGAGCGGTGGATGGAGGAACTGCCGTAGGCTGAGCGCCGGTTATCTTCGTTGCCCCTTTCAACCAACACCCAACGCCGGGCTACGGCGTTCACCCCATGAGCGGCGTCAACAAAGTGATCCTGATCGGCAACCTCGGCGCCGATCCCGAAGTGCGGCACCTGCAGAACGATGTGAGCGTGGCGAACTTCCGCATCGCCACCAGCGAGACCTACAAGGACCGCAACACCGGCGAGAAGCGCGAGCAGACCGAATGGCACAGCATCGTTGCATGGCGCGGGCTGGCCACCATCGCGGAGAAGTACCTGCGCAAGGGCAGCAAGGTCTATGTGGAAGGCAAGCTGCGCACGCGCAAGTGGGAGAAGGACGGCGTGGAGCGCTACACCACGGAGATCCTCGCCGACGAGATGACCCTGCTGGACCGCCCGAGCGGCCAGGGACAGGACCAACCGCAGGGGCAGGCGCAGGTGCAGCGTGCGGCAGCGCCGGCATCCATGCCAGCTTCCGGCCCGGCCGGTGGTGACGACCTGGACGACCTGCCCTTCTGAGCGGTCCCTCGCCGTGGACGGTCCCCTGCCCAGTTCCGTGCTGCTCGCCCTCACCGCAGCCGACCCGCTGACCATCGCCGCCCTGGCGGTGATCCTGGTGTTGCTGATCCTGAGCGCGTGCATGAGCGCCAGTGAGGTGGCCCTCTTCTCCCTGAGCCCCACCCAGCTCCGCGACCTGAAGGAGCGCGGGGGCACCAGCGGAGCGCGCGTGCTGGACCTGCTGGCCAAGCCCCGCCGCCTGCTCGCCACCATCCTGGTGCTGAACAACTTCGCCAACGTGGGCATCACCGTGCTCTCCACCATCGTGATGGTGGGCCTCTTCGACTTCCAGCGCATGCCCGACTATCTGGTGTTCATCATCCAGGTGTTCGCCGTCACCTTCATCATGCTGCTGTTCGGCGAGGTGATCCCCAAGGTGTATGCCACCGGCAACCCCATGGCCGTGGCCCAGTTGATGAGCGGACCGCTCACCACCATGCGCCTGCTGGCCACCCCGATCAACGAGGCGCTCATCGGCAGCACGTCCTTCATCGAAAAGCGGTATCGCAAGCGCGGTCCGCAGAGCATCGGCGTGGATGCCCTGGGCCATGCGCTGGAGCTGACCAAGGACGCCAGCACCACCGCCGAGGAGCAACGCATCCTGCGCGGCATCGTGAAGTTCGGCGCCATCGAGGCGCGCCAGGTGATGCGGCCCCGCACCGAGGTGGTGGCCTTCGACAAGGAGCTCACCTTCACCGAGGTGCTCGCATCCATCGTGGAGAGCGGCTTCTCCCGCGTGCCTGTCTACGAGGGCACCATGGACAAGGTGATCGGCATCCTCAACATCAAGGACGTGCTGCCCCACCTGGACAAGACCGAGCTCGACTGGCTGACACTGCTGCGGGAGCCGTTCTTCATCGCCGAGAACCAGAACCTTGACGACCTGCTGAAGGACTTCCAGCGCAAGAAGGTGCACATGGCCGTGGTGGTGGACGAATACGGTGGCACCAGCGGCATCATCACCCTGGAGGACGTGATCGAGGAGATCGTTGGCGACATCACCGATGAATACGACGAGGAGGACCTCGTCTACAGCAAGCTGGACGACCGCACCTGGGTCTTCGAGGGCAAGACCTCGTTGAACGACGTGTACCGCGTGATGGGCATCGACGGCCCCGCCATGGACGCCAGCGCGGCGCGCAAGGTGTTCGAGGAGAACAAAGGCGACAGCGGCACCTTGGGCGGCTTCATCCTGGAGCTTACCGGACACATCCCGCAGAAAGGCGAGCAAGTGGCCCTGCGCCTCTTCCTCTTCACCGTGGAAAGCGCGGACAATAAACGGGTGCGCCGCGTGAAGGTGCAGTTGCGCGATGAGAACCGGAAGTGAGGCGGTGGGATTCCGGGTTCCACGTTCCGGGTTCCGGGTTCCGGGTTCCGGGTCCCGGGTCCCGGTGTCAGGGAGCGTGTTCGTCCGTGCGGCAGGTCTGCTGATGACGGTCCTGCTGCTCGTGGGCTGCGGTGAGGATCCGATGCCCCGCCCCCGGGGCCACCTGCGGCTGGACCTGCCCGATACCGGGTATGTGCGCTGGAACGGTGCGTGCCCCTTCCAGGCGGAAGTGCCCACCTACGCGGTGACGGTGGACAAACCCGGACAATCCGCAGCGAACGTGGACACGGCCTGCCAGACCATCCTGCGCTTCCCCGGGCAACGGGCCTCGGTGTACATGACCTGCCGGCGCATCCAGGGCGACCTGGCCGAACTGATCGAGGACGCGCATGCCTTCAAGGCCAAGCACGAGGCACGCGCCGTGCGCATCCGCCCGCAACGCGTACACCACCCCGAAGCCCACGTCTCCGGCACCTTCTTCAACGTGGACGGCGATGTGGCCAGCCCCGCCGTGTTCTACCTCACCGACAGCACCACCCGCTTCCTGTACGGCGCGCTGTACTTCGATGCGCGGCCCAACGCCGATTCACTGGAACCGGTGACGCAGCGGTTGCGTGCGGACCTCCAACGCTTCGCGGCCACGCTCACGTGGCGCTGAGGCGGCCCGTGCGATGCAGGATGTTCAGCAGGGCGGCCAGGAGCAGCAGCGCCCCGAACTGGTGCAGTACGCCCAGCGCGATGTTCACCTGCGTGAGCAGCGTGAGCACGCCCAGCACGAACTGCAGCACCACGCCGATCGCCAGTAAGCGCACCGCTCCCGCAAGGCCCACGTGCGCGCGGTACACCCAGGCGAACCCGAGCATGGCCGCGGCCACCACCCACGCCAGGTTGCGGTGGATGAACTGAACGCCATCCTTGTGCTCCGCCAGGTTGAGCCACATGGAGCCAAAGGCCGTGGCGTTCTCCGGCAGGAGGGCACCGTTCATCAGCGGCCAGGTGTTGTAGATGCGGCCCGCATCGAGCCCCGCGGTGAAGGCCCCCCACACGATCTGCAGCGTCAGCAGCGCCAGCAGCGCCCGCGACCAACGGCCGGCTGCCGAGCCATCGGGCAGGAAGCCGCGCCGGCCGGCGCGGATGTCCATCACCGTCCAAAGCACCACGCCGAACACCGTGAAGGCCCCGCAGAGGTGGATGGCCAGGCGGAAGTGGCTGACGCTCACCAGCAGCTGTCCGTTCGCATCCCGCAGGTCCACCAGCCCGCTCAGCACCATGAACCAGCCCAGGCTGGCCACGATGGCACCGCCCAGCATGATCCAGAGCGTTCGCCGGAACAGCCAGCCCTTCAGCCGCCCCTGGCGCCAGAACAGCACGAACGGCACGATGAAGACCAGACCCATGAGCCGGCCCCAGTTGCGGTGCAGCCACTCCCAGAAGTAGATGCGCTTGAAGCCGGCCAGGTCCATGCCCTGGTTGATGAGCCGGTACTCCGGGATGGCCTTGTACTTCTCGAACTCCGCCTGCCAGGCCGCTTCGCTCAACGGCGGCAGCGCGCCGCGCACCGGCTTCCACTCCACGATGCTAAGGCCGCTTTCCGTGAGGCGGGTGATGCCGCCGATGGCCACCATGCAGCCGATCAGGATGCAGCCGGTGAGCAGCCACCGCGCCACGCCCTGCAGGTCCTCGCGTCGATCCTCCTTCATGGGGGCGAAACTACCCGCAGGGAACAAGCAGGGACGGCACAGGGTTCATGCAGGGTGAAGCGGCCCCGGGCAGGCCCGGAGCCGCTCGTCCCACTGACCGATCGGGCCTGACGAAAGGGACGCCTGCCGACCGGACCGGTGTTCGGACGTGCAGGACGGGCCGGGTCACAAAAAAGAACGGGGGCGCCTGCCCCCGCTCCATTTGTTCGCTATGCGGATCACAGATGGATCAAGCGGGCCAGCAGGCCGAACAGGCTCGGGACCTGCAGTTCCGGAAGCGCGGCGTTCACGCCTTCCTCTTCGGCCGGCGCGGCGGCGGGCACCTCGTCCCCGGCCTGCAGCACCTGGCGCGTCACCTTGACGGCGGACACCTTGTACTGGCCTTCATGCAGGGCCTGAACGGCCTTCACCAGCTCGGCATCGCTCACCTGCTTGGGATCGTAGGTCACCACCGCATGGTTCTCCGCCGCCTCCGCGTTGAACTGGATCTCCGTTCCGGCAACGCCCGGCAGCTTGGCCAAGGCATCCTTGATCGATCCGCCGCACATGCGCTCGCACGTCATGCCCGAGATGCTCAGATCGGCCAGGGTGACCGGCGTGCCGGCGGTGATCATCACCTCCTGCTCCGTGCGGGCCACATCCGCAACAGGGGCCGTGGTCGTTTCGGGGTTGCCGGAGCATGCGGCCACCAGGACGAGCGGAAGGAACAGACGGGTCTTCATGGCGGTAGGGTGAGGTCCTGTGAACATGGGACGACCGATGAATGCCAGAGGTTACAAAAGTAACGGGCAGGCACCGGGTATCTTGGCCCCGATCCAGAAAAGATCCTAAAAAGCACCGTGCGGACCGGAGGGGAAGGATGGACGAAATGGGTGCTGCTGGGCACGCTGGCCCTCATCTGGGGCAGCTCGTTCATCCTGATGAAAAAGGGGCTCTTCCATGCGGGCAGCCCGGTGCTGAGCCCATGGCAGCTCGCCTCCGCCCGGTTGGCCATCGCCTGGCTGGTGCTGAGCCCCCTGTTGCTCCGGCACGGTGCCCTGCTGCGGAAGCACTGGCTGCCGCTGCTGGGCACCGGGGTGCTCGGCAACGGCATCCCCGCCTTCCTGTTCGCCACGGCGCAGACCCGCATCGACAGTGCGCTGAGCGGCATGCTCAACAGCCTCACGCCCCTGTTCACCCTGCTCGTGGGCGCCTTGTTCTTCGGCACCCGGCTGCGCACCGGCCATGTGCTGGGCATCCTCTTCGGCCTGGTGGGCGCCGCCGGGCTGATCCTGTGGAACAGCGCCCCGGGTGGCGTGCGGTGGAGCCCGTACGCGCTGCTCCCCATCCTGGGCACGGTGTGCTATGGCTGCAGCGCCAACATCGTAAAGCGCCACCTCTACGCCCTCCCCGCTGCGGCCACGGCCTGCCTGGCGCTCTCCTTCGTCGGTCCCTTCGGTCTGCTGGGCATGGAGGCCACGGGCATCCGCGACACCTTGGCCACCACGCCCCATGCCTGGAGCGCGCTGGGCTACACCGCCCTGCTGGCCACGCTCAGCTCCGCCCTTTCGCTGGTGCTGTGGAACGCGCTGCTGAAGCGGACCAGCGCCGTGTGGGCCAGCAGCGTCACCTACCTGATGCCGGTGGTGGCCATCGGCTGGGGCCTGTACTTCGGCGAAACGGTGTCCGCCCCGCAGTTCGCCATGATCGGCGTGGTGCTCGCCGGCATCTGGCTGGTGAACCGGGCGGAGCGCACCACCTGATGGCGGCGCTTGCCCATCTTTGACCCATGTACCTCGGCAAGAAAGTGGTGGTGGTGCTGCCGGCCTACCGCGCGGCGCTCACACTGAAGCGCACGCTGGATGAGGTCCCGATGGACCTGGTGGACGAGGTGGTGCTGGTGGACGACAACAGCCCGGACAACACGGTGGAGGTGGCGCGCCAGCTCGGCCTGAAGCACGTGATCAAGCACGAGCGCAACCGCGGCTACGGGGGCAACCAGAAGACCTGCTACGACACGGCGAAGCAGCTGGGCGCGGACATCGTGGTGATGCTGCACCCGGACTACCAGTACACGCCGAAGCTGCTCACCAGCATGATCGCGCTGATCGGCAACGAGGTGTATCCCGTGGTGTTCGGGTCGCGCATCCTGGGCAAGGGCGCGCGCAAGGGCGGCATGCCGCTGTACAAATACGTGTTCAACCGCTTGCTCACCTTCGGGCAGAACCTGCTGATGGGCGAGAAGCTGAGCGAATACCACACCGGCTACCGCGCGTTCAGCCGCACCGTGCTGGAGGCCTGCCCCTACCACAACTGCTCGGAGGACTTCGTCTTCGACAACCAGATGATCGCGCAGATCTTCTGGCACCGGTTCGAGATCGCCGAGATCACCTGCCCCACCAAGTATTTCGAGGAGGCCAGCAGCATCAACTTCAGCCGCAGCATGACCTACGGCCTCGGCGTGGTGCACACCAGCTGGCGCTACTTCCTGGCCCGCACGGGCGTGTGGGGCTGGAAGCTGCTGGGCGAACGGAAAAGCTGAGCAGATGGCGGGATCGCAGTAACTGCGCACCTCGCTTCTCATAGTCCTCGGTGCGTTGTTGCTCTTCGTGCCGGGCCTGGGAGCGGTGCCGTCATCAAAACGGTCCTTTTCCCGAACGGTTGAAAACTATTTCCGCACATTCACGCTAAAGAACAAACGCGTTCGGCTAGCTTCGATAGCTCAAAACACCATCCCATGCGCATGCACACCACGCCTGCGCTTCGGTCGAGGGTCTTGCGGGGGGGGGGTACTTGGTTGTACCGTGCTGCGATCGTAGCGCTTCTTTCAGTTCATGTTGAACCCATGCTCGCCCAGCTCAACTTGAGCTTGGTGCCTTCCGAACACAGCGGCTACAACGTTTCCTGTTTCGGGTTCAAGGATGGCAGCATCGACCTGACCGTATCCGGTGGCACCTCACCCTACACCTATACCTGGAGCACCGGTGCCAGCACAGAGGACGTAAGCGGTCTTCCCGCCGGTTTCTATTCGGTGCGCGTAAAGGATGCCAACCAAACGGAAGGCCGGGCGGAGATCACGCTGACCGAACCCGATGCCATGAAGGCGGACGTGCAGCCGTACGAGTATGGCAACGGATACAACATCAGCCTTTTCAATGCATACAATGGAAGCATCAACCTTACTGTTTACGGGGGTGTGGCACCGTTCGCCTTTGTCTGGAGCGACGGCGCAACCACTGAGGACCGCACCGCACTAGGGTCAGATAACCACTCGGTGACCATTACCGATGCCAACGGCTGTCTTCTGAAGACCGACCCCGTTTACCTGCGCCAGCCTGACCGCAGCGATTGGACCATGAGCGGCAACGTGGGCACGAACCCAGCCACCCACTTCTTCGGCACCACGGACAACCAGGATGTTGTGTTCAAGAGCAACGGGCAGGAGCGGCTGAGGCTGCTCAGCGATGGTAGTATCAAGCTCTTGGGTTCAATAGGTGCAGGGCCATTGTACCGCGACCCCAATGGCATCCTACGCGCAGGTGGGCCCCTGAACCTTGACCCCGTACCGGTTGAACCCTGTGCGCTCACACTTGGGGATTTTCCCTATTGGGAGACCGATGGCAACACGTTCCAGTACCCGCAATGCGATCCAGGTATCGTGCCCATACTGGGTACCCGTAGCCCCCACCCGATCAAGTTCATCACCGATGATCAGGAGCGCATGATCCTCACCGTCGAAGGGAAACTCGGATTGGGAACGGAGCCGCCGCCTGGACCAGTGGGTCAATACCGCTTGTTCGTGGAGGACGGGATCGTGACCCGCGACGTGCTGGCCAAGGTTGGCCCATGGCCCGACTATGTGTTTACGGAAGGCTACAGCTTGCCCTCCTTCGATGAATGGCGCACGTTCATCCGTGGCCATGGCCACCTGCCGGGTATCCTCTCTGCTGCCGAAGTGGAAAAGAAGGGCGGTATCGAATTGGCCGACTCGCACACGCGCTTGGTGAAGGTGGTGGAGGAGCAGGCGCTGTACATCCTGCAATTGGAGGAACGGATCAACGCCATGGAGCAACGCATGAAGGCGTGGGAGGCGGCTCAACACTAAGTGAGTGCCATGAGCCCCCTACTCCGCCTCGCTCCTTGGTGCATAACCCTCCTTCTGGTGGGTGGGACAGGTTCTGCAAGCGCCCAAGCATATTCGCCACCCACTGGGCCACTTTACCAGTGGCGATTCGCCAATCAGGCTTGCTTCGATTCCGTACACGCCTATACGCCTGATTCCATTTTCTACCAAGAAGGTGGAGAGTATGCGGAGTTCCAGAAGTACCTGAAGGAATGGACACCGCGACTTTGCCCGCATGGGAATAGAGAGGTACACGACCAATTGATGCGCAACTACCACGCGAACCGGCCCGCTACGGGGAGCGGCAACCGCTCAAATGAGGATCCGTGGTGGGAGATCGGCCCCAAACGGCGCACGAATGCGATGATCGGTATCGGCCCCATACGCTCCATAGCCATCGATGCGACCGAACCTGACAACATGCTCTGCACAAGTTCCAGTGGAGGGCTGTTCTACACCACCGATGCGGGCGGGACGTGGGCCAATGCGGGTACTGATGTGGGCTGGCCCCATTCCGGCTGCCAAGCCGCCGTGTACTACCCCGGCAGTAGTACGAGTTGGTATGCAATATCCGCCTATGCGCTTCCTCGTGGCGCGAATATGCTGTCCTATGTCGGCGGTATTTTTCGCACCGCAAATCTTGGAACCGAATGGGAACGAATTGGTGATCAGGAAGACTTTTCGGGACCTACGACCGAAACCCAGAAACTGCTCTTCGATCGCAAACTGAACGGGCAATCCGACCATCGCTTGTTCCTTGCGGCTACGAAAGGGTTGTATGTATGCGACAACCCCTCCGCTACGGACCCAGCGGATGCGCTATGGAACCTCGTGAACATCACTCCCGTGCCTCCGAGCTTCTCCGCATGGACCAATGTTTCGGTGGATCCGGCGGTTCGCTGCTATGATATCGAGTACTTACCCTCGGCCACGACCAGCACGCTTTGCGCCGCCATGCGGTTCAAGGTAACACATCAAGTGGGAGTTAATACCGTAACATCCCTTGTTTGGCGCTTCATGCTTTCGCTGGATAACGGGGATACCTGGAACGAGATCGCCAACCAACCTCCGATCGATGAGACCATCAACTTTGCCACCGTGGAAACCAGCGCCGCCGCGCCCGATGCTTTCTATTGCTTGGCGGAGCGACCCAATACCGTGGTAGGCGGGATTACGGTATACAACTGCTGGGTGAAAGCCTACGATGTGCTCACAAGCATTTGGACGGACAAGGCCACTGACTTCGGTACAGGCTTCGGGGCAGGGCACGCCTTTGGCGTAGATCAAGTAAACCCCAATTCGGTGTTCGTATCGCGTTCGACCACCATGAGATGGTATTTGAGCAATGTAAATCAAGGCGACGTTACAAATGGTCATGATGACGTTGAGGATATCGTGGGGCATCCGGGTGTAGAGAACAAGATCTGGGTGGCCAACCATGGTGGTGTCTACTTAGTGGACCCCAGCATCCCCAACTGTAGCGACCATAGCGATGGATTGGGTGTAGCGGAGGTGGATGCTCTTTCAACCACTGAAACAAACCCGGAATTCCTGGTAACGGGTTTGAACCATGATAACACCACGCTCACCCGCACACCCTATGGTCCTGGATGGGATCCGGATTGGGATAAGATCACCGTGGGGGGCGATGGCACACGGTGTTGGGTAAGCAGGCAGGACCGGAACAGAGTGTACTCGAGCAGCCAAAGTGGTGGTTGGAAACGAAGCGACAACGCCGGTACCAGCAATGCCGCCAGCTCTATCAGCTTATCGTCCCAATGGTGGAGCGAAGGGGCTATCCATCGGTTGGATGCGGACCGCCTATACCGGGCGTCCTTAAAAAACGCGGGTACCTATTCCTTCACCACCTTAGATGATGATGGCAACCCCGTGCCACACAACGGGACCAACTGGCGGATAGAGATCGTACGCTCGGAAGACGGAGGCAACACCAACGAGTTCATCAGCGACTTCGCGAACATGTTCGAGGTCGCTCGACCAGCTGAAGTGATCGGCAACAACTTCGAGGCCTTCAACAATGGGCAATTCTGGTGGATCCGGAACACACCGGCCAATACGGACCACCTGTATGTGAGCTTGGAGAATTGGGATTGGCAGCAGCGCCTGTACAGGAACACCTACGCTACGGCACCAGACCCGTTGGTGGTGAAGGCCCATTGGGAAGAAGTGCCCCACCCGCGCAGGGCACTCCTGGGTTCGGGTGATGACCTACGCGAACCGCTGGTCGCGGCCATGGCCTTCGACCCGAACGAAGAGAGCATCATCTACATCGCCTATAGTGCGTCCCAGAGCGGCTACGGGTTTAATTTCCTCGGAGATCATGCGGAAAAGATGGTGTTCCGTATGGACATCTCGGATATCCCGGGTGACTACCCCGCCACCGGCAAATTCGAGTGTGGAGGCGATATCCCATGTTCAGACCTTACGATGAATTTGCCCAACACTACGTGCAGTTTCGATTGTTTGGTGTACGAGCAGGGAAGTGATGGGGGCCTCTATATCTCCACGGAGGTGGGCGTGTATTTCACCGATAACAAACGCATTGCCGCGTATGATCCTGCTGCGCCGCAAGATGCCGATGACCTGGGGAACACCGCCGGCTGGGTTCGGCTGGGCGATGCGCTGCCGCACGTGGACGCCCGCGGCCTGGAAGCGAATTACGTGATCAATCGCCTGCGTGTAGGTACCGTGGGTAGGGGCGTATGGGAGCACCACTTGCACTGCCCGGATGCATGGGACTTCGCAGAGGCAGGCGCCTATGCCCAGAACACCTTCTTGGAAGCCAGGAACGACATCAGTTCGGTGGCCACGCTCGCTTCGGGTTTGAAGGTGGATTACCGGGCAGGCAATCAAGTACACCTGGCTGCGGGCTTCCATGCCACGGCTGGTACCGCCTTCCATGCGTTCATTCACCCCTGCGATATACCGGGCAATAGTTTCCACCCGAAAGCCATGGAAGTCGTTCCCGATGAATGGACCGAAGGGGAGGAGCCGGAGATGAACGCGTCCATGCAGCTGTTCCCAAACCCCGCTAACGGTTCGTTCACCGTGCAAGCGGATTTTGTGATGCCGGATGCGTCTGCAAGCATTCGCATATACGGCCCCACGGGCAATTTGGTGCTCACCTCCACCATGCGAGGCCCCGTGAAACAGATCGAACTAAGCGGCCTGCTGGGCCTGTACCTGGTGGCTGTGGAGTGTAACGGTGTGCAACGCATCAACAAGATCATGATCCAATGAACATCAGTAGATCACTATGTTCCTTCGTTTGGTTATTGTACCTTTCTGGTGGTGCTGCCCATGCCCAATGCTTCCCCGATTCCTCTGCAGCGTGGTGCTTTTTAAGCTTTGATAACTCGGAGATCGTTCATACCAGAATGCTCATGGAACCCGAGTCGGATACGGTCATTCTGGGTAACACTTACCAGCGCATCGAAGAGTACAATGATGCGCTTGGTTTGGAAACTTGGCAATTCGTCAAACGCTATTACGTGCGCTCCGATACGGACGGGAAGGGCTATATGATGCTGTTAGACTCTATGCAGGAATACTTGGTGGCAGACGTGAACGCGATGCCTGGAGATACCATACCCAACGTCCTCACCGCTGACACTTGGGGGTGGCAAACCTACTGGCTCAAGCGAGTTATCGTCGATTCGGTTCGGACAATTGAGAACAATGATGTAGTAGTTACGCGATGGTACGTTCATGCGTACGGATGGATTCCCCAAGGTTATTCGGGTTATGAAATATTCTGGCAGGCCGGTATAGGGAACAGCTATGGTCCGCTATTAATTTTGTCTGTTGCAAATGCGTTCCAAGAGCTTCAATGCTTACGGCAACAGGATACCTATGTCTACTCAAATCAGTTCAGCTATCCCGGCCTTCCAGGCATCCCGTGTGATTGCCCACTGGAAAGCCCATTGGGTCTTGTGGAGCACCCTGCTGATGGGACAGTGCGAGTCAGCCCGAACCCATCGTCCGGGGTTTTCGAACTGCACATGCGCATGCGTTCAGCTACGGTATATGATGCCACCGGTAAATGGCTTTTTGAAACCAGCAGCCCGCGCATCGATCTATCGGCATATTCGCCGGGTATCTACCACGCACTGGTGCGCACACCGGGGGGGGTGAGATCAGTAAGGCTAATGGTGCAGCGGTGAGGTGACCTGCGCGTTACCGAACGGGTAGTGATCAACTGAACGACAACATGCGAATAGCCACTTTTCTTGCAGGAGCTGCACCGATGATCTGCGTTGCGCAATTTTATCCTGAATCAAATGCTGCATGGTGTCTTGAGAGCGCACAGTCGCCCGATGGTTTCCATATAGTTGTAATCATGGACGACGACCCCGATACGCTCATTCAAGGAATCGGATACAAAGTCATGCACACATATTTCGATGATTGGGGTCCATGGCTGCCATACGGCCCCGATAACGTCAATTTTGTGCGAAGCGATTCTGATGGGAAAGGCTATGTGTACTTGCCAGATTCGGCTGCCGAGTATCTTACAGGCGACGTCAACGCCTTGGAAGGGGACACGCTCCATAATGTTTTAGTAAAGGCTGATGGTGGGGATATTTGTTTATCTGACCCTATTTTACGTGACGTTATTGTTGATTCTGTTCGTGTTCGGACCAACTTCGGGATATCTGTAATAAGGCACTACGTGCATACCCCTTGCTATATTGATAATGGTTTTGATCCAATCAAATTCTTTTGGCAAGCAGGCGCCGGCACTTCTCATGGCCCATTTCTAAAAGCCACAGGCGGGTTGAACAATGAACGCGTGCTTTGCATCACTGCGGAGGATACGTGCTATTATAGCTCAGATGGGGGTAGTGATGGTCTACCGGGTGGCCCTATCTGCTGCTTCCCACCAGTAACAGGAGTTGGCGAACAGATAGCCTTTGGTGTTATGCGCGTAGCACCCAACCCATCTTCAGGTCTATTCGCTATCCTTGGAGATTCAGATGCGCTGATCGAGGTGAAGGACGAAATGGGGCGTTCCCTGCTCACGACAAGAGGACCGACCATCGACCTGCTTTCATTCTCGCCAGGATGCTATTTCGCCAAGGTGCATCGCACACCGGGTTCGTACTCCCTGCGGTTAGTGGTCCTTCGGTGATGCCCCATGCATCAGATCTGCCAAGCGGGCGCATTCCTTTGCACCCGTCGGCCTGGATCCCATGTCCCACTCCACGCGCACCTCGCTCCTCATCGCCCTTGGTGCTCTGCTGCTCTTCGTGCCGGGCCTGGGCGCCGTGCACCTCTTCGATTGGGACGAGATCAACTTCGCCGAGATCGCGCGCGAGATGCTCGTGAGCGGCGACCGGAGCCGCCCACAGATGGCCTTTGCGCCCTTCCACGAGAAGCCGCCACTCTTCCTATGGATGCAGGCCGCCTGCATGGCGCTCTTCGGCGTGGGCGAGTTCGCCGCGCGGCTGCCCAACGCCCTGTGCGGCGCGGTGACGCTGGTGCTGCTGTACCGGATCGGCCGGCGCGAGCGCGACGACCGCTTCGGGCTGCTCTGGGCGCTGGCCTACGCAGGCTCCATCCTGCCCCACCTCTACTTCCACAGCGGCATCATCGACCCCTGGTTCAACCTTTTCATCTTCCTCGGCCTTTACGCCTTCATCCGCAGCCTGCGCGAACGTTCCACCGCACAAGCCCTGGCCAGCGGCGTGCTCATCGGTCTGGCGCTGCTCACCAAGGGCCCGGCCGCGGCGATCATCCTCGGGCTCACTGTGCTGACGTACTGGGCCACGCACCGTTTCCGTCCCGTATTGCACTGGGGTCGTGTGGCCGTGGTGGCGGGCGCAGCCATCGGCACCGCTGCGCTCTGGGGCGTGTACGACCTGCTGCGCAACGGCCCCGCCTTCATGGTGGCCTTCTTCGAGCGGCAGGTGGCGCTGTTCACCCAGGAGGATGCCGGGCATGGCGGCTTCTTCGGCTATCACGTGGTGGTGCTGCTGATCGGCTGCTTCCCGGCCTCGCTCTTCGCCCTGCAGGAGCTGCTGCGGCCCACGCGCGAAACCGATGGGCAACGCACCGACCTGCGGCGCTGGATGCTGACCCTGTTCTGGGTGGTGCTGGTCCTGTTCAGCATCGTGAACACCAAGATCGTCCACTACAGCAGCCTGTGCTACTTCCCGCTCACCTACCTGGCCGCGCTGCAATTGGAGCGCATCTGGCAGCGGAACGAAGGCTTCGGCTGGACGCGCTTCGCCCTCGGCATCCTGGGCAACCTCATCGCCGTGATCGTGATCGCGGTGCCCTTCGTGGGCATGCACATCGATGTACTGAAGCCACTGCTCAAGGACGACGCCTTCGCGCTGGGCAACCTGGAGGCCGACGTGCGGTGGACCGGTGTGGAGGCCGTGGCGGGGCTTGTGCTGTTCGGCGCGCTCACGGCCGCGCACTTCCTGCACCAGCGCGGGCGCTTCCGCGCCAGCCTGCTCACCTCCTTCGTGGGCACGGCGGCCTTCGTTTGGTGCACCCTGTTCTTCTTCGTCAACAACATCGAGGCCTATTCCCAGCGGGCGGCCGTGGAGTTCTTCGAAGGCCATGCGGGTGAGCGGTGCTGGCTGCTCACCAAAGGCTACAAGAGCTACGTGCCCGAGTTCTATGGCCGCATGGCCGAGGCCCAGCCGCCGGAGGATGTCCTGCTGCACGGCCCCATCGACCGGCCGGTGTACCTGAGCTGCAAGATCACTGCTATCGAGGAGGTGCGGGCCCTGGGCACCTTCACGGAGCTTTACCGCCGCAACGGCTTCGTGTTCCTCCACCGCACACCATGACCGACGACCTGTCCCACCTGCTCACGCACCTTGGCGAGGAACGTGAGCGCGGCTTCGATGCCGTGATCCCGCCGATCGTGCAGAGCGGGAACTTCGCCTACCCCACGGTGGCGGCCATGCGTGCCACGGTGCAGCACGAGTTCGAGCGACCGCTGTACACCCGCGGCTACAACCCCACGGTGGCCATGGTGCGCCGCAAGCTGGCCGCACTGGAGCATGCGGAGGATGCTCTGCTGTTCAGCAGCGGCAGCGCCGCCATCGCCGCTGCCGTGATCGCGTTCACCAAGGCGGGCGACCATGTGGTGTGCGTGCACAAGCCCTACAGCTGGACGAAGAAGCTGCTGGTGGAGCTGCTCGCGCGCTTCGGGGTGGAGCACACCTTCGTGGACGGCACCGATGCCGACAACTATCGCCGTGCATGCCGGTCCAATACCACCTTCTTCATCACCGAGAGCCCCAACTCGCTCACCTTCGAACTGCAGGACCTGCGTGCTGTGGCGGCGATCGCGAAGGAGAAGGGCATCCTCACCCTGTGCGACAACAGCTACAACAGCCCGCTGTTCCAGAACCCCATCGACCTGGGCATCGACATGGTGGCCCACAGCGGCACCAAGTACCTGAACGGCCACAGCGATGTGGTGTGCGGTGTGCTCGCCGGCTCCGCGGCGCACATGCGGCAGGTGATGAGCCGCGAGTTCATGACCCTGGGGGCCGCCCCTTCGCCGCACGATGCCTGGCTGCTGATGCGCGGCCTGCGCACGCTGGAGCTGCGTGTGCACCGCAGTGCGGACAACGCGGAACAGGTGGCGCGCTTCCTTGAAGCGCATCCGAAGGTGAAGCGTGTGCACTGGCCCTTCCTGGAGAGCCATCCGCAGCATGCGCTGGCGCGCCGCCAGATGAAGCGCTGCGGCGGGCTGATGACGATCGAGCTCGACGCAGAGGACGAGGCGGCCGTGGAACGCTTCTGCGACAACCTGCGGCGCTTCCTGATCGCCGTGAGCTGGGGCGGCTTCGAGAGCCTGCAATGGCCCGTATGTGCACTGAAAGGGCCCAGCGGCTACTACACCGACCTGCCCTTCACCATGGTGCGGCTGTACATCGGCATCGAGGATCCGGCATTGCTGATCGCGGACCTGGACCAGGCGTTGGCCCGGATGTAACGCACGAAGGGCCGCAGGATCACCCGCGGCCCTTCGCCCATGCCCTCATCGCCGCTCAGCGCACCACCAGTCGCTCGGTACGGACGCCGCGGGGGTGCTGCAGTTGCACCATGTACAGCCCGGGTGCGATGCCTGCGCTGCGCACGTCGAGCACCACCCGCTCCTGCGCCACACGCGCCGTGGTGTGCGACCAGCAGATGCGGCCGCTGGCATCCAGCAGCACCAATTCACCGCGCTCACCGTCAGGCAGCGAAGCCACGATCGAAAGCTCGTCGGCCGCCGGGTTCGGCACCAACAACAGACCGGGATCCACCGTCGTCCGCTGATCGATACCGACGGTGCCGGTGATGTTGATGTCGTCGATGTAGAGGTTGTTGCTGGCGATGCCGGAGTAGTACACGAACTTGAAGCGCACGTTGTTGGCGGACAGCGAGGTCGGCAGGTCCCACTGGAACTGGCGCCAGGCACCCGGCGTCGCAGGCACATAGAAGCTGTTGTCCGCTCCATCGGTGATCAGCTCGGTGCCGGAAATGGTCTCACGCAGGTTCCACGTGCGCCCGCAGGTGCTGCTGCTCCAGATCTCCAGCCGCTCCGTCACGTCGTTCGGGGAACTGCCTCGGGTGGCATAGGCCCACCAGAACGTGAGCTGCCCGTTCTGGAGCCAGCGCAGGTCCATCGTGGGTGTCGCGAAGGCATCGATGTCGTTGTCGCCTTCATCGATGAAGTAGTCGTTGATGCCGAAGGAATCGAACGCGTTCAAGCGCATGCTGCGCGAACCGGAGCGGGCCGCGTCGGAGGTGGCCTGCCACTGGCTGGTGTTCCCCTCGTAGTTCTCCACGATGTACGGGCATTCCGGACAGTCGTTGCCCTCGAAGTCCTCCTGCACCGGGCCGGGGATGAAGGACCATTCGTCCGCGATGAAGACCGCGAACGCATCCGTACGGGTGCTGCTGCCTTGAGCATTGCCCACGGTGAGCGTAACGCTCTTCCAACCACCGCTGGTGAAGGAGACCACGGGATCGCGTTCGGTGGAAGTGGCCGGCACGCCGTCCTGGAAGGTCCATTGCCAGCTGTCCACGGAAGCGCGTGTGCTGTTGTCGTAGAAGTTCACATTGTCCCCGATGCAGTACATGCGCGTGCCCTGCGGCGTGCGTTCGTTCGCAGCACCCGGCACCCCATCGTTGAACACACGGAAGTCGGCCACGGGGGCGCACAGCTGCTCGTGTCCATGGGCAACACCGGTGGCCGCCAGGTTCTCCGGTGTGTACAGCATGTTGCGCTCCGCCATGGTGGAGGCCAGCGCGGCACGCATGCGCAGGGACTGACCTTCCGTGAACATCTTGGAACAGTAGGAGTACTCCATGTAGTTCTCGAAGTTCTCCGCCACGGCATCATCGCAATCGGTGCTCTGCGCCGGGGTCGGGCAGGTGCTCCAGCCGCGGGTCAGAGGCGTATCCTCCACGGCATCGTCCCCGCATACGGGGCTCATGTGGCCCTGCGGGGCGCCATCCACGCCGTTGTTGTCACCCCACACATGCTTCAGGTCCAACCAGTGCCCGATCTCGTGCGTGAGCGCGCGGGAGCGGCCTTCGGTGCCCGTGCCCGTGCGGCCGATGTAGTCGTGCAGGATGATCACCCCGTCCGCCGGCGCCAGGTTGCCGTCCACGGAGCTGGGGTATTGCGAGTATCCGGCCACACCCCCCTCCATCTTGGCCATGGTCCAGATGTTCAAATACTTGTCGCGCGGCCACACGGCCAGCTTCGAGCCGTTGTCCCCCACGAAGGTCTCCACGCTGCGGATGCGGTCGATGCCGTTGGTGCAGAAACCGAGCGGGTCCACCGTGGCCAGCCGGAACTCCACGCGCACATCCGCCGCGATGTCCTGAAAACCGCAGCACACCTCGGCCACGTCAGCGTTCAGCTTGCGGAAGTCGCGGTTCAGTACCTCCATGGCATCAGCGATCTGCGCGTTGCTGATGCACTCCTCGCCGTCCATGTGCACCACGTGGAAGACGGTGGGGATCATGTAAACGAGCGTGTCGGCATCACGTGTTGCGGCGTGCTCGCTGATCCACTGTTGGATGAAGGCCTCCAGCAGGGCCTCCCGGTCCCGTATGGCCGGGTCCGCGGCGATGTTCCGTGCGCGGTGCAGGTCCGTTCCACAGGGCAGGGGGTGCTGCGCGCGTCCCTGCAGTGCACAGGACAGGAGCACGGCCAGGGCCGTGATCCGTCCGATGGATCGCATGTTCGTTCTCATGGTCCAGGTTGTTGTTGGTGCCGCCGTTCCGCACGAAGGATATGCGTGCGCTCTTCCGGCAACATCGAATGTGTCGGTCTTGTTCAGGATGTGGAGCATGCGCCCGGGCAACGGTCGCGGCCGATGAGGCAGCGGCGCGTTGACGGCAGCACCGAAGGAGCGGCCCACCGGCTTTCGCCGGCCTGCCGCAGGCCGTTCCTCCGCTTCGTGGACCCGGGTCCTGCTCGCTCACGACCCGAGCGTGGGCGGCGCCTACCCGCAGGCTTCGGCCACCGCACCACGTCGCATCGTCAGAAGTTGGCGCGCAAGCTCACCTGCAGGTTACGTCCAGGCGCGCTCGTTCCGCTGGCGTACACCCGGTAGAACTCATCCGCGATGTTCTCCAGACCTACTTGCAACGAGAGGTACTTGTTGAAGGCGTAAGAGCCGCGGACGTTCAGGGTGTACCAGGCCGGCACACCTTCCGGGGTGGTGTACTGCAGGTTGTCCTCGCTTCCCGGGGTCAGGTTGAAGTCGCGCAGGCGCTTCCATCCGTTGAACACCACATAGGCCTCCATGCGGAACTTCTTCGCCTGATACTCCAGGCCTGCACGGCCGAACAAGGGCGCCACGTGGTCGAGCGGGATCTCCGCGCTGTCGGTGCGGATGCGGGCATAGG
This sequence comes from Flavobacteriales bacterium, assembly GCA_046329115.1. Classification (GTDB taxonomy): domain Bacteria; phylum Bacteroidota; class Bacteroidia; order Flavobacteriales_F; family PHOS-HE28; genus PHOS-HE28. The sequence continues at coordinate 97,502 of JAXLVG010000005.1, read as the reverse complement.
TGTAGGTGACCCCTGCGCGCAAAGTGAACCGGTCGGTGATGCGGTCCGTGAACTGCCCGCTGAAGCCATACAGGTACGCCTGGCGCTGGTTGGTGAGGGCGGTCACCTGGTAAGGCACCGAATCGATCTCCACCGTGCCCTGGCCGTTCACGTTGAACGCTCCGATCGTGAGAGCGTTGTTGTAAAGGGTGTAGAAGGCATTGACATCGAACGTGGTGCTCTTCTCCACCGTCTTGCTGATGGCGATCTCCATGTTCGTGGTGGTCTCGGGCCGCAGGTCCGTGTTCGGCACCACGATCACCCCGTCGATCACTTCGAACACCTTGCCCATGTCGTCCACGTTCGGTGCGCGGAAGCCGGAGCTGCCCAGGAAGCTGAAGCGCCAATCACGGCCCGGCATGTACATCAGGCCGGCACGCCAGGTGAGCGCGGAGCTGTTCTGCTTGTAGGTGCCGTTCAGGTACTGGAACGCTTCCTGATCGTTGAACGTGCTCTCCAGTTCCACATTGGTGAAGCGCAGACCCTCGCTGACCACCACCTTGTCGGACAGCTCCTGGGTTCGGCTCACGTACGCGGCGATGGACGACATGGTGCTTCCGCCGCCGGGATAACGCGTGGTGCGGTAGGTGATCTCCCCCGTACCGATGTGCTCGCGGTACGCCTCGCTCTGCACGTCGTTGTTGGTGTACTCCACGCCATAGCGGAACTCGTTCCGGCCCGCCTTCTTCTCCATGTCCGCGTTGAACGCGAACACACCGACCTTCTCCTCGTTGGCGCCGAGCCGGCTCGAATTCCAACCGCGGCTGTAACGGCTCTGGTCAATGGATTGGTAGCTGGGCGTGAACCGCGCCTTGTCGAAGATGCCCTTGGTGCGCGTGAGCTCAAGCGTGTAGGCCGCCAGCAACCGGTTCTGCGGACCGTAATACCATTCGCTGTTGCCCGGCACGATGTTGCCGTCCGCATCGCGGCTGAACAGCGATGTGCGGTCGTAGCGCGGAATGTCGGAGGAGGTGCTGTACTGCAGGTTCAGCTGGTGAACCATGTTCTCCCCGGTGCGGATGCGCAACTTCTCCATCAGGTCGAGCTGCGTGTAGCCCGTGCCGTACTGCACGTTCCGGTCCTTGGGTGCAAGCACCGTGTCCACGTCGTTGATCCGGTCGATCCGGTACTGGGTCGCACCCACGTCGCCCCAATCGGCCGAGCGTGTGCTGCCCTGCCGCAGGTCGCCGAAATCGCTCCACGTGATGCTCGTATAGCTGGCCACCTTGGCGCCCCGCAGCTCGAAGCCTGCATGGGCCGTCTTCTCCTCCATGGCCGTGGAGTAGCGTACGAACGCATCGGCCAGCACGCCCTTCCCACCCGGGACCTTGAACTTCGGCATGCGGGTGATCAGGTGGATGGTGCCGCCCAGCGCATCGCTGCCATAGGCCACGGAGTTCGGACCGCTCACCACCTCCACGCGCTCCAGCATGTTCTGGTCCACGGAGATGATGTCCTGCAGGTGTCCCGCCCGGTAGATGGCGTTGTTCATGCGCACCCCGTCCACCACGAGCAGGATCCGGCTCGCCTCGAAGCCGCGGATGATCGGGCTGCCGCCGCCGAGCTGGCTCTTCTGCACGAAGACCGTTCCCGTGTTCTGCAGGAGTTCGGCCGTGGTGGGCTGGTCCATCAAGCGGATGTCGCGCGCCTTGATGACGTCGATGCGCTCGGGAACATCGCGGCGCATCTCTTCGAAGCGGCTTGCGCTCACCACCACCTCGCGCAGGGCGTCACTGTGGTAGGTCAGCAGTACGTCCGCGCCGGAGGCGAGGTCCGCTCCACTGATCGTGCGCTCCTGGAAGGACGTATGCTGGATGCGCACGGAGCCGCAGTCCTTCAGCGTGGAGATGTCAGCGTGCCCTTGCGCATCGCTGCGCACGCTGACGTTGTTGGCAATGCAGGTGAGCACGGCCTCCGCCACCGGCTCGTTGGTCACTTGATCGCGCAGGGTGATGGTCTGCGCATGCAGACCGGTGATGATGGCCATTGTGCCCGCCATCAGGGCAAGGGTTCGGTTGAACATGAATGGGAATGTGGGAACGGTCAGGAGCGAACACACCCGGGGACATGCCCATGGCATGGCCTGAAGGTGGACATCCCTGCTCCTGCGGAAGGAACGCCTTGGGGCATCAGCCCCGGCGCGGGGGCCCCGGATCCATGGCGTCCACCAGCCTTCCGGGGCGCATCGCCGGCTCGAAGAAGGTCAGGGCATGGCCCGTAAGGTCCGCGCACCCCATGGATGACCAGGGCTCGCAATACACGGCCCAGCTCCCGATGAGCGCGAGCCGACCATTTCGACCGGTCGCGTCCTGCTCCACCTGCAGCTCCACCATCCGACCGAGGTCGGCCATCAGCCTGGTCTCCTTGTCGTCGCGCAGCGCCGCGATCACCACATGGCCATGGCCATCGTGGTGCACCCGCGCGATGTCGTACATCACTCCTTCGTGCCGCAGTTCGCGACCGCCGTCCAGGAAGTCCACCTCCGCGAGCTCCTGTGGGGTGTAGCGGAACTCGGTGAGCGCGCTGGCCGGCACACCCGCCAGGATGCGGTCCTTCATCGCGTGCCGAACGGCCTTGCGCTGCAGGTGGAACACGGGGTACATCCCCAGCTGGAGCACGATGGCGGACAGAAGCGCGGCCGCCCCCAGCCATACCGGCAGGTGCCGTACCGCGGTTGATCCATGCCAGCGCGCCATGACCCGAAACTACTTCTTCCGGAAGAACACACGGATAGGCACCCCGTGGAAGTCGAAGTGCTCACGCAGTTTGTTCTCCAGGAAGCGGGTGTAGCTCTCCTTGACGTACTGCGGCAGGTTCGTGAAGAACGCGAACGCGGGCACTGCACCGGGCAGCTGCATCACATACTTGATGTGCACGCTCTTGCTCTTGTACATCGGCGGCGGCAGGCGCTCGATCTCCGGCAGCATCACATCGTTGAGCTTCCGGGTGGCGATGCGCTGCTTCCGCGCCTCGAACACTTTCATGGCCAGCTCCATGGTGCGGTGGATGCGCTGCTTCTCCGTAACGCTGGTGAAGACGATCGGGAGGTCGGTGAAGGGTGCGGTCCGCTTGCGGATCTCCTCCTCGTAATGCTTGGCCGCGTTGGTGTCCTTCTCCAGCAGGTCCCATTTGTTCACCACGATCACCACGCCCTTGCCGTTGCGCTCGATCATGCTGAAGATGTGCAGGGCCTGATGGTCCATGCCCTCCTGCGCATCGATGAGCAGCAGGCACACGTCGCTGTCCTCGATGGAACGAACGCTCCGGAGCACACTGTAGAACTCGATGTCCTCCTCCACCTTCGCCTTCTTCCGGATGCCGGCGGTATCCAACAACCACGCATCGAACCCGAAGGCATTGAAACGGGAGTTCACCGTATCACGCGTGGTGCCGGCGATCGGGGTCACGATGTTGCGTTCCTGACCGAGCAGCGCGTTCACCAGGGAGCTCTTGCCCACGTTGGGCTTGCCCACGATGGCGATGCGCGGCAGCTCGTCCTTCACCTCGTCCGTGGGCTTGCGGAAGTCCGCCACCAGCAGGTCCAGCAGGTCGCCGGTGCCCGCCCCGCTCTGCGCGCTGATGCGGTGCACCTCGCCGAGGCCCAGGGCATAGAACTCCGCGGCATCACCATCCTTGTCGAACGTATCCACCTTGTTGGCCACGAGCAGCACCGGCTTGCTGGTCTTGCGCAGCATACGCGCGATGGCCTCGTCCATGTGGGTGACGCCGGTCTGGGTGTCCACCAGGAAGAGGATGCTGTCGGCCTCGTCCAGCGCCAGGGCCACCTGCTTGCGGATCTCGGCCTCGAAGACGTCGTCGCTGCCCTGCACGTAGCCGCCCGTGTCGATCACGCTGAAGAAGTGGCCGTTCCATTCGGCCTGCCCGTAGTGCCGGTCGCGTGTGGTGCCGGCCGTGGGATCGGTGATGGCCTCGCGGCGCTCGATGAGGCGGTTGAAGAGCGTGCTCTTGCCCACGTTCGGGCGACCCACGATGGCGACGATGTTGCTCATTCCTCGAACGCCGGAGCCCCGGCGATGGGGTTAGTATCCGTACCGTTTCAGTTTCCGCTCGTCATCCCGCCAATCCGGGTCCACCTTCACGCGAAGATCGAGGAAGACCTTGTTGCCGCAGAACTTCTCGATGGCCTTGCGCGCCTCGGTGCCCAGCTGACGCAAGGCGCCGCCGCCCCTGCCGATGATGATGCCCTTCTGGCTCTCGCGCATCACCACCACGTCCGCCTGGATGCGCACGATGTCCGGATCCTCCTTGTAGCTGTTCACCACCACCTGCGTGCTGTACGGGATCTCCTGCTTGTACAACGCCAGCACCTTCTCGCGGATCATCTCGCTCACGAAGAAGCGCAGGTCCCGGTCGCTGAGGTCGTCCTTGGGGAAGTAAGGCGGGTGCTCCGGCAGCAGTGCGATGAGCCTGGTACGCAGCTCCTCCACGTTGTAGCCGTGCAGGGCGGAGATCGGCACCACCTTGCCGCGCGGGAACACGGCCTGCCACGCCTCCAGGGACTCCACCAGCTGGGCGTCCGTACCGGTGTCCATCTTGTTCACCAGCACGAGGAGCGGGCCACCGAAGCGCTCGGCCCGCTTCACCACCGCCTCGGCCTTCTCCGGACGCTCGCCGAGCTCCACCAGCACGATGAGCACGTCCGCATCCTGCAGGGCCTCGTCCACCGCCCGCATCATGCTCTTCTGCAGGGGGTATTGCGGGTCCAGGATGCCGGGCGTGTCGGACAGGATCAACTGGTGGTCCTCCCCGTTCAAGATGCCCAGGATCCGGTGGCGCGTGGTCTGCGCCTTGGGATTGGTGATCACCAGCTTCTCACCGAGCAGGGCGTTGAGCAGGGTGCTCTTGCCCACGTTCGGGTGGCCGATGATGTTGACGTATCCGGCGCGATGGGACATGGGCGCTCGCGTTGAAAGCGAAGAACCCCGACTCGCGTCGGGGCTCTTCCTTGTAGCGGGGGCAGGACTCGAACCTGCGGCCTTCGGGTTATGAGCCCGACGAGCTACCATCTGCTCCACCCCGCAATGTGGGCCGCGAATATAGCACCGGAACGATCCCCGACGGCTTTTCGGCGAACTATTCCCTACCGGACCACTTTCAGCGCGATGGGCAGCACGTCGTACACAGGGCCCTGGCCGTTGGCCAACCGCGCCTTGATCTCCTCCACCCAGACCCGGTCCCCGTTGCGCAGCTGGTCGAGCATCTGCAGGGCTTTCTCGTCGAAGGCGGCGCCCCGAACGGTGTGGTCGGTGATGGCCGAGCCACGCGCCAGGGAGAGCGTGTAGGAGACCACGGTGAACGGTTCGTTGAACTCGCATCCGTCCCCGAGCTTCACCACCACCCCGCGCGCGGCCTTCAGCTTCCCGAGGGGTGCCCGGGCATCCTTGCTGGTGATGCCGTTCACGGAGGCCAGGGGTGCCGGCAGGTCCTTCACGCGGAACTCCACGGGACCGACCGTACGGCTGCCGTCCGGCGTGCGGGCGGTCACGGTGATGTGCGCCTTGGCCCCCCCGCCCACACGGGCCACCCAACCTCCGTCGCGGGCCGTGATGGTGCCGTTATCGATGTAGGCCTGAAGGTCTTCCTTGCGCACGCCCGGCACGGACAGCGAAACGGGATTGTCCACACCGCGGTACAGCACGTTCATCTTCGTGGGCGAGGCCACCAACAGCGGCGCAACCACCTGGTAGGTCAAGCTGTAGGGGTAGGTCTCCTCCCCCTTTGCTCCCTGCGACCGGATGACCCCGGTGATGGTGTGCTCCCCGGGCTCCCCGGCCTTCACCCGCAGCTTTGCCCGGCCGTCCGGCCCCAAAGGGAGCTCACCAGCGCCCTCCACCAGCACGCGGGGCCGGTTCTTGGCATCGTAGGCGGCCAGGAACACATCGGCCGAGAAGGTATCGCCCACCATCACCACGCTGCTGCGCGGAACGGCCGCCGCCACCACGTCGCTCATCACCTTGGCATCGCGCGTGGCCGAGCGGTAGAGCCATTTCACCACGTCGTTCTCCGCCGCACGCACATCGGCCTGCAGCTTGCTCAACTGCGCGATGCCTGCCGCCAGCGGCACATCGTAGAAGTTCAGGCTTTCCCAGTTGTTGCGTGTGCCCGAGGCATCCGTGGCCCCATCCAGTCGGAAGGTGAGGTCGAGCGAGGCGGCCAGCTCCGGCGCTCCCGCCCCACAGAGCACCTTCAGTGAATCGCGGAACTCCTCCAAAGCGCGCTTGAGCGCGTTGGCAGTGCCCGGCCCCTCCAACGGGCGCGCAGGCTCCGGCCCCACCAACAAACGCGTGAGGGCGTCGCGGTCGTCCTTGGCCTCCACATGCATCAGGGCCAGCAGCGAGTCGGTGCCGTCGGCGGCACGACCGAGCAGCTCATCCGGTGCGCGTCCCTCGGCCTCGCTCATCACGTGGAGCTTCATGCGCTCCATCCGCCGGATCAACGTGTCCGCCTGGGCCCGCACCCTGCGTGCATCACGGTCCAGCGCCCCGTAACGGTCAGGGAAGCGCTGGGCGGCATCTGCAAAGGCGGCGTACTCCACCGCGGACCGCTGGGCGTTCGCGCGTTCGCTGCGCACCAGATCGGCATCCAGGATGGCGAAGGAATCGAGCACCTCCTTGCTCACGTTCATCGCCAGCATGGCGGTGAGCACGAGGTACATCATGTTGATCATGCGCTGACGCGGCGGGAGCTTGATGGCGGCCATGGCTTCGGTGTTGGTTCCGAAGCATCAATGCCGGCGCCCCCGGCAGGTAACGCCCCGCTCAGGCCAGGTCCTGGCCGAGGGACTCGAGCTCGTTGCCCGCGCGCTCCCATTCCCGCATGCGCTCCTCCATGCGCGCGGCGATCTCCCCGAGGCGGGCATAGCCCTCCTCCATCCGCGCGGCCTCCAGCCCACCGGCCGTGAGGCGCGCCTGCAGCTCCTTCTGCTCGGCCTCGAGCGCGGCCATGTCCTGCTCGCACTTCGTCACCAGGTTCCGCAGGCGGCGGAGCTCCTTCTCCTGCTCCTTCCGTGCACCGCGGTCGTCCTGCCGCACCTTGGGGGCCTCGGCCTTCGCAGCGACCTGCTTCACGGTATCGTTCATCGAGGCCTCCGCCTTGTTCCGCTCGATGAGCTCGAGGATGTCCATGTGATGATCGCGCAGGCGGCCGCCCTTCACCTCGAGCAGGCGGTTGGTGAGGCCATGGAGGAAATCGCGGTCGTGGCTCACGATGAGGAAGGTGCCGTCGTAGTCCTTCAGCGCCTGCTTCAGCACGTCCTTGCTCTGGATGTCCAGGTGGTGCGTGGGCTCGTCGAGCAGGATGAAGTTGAGCGGACGCAGCAGCATGCAGCACAGGGCCACGCGCGCGCGCTCACCGCCGCTGAGCACCTTCACCTTCTTGTCCACCTCGTCGCCGCTGAAGAGGAAGGCACCGAGCATGCCCCGCACCTTCGGGCGGTTCTCGTCACTTGCGGCCTGTTCGGCCGTCTCGATGATGGTAAGCGTTGGATCCAGGCGGTCGGGCATGTCCTGCGCGTAGTACCCGATGGTGACCTGGTGGCCCAGCTTCATATCCCCTTCGAAAGGTTCCTCGCCCACGATCATGCGCATCACCGTGCTCTTGCCGGTGCCGTTCGCGCCCACCAGGGCCACGGCCTCCCCACGCGACAGCGTGAGCTCCCCATCGGTGAGGATCACGCGGTCCCCATAGGTCTTGCGGGCCTTGTGCATCTCCAGCACCAGCTTGCCGCTGTGCGGCGCCGGGGGGAACTTCACGATCATGGAGCGGAACGCATCGTCCTCCACGATCACGCGGTCCAGCTTCTCCAGCTTGGTGATGAGACTTTGCGCGAACGCGGCCTTGTCCTTCTTCGCGCGGAACTTGTTGATGAGCTCCTGCGTGTGCTCGATGTACTTCTGCTGCTCCTCGTAGGCCTTCATCTGGCGGGCCTTCTCCTCCTTCCGCAGCTCCACGAACTGGCTCCAGGGCACCTTGCGGTCGATCAGGCGGCCGCCACCCACCTCGATGGTGCGCTTGGTGAGCCGGTCCAGGAATGCCTTGTCGTGGCTGATGAGCACCAGAGCGGCCGGGTAGGTGGTGAGCAGGTCCTCCAGCCACTGGATCGCGGGCAGGTCCAGGTGGTTGGTGGGCTCGTCCAGCAGGAGCAGGTCCGGGCTCATCAGCAGGATGCGCGCCAGCTCCGCGCGCATGCGCCAGCCGCCGCTCAGCTCCTTCATGGGCCGGTCCATATCGACCTCCGAGTACCCGATACCGCGGAGCGTCTCCTCCACCTGCTTGTCGTGATCGCCGGCGCCGATATGGTTGAGGCGCTCGTGGGCATGGGCCAGCTCTTCCGCCAGGGCCATCACGCGGTCCTCGTCCTCGAGCGAGCCGTTCAGCTCCACCTCGATCTCGCTCAGCCGCCGGGTGAGGCGCTCGGCCTCGGCAAAGGCGCTCATGGCCACCTGCCGCGGTGTCAGCGACAGATCATGCTTCATCGTCTGCGGCAGATAGCCCGTGCTCAGGTCGCGCGGCCGGTCGATGCTGCCTGCATCGGGCTGTTCCTCTCCCGCGAGCATCTTCAGCAGGGTGCTCTTGCCGGCCCCGTTGCGGCCGACCAGGCCGATGCGGTCCTCCTTGCCGATAAAGAAGGAGACCTTGTCGAACATGGTGCGATCACCGAAATGCAGGGTGAGCTCGCTGACGTTGATCATGTCGGGGACCGCGTGAAAAGGGCCGCGAAAGTACCCCACTTCACCCGCCTGCGGCAACGGCTCAATAGTGCCAGAGGTCCTGCTCCCTGTCGCGCAAGGCCCGCTCCAGGCGCATGGCCTCCCGCACGGCATCCACACCGGAGAGGGTGGCGCCGAGGGTCCGGTCGTCCATTCCGCTCACCTGGATGACCATGCTGGTGAACCGGCGGCGCCGGAAAAGCGCCTCGTAGCTGGGCCGTTCGCCATCGGGTTGCAGGCGCGCGGCCGGCCACTGGGCGAGCGCCCGCCGACACTCCGGCCAATAGAGCCAGAAGAGCACCCGCTGGCCGCGCAGGTCGCCGTCGGGACCACGCAGGTCCACCAGCGGGGCCAGCCCGATGATGCGCACCAGCAGCTCCGAACGCTGCTTCTCGAAGATCCAGTCCTCCTTGATGCGGTAGCCGGTGATGTCGGCCGGCGAGCACCGCGCCATCAGGCTGTCCAGCTCGTGGCCACGCAGCACCCGCGTAAAGCGGTCATCCGTGCCGGTGGCCCCGGGATGGTAGGCCGTCATGGACGCCTCGTTCAACAGGCAGAACCGGATCACTTCGAACAGGCTGCCGCAGGCCGCACTGGTGTCCGGTGACGGCCCCAATGCGGCGTTCGCATCGTCGCGAAGGTCGACCGTCCGCCACACGCGCTTCGCCCACATCACATCGGCCTCGCGCAGCAGGGGTTCCGGGAGGGCCTGTGCGTTCGTGCGGCAAGGCGGTGGACCCTGCGCCTGCGCGTCAATGGCCAGGATGAACAGGCCGGTCCGGAGGGTGCGCTGCGCGGTGATCACCCGGGTTCAACGCGCGAACACGGGCGAGCGTATGGCCTGAATGAAGAAGCCCCGGCCAGGCCGGGGCTTCCATGATCGCTCGTTGCCTGGTCAGAAGTTCCAGAGGTCGTGCTCGAACTCGAACAGGTTCTGCTTGATCGCCTCGGATTCCAGCACCCCGTTGATGCCGCTCTTGAACTCGGCGATGTTGCGGTCGTACACGTTGCTCTCCTTGATGATCGTGCTGCTGAACTGGCGCGTCCAGAACACCTTGTCGAAGGAGCGGCGCTCGGCATCGTTCTCCCGGTTGAACACGTCCCAGTTGACCAGGACGTAGCGCAGTTCGGGGAAGTAGAGCCAGAAGAGCACCTCGTGGCCACGCACATCACCGGCGTCACCCTTCTTCTCCTTCATGGGCGCCAGACCGATGATCCGGATGTCCATGGTGGAGCGCTGCTTGTCGAAAATCCAGTCCTCCTTGATCCGGTAGCGCTTGATGTCCTCGCTGAGCACCTCCAGCTGCTGGGGAATGGAATCGAAGCCCGTTCCGTCCAGCCGCTCCACGTACTTCATCTCCACGCGGCTCAGCTTCTCCTTCACGGCGGAAGGCAGCATCTGTTGCTGGAACTCGTCGCGCCAGCCGTCCACGCCCGGGTCGTAAGCGGTGATGGAACCGTCCACCAGAAGCCCGTTCTTGATCACGTCCCACAAGCTGCGCCGGTCGTTGATCGGCGTGGTGGGGTAATAGAGCGGGTGGTTCATCTTCTCCGTCACATCGATCTCGCGCCAGATGCGGCGGTACCACATGACGTCAGCCTCCCGGATGTACGGGTAGGGCACCACGCGCTGGGTCTTCGTGTGCTCCTTGATGTACGCACCGTCCAGCACGGTCTGTCCTTGTACCTGCCCGGTGATCGCCAGCACCGCCACGGAAGCGGCGGCCAGCGCGAGGGATGCACGGATGCTCATGGTGTTCGGTGTTGCGTTCAGTGATCAGATGACCTTGAAGGCCAGGTTGCCGATCGTACGGATGGTACCGTCCGGCGCCTTCACCTTCACGTTCTCGATGTAGACCTTCTGGCCCGTCTTCAGCTTGCCGAAGATCTCCTTGGCCTTGCCGCTCACCGCGGCACCCTTGACGATGTCCTCCGCGTAGCTGCCCGTCACGGTGGCGGACACGGTGTATTCCACCACATCGAACTTCAGGTCGAACTCGAAGGCCTCCAGCTTGGCGATCACACCGGCTGCGGCCTGCAGATCGCTCTTCTTGATGGCCTGGTCCGTGATGGTCTTGCCACCGAAGTACGGCTGCGGGCTGGGCACGTTCTTCACGCGGAACTCAACACCCGGCAGACTCTTCTTGGAACCGTCCGGGTTGGTCACGGTGACGCTCACCATGCTCTTCGCGTCCTTGCCGGGCTTCACGATGTAGCCCTGGGCCGCCTTCGCCAGCGAACCGTTGGTCATGCTCGGGGAGATGTCCTTGGCGCTGTAGCCGGCCACGCTGATGTCCACCGGGTTGTCGATACCGCGGTAGAACACGTTCATCTTGGTCGGGCTCACCACCAGGTTCGGAGCGGCCACTTCGTACTCGGTCTCGAACCGCTCCACCTGCTCCTCACCACCCACGGGCTTGAACTTGATGATGCCCGTTACCGTGCGGAGACCCGCGCCACCGGCCACCTGCTCGAGCTGGGCCTTCGCCCCGTTCATCGGCAGCTTCTGCGCATCACCGATGATCTTGTAGGGCTTGGACGTGGTATCCACCTTGGCACCGGGACCGCAGATGTACACCTCCGGGATGTTCTGGTCGTCGTAAGCGCCCAGGAAGATCTCCGCCGTGTACTTGCTGCCCACGGTCACGTAGCTGCTCTGGGGCTTCACGATGGCCGTGAGCTTATTGAACTTGAAGCTGCTTTTCTCCACGTTGCCCATCAGCCAGTTCACCGTCTCGTTCTCCATGTTGCGCACATCACCCTGCACCTTGGAGAGCATGGTGACCGCTGCGGCCAGGGGAACGTGGTAGAACTGCTTGGTCTCCCAAGGCACTTCCACGCCCGTATCGCCGGCCTCCTTCTCCTTGGGGAAGTCGAAGGTCTTCTCGATGTTGGCCTTCAGCACGGGGTTCTTGTCACCCACGAGACCGAGCAGCTGGTCGCGGAACGCTTCGAGCTTGGTGCGCAGTTCCACGGCCGTGAACTCGCCGTCCTTGGGCTTGGTCTCATCCGGGCCGATCATCACGTTGGTCGGCTCGTCGTAGTTGTCCTTCTTGTCGATGTACTTCAGGTTGATCACGGTATCGTTCGCGAACACCTGCTCGAGCGGCTTGCCCTCCGTTTTGGAGATCACCTCGGCCTTGGTGCGGTCGATCATCGCGATCAGGTCCTTCGCCATGGTCTGGATCTGCTGGGCGCTCTTGTAGGCCGCCCCGTACTTCTCCTGGTTCTGCTGCGCGTAGCTGCTGAAGGTGGTGTACGTCTCGTCCATCTTCTCCGACAGCGTGCGCTTCGTCGTCTCAAGTCCGTTGTTCACGGTGACGAAGCTGTCCAGGATCTCCTTGGATACGTTCATCGCCAGCAGGGCGGTGAGCACCAAGTACATCATGTTGATCATCTTCTGACGCGGGGTCAGCTTACCACCTGCCATGTTCGGGTCCTATGTGTAGGGAGTGGATGTGGTCGTGGTCAGATGGGCTGCTCAACCGCGCACGGTCATGGCGGCGAGCATGTTGCCGTACACCGTGTTCAGCTTGGCCAGGTTGGTGCTGAGCTCGGCGATGTTGTCCTTGTAGCGCTTGGTGTCGTCCACGCTGTTGCGCAGGTGCGAGAGCATCTCCTCCATGCCGGCGAACATCTGGTTGGCGGCCTCGAGCTTCTCGCGGCTACTGCGCAGCTGGATCTCGTACATCTCGTTCAGGTCGCTGAGGTTCTTGCTCATGCGGCTGAGGCTCTCGCCGGCGCTCTTGCCCGCATCCACGTTGGCCGTGAGGCCCACGAGGCTCTCGCTCGCCTTGGCGTAGCTGTCGCTCAGGCTGCTCACCTTCGCGCTGGCGTCCTTCAGGCTGTTGGCGTACTCGTTCGTGGCGCTGGCGGCTCCGGTGATCTCGCCCATCTTCTTGGCCTGATCGCTCAGGCTGCGCATGCCGGCGCCGAGGCTCTCGATGAGCTCGGGCTCGATCTTGGCGCTCTCCAGCATGTCGTCCAACTGCTCGGTGATCGAGCGTTGGTCCTCCTTCTTGAAGTCGTCGCCCTCGGCGTGCTCACCGGTGGCCAGTTCCGGGTAAACCAGGCTCCAATCATACTCCTCGTGCGGCGGTTCGAACGCCGAGAACAGGAAGATGATGGCCTCGGTGGACAGACCGACGATGAGGAAGAAACCGGCCAGCGGCCAGTGCTGGATCTTGAAGAGAGCACCCACGATAACGACGGCAGCGCCGATACCGTAGAGTTTGGCCATGAAGTTCTTCCACGCTTTGCTGCCAGGTTTCATCGGTTGTCCTTGCTTTTGAGGGTTGTCTTGAAGAGTGGTTCGGGATATGGAATGCCCGTCAGGTGATTTGGTAACGGGCGGGTCCTCGGTCTAAAGGTCCTCCGCATTCACGGCCTTGCCACGGCCCAGATAAGTGAGAACACTGCGGAAGCCGATGTAGCACTTGGCGGTGTCCTGGTACTCGAAGCACCGCGTGCCGGTCTGCAGGTACAGGCCCACGTCCTTGAAGGAACCGCCGCGGATCACCTTGCGCTTGAGCGAAGGCGGATCGTTCGCGAGGGCGTCGTAGCTGTACTCGGGGTTCATGTCGTGATCGAAATCGTACACGCTCTCATCGAACGCGGTGCTGGTCCATTCGGCCACGTTACCAGCCATGTTGTACAGGCCGTAGTCGTTGGGCGAATAGCTGTCGATGGGCACGGTGTGGAACCCGCCGTCATCCGTGTAGTTGCCGTGCAGGGGCTTGAAGTTCCCCAGGAAGCAGCCCTGGCGATTGCGGATGTACGGACCGCCCCACGGATAGGGAGAGAGGTCCAGGCCACCGCGCGAAGCGTACTCCCACTCGGCCTCCGTGGGCAGGCGGAAGTCGTTGATGAAGGGTTCGCCCTCGCCCATCAACCAGGCGTTCATCATGTTCTGCGTGCGCCAAACGTTGAAGGCGTTCGCCTGCTGCCAGGTGACACCCACCACCGGATAATCGTCGTAGGCCGGATGCCAGAAGTAATTCTTGGTCATCGGCTCGTTGTACGCATAGGTGAAATCGTGCACCCACGTCAACGTGTCGGGGAACACGTTGATCACTTCCTTGATGATGAACTTGGAGCGATCGCTGTGGCCCATGATCGAGAAGTTCTGGCCCTTGCTGTTGGTGTAGCCACCATTGTTCAGGTCCAGATCCCGGCCCGGCTTGCGCGCGGCTTCCTTCAGGTCGATCCAGTAATACTCGAACAGCAGCTTGCGCGTGTCGATCTCCTTGCGGCGGTAGAACTGCTCGCTGCTCTGGTAGTACAGATCGGCCAGGGCCTCGCGCACCTCCTCGTCCTCCGTATCGATGCGCTCCTGCCAGTTGATGATCGGGGGATCGATCTCCTCGCCGTACTCATCCTCCGTGAGCACGTGCTCCCCGATGTCGGCATCACCCAGCAAGCGCTTGGTGATGGAGTCGCGCACGTACTCCACGAACTGGCGGTACTCGTTGTTGCTGATCTCCGTCTGGTCCATGTAGAAGGCCTGGATGGAGACGGTCTTGCTCTTCGCCACCATGGCGTAGGGAGCATCCTGGTCGCTGGGCCCCATGACATACGACCCCATGGGGATGTAGTTCATCCCGTACGGGTCGACCTGATACCAGGCCGGGCGGTTCTGCGCCCCGATGAGCTGCCCCTGGCCTCCCTGACCACAGCTCGCCAGCAAGCCGATGGCACAAAGGATCACGAATGGACGTCGTTCCATGGTCTTCCGTTTTGGCCGTGTTCCGTCTCAGGTCCTTGCAGGGTCCTGGTCCTCATGTCCGGGTAAGCGAACACTCAGACAAGACATCCAACGGCGCTTGGGTTCCTTTTGTTACCTGGGGTTACAGGAATCGTGGGTGCCCGTAGATCTCGATCACCTTCGGCTTCACGATCTTGAAGCAGTAGTTGAGCATGATCTCGTGGCTGCCGCTGCTGTAGTTCTTCAGCTCCGACGTCGTCACGTCATAGCTGTAGCCTACGCGCAGCATACTGTTGCCCTTGGGGAATTGGTGCTGATAGCCGATGATGGGGGCGATCGCGTCCTCGGTGCGGTAGCTCACGCCCAACCACACCATTTTATCGTACATCATCATGGCTGTCAAGTCGAACTGGGTCGACGTGCCATCGCTCTTGATCATCGTGCTCGGCAGCAAGGCGAGCTTCGGGTTCTTCATCTGCCACTCGTAACCGGCCTGCAGGTAGTAGTGGCGGCGGTTCTGTATGCTCACGTTCTTCAGCTCGGTCTCAGGGAGTTGCGTACTGCTGAAGCCCGCCCAGAGCTTGGGGGTCTGGTAGTAGATGCCCGCGCCCAGGTCGAAGCCCGAGGCACTGGTGCCGTTATCCGGAATGGCGTCGTCCGCGGTCACCGGATCCACCGACACCCATTGGTTGCCCAAGGAGCGGCTGGAGAGGCCGCCGTACACGCCCAAGCTGAGGGTGTTGGCACCTCCCCCCGGCTTGAAATGGTAGGCGTAGTGCAGACGGGCGATGGTGGAGTTCTCCTGGCCCAACTTGTCGAAGTAGACCGACATGCCCACCCCGCTGTTGATCTTGCTGATGGGGCCGTGAACGTTCACGAGGCCGGTCTTCGGCGCGCCGTCGAAACCGGACCACTGCTGACGCAGCAGTGCGGTGGCGCAGATGTTGCCGCCCACCCCGGCGAACCCGGAGTTCACCGATAGCCGGTCGAACATGTACTGGGTGTACTGCGGATCCTGCTGGGCGCAGGCGATGCCCGCCAACACGGTGAACCCGATCGCTGTCGTTATCCCCCTCATGCGTTCTTTCGTTTAGACCCGACGGTCCGGGGACAATCCCCCCCTTGGGGAACCGGCCCGGATCCGCCGCCAAAGTAGCAAAAAAGGTTTCCGTTGGATCTTTTCAACAAGTTGCCTTGAACGGGGGATCCCACCGCCGCCCCTAGGCCAGCTTCTGGAACGTGCGCCACCAACGGTCCGGCACTTCCTCCCGGCAGGCCATCTGATAATCGCTGTAGGCGCAGGGTACCAGGTGGTGCCGTTCGAAGCGCGCCTCCTGCTCGGCCCGGTACGGGATGTCCATCCACCACCGATCGCTCACCGCGCTCTTGTAGAAGACCAGCTCGTGCGCGTGGTCCTTGATGGGCACACGGTACTTGGTGAAGCGCTTGCGGTCCAGCCAGGGCAGGTCGTTGGTGCGGCTACGATATCCATCCAGAAAGCACCAGATCATCTGGGCGGCGAGCTGCGCTGTAACACCCTGCTGATCGCGGGCCGGATCAAGCTCGTAGATGCCGAGGCTGGTGATCTTCTCACTGACGCCGGCATAGCGCATCAACTGGCAGATCTCCTCCCCGTGGAATCCGTTCGGGCCCGGCCGGGTGGTGCCCGGCGCATCGCTCCAGCGCACACAGCTCATGTCCAGGCTCACCGTGTCCGCGTTGCGCAGCACGGGTTCCGCATCGGCGATGCGGGCCCGCAGCTCGCCGAGCCGATGCGTATCGAAGTACAACTTCTCCATGAGCTCGATGCCCGGCTGGTCCACCAGGTAGGTCTGAAAGCCCAGGTTGCTGTAGTTGAACAGGTAGTTCGGCTGGCGCAGCACGATGTGGCTCAGGTAGCTGCTGTCGGCCAGGGCCTGCCCGGGCTCCCCCAGGTCGAAGCGGCCATCGATGCACACCAGGTTGGCCGTGCGTTCCAGCTTCTCGTAGGCGAGGTACTGACTGAAGGTGTGGCCCTGTCCGCCGCCGATGATGAGGGGAACGATGTTGCGCCGGATGAGCTCCGCGATGGTCTCGGCCACGGCATGCTGCGTGTCCTGCGCGGTGTGCCCCGGATGGATGTCCCCCAGGTCCACCAGCTCCAGGCGGCCGCTGGGCATGTACAGCTTGTAGAGCTCCTCGCGCACCGCATCGGGGGCCGCAACGCACCCGCGTGGCCGGGCATGTCCGGGGTCGTCCAGCACGCCGATGATCGCCACATGGGCGTTGCTCAGGTCCGGGAACCCGCCACCGTTGTGGAAACGAACATGATCGCCCAGCGAGTGGGCCAGCCATTCCGGTCGCGTGGTGCCGAAGCGTTCCGAAGGGCGGAAGTACAGACTGATGTCCATGGAGCTGCCGGCGGGGACGACCGCAGTGCTGCTCAAAGGTGAATGCCCGCTAAGCCGCACCAAGCGGCAGCGCCCGGGGACTTTCGACAAGCCCGTGTTGGTGGAACCGGGCTCAGGCCTTCTTCCGCCGGAAGCCGCCCTTGCGCCCGGCCTTCTTCTCCGGCGCGGCCGCGAGCAGTTCGGTGCATTCGGCCAGCGTCATGTCGGCCGCCTCCTTGCCCTTGGGCACGTTGGCGTTCTTCTTACCGTCCGTGATGTACGGGCCGTAGCGGCCGTTCAGCACCTCGATGGGCGAACCCTCGAACGCTTTCAGGATGTTGGCGGCGGCGCCGGCCTGCTTGGCCTGGATGAGCTCGATGGCGCGCTCCAGCGTGATGGCCGCCGCATCCTCGCCCTTGGGGATGTTGGCATACAGGCTGCCGTGCTTCACGTACGGACCAAAACGCCCGCGGCCGGTGACGATCATGCCGCCCTGGTATTCGCCCAGGTCGCGCGTGGCGCTGGCGGCTTTCTTCAGGTCGATGAGCTCGATGGCCCGTTGCAGGTCGATGCCGAGCGGATCGTCCTCGGCGGTGAGGCTGGCGTAGGTGCTTCCCAGGCGCACATAAGGCCCGAAGCGACCGATGCCCACCGAGACCACCTCGCCGTCGCGCTCACCCAGTGTGCGCGGCAGCTTGAAGAGGTCCATGGCCTCCTGGAAGGAGATGCTCTGGATGCTCTGGTCCTTGCGGAGGCTGGCGAACTTCGGCTTCTCCTCATCGTCCACGCTGCCGATCTGGATCATGGGGCCGAAGCGGCCGATGCGTGCCACCACGTCCTTGCCCGTCTCCGGATCCTTGCCCAGGACACGTGCGCCGGTGGCCTTCTCGGCCGTCTCCTTCACCGTGCCGATGGTCTCGTGGAAGGGCTTGTAGAACTCGGCGATCATGTCGCGCCAGTTCATGGTGCCTTCGGCGATCTGGTCGAACTCGCCCTCCACGTAGGCCGTGAAGTTCAGGTCCACGATGCGGGGGAAATGCTCCACCAGGAAGTCGTTCACCACCATGCCGATGTCCGTGGGGAAGAGCTTCTGCTTCTCCGCTCCCACGTTCTCGGTGGCGGTGCGATCTGCGATGGCGCCGGCTTCCAGGGTGAGCACGCGGTAAGGGCGCGGTGTGCCATCGCGGCTCTCCTTCACCACGTAGCCGCGCTTCTGGATGGTGCTGATGGTGGGCGCATAGGTGCTGGGTCGCCCGATGCCGAGCTCCTCCAACGCCTTCACCAGGCTGGCCTCGGTGAAGCGGGGCGACGGGCGGTCGAAGCGCTGGGTGGCGGTCATGCGCTGCAGGTCGAGCGCGTCGCCCTGCTTCATGTCCGGCAACAGTCCCTCCTGCTCCTCGCCTTCCCCTTCGTCGTCGCGGCCCTCCATGTACACCTTCAGGAAGCCGTCGAAGAGGATCACCTCGCCCTGGGCCACCAGTTCCTTGCCCGGCTGCCCGCTGATGGCGATGTTCACCACCGTACGCTCCAGTTCAGCATCCGCCATCTGGCTGGCCAGCGTGCGCTTGCTGATGAGCTCGTACAGGCGCTCGGCATCGCGGTCGGCGCCGGCGGTGCGCACGTTCATGTCCGTGGGACGGATGGCCTCGTGCGCCTCCTGCGCACCCTTGGACTTGCTCTGGTAGCGGCGCGGCTTGCTGTAGCGCGCGCCGTATTGCGCGGTGATGGCCTCCTTCGCCGCGTCCACCGCCAGGTCGCTCAGGTTCACCGAGTCCGTACGCATGTAGGTGATGTGCCCCTGCTCGTAGAGCCCTTGGGCGATGCGCATGGTGCGGTCCACGCTGAAGCCGAGCTTGCGGCTGGCCTCCTGCTGGAGGGTGGAGGTGGTGAATGGCGCGGCGGGCGTGCGCTTGCCGGGTTTCTTCTCCGTGGCGCGCACGGTGAAGGTGGAACCCACGCAGCCCTGCAGGAAGGCCATGGCCTCGGCCTCCGTGGCGAAGCGCTCCGGCAGTTCGGCCTTCACCAGGCTGCGGCCGTTGGCGAGCAGTTCGGCCTGCACACGGAACGCGCTCTTCTCGGCGAACCCGAGGATCTCGCGCTCGCGCTCCACGATGAGGCGAACGGCCACGCTCTGCACGCGGCCAGCGCTCAGGCTGGGCTTCACCTTGCGCCAGAGGATGGGGCTGAGCTCGTACCCGACCAACCGGTCCAGCACGCGGCGGGCCTGTTGCGCGTCCACCAGGTGCACGTCGATGTCGCGCGGGTTGGCGATGGCCTCGAGCACGGCCTTCTTGGTGATCTCGTTGAAGGTGATGCGCTTCACCTTGTCGTCCGGCAGTTTCAAGGCCTCCTTGAGGTGCCAGCTGATGGCCTCCCCTTCGCGGTCTTCATCGGTCGCGAGCCACACGATGGCCGCTTTGTCCGCTTCCTTCTTCAGCGCGCTCAGCCGGTCCTTTTTGTCGTCCGGGATGATGTAGGTGGGCTCGAAACCGTTGTCCACATCCACGCTCAGGTCGCGCTCGGGCAGGTCGCGCACATGGCCATAGCTGCTGAGCACGGTGAAGCCCTCGCCGAGGTACTTCTCGATCGTCTTCGCTTTCGCCGGCGACTCCACGATCACGAGGTCGCCACTGGCCGCTGCCTTCTTTTTTGCCATGCCTTGGTCCGCTTGCTGAAGGGCGGCAAATGAAAGCGCCGGGACCGGAAACCGGACACGTCCCCGGGTCGGCCTTCCTTTACTTCCCCTACGGGGAAGGTTTTTTTCAACAGGCCGGCGGAGCCTCAGCGTCTGCCTCCTGTGAAGCGACGCATCAGGCCTGCCCGCACGTTGGTGTCGAATGTGGCGAAGTTGTTCCCGCGCGCCCAGTTGCCGATGCCCGGGCAGGCGTGCACACCGCCGGTGACGTACCAGCCACTGCCGACAGGCAATTCCCCGGTGAAGCCGATGCGCCAGTGCCCATCGCGTATGGCGAAGCCGCGCTCCACCTCGTCCATCGCCTGCTCATCGCCCCGGTCCGTGAACACATCCTTCGTGAAGGTCGCGCCTTGGCGCCGCTCATGGACCTCGAAGCCGATCACCGGCCCCAGTTCGAAGTAGAACCTGGAACGACGGCCCATCGGCCAACGCATCTCTGCCGAGAAGTTGATGAGGTCGCTTTCCACGATCAATTCCTCCCAGCGGTTGACGTTCTGGGCCAGCAGCGCATAGTTCCGGCGGCATAGCTCAAGCCCAAAACGAAAGCCGCTGGCCCTTTGCGCACCCTCTACGAACTGGAGACCGACCGTGTAGCCGCTGGTGCTGCTCAGGGCGGCGGCGGCCTCCTCGGAAAGACCTTGGAAGAACAGGGGACCGCCGTGGATGCCGATGCCGTACTGCGCATGGCCGGTCGCGGTCAGCAGCGCTGCACCGATCAACGTTATAACCCGTCCCCTCATCCTTGGTCCACTGAACGCTAAGCGACCACGATCCTTGCTCCAGCGGAAACCATGCGCCTTGTTCATTGTCCATTCGCCGGAACGCTCGGGATCATCCGGCCGAACCGTGCCCCGAGGCTCCGCGAAGCGCGTTGCAACGCCCATCCCAGGCGGAACCCCATGTCCACCGAGCCCAGCTTCACACCCTTCTTCAACAACGAGGTCATGCCCTCCGAAATGAACGGTTCGATCACCAGCGCCTGACCGGCCCCGCACGGCACCGTGAACCGCATGCCCAGCAAGCCGCGCAGCGCCCCACCCTCAACAAACCGTTGATCATCCAGCTTCACCTCGACGTAGTTGAACGATGATCCCACACCGCCCCAATCGTGCCTGTAGCCCGTTCGTGTGCCCCAGGTCAGCAAACCGAACAGCAGGCCGAAGCGGATGGTGACCCAGTGCGCACCGTCCAGATCGACCTCCGGCGCGAGGGTGAACGCGAGGCTCTCTTCGTTGATGGCGAGGTCGCCACTGGTGCCGAAGCCCAACCCGCCCGTGAGGTAGCTGTAGGCATATGCCCGTCGTTGGTACTCGATCGCCATGCCCAGGCCCATGCCGCGTTCAGCCCGGTCACGGTAGAACAGGCTCACCGTCGGAAAGGCATCCGTACGCGCGTTGATCTTATGCCCGTCGTGGCCGCCGGAGGTGTACTTCTCGTCCGTCATCCAGAAGGGACCGGCCACCACCCCCAGGTCCCATTGTGCACGGGCCCGCACACCTGTAACGATGATCAGCCCGGCGATGCCGATCCTTAGCAAATGGTGCGGGGGAACCATGTCGAACGAAGGTAGTGGATCGAAGCCGCCTGCCAACCTGTCAGCACCCGAAAGGATCGCCCTACCTTCGCGGTCCCTTAGCCGTAGCTCAGCATGAGCGAAGGCTTGGTCCTTTTCCGAGCGTGGTGAACAAGAAGGTCTACATCGAGAGCTACGGCTGCCAGATGAACCACAGCGACAGCGAGGTGGTGGCGAGCATCCTGGCCAAGGAAGGGTATGCCGTGAGCGACACGCCAGAAGGCGCGGACCTGGTGCTGCTGAACACCTGCAGCATCCGGGAGAAGGCCGAGTACACGGTGCTGCAGCGCATCAACGAGATGAAGCACTACAAGCAGGCCAAGCCGGACCTGAAGGTGGGCGTGCTGGGCTGCATGGCGGAGCGGATGCGCGGTGAACTGCTGGAGCAGAAGAAAGTGGTGGACCTGGTGGTGGGCCCCGATGCCTACCGCACTCTGCCGGCGCTGCTGGACGAGGTGGAGGGCGGGCAGAAGGCCGTGAACGTGCTGCTGAGCCGCGAGGAGACCTACGCCGAGATCGAGCCGGTGCGCTTGGGCAGCAACGGGGTCACCGCCTTCGTCACCATCATGCGCGGCTGCGACAACATGTGCGCGTTCTGCGTGGTGCCCTTCACCCGCGGGCGGGAGCGCAGTCGCGACCCGCAAAGCATCGTGGCCGAATGCCGCGAGCTGGTGGCCAAGGGCTACAAGGAGGTGACCTTGCTCGGGCAGAACGTGGACAGTTACGCGTGGTCGCTCAAGGGGCAGGAGCAGGGACAAGAGGCAAGCCCTCAGGCGCCGCCAACCGACTTCGCCGACCTGCTGGCCATGGTGGCCGAGGTGAGCCCGGCGCTGCGCGTGCGCTACAGCACCAGCCATCCGAAGGACATGACCGACAAGGTGCTGGCCGTGATGGCGCGGTACCCCAACATCTGCAACTACATCCACCTGCCCGTGCAAAGCGGCAGCAGCGATGTGCTGAAGCGCATGAACCGCGGCTACACGCGGGAATGGTACCTGGAGCGGATCGCGGCCATCCGCCGGCACATGCCGGACTGCGCGCTCAGCACGGACATCATCACCGGCTTCTGCGGTGAGACGGAAGAGGACCACCGGCTTACGCTGGAGCTGCTGGAGACCGTGCGCTTCGACATGGCCTTCATGTTCAAGTACAGCGAACGCCCCAAGACCCTTGCGGCGCGGAAATACCCGGACGATGTGCCGGAGGAGGTGAAGGCCCGGCGCCTGCAGGAGGTGATCGCCGTGGTGAACCGCACCGCACGCGAGAACAACCAGGCGCAGGTGGGCCAGGTGCAGGAGGTCCTGATCGAAGGCGTAAGCAAGCGGAGCGCCGAGCACTTCTACGGGCGCAACGACCGGTACACCACCGTGATCCTGCCAAAAGACGACCTGCAGGCAGGCGACTTCGTGAAGGTCCGGATCTTGTCAGCGACGGCCAGCTCGCTCCAGGCCGAGGTGCTATCCCGCATCCCCCACCCTGGCGCCGAAGCACTGCAACCCGCATGAACGTACAGGCCATCAAACAACGGTTCGGGATCATCGGCAACTCGCCGCAGTTGGACCGTGCCATCGAGATCGCGGCCGTGGTGGCCCCCACCGATCTGAGCGTGCTGATCACCGGCGAGAGCGGCAGCGGCAAGGAGGTGATGCCCAAGATCGTGCACGAGTACAGTCCGCGGAAGCACGGACCCTACATCGCCGTGAACTGCGGGGCCATCCCGGAGGGCACGATCGACAGCGAACTGTTCGGCCACGAGAAGGGCTCCTTCACCGGCGCCAGCGATGCCCGCAAGGGCTACTTCGAGGTGGCCGACAAGGGCACCATCTTCCTGGACGAGGTGGGCGAACTGCCGCTGACCACCCAGGTGCGCCTGTTGCGCGTGCTGGAGACGGGCGAGTTCATCCGCGTTGGCAGCAGCCGCGCCCAGAAGACCAGCGTGCGCGTGGTGGCCGCCACCAACGTGAACATGTGGCAGGCCGTGCAGAAGGGCACCTTCCGCGAGGACCTGTACTACCGCCTGAGCGCGATCCCCATCTTCCTGCCGCCGCTGCGCGAACGCGTGGAGGACATCCACCTGCTCTTCCGCAAGTTCGCGGTGGACAGCGCCGAACGGCACCGGATCAAGGACCCGATCACGCTGACGCCCGAGGCCCAACAGCTCCTGGTGGGCTACCGCTGGCCCGGCAACATCCGCCAGCTCCGCAACATCGTGGAGCAGATGAACGTGATCGAGAAGGACCAGCGCGTGATCGACGCGGACAAGCTGCGCTGGTACCTGCCCACGGTGGACGCACCCCTGCTGCCTGCCGTCGCGGGCCGGCCCACCACGGCCGACGCCACCGGTCCGAACGAACGGGAACTGCTCTTCGCCGTGATCGGCAAACTGCAGCAGGAGGTGAACGCACTGAAGGAGCACCTGGCCCTGGGCGGCACCATCCCCGCACAGCCCGTGCAGCATGCCATGCCCCCGGTTTACCGCGAGGAGATCATCATGCCTGCGCAAGGCCACGCCCACGCACCGATGACCATCGAGCGCGTTGAGCGGCCGCGTGTACCCGATACCCAGGACATCGACCACACCGAAGTGGAGGAGGTGCTGAGCCTCCAGGAAAAAGAGAAGGAGCTGATCCGCAAGGCGCTGGAGAAGCACCGCGGCCGGCGCAAGAACGCGGCACAGGAGTTGGGCATCAGCGAGCGCACGCTCTACCGGAAGATCAAGGAGTATGACATCCGTTGACCGCCTGCTGACCGCCCTGTTGGTGGCCGTGCTGCTGCCTGCGGGCGGTTGCAAGGTGTCCTACTCCACCAGCGGCGGCACCATCCCGCCCGGGGCGAAGACCCTGAGCGTGGCGCTGTTCGACGCACGCGCACCCTTGTGCACCCCCCAGGTGGCCCAGACCTTCACCGAGAGCGTGCGCGACCTGCTGCAGGCCCAGACCCCGCTGGCCCTGGTGCGCGCGGACGGGGACATCCAGTACGAGGGGGCCATCACCGGCTACAGCGTGCAACCGGTGGCCATCCAGGCGAACGAGACCGCGGCCTTGAACCGGCTCACCATCGCCGTCACCGTGCACTATACCAACAAGCTGGAAGCCAAGAGCGGAGTGGACATCAGTGCCAGCCGCTTCGCGGACTTCCCGAGCTCCCAGGACCTGAGCACCGTGGAGGCGCAGCTGGTCGAGGACATCGGCAAGCAGCTGGCGCAGGACATCTTCGACCGGACCCTGGGGAACTGGTAGCCCGGCACCACCGAACGGCCCGGTGATCCCGGATCGACGCACCTTTGCAGGCACCACGCCATGTCCCTGGACCGCGACCACCTGACCCGGCTGACCCGGGACCCCGCCCTTACCGCGGGTGAGGATGTTGCGGAGCTGCGCGAGCTGGTGCGCCGCTTCCCGTGGTTCAGCGGCGCACACCTGCTGCTCGCGGTGGGTGGCCATCGCCAGGGTGATGTGCTCTTCGAGGAACAGTTGCGGGCCAGCGTGGCCCACCTGCCGTCGCGTGCGGTGCTGCATGACCAACTGCAGCCGCGCGCAACGCCGGTGACGGTGCATGTACGGCCCACGCCCGCCCCTGTGGAAACGCTGGCGGCACCGCTGACCGTGGTGCGTCCGGAACCTGCTGTTGAAGCAGCCGTCCCGGTGGAGGGCCCAACGGTCCCGGTGAGCGAGGTCCCGGTGATCATCGAAGCGGCTCCTCCGCCCGCGCCGGTGGCCCCGGAAGTGATCGTTCCTCCGGTCGTTGAGCCCCTGGCAGCGGAAGCCGAGGCACCGGCGAACACCTTCGCCGCGCCATCAACAGCAGCGAAGCCCGCCGTGGTTGAGGCCCCGGCGGTAACGGAAGTCCCTCCCCCACCCGCACCGGCGCCCACGGACCCGCTGGACGCACAGATCCGGCAGTCGGCCCTGGCGACCAGCTACGAGCTGTTGATGGAGCACCCGGCGATCGCCAGCGCACCGTCGCTGAACGACCCGCCGGCGAGGCTGGCACCGCGAAGTACCGAGGCACCGGCTGCTCCCGTGCGGGGCGCCCGCCGCTTCAGCGACTGGCTGGAAAGCGCTTCCGAGCCCGCACCGCCGGCACCTGCGCCGACGGCCATCCGTGCAGAGGACCAGGGCTACGAGGACACCCAGGCCCTGATCGCCCGCTTCATCCGCCAGCAGGGCACCACCAAGAGCACCTTTTATTCCCCGGTACAGGCCGCGCGCCGCAGCGTGGAGGACCATGCGGACCTGGTGACGGAGACCCTGGCGCGCATCCATGAGAAGCAGGGCAACGTGCAGAAGGCCATCGCCACGTATGAGCGGCTGGCACAGAAGTTCCCGGAGCGAAGCGCCTACTTCCTGGAGCAGGTGGCCCGGTTGAAGGGCTGAGCCGCATTGAACGGTTCGCCGAAAAGCGTTTACTTCGCAGCCCTTTTTCGGCAGTCATGTTCATCTCCATCCTCATCATCATTGTCGCCGCCCTGCTGGCGCTGGTCGTATTGGCCCAGAACCCGAAAGGCGGCGGACTGGCCGCCGGTTTCACCGGGGCCCAACAGATCGGCGGCGTGCAGCGCACGGCCGACTTTCTGGAGAAGAGCACCTGGACCCTGGCCGCGGCCCTGATGGTCCTCTGCCTGCTGAGCACCGCCAACCGCGGTGGTTCCACTTCGGCCGATCCGCTCGATGAGAAGATCGAGGTGGAGCAGGCCGCTCCTGCCGCCGACCAAGGTGGCGAGCAGCCCGCTGACGGCCAGTAACGGCCGCCGCCCTCTGCACCGCGACAGCCTGTCAGCCCCTTGCGCAGGTTGTCACCCGCTCCCGCGATCTTGACAGGTTCCTGCGCCTTTGCGGCGCGTGGCACTGTGCTTGTCGGCGCGGGGCACCCAAGAACGATCATTTCAACGAACCAACCATGGCCAACAACGTGAAACCGCTGGCGGACCGCGTGCTTGTCGAAGCCGCTCCCGCCGAAGAGACCACCAAGGGTGGCATCATCATCCCCGACACCGCCAAGGAGAAGCCCCAGCGCGGCAAAGTGATCGCCGTGGGCACGGGCCGTGTGAGCGATGATGGCAAAGTGACCCCGCTGAGCGTGAAGGTGGGCGACAACGTGCTGTACGGCAAGTACAGCGGCACCGAGCTCAGCCTCGACGGCAAGGATTACATGATCATGCGCGAGAGCGACATCTACGCGATCCTGAACTAAGTACGGGCGGACCACGGTCCGCCCTTTTCCTTCCCCCCAAAAACCACAACTGCAATGGCAGCCAAGAACATTCAATTCGACATCGACGCACGCGACCGCCTGAAGCGTGGCGTTGACCACCTCGCGAACGCCGTGAAGGTGACCCTCGGTCCCAAGGGCCGCAACGTGATCATCGACAAGAAATTCGGTGCGCCCCAGGTGACCAAGGACGGCGTGACCGTGGCCAAGGAGATCGAACTGAAGGACGCCGTGGAGAACATGGGCGCCCAGATGCTGAAGGAAGTGGCCAGCAAGACCGCCGATGCCGCCGGTGATGGCACGACGACCGCCACCGTGCTCGCCCAGGCCATCGTGACCGCCGGCCTGAAGAACGTGGCCGCCGGTGCCAACCCCATGGACCTGAAGCGCGGCATCGACAAGGCCGTGGTGGCCGTGGTGGACGAGCTCAAGAAGATGAGCAAGTCCGTGGGCGACGACAACGCCAAGATCAAGCAAGTGGCCACCATCAGCGCCAACAACGACGAGACCATCGGCGCGCTGATCGCGCAGGCCATGGAGAAGGTGAAGAAGGAGGGCGTGATCACCGTGGAAGAGGCCAAGGGCACCGAGACCACCGTGGAAGTGGTGGAGGGCATGCAGTTCGACCGCGGCTACCTGAGCCCCTACTTCGTGACCAACGCGGAGAAGATGGAGGCCGAGCTGGAGAACGCCTACATCCTGATCTACGACAAGAAGATCAGCAGCATGAAGGAGCTGCTCCCGATCCTGGAGAAGGCCGCGCAGACCGGCAAGCCCCTGCTGATCATCAGCGAGGACGTGGACGGTGAGGCGCTCGCCACGCTGGTGGTGAACAAGATCCGCGGCGCCCTGAAGGTGGCCGCCGTGAAGGCCCCGGGCTTCGGCGACCGCCGCAAGGCCATGCTGGAGGACATCGCCATCCTCACGGGCGGCACGGTGATCAGCGAGGAGCGCGGCTTCAAGCTGGAGAACGCCGACCTGAGCTTCCTGGGCAAGGCCGAGAAGATCAGCATCGACAAGGACAACACCACCATCGTGAACGGTGCCGGCAAGAAGGCCGACATCACGGGCCGCGTGAACCAGATCAAGGCCCAGATCGAGACCACCACGAGCGACTACGACAAGGAGAAGCTGCAGGAGCGCCTGGCGAAGCTGGCCGGCGGTGTGGCCGTGCTGTACGTGGGCGCCGCCACCGAGGTGGAGATGAAGGAGAAGAAGGACCGCGTGGACGACGCGCTGCACGCCACCCGTGCGGCCGTTGAGGAGGGCATCGTGCCCGGCGGCGGTGTAGCCTACATCCGCGCCCAGAAGGTGCTGGAGAAGATGGAGGGCGTGAACACCGACGAGACCACCGGCATCGGCATCGTGCGCCGCGCCATCGAAGAGCCCCTGCGCCAGATCGTGGCCAACGCCGGCATGGAGGGCAGCATCGTGGTGCAGAAGGTGCGCGAGGGCAAGGCCGACTACGGCTTCAACGCCCGCACCGAGGAGTACGAGAACCTGCTCGCCGCCGGTGTGATCGACCCCACCAAGGTGACCCGTGTGGCCCTCGAGAACGCCGCTTCCATCGCCAGCATGCTGCTCACCACCGAGTGCGTGATCAGCGAGGAGAAGGAGGAGAAGGCCGCACATGGCCATAGCCACGGCGGCGGCATGGGCGACATGGGTGGGATGATGTAAGCATCACCGCTTCCTGAAGTACAAGGGAAAGCCCCGGCCATTGATGGCCGGGGCTTTCTCCTTGTCCGGGACGGGCCCCGTTACTAACACCTGTCGAAAACTAGCCTCCGCGCCGCTGAACGCGGCGGAGTAATCTCGCATACCTGTTCCGGGGCCGCATCCATGGTCGCCGGGCAGTGCGCGGCATGCAACCCACCCCCAAGCGTTTCTTCGACTTCTGTGCGAACCACGTGCCGCTGCTGCACGCCATCAGCCAGAAGCCCGGCGACATCAGCGAAGCCCAGGTGCGGCAGATGATCCGCACCTTCAGCGACATCACCACCGAACAGCCGCAGACCACCTGGGAGCGGCTCATCGAACTGCAGGTGATCGTTCCGGTGGAGGAAGGGTCGTCGCACTACGTGATGAGCCAGCCGCTGCTGCAGCTGCTCAACTTCCTTTACAACGACGCGGTGCCCACCAGTCCGGAGATCATCCAGGGCTACATCGCCGCGATGGAGAGCGCCCGCAAGCGCATCGCGCTCGGCGTGGAGGCCGGCGACGCACTGAGCGTGGCCATGGCCACCAACGAGGTGGATCACACCCTGCGCCGCATGCAGGACGACCTGGACGCCACGCACCGCGCGGTGCTCGCCGAGGTGGCCCGCTACAAGGCCGACCGCACCAGCGTGAGCGTGCGGGAGCGCTACCTGCGCATCCTGACGCTGATGGACCAGTACGTGCATCCGCTGGTGGAGATCATCCGCGTGGACGGCCTGCTGGAAAGCACACTGACGGAGACGGACATGGTGCTGCGCGCCGCGCGCGAACAGGGCGTGTACGTGGAACTCGGTATGGTGGAGCGGAACGAGCGGCAGATCCGCGTGATGCGCCGCCGCGCGATCCATACGCTGAACGAGAGCCGCAAGGAGCTGCAGCCGCTGTACGATGTACTGCGCCGTTCCAGCGCGATCGCCCACGGGGCCACGCTCGCCCTGGGCCGCCTGCGCCAGATGAAGCTGGAGGATTGGGTGGCGCTGTACATGACGCCCACCACCAATGCGCGCGTGGAGGTGCCGCCCACGGACGAGGTGCTGCGCCGCATCATCGACGAGGTGGTGAACCACCCGCCGATACCGCCGCCGCTGCTGAACACCGCCGAGAGCGCCGACACGCCGCCGGACTATGTGCGCCTGCTCTGGCTGAACGCACTGCCCGACCTGCTGAAGGAGGAGCTCCCGGTGAAGGACATCACCAACTGGCTCACCAGTAACTTCCCGGAAAAGAGCACGTCCGACGCGCTGCTCGGCCTGAGCAAGCTCCTCTTCGACCCCAAGCTGGACGTGGAGTTCAGGGGCGGGAAGATGAAGCAGTACCGCACACGCGACGGCGTGCTTGAGGCCGCCACGATCGCCATCAACAAAGCCGTGACCTCCACCAAGGCCTGACGGCCACAACCACGCAACGCTTCGGCGCATACCGCATGGAAACGACCACCCCGCTACCGCAACTGAAGGAGATCTTCGACAAGCTGCGCCAGGGCGCGTACATCACGCACGAGCAAGGCACGCTGCACGCCGCGCTCGCCGAGCACTACGAGGACTACAAGCTGTACTTCGAGCCCCTCGGCCTGAACTTGGTGCGCCACCCGCGCGACTTCTTCTACTTCCACACCGAGGCGGCCGAGGGCACGCCGCCGGCCGCATCGCTCGCACCGATCGCCGTGTTCTGCTTCATCATGATCGAGGCCGCCGCCAACGAAGGCCGGTCGCTGGAGGAATACCTGCTCACCGAACGCTTCACACTGGCGGGCCTGCCGCACCTGAAGAGCGACCGGTACAAGGCCCACATGCGCGCCGTGGAGGTGGACGACGAGAACGGCCTCCGCAAGCTGATCAAGAGCATGGCCGTGAAGGGCTGGGCGGAGTACAACAACGACGACACCTTCCGCTTCCTGCGCCCCTTCCACCGCCTGTTCGACAAATGCCAGGAGATCAGCCAGGCCGCCGAGCAGGAAAGCCGCGACGTATTGCCCGGAGCCGGTCCGAAGATCGACCCCGAATTGAATTGAACGCCGTTCGCTGCGCTCACGGGTCCCGAACCGCAGAGGGCACAGAGGACACAGAGAAATACATGACAGACCTGACCAACATGGCCCAGATCACGAAGAAGACCGAACGCACCCGCGCTGGCATTCTCCGTGTCCTCCGTGCCCTCTGTGGTTAACCAAGCACACATGCAACAAGGACTAGGCCCCTCCAAGCTCATCGCCATCCGAAGCGGCAGCTACGACTACGCCGAAGTGGACCTGGCGACATCGATCCAGCTCGTCGGCCCCAACAACGCGGGCAAGACCACACTGATCAACACGCTGCAGTTCCTGTACCTCGACAACAGGAACCAGATGAACTTCGGGGATCACGACACCGAAGCCACGCGGGCGTACTACTTCCCCGACCAGTTCAGCTACCTGCTGTTCGAACTGCAGGGCCCCAAGGGCACCTACGTGCTCGGCTGGCGCGGGCAGAGCAAGGCGCAGGGGGGCGACCCCATCCGCTTCACCTACGATGGTCCGTACGACGTGAACGACTACCTCACGGAGGACGGTCGCGTGCAGGACCAGAAGCTCGTGGACGCGCGCCTGAGCGACCGCAACTTCCGCGTGCTGCGCGATGCGGCCGCGCACCGTGAATCGATCCTGGTGGCCACCAAGGGCGAGAGCAACGGCCTGGGCGTGGTGCACCTCACCGAGGCGGAGCGCTACGCGCACTTCAAGGAGGTGCTGAAGAACCTGTTGAGCCTGCGCAGCATCGACCAGCACGAGATGAAGCGCAGCCTGCTGATGCTGGCCGGCATCCCGCCGAGCAAGCCCGCGTTGGAGGCGAACCGCCTGATGACCGAGGACTTCGAGCGCATCCGCGACCGCCGGCTGAAGCTGAACACGCTGAAGAGCGAGCGCGAGCGCCTGGAGAAGTACATCGACATGAGCGACGTGCGCTTCGCGCTGGAGGCCCGCCTGGCCTTCGTGTACGCGGACCTGATGGAGAAGCGCCGCAAAGCCCACGACCACAACAAGCACGTGAAGGAGGCCATCGTGGCCAAGCAGGAGGCGCTGGAGAAGGAGAAGATCAGCACGGCCGAGATCCTGAAGGACCTGGACGAGAAGCTGGCCGAGCTCGCCGGGCAGAAGGGGCGTGCGGAGGGCGACCTGCACCGCATCACCGATCTGGGCAAGGGCATGGAGCAGTTCGTGGAGCGCATGGAGCGCGAAGCCCTGCACAACGCCAAGGAGCGCCTGCACCTGCTGAACCGCCAGCTGGGCAACGCCGAGGAGGCCGACCGCCAGCGCACGGCACGCGCGCTCGCCGAAGTGACCGGACGGGTGGCCAGCACCGAACGCGCCATCGCCAACTTCGACAAGGCGCTCATCACCGAGCTGCGCGAGACCATCAGTGACGAAGCGCTCCATGGCCTCAGCAAGCTCTTCAACCTGGAGATCCTGAAGCTGCCCGTGGAGAAGGGCGGCGTGGAACTGAAGAAGCGCAAGCAGCTCGACGCGCTGCTCAAGGGCATCGCGGAGAACATCACCGAGGACAAGTACAGCGACGCGCTGATGAGCCTGCCCCTGCCGGACAACAGCACGGCGTGGAAGGAGATGCTCGATGTGAAGGCGCTGAAGAAGTCGCTCACCGACCTGAAGGCCGAGCAGGAGCGCCTGCGCAAGCTGATGGACGCCATCGAGAACCGCGAGGCCCTGGCCAAGGAGCGCGCTGCGGTGCAGGCCGAATGCGATGCGCATGTGCAGCAGCTGGCCCGCTGGGAGGCCCTGCAGAAGGAGCGTCTGGAGGAGCCCCGCCTGCAGAAGCGCCTGAACGAACTGACCAAGCAGAAGGCCGAGGGCGACCGGCAGCGCAAGGAGGTGCGCGACAAGCTGGAGGAGATCGGTGTTAAGCTGTACGAGCAGCGCTCCGCCCTGAACAAGGAGGACGAGCGCTTCAACCGCCTGCTGCAACTGATGGAGCAGTGCGTGCCGCCGCCCGATCCGAACGCCAAGGGCAAGGAACCCGTCTCAGCGCCCGCCGAGGCCGAGGACGCCATCGCGCTCTACGGCAAACTGATGCAGGAGCACAACGCGATGAGCCGCGAGATGGACCAGCTCCGCAGCAAGATCGAGAACGTGCTGAAGAGCGACATCATCGGCCCGAACGAGCAGGAGACCGTGCGCCTGATGCGCGAGCAGATCGACGGCCTGCCCGCCTTCGAGGAGGCCCTGCGCAAGGACTGGGACAACTACCTGCACCTGCTGCGCGCCAACTTCCAGAACGTGCTGAACGGCCTGAACGACATCCGCAACGCCGCCGAGCAGTTGAACCGCCGCTTCACCAACGTGAGCGTGTCGAACCTGGAGAGCCTGCGCATGGAGGTGATGGACCAGAACGAACTGGTGGCCGCGCTGAAGGAGCTGGCCGAGACCGACCACACCGGCCTGTTCGACAGCAGCGGCAAGCTGGACGCCGCGTACCAGAGCTTCCGCAACAAGCTCAGCGAGCGCCTCACGCTGAACTACGGCGACCTCTTCACCCTGCGCTTCAACGTGGCGCTGCGCGGCGGCCGCGTGCACAGCTACGACAACCTGCAGGTGGAGTCGCACGGAACGGCCATCACCATCAAGGTGCTCTTCAACCTGCTGGTGCTGCGCAGCATGCTCAAGGAGGACGCCAAGTCGCGCACACCGCTGTGCCGCGTGCCCTTCTTCCTGGACGAGGTGCACAGCCTGGACGCGATCAACCGCAAGGCCGTGCTGAGCATGGCGAAGGACCTCGGCTTCATGGCCATCACCGCGGCGCCGGAACCGGTGAGCGAAGTGGACGCGCTCTACTTCCTGCGCCCGCAGAAAGGCCGCCTGGTGGTGCGCAACGAACTGCGCATCGGCGTGAAGTTCGACGAGCCCGTGGCCCAGGCCTGAATCCTCCGAACCCTATGCGAACACCCCCGGGAACTCCCCGGGGGTGTTCGTTGTTCGGGGGGTCATGTGCTCCCGATGCCGAACTTGGAGGCGCCGAACGCTCATGCGAACCATCCGCTCCCTTGCCGCGCTGGCGGCCCTCGCCCCCACCCTGCTCGTCGCCCAGACCTACACCGCCACCGGTGGCGGCATTCCGGATGATGGCAGCACGATCGACTTCCCCATCAGTGTGGCCGGTCTGCCGCAGCCGCTGGACACCGTGGCCTTTGGCCTCGAGACCGTCTGTTTCACCATCACGCATACGTGGATCAGCGACATGGAACTGCGGCTGGTGGCCCCGGACGGAACCTCTGTGCTGCTGCTCTCCGGTATCGGAGGCGACAGCGACGAATTCGCGTACACCTGCCTGAACACCGGGGCGGCCACGGCCATCACCGAAGGCGCACCGCCCTTTGCCGGCACCTACAGGCCCATGGGCCAGCTGGGCTTGGTGAACAATGGCCAGAGCGGCAACGGCACCTGGATCCTGCGCATCCGCGACACGTACGCCTTCGCGGACGCCGGAACGCTGATCGGCTTCTCCCTCACCTTCGGACCACAGCCGGCCACGTACTATGCTCCGGCCAGCACGGACCTCCCGATCGTGATCATCCGCACGGACGATGGCGCCACCATCCCCAACGACCCGAAGATCCCGGCGGACATGGGCATAATCGACAACGGCCCCGACGAGCCGAACCATCCCACCGATCCGTTCAACGACTTCAATGGCCGCATCGGTATCGAACTGCGAGGCAACAGCTCGCAGACCTTTCCGAAGAAGTCGTACGGACTGGAACTGCGGGACGACTTCGGCGAGGACCAGAGCGCACCGCTCCTGGGCATGCCGTCCGAGAGCGACTGGATACTCAGCGCCAATTACAGTGACAAGTCGCTGCTGAACAATCCGCTCACCTTCGACCTCGGGCAGCGGATGGGGCGCTATGCGCCGCGGTGGCGCCACGTGGAGCTTTGGCTCAATGGCGAGTACCAGGGTGTGTACGTGCTCACCGAGAAGATCAAGCGTGATGGCGACCGCGTTGACATCGCCCGGCTGGATGAGGACGACCTCGCCGGGGACAGCCTGACCGGCGGCTACATCGTGAAGATCGACTGGGCGCAGGGTGACAACGCCGCCGGATGGGTGAGCGACTTCGCCCCGCAAGCCTCCCAGGACGGCCAGGTGATCGAATTCCTGGTGGACTACCCGGATGAACCGCTGCCGGCGCAGGCCGCGTACATCGAAGCTTACGTGGACAGCTTCGAGCAGGCGCTCGCCTTCGAGGCCCTGGATGACACCGTGAACGGGTACCGGCACTTCCTGGACGTTCGTTCCGCGATCGACCTGATGCTCGTGAACGAGCTGGCGCGCAACGTGGACGGTTACCGGCTGAGCACCTTCCTGCACAAGGACAAGGCAAGCAAGGGCGGCAAACTGGTGCTCGGTCCGCTTTGGGACTTCGACCTGGCGTGGCGCAACGCGGACTATTGCCGCGGCAGCGACCCCACCGGCTGGGCCTACGATTTCAGCAGCGACTGCCCATGGGATGGAAAGCAGGTGCCGTTCTGGTGGTCGCGCTTCCAGGAGGATCCCGCCTTTGTGGACAGCGCCCGCTGCCGATGGGAAGCGCTGCGGAACACGGTGTTCGGCGTGGAACGCCTGCATGCGTGGTGCGACAGCATGGCGGTGGAGCTCGCCCAGGGGGCGGTCCACAACTTCCAGGTATGGCCAATCCTTGGCACGTACGTGTGGCCGAACCCTTCACCCATCCCCACCACCTATGCCGGGGAGATCCTCGAACTGAAGGCCTTCATCAGTGCGCGCTGGCAATGGCTGGATGCCAACCTGCCCGGCCAATGCCCGACGA
Source organism: Flavobacteriales bacterium (assembly GCA_046329115.1). Lineage (GTDB taxonomy): Bacteria > Bacteroidota > Bacteroidia > Flavobacteriales_F > PHOS-HE28 > PHOS-HE28. The sequence goes on along the minus strand of JAXLVG010000005.1, from coordinate 62,650 downwards.
CCGGGCTCACAGATGGTGTTCCCGCGGCAGCGTTGCGCGCACGACCGAACCCGTTCACCGATGTTCTCGTTCTTGGAACGACCGCGGAATTCAACGGCGGACCACAGGTACAGGTGCTGGATGCCCTCGGCAGGGATGTCACCGGGCAGTTCGCGACCGGCCCCCTGAACGGCACCTCGCTGGAGCTGCGGCTGCGCGGTCCGCTGGCCCCCGGCGCCTATACCGTGCTGATGCGCCAGGCGGACCGCGTGGCCCGTGCCGTGGTCATCCATACCCTGTAAGGCAGCCCGGGCGGTGTTCCTGCGTCCTTCAGGGTGCTACGCCCCGGTGGCTACCTTGCCGCCCCGCGCTACCGACGCATGTCCGGCAACGCCCCCCACCTCAGCCTGATCATCCCCGTCTACAACGAGGAGCAGAGCCTGCCCATCCTCTTCGGCCGGCTGCGCGAGGCCCTGGGCGGCCTGGACCATGAAGTGATCTTCGTGAACGACGGCTCGCGCGACGGTTCGTTCGCCGTGCTGCGCGCGGAGTGCCAGCGCGAACCACGGTTCAAGGCCATCGACTTCCGGCGGAACTTCGGCCAGACCGCGGCCATCAACGCGGGCATCCAGCACGCGCGCGGCGAGGTGCTGGTGCTGATGGACAGCGACCTGGAGAACGACCCGGCGGACATCCCCAAGTTGCTCGCCAAGCTGGACGAAGGCTTCGATGTGGTGAGCGGGTGGCGGCGCGACCGCTGGCAGGGCCAGTTCCTGACGCGCAAGCTGCCTTCGATGCTGGCCAACCGGCTGATCAGCTCCATCGGTGGTGTGAAGCTGAACGACTACGGCTGCACGCTGAAGGCCTACCGCCGCGACGTCATCCAGGGCGTGCCGCTCTACGGCCAAATGCACCGGTTCATCCCGGTATACTGCAGCTGGCAGGGCGGGCGCGTGGGCGAGCTGCCCGTGACCTACCGCCCGCGCCAGTTCGGCAAAAGCAACTACGGCCTCTTCCGAACCTACAAGGTGCTGCTGGACCTGCTGCTGATCAAGTTCCTCGACACCTACATGACCAAGCCCATCCACTTCTTCGGTGGCGCGGGCTTCCTGAGCTTTCTCATCGCCTTCATCTCGGGCGCCACCATGCTCTACCTGAAACTGGCGGGGCGCGCCGACTTCGTGCAGACGCCGCTGCCGCTCCTCACCGCCATCTTCTTCATCATGGGCGTGCTCATGATCCTGATGGGCGTGCTGGCCGAGCTCATCGTGCGCACGTACTATGAGAGCCAGGGCAAGACGACCTTCACCGTACGCGAACGCGTGAACCTGGGATGATGAGCACCGATGCCGGCGCACCGCGCAAACTGAACCTCGGCTGCGGCGAGGACTACAAGGAGGGCTACGTGAACGTGGACTTCCACGGGCATGTGAACATCGATGTACAGCACGACCTGAACAGCATCCCCTACCCGTTCGCGGACAACAGCTTCGACCATGTGCTGGCCTCGCATGTGCTGGAGCACCTGGACCGGCCCTTCGTGGTGATGAAGGAGCTCCACCGCATCCTGAAGCCCGGGGGTACGCTCATCGTGAAGGTGCCGCACTTCAGCAGGGGCTTCACCCACGCGGAGCACAAGGCCGGGTTCGATGTCACCTTCCCGAAGTACTTCGACCCCACCTTCACCAAGAGCGGGTATTTCGGCGTGCACTTCGGGCTCACGCGCATGGAGCTCCACTACTTCGCCTTCTTCCACCTGCTGCCCTACATGGGCGTGGGGCGCGTCACCATCGCCCTGATGCGCGTGGTGGGCGGCGTGATGAACTTCCTCGCCAACCTGAGCCCGCTGGCGTGCAGCCGGCTGTGGTGCTTCTGGGTGGGCGGCTTCGAGGAGATCGAGTACCACTTCGTGAAGCGATGAGCGGCTCGCAGGACCAGCGCACAGCGGACGCCTTCGCCGCCTCGTGGAACAACCTGCCCGAGGGCTCGGTGTACAGCGTTGAGCAGTTCGCCGAGTGGTTCGCTCCGCTGGACCGCTCCGCCGCAGAGGGCCTGCGCGTGCTGGAACTGGGCTGTGGCGGCGGCAACCTGCTCACGCACATGGCCGCCTGGGCACCCCGGGAGCTCGTGGGCGTGGACCTGGGCGACAGCGTGAGCATGGCCGAACGCAACATGGCGCGCATCGGTGCACGCGGCCACCGCATCGTGCGGCACGACCTGGTGACCTACGACGATCCCGAACGGTACGACCTGGTCTACTGCATCGGCGTGCTGCACCACCTGAAGGACCCGCGGGCCGGCTTCGAAGCGGTGCTGCGCAACACGCGCAGTGGCGGCCGCTTCCATTGCTGGGTGTACGCGCACGAAGGCAACGGCATCATCCGGTGGGTGGTGGACCCGATCCGCCGTGTGGCCTCCGCCCTGCCCTGGTGGTTCACCAAGTACGCGCTCGCCACACCGCTGGTGGTGCCGTACTTCCTCTATGCCAAGCTCCTGAACGCACTGCGCTGGCCGGTGCTCCGGGGCCTTCCGCTGTACGACTACTCGCTGTGGATCGCGCAGCGTGGGTTCGCCTTCTTCCGCCACGTGGCCTTCGACCAGCTGGTGACCCCGCAGACGGCCTACCTGCGCAAAGGCACCATAGAGGATTGGCTACGAGATGCACGCGTAGAGAGCGGCTCCACTTACCTCATCTTCCGCAACGGCAACTCCTGGAAGTTCGGCGGGATCAAGCGTTGATCGGGCATGGCGCGCACGGAGTTCGACCACGACCAGTACGACGAGGCCTATCCCCCCGGCATCGAGCGCTCGTGGTGGAGCCGCGCCCGCAACACCATGATCGGCCGGGCCTTCCGCAGGCATGTGCCGTCCAACGCACGCGTGCTGGAAGTGGGCTGCGGCACGGGCATCGTCACCGCGCACCTGCGCTCGCTCGGGTGGGAGGTGACCGGGGTGGAATTGGGAAAGCCCACGCGTGGCCTGCATGCTGCGGAGCACCTGCTGCTGGGCACGGACGTGTTCGACCTGCCCCTCGACCAACGCACCGGATACGGCGTGCTCGCACTGTTCGATGTGCTGGAACACCTGGAGGACCCGGCCGGCTTCCTGCGCCGCCTGCTGCTGCATTATCCGAACGCGCACACGGTGATCATCACGGTACCGGCACGCCAGGAGCTATGGACCAGCTTCGATGAGCATTACGGCCACCACCGGCGGTACGATCGCGCCATGGTGCGCACGCTCTTCGCCACGGCCGGCCTCACGCCCGTTTCCGTGCGCTACTTCTTCCATGCGCTCTACCCGGCCATCGCGGTGAACAACCTGCTGCGCGGCCGCAAGCGCAACATCCGGTTCGCCGCGCCCGCTCCCGGCCTGTCCAGCACCCTCAACGCCGCCGTGGCCGCCTGCTTCGCCGCCGAAGCTGCGTTGCTGCCCGGTGCATTGCCCGGCTCCTCCATCATCGCCGTCGCCCGACGCGCACCCAGCGCACCGTGAACCATGTGCGGCATCGCCGGATACCAGGGCCGAGGCACGCTTGAGGACGCTCAGCGGATGATCGCCCGCATCGCCTACCGCGGCCCGGACCAACAGCAGGCCGTGGTGCTGGGCGACACCGGGTTGGCGCACGCACGCCTGAGCATCATCGACCTGAGCCACGGCGCGGACCAGCCCATGGCGGATGCGGCCGGCGACCTGACCATCGTCTTCAACGGAGAGATCTACAACTACCGGGAACTCCGTAAAGAGCTGGAGCGGGACGACGCGATCTTCCGTACGGCATCGGACACCGAGGTGCTGCTGCACCTCTACCGCGCCAACGGTGCGGACATGCTTGCGCGGCTGAACGGCATGTTCGCGTTCGCGATCCACGATGCGCGCAGCGGCGAGCTCTTCCTGGCGCGCGATCGCATGGGCAAGAAGCCCCTGCACTACGCCGCCACCTCCGAGGCCTTCGTGTTCGGCAGCGAGCTCAAGGCCGTGCTCGCGCATCCGGCGGTGCGCGACACGCCCGACCCCGTGGCGCTCCACCAGTACCTCACGTTCGAGTACGTCCCCACGCCGCGGACCATCATCGCCGGTGTGCACAAGCTGCCGGCCGGCCACCGCATGCTGGTGCGCAACGGCCGCATCGTGCACCAGGGGCCGTGGTGGGCGCCCGACCTGTCGAAGCGGCACATCACCCTTTCGGAGGCTTCGGCCACCTTTGACGACCTGCTGTACCGGGCGACCGAACGCCGGTTGATGAGCGACGTGCCGCTCGGGGTCTTCCTCAGCGGTGGCATCGACAGCAGCGCGGTGGCGTACTATGCGCAGAAGGCATCGGCCGCGCCCATCAAGACCTTCAGCATCGGCTTCGAGGAGGCGAGCTACGACGAGCGCGCATACGCGCAGCGCGTGGCCGGGCGCATCGGCAGCGACCACCACACCGAGGTGCTCACCGAGCGCCAATGCCTTGACCTGATCCCCGAGGTGTACGCCCGGCTCGATGAACCCTTCGCCGACGCCTCGCTCATCCCGACGCACCTGTTGAGCCGCTTCGCGCACCGGCACGTCACCGTGTGCCTTGGGGGCGATGGCAGCGATGAGCTGCTCGCGGGCTACCCCACCTTCACCGCCGATCGCTATCGCAGGCTTGTCGGTGCATTGCCGCGTCCCGTGATCGGCATGCTGCGCCGCATGGCCGGCCTGCTGCCCCCGAGCGACCGCAACATCTCGCTGGACTTCCAGGTGAAGCAGTTCCTCCGCGGCTTCACGCTGGGTCCACAGCACGTGAACACGCTCTGGCTCGGCAGCTTCACGCCGGATGAGAAGCGCGCGCTGCTCCATCCCGACCTGCTTCAGCAACTCGGCGCGGCACATGGCCTGGAGCCTGTGGACGACGTGCTCCGTGGTTCGCCCTGGGCCACCGGCGGACTTGATGAAGTGATCCTCGTGTTCCTGCGCACCTACCTGGTGGACGACATCCTCTTCAAAGTGGACCGTGCCAGCATGTACACTTCGCTGGAAGTGCGCGCACCGTTCATGGACGTGTCCGTGGTGGAATTCCTGAACGGTCTGCCGGACGCGCTCAAACGGCGCGGCGCAAACGGCAAGGTGCTGTTGAAGCAGGCGATGCGCGGCAAGCTGCCGGATGAGATCATCGACCGGCCCAAGAAGGGCTTCGGCATTCCGCTGAGCGCCTGGTTGCGCAAGGAGCTGCGGCCGTTGATGGAGGATCTGCTCGCACCGGACACGCTGCGCCAACAGGGCTTCTTCCGTCCGGATGAGGTGGCGCGCCTGATGCGCGAACACCTCGACGGCCGCGCGAACCACCGCAAGCTGCTGTGGACGCTCATGGTGTTCCAGCTCTGGATGCGGAACCGTTCGCACGCGGACGCGGCCCGCGCCTGACGCATCTTCGCGGACATGTGGACGCGTTGGCTCCGGCAACGGCGCACGTGGATCTGGCTGGCCATCGCCCTGGTGGTGCGGGGCGGGTACTTCGCCCTGTTCCTGCAGGAGCACGGGCTGCACGGGGCCTGGTACGGCTGGGGCGCGGAGAACGGCGACACCCCCGGCTACTTCGAACCCATCGATGCGCACCTGCGCGGCGAAGGCTACCGGCCCGACTTCCGCATGCCGGGCTACGGGCTGCCCTACCTGGTCCTGCGCTTGTACACGACCCCACAAGGCGCGGGCACGGGGATCATCTTCCTGCAACTGCTGCTGGGCATGGTGAGCGTGATGGCGCTCGGTCGCACCCTGCGCCTGCTGGGCGCAAGCGACCGCATGGCCACCGTTGGCTGCTTCGCCTATGCGTTGGTGGGCCGCGTGGCCATCTACGATGTGTGCTGGTTCACGGAGAGCTTCTGCACCAGCGCGTTGATCCTGGCCGTGCACGGCTGGCTGGCGCACCTGCGGACCGGGGCACTGCGCGTGCTGGTCTGGAGCGGCGGGTGGGCCGCCTGGGCCGTGTTCCTGAAACCAGTGTTCGCGCTCTGGCTGGTGCTGCTGGCGATCGGCATCGTGCTGCTCGCGCAGGCGAGCCTGCGCCGCCGGCTGGTGCTTGCGGGCCTGTTCCTGCTCCCCTTCGCGCTCTCGGACGGATGGTGGATCCGCCGCAACTGGATCATGCACGGCACGTTCGTTCCGCTCAGCAACGGCACCATCATGCCCGAGCTGCGCCGCTCGCCGATGCTTCCGTTGATGCGCTTCCTGCAGGCCACCGGGGGCAACTACCTGCATTGGGACCCTGCGGCCCACATCCGCTGGTTCAACATGCGCGAAGGACCGCGCGGGGCGCCCGGCAAGCGCAAGGACCGCGGTGTGGAGATGCCTGCGTTCGCCCTGTCCCCGGGCATCACAGCGGACAGCCTGCGTGCCCTTGCGGCCGAAATGCCGCGCTACAGCGATCCCATCTTGCACTACACGGAGCGCAGGGAAGTGCTGCGCCGCATCACCGCCCGGTGCGACCGGTACATCCGCACTTACCGCAACGAGCGGCCCTGGCAGCACCATGTGATGGCCCGGCTCCGGCTGACGGGCCTGTTCTTCCGCATGGCCGGACTGGGCCCTCTTTTCCCCGAACAACCGCGGCGGCCGGGGTTCTTCACCGCCCCCGTGAACCTGCTGGACACGCTGATGCATTGGGCCTTGGTGGTGGGCGGTCTGGTGGCCGCGATCGCAGGGCTTGTGCGCGGGCGGGCGGCGGTGCTCCGCTGGCTCACGGTGCTCACCCTGGTGGGCGTGTTCATCCATCCCTGGGGCCTGCGGCTGTGCGAAGGCCGCTACCTGGTACCCATGCTCCCGTTCCTGCTCCTGCTGATCCTGGCCGTGGCATCCGACCTTCTGCGCAGGCGGGACCCGAAGACCATCGGGGCCGGCCGGGCGTGAACCTGCTGGCACGTTCCGTGTACAGGGGATGGACACGCCGATCCGGCGACCTTTCTTTGTTGAACGAACTTCCACCACATGCTCCGCAAGGTCCTTCCTCCCGTTCTCGCCCTCTTTCTGATCACATCGCTCCATGCCAAGGAGCAGCCCGTGACGAGCAAGGTCACCGCCGCCAAAGTGTTCCTCAGCGGCGCGCAGGTGTCGCGGTCGGCCAGCGCGTCGATCACGGCGGGTAGCACCACCCTGATCTTCACCGGCATCAGCCAGAACATCGATCCGCAGAGCATCCAGGTGAACGGCAAGGGCGGCTTCAGCATCCTGAGCGTGAACCACCGCATCAACTACCTCACCGAAAGCCCGAAGAAGAAGGAGATCGAGGAGCTTGAGAAGCAGATCAAGAAGCTGGAGCACGACTGGGCGATCGAGCGCGGACTGCAGCAGGTGTGGGAGAACGAGGAGCAGCTGCTGCTGAAGAACTCCAGCATCGGGGGACAGAACACCGGGATCACCGCCGCTCAACTGACGGCCGTGAACGACTACGTCCGCGAACGCATGAAGGCGTTGAAGCTCGGCTGGCAGACGCAACAGGAAAAGCTCGCGGAGATCGGCAAGGAGGCCGACAAGCTCCGTGCACAGCTGGCCCAGTACAAGGCGGAGCAGCCGCGGCCCACCAGCGAGATCGTGGTGGAGATCGATGCGCCGGTGGAAGTGGCGGCCACCTTCACCCTCACCTATTTCACGGCCATGGCCGGGTGGACGCCCGCCTATGACCTCCGCGCCAAGAGCACGAGCGCACCGATCGAACTGCTGATGAAGGCGCAAGTGGTCAACAGCAGCGGTGAGCCCTGGGAGAAGGTGGACCTGGCGCTGAGCAGCGGCAACCCCACGCTGGGCGGTAACATGCCGCAGCTCCAACCGTGGGTGCTCCAGCAACCCTACGTGATCCAGACCATCGGTGCGCGCGGGGCCCGGGCGGACAAGGCGATCATGGGCATGCCTTCAGCTGCGCCTCCGTCCGTTGCCGATGGAGAGAGCGTGCGACTGAAGTATGAGGACATGGACGCGGTGACCGAGGTGGCCAACACCGTGGTGTACAACACCACCACCGTGGAGTTCGCCATTGACGCGCCCTTCAGCGTTCCCGCCGACGGCATGGCGCATACCGTGGCGGTGAAGACGCACAACGTGCCTGCCACCTACAAGCACTACTGCACGCCGAAGCTCGACAAGGACGCCTTCCTCTATGCGCGCACCACCGGCTGGGAGGACCTGAACCTGATCCCGGGCCAGGCCAACGTGTTCTTCGAGGGCACCTACGTGGGCCAGAGCTACCTGAACGTGCAGAGCACGGCCGACACGCTGGATGTGTCCCTTGGCCGCGACAAAGGCGTGGTGGTGGAGCGGGTGCGCCGCAAGCGCACGGACGACAAGGCCACCATCGGCGGCAAGCGCACCATCAACGTGGGCTTCGACATCAGCGTGCGCAACACCAAGGGCAGCGCGATCGATATCGAGGTGCGCGACCAGCACCCGCTGAGCCCGCGCAGCGAGATCGAGGTGAAGCTGGAGGAAAAGGGTGAGGCCACAGTGAACGAGCAGACCGGTCAGCTCACATGGGATCTCCGCGTGGAACCCAAGAGCACGAAGAAGGTCGGCTTCGCCTACAGTGTGAAGCACCCCAAGGACATGCCGGTGGTGGTGGAGTAACCGGAACAGGATACTACCTTTCGGTCATGAAGTCCGGAAGTATCGCGATGGGGATCGGGCCTTGCCTGGTCCCCGTCCTGCTTTCCGCACAAACCGTTGACAGTGTTCTTCTGGAGGAACAGAGCTTCACCCACCTGCCCTTCGTGTATTCGGTCTACTCGTCGGTGATCGATCGGAACGGGGACCACTACCTGTACACCACGGGACTGGAGTACGGCCTTCTCGGTTACGACATCGAAGACCCGACAGCTCCCGGTGAAGTGTTCGCATTCCAACCATCATCGTTCAACGGGCTCAAACCAACAAACCTGTTCCAACAGGATCAATTCCTGTACGTGAGCCTTGGTGCATTCCATGGTGCCACCCAGAATGCCGGTATGGCCACCGTGGATATCAGCGATCCGGCGAACCCCGCAATACTCGATCAATGGGACAGTGCCGTATTCACAACGGGCACGGCGATCGTGCGTGTGCAGGATGGATACGCCTATCTCGGCATGATGGAGGAAGGCTTCGCGATACTGGACGTGAGCGATCCGGCCAACATCTCGTTCGTTTCCTCCTTCCAACCCGATACCGCGTGGCCCGGCATCGTGAACTATCCGCCGAACGCACGCGGCATGGCCCTCAAAGGCGACACGTTGTTCCTCGCCTACGACTGTGGCGCGCTCCGCGCCATCGATGTGACGGACAAGTCGCAACCTGTGGAGATCGGGCACTACGTGAACCCGCAACAACCACCAGCAACCGCGCTCGCGTACAACAATGTGTGCCTGGTCGGCGACCTTTGTTTCATCGCAACGGACTTCTGCGGATTCGAAGTGGTGGATGTGAGTGACCCGACCAACATGCAACAGGTGGCCTGGGTGAACCCGTGGAACTGCAACGGTCTCTCCTGGTTCGGCAGCGACGGCCATACGAATGAGTTGATCACCGCCATGCACGACAGCCTGCTCTTCATCAGCGGTGGGGACAGCGAACTGCTCATCTACGACATCACCGTGCCGGCACTGCCCACGCTCGTCGGCGGCATCATCCAACCCAACGACAGCGCTGTGGCCTGGGGCCTCGATGTCCGCGACAGCCTCGTGGTGCTCAACTACATCGACAACAGCCTGGTGATCTTCCCACCGCAACCGTATTACGCGAACGACGGAGGGTTCCGGATCCTCACGTGGCATGTGGACCTCAGTACGTTGACCCCGGTAGGCCCCATGGATAACGGTTCGGTCCGGGTGTCGCCGAATCCGACCACCGGCCCGCTGCGCATTGAGTTCGGTCCTTTCACCGGGGCACGATCGATCGTTCTCCGTGATGCGCTGGGCCGATCGGTGATCAGGCGGTATGCATACTCACAGCACGCCCAACTCGACCTGTCCGCACTCGCCCCTGGGCTGTACATGCTCACGGTCAGCGACCTGAACGGCAACACCTCCGAACAGCGGGTCATCCGCGCACACTGAGTTCCGACCGGAATGCCTACCGAAAAGAAAAAACAATTGCTGAACGGTGCCGTCCAGGAGCGCGACTTCTTCCAGGATGTGATGGACGTGGTGCGCCAGATCCCGCGTGGCCGCGTGACCAGCTACGGGGCGATCGCCCGCTACCTGGGAGCAGCGCGCTCGGCCCGCATCGTCGGGTACTGCATGAACAACAGCCACACGGTGCTGCCACCCGTGCCCGCGCACCGTGTGGTGAACAGCAGCGGCCTGCTCACCGGCAAACACCACTTCGGACCCGAGGACCGCATGCGGAAGCTCCTGGAAAAGGAAGGTGTGAGGGTGAAGAACGACCAGGTGGTGGACTTCGCAAAGAAGTTCTGGGACCCGTCCCTGGGACTGGTACCATGAAGCAGGTGCCGGACCGAACGCTTACCTTGAGGCCTCCGAAGCTCGGTCATGGTGATGCATGTTGAACACGAGGATGCTGATGCCCGCATCGAGGTGAACGCCGGGCTCCAGCTGGTGCGCCTCACCTGGAAGTGCCCGGTACCCGGACCGCGTTATCGGGCGATCCTGTTGCGCATGATGGCGGCCGTTGAACGCCATGGCCTCACCAACTGGCTGAGCGATGGACGGCGGATGGGGCCGATCCTCTATGTGGACCAGGCTTGGACGATGGAAGAGTTCGTACCGAAGCTCGTGGCCGCCGGTATGCAGCGCATCGCCATCGTGAGCAGCGAGGACGTGCTGAACCAGATCGCAGTGGACCGCATGGTGAGCACCACCCCTGCGGACGTGCCCTACGCCATTGCCTTCTTCGAGGACCCCTCCATCGCCCAGCTATGGCTCATGGACAAGTCCGGCAAGCCTGCCGGGGTGCCCGGCTGACCCTGCCGAACACCTGCGGCGCTGGCACGTTAGTTTCGCGTCCCCGTAGCCATGCCCATCACCGAAACCGCCATCCGGACCGCGCTCGCCCGCGTCATTGAACCCGATCTGAAGAAGGACATCGTGGAGCTCGACCTGGTACGCGAGGTCGTGGTGGACGAGAACACGGTGCACGTGACCGTGGAAGTGAGCAACCCTGCCCTGCACAGCCGCAAGCGCATGGAGGAGGCCGTCACCTTCCAGCTGAAGAAGGAGCTCGGCAACGACGTGCAGGTGCAGGTGACCGTGCAGCCGCTGAGCGGCGAACGTGCCAACGTGCGGAAGGTGCTGCCCAAGGTGAAGCACATCATCGCCATCGCCAGCGGCAAGGGCGGTGTGGGCAAAAGCACGATCACGGCGAACCTGGCCGCAGGGCTGGCCCAGCGCGGCTTCAGCGTGGGGCTGGTGGACGCCGACATCTACGGACCCAGCATGCCGCTGATGTTCGACGTGCTGCACGAACGGCCCGCCGTGAAACAGGACCCGCCTTCGCCGGGAGCTTCGGCGGGCGGAGGCAAGAACTGGATCGTTCCCGTGGCGAGCTACGGCGTGAAACTGCTGAGCATCGGCTTCTTCGCGGACCCCGGACAGGCCATCGCGTGGCGGGGCCCCATGGCCAGCAAGGCGCTGGAGCAGCTCTTCAAGGACGCGGATTGGGGCGAGCTTGACGTGATGCTGGTGGACCTGCCCCCGGGCACCGGGGACATCCACCTTTCGCTCGTGCAGGCCATCCCGCTCACCGGCGCGATCATCGTGAGCACGCCCCAGCCCGTGGCCGTAGCGGACGCGCGCAAGGGCGTGGGCTTCTTCCAGCTGGAAAGCGTGAAGGTGCCCGTGCTCGGCATCGTGGAGAACATGGCCTGGTTCACCCCGGCCGAGCTCCCGAACAACCGGTACTACATCTTCGGCAAAGGCGGCGCCCGCGGCCTCTCGGAGGAATTGAAGGTCCCCTTCCTGGCCGAAGTGCCGTTGGTGCAGAGCATCCGCGAGGCCGCCGACGTGGGCCGCCCCGCCGTGCTGCAGGGCGACACCCCCGCAGCGGAGGCCTTCCGGCCGCTCGTGGAGGCCACCGTGCGCACCCTGATGAGCACGCCTTCCCCCATCGGGGCCCACGTGAAGCCCGTAGCTTCGCACCCCTGACCCCATGCGCCTCACACGCGAACAACGCGACCACCTGGCGGACCGTGCCCGCACGGCGCTGAGCGACCTGCGCCCCTTCCTGGAGGCCGATGGCGGCGACATCACGCTGGAGGAGATCACGGCCGAGGGCGTCGCGCGGGTCCGGCTCCACGGCGCCTGCTGCGGCTGCGCCATGAGCCCCATGACCATGAAGGCCGGCGTGGAAGAGGCGATCAAGCGGGTGGCGCCGGAGATACGCAGCGTGGAGGCGGTGAACCTGGGCGCACTGGCCTGACCGGCCGAACGATCCCGCTTTTCCGGTGTTGTTGGCACGTGCGTGACAGCGGTCACGCGGCACCCCCGGCACCCCGCTACCTTCGCGCCGTCATTCATGGAGACCACCGCCAAGCCCAAGACCGTCGAGTCGCGCCGGAACGTGGTGATCCTCTTCGCCGGCGACAGCGGCGACGGGATACAGCTCACCGGCGCGCAGTTCACCGACACCAACGCGCTGTTCGGCAACGACGTCAGCACCTTTCCCAACTTCCCCGCCGAGATCCGGGCGCCGCAGGGCACCCTGGCCGGCGTGAGCGGCTTCCAGCTCCATTTCGGCAGCGTGGAGATCTTCACGCCCGGAGACCTCTGCGACGTGCTCGTGGTGATGAACGCCGCGGCGCTGAAGGCCAACCTGATGAAGCTGAAGCAGGGCGGCACCATCATCGCCAACACCGACGGCTTCGACAAGAAGAACCTGCGCCTGGCCGGCTACATCGACGAGGCCGACCCGCTCACCGACGGCACCCTGGCCGCCTACACGCTGCACAGCGTGGACGTGACCAAGATGACGCGCAACGCGCTCGAGGGCACCACCCTCGGCATGAAGGAGAAGGACCGCTGCAAGAACATGTTCGTGCTGGGCTTCATCAACTGGATGTTCAGCCGCGACCTGGCGAACAGCGAGCGCTTCCTGCAGCAGAAGTTCGGGAAGAAGGCCGAGCTGCTCGACGCCAACATGCGCGCGCTGAAGGCCGGCTACCACTACGGCGACACCAGCGAGACCTTCACCACGCGCTTCGAGGTGAAGCCCGCGCCGATGCCCAAGGGCACCTACCGCAGCATCACCGGCAACCAGGGCACCGCGCTGGGCCTGCTCGCCGGTGCGCAGAAGGCGAAGCTCGACCTGTTCTACGGCAGCTACCCCATCACCCCGGCCAGCGACATCCTGCACGAGCTGAGCCGCCACAAGAACTTCGGCGTGCTCACCTTCCAGGCAGAGGATGAGATCGCGGCGATCGCCTCGGCCATCGGCGCCAGCTACGGCGGTGCGCTGGGGATCACCGCGAGCAGCGGTCCCGGCATCGCGCTGAAGACCGAGGCGATGGGCCTGGCCTTCATGCTGGAGCTCCCGCTGGTGATCGTGAACGTGCAGCGCGGCGGGCCCAGCACGGGCCTGCCCACGAAGACCGAACAGGCCGACCTCTGGCAAGCCGTGCATGGTCGCAACGGCGAGGCGCCCATCCCCGTGATCGCCGCCAGCACGCCGATCGACTGCTTCGAGATGGCCTTCGAGGCCGTGCAGATCGCCGTGGAGCACATGACGCCCGTGATCCTGCTCACCGACGGCTACATCGCCAACGGTGCGGAGCCCTGGCGCTTCCCCGCGTCGAAGGACCTGCCCGCCATTACGCCGAACTTCATCAAGGGCCCCAACGACGGCGACAAGTTCCTACCCTACCTGCGCGATGAGCGCGGCGTGCGGCCTTGGGCGCTTCCTGGGCAGGCGGGCCTGCAGCACCGCATCGGCGGCATCGAGAAGCAGGACAGGACCGGCAACATCAGCTACGATCCAGCCAACCACGAGAAGATGGTGCGGCTGCGCGCGGAGAAGGTGGCCCGCATCGCCGACCGCTTCAAGCCCATCCGCCTCGACAGCGGTCCGCCCGAGGGCGAGCTGTTGATCGTGGGCTGGGGCAGCACTTACGGCGCCATACGCACCGCAGCGCTGCACCTGCAGGCCGATGGTCACAGCGTGGCCCACGTGCACCTGCGCCACCTCTTCCCCTTCAACAAGGGACTGGGTCCACTGCTGAAGAAGTACACCCGCGTGCTGGTGCCCGAGATGAACAGTGGCCAGCTGCGCCAGTTGTTGCGTGCCGAGTTCCTCGTGGACGCGCAGGGGCTGAACAAGATCCAGGGCATGCCCTTCACCAGCGAGGAGATCCAAGCGGCCGCGCTCAATCTGCTGAAGCCATGAGCACCACGAACGGAACGACCACCGCACCAGTGAAGGTCGACTTCTCGAGCGATCAGGAAGTACGCTGGTGCCCAGGCTGCGGCGACTACAGCATCCTGAAGCAGGTGCAAACCCTGCTGGAGCAGAGCGGCAAGAAGAAAGAAGAGGTCGTCTTCATCAGCGGCATCGGCTGCAGCTCGCGCTTCCCGTACTACATGGACACGTACGGCATGCACAGCATCCACGGCCGCGCGCCGGCGATCGTGAGCGGCCTGCGCAGCGTGCGTCCCGACCTCAGCGTTTGGATGATCACCGGCGACGGCGATGCGCTGAGCATCGGCGGCAACCACATCATCCACCTGCTGCGCCGCAACGTGGACGTGAACGTGCTGCTCTTCAACAACGAGATCTACGGCCTTACGAAAGGGCAGTACTCGCCCACTTCACCCGAAGGTGCTGTGACGCGCAGCACGCCCATGGGCAGCACGGACCATCCGTTCAATCCGCTCGCCTTGGTGAAGGGCGCCGACGGCACCTTCATCGCCCGCAGCATGGACCGTGACCCCAAGCACATGCGCGAGGTTCTGGCACGCGCTGACGCTCACCGCGGCACCTCCCTGGTGGAGATCTACCAGAACTGCAACGTGTTCAACGACGGCGCCTTCGAGACCTTCACCGAGAAGGCCACGAAACCCATCCACAGCCTCTTTGTGGAGCACGGCAAGCCGCTGGTCTATGCCAACGGCACCAAGGGCATCTGCCTGAAGGACATGCGGCCGCGCGTGATCGACATCGGTCCGGACTTCTCCGCCGATGACTGCTGGGTACACGACGAGCGCGATGCGTTCAAGGCCTCGCTCCTCGTGCGCCTCTTCGACGATCCGCGGCTGGAGGGTGGCTTCCCGCGTCCGTTCGGCGTGTTCTACGTGAACGAGCGCCCCACGCACGAGGCCAAGATGACCGCCCAGGTGAAGGCTGCGAAGGAGCGCAAGGGCGAGGGCGATCTGGATGCGCTGCTGAAGGGCGAGCACACGTGGACGATCGCGTGATGGTCTCCACCGGCTGGAAGCCGGTGACCTAGAAAGAGCGATCATTGGTGATCTCCACCACCGGCTGGAAGCCGGTGACCCAGGAGAGTGCCATCATGGGTCACCGGCTTCCAGCCGGTGCACATGACCTTGGAACTGTACTTTCATCCTTGCGATGGAGGACGACATCATCGATCCGTTCTTCGATGAGCACGACGAGGTCAACGTGACCAGACGAAACCTGCCGCATTGGAGCCAAGCGGGCAAACTGTACTTCGTAACGTGGCGCTTGGCCGACAGCCTTCCACAAGAACAACGGGCTCAACTGGAAGCTGACCGTGCAGCTTGGATCCGCAAACACGGCCACAGACCGATCAAGGAGATGAGTCCTGGAACGAAGGAGGAGTGGTACAGGCTCTTTCATCGTCGGGTTCAGCAGTGGCTCGATGCGGGGCATGGCTCCTGCCTTTTGCGACGATCTGAAGCGCGTGGGATACTGATCGAGGCTTTCGACCATTTCGAAGGGAAACGCTACCGGCTCGGGAGCTATGCCATTGCTTCGAACCACGTTCATGTGCTGGTGGCACCGCTACCCGGCTTCGACCTGTCCGGGATCCTGCATAGTTGGAAGTCGTTCACGGCGAACGAGATCAACAAAGCGTGTGGCGGCAGCGGTCGCCTGTGGATGGATGAGAACTTCGACCGGCTGGTGCGTGGTCCCGAGCATTTGGAACGCATCGAGCGATACATCGCGCGGCATGACCGGCAAGGTGCCTATGTCGAGCGTCGAGACCTCATTGGTCAATAACTCACGGTTCACGGGCTTCAAGCCCATGGATCGGCCTGCACCGGCTGGAAGCTGGTGACCCAGGTATCGGCCTATGTGCAACGGCGAAGCCTCTTCAGCGGGTAGAGCGACCGGGGCTACATCCAGGCACTGGAGCGATCCGCACCGGCTGGAAGCCGGTGACCCAGGAGATCGCTCCTCGTCCATGAGCGGGTGACTTTACGTTTTCCTTTGCAGGATATGCGCTGTTGCCGCCGCCTCTGGCTTTTGCTCCTGCTGGCAGGCGCGCTGGCGACATCCGCCCAGACCTTCGACCTCGACCAGTTCGACCAGCTCTTCCGGCCGCGGCTGCGCCTGGAAGGGCGCTGGCTGCCGGAGGTGAAGGCCGACAATGCACCCGGCACCTACGGCGACCGCTCCGCGCTGGCGGTGATGACCTTTCCCATCCACAGCACCTTCAAGGTGAACGCCCAACTCGACCTGAAGGCCGAGGACATCGGCGAGCTCCTGCGCAACAGCGTGCGGGTGCGTGCTTCGCAGGTGATGGGCAACCTGCGCTATGGCACGCGCGCGGTGGGCTTCGAAGAGGTGCTCCAACGGACCCGGACCCTGCACACGGCCTCCATCGGGGCTTTGGGGATCAGCCTGACGAAAAAGTACCGCATCCTCTTCTGGAGCGCGAACGTGAACGTGAGCGAAGAGGACCGCACGTTCGACCGGGCGGTGCCGCGTTTCGGCGGCGTGCTCGGCAAGATGCGTGTGAAAGGCCTGAAACGGCAGTTCTTCTACGGCCTGGCGGCCAGCTACACCGATGGCCTGACCCTGCCCGTTCCCTTCATCGGTGGCACGGCTCCCTTGGGCGGAAGTTGGTCGTTCAACTACGTGCTGCCGCTGCAATTCACCTTCGCGTGCAAGCTCAAGTCCACCACCCGGTTCGACCTGGGTGCCGGGCTCGAAGGCGCCCGCAGCGGCATCGAGGTGGGCACGGAGCGCTACAACCTCAACTACGGAGGCCTCCGGGTCTTCGCCGGGGCGCGGCACCGGTTCAACAAGCACTTCGCGCTGCGCAGCGAGCTCGGCTACATGGTGCGGCACCGGGCCGCCTTCGCCACGGACGGCGTGGATGACCTCATCCCCGCATTCCGCCTGGAACCCGGCGTGCAGGCCATGTTCGGCGTGAACGTGTACTTCGGCGAAAGCGTGCTGGACCGGATCCTCGACGAGGTGATCAAGTGACCGACCACATGCTACTTCGTTGCCGGGAGATCGCGGCCGAACCACACCGGCACCGTCACCTTGCTCTTCACGGGCCGGTCGTCCACGCGACAAGGCGACCACTGCGGCATGCTGCGTATCACCCGAAGCGCTTCCGCATCGAACGCCGGCGACAGGCTTTGGGCGACTTCCGCGTTCACCACTTCGCCCTTTCGGTTCACCGTGAAGGACACCATCACCTTCCCGGTGCGTTTCGCGCCGCGTGGGCGCTTCAACTGCTCCCGGATGAACGCGTGCATGGCCTCCACACCGCCCGGGAAGGTGGGTTGAACGGTCGCGTTCTTCGGCACCTCCACCGTGGCCAGCAAGGGCTTCGGGTCCACCACGGGGCGAGCGGTCACCGTGCTCTCGGCTCCAGCGTGATCCTCCGCTTCATCCTTGACCGTTGAGCGGCTCTCCGTGCCCTGCGCCTGCACAACAGGAGCCGTCTCCTCCCCTGCCGGTCTGTCAACGCGCGCGGAAACTCCGGAGAGGCCAGCGGGCTCACACACGGAGTCCATCTCCGCCGGCGCGTTCCTGATCGCGCTGAACACGCTCTCCACGCGGGTACCCACATCGACAGGCTCATCCAACGGGTCAGAGGCCGGCGTGTCGGATGCCTCCGCCGCGTGGGCCGGTGCATGCGGCGCCACGGTCCGCTCCCGGCCCTCGCCACGCTCACCGGCGGGCCACAGGGCCCATGTGCCCATACCGAGCACGAGCACAACGGCCGCGGCCGCCGGCGCATACCGTCGCCACCACCAGTGCCGGTGCGCCGCGCGGGCCGCCTGCCGCAGGTGCGACCGCTGAAGACCCTCGCGAAGCGCCACCTGCTCCATCACCACCGCGTTCAGCTCCGCGCTGCCGCGCATGCGCTCAGCGAACGCGGAACGTTCCGCATCTGACATCCCGCCATCCAGGTAGCGGTCCACCAGCTCCATCAGGTGCAGTTCGTCGCGCATGCGGATCAGGCCGGTTGATGTTCGTTGGGAATGTGCTGGCGCATGAGCTCCCGGAAGCGTTTGCGGGCCTCCTCCAGGCATTTGTACTTGCGCGTCTTCGCGGCACCTTCACCGGCAAGGCCGAGCGCGTGCGCGATCTGTTGCAAGGGTTCGCGCGTGATGTAGAACCGCTTGAGCACTTCAAGGCATCGCGCTCCCAGCGTATGCAGGGCCTTCTCGGCGGCGGCGTACTCGCCTTCGCGGGCGAGCATGGCGGCCAGCTCGGCAGACTCCTCCGGAAGTTCGGTGACCTCCCAGCGCATGAGCGTCCGCCCCCGCCGCCGCAGCTCCTCGCGCCAAAGGTTCCGACACACAGCGTAGAGGTAGGTGCTGATGCTGCTGGTGAGGACGAGCTCCGCCGACCGGACCTTGCGGTGGAAGATGATCAGGGCATCCTGGAAGACATCGCGCGCATCGTCGCCGGAACCGCTGTTGGCGCGCACCAGGCGACGCACCTTGGGGAAGTGCGCATACAACGCCCGGAACGCCGGCTCATCGCGGCCGTGGCGTATCAGCTCCAGGATCTCTGCGTCGCTCATCCCTGCGTGGGTTCCCCCCTTGATGCAAGCAACGGGAAAAGGTGACCCCGGCGTGCCTGCGGCATGCCACCGGACGGGAGCGACCGGTCAGGACCGGCCTTTCAGCGCAGGGGGCAGGATGCAAACAGGGATGGGGTCCATCTTGTGCCGGTTGGCCGCTCGGCGCCGGTCGAAGATGGCCAGCACCTCCTTCTGCCGCGGGCTCAGGTCCATGGTGGAGGGATCCACGCCACGGTCCCGCAGGTCCATGGCCCATTCGAGCTCCGGGTAGCTGGCACCGATCTGGTCCTCGTCCGTGCGGCTGTCGCCGAAAAGGCCGTCCGTGGGCGCGGCCTTCATGATGCTCTCCACGATGCCCAGGGCCCTGGCGACGGTGTACACTTCGGTCTTGGTCAGGTCCGCAATGGGCGAAATGTCCACGCCGCCATCGCCGTACTTGGTGAAGAAGCCCACGCCGAAGTCCTCCACCTTGTTGCCCGTGCCGGCCACGAGCAGCCGTTCCGTGCCCGCGATGTAGTACAAGGTGGTCATGCGCAAGCGGGCACGTGCATTGGCCAGCGCAAAGGAGCGCACGGCCTCCTCCGGATGGGGAGGAAGCGCGGCGGCGAGCGTGTCGAAGGCGGGTGTCAGGTCGACGCGCTCGAGTGTAACATTGGGATACGCAGCCTTCAGCTTCGCCACATGCTCCAGGGCACGCGTCACGTGGCTCTGCGCCTGATGGATCGGCATCTCCACACAGACCGTGGGCAGCCCCGTGCGCGCGCAAAGCGCACTGGTCACTGCACTGTCGATCCCGCCGCTGACCCCCACCACGAATCCCTTCTGCCCTGCACGCTGCGCGTAGCTGTGCAACCAGCCCACGATGTGGTCGATGACGCCTTGTGTGTCCATGATGGCCCAAAGAAAAGCCCCGCCGGGAAGCGGGGCCTTCGTAGTTCGTTCAGGCCGGCTCAGAACAGCGCACCGACCGTGAGCTCGAAGTAGTGCAGCTTCGCCTTGATGCCATCGCTGTCGTTGATGCTGGTGAAGCCGTTGCTATACCGCACGCCCAGGATGGCCGAGGTGTTGCCGCTGAAGTTGTACTCCACACCACCACCCACGCTCAGGGCGATGCGCAGCAGGTTGGCCCCATCGCTGACGTCCTTGAACTTGGTGTCCAGGCTGGTCTTCGCCTTGGCCGCAACGCGCAGCCCCGCATCGAAGCCGATCTGTGCGAAATAGGTCATGTAGCCGATCTCGTTGGTCTTCAGCTTCACCGTGATGGGCACTTCCACATACTGGAACTTCGATTCGCTGGTGAACGTGGTCCTGGCGCTGTCCGACAGCGTGGTCTTCAACTTGGCGCCCACGTTGTTCAGGAACGCACCGGTGCTGAAGAAATAGTTCGCGTTCGACCCCAGCTGGAAGTCCCCCAAGAGGCCGAAGCGGTACCCGAGCCGGGACCCGTCGTTGTCCACGGCATCCTCGTCGGTGGTGATCCAGCCCATGTTGGGGCTCACTTGCAGGCCAAGCCGGGTGGAGCGGTCCTGGGCGTGTGTGCTGATGGCGAACAACAGGGTGGCCGCCAGGGTAAGGGTCGCCTTCTTCATAGTTTCGCGCGCGTTATTGCGATGGCCAAAAGTAACCGCCTCCGTGCTGCCGCCAAGTGCGTGTTGTTCACAGCGGTGCTCCTTTGGACCGGCTGCGGGGATGATGGTCACACCCGCGTGGAGTCCGCTGCGGACCTGGACCTGCGCATCGAGCGGCTGGACCGGGACCTGTTCCGCAGCGCGGGGGACACCGCCTTCAACTTCAGCCTGAAGCTGTACGCCACCTACGGCGCGTTCTACCAGGATTACGTGGAGCGTATCCTGGGCGTAGGGCGCGTGGATGATCCGCGCCTGCCCATCGCGCTCACCGCGTTCGTGATGAACCCGGACTGGCGCGCCGTTCAGCAGCGGGCGGACAGCGTGCTGGGCGACCTCGAACCGCAACGCACCGAACTGGAGGCGGCGTTCGAGCGCCTGCACACCTTGTTCCCGGACAGTCTTGTTCCGCGCATCATCGCCTTCAACAGCGGGTTCAACTATGGCATCGTGCCCACGGACAGCGTGCTGGGCATCGGCGTGGAGTGGTTCGTCACGAAGGGAAGTCCGCTGGAATCCTTGCTGGCGCCGGAGATCTTCCCGCAATACCTGAAGGACCGTATGCGGCCGGAGATGCTGGTGCCCGGAGCGGTGAAAGGCTGGTTGCAGGTGCACTACACCCGCGATGTGTCCGGTGAGGATGTGCTGACCCACCTGGTGGAGATGGGCCGTGTGCTATACCTGCTGGAGAGCCTGCTTCCCGCCACCAACCCCGCGCTCTGCTTCGCCTTCACGGACGCCCAGCTCACCTGGTGCGAGGCGAACGAATTCAACATCTGGAAGCAACTGGTGACCGACAACCTGCTCTACAGCCGCAAACCGGAGGATGTGGACCGGCTGATGAACGATGCACCGTTCACCAACGGGTTCCCCCGCGATAGCCCCGGACACATCGGCGAGTGGATCGGGTACCGCATGGTGTCCGCCTACATGAAGGACCACCCCGATGTCACCATTCCCCAGCTCCTGGCGAACACCGATGCCCGGGTGGTGTTGAAGAGCTACAAACCCCGGTAGCAAGCTTCAAGTCCCAAGGCTCATGCTTCAAATCTCAATGAACGCAAGAGCCTATGGACCTTTGGCGCTGGAAACCTGAACCTTGAGACTTGAAGCTTGATGAAGACCTCCCAGATCCGATTCACCGTAACGCTGGATGCGAACCATGTGCCCGAGCGCATCGAATGGGAGGCGGATGATGCCGCCGGCCGCAGCGAATGCAAGAGCACCCTCATCAGCCTGTGGGACGCGAAGGAGCGGAACACCCTGCGCATCGATCTGTGGACGAAGGAGATGACCACGGACGAGATGAAGGCCTTCTTCCACCAGAACATCATGACCATGGCCGACACCTTCGAACGGGCGACGGGCGAGGGCCGGATGGCCGCACAGATGCGGGACTTCGGGCACTACTTCGCGGAGCACATGCTGCCTGATCTGAAGAAGCCGTGAGCCATGAGCTGCGAGCCGCGAGCTTCTGATCGATCATAAGCTCGCGGCTCGCAGCCCTTTCGATCGCACGCGCGTCAGCGCTGCGCTGACCACTGCGCGTTCACGCCTTCGATGAATTCCAACAGGTCCTCCCGGCCCTTCTTGGACTCCGCTGACGTGATGAACATCTGCGGCAGCGTATCCCAGGTCTTCTTCATCGTTCGCTTGAACAGCGCGATGTTGCTCACGATACTCGGCTGCTTCAGCTTGTCCGCCTTGGTAAAGACCAGCACGAACGGGATCCCATTCTCCCCCAGCCAGCGGATCATGCCGAGGTCGTTGCTCTGCGGTTCAAGCCGGACATCGATGAGCACGAACACGCACTGCAGGTTCTCGCGGTTGAGCAGGTAGTTGTCGATCATCGTGCGCCAGGCAGCGCGTTCGGTCTGGCTCGTCTTGGCAAAGCCATAACCCGGGAGGTCAGCGAGCAACCAAGGCGACCCGTCCATGCCCTTGTCCGGTTCCACCCGGAAATGCTCCACGTTGCGCGTCTTGCCCGGCGTGCCGCTGACGCGCGCGAGCTTGTTCATGCCCACCAGCATGTTCACAAGGGAGCTCTTGCCCACGTTGCTGCGACCGATGAAGGCATACTCCGGCAGGTTCGGCTTCGGCCAGTGCTTCGCCTCGCGGCCGCTGCCGAGGTGCTCGGCCTTCAGGGTTCTCATGGAGCAGTTGTCAGATGTCGGTTGTCGGTCGACCGGCCTCCGCAACACGCCGGACAACCGACAACGGACAACCGGCGGGCATCATGCAAGGGTCTTTGTCAGCCAGGCGTCCGCGATGCGGTTGAACTCCTCGGGGTGCTCCATCATGGCCGCGTGGCCGCAGTTGTCGATCCAGAACAGTTCACTGTGCGGGATCAGCGTGTGGAACTCCTCGGCCACATGCGGCGGGGTGATGGTGTCCTGCCGGCCCCAGATCAGGCAGACCGGCATCTTCAGGTCCGGCAGGTCCTTCGCCATGTTGTGGCGGATGGCGCTCTTGGCCAGAGAGAGGATGCGGATCAGCTTGGCCTTGTCGTTCACCGTGACGTAGCATTCTTCCACCAGCTCGTCGGTGGCGTGCTTCGGGTCGTGGAATGTGAGCGCGATCTTCTTGCGCAGGTACTCCTTGTCCTCGCGCCGCGGGAAACTGCCGCCGAACGCGTTCTCGTAGAGGCCGCTGCTACCGGTAAGGGTGAGCGTGCGCACCCGCTCCGCATGCCGCGTGCAGTACACCAGGGCCACGTGGCCGCCAAGCGAATTGCCCAGCAGGTTCACCTGCTCCAGGCCCTTGTGGCGGATGAAGCGGTCCAGGAAATCCGCCAGTGCCGGCACGTTCGTGTTCAGCATCGGCAGGGTGTAGATCGGCAGCATCGGCATCAGCACGCGGTAGCGGCCACCGAAATGCCGGATCGGTCCCTCGAAGTTGCTCAGCGCGCCGAAGAGCCCGTGCAGGAACAGCAGCGGCGGGCCGTCGCCCACGTCGATGTAGCGGAACTCGCCTTCCTCCTTCAGGTCGGGATGCATGTGCAAGGGGTGCGACCAAATGTAACGGGATGGGCGGATGGATGGCGGCGCATCCCCTTTCCTTGACCATCTTCGGCCTGATGCGTCCACGTCCGGCCATTTTCGGCTTCGTCTTGACGATCGCGGTGAGCCTGCAAGGCCAGCCACTGTTGGAGCGTGCACGTATCGGCATGCTCAACGGCAGGATCCCGGAGACCCTTGCGGCGCTGGACTCGGCGATCGCAGCCACGGCCCAGCCCTCCCTGGCCTATTGCCGGTTGCTGGAGACCAAAGGCGAGGTGTTCCACCGGCTGAGCGACATCGGTGAAGCGCAGCGTTGGTGGACCGAAGCGTTGCACCTGCGCCAGCAGCTCTTCGGCGACAGTTCTGCGGAAGCCGCGGTCGGCTATGCCTACCAAGCCCGGTACCACAACTATATGGCAGCCCCGCTTGCGGATCATCAACCCCTCGCCTGGCGCGAAGCCTCCAGGGCACGGCGCCTGCTGCACCGCTGTCGTGGCGAGGTCACAGTGGGTGAGCGGGTTCTCATTCTGCGCGAGGGTGGATACGCGTACAAGGTGGCCTTCGGGTATCGCGGGACCGACGAACACGCCGTGTTCGAGCGCTCACGCCAGCTGTATCGCGATGCGCTGAGGACGGCGACCAGCGTGCACGACACCATTTGGGTCGCGCAGGTGATGCACGACATCGGCAACACCTTCACGGACGAGACCGGCCTTTATGCATCCGGCCTGACCCGGGCGCAACTGCGCCCCTATGTGGACAGCGCCCTGCATTACTACGATGCATCCCGCGCGCTGATGCAGCGTCATGGCATGGGCATGTCGGAAGCCGTGATGATGGATCATTTCACCACCGCGCTGGTCCTGAAAGGTGCATACGGCAAGGACAGCCTGGCTGTGACGCTGGCGGCTTTCGATCGCGCCCTGCGCACCATGCTCATGCAGGAAGGGCAGCCGCCCGATGTGGACCCCTTTCTCTTCGACCCACGCCTTCGCAACAAGGCACAGATGGTCGAGCTCTACTATCAGCGGGCGACAGCGATAGCGATGACGAGCTACCCGCAGGAACCTGACGTGGCGCATGTGCGCGCCGCGCTCACCACCGTGGAAGCAGCCGTGCCCTACTGGGAGGCGATGCTCCGTGAATACGAGGGACGCGACCTCCACAAGGTGGTGGGCGCCTACAGCCACTTCCCGTTCCAGCTCGGAACACGGCTTGCTGCCGACCTCTTCCACACGACGGGTGATACCATCCAACTGCTCAAAGCGCTTAAGTGGTTCGACCGGAACCGCGATGCCCTCGATCAACGGGAAGTTCTCAGGACCGGGAAGCGCCCGGAGGCAATGGCGGCGCAATCTTCCACGCTCGCCTCCTACCGTGCGCAACCCGGCACGTACTGCATCGCCGCCCACGGCTCCTACCACCTGGACCTCTTCGGCATCGGTCCGGCACCCGAGGCCCCGATCGTGGTCACACTGTCCAACGACCTTACGGTGCAGTTGCTCCGCGCGCGGGATGAGCTGCGCAAGGCCATGCAGGCGAACGATCCGGTGCGGTACCGGACCACCGCGTTCTTGCTGTATGAAGCGCTCATCGCGCCGCTCCCCATCGATGCGGATGTCCACGAGCTCGTGATCATCCCGGGGGAGATGTTGGACGGCGTTCCCTTTGAGGCCTTGTTGACGGATACCTTGGGTGAAGCCACCTGGGGAGGGTCGCATTACCTGGGCGAACGCTTCACCATCCGCTACGCCCGCACCATCCAGGAGGGGATCCGTGCTCCGCTCGTGCTCGGCAACACCCTGCCGCGCATGGCCATCGCGCATCCGCCGGGCATGTCCGAACTGCCCTTCGCCGACTCGCTCGTGCGGGCCTCAACGCAACGGAACGGTTCACTGCCGCCCGCGTTCCATGTGTCACGGCAGGACCTCCTCGACCTGCTCGCGCAGGATGCCCCGCTCCATCTGGCCTCGCACGCCATCCACTCCAAGGTTCCTGATGCGCTGCCATACCTCCTCCTTCAGGACGGCCAGCTGACCTACACTGAACTCGACAGCACCTCATGCCGCGCGCCGTTCGTGGTGCTCAGCACCTGCTCCAGCGGCGAAGGCCCTTCCTTCCATGGCCAGAGCACGCTCAGCCTCGGGAACACCCTGCTGCGAAGGGGCGCCGGCGCGGTGGTGCAAACGCTCTGGCCAGTGGATGACCGCGCCACCAGTGAAGTGCTCGGCCTCATGTACCGCAACATGCAGCATGGGCGCTCAGCCAGTGCGGCGCTCGCCGCGGCCAAGCGTGACTTCATCCAGCGCCACCGGCATGATGGCCTGGCCAGCCCCTACTACTGGAGCGGGATCGTGTTGACCGGTCGCGACGTGCGCCCCGCAGCGAGGGCGGGAAGCCCCGGCTGGTGGGTCGCCGGTGGCATGGCCGTTCTGCTGGGAGCGCTCCTGGGCTACAGGTCCTTCAGCCGGTCCAGCAGATCCCGGGCGCGGACCGCAAGCTGAACATCGGCGGATGCCGCCACCCCGGAAAGCAGTTGCCGGGCACTTCCGAGGCGGCCCTCCCGCAGTTCCACCAGTGCCAAGCGGTAGTCCACGCGCAGCCTGAACACCGACACGGCCGGAACGCGTGCATAGGAGGACACCGCCGATCCGGGATCGGTCCGCTCCGCGATCACACCCTTGAAATAGTTCAGCGTATCGTTCGCGGGATCCAGGGCAAGGCCGCGCTCCAGCAGTTGCATGGCCGTGCCGAGGTCCTGCCGCTTGTAGGCGTTCATGATCGCGTCCAGCGTGCGCGGCTCCGTGCTCATCAACACAGGCAGGCCGGGCTCCTCGATGGCGAACTCCCGGGCGAGTTGTTGCGGGGTTTCGCCCTGCATGGACCACAACGCAGCCGCTATTGCGATGAACACAGCTGCGGCCGCCGCCCAGCCCATCCACGGCCGGACGATCGAGCGCACAACGGGCGGGTGCGCGTCCAACTCCACGTCGATCGCGCGCATTCGCTCTCTCAAAGTCTCCGCCTCATAACCCTTGAGCACCTTCCCCGACGACTGAATACCTCTCACCGACAACACGAACAGCGCATACCGCTCCTTCAGCGCAGCATCACGCGCAAGTTCCGCATCGAACACGGCGGCCTCCGCCTCCGGCAAGTTGCCGAAGTACCGCGCCTCAAAGCGGTCCTGCTCCTGTTCGTTGAACTCGTCCTCGGTCATAGCATCAGCAACATCAGCCCGCCCTTCACCTTCTCCATCAACCGCTTCAAGGCGATGCACTTCTTCTTCTTCGCCACGTTCGCGGACGCATAGCCCATGGCTTCGGCGATCGCCTTCATGTCCATGCGCTCCACATAGTACAGCTCCAGTACGCGCTTGTCAGCGGGTGACAGCTTTTCCAGGTGCTCCCGCACCTTGCTGAGGTCCTCGTCGCGTTCCATGCGTTCCTGGGCGTCGGGCGTGTGTTGCCCGTTCACATGGATCGCATACCGCTCCGAATGGTTCCCGATGATGCGCGCCTTCCGCAGCCGCGTGAGCAACAGGTTCTTCCCGATCGCGAAGAGGTAGGTCTTGATGTTCCCTCCGAACCCATCCAACTGCCCGCTCTGCCGCTGCTCGTAGAACACCAGGAGCGCCTCCTGGAACACATCCTTCGCGTCCTCGGCCTCCGCGCTGAAGTTCTTCCACGCCCACGCCATGAACTCGTTGCGGTAGCGCCGGTAATGCGCGGCGACTTCCTGCTCGGCGTGTACTGGTTCCAGCGTGGAGAGCATGGCGGAGAGCAAAATAGCGAAGCGGGGTATACCACGGGTCATTTGAGCACTTCGGCGCTTCGCATAGGTCGAAGATCAGTACCAGCAGCACTGTTCTTCATGTTCGGGACCGGATGCGAAGGGGCTGCCGGCACTACCCATCGCCCCAGCAAACCAGCACTGCGAGCGCCAACACGCCCTCCCCAGGAACTCGTTCCGGAAGCGCCGGCAGTGCGCGGCGACCTCCTGCTCGGCGGTGTTGGGGTCAGGCGGTGAGGAGAGCACAGCGTGGAGTGCCGGTCAAGAAAGGACCTTGCCGGTTGCCGCCCAGCCACCTTCTTCAGAACAGCGCAACGCCTCCAGCAGCGACCTCCTTCCACGGTACCAGGTCGATACCGGGAGCCAGCTTGCGGCGCTCGGTCCCGGAGGTGATCACCCACCCACGTTTCAAGCCCAGATCCTTCATGCACTGGCGTAGACCCGCGATGCCATGGTGGTCCACCGCTGCACCGAGCTTGATCTCGACCGGAAGCACACGCCGACCATCACGGATCAGCAGGTCCACCTCCGCACCCGCTTGCGTGCGCCAGAAGAACAGCTCGGGGCGAACAAGCTGTTGTGCCGCGCTCGCGGCGAGTTCCTCGATCACCAACCCCTCGAACGACGAGCCGCGTTTGTGCCAGGTGGTCAACTCGCCCGGTTGCCGCAATCCGGCCAGGAAGTGCAGCAGACCGGTATCCCGCACGTACAGCTTGGCGCTCTTGGTGAGCCGCTTCTGCACATTGGCATGGTAAGGCTGAAGCCGTCGGATCATGAACGCGCCTTCGAACACATCAAGATCCGCTGACACGGTGTGGGAGGATACGCCCAACGAACGGGCGAGATCCGACACGTTCAACAACTGCCCATGCACATGCGTGAGCATCGTCCACAACGTGCGCAGGCGCCGGGCCGGCAAGCCAAGGCCCAATGCCGGCAGGTCGCGCTCCAGGAAGGTGGACACGTACGCGTTCAACCATTCGCTCCGGGCCCGGGTATCGCGCAGTTCGAGCAGCGGTGGGAAACCGCCCCAGAACCATCGGTCCTTCGCCCGCGATCCGCCCGCCAACTCCTGCGCGAGGAATGGTGTGAGTTCCAACAGACCCACACGGCCCGCCAGCGATTCCGAAACGTTGCGCATGAGCGACGGGCTGGCCGATCCGAGCAGCACGAAGCGACCCTTCTTCTTCGAGCGGTCGATGGCGTACCGCAATGCGGTGAACAGCTCCGGCGACCGCTGTGCTTCGTCGATGATGATCGACTTCGGGTGCGCCTCCAAAAAACCCTCCAGATCGGCTTCCACCTGGGACATGTCCGCCGGGCGTTCCAGGTCGAAGAACGACCAGTCCGGTAAGGCCTTTCGCGCCAGCGTGCTCTTGCCGCACTGGCGCGGCCCCAGCAGAAGCACCGCAGGGAAGGTCTTCAGCAGGTAACGGAACCGGTCCTCCTGGGCCCGTCGGACATAAAGCATGCCTTGCAATATTGAAGCACAGGTTCAAATATACAAGGTCATCATGGATCGCGGCGCGACCACGAGCAGGCACCCTGTGCCGAGATCGATGACGTGGTCCTGCCTCCAAGAAGACATCCTTCGCGTCCTCCGCTCCGTGCGGATGTGCTTCCACGCGCACGCCAGGAACTCGTTGCGTAAGCGCCATTAGTGCGCGGTGATTTCCTGATCGGCAAGAGTGGGTTTTGGCGGTGGGAAGAGCACGGCGGCGGGTGGGAGGCGGTAACCTTTTGGGGTGGCGTGCTACCAATGACAACCCAACAAGCCACCATCACATGCATCGTTCATCGTTCATGCCCGTTCTGCTCATTGCCGGACTACTGACCTCTTGCGCCTCCTTGAAGACGCGCACAGCCCACACCGCCGACATACAAGGCCCGGTAGTACATACGCCTGTGCTCGCGGATCTGGAGGTTGCCGGAACCAAGGCCACGGGACAGGCTACGGCTTCCGCAGGCAATTCGATCGAAGCCGTGAAGAACATGGCCGTAGCCGAAGCGCTAAAAGCAACGGGAGCGGACCTGTTAGTGGAACCAACGTTCGAGACCCAGAAAAAGTCGGGTAAGACCATCGTGTCGGTGACTGGATTCCCGGCGAAGTACAAGAACTTCCGTCCCGCGCGTGCCGAGGACATACCACTGATGGACGCTGGAACCCGCTATCTCACCACTACCGCCAAATCCGAAGTTGTTCCGGAAAAGAAGAAAGGACCGGGTGGTGTGATCGCCGCCTTGGCTGGCGCGGCGTTGCTTGTTCTGATCATCGCAGGTCGCTGATGCCCATACAGACACCCACTACCATGCAACACTTCATCACCGTCGCCATCGCCATGCTCATGTGCTTGCACAACTATGGGCAACTCACCTTGGGCATCAGAGCTGGCGTGAACTACTCGATCATCACTACAGAACCCGGTCCACAGTATGTCGGAGATCAGCCGATCGGGGTTAAATACACCGGTATCGGACAAGACTTCGGACTTTGGGTGGACGCACCATTAGGTGAACGCTTCGCCGCTCGGCTGATGCCAGGAGTATCGCTGCGACGAACAAGCCGAACCCTCGAGTACTATGAATCCTTCTCCTTTGGCGCCGGTCAGGCGATAACCGAGAACGAACAACTGAACCTCACCTATCTGGAAACACCCTTGTCGCTGCAGCTCCACCTCAATGATCATCTCGATCTCTCTGCCGGTCCAAGTATCGCCTTCCTCCTCGGTGGCACTTCCACGAATGAATGGACAGCGCGGATCAGCAATGGCAGCGTAGACCATGAATCCACCGCGCTGAGCGGCGATCGCCTGACCAAAGACCTCCGCAAAGTGGAGACCGGTGCCGCCATCGGTTGCGACTATCACCTGGCCAATGGTCTTCGCTTCGGAGCAAGCTGGATGCGAAGCTTCAGCAGCATCGAGGATGAAAAGAACACCAAGTACGCGAGCCGACTCTTTGATGTCTTGCGCCTATCCATCGGGTACACGTTGCTGCCAAGGCCTTGACGCCATCCTCTTTCCGTTCCGAAACTATCCCCCTGCTACTCCATCACACCCATGAAATCCCTGCCCATTCCTGTCCTGATCCTTTCAAGCTGGCTGATCAGCTCCTGCGGTGGCGGATCATTGGAGGACAGGGGCCGTGAGCTCGGCGCGAAGAATTGCGAATGTGAGGGCATCGACTGGCGCTATGATGCTGATGCTGCAGAAGCCGTGCTCGATGCCATGAAGGCCGATGCAAGCCTGCGTTGGGATTCTGCGGAAGCACTCGGCCGGTACTTCCGTGATGAGCATCGCGAAGAGAAAGACCGACTGGAAGAAGCATGTGATAAGGAGTTCAAGGAGATGGCCGCACAACTCGCCATCGACTTCCCCAAAGACGAGGACCGGAAGACCTTGGAAAACCTGCTGGATGCCATGCGCCAGCAGTGCAAACAACGACACCGGACCGAAAGGGAGGAACTCGAGAAGGCCTTACAGGAAGCAAGGGAACGGGCCCGACTCTCGCTCGCACCCGTGGTGCGAACGCGAATTGTCGAGGAACATGGAGCGCCTGCCATCCACGCTCACGATGCTGACCTGCCCGTATCCGTCGACTTGAGCGCGAGTCGAGTGAAGTGGATCGGAACCATGCTTGGCATCAAGAGCCACCACGGTACCGTAAACCTCTCTTCGGCCACCATCAACGTCATGGGGAATGCCGTGACCGGCGGATCGTTCGTGGTGGACATGAAGTCCATCACCCCATTGGATGCCCAATACGCACCCGAGGGGTCCGGCAAAGGCACCAAGAGCCAATTGATCGGCCACCTGTTCAGTCCAGATTTCTTCGATGTGGACAAGCATCCTTCAGCCCACTTCGAGATCGGCCAGATCACGGGAAACACGGCAAATGGCTTCCTGACCGTCAGAGGGATAAGACACCAAGAACGTGTATCGGACATAACCGTGGACAGGACCGGGAACCGGGTAACCATTTCAGGCAAGCTCACCTTCGATCGGCAGCAGTACGGCGTGGCCTGGAGCAGCGGGTCTAAAGACGTTGTCCTGAACAACGACATCCAACTGGAGATAACGCTCTTCGGCACCGTCAACACTTGAACACGCCCGCCAAGGCCGACCTCTGCCTCATCGGACTTCCGGACCCCACCCGGGCTGCTTCTCACGCCTCCACAACCGCATGAAAACCCTCTTGAACATCTTTCTCATCCTGCTCCTGATCGGCATGGTCGGGAAGGCGTGCGCTCCCTCGGAGAACGCTCCTGCAAACGACGGCGCTGACAGCGGTGCCTCCGATGCTGGCAGAGCCGACAGGTCATCGAACGCCGGTTCCGCTCCCAAAGAATACGTCCTTGATGCCGGATCGGTGAGCTCGTGCGAGAACTACCTGAAGGGAAAGACGTTTGCAGGTGGCAGTGCGCGCTTGAAATTCGGTTACGACGGGACCGTGAGCGCTTACGACGCGAACGGCGGCCTGGTCTTCGGCGGCACCTTGGAGGTCGGGGCAAAGAAGAGTGCCGTGAGCAGATGGATCTACGTGCATGACATGTCAGGCGGCGGCAAGCTCCAGTTCCTGCTGAGCGCCGATGGCAAGATGATGGAGCCGGGCAGCTTGGTGATCTACAAACCAAGTTGAAGACTGACATGGGCTAAAGACCTGAAGCACTCGTTCCAAATCCACCTAGATACGAATATGGGCAAACTGGGCACTACTGATATTCTGCTGATTATAGGGCCTTTCGTTCTTGTAGCTATTGCAGTCCTATTCATCGTGCTCAGACTAGCTCACAAGCCAAGAACAACAACTTCAAGCATGACCAACCAAGGACAGAACAGGCTGGAAGCGATCATCCTCACGATCGACCCAAACAACGCACCTGATGCGATCGACCCGGACGCCCCACGAACGGTGCAGAATATCCAGCACCGAGCAATCCCGCCAATGAACCCGGTCCATTCCGGAGTACCACCAAAGAACTGGTTGATTGAGAGTATCCTAGTAACGGTCTTATGCTGCTTGCCTTTTGGCATAGCTGGCATCGTCAACGCGGCAAATGTCAATTCAAGATACACGTCAGGTGACCTTGCCGGAGCAGAGAGCGCGAGCAAAGCTGCAAAACAATGGACAAGCATTGGGTTTTTCATTGGGATAGGCGTCGTTGCTCTCTGGCTGATATGGAGTGTCATTGCAGGGGTATCACTAAGTCGTTACTTCTGAAATGAACATGGATGGTCTAGCGCTCGATAAAGGACAGCAACGCGGTTTTACATTCGCAGTAATCTTTTCTGCATTGTGCGGAGCGGTCCTCCTATTCCTGTTTGATCCGGAAAAGGGTGGCTTCTTGACTTGCCCCTTCCGCTCTCTCTCCGGACTTCTCTGTCCAGGCTGTGGAAGCCAAAGAGCACTCCATGACATACTTCATCTCCGCATCCAAGCGGCATTCGACCACAATGCGCTGTTGGTCTTGAGCGTACCTCTTATGTTTCTCCAATGGCTTGTCGGAAGGTGGGCGGGCCCGACAAAGCGGCCCTCTTCCAATAACATAGTAGTGTTCGCTTGGTTTTTCCTGATCCTCAGTTGGACTATCCTGAGAAACCTGTCTTGACATGCGTCTTCAACCCAATTGAGTCCATCAAGCGATCGATCAGACTGACACTCGCCCACGCGACTTCTCAGAAGCGTCAATCCAGAAGACATGACCAAGGACTTCACCTGCCTAACCTGCAACGTTGAGCTGTCCGTCGCGCTAGAGAAGGCTCATTCGGATGTGTTCATCGCTGCTTGCCCGCAGTGCAACCAGCGATACAGGATAGCGAAAGCCGCTTCAGCGAACCACGTGCATTCGTCATCTCCCTCATCGCCTTGGAACAAGTCTTTCAGCTGTCATGGTTGCCGCACTGATCTGATCGTGGACCTGAGAAAAGGCCCGGCCGATGTCTTTATCGCCGCCTGCCCGAATTGTCATCAACGATACAGACTATCGAAGATTCATCCGAGCGTACAACACCAGGATCTAATTCCACACTCATTGTCAGGGCGCAAGGAGTTTGGTTGTCAAAACTGCCATGCTATGTTGACAGTGGACCTAACGAAAAGTCCGGCAGGTGTTTTCATAGCCGCTTGTCCACAATGCGGCCAGCGTTACAAGTTGCAAAATGCAATACCACCGGATGAAGTTGTTCGGGGTACCCATTCAGAGCCGGGCGTTCCAGGATCAGGGGTTCTGACTATACCCTCAGCCCAGCCAAACCCTCCGGTTGAAGATGCGCCTTCCCGCAGCAACAAACCGATCAAGCGGATCGCCGTCTTCGCTGGTTCCTTTGTGCTGCTAGGGGCCTGCATCTATGGAGGCAACGAACTTTCCAAGCGCCACACCCTTACCCCCACCGAACGCGCCCAAGCCGAAGGTTGGTTCTCAAGCCTGCAAGGAAAGTCATGGGTTCTGCTCACCGATGCCGACGCCGAAATACCCGAGCAAGAATTGGACATCATCAAGCCATCCGTGCATGCCGATAAGTATGGGAAGGTGACGATCGGTATAGCCTTGGACCTATCCGCTTATTCCAGCGACTTCGGTCTTGGGCGCTTCACCGCAACGGTGGAGCGCAACCATGACGACCTCGCTGAACCGAAGGAACTCGAACTCACCGGACCCGCGCCGAATGATCAGAAGCTCACCTGGCGGATCATCAGCCCGGACAGCATGGTGCTCTCCATTCGCAATGCCGATGCGGGTGCCTGGGGTGAGTACATCGCCATGCCCTTGGATCGTTTCTCGGCATTGGTCGCGTCGCGCAAAAAGTCCGAACAGCAGATGCTGCTCGCGGAGGTGGACAAGCTGCTTGCGGGCGGCGGCCTGCTCCGCCGCGGCATCTTCCAGTCCTATGCCTGCGGAGACGAGTGCGTCGCCAGCTTCCTGATCACTACGAACGGCCAGCCCGTTCCCGCTTCGTACGTGTGCAACAACAACCGTTTCGGTGAGCTTCAGCTATCGCAGGGTAACATGATCGGGGAAGGCGACTTCACCAACCAGGCCCTGGTCGGAAGGTCGTTCCTGTTCGTTACGCAACGGTCGGTCGTGGACACCGAAGCGGGTGATAAGGCAGCGCTGGAGGTGGTCACCGGAATGCTTCCGATGCCGGATGAGATCACCCCGGAACTGCTGCAGCGGCTTGCGGTCGCATCCAATGTCGATGTGCTCACCTCCGCTCAGGGCAATGCGGCGGCACCCATCGTTCCGGCCAGCCAGTTCTTGAGCGATGGCGAGGTGTACGACCTGAACGCGGTGCAGGAGCAACCGAGCTTCCCCGGCGGCATGGAGAGGATGTACGAATACATGGGGAGGACGCAGAAGTATCCCGACGCGGAATACGAGGCGGGTATCCAGGGAAAAGTGACCGTGCAATTCACGGTGGACAAGGACGGCAGCATACGCGAGGTGAAACTGCTGCGGGGCGTTAGCGAAGGCCTTGACCAGGAGGCCCTGCGCATCGTCCGTTCCATGCCCAAATGGATACCCGGGAAACTGGATGGCCGGCCGGTCAAGTGCCGCTTCAACCTGCCGATCATGTTCCGCCTGAAATGAGCACTGGGGTTCGAACAGCCTTGGTCGTTACACTGCTCCTGCTCGGAACGGTGAGCTCGGCGCAATCCAAGAAGGACATCATCGCCGCACAATCCAGCGCGATGGACAGCATGGAGCGCGTGATGGACCAGCAACATGTGATGATCCTGAAGGCCACGGAGGTGATCGGCCTGTACAAGGACAGCCTCGAAGCCCGCGACAAAGCACTGGTGGTCATGCGTCAACGCTGCGACAGCTTGCGCACGGTCTGCATGAAGGTGAGCCGCGAGAAAGATGACCTGGTCAACCAACGGCGCATCTGTGCCGGCAAGCTCCAACGCACTGGCACAAGCACTCAGCGATACATCTGTTCCACGCCCTTCAGTATTTCCGGCTTGTCCGATACCCTCTCATTGGAATTCGCCGGACCCGACCTGCTCTCCTCCGTCATCACCTTCCGCATCATCTCGTGGAAGGGGGATGAGCTCTACCGCGCCCCGATCGAGTTGCTGAGGCCCGAAGAGCTCACCGCCGATCCGGCGCTCCAGCGCTGCGCCCAGGAAACCCGCATCCTCGCCTTCTTCCAGGACCGCCGGTTCTCCTTCCCTCCGATCGATGCGCAACGGGATGCCGAACACAGCGAGAACATAGCGGCCGGTGTCAGCTATGCGGTGGATCGATCGACATGGGATGCGATCCGCTTCGACGCCTACACGTCCTCCTTCACCTTTCCGGTCGATGCCCGTGCAAGTCGCACCATCGCCTACAGTCGCAAGCTGAGCAAGGTCGTGGAGCTCGGTCCGGCTGAATGATGACCCGACCATCGCGCCCTACCCCATGGATCGAACACCGCACAAGTCCGACCGCAGCTCGGCGATCTGGTGGATCGCCCTATTAGCCGGCATCACCGCGCTCTTGGGCATCGCCATGATCACGTGCGTCTGAACACCAACTGAGGCGGCCATCCTATAGGCTATACAATTATCCCGCCTCAGCCCGGCCCGGGGGTCCAAATGGATCCCCGGGCTTCTCTTTTCATACTCCCCGGCCGCACCGCCCCGGACCGGCTGCTCATGCGGCGGGAACCGCATTGAGCCGGACATGTCCCCGGTACCAGGGCAACAGGCGGGTCCGGGTCTGGAACACGCCGACCGCGGTCGGCAGGTGACCCAGGCGCTGGCGCCGGTCGGGCGGATGTGGGAATCTTCGGCACTTTCTCCCACCAGACCCAACCCCAGCATTTTCGGGCCTTTTGTAGCCATCATCCGTCCAAAAGCGTAGCTTTGACCCCAGAAGTTTTGAACAACGTGCCGGAAAGTGCCTGAAAGTGCCGGACCCCGGATACTTTCGCCGCCGACTCGCACGCAATGAGCGCGTATGCTGAACCTGCTCGGGGAATTCGATTGCCGGCTGGACGCCAAGGGGAGGCTTGTCCTCCCCGCCCTTCTGCGCAAGCAGTTGGGCAAGGAGGCGGACGCCGGCTTCGTGATGAACCGGGATGTTCACGCCCCCTGCCTGGTGCTCTACCCCACTTCGGTGTGGGAGAAGACCAGTCAGCAGTTGCGCCGGCTGAACCGCTTCGTGAAAGCGAACGCGGAGTTCATCCGACGCTTCACCGCAGGGGCCACACCCGTGGCGCTGGACCCCACCGGTCGTATGCTGCTGCCGTACGCCTTGATGAAGGAGGCCCGCATGGGCAACGACATCAAGCTGATCGGCGCGGACGACCGGATCGAGGTCTGGAGCGCGAAGGCATACGCGGACATGCGGAGCGAGTCCGTGGACATGAGCTCCCTGTCAGAACAGGTGATGGGCGCGTTGGGGAATGAAGACGGGAAGTGATTACCACGAGCCCGTTCTTTTACAAGACTGTGTCGATGCTTTACGGATCCGTCCGGACGGCACCTATGTGGACGTCACCTTCGGCGGTGGCGGTCACAGCCGGGCCATCCTGGAGCGCCTGGGGCCCGCCGGCTCGCTGATCGCCTTCGACCGCGACCGCGATGCCTGGGCCAACGCCCCGAAGGACCCGCGCTTCACCCTGGTGAAGGCCGACTTCCGCTGGCTGAAGAACCACCTGCGCTTCCTGGGCAAACTGCCCGTGGACGGGCTGCTGGCCGACCTGGGGGTGAGCAGCCACCAGTTCGATACCGGAAAAAGGGGATTCAGCTTCCGGTTCGAAGGACCGCTGGACATGCGCATGGACCATCGTGCGCGCACGTCGGCCGCGGACCTGGTGAACCGCTACGACGAGGAGCGCCTGGCCGGGCTGCTGCGGATGTACGGTGAAGTGGACGGCGCCATGCGGGTGGCCCGCGTGATCACCGCGGCCCGTGCGCTGCGCCGCATCACCACCACGCAGGACCTCATCGCCGCGCTGCGACCCGTGACCCCGCGGAAGGACGCGAACACCTTCCTCGCCCAGGTCTTCCAGGCCCTGCGGATCGCGGTGAACGACGAGCTCGGCTCGTTGGAGGCACTGCTCCGGCAGAGCGCGGAGGTGATCAAACCCGGCGGCCGGCTGGTGGTGATGAGCTACCACAGCCTGGAGGACCGCCTGGTGAAGAACTGGATGCGCGCGGGCGACCTGCTCGGCGAGGAACGCAAGGACCTCTACGGCAACCGCCTCCGCCCCTTCGATCCCGACAGCAACAAAGCGACACAGCCCACCCTGGACGAAACAGCCCGCAACCCGCGCGCACGCAGTGCACGCCTCAGAGCAGCGACGAAGACGTGAACAAACTGAGAGAACCCAAGCCCGCGGAGTCCGCTGCCGGCGCTTCCGCCGCCAAGCCGAACAGCAAGCCGGCGCGCCTGCCCCGCGCCCTGGTGGACGTGCTCAACGGCAGTTTCCTCACGAAGGAGGCCGTGGTGGGCAACATGCCCTTCATCCTCTTCTGTGCGGGCCTCATGCTGGCCTACATCGGTTACGGGTATTGGACCGAGCGCACCGTGCGCGAACTGGACCGCACCAACGCCGAACTGAAGGAGATGCGCAGCGAATACCTCACCGTGCGCAGCCACCTGGAACAGGCGCAGCAACAGAGCCATGTGGCGGGCGACATCAGTGCGCTCGGCCTTAAGGAGAGCCGCACGCCGCCCATGCGCATCACCGTGGAAAAGGACCAGCTGGAAACGCCCGCTGTGGAATGATGCCCCCCGACAAGGTCCTCCGCCTCCGCGCAGCGCTGATCTACGGCTGCCTCGTGGCCTTCGCCCTCGCGATCGCCGTGAAGCTGTTCAGCATCCAGCTCGGCGAGGGTGAGAAGTGGCTCGCCATGCGCGACCAGGTGGCCACCTCGGTGCGCACCGTTCCAGCCGACCGCGGGCACATCTACAGCGACGACGGACGCCTGCTGGCCACCAGCGTGCCCGAATACGAGGTGCGCATGGACATGCGGGCCGAGGGCCTCACGAACGAGCTCTTCCTGGGCGGACTCGACTCCCTCTGCCTCGGACTGAGCGCGCTGTTCAACGACCGCACGGCGGCCGAGTACCGGCGCGAACTGCTCGATGCCCGTGCCCGTGGTGAACGCTACTTCCTGGTGAAGCGCAAGGTGGACCACGAGCAGATGCTCAACCTGAAGCGCCTGCCCATCTTCCGCGAAGGGCGGTCGCGCAGCGGCCTGATCGCCGAGAAGCGCTACGAGCGCAAGCAATGGTTCGGACGCCTGGCGCGCCGCACGATCGGCGACGTACCGAGCGACAGCGGCAACTACGGCCTGGAACGCGGCTACGAGCACTACCTGCACGGCACCGCCGGCAACCGCCTTGAGCGCAGGCTCGTGGGGGGCGCGTGGATGCCGGTGGACGATGGTGAGGGTCAGGACCCCATCGCGGGCAGCGACATCCACACCACCATCGACATCAACCTGCAGGACGTGGCCGATGCCGCGCTGGAGGCCCAGCTGCGCAAGAACGGTGCGCACCATGGCTGTGTGGTGGTGATGGAGTGCGCCACCGGCCACATCAAGGCCATCAGCAACCTCACCCTGATCAAGGACAGCACCTACGGCGAGGTGGAGAACTACGCCGTGGGCCACGCCACCGAGCCGGGCAGCACCTTCAAGACCGCCAGCCTGATGGTGGCGATGGAGGATGGTCTGGTGAAGCCCGAACACCGCTGGGACACGCATTGCGGCGAGGTGAAGTTCAGCGGCAAGTCGCTGCCTGACTCGCACGGCAAGTGCGGCATCATCAGCATTGCACGCGCGTTGGAGGTGAGCAGCAACACCGTCATCTCGCAGGCCATCCACAAGGCCTACAACCAACAGCCCGCGCGGTTCATCGACGGTCTCCGGCGCATGGGCATCGGCCGTCCGCTCGGCGTGCGCATCCCCGGCGAGGCCATGCCCATCCTCTACGGTCCGGACAACAAGCGCTACTGGAGCAAGATCAGTCTGCCGTGGAACAGCGTGGGCTACGGCCTCACCATCACCCCGCTGCAGACCCTGGCCTTCTACAATGCCATCGCCAACAACGGCCGCATGATGCTGCCGCAGTTCGTGTCGCACGTGACGCGCGGTGGCCAGGTGGCCGAGCGCTTCGAGCCGGTGGCGCTCAACGAGAAGATCGCGAGCGACCCCGTGCTGCAGGACATCCGCCGCATGCTGGAGGGCGTGGTGGACAGCGGCACCGCCACCAACCTGAAGAGCGCGCACTTCAAGATCGCCGGCAAGACGGGCACCGCGCAGATCGCCCAGGGCAACGCCGGCTACAAGGTGAACGGCGTGAGCTACCAGGCCTCCTTCGTGGGCTACTTCCCCGCGGAGGCGCCGCGCTACTCGTGCATCGTGGTGGTGAGCTCCCCCAGCCAGAAGGGCTACTACGGCAACGTGGTGGCCGGCCCCATCTTCCGCGAGATCGCCGACAAGCTCTATGGCAACCGGCTGGACATGCAGGATGCCAAGCAGCTGGCGCTGCTGGA
The DNA here is from genome assembly GCA_046329115.1 of Flavobacteriales bacterium. Taxonomy (GTDB): domain Bacteria; phylum Bacteroidota; class Bacteroidia; order Flavobacteriales_F; family PHOS-HE28; genus PHOS-HE28. The sequence goes on along the minus strand of JAXLVG010000005.1, from coordinate 22,851 downwards.
CAGCATCCGCCGAAGCCGCGGAGCGCGCACACCGGTGACCTTCGCCGGCAACGCGCGCGACCTGATCGCCGCCACGCAGGCCCTGAACGTGCCCCTGCACGTGGAGGGAGAGGGCGAATGGCTCAGCACCCAGGCCACGGACAGCCTCGTGGTGGCCTCGCCGCGCACCGTGCCGGGGGACGCGCTCGACCTGGTGCCCAACGTGGTGGGCATGGGCCTGAAGGACGCCCTGTTCATCCTTGAGAACCGCGGTCTGCATGTGCGCATCGTGGGCAATGGCATGGTGCGCCGCCAGTCGCTCCGGCCCGGCTCGCGCTTCAACAACGGTTCCGCCATCATCCTGGAGCTTGCATGAAGCTGCTGAAGGACATCCTGTACAAGGCGCGCCTGGAACAGGTGGTGGGCAGCACGCAGACGGCCATCGAGCACATCACCTTCGACAGCCGCACGGTGAGGCCCCTGTCCGTGTTCGTGGCCGTGAAGGGCACGGTGCACGACGGTCACGACCACATCGTCAAGGCCGTGGAGCAGGGCGCCAGCGCGGTGATCTGCGAGCGCCTGCCCGCCACCCTGAAGGAGGGCGTGACCTACGTGCGCGTTGCGGACAGCCAGCATGCGCTGGCGGTGGCGGCGGTGAACTTCCACGACCAGCCGAGCCGGGAACTGAAGCTGGTCGGCATCACCGGCACCAACGGCAAGACCAGCACCGCCACGCTGCTGTACCGCCTTTTCCGCGCCCTGGGCAACAAGTGCGGCCTGATCAGCACGGTGGAGATCCGCGTGGGCGACCGTGTGATCCCGAGCACGCACACCACGCCCGACCCCGTGCGGCTGAACGAGCTGCTGCGCATGATGGTGGACGAGGGCGTGTCGCACTGCTTCATGGAGGTGAGCAGCCACAGCGTGGTGCAGGAGCGCATCACGGGGCTGCGCTTCGTTGTGGGCGTGTTCACCAACATCACCCACGACCACCTGGACTACCACGGCACCTTCGCCAATTACATCCAGGCCAAGAAGCGCTTCTTCGACCAGCTCGGCGAGGATGCCGTGGCGTTGACCAACGCGGACGACCCGAACGGCGGCGTGATGCTGCAGAACACGCGGGCCCGCAAGCGCAGCTACGCGGTGCGCAACATGGCGGACCTGCGCGCGCGGATCATCGAGAACAGCATCACCGGGCTGCACCTCAACATCGACGGGCACGATGTGTACACCCGCCTCGTGGGTGAGTTCAACGCGAGCAACCTGCTGGCCGTGTACGGAACGGCCCTGGCCCTGGGCGAACAACCGGTGAACGTGCTCACCGCACTGAGCGACCTGGAGCCACCGCGCGGAAGGTTCCAGATCATCCGTGGAGCGGGCATTCCTGCCCGTGAGGATGTCTCCACCGCCAGGGATGCCGGTGGCCCGGCGGTCATCATCGGCATCGTGGACTATGCCCACACGCCGGACGCCCTGAAGAACGTGCTCGGGACGATCAACGCGACCTGCCGTGACGAACAGCGCGTGATCACCGTGGTGGGGTGCGGCGGCGACCGCGACCGGACCAAGCGCCCGATCATGGCCCGCATCGCCGCTGAGATGAGCCATCAGGTGGTGCTCACCAGTGACAACCCGCGCAGCGAGGAGCCGGGCGCCATCATCGATGAGATGCGCGCCGGGCTGGCCGCCGGCGACCTGTCACGCGTGTTCATCAACGCCGACCGCCGTGAGGCCATCCGCATGGCCGTGGGACTTGCGCGGCCCGGCGACGTGGTGCTGGTGGCGGGCAAGGGCCACGAGACCTACCAGGAGGTGAAAGGCGTGAAGCACCCCTTCGATGATGCGGCCGTGCTGAAGGAGACCCTTGAACTGATGCACAAGTAGCCATGCTCTATCATCTGTTCAAGGCCATCGACTTCAGCATACCGGGCAGCGGCGCGTTCAACTACATCACGTTCCGCGCGGGCATGGCGCTGTTCGTGTCGCTCGTCATCACGCTCTGGTTCGGCAAGGGCATCATCCGCCTGCTGCGCCGCATGCAGGTGGGCGAGACCGTGCGCGACCTGGGCCTGGAGGGTCAGCTGCAGAAGGCGGGCACACCCACCATGGGCGGCCTGATGATGATCGCGGGCATCGTGATCCCCACGCTCCTGTTCGCGCGCCTGAACAACGTGTACATCCTGCTGATGCTGGTGAGCGTGGTCTGGCTCGGCACCATCGGTTTCGTGGACGACTACATCAAGGTCTTCAAGAAGGACAAACGCGGGCTGGCCGGCACGAGCAAGATCATCGGCCAGGTGGGCATCGGGCTGATCGTGGGGCTCACGGTCTACTTCCATCCGAGCATCCGCACCAAGGTGGAGGTGCCCGAGGTCATCGCACAGCAGTTCGATGCGTCGGAGATCACGCGCTACAGCGACCGGCAGGGGGAGGCTCACTACCTGCTGGACCGCCGCTCGCCCAACACCACCATCCCCTTCGTGAAGGGCAACGAGTTCAACTACTCCTCCGTGCTGAAGCCCTTCGGCAAGGCGGCCCGTGACAACTGGACCTGGGTGGTGTACGTGCTCGCGGTGATCTTCATCATAACTGCGGTGAGCAACGGCGCCAACATCACCGACGGCATCGATGGGCTGGCCGCCGGCACCAGTGCCATCATCGTGCTCGCGCTCGGCATCCTCACCTACATCAGCGGCAACATCCTTTTCAGCCAGTACCTGGACGTGATGTACATCCCCGGCATCGGCGAGCTGGTGGTCTTCATCGGGGCCATGGCCGGCGCCTGCATCGGCTTCCTCTGGTACAACACCTACCCGGCGCAGGTCTTCATGGGCGACACGGGCAGCCTGATGCTCGGCGGCACCATCGCCACGCTGGCCATCCTGGTGCGCAAGGAGCTGCTCATCCCCGTGCTCTGCGGGATCTTCCTGGTGGAGAACCTGAGCGTGATGCTGCAGGTCTCCTGGTTCAAGTACACCAAACGCAAGTACGGCGAGGGTCGCAGGATCCTGAAGATGTCGCCGCTGCACCACCACTACCAGAAACTGGGGTACCACGAGAGCAAGATCGTGGCGCGCTTCTGGATCGTCGGCGTGATGCTCGCCGTGCTCACCCTCGTGACCCTGAAACTCCGGTGAGCGAACTGGTCATCCTCGGGGCGCAGGAGAGCGGCACGGGCGCGGCGGTGCTGGCGCGCAAGCAGGGCCTGCCCGTGTTCGTGAGCGACGCCGGCACCATCAAGGAGGAGCACCGCGCGAAGCTGGTCGCGCACGACATCCCCTTCGAGGAGGGGGGCCACACCGCGGAGCGCGTACTGGCGGCGGGCGAGATCGTGAAGAGCCCGGGCATACCGGACACTGCCGCACTGGTGCGCGGGGCCGTGGAGCGCGGCATCCCCGTTATCAGTGAGATCGAGTTCGCCCACCGCTACACGAAGGCCACCATCGTGGGCATCACCGGCAGCAACGGCAAGACCACCACCACGCTGCTCACCGGGCACATCCTGCGCAAGGCGGGCATGGATGTGGCCGTGGGGGGCAACGTGGGCACCTCCTTCGCCGGGCTCGTCGCAGAGCGCGACCACGCGGTGTTCGTGCTCGAACTGAGCAGCTTCCAGCTGGACGGCATCCGCGACTTCCGTCCGCATGTCGCCATCCTCACCAACATCACGCCGGACCACCTGGACCGCTACGCGTACCGGATGGAGAACTACGTGGCGAGCAAGTTCCGCATCGCCATGAACCAGCGCGACACGGACCACTTCATCCACTGCGCGGACGACCCGGAAACGCGTGCGTGGCTCGATCTCCACACGGTGCGCGCGCGGCGCTGGCCCTTCTCGATCAACACCACGCAGCCGCTCGGCGCCTGCCTCATCGACCAGACCCTTCAGATCCGAACCGACAACCAAACCCCGTTCAGCATGAGCATCCTCGAACTCGCGTTGCAAGGCAGGCACAACGTGTACAACAGCATGGCCGCCGGCATCGCCGCACGCGTGCTCGAAGTGCGCAACGAGACCATCCGCGAAAGCCTCAGCGACTTCCAGAACGTTGAGCACCGCCTTGAACGCGTGGCCGATGTGAACGGGGTCGCCTTCATCAACGACAGCAAGGCCACCAACGTGAACAGCGCGTGGTTCGCCCTGGAGAGCATGGACCGGCCCGTGATCTGGATCATGGGCGGCACCGACAAGGGCAACGACTACAGCACGCTGCTGGACCTCGCGAAGGAGAAGGTGAAGGCCATTGTCTGCCTCGGCAAGGACAACAGCAAGATCATCGCCGCGTTCGGGAAGGTGGTGCCGAAGATCATCGAGACCGACAGCGCCGGCCTGGCCGTGCGCCAGAGCTACGACCTGGCCGAGCCCGGCGACGTGGTGCTGCTCTCCCCCGCCTGCGCCTCGTTCGACCTCTTCGAGAACTACGAGGACCGCGGACGCAAGTTCAAGGCCGCCGTGAAAAGTCTCTGAACACGAACCAATGCCTTGGGCGACATGAATGTCGCCCCAACACCATGGACCAGGACACCTTCCACCGCCTGCTCGGCACCACCGCCGCCACCCGCCTGGTGCAGGCCCGCACCCGCGGTCTGAGCGACCAGCTCGGCGGACCGCACAGCCTGGAGCACGTCGCCACCGTGCGCGGCGTGGACTACATCAACGACAGCCGCAGCACCTTCCTCGACGCCACGCTGCAGGCCATGGCCGCCATCGACAAGCCCATCGTGTGGATCGCGGGCAACCTCGCGGCGGACATCGGCCAGGGGCACATCCTGGAGTTCCTGCGGGAACGTGTCGCGGCCCTGGTGCTCTTCGGCCGTGCCGGTGAACGCGGCATCGAATCGCTCAAGCCCTTCACCGAGCACATGTACACCGCCGAGGAACTGCGCACGGCCGTGTTCGTGGCCCGCGAGCTCGCGCGTGAGGGCGAGGTGGTGCTCTTCTCCCCCGCCTGCCCCAGCGGCGATGGCTTCGCCAACTACGAGGAGCGCGGCGCGGAGTTCAAACGGGCTGTTCGTGACCTGTGAATCCCCTGTGCACAGGTTGTCGGTTGTCCGTTGTCGGTTGTCGGTTGACCGGCATGATGAACGAAGCCTGTGAACGCGTGGCACGATGCGCCTGACGACCGACGACCCTCATCCGAAGACCGAACGATGAAAGCCCTCTTCACCAACCACCTCAAAGGCGACCGCACCATCTGGATGGTGGCGCTCATCCTCGGCCTGGTGAGCCTGCTGGCCGTGTACAGCGCGTGCAGCTGGATGGTCTGGCGGCACGACGGGGGCACCTTGCGCGTGCTGCTGAAGCACGGCATGATGCTGGCCACCGGCGGCTTCATCATGTACGCCGCGAGCAAGGTGCGGTTCACCGCATACTCCAAGCTGAGCCAGCTCGCGCTGCCCGTCACCATCGGCCTGCTGCTGCTCACCCTGCTCGTGGGCAGCAACGTGAACGACGCATCGCGCTGGCTGAAGATCCCCGGCCTGGGCATCACCTTCCAGACGAGCGACCTGGCCCGCGTGGTGATCCTCGTCTACCTGGCACGCGTGCTCGGCCGCCAGCGCGAGGAGCCCTGGACCTTCAAGGAGGTCATCATCAAGCTGATGCTGCCCATCGGCGCGGTCTGCGGCCTGATCCTGCCGGCCAACTTCTCCACCGCCGCGCTGCTCTTCGCCACGTGCATGCTGCTGATGTTCCTGGGCCGGGTGCCCCTGAAGCACATGTTCTCCATCGCCGGCATCGCCGTGGGGGTGTTCGCCCTGTTGCTCGTGCTGGCGAAGACCAACCCGGACCTGCTTCCGCGCCTGCGGACCTGGGAGGCACGCCTGACGAACCACGGCGGAGAGGACCGTGACGCGAACTACCAGGTGAACAACGCCAAGATCGCCATTGTGAGCGGTGGCCTGCTGCCCAACGGTCCGGGCACGGGCACCTCCCGCAACTTCATGCCGCACCCGGAGAGCGACATGATCTATGCCTTCATCATCGAGGAGTACGGATCGATCATCGGGGGATTGGGCCTGCTGCTGCTCTACCTGATCTTGCTGTTCCGCGCCATGCGGGTGAGCAACAAGGTGGAGAAGCCCTTCGGCAAGCTGGTGGCGCTCGGCCTGGCGCTCGGGCTGGTGCTGCAGGCGCTGGTGAACATGGCCGTGGCCGTGAACCTGGTGCCCGTGACCGGTCAGCCGCTTCCCCTGGTGAGCATGGGCGGCACCAGCATGTGGTTCACCTGCCTGGCCCTGGGCATCATCGTGAGCGTGAGCCGCAGCGTGTACGACACGGAGGAGGAGTCCCCACGGACCGAACGACCACGCACCAGCACCGATGGACCGGACGTCGCGCTCGCTTAGGATCCTGATCAGCGGCGGCGGCACGGGGGGGCACATCTTCCCGGCGGTCGCCATCGCCAACGCCATCAAGGCGCGGGAGCCGGATACCGAATTCCTCTTCGTAGGGGCCGAGGGCCGCATGGAGATGGAGAAGGTGCCCGCCGCGGGCTACCGCATCGAAGGACTCCCGATCCGGGGCTTCCAACGGGGCGCGTTGCTCAAGAACATCGCCCTGCCCTGGCGCCTGCTGCGCAGTATGTGGAAGGCGCGGCGGCTGGTGCGCACCTTCAAGCCGCATGTGGCCGTGGGCGTGGGCGGCTACGCCAGCGGGCCCACGCTCGCCGCGGCCCAGCGCGCAGGCGTGCCCACGCTCATCCAGGAACAGAACAGCCATGCCGGGGCCACCAACCGCATCCTGGCGAAGAAGGCCGACCGCATCTGCGTGGCCTATGCCGGCATGGAGAAGTACTTCCCCCGCGACCGGCTGCTCCTTACCGGAAACCCGGTACGCGAGGAGGTGGTCCGGCTGGCCGGGAAGGGTCCGCGGGCCCTGGAGCATTTCGGCTTGCGCGAGGGCGGTCCGGTGGTGTTCGTCACCGGCGGCAGCCTGGGCGCCCGGGGCATCAACCGGGGCATAGAGTCCGCCCTGCCCCTGCTGAAGGAGCACGGTGTGCAACTGATCTGGCAGACGGGCGGTCCCTACTTCGACCAGGCGAAGCGCGCCGTGGAGGCGCTTGGCTACACCGATTGCAAGGTGCATGCGTTCGTGGGTCACATGGACTACGCCTATGCCGTGGCCGACCTGGTGGTGGCGCGCGCCGGTGCCATCAGTGTGAGCGAACTCCAGCTGGTGCAGCTGCCCGCCATCCTGGTGCCCCTGCCCACCGCGGCCGAGGACCACCAGACGAAGAACGCCCGCGCCCTCACCGACCGTGGCGCCGCCGTGCTGGTGCGCGACGACGAGACCGAGAAGCTCCTCGGTCGCGAGATCGTCCGGCTGATCGAGGACGATGCCGCCCTGATGCACCTGCGCACCGCCATCGCCTCGCTGGGCCAGCACAACGCGGCCGACGCCATCGCTGCGGAGGTGATCCGCCTGGCACGCTCACGCTGAAGCACCCCGACCGGAACGCACCGAGCACCCATGAGCACCCCGCGCTTCCTCTACTTCATCGGCATCGGCGGCATCGGCATGAGCGGACTGGCCCGCTATTACCGCCGCCGCGGCAGCAACGTGGCCGGCTACGACCGCACCCCGAGCGAACTGATCGGCCAGCTCCGCATGGAAGGCATCGAGACGCAGTTCGATGAGAACCCCGCGCTGATCCCGGCCGACTTCCGCGAAGCGCCCGCCGCCGACGTGCTGGTGGTGCGCACGCCGGCCGTACCCGTGTCCTCGCCGTTGCTGACCTACTGGCAGCAGCGCGGCGCGCGGATCCTGAAGCGCAGCGAAGTGCTCGGCATGATCACGCGCGACCGCCGGACGATGGCCGTGGCCGGCACGCATGGCAAGACCACCGTGAGCACCCTGCTGGCGCACCTGCTCACCGACGGCGGCATCCCCTGCAACGCGTTCCTGGGCGGGATCAGTGCGAACTACGGCACCAACGTGCTGCTCAACGACAAGGCCGCGATCAATGTGGTGGAGGCGGACGAATACGACCGCAGCTTCCTGCGTTTATCCCCTACGGAGTCGATCATCACCGCCATGGACCCCGACCACCTGGACATCTACGGCACGCCGGAGGCCATGTTCGCGGCCTACCGCGAATTCGCCGGGCTGTGCAGCGGCGGGATCCTGGCCCACGCGCGCGTGGGAAGCCACCTCGACGGGATCGCCGGCGTGACCACCTACGCCCTCTCGGGCGATGCACCGGTGCGTGGCGAGAACGTGCGCGTGGTGGACGGCGCCTACCGCTTCGACCTGGTGGCCGAAGGGCATACGCTGCGCGACCTGTCGCTGGGCATGCCCGGCCGCCACAACGTGGAGAACGCGGTGGCCGCGAGCGCACTGGCCCTGCGGGCGGGCGTGTCGCCCGAGCGCCTGCGCAAGGGCCTTGCGAGCTTCCGGGGGGTGAGCCGCCGTTTCGAGGTGCGCGCCCGCTCGGCCCATGGCGTGCTGATCGACGACTACGCCCACCATCCCGCGGAACTGGAAGCCTGCATCCGCAGTGCGCGCGAGCTGTATCCCGGTCGCCGGATCACCGGCATCTTCCAGCCGCACCTCTTCACCCGCACGCGCGACCTGGCCGAAGGCTTCGGTGCGGCCCTGGCCCTGTTGGACGAGCTGATCCTGTTGGAGATCTACCCGGCGCGCGAGGAGCCCATCCCCGGCATCACGAGCGCGTGGCTGCTGGAACGCGTGCCCATGATGAACAAGGTGGTGTGCACAAAGGAGGCCCTTCCCGCCCTGCTCCGCGGCCGCAAGCTTGACATCTTGCTCGCGCTTGGCGCGGGCGACATCGACCGGCTCGTTCCCGCCCTGGCCGCACTGATCGGATCCGACGGGGACCCCACCCCGGAACACGCATGAAACAGAAGCTCCAACGCCTCCTGAGACCCGCCGCCATCGTGCTCGGCGGGCTCTGCGTACTGGGGCTGCTCGCCTTCAGCGCACGGCGCACCAACACCACCCCGGTGAAGGCGCTCGAGGTTTCGGTGGAGGCCGCCGCCGGCATGCACTTCATCGACGAGAACGCCGTGCGCGAACAGGTGCTGGCGGCCACCGAGGCCGTGGTGGGCGCACCGATCGGCGAGGTGGACCTGGTGGCCATCGAGGAGGGCCTGCGCAGCATCGGCTGCGTGGCCGGTGCCGATGTGTACCACACCATGGACGGCGTGCTGCACATCCGGGTGCGGCAGCGCGAACCGATCGTGCGGGTGATCAACGCCGACGGCAGCGGGTTCTACATCGACCGCCAGGGCTGGACGATGCCCCTGAGCGAACAGTTCACGGCGCGGGTGCTGGTGGTGACGGGCGCCCTGGCAGAGCCCTTCGCCGCGAGCGCACCGGTGGACCTGCTGAACGCCGGCGACAGCCTGCGGCGCGCGGTCCGCAGCGAGGAGATCCTGGCGCTGGCCGGCGTGGTGGCGGCCGACCCCGTGTGGAACGCGCTCTTCGACCAGGCCGTGGTGGACGCGAACGGTGAGTTCGAGCTGATCCCCCGGGTGGGCGGCCATCGGGTGAAGGTGGGCCACGCTCAGGGCACCTCCGCCGATGCGCACGCCGCGCACACCGAGGCCGCAGAGCTGCTGCGCCACCGCCTGGAGAAGCTGCGCGCCTTCTACCAGCAGGGCATCCCGCAGAGCGACTGGCGCATGTACAGCACCATCGACACGCGCTTCGCGGACCAGGTGGTCTGCACGCGGCGCGATGACTTCCGCCCCGCCCCGCCGAAGAAACCCGCGACCGCCCCGGTCGCGCACGCCAACAACGACCAACCGAACCAACCGCGCCGCTAGCGCAGCCCCGCCCAGATGGACCAGCAGCAACAGAACGACATCGTCGCCGGACTCGACATCGGCACCACCAAGATCGCCTGCATCGTCGGTCGCAAGAACGACCAGGGCAAGATCGAGATCCTCGGGATGGGCAAGGCCAAGAGCGACGGAGTGAACCGTGGCGTGGTGAGCAACATCCAGAAGACCGTCGACAGCATCAAGGTGGCCGTGCGCGAGGCCGAGAACAGCGCGGGCGTGGACATCCACACCGTGAACGTGGGCATCGCGGGGCAGCACATCCGCAGCATGCACCACCGCGGCATGATCACGCGCCAGAGCAGCAACCTGGACGAGGAGATCCGCCAGACCGACATCGACGCGCTGATCGAGGACATGTACAAGCTGGTGATGCCTCCGGGCGAGGAGATCATCCACGTGATCCCGCAGGAGTACATCATCGACAACGAGCAGGGCATCAAGGACCCGATCGGCATGAGCGGTGTGCGCCTGGAGGCCAACTTCCACATCATCAGCGGCCAGCTCACCGCCGCGCGCAACATCAACAAGTGCGTGCACCGCGCGGGGCTGGAGGTGACCGAGCTGATCCTGGAGCCGCTGGCCAGCGCGGACGCCGTGCTGAGCGCGGAGGAGAAGGAGGCCGGCGTGGTGCTCGTGGACATCGGCGGCGGCACCACCGACATCGCCATCTTCAGCGACCACATCATCCGCCACACCGCGGTGATCCCCTTCGGCGGCAATGTGATCACGGATGACATCAAGATGGGCTGCTCCATCCTGCGCGACCAGGCCGAGACGCTGAAGACCCGCTTCGGCAGCGCGCTGGCGGCGGAGAACAAGGAGAACGAAGTGGTGAGCATCCCCGGCCTGCGCGGGCGCGACCCCAAGGAGATCAGCCTGAAGAACCTCGCGCACATCATCCAGTGCCGCATGGAGGAGATCCTGGAGCACGTCTACTTCGAGATCAAGAACAGCGGCCTGGAGAAGCAGCTCAGCGCCGGCATCGTGCTCACCGGCGGTGGCGCGCAACTGAAGCACCTGCGCCAGCTCACCGAGTTCATGACCGGCATGAGCACGCGCATCGGCTACCCGAACGAGCACCTGGCGAAGAGCCATGTGGAGACCGTGACCAGTCCGCTCTTCGCCACGGGCGTTGGCCTGGTGATGAAGGGCTTCGACTACCTGGAGCGCCGCCGCCCCAAGGTGAGCGAAACGGCCACCGTGGCCAAGGTTAAGACCCACAGCCAGCCCAGCAAGGTGGGCAGCTTCTTCTCCTCCGTGCTTTCCAAGGCGGGCGAACTGCTCAACGACGACGAAGCGTAGGCGGAACGACGGAACGACATCGATCACAGCACCAGACCATTCAACGCCAACGCCGGGCAACGGCGCGAACCCATGAAATTCGAACTACCCACCGAACTGTCCAGCATCATCAAGGTGATCGGCGTGGGTGGTGGCGGCAGCAACGCCGTCAACCACATGCACGCCCAGGGCATCACCGGCGTGGACTTCGTGATCTGCAACACGGACAAGCAGGCGCTCGACATGAGCCGCATCCCCGTGAAGCTGCAGATCGGCGCGGCCCTCACCGAGGGCCTGGGCGCAGGCAGTGTGCCCGAGCGCGGCGGGCTGGCGGCGCAGGAGAACATCGACGAGATCCGTCAGCTGCTGAGCACCCGCACGAAGATGCTCTTCATCACCGCCGGCATGGGCGGTGGCACCGGCACCGGGGCGGCCCCCGTGATCGCACGCATCGCGCGTGACATGGGCATCCTCACCGTCGGCATCGTCACCATGCCCTTCAACTGGGAAGGCCGCAAGCGCAAGCAGCAGGCCAGCGCCGGCATCGAGGAGATGCGCAACGCGGTGGACACGCTGCTGGTGATCAACAACGACCGCCTGCGCGACCTGTACGGCAACCTCACCATGGACGACGCGTTCGCCCATGCGGACAACGTGCTCACCACCGCCGCGCGCGGCATCGCCGACATCATCAACAAGACCGGCAAGGTGAACGTGGACTTCGAGGACGTGCGCACCGTGATGAGCAACAGCGGCGTGGCCATCATGGGCATGGCCGAGGCCGAGGGCGAGGACCGTGCGATCCGCGCGGCGCAGGAGGCGCTGAGCTCGCCGCTGCTCAACGACAGCGACATCAAGGGCGCCAAGTTCGTGCTGCTCAACATCGCGCTGGGCGACCGCCAGATGCAGATGGACGAGATGACCGAGATCACGGACCACATCCAGGACGCCGCCGGCAGCAGCGCCGATGTGATCTGGGGCTACTGCCACGACGAGAGCCTCGGTGACCGCCTGCGCGTGACGGTGATCGCGACGGGCTTCCAGCAGAACCCGCTGAGCACGCCGGAGCAGCGGCAGGAGGAGCGCAAAGTGGTGCCGCTCGGCGACATCGCCCCGACGATCATTACCGCCCCCATCACCAGCCCCGTGGCGACGAGCAAGCCCGCCCCGCCCCCCGCCGTGGAGGAGGTGGAGGCCGAGTGGGAGGTGCGCACCATCCCCATCGCCAGCGCACCGGCCAAGCCCGAGACGCCGCCCGTGGAGCGCACGCCCCAACAGCCGACGATCCCCTTCGAGCCTGTGCGCGAAACGCCGCGTCCCGTCGCTGAACGCACGGAAGCCCCCGCACCACCGCCGCCCCCGGCGCCGGAGAAGAAGGTGTTCGGCCTGTATGCCGAGGAGACCAGCGCACCCGCCGCCGAAGCGCAGAGCGCCGAGCCGCCCGTGGCCGAACGCGCAGCACCGTCCGAAGTGCGTGCGACCTCGGGCGACCACACCAGCCGCGTGGAGGACCGTGTTGCGCGCATGCGCGAGATGACCATGAAGCTGCGCCAGCCGAACGGCCTGGCCGACATGGAGCGCGAGCCGGCCTACAAGCGGAAGAACATCACCCTGGTGGATCCGCCGCACAGCAGCGACAGCCACGTGAGCCGCTACACCCTCACCGAGGACACCGATGAGAACGGCGAGCGCACCGTGCAGCTCCGCAAGAACAACCCCTTCCTCCACGACAACGTGGACTGAACGCACGCATTCCAATGGAACGAGGCCGATGCACCCTGCATCGGCCTCGTTGCTTTGTAACCTTGCACTCCACATTCCCCCACCCCATGTCACTGCAAGCCCGGATCGACGCGGACATCAAAGCGGCCATGCTGGCGCGCGAGAAGGACAAGCTGAACGCCCTGCGCGCGATCAAGAGCGCGCTGCTGCTGGAGATGACCAAAGAGGGCGGCGGTGGCACCGTGAGCGATGAGGTGGGCCTGCGCATCCTGCAGAAGCTGCACAAGCAGCGCGCCGAGGCGGCCGCGATCTTCCACCAGCAGGGCCGTGCGGACCTGGCCGCGGAGGACGAGGCGCAGGCGAAGGTGATCGAGGCCTACCTGCCCGCACGCATGGACATGGCCGCGTTGGAAGCCTCGGTGCTCGCGCTGATCGGCGAACTGGGCGCCAACGGCATGAAGGACATGGGCCGCGTGATGGGCGAAGCGAACAAGCGCTGGGCCGGCCAGGCCGATGGCAGTGCGATCGCCGCGCTGGTGAAGAAGTTGCTGGCGGGGGGGTAGGTTGGAGTTCCGTTGTCGGTTGACGGTTGTCGGTTGACTGTGCAGGGCTCCGGGTTCCGAGTTCCTGCACGCTGCACCCTCAACCCGGAACGCGCAACCCTGAACGCACTCCCCTAATCCACCTGGAACCGGAAGCCCACGCCGTGCACGTTGTTGATGTGCACACGGGGATCGTGGCGCAGGTATTTGCGCAGGCGGCTGATGAACACATCGAGGCTGCGCCCCAGGAAATAGGTATCGTCGCCCCAGACCATGTTGAGCACCAGGTCGCGCGGCAGCACCTGATCGCGGTGCATGCAGAGCAGGCGCAGCACATCGGCCTCCTTCTTGGTGAGTTTCCGCGTTTCATCCGGGTGCTTCAGCTCCAGGTTGCGGTGATCGAAGGTGTAGGAGGCGATCTCGAACACGTCGCGGGCGCGCGGATCCTCCGCACGGCCCTGGGTGCGCCGCAGGATGGCCTCGATGCGGAGCAGCAGCTCCTCGTGGTTGAAGGGCTTGGTGAGGTAATCGTCACCACCGGCCTTGAAGCCCGCGATTCGGTCGTCCGTCTGGCTCTTGGCGGTAAGGAAGACGATGGGCACCTGCTGATTGGTGAGCCGGATGTCCTCCGCCAGGCTGAAGCCGTCCTTCTGCGGCAGCATCACATCGAGCACGCACAGGTCGTAGGGGTTCGCGTTGAAGTACTTGAGCCCCTCCTTGCCGTCGCGGCAGAGGTGCACCGTGTAGCCCTTGCGCTTCAGCGTGTCCTGCAGCACGAAGCCGAGGTTGGCGTCGTCCTCCACGAGCAGGATGGTGGCCTTGGTGTCGGTCATGGTTGTGCGGTTGTGGGTCCGTGTTCCTTGTTCCGGGTTCCAAGTTCCGGGTTGAGGATTCCTCGATCAGACGGGCAGTTCGAGGGTGAAGGTGCTGCCTTTGCCCTGCTCGCTCACCACGTTCACCCGGCCGTTGTGCGCTTGCGCGATGCTCTGCACGTAATGCAGGCCCAGCCCGAAGCCCTTCACGTTGTGCACGTTGCCGGTGTGCACGCGGTAGAAGCGCTCGAAGATGTGCTTCAGGTCCTCGCGCCGGATACCGATGCCATTGTCCTGCACCGCGATGCACAGCCGACCGCGGTCGTTCGATGAGCGCAGCACCACCCGGGGACGCTCGGGACTGTACTTCATCGCGTTGTCCACCAGGTTGAACACCGCGTTGGCCAGATGCACGGGATCGCCGGTGACCACGGCCTGTGCCGCCCGGGGCTCCATCAGCAGCTCGCCATCGCGCTCCTTGAACTGCAGTGCGAAGGAGCCCGCCACCGCCTCCATCACCTTGTGCATGTCCACGGGCTCGCGCTTCAACTGCAGTTCGCCGCGGTCCATGGTGCTCAGCTGCAGCACACGTTCCACCTGCGTGCGCAGGCGTTCGTTCTCCGCGCGGATGATCTCCGCATAGCTGCGCAGCCGCTCGGGGTCCTTCACGATCTCCGGGTCCGCGAGCACCTGGCTGCTGAGGCCGATGGTGCTGATCGGCGTCTTGAGCTCGTGCGTCATGTTGCCGATGAAGTCGTTCTTCATCTCCGCGAGCCGCTTCTGCCGGGCGATCACCCACACGCTGTACCCGAAGAAGGCCAGCACGATGAGCGTGACGATGGCGGGATAGATCCACGTGATGCTGCCTGCGCCCTGCGGCTCCCACAGGCTGCTGTTGCGCCGCGGGAAGTACACGCCGAAGTAGTGCCCGTCCTTGTCCAGCTTCAGCAGCTCGCTGTGCTGCGCCGTATCCGCCACCGCACTATCGCGCAGGCTCACGTAGTTGCCGTACACGATCTTGTCCGTGAAGCAGTCGTAGATGCCGTACTCGAAATCGTCGTCGATGTTCCGCCGTTTGAACTCCTGGCGCAGCAGGGACTCCAGCAGGTACGGATGGATGGTGTCGTTCATGGTGACGGCGAAGTAGTTCGGCCGTTCCTGCTTCACCGCATCGAAGAGGTCGCTGGGGTCCTTGTTGATGGACAGGATGCGCCGGGTGACATCGGCCAGGGCGCTGGTCACGCGGTCGTTGAACTGCTTGTCCAGCTGGCGCTGCTGCTGCTGTTGAAGCGCCAACTGGTCCTGCTGAAAACGCTGGGCCCGGCGCAGCCAGATGTACTGCGTGGCCACCACGCCCACCACCCCCAGGATGGCGAGCAGGAACAGCGTGGCGAGGGTGCGGCGGCGCATGGCAGGTCCGCAATGATAGGCCCCACCCGTGCCGGTCCGCCATGCCTTAACGATCCATTAGGCCTTCAGATCCAAGGGCATCCGGAAAGTTCGACGGAGGTCCCGAACCATTCCCCGGTCACCTTGTTTAATGTTTCGTTCTCAACCCTGAACAATCCAACCAACACCTTCTGTCCCATGCAACCAAGCTGGACGAACCGGACCCGACGAGGGTTCAACGCTTGGCGCACGCTGCTCGCAGGACTTGCCCTCTCGGCATCCGGAGCCGTGTCCGCTCAGACCTATTGCGCCTCCGACGGCGGCAGTGGCAACACGTTCAACATCGACCGTGTGCAGTTCGCGGGTATCGACAACACCAGCGGCGACAACAACGGGTACGGCGACTTCACCGCGCTGAGCGCGACGGTGCAGCCGGGTACCTCCTACGGCATCACGCTGGACCCGAACGGACCGTTCTTCCTGCGGTACCGCTGGCGGGCTTGGATCGATTGGGACCAGGATGGCACCTTCGGCGCCAATGAGCTCGTGTTCCAACAGACGGGCTTTGGCCAGGAGACGGGCACCATCGCCGTTCCGGCGAACGCCCTGCCCGGCTCCACCCGCATGCGCGTGAACATGAGCGCGTTCGCCTACCGCGGCGCGTGTGCCAATTGGAACCTGGGCGAGGTGGAGGACTACACGATCGTGGTCCCGCCCGCGTGCGATGCCACGGCTGGCAGTCTCGATCCCATCAAGCCGGAAGTTTGCTTGACGGATGCGAACGCCGGTATCGGCGCGAACGTGGAAGTGGCTCCCGTGGTGCCCGCCGGTTACGAGGTGATCTACGTGCTCACCTCCGGTAGCGGTCTGGTGATCCAAGGTGTTTCCGCCCAACCTGCCTTCCAAGTGACGAGCGGCGGCCTCTACACCATCCACACCTTGGTGTATGACCCGAACACGCTCGACCTCTCGATCGTGCAGCCCGGTGTGACCACGGGCTTCGACGTCAACAGCCTGCTCATCCAAGGCGGCGGCAGCATCTGCGGCGCGCTGGATGTGGCCGGTGCACAGTTCAACGTGACCGCCCCGAATGCTGGTACCCTGAGCGGTGGCGGTGACGTGTGCCTCAGCGGTGCTGATGTGGTGTTGACCGCTACGCCCAACGGCGACAGCAACACGCCCGATGGATACAGTCTCGCTTACGTACTGACCTCTGGCAGTAACCTGGTGATCCAGCAGCTCGGTGCTGAGCCCAGCTTCACGGTGACCAGCGGCGGCCTCTACACCATCCACACCTTCGTGTTCCCCAGCGACCTCGATCTGAGCGTTGTGGAGCCGGGCGTGACCACCGGTGGTGATGTGCTCGGCCTGCTCGCCGCCAACAGCATCTGCGCAAGCCTCGATGTAGCCGGTGCCGCCTTCAACGTGGCCGATCCGAACGCCGGTACCCTCAGCGGTGGCGGTGACGTGTGCCTCACGGGTGAGAACGTGGTGTTGACCGCGACTCCCAACGGTGACAGCAACACGCCCGACGGCTACTCGCTGGCCTACGTGCTCACCAGCGGTACCAACCTGGTGATCCAGCAGCTCGGCGCTGAGCCCAGCTTCACGGTGACCTCCGGCGGACTCTACACCATCCACACCTTCGTGTTCCCCAGCGACCTCGACCTCAGCGTCGTGGAGCCGGGCGTGACCACCGGTGGTGATGTGCTCGGTCTGCTCGCCGCCAACAACATCTGCGCTTCCCTCGATGTAGCCGGTGCCGCCTTCAACGTGGCCGACCCGAACGCCGGCACCCTCAGCGGTGGCGGTGACGTGTGCCTCACGGGTGAGAACGTGGTGTTGACCGCGACTCCCAACGGCGACAGCAACACGCCCGATGGCTACTCGCTGGCCTACGTGCTCACAAGCGGTACCAACCTGGTGATCCAGCAGCTCGGCGCTGAGCCCAGCTTCACCGTCACCAGCGGCGGCCTCTACACCATCCACACCTTCGTGTTCCCCAGCGACCTCGACCTCAGCGTCGTGGAACCCGGCGTGACCACCGGTGGTGATGTGCTCGGCCTGCTCGCCGCCAACAGCATCTGCGCAAGCCTCGATGTGGCCGGTGCCGCCTTCAACGTGGCCGACCCGAACGCCGGCACCCTCAGCGGTGGTGGCGATGTGTGCCTCAGCGGTGACGCAGTTACCCTGACCGCTACGCCCAACGGCGACAGCAACACGCCCGACGGCTACAGCCTCGCTTACGTGCTGACCTCTGGCAGCAACCTGGTGATCCAGCAGCTCGGTGCAGAGCCCAGCTTCACGGTAACGAGCGGTGGCCTCTACACCATCCACACCTTCGTGTTCCCCAGCGACCTCGACCTCAGCGTGGTGGAGCCGGGCGTGACCACCGGTGGGGATGTGCTCGGCCTGCTCGCCGCCAACAACATCTGCGCTTCTCTCGACGTGGCCGGTGCCGCCTTCAACGTGGCCGACCCGAACGCCGGCTCCCTGAGCGGTGGCGGTGACGTGTGCCTCAGCGGTGCTGAAGTGGTGTTGACCGCTACGCCCAACGGCGACAGCAACACGCCAGATGGTTACAGCCTCGCTTACGTGCTGACCAGCGGTTCCAACCTGGTGATCCAGCAGCTCGGCGCGGAGCCCAGCTTCACGGTGACCAGCGGCGGCCTCTACACCATCCACACCTTCGTGTTCCCCAGCGACCTCGACCTCAGCGTCGTTGAGCCCGGTGTAACCACCGGTGGTGATGTGCTCGCGCTGCTCGCTGCCAACAACATCTGCGCAAGCCTCGATGTGGCCGGTGCCGCCTTCAACGTGGCCGATCCGAACGCCGGTACCCTGAGCGGTGGCGGTGACGTGTGCCTCAGCGGTGCTGATGTGGTGTTGACCGCTACGCCCAACGGTGACAGCAACACGCCCGACGGCTACTCGCTGGCCTACGTGCTCACCAGCAGTACCAACCTGGTGATCCAGCAGCTCGGCGCTGAGCCCAGCTTCACGGTGACCAGCGGCGGCCTCTACACCATCCACACCTTCGTGTTCCCCAGCGACCTCGACCTCAGCGTGGTGGAGCCCGGCGTGACCACCGGTGGTGATGTCCTCGGCCTGCTCGCCGCCAACAACATCTGCGCGAGCCTCGATGTGACCGGTGCCGCCTTCAACGTGGCCCCCTGCGAGGAAGAGTGCCTGGCGGATGCCGGGAACATCACGCCTTCCGACTTCCTGGTATGCTGGGCGACCGAACAGCTGATCGGCGTACCTGCCGGCGACGCCGTGGTGCCCGCTGGTTATGAGGTGCTGTACGTGCTGACGCGTGGCAACGGCCTGGTGATCCGTCAGGTGAACACCGAGCCGGTGTTCAACGTGAACCAGAACGGCATCTACCGCATCCACACGCTGGTGTACGATCCGAACACGCTGGACCTCTCCATCGTGGTGCCGGGCACGACCACGGGCTTCGATGTGAACAGCCTGCTGATCCAGGGCGGTGGCGGCATCTGCGCCAGCCTGGACGTGGAAGGTGCGCCGTTCATCGCAGTGGGCCCTGTGCTCTGCGCGATCCTGGACATCTTCCGCGATGTGGACACGAACGACCCGCAAGCCATGGCCGCCGCACTGGAGAGCATGGATCAGGGTCTGATGCTGGCCATCGAGAACGACCAGCCGGTGGCGATCACCTCGCTGTGGCCGAACCCGACGAACGGCGAACTGAACGTGGACGTGTTCCTCGCCCAAGATGCCAACGTGCGCGTGGAGGTGACGACGGTGATGGGTCAGCAGGCCACGGTGCCGCAGGCCGTCACCATCGGCCAGGGCAATGCACGCACCACCATCGACGTGAGCGGACTGGCCCCGGGCAGCTACATGCTGCGCATCGTGGCCGGTGAGCATGTGGCCACCGAACGCTTCGTGAAAGTGAACTGACGGACCGCAGTCCGGTGAAGGCGGGGCCTGGGGTTACCGACGCAAGTCGGGACGCCCCGGGCCCCGCTGATTCCGGGGGGCACAACCCAGGTTCAGGTACGTACGTCTTCCCAAGGCGGATACCTTCACCGCACCAACCTTCAGTCCTGACCCATGCGCCTGTTCTCCACCTTCACGCGGGGCCTGTTCGCCACACTGGCACTGGTCTCCGCTTCCGCGCTGCGCGCTGCGGAAACGCCCGCACCAACTCCCTGCACCGCTCATGCGGGCACCATCAGCATCGCCTTTGATGCCGGCTGCCTGGTGAACGGCGTGGCCACGGTGACCGCCGTCCCCGGCGGTGATGCGGTGGTGCCCAACGGTTTTCAGCTGGTATACCTGCTGAGCGAGACCAACGGGCTCATCATCCAGCAGGTGAGCAGCGCCCCCAGTTTCGTGGTCAGTTCGCAGGACATCCAACGCATCCATCCCCTGGTGTACGACCCCACCACGCTGGACCTGACGCTGTACACGGGTGGCGATGCCAGTGTGTACGACCTCTACAATGCGATCTCCGACGGTCTCTGCGCCGCAGTGAACGTGAACGGTGCACCCTTCAAGGTGAAGGATTGCCCACCTCCTTGCACCGCGGATGCGGGGAGCATTGGGATCGACTTCGATGCCGGCTGCCTGGTGAACGGCGTGGCCACGGTGACCGCCGTCCCCGGCGGTGACGCGGTGGTGACCAACGGCTTTCAGCTGGTGTACCTGCTGAGCGAGACCAACGGGCTCATCATCCAGCAGGTGAGCAGCTCCCCCAGCTTCGTGGTCAGTTCGCAGGACATCCAACGCATACATCCCCTGGTATACGACCCCAACACGCTGGACCTGGCGCTGTACACGGGTGGTGATGCCAGCGTGTACGACATCTACGCACTGATCTCCGACGGCCTCTGCGCCGCCGTGAACGTGAGCGGTGCGCCCTTCAAGGTGAAGCCCTGCGATCCGGGCTGCACCGCCGCTGCGGGTTCCATCAGCAGCAACAACCCGGACATCTGCCTGACGGACGGCTCCGCCCAGTTGAGCGCCACACCCGATGGTGGGCTTACCGTGCCCGCCGGCTACAACGTGCTCTACGTGCTCACCAGCGGCACCAGCCTGGTGATCCAGGCCGTGAGCACGGACCCGGTGTTCACCGTGAGCAGTGCGGGGCTCTTCACCATCCACACGCTGGTGTACGACCCCACCACGCTCGACCTGGACAACGTGGTGCCGGGCGTGACCACGGGCTTCGACGTGAACGCACTGCTGCAACAAGGCGGTGGCAGCATCTGCGCCAGCCTAGACGTGGCCGGTGCCGAGTTCCAGGTGGCCGACTGCGGCCCGCCGCCATGCACGGCCTTCGCCGGCACGCTCACCCCGGACCAGTTCGACGCGGTGTGCCTGGTGGACGGTATCGCGCACCTGAGCGCCACACCGAACGGGAACATGGTGGTGCCGGACGGCTACAGCGTAGCCTACGTGCTCACCCGCGGTACCGAACTGTTCATCCAGAACATCGAACCCGACCCCAGCTTCGAGTGGCCGCTCACCGGCGACTACACCATCCACACGCTGGTATTTGACCCGACCACGCTCGACCTCTCCTTCGTACAGTTCGATATCACCACCGGCTTCGACATCAACGCGCTGTTGATCCAGGGCGGTGGCAACATCTGCGGCAGCTTGGATGTGCAGGGCGCCGCATTCACCATCATCGATTGCACGCCGAACTGCACAGCGAATGCCGGTGCCAGTGCAGAAGTGGTCGTCTGCAGCGACGCCGCCAACTTTCCGCTCCTCCCACTGCTCGGACCTGACGCACAGCCCGGCGGTACCTGGACCGGTCCAAACGGGCAGCCGGCCTCCGGCATCATCACACCAGGCGTGAACGCCAGCGGCACCTACGTCTACTTCGTGGGAGATGTGGAAGGCTGCCCCGGTGACACGGCGCAGGTGTTCCTGAACATCGTGGCGGCACCGGACGCCGGTAGCAACGCGCAATGGATCGTCTGCAGTAGCGATCCCGTGTTCAGCTGCCTTGCGGTGCTGGGCGGATCGCCGGATGCGAACGGCACCTGGACCGGGCCCAACGGCGCACCGTTCAATGGGGAGTTCGATCCCGCCACCGACATCGCCGGAGTGTACACCTACACCGTAGCCGGCACCCCACCCTGTGCGAACGCCACCAGCACCTTGGTGATCGTGGTGCAGAACTGCTGCACGGCCGGCACGGATGCGGACACCACCGTGTGCTTCACCGATGCACCCTTCCCGCTCTTCGGTCTTCTCGGAGGCAACCCTTGCCCCGGCGGCAACTGGATCGAACCGAACAACAACCCGCACGGCAACTTCTTCGTGCCCGGCTCCGATCCAGCCGGTGTCTACACCTACATCGTGAGCGGAACGAACGGCACGGTGGATTCGGCCACGGTGACGGTCAACGTGGTGGAATGCCCGAACGCGTGCGAGGCTGATGCGGGATCTCTCACCGCCGACCTGAACAGCCCCGTGTGCCTGGTGGACGGCCTTGCGCTGATCAGTGCCACGCCTGATGGCAATGCGGTGGTACCCGCGGGCTACAGCGTGGCCTATGTGCTCACGCGCGGGCCCGAGCTGTTCATCCAGAACATCGAACCCGACCCCAGCTTCGAATGGCCCCTCACCGGCGACTACACCATCCACACCCTGGTGTACGACCCCAACACGCTCGACCTCTCCTTCGTGCAGTTCGATGTCACCACCGGCTTCGACATCAACGCGCTGCTGATCCAGGGCGGTGGCAACGTTTGCGCGAGCCTGGACGTGAACGGTGCCGCCTTCTCCATCATCGAATGTGCACCGCCCTGCGAGGCGGATGCGGGCATTGGCGGGGACAGGCTCCTCTGCTTCAGCGACCCGTTGGTGGACCTCTTCACCCTGCTGGAGGGCACGCCGGATGCCGGTGGCAGCTGGATCGGCCCCAACGGCGCGGTCTTCAGCGGCATCTTCGATCCTGCCACGGACCCGCAGGGCACCTATGTATACGCGGTATCCGCGGGGGCGGACTGTCCGCCGGACACCACGCAACTCGTGATGAGCCTGATCGAATGCGGCGGCCAGTTGCAGTTGAACGCGCGTGATGCCGGCACCTTCCAGGCCCAGGGGATGAGCACGGGTGTCGGAACACAAGCCGGAACCTTTGCGCTCGCCGCATGGCCCAACCCGAGCAGCGATCGCATCACCGTGCGCGGCATCGGCCGCTGGAGCAGTGCCCTGCGCATGGATGTGCTCGATGCCGCCGGCAAGCGTGCGACCGTTCCCGTGACCTTCACCGACGGTGGTGCAGTGCTCGATGTGCGCACACTCGCACCAGGCTGCTACCTGCT
>JAXLVG010000004.1:0-240242 GCA_046329115.1 Flavobacteriales bacterium | reverse complement strand
CCGGGACTGGACCCAGCCACGGTGGCGGACGTGATCCTGGGCTGCGCCAACCAGGCCGGCGAGGACAACCGGAACGTGGCCCGCATGGCCCTGTTGCTGGCCGGCCTGCCGGTAACGGTGCCGGGTGAAACGGTGAACCGCCTGTGCGCCAGCGGCATGGGCGCCGTGGTGAACGCCGGCCGGGCCATTGCCGCGGGCCATGGGGACGTGTTCATCGCAGGGGGCGTGGAGCACATGACCCGGGGGCCTTGGGTGATGAGCAAGACCAGCACCCCTTACGGACGTGATGCCCAGCTCTTTGATAGCAGCTTCGGGTGGCGCTTCGTGAACCCGTTGATGAAGGAGCGGTTCGGTGTGGACGCCATGGGCGAGACGGCCGAGAACCTGCTTGAACTGAACAGCTCCATCACCCGTGAGCATCAGGACTTTTTCGCTTTGAACAGTCAACAGAAAGCGGCCAAGGCCCAGGCGGCCGGCCGCTTCACGGAGGAGATCGCTCCGGTGGCCATCCCTCAGCGCAAAGGCGATCCGGTGCTTTTTGCTCAGGATGAGTTCATTAAGCCCAAGACCACCCTGGAGGGATTGGCCGGACTGAAGCCTGCGTTCCGCAAGGACGGATCGGTAACGGCCGGCAACGCCAGCGGATTGAACGACGGTGCGGCGGCCGTGCTGATCGCCAGCGAACAAGGGATCAAGGATCAATCCCTCAAGCCGTTGGCGCGCATCATTTCAAGTGCTGTGACAGGTGTTGAACCCCGCATCATGGGCATCGGTCCGGTGAGCGCAACGCAACTCGCCCTCAAGCGGGCGGGCCTCACGCTTGATCAAATGGATGTGATCGAACTGAACGAGGCCTTTGCGGCGCAGGTCCTGAGCTGTACCCGCAGCCTTGGTCTGGCCGATGACGACCCGCGGATCAACCCGAACGGCGGTGCCATCGCCCTGGGCCATCCCTTGGGCATGAGCGGGGCCCGGTTGGTGCAGACCGCATCCCTGCAACTACAGCGGTCGGGCGGTCGCTACGCCCTGTGCACCATGTGCATCGGGGTAGGCCAGGGATACGCCGTGGTGCTCGAGCGCTGCTGATCGGCCCGGTGGTTGCCTGTGCCGGAGCCATGATGCCTCCTACTTTCACGCCCCATTCAACGAGCCCCATCCGCATGAAGCCGATGTCCGTTCTGCACGCCCTGGTCCTGGGCGCTGCCTGCCTGGCCACGAACACGCTCACCGCGCAGGAGAACAAAGTGCGCTGGAAGGTCTTTACCGACTACAAGGCCAAGCCCGATGAAGGCACGGTGTACCACAAGGTGGTCCAGGGCGACGCCGGTTCATGGGTGGCCCTTCGGGTGAAGGGCAATGACCCGGTGATCGGCGGGGCGGACCAGGCGCAGCTGGACCGGGCCTTGGTGGCCTACACCATCGAGGGGCCTGCGGAGATCAAGGTGGACAAGACCAAGATCCTTTGGGGCGAAGGGCCGGTGGCCATCGAGACCATCGAGCGCTTCGGGGGCCAGTTTCGCGTTATCGCCAGCAAGCCCGATCCCGAGAACGGCAAGCTGCAGTTGCTGCAACAGGTGTTGAGCCCCCGGGGCCTCACAGGCAAGGGCGCCCAGCTCCTGGCGGACATCCCCTTCGACCAGCTCGGGAAGAGCGCGGAATACTTCAAGCCCAACATGGCCGTGGGCTTTGCCACCCAGTTGAGCGTGGACAGCACCAAGCTGCTGATCGGCCTTTCGCCCCAAAGCACCCGTCGCAGCGCCGGCTGCCCGGTGTTCGCGCAGGTCTTCGACAAGCAGATGAAGCGCCTGTGGGTCAACACGTTCAACCCCGAATCCGGCGTCCGCAGCTTCCGCATCGTGGACACCCGCATCGATCCGAAGGGAGCTGTATGGTACCTGGTGAAGAACGTGACCAACCCCGAGCCGAAGGCCAAGGAGGACCTGGGCTACAGCTTCAGCCTTTACCGCCTGGACAGCGCCGGCCAGCAGGGCGTGGTGCTGAAGCTGGCGGGCAAGGACTTCGCCCAGGACGCCACCATGGACATGCGTCCGGACGGCAGCATCGTGGTGGCCGGCATCTATGGTGACGAGAACACCGCGCGGAACGAGAGCGTGGGCGTGTTCCAGTGCGTGCTGGACAAGGCGGCCATGAAGTTCGACCGCTTCAAGCTGCACCCCCTGAGCAAGCGGGTGGAGAAGAAGGAAGAGCACTGGCAGATCAACATGGTGGTGGACCGGGTGTTCTGCAAAAAGAACGGCGGCACCTACATCGTGGCCCGGCAGAGCGGTATTGAAACGCACTACGTGGCGGACCTGAGCGGCAAGAAGATGCCCAAGACCGAGCAGGTGGACGGCCCCCTGCATCTCTTCGAGCTGGATGCCAGCGGAGAGCGCAAATGGTACCGGGTGTTCGACCGCATGCTCACCTATGAGAATGCCGTACCGGGCATGGTGATCAGTCTGGCGTATGAGGATGTCCTGTACCTGGTGCTGAACGATGCTGAGACCAACATCGAGAAGCGCAAGCAGAAGCAACCCGTTGACCCCATCTCCGCCCGGAAGGACGCGGTGCTGGTGGAGATCAAGCCGGACGGCAGCGACAAGACCAAGAAGATCCTGGAGGGGGGCGCCTATGAGCAACTGGGCGTGATGCCTTCGCAGTGCTGGCGCGCTGGCCCGGGCCTGGTGGTGGTGGCCGGTGCCGAGGGCTTCGGCAAGGGCAAGACCTGGCCGGTGGTGTTCTCCTTCTCGAACGAATCGAAGAAGTAAGTGCCATCTTCGCGTTCAGAACGCCCTTCCGGGCGTACCTCCCATCGCCCCATCCCATGATCATCACGGAACGCATCAACCTCTTCATCGCCGAGCTGCCCGAGTGGCAGCGCCGGATGCTCGTGCGCCTGCGCCAGTTGATCCACGAGGCGGACCCGAACGTGGAGGAGACCTGGCGCTGGGACAAGCCCCACTTCGACCACGATGGCATCATGATCGGCCTCTGCGCCTTCAAGGAGCATGTGGCCGTGTGGTTCCACAAGGGCGCCTTGGTGAAGGACCCGAAGAAGCTCTTCGAGGCCGTGGCCAAGACCGAGGAGAAGGGCATGCGTTCGTACAAGCTGCACGAAGGCGACAAGATCAACGAGGCAGCCTTCATGGAGCTGGTGAAGCAGGCCGTGGCGGTGAACGCCAAAGGCACCAAACTGCAGGAGGCCAAGCCGGCCAAGAAGGCGCTGGTGGTGCCCGAGGACCTGGAGCAGGTATTGCGCAAGGATCCCACGGCCTGGGCCAATTGGGAATCCTTCCCGCCGAGCCATCGCCGCGAATACGTGGAATGGGTCACCGACGCCCGCCAGGAGGAAACGCGCAAGCGACGCATCGCCCAGGCCTTGGAGAAGATCCGCGAGGGGGAAGGCAAGGAGGAGAAGCACCAGGTGCACTGAGCCCGGCGGCTTAACAGTTTTTCGTGTGCCCCCACCCCGCCGGTCCGCCGGTGGCCGGATAGATTCGCCCGCCGCGCATGGAGATCCGCATCGAGCACCTCACCAAACGCTACGGCCAGCAAACGGCCGTGGACGACCTGAGCTTCCGGGTGAGCGCGGGTGAGGTGCTGGGCTTCCTGGGGCCGAACGGCGCCGGCAAGACCACCACCATGCGCATGATCTGCGGGCTGATCGCGCCGCATGCGGGCAGCATCCATGTGGCCGGTCACGACGTGGCCACCGACGCCGATGCGGTACGCCGGGCCATCGGCTACCTGCCGGAGAGCAATCCGCTGTACGAGGACATGCCCGTGCTGGACCTGTTGCGCTTCACGGCGCGGTTGCAAGGCGTGGCCCGGGACCTGGAGGACGTGCGGATCCGCGAGATGGTGGATGCCTGCGGGCTGGGCGCCGAGAAGCACAAGAAGGTGGGCGAGCTCAGCAAGGGCTACCGCCAGCGTGTGGGCCTGGCCATGGCCATGGTGCACGATCCGCAGGTGCTCATCCTGGACGAGCCCACCACGGGCCTGGACCCCAACCAGATCGTGGAGATCCGGGCGCTGATCAAGGAGCTGGGCCGGGCCAAAACGGTCATCTTCAGCACGCACATCCTGCCCGAGGTGGAGGCCGTGTGCGACCGCATCCTCATCATCAACAAGGGCCGTATCGTGGCCGATGGCACCCCGGCCGACCTGCGCGCCCAGGTGCGCGGCGAGCAGGTGGTGCGCCTGCGGATCGAGGACGCCGCGCGCGATGCCGTGCTGGCCGGTCTGGCCGGCCTTGGTGAGGTGGCCCACGCCGATCCGGTGCCCGGTACGCTGGACCGCTACGAAGTGCGCGCCGCCCAAGGCGCCGATCCGGCCCGCGCCATCTTCCAGCTCTGCGTGCGCAACGGCTGGGTGCTCACCGGTCTGCAGGCCATGGAAACGCGGCTGGAGGACGTGTTCCGCGACCTCACCCTGAACTGACGGCCACCATGCGCTCCACCCTGCTCATCGCCCGCAAGGAACTGGCCTCCTTCTTCGACTCGCTCATGGCCTACATGATCCTGGTGGCCTTCCTGGGACTGAGCGGCTTCTTCACCTGGTGGTACGGCACCGATGTGTTCCTGCGCGGCCTGGCCGACCTGAGCACCTTCTTCAGCGTGGCCTATTGGACGCTCTTCCTCTTCATCCCGGCCATCACCATGCGCACCATCGCCGATGAGCGGCGCAGCGGCACGCTGGACCTGCTGCTCACCAAGGCCGTCACGGACAGGCAGGTGGTCGCCGGCAAGTTCCTGGCCTGCCTGGCGCTGATCGCCCTGGCCCTGGCCTTCACCCTGCCCTACTGGGTCACCATCGCGGCACTGGGCCGGGTGGACCACGGGGCGCTGGCCTGCGGCTACCTGGCCTTGCTGTTCATGAGCGCCGCCTACATCGCCATCGGCATCTACGCCAGCAGCCTCACCAACAACCAGATCACCGCGTTCCTCATCGGCCTTTCCCTCACCGCCATCTTCCACCTGGCCGTCGGCGTGATGGCCTCCAGCTTCACCGGCGTCACGGGCGAAGTGCTGCAGGCCCTCAGCACCGCAACGCACTTCGACAGCATGAGCCGCGGCATCATCGACAGCCGCGACCTGCTCTGGTTCGGCAGCCTGGTGGTGCTGGGGCTCTCGCTCGCTGAAATGAACCTGGCGAAGCGGTTGGTGAACGACCCATGAGAACGCGGGGCCAATACATGCGGAACGCGCTGCTCCTGGTGGTGGCCGTGGTGCTGGTCAACCTCATCGGCCAGCGCTTCAAGTTCCGCCTCGACCTCACGGACGATCACCGCTACTCGTTGAGCGATGCCACGCTGAAGCTCCTGAAGGACCTTCCGGAAGCGGTGACCGTGACGGCCTGGTTCACCGAAGAGATGCCACCGGACCTGGCCGTGGCGCGGCAGGACATGAAGGACCTGCTGGTGGAGTACGCCGCACGCAGCAAGGACAACGTGGTGTTCGAGTTCATCGATCCCGGCAAGGCCGACTCGCTGGAGGCGAAGGCACGCCAGGAAGGCATCCAGCAACTGCTCGCCACCACGCGCGAAAAGGACAAGGCCGAGAACCTGCGGATCTACATGGGCGCCACCGTGCGCATGGGCGACCGCAAGGCCGTGATCCCCGTGATCCAGCAGGGTTCGGCGCTGGAGTGGACGGTGAGTAGCGCGATCAAGGAGGTGAGCATCGTGGAGAAGCCCGTGGTGGGCCTGCTCCAGGGCCACGGCGAACCGCCCATGGAGGCCTTGAGCCAGCTGGTGCAGAACCTCAACGTGATGTACACGGTGCAGACCATGGCCGTGTACGACACCGTGCCGGTGCACGACCGTTTCGCCGCGCTGCTCATCATCGATCCACAGGACAGCATCCCGCCCGCGCAGCTGGCGCGCATCAAGGACCACCTGAACAAGGGGCGCGGCGTGGTGCTGGCGTACACCCCGGTGCTCAGCGACCTCGGTGGATCGCCCGTGCTGGACCTGCGCCGCACCGGCATCGAGGCCTGGCTGCAGGGCCTGGGCATGGAGCTTGAGCCGCGGATCATCACCGATGCCCGGTGCAACCAGGTGCAGGTGATGCAGCAATTGGGCAACTTCCAGATGCCCGTGCCGGTGGCCTTCCCCTACTTCCCGGTGATCAGCAGCTTCGCCGAACATCCGGTCACCGCCGGACTGGACGTGGTCACCTACCAGTTCTGTTCGCCGCTGGCACCGACCGCGGACAGCAGCGCGCACTTCACTCCCCTGCTCTTCACCAGCGAAAAGAGCAACGCGGTGGAGGCGCCCCAGTTCATCGACCTCGCACGCCAGTGGAACGACGGCGACTTCCCCCGGGGACCGCTTACCGTGGGGGCGGAAGTGCAGGTGGGTGACGGCGCGCAACGCGGCAAGCTCATCGTGTTCACCAACGGCGGCTTCGCCACCACAGGCATGGGCCGCTCACCGCAGCCGCTCCCCCAGGGCAACATCGACCTGGTGGTGAACGCGGTGGACCATGCGACAGGCAGCAACGACCTGTTGGGCCTTCGTGGCAAGGCGGTGGAGTACCGGCCGCTGGACACCATCAGCGATGCCCGCCGCCTCACGCTGAAGTGGATGAACCTGATGGTGCCCATCGCCCTGGCCATCACCTACGGGCTGCTGCGGCGGGCCTGGCGGCAGCGGCAGCGGCGACAGCGCACGGCACCCGGCCATGTTCGGTAAGCTCCGCACGGTGCATTGGCTGGCCATCGTGGCCGCACTGGCGGCCATCTGGTGGTGGAGCGGTCGCAGCAGTCCGCAGGCTCAGCAACGCACCTTCCGCGACCGCCTACTGCAGGTGGACACTGCCGGCGTCACGGAGTTCACCCTTGTTCCGGCCAGCTTCAAAGGCCTGCCGCCACTGCACTTTCACCGGGCCAGCGCGGGATGGCGCATGCGCATGGGCGCCGACTCCAGCGACGTGGAGGCCGAGGCCGTGCGCGACGTGCTGGGCACTGTGGCGGATATGCGCACCATCCAATTGGCGGGACAGGCCGAAAGCGTGGCCGCCCGGTACGACCTCACCGACAGCACGGCCGACCGGCTCACGCTTCGCACCACCACGAGCACGGTGGAGCTTTGGGTGGGCGCCGGCGGTCAGGGGGAGGGTGCCACCACGGCCGTTCGCCTGCCGCAGGATCAGGAGGTGTATACCGTGACCGGCGCACTGGGCAAGGCTGCGGACCGCACCTACGGCGACTGGCTCCCCAAACGGCTGGTGGTGGGCGACCCGCAGCACTGGACACGCCTCACCTTCCGGTTCCCGAACGACTCCAGTTACGCCCTCGAGCGGAACGGCGACCACTGGACCATCAACGGCCTGTGGACCGACTCCACGCGCACCTGGCGTTTCCTGCTGAGCCTGTCCAAGGCCCGTGGACAGGAGGCCGCGGACCCGCGCGATACGCTGGTGGCCATCCCCGGCTACCGCGTCACGGTCACCGATACCACACGTCCGGACCCGATGGTGGTCACCGTGTACCTGGTACCGCAGGAGCAGCGCTTCATCGTCCGGAGCTCCCTCCATCCGCAGGTGGTGATGCCCTTCGACCCGCGCACGGAGATCCCGCGGATGTTCCGCCCGCCGGTCTCCTTCATGCAACCGCCGCAGTAGGAAAGCGGTACAAGGTCTTTACTTCGTTCCGGTGATCGGGCACCCGCCCGGCTCATGACCGCCATGTCCATGTACCTCGCCCACCTGGACCGTTGGGTCCGCGAACGCCCCCAGGTCATGCTGTGGGGCGCCTTGTGCCTGTTCCTGGTGCTTGGTCTGTACGAGATCAACGGCCACCCGGTCTCCATGGAGGACGGGCAGACGGACAACTTCTGGCCACTGGCCAACCACCTGCTGGACGGGCAGGGCTACACCCTGTGCTATCCGCTCTACTTCCCCTTCTGCCCGCAGGGGGACGCCACGCCCACGGCCATGCGCGAGCCTCTGCCTACGCTCCTTTTCGCCGGGGCCGCCGCCATCAGCGGTCGCTCACTCTGGTTCGCGCTGCACATCCAATTGCTGCTGGGCCTGGCCACGGTCTGGCTGCTGCACCGGTTCACGCTCCGCCTGGCAGGCGCGCGGGCGGCGGCGTTGGCCACGCTCGCCTGGGCCGCCTACCTGCCCTTCGTCATGCTGCACAGCCAGCTCAGTGGGGACGTCACCGGCACGTTCATGATCCTCCTCAGCGCCGTGGTGCTGCAGCAGGCGGAGCGGACCGGGGCGTTGAAGCACTACCTGCTTGCCGGGGCGACGCTCGGACTGGCCGCGCTCTCCCGCTCCAGCATGCTGCTGATGGCCCTGCCTTGGTGCGCGGTGGCGTGGCGCAGTGCGCGCGGCGAGCGCATGCGACCGGCGATCGTTCGCATGGTGGCGATCGGCGCTACCATGGCGGTCGTATTGGCACCCTGGGCCCTGCGCAACCACGCCGTGTTCGGGCGCTGGTGGCTGGGCACCAGCATGAACGGGTACAACGTGTTCCGGATGAACTACCAGGTGGGCACGGACGAGCCGCTGCACTACGTGGACTCCTTCGAGGCCGACACGATGCTCCACGACCTCCTGGCCAGGCATCCGGAACTGACCGGTGAGGAGAACGAGGCCGCCATGGACAAGGTGTACCAGGCCGAGGGCATGGCGCAGATCCGCAAGGACCCGCTGAAGTACCTGCGCCTGTGCGGCTACCGGTTCTTCCAGCTGTTCACGAACATCGGGGTGAAGACCACGTACGGGGTTGAACTGAACACCACGGACCATGTGATGCTGGTGCAACAGCTGGCCTACCTGGCGCTGGCGTTCACCGGCATCGCCTGGGGCTTCCGGGCGCATTGGCCCTGGCTGCTCGCGATCGGCGTGCAGGTGGCCGGGTACACGGCGTTGGTGGCCCAAGGTCGCTACCTCACGCCGGTGATGCCCTTGCTCATCGCGTTCGCCGGCCTGGCGTTGGACCGACTGATCGGCCGCACACGGTCCGCGGACCGCTGAAAAAGCGGAGCGGGGAACCCCGATCGGAGCTCCCCGCACCATACCGGCGGACCGTGGTCCGTCGGATATCCCGCATCAGCCAGCCCTCGCGGGCCGTGATCGATCCCCCGAAGGCATAGCTGGCGCATGCCTTCAACGGTCCGCCAACCTCTTACCAGGTACTCCCGCAGGTCCGTCGACCCTTGGCAGTGCGTTCCGCTGGGGACCGGCACATGGCCGATCCAGTGGTCAAACGTACCGGGTGCGCTCCGGGACGCTCCGGTCGCGTTTTCCACAAGTTGCCAACGATCCGCGAACAGGCTCAGCGCACGAAGCGAACGACCTGCCGGCCATGCCGGGTTTCGAGCACAAGTGCGTAGATCCCCGGCTGTTCCGGTACCTGAACGCGGAAGGTCCCGGGACCGGAACCCGTACGACCAGCCCATACCAACTGGCCACGAGCGTCGAGCACCTGCAATCCGATCGCGTCCGTGGCATCCGTGCGGAAGATCGCCTCCTCACCCTGCAGGCCCATCCATTGGATCTGCACCGTTGCGCCAGCCTCAGCGATGCCCGTGCACGGGTCCACCACCACGGCGAGCACGGCCTCCGCATCGGGGCAGGGTTCCTGGGCCGCCACGGAGTAGGTGTACAGGCCCGCGCCATCCACGCCCGGCTCGAACACACCATCGAACGGCTGGCCCTGCGGACCGGACCAACTGCCCCCCGCATCCGGGGTACCGCCCAGCAGGTCGAAGAGCGCGGTAGGCGGGTCGTCCGCGCAGATCACCGCAGTGGCGTTGGTGCCGGCATTCACTGCCGGGGCCACCACCAGTTCGTAGGCGGCCGTGTCGTTGGCGCAGGGCGGCTGAGCGTAGTCGATATAGGTGTAGGCCCCCGGGGTGTTGGTGGTGGCGCTCACAGGCGATCCGTTCAGGTACCACACACCGTTCAGGTTGGCATCCACCAGCAGGTCCGTGAGCAGCACGGGCAGCTCCGTGGAACAAATGCTCCACACACCGCCAGCACCTGCGCTACCGGGCTCGCCCAGTTGCACGGTCACTACGGCCTCATCCGGGGGGCAGGCGCCGCCTGGATCCACCGTGTAGGTATAGATCCCCGGCTGCCCGGTGTCGCTGTTGAAGGTCCCGCTGAAGGCGCTGCCGTTCGGTCCGGTCCAGGTCCCGTCCGCGTCCGGTGTTCCGCCGAGGAAGGTGAACAGGTCGTACAGCCCCGTGTTCTTGCAGATCACCGCCACCTCGCTCGTTCCTGCATCCGCGCCTGCCAGCTCGGACACCTCTATGCTCGCCACATCAGCGGCACAGGGCGGTTCACCGACCACCGTATAGGTGTATGTACCCGGCTCCATGATGGCCGGATCGTACTGGCCGTTGATCACAGAGCTCGGACCGGACCAGGCACCACCCGCATCACCGCCGGTGGCCAAAGGCACAGGATCATCGCCGCTGCAAAGGGAGAGTACACCGTCCATACCAGCATAGGGCGCATCCAACACAATGAGGTCGGTCCCGTTATCCGCACCGATCACGGCCGGCGTACTGGATACCACACGAATGCGGTAGCCGGCGCCCGGTGGCGTGTTGACCGGGATGGTGCATACGATGCTTCCGCTGGTGACCGCGCTCACACTGCCAATGGCGACCGGAGAGCCGAATCCGCCCGTGGCATCGCTCAGTTGGGCGGTGAACACGTTGCCCGCAACGAAGGAACCATTGGCAGTGTACGGCACGGAGAGCCCGGCACCCTGGCAGAAGGTGCCCACGGTGAGCGTTGTGTTGATGGTGGCGGCCGAAGTGGCCGTGATGCGTACATCATCCAGCGCGAAGCCGGGATCGGCCGCACCGAACAGGCTGGTGCCGTTGTGGAACCGGAAGCCGAAGCGCAGCGTGGGCTGGTCGGCGAAGACCGGCAGCGTGATGGTCTGCTCTCCCCAGTTCGTGGTATTCCGGTACTGCGCGATCGGCGTGGTGATCTGCGTCCACGATACGCCCCCGTTCACGCTGTAGTACACCTCACCATAGTTCTGGTTGCCACCGTTGCACAGCCACCAGAAGGAAAGGCTCACTTCCCCCACCCCCACGGTGCTCACGTCCGTGGTCATGCGGGCGAAGATGTCGTCGGGCTGCGTGCAGAAGCCATCGCCCGCACCGAAGGAGCAGCAGGTGATGCCGTTCTGGACCGCCACCAAGCTGGCGGTGTGCAGGTAATTGCCGTTGGGCGCCGTGATGCCCACCGGTTGTCCGGCGGTGGCCGTTATCGTGAAGTCGATGGGAAAGCCCGCACAATCGGCCACTCCCCCGCCACCCGCGTAAACCGCGTTCACCAGCCAGGTGTTGGACACGTTCGCGGTGGAGTTCGCGTCCGTGGTGTTCAGGGTGAACTGCGGTGCGCTCTCGAAATCCTCTTCGAAGAGCACCTGTGCGGTACCGATCAAGGGCAGGAAAAGGAGCGCGGTGGCGAAGTGGCGCATGGGGTGATGGTTGGTGAGTGCAAAATACACGGTAGCGCCATCCGCCGTTAACCTACCGGGCCCGCAGTCCGTTCCCCACCAGGGCCTCGCCATGCCGCTGGATCAGGGCCTGCAGCCGGGGCAGCATGCGCGCCACGGTGTCCGGCTCCGCCAGGGACAGGTCATGGGCGAAGAGCGTGTCCAGCCGCAGGTCGTGCAGGCCCAGCACGCGCTCACCATCGTACTGCAGCAGCCGGTCACCCTCGATCAGGCGGTACACACCACCGAGGTATTGCGCGGCCATGGCCGGGCGGTCGCGCTTGAAGACGCTCCGTCCGAAGGCGTTCACCGTTCCCTGGTATCCGCATAGATCAAGGATGCTCGGCACCACGTCCAGGTGCTGGGCCGTGCGCGCATCCCGACCGGTGAAGCGGCCGTCCGCGGCGAAGAACATGATCGGCACGGCGAAGCGGCCCGCCGGGTTGTGGTACCAGCGCGGATGGTCGTTGTACTGATAGGTGTGGTCGCCGGTGATCACGAAGAGCGTGTTGCGGTACCATGGCCGGGTGGCCGCCGAAGCGAAGAAGCGGCGCAGGGCCATGTCCACATAGCCCAGGCTTTCGTGGATGTCCTGTGGTCCCTTCGGGAAACGGCCCTTGTACCGCGCGGGGATCGGGAAGGGATCATGGGAGCTCAGGGTGAAGACCACGCTGCAGAACGGCTGCGGCTGTTCTTCGATGCGTTCCGCCGCGAACTGCAGGAACTCCTCGTCGTACACGCCCCAATGCCCGTCGTAGTGCCGGTCGTCGCCGAACTCATCGCGCCCGATGTAGCGGTCGAAGCCGCAGGCCTTGCTGAAGGAATCGAACTTGTATTCACCGTTCAATCCGCCGTGCAGGAACGAGGTGGTGTAGCCCATCTCCTTCAGCCGCAGGCCCAGTCCGTCCACCGCGTTGCCGCCGTAGGGTGTGTTCATGAAGGCGTCCTCGGTGAAGGACGGGATCCCGGCCAGCAGTGCGCACATGCTCTTGTTGCTGCGTTCGGCATTGGCATAGGCGTCGGTGAGCACCAGGGCATGCGCACTGAGCGAATCGAGGAAGGGCATGTAGGCGTGCTCACCGCTCACGGTGGAGAGGTACTCGCGGCCGAGGCTCTCCACCACCAGGAGCACCACGTTCCATTGGCGGTCGGTACTGTCCTTGCGCAGGGTGTAGGCCAGCGGCATTCGTGCGTCCAGCTCCGGTGCATCGAAATAGCGGCGCACGGTGAAGGCCGGTCCGCTCAGCGAATAGCCGAAGGTGAAGGCCGAGTTGGTGACCAGCGGGGCCAGCGCCACGGGCACGTGATCGGCCGCGTGCGCGGGCGACAGTCCTTGGTACTGCCAGCCGCCGCGGCCCAGCAGCGCGAAGGCACCGAGGGATAGTGCGGTCACCGGCAACTCGCCCAACAGGCGGTGGTCATCCGGACGGAATGGAGCGCTGGTGCGGCGCGCCACTGCCACCAGGGCCCACACGCCGGCAGCGAAGACCCCGGCGGCCCACCAATAACGCACCAGAAAACCCGGCAGCTCGCGCCAGCCTGTGGCCGCGTGGCCGAGCACATCGCGGGTGATGCGCTTGCCATTGAAGCCGAAGAACGGCAGGTCGATGCAGCAGAGCAGCAGCAGGAGCGCGTTCACCGAAACGAATAGCACAAGGCCCGCGCGCCGCACATGCCGGTGGCCCCGCCACGGATGCGGCAACAGGAGCAGCAGGATCAGCGGAGCATTGGCCACAACGATCGTCATGGCATCGAAGCGGGCGCCCTGCACAAGCACCTGCACGAGCTCGGCCGGATGCTGCACCGTGAACTGCGCGTGATGGACGAGGAGAAAGAGTCCCCGGAGCAGCGCAAGCAGCCCGAAGACCACGCCCAACCGCTTCAGCAGCTGGATCAGGTGGTCGGCCGCGTGCCGCATGATGATGGGTTCCCGGCGCCCGCTCCGGACCGGTTCATTGCACGTTGAACACGCCGGGGGGCTGATCCTTGTTGATGGCGATGGCTGTGGCCGTGAAGCGCAGGTTCATGCCACCATGCTGTTCAATGGTGTGCGGGAACTGGATGCCGTCCACGGCCTTGTGGTCCAGGTAGTCGGTGGTCACCTGGAAGTTGCCCTCCTCCCCCATCTGCATCTCCACACGCCGGCGCTTCAGCCCCGTCTCCTTGTCGTAGTACTCCGTGAAGCTGCTGCCGTCCACGCGTTTCACCAGAAGCCGGTAGCAGGCGCGCCCGTCGACGTCCACCACACCGTTCAGCAATGCGGCATGGTCCAGCTCCGGATAGTGCAGCTCCGGCACCATGTACGCCTCCTCACGGGCGCGGGCCAGGTCCTCGTCAACCAGTTCCTTTATGCCGTCGGGACCGGTGCGCGTGGCGCGTGCGCCATCGTACACCACCTGCTCCAGCACCATGCTGCCCATCTTCACGGAATTGGCATGCTTCAGCGGGGTGCCGAAGTGTTCGGTCCAGGTGATCGTGCGGTCCTCCACAGCCGCCTCATACGTGCGCGAGAGCCGCTTGATGGCGCCGATGCGGGTGGCGCCGCCCATGGCCTCCACGTAGCGCTTCAGCACGTCCTCGGCCTTCATGTCCGCAGGCGGCAGGCTGAACTTCTCCCGGTACGGATCGCCGTTGATGTCCAGGTATTCCACCGTGCGGCCGAAGCTGATCGGCGCGAGCGAATTGGCCACCTCTTCCTTGTCGCCCACCACCAGGATGGTGATGTTGTCCGGATGGAGAAGCGCCTGCGCGGCCGCCAGCACGCCATCGGCCGTCACCGTATCCAGGCGTTTCAGGTAGGTGGCGTAGTGGTCCTCGGGCAGGCCGTTCACCGCGGTGTTCAGCGCGAAGCGCGCCAGCGTGCGCGGGTCCTCCAGCGAACGCGCGAAGCTGCCGGCCATGTAGTTCTTGGCCAACGAAAGCTCCTCGGGCCGCACGGGCTGTTCCCGGATCATCTCGATCTCGGTGAGCAGTTCGGTCACGGCGCTGTCGGTGACGGCGTTGCGCACGCTGCAGCCGCCGGAGAACTGACCGCAGTAGCGATCGGGGTCGAGGCTGGAGTATGCACCATAGGTGAAGCCGTTCCGCTCCCGCAGGTTCTGCATCAACCGCGCGTTGAAGACACCACCGCCGAGGATGGTATTGAGCACCTGCGCCGGCATGCTCAGCGGATCACCGGGCTTCAGGTCCACCGGGTGCAGCACCTTGATCACGCTCTGCGCGCTACCGGGCCGGTCCACGAAGCACACGCGCCGCGGCAGGTTGGCCTTGGGAACGAACACGGGGTACTGCAGCACGCCAAGGTCCTTCACGGTCTCACGGCCTTGCGCATCCTTCTCGGGCAGGGGCCCATCGCCCTTCCAATCGCCGAAGTAGCGCTTGGCCATGTTCACCGCCTCGCCCTCGGAGATGTCGCCCACGAAGACGATGTAGCCGTTCTCCGGGCGGAAAAGGCGCTTATAGAAGGCCACCAAGTGATCGCGTTGCACTTTGGCCAGCGTGGCCTCGGTGACCACCTCACCATACGGATGCGTCTTCCCGTAGGTGAGCGCGCGGCCCACCACCTCGGCGATCTGGTCCGGGTCATCCTCGCGGCTCTTCAGCCCGCTCATGGCGCGGGTCTTCACCTTCTCGAACTCCGCGAGCGGGAACGCCGGCGCGGTCACCACCTCGAAGAGCAGGAACATCAGCTCGTTGAGGTTGCGCTTCAAGCCACTGGCGTACACGCCTTCGGACGAGGCGTTCAGCTGGGCGCCGAGCTTGTCCACGGTGTCGTCCACCTGCTTCTTGGTGCGGCGCGCCGTGCCGGCGATGAGGACGTCGCCGAAGATGTCCTGGTAGCCCGCAAGGGGCCCTTGCAGCACAGGAGGATGATCGAAGCGGAACTGCACGCTCACCACCGGGAGCTTGGCGTTCTCCACCACGATCACCTTCAGGCCGTTGTCCAGGGTGGTGGTGTGCGCCCGGCCCACGCGGACCGTCGGTGCGGGACCCGGTGCAGGCGGCTTGGAACGATCGATCTGCGCGATGCTCATGCTGGGGATGATCAGGAGGGCTGCGAGGGATGCCCGTTGAAATAGGTTCATGGCGATGGAAGGCATCACGGTTTCTGCGCGAGCGGCAGGTAGTGCAGCACCACGCGCCGCCCCGGGTCGAAGTAGGTGCGCGCCACGCGGCGCAGGTCCTCAGCGGTGACGGCCAGGTACTGGGCCAGCTCGGTGTTCACCTTCTTCGTGTCGCCGAGGAAGGTCCAGGCACTGGCCAGGTTCTCCGCCACGCCCGCCACCCGCGCGTTCGCGCCGATGAACTCGGTCTCGATGCCCACCTTCAGCTTCTCCAGCTCCTCCGGCGTCACCAGCTCCTCGCGCACCTTGGCGAACTCAGCGTCCATGGACTTCTCCAAACTGTCCGCATCCACGCCGGCGTTGGCGATGGCGAAGGCGATGGCGAGGCCGGGGTGCTCGAAGGGCAGGCTGAAGGAACCCACCATGAGGGCCTTCTGCTGCGCGTCCTTCACCGCGCGGTTCAAGCGGCTGCTGTTGCCGTTGCTCAGCAGGCGGTTCAACATGTCCACCGCGTAGAAGTCGGCGGAACCGTAGGCCGGGATGCGGTAGGCCTGCACCACGGCGGGCAGTTGGATGCGGTCGTACACCACATCGCGCACCTCCTTCGCCATGGGCGGCTCCACCACATCAGTGCGCGGGATCTTGCCGCCCTTCGGGATGCCGCCGAAGTAGGCCTTCACCAGGTCCTTGGTCTTCGCGATGTCGATATCACCGGCGATGACCAGCGCCGCATTGTTCGGCACGTAGAAGGTCTTGTAGAACTTGCGGTAGTCGGCCTCGCTCGCGGCGTTCAGGTCCTCCATGAAACCGATGGTGGGCCACTGGTACGGATGCTCCGTGTAGGCGCGCTTCAGCACTTCGATGAGGATGCCGCCGTAGGGCTGGTTCTCGTAGCGTTGGCGGCGCTCCTCCTTCACCACCTCGCGTTGGGTGTCCACCCCCACCTGGTCCACACGGGCGTGCAGCATGCGCTCGCTCTCCAGCCACAACCCCAGTTCCAGCTGGTTGCTGGGCAGCACTTCGTAGTAGTAGGTGCGGTCGCCGTTGGTGTTGGCGTTCAGCACGCCGCCGGCCCTCTCCACATGCTTGGCGAACTCGCCCCGGCCGATGTGCTCGCTGCCCTCGAAGAGCAGGTGCTCGAAGAAGTGCGCGAATCCGCGGCGGTCCTTCGCCTCGTCCTTGCTGCCCACGTGGTACATCACGCTCACCGCCACGATGGGGGTGCTGTTGTCCTTGTGCAGGATCACGTGCAGGCCGTTGGGCAGGTCGTATTCGGTGTAGGCGATCTCGCGCATCTGGGCGCCGGCGGGGAGGGCGGCCGTGGTGGTGAGCATGGTGAGGAGCAGGGTTCGCATCGGGGCGTGGTGGCCGGAACGGCCTTGACAGGAGCGCGAAAGTAGGGCGCGCGCCGTGGGCGAGCAGTAAACGGCGATCAACGAAACGGTCGCCGCAGGTAGCGGACAGCTAACCATTGACTGCAGACCGAACACCGATAATCAGCCATTCTCCGGGGCATTGAAGGTCCATTCCGAAGATCATGTTAGCTTCACTTCTTCAAACAATAACTCACAGTGCCATGAAACAACATGAAGTACGTGCCATCATATACAGCGGTATTTACGCTATTGCGCTCAACAGCCACGCTCAGTCCATCCCCGATCACAAGGGGCAGAGCCCTTCCAATGGGATAGCCTTCTTCGCGCAGGAGGGACAGATCGCAGGAACGAACCATGTGCCGTTGGCCGATGCGGAGTTCGCCAGCAGTGGCCATCCCGTGCAGTTGGTGCTCCGCGAGCATGTGACGATGAGTTATGTGCTCCGGATCACACATGCGGACACAAGTGTTCAGGATACCACCCTGCGCATCGACGTCCAACCGATCGGTGAACTGGCCGACCCGGATGTAGTTCCGCAAGGTGATGAACTCACGAACTACTATCACAACTACTACCTGCCTCAATGCCCCAACGGGATCACTGGCTTGTACGGTTACCGGCGGGTCGTCTACGCGTCGATCTACCCGAACATCGACATGCACATTTACAGCAATGCATGGGGCTACAAGACATACTTCGTAGTACACCCGGGTGGCGACCCATCCCATATCCGACTGAAGTTCTCCGGACAGGACTATCTGGAGACGGACATCCTGGGTGGTTTGCGGGCGATCACTCAGGACCGATGGATACGCATCCCACAAGCGATCGCCTATCAGGTGATCGGGAACACGACGGTGGCGGTGCCTTGGACCGTTCAGTATGAGGAGGTAGCCGAAGACCTCACGGTTGGGCTGACCACCGATGCATACGACACGACGAAGCTCCTGGTTTTCGACATAAGCGAGGATACTCCATTGGGCGGTGCACCACCACTACCATCGGTGGAGTGGGGCACCTACTACAACGGTCTCGATGCCGTAGTGTTGAACGCTGCGCGCGCCTCGGATGGCGGATTCGTTTCCTGCGGGCTCAGTGCAAGCGAGGACTTCCTCTTACCAACGGCGTTTTCTTGCCACCCAATGGTGGACAGGATGCATTCTATTCCCGCTTCACGGACCAGTACCACATGCTGTACACTAGCTACATAGGCGGCATTGATGCCGATAGGGCTTTGGGTGTGGCCGAACTGAACGGGCGGGTGGTGGTGACGGGGACCACCAAGAGTGCTATCGGCTTTGATTTTGAAACACCTGCCGGAGGTTATGAAGACAACTCGGAAGGAATTGAACCAGGCAACAATTGGGGTATGGCCAGCGGTACATGTTGGCTTGCAGCTTTCGATGCTAATGGGGATCGAGAATGGATGACACTCTTCGGACCATACTATGCGTTGGAGCCAGCGAATGTGGATTTCGATGATGCTGGCAACATCTACCTGGCCGGAACGGTCCATTGGATGGCTGGGGTGATGCCCTTGCCAGTTGTCAGCTCGAACCAGCCAGCCAACAACGCACTGCCGATCTTGGGTGGTGGCTATTCACAGAGCCAGATGGGTTGGTTGTATTACACACCGAGCCCAGCAGTATGGACGGACGGATTCTATGCAAAGTTCGCCAGTGGGTATCAGCTTGAACGAAGTACGCTCTTCGGTGGCAGTAGCTACTACGACCACATCGTGGACATGGAGGTGCTGCGATCGGAAGGGTTCATGTTCATCGCCGGATCTACGATGAGCCCCCAAGGAAGTGATCCACTGTGTACTCAGCCAGCTCCGAACGCTCCGGGTTTTCCATGGTGTCCTGGAGTGAACCCGGACCCATTCTTCATGAGCAATACCCCTCCTGGGGTACACTTCGACGG
Organism: Flavobacteriales bacterium; assembly: GCA_046329115.1. GTDB lineage: Bacteria > Bacteroidota > Bacteroidia > Flavobacteriales_F > PHOS-HE28 > PHOS-HE28. Next base: position 221,404 of record JAXLVG010000004.1, on the reverse strand, counting down.
CGAGATGACCGCGTGGCTGGCCCAGATAAAGTCAACAGGCCAGTTGATGTATTGTACCTCACTGGCTTGTAAGGATATGCCGGATGAGGCGATCGCGCTGTCCGTCGGCAACGGTACGGTTACTGTGGTCGGTTATCATTCTTGTGAAGCCTACGCTCCCGAAGGCTGTTCAGCTCCTGCCTCGGGTCTATCACTCTGCCAGGAGGCTGGGATACCATTCATCTGGCCGATAACGCCGAATGGTAATGGCGAGCATTATTTCGTTCAGCAGATACGACTGGCGGTTCATACTCTTGCATGGAGCACATCCATCGGCAGTGGACCGGTGAACGATGTGAGCATGGGCTATGACGGCAAGATTTATGTTGTCGGTCAGATGTCCTCAACCGGAGATGTGCCCCTCCAGGAGCATCCTGACTATTATTCGAGTGTACTTCCGGGCACCGGAGAGGATCAATACGTTTTGGGATTTGGGCAAGGTGGCTTGTTTTGGGGCACACGTCATGGTGCGCAGGAGAACACCTTTGCGGCGGCACCGCGAACCTTGGACCGCATCTATGTGGCGGGCAATAAGTTCAACAACGGCTTTGTACCATACAATTGCCCGAGTACCATCGATCCATGGTGTGTTGAGGAGGCCGCGCTCGGCTCCATCACCTATAGTCAGCTACATGTGTCGCTTCCAGTTGGCTTTTCCGAGCAGAGCATTTCGACTGATAAGGATGGGATGATCTTTCCGAACCCCACTGATGGAGGGTTGACCGTCGTATTCGATTCTGTTTTTGATGGTCCTGTTGATGTGAGGATTGTCGATGCTTCGGGAAGGGTCGTATTGAGTCGAATACACACCATGTTCAATGGCCGTGCGAACATTCCGGAGCTGGATCTTTCGCCTGGGCCATACTTCATCCAGGTGGCCCCTTATGGAGGCATTCGGCTGGAAGGTCGGTTCGTTGTATCCCCCACCCATTAACTGAAGACCATGCGCAGTTTTCTCTTGGTCATGCAGGTCCTTAGCTGGGTTGTGTGTCGTTCTCAATGGGAAAGCGTGGGGGGCGGGGTGAGCGCCGGGCAGGTAGGGTGGATCCAATGGGATACGTTGGAACAACGGCTCTATGCCTTCGGTACGATGCAGTATGCGGGAGTGCCACCGACCCAGGTGTTCGGAACAACGTATTGGGAGAATGGCCAGTTCCACACCATGGATCATGGGGTCAACTCGGATTTTCCCAGCGCCATTGATGCGGTTGAACCTGTCCACCAATGCGTGCGTTATGAAGATGACCTGATCGTTGTCGGCGAGTTCGACAGCATCGGTAACGACTTCCTCGCACAGCGCCTGGCGCGTTGGCACGATGGCCAGTGGAGCAACATGGGCACAACACCCATGAACGGTGGCAACCCCTACGGTCTTTCGGTGATCGGTGATGAACTGCACCTACATGGTAGCTTCAATAGTGTCGGTGGTGTGCCGGTGCAGAACTGGGCCATTTACCAGAACGGGCAGTGGCGCGCGGCGGACACCACGGGCGTGTTCAACTGGAGCACCAAGGAGGCCATCGAGTACCAGGGCCAACTCTACGTGGGCGGCAACTTCGAGACCCAGGATGGCCGCAACGACCTGCTCCGCAAGGTAGGCGATGCCTGGGAGGAGCTGGGTCTTGGCCTGCAAGGCGATTGCTACGTGGCCGACCTGGAGGTGTACGACGGCCTGCTTTGGGTGGCGGGCTACTTCTTCAGCGGCGCGGGCAACGCCGCCACCGGCATCATGGCCTGGGATGGTCAGCAATGGTTGGACCCGTTCCCGCAGATGGAGCTGTACGGCTGGGGCCGGAGCTTCACCATCGCCAACGGTGACCTGTACATGTGCGGGTTCATGACCGTGGAAGGACTGCCAGGCACCTACCAGATCGCCCGCTATGATGGTCACCAGCTCTGCATACTGGGTGGCAACCAGATCGTCACCACAAAGGTGACCGCATCCGCAGACACACTGTATGCGATGACGTGCGATCAGATGGGGTGCAATGAGTTCGGCGGGCCCGTGGTGAACCACTTGATGAAACGGGCATTGGCCGACGCGGTGGATGTGTGTTTTGATGTCGAGGTGGGCATGGCCGAGCAGGAAGTGCCGCTGGCGCTGCAACTCCACCCCAACCCGGTGGAGCATGCGCTGCAGGCCAAATGGCCGTTCACCGCACCCGGTGCCTGGCAACTGCTGAACAGTGCCGGCCAGGTGATCCGGCAACTGGCCTCCGCCACCACCACCGTGGAGGTGGCCACCCTGCCGCCCGGGTTGTACACCCTGCGGGCGGTGGATGCGCGCGGCAACACGCGCAGCGGGCGCTTTGTGAAAGAGTGAACTTTGTGCCAACACCAAGGCACGGGCTGTACATATGCACACCACCACCCGCATGCGCCTTCGCGCCCTGCGCTACCTGGTCGCCTTCACCGGTCCGGCACTGGCCTGGGTCGGCCTGCTGCACACCGGCCTGGCCACCTGGGCCCTGCCGCTCTATGGCTTCGTGCTGCTGCCCCTGCTGGAGCTGGTGATCCCCGCGGACCGCCGCCAGTTGAGCACGGCCGAGGAGGAAGCGGCGCACGCGGACCCCGTGTACGACCTGCTGGTGCTGGCCATGGTGCCGGTGCAATGGGCCACGCTGGTGCTCTTCCTCTTCAGCGTGAATGCCCCGGGGCTCGCCGGCTGGGAGGTGGCAGGCCGCATCGCCACCATGGGGCTGATGTGCGGAGTGTACGGCATCAACGTGGCGCATGAGCTCGGCCACCGCCGCAGTAAATGGGAGCGCGACATGGCCCGCGTGCTGCTGCTCAGTTCGCTCTACATGCACTTCCTCATCGAGCACAACCGCGGCCACCACAAGCGCGTGGGCACGCCGGAGGATCCCGCTTCGGCGCGTTTCGGGGAGTGGATCTACGCCTTCTGGCTGCGCACCATCCTCTTCAGCCTGATGAGCGCGTGGCGCATCGAGGTGGAGCGTTTGCAGCGCGATGGGCGCTCGGCTTGGAGCCCGCGGAACGAAATGCTACAGGCATTGCTGATCCAAGGCGGTTTGGTGGCGGGCATCGGGCTCTTCTTCGGCGGCGCAGTGCTCCTCGCCTTCCTTTCGGCCACGCTCATCGGCATCCTATTGCTGGAAACGGTGAACTACATCGAGCACTACGGACTGGGGCGCCCGCTGAACGAGCGCGGCACCTTTGGGCGTGTGCAGCACTTCCATAGTTGGAACAGCGATCACCTGCTGGGCCGGCTCATGCTCTTCGAGCTGACGCGCCACAGCGACCACCACTACATGGCCTCGCGCAAGTACCAGGTGCTGCGCAGTTGGGACGATGGACCTGAGCTCCCCACCGGCTATCCTGGGAGCATGGTGCTCAGCCTGGTGCCGCCGCTGTGGCGGCGCGTGATGGATCCGCGGGTGCGCCGTTTGGTGGAAGCGCATCCGGGGCTCACCTTTGCCCGCGCCGCATCCGCAGCTTGATGCGGCGGCCCGCCGCGATGTCCACCTCCACCGAACGCTCTGCCGAGGACCGCCTGCTTACCAGCGAGGTGCTCAAGCTGGTGCAGGAGCTTGCGCAGGCCCTGGGCGCCGAACGCAAGGAGCTCCTCGCCGCGCGCAATGCCCGGCAGGCACAGCTCCGGGCCGGGCAGATCGCCCGGGCCGAGGAGACCGCGCACATCCGCAACGCTGTATGGAAGGTGGACCCCGTACCCGCCGAACTGCTGGAACGTCGCGTGGAACTCCTGGGCGATTGTTCGCGCCAGGGGATCATCGAAGGCATGAACTGTGGGGCCAAGAGCTTCATCGCCGACCTATGGAACATGGGGCCGGCCGATCCGGACCATGTGCTGCGCGCCCACCGCAACATCGAGCGGGCGGTGGACAACCGCCTGCAGTACGTAGGGCCGCACGGCGACCGCGTGCGCATCAACCCCGCCTCCACCACCCGCCTTTTCGTTGCACCGCGTCCGTTGCACGCCCACGAATCGTCCATGCGCCACGGTGGCGAGCCGGTGAGCGCCGCCTTGTTCGACCTGGCCGTGCACGCCAGCTACAGCGCCGTGAAGTTGCGCGTGCGGCAGGCCGGCGTGTTCCTGTACCTGCGCGGCGTGCGCAGCCACCAGGAGGCCCGATGGTGGCGCAAGGCCTTCGAGCTGCTCGAAGAGCACTTCCACCTGCCCCGCGGCACCTTCCGCGCCACCGTGATGCTCGACTCCCTGTCCGGTGCGCTGGAGACGGACGAGATCCTCTTCGAGCTCCAGCACCACAGCGCGGGACTTTCGTTGGACCCGCTGGGCTTCGCAGCGGACCACATCAGCCTCTTCCACGGCGAGGACAAGCCGGTGATGCCCGCCCGCGAGTTCATCGGCCTGAACGCACCGATGCTGCGTAGCCTCAGCCTGATGTGCATCGGCACCTGCCACAAGCGCCAGGCCCACGCCATCGGCGCGGCCGCCTTCATCCTGCCGCCGGACGAGAAAGGCAAGACGGTGGCCGGCTACCTGGAGATGATCGCGGACAAGGAACGCGAGGCGGTGGACGGGCACGATGGCACCATCGTGGCGCATCCGGGCCTGGTGAACCCGGCCATGACGGAGTTCAACAAGAGCATGCCGCGTTCGCACCAGATGTACTTCGAGCGGCCCGAGACCATCACACCGGAGCAGTTGGTGCAGCGTCCGGACGGCCCCATCAGCACCGAGGCCCTGCTGAGCACCGTGCGCACCGTGGTGAGCGCGTTGGCCCACCGGGAGCTCGGCGAACCCGTGGTGGCCGTGGGGGGCCGCACGCACGACCGCGCCGCCGTGCGCCTGTGCACGCTGCTTCTCTGGTCATGGACGCACAGCCGTTTCGGGGTTGTGACGGACACGGGCCTGGAGATCCATGAGGAACTGATCACCTACCTGATCCGCAAGGAGGTGCAGAAGCTCTTCGGCCGGGCCGAGGCCCAGTTGAAGGAAGCCGGCCAGCGCGCCATGACCGTGCTCACCGCGGCCGTGCTGGCGAAGGAGGAACCAGCGGACCTGCTCGGCTGACCATGGGCACGGCCACCTGGATCCGCTGCACGGAACGGCTGCCCGCCGATGGCGAGCGCGTGCTGGCCTACCTGCCCCACAACACCGTGTACCTGCCCGGCAAGAGCGGCGCCACCGAGGAACGCAACATCGTCGTGCTCCGCTTCGCGCTGGACTTCTTCGTGCACAACCCCAGCAAGACCGGCAAGGCCACGGGCCCGCACTTCTGGATCGGAGAAGGCACGAGCAACCGCTTCTTCGAGGAGGTGACGCACTGGATGCCGCTGCCGGAACAACCGGCCTGAACGCACGAAGGCCCCGCCGAAACGAGGCCTTCCGTGAAGATCGGTATCGCCTTAGCGGCCGCCGGCGGGGTTGATGCCGACCAGTTCCATGTCGAACACCAGCACGCTGTAGGGCGGGATGGCCTGGCCCATGCCCTGCGCGCCGTAGGCGAGGTTGCTCGGGATGAAGGCCTTGTACTTGCTGCCAACGGACATCAGCTGGAGCACCTCGCTGAAGCCGGGGATCCATTGGCTCAGCGGCATGGCCAGGGGCTGGCCCTTGGGGTAGCTGCTGTCGAACTCGGTGCCGTCGATGAGCATGCCGCGGTAGTGCACCTGCACCACGTCATCGCCCTTGGGCTTGGGGCCCGTGCCCTCGTTCACCACTTGGTATTGGACGCCGCTGGCGGTGGTCACCACGCCGGGCTTCTTGCCGTTCTCGCTCAGCCAGGCCTCGCCTTTGCGCAGGTTCTCCTCGCTCTTCGCCTGCTGCTTGGCCATGCTCTTCTTCTGCGCCTCGATCATGTAGGCCTGCACAAGGGCGCGCACTTTCTCGCCGGTGATCTTCTCGGCGCTGTCCAGCCCATCGCGGATGCCCATGGCCAGCGCATCCACGTTCAGCGAGTCCAGCCCGCCCACCTTCATGTTGTGGCCGATGTCCGTGCCGATGCCATAGCTCACGGAATCCATGGTGGTGGCCAGGGCGGTGGTATGCCCTTTCTGGCCGGCGGCCTGATCGGTGCAGGCGCCCAGCAGCAGGGCCACGGCGGCAGAAGCAAGAATGCGGAAGTTCATGATGGGTTTGGTCGTTGAAGGGGCGCGAAGATAGGTCCGGGCCGGGGCTGTGATGGGGAGCTGCTGAGCGCACCTTCCCTCCTCTTCGCACCCTAGTCGCCTCGTGCCTTGAAGCACGATCCCCGCCAACGAACGGGGAATCGGCTCACCGACCTTCGGCTGCGCGAACCGCTGGTTCACCGCGCTGTTCGTGGCGCTCCCAGCAGCCGCGTAAGCCCCCGTTTGAAGCGGCCGTAGCGGGCCAGGTCGCTGTGGAATCCGCGCGGCAGGGTCACCATTTCGCGCTGCACGTCGGAGGGCACCAGGCTGTACAGGCGCAGTGCACTGGCGTATGGCACCACGGGATCGCGGCGGCCGTGGAAGATGTACACCGGACAGCGCACCCGGCGGATGGCCTTGTCGTTGCGGAAGCGGTAGCGCAGCAACCAGCGGTAGGGCAGCAGGAAGAACTGGTGGCGCGCGGGGTCGTACAGGTTGGCGAAGGGCGTTTCCAGGATGAGCATGCGCGGCCGATGCGCAGCGGCCACGGGCACCGCCAGACCCGAGCCGAGCGAACGCCCGTAGACCACGATGCGGTCCTCCGGCTCACGCTCCTTCAACCAGGCATACCACCGCGTAGCATCGGCGTGCAGGGCGGCTTCGCTCAGGCGGCCGCGGCTCTTGCCGTAGCCCCGGTAGTCCACCATCAGCACGTTCCAGCCGCGCCGGGTGAAGGGACCGGTGAGGCGCCCCCAGCGTCGCAGGCTGCCGGTGTTGCCGTGGAAGTAGAGCACCGTGCCTTTGGGCGCTGGCACCTTGAACCAGAGCGCATGCAGTACCACGCCGGCCGCCGGCTCCAGGAACACCTCCTCGAAGGGATCGGGCAACTGGAACACATGATCCCGGGGCAGCCGCGACCGCACGAAGATGAAGCGGTCCTGAAGCAGCCAGTACACCGCACAGATCACCGCGTAGAGCGCGGTCACCAAGGCGATCGTCCAGAACAACAGGGCCCACACCGCACGAAGGTACCAGCCTGCGGCGGCTATCTTCGGCCCATGCCTGCGGAACGCACCCTGCTGCTGGACCATGAGCGCGTGCAGCGCAAGCTGCGCCGTATCGCCATCCAGTTGCAGGAGGAGCACTGGAACGCTGGATCGCTGGTGCTGGCAGGCATCGCTCCGCGCGGCACCAAGCTGGCCCAACGCCTCGCCCGCATGCTGGCCGAAGGCTCGCAACTGCAGGTGGATGTGATGGAGCTGACGCTGGACAAGGATGCGCCGTTGGCGCGGCCGCCGAAGAGCAGCCTGGAGCCTTCCGCCTTGCGCGGACGCACCGTGGTGTTGGTGGACGACGTGCTGATGTCCGGCCGCACGCTGATGCATGCGGCGGCCTATTTGGTGGCGCAGGACCCTGCACGGCTCACCACCGTGGTATTGGTGGACCGCCGCCACCGCACCTTCCCCATCCGCGCGGACATCGTGGGGCTCACGCTGAGCACCACCGTGCAGGAGCACATCAGCGTGGAACTGGGGCGTCGCGACGCCGTCTACATCGCCTGACCCGGTCGGGGACCTTGCGCAATGGCCGCGGCAATGCGGTCAGCGATGCGCTCGGGGGTATCGTCCGCACGCACTAGCATGTGGGCGCGCCGGTAGACGGGTGTGCGTTGGGCCAGCAGGTCGCGCACGCGCGCTGCGAGGGCTTCACCCTTTAGCCCGAACAGCAGGGGCCTGTCCCCCCCTTTCAGGGCGCAGCGGTCGATGAGCAGGTCCACGGGCACGTCCAGGTACACCACCGTGCCGGCCTCGCACATGCGCTCCATGTTGTCGCCTTCGCAGGGCGTTCCGCCGCCCGTGCTCACCACCGCATCCGGCCCCTGCAACACGTTGCGGAGCACCTGCGCTTCCCGAACGCGGAAAGCAGCCTCGCCATGCGTGCCGATCCACGGCAGCAGCGGCCCCACCTCCTGCTCAACCAGCCGGTCCGTGTCCACGTGCGGAAGCCCGAGGCGCTGGGCCACCAGCCGGCCGATGTGGCTCTTGCCGCTGCACATGAAGCCGATGAGGAGGACGCGCATGGGTGCAAAGCAAGACAAGTCGGCGAGCCAGCGAGCCGTATTCCTCCGCGCACTCTGCCCCTCTGCGGTTTCCCTCATTGAGTGCCCCCGCGCACCGCATTCATCTGCGTCATCTGTGTCATCTGTGGAAGTCCCCTCGGCGAGCCTGCGAGCCGCCCCCCTCCGCGCCCGGAGCCTATCCCGACGAAGGAGGCCCCCCTCTGCGGCTCTCCGCATTCCGCGAGCCCGCCAGCCCTTCTCCGCTATGCCCTCCTCTGTGCTCTCTGTGCCCTCTGTGATTACGCCCCGGCAGCAAGTGCGTTCATCCGTGCCATCCGTGTGTATCCGTGGTAAAGGCCGCCGCGAGCCCGCCAGCCCTTCTCCGCTCTGCCCTCCTCTGTGTTCTCTGTGCCCTCTGTGGTTACGCCCAGGCAGCAAGAGTGTGCATCCGTGTGTATCCGTGGCAAAGGCCGCCGCGAACCCGCGAGCCCTACTCCTCTCTGCCCTCCTCTGTGCTCTCTGTGCCCTCCGTGGCTACGCCCAGGCAGCAAGTGCGTTGATCCATGTCCATCCGCATACATCCGTGGTAATGGCCACCGCGAGCCCGCGAGCCACCAAACCCCTCCATCCGTGGGCCCTCCCCGCACGGAACCGGCGAAAGGCCCCCATCTTCGCCGCGATGAAGCTCAAGGAGGTGAACGACGCGCGCACGTTGCGCGACTGGACCCGGCTGCCCTGGCGCATCTACGCGAACGACCGCAACTGGGTGCCGCACCTGAAGCAGGATGTGGAGAAGGTCTTCGACCCGGCGAAGAACAAGCTCCTGGTGGAAGGCCGCATCACCCGCTGGGTGCTCTACGCCGATGACGGCTCGACCATCGGCCGCATCGCCGCGTTCGTGAACCCGAAGACGGCGCACACGGACCGGCAGCAACCAACGGGCGGCTGCGGGTTCTTCGAGTGCATCGACGACCAGGCGGCGGCGAACATGCTCTTCGACGCGGCGCGGGACTGGCTGAAGGCCCAGGGCATGGAGGCCATGGACGGGCCCATCAACCTGGGGGAGCGCAACATGTTCTGGGGCCTGCTGATCGAGAACTTCACGGACCCGCCCATCTACGGCACCAACTACAACCCGCCGTACTACGTGAAGTTGTTCGAGGCCTACGGCTTCGGCCTGTACTTCAAGCAGCTCTTCTACCGCATGAGCGCGGTGACCGGGGTGCCGCCCATCTTCCACCGGAAATACGAGCAGTTCAAGAACGATCCGGACCTGGTGGTGCGCGATGTGCGCGGGATGTCCGTGGAGCGGATCGCGGAGGACTTCCGCACCGTGCTGAACGCGGCCTGGGTGGACCACGAGAACTTCAAGCCGATGTCCGCGGAGACGGCCTTGAAGGCCATCCGGACGATGAAGCCGGTGATGGACCCGCGGATCGTGGTGTTCGTGTACCACAAGCAGAAGCCCATCGCTTTCTTCGTGAACCTGCCGGAGCTGAACGAGATCTTCCGCCATGTGAACGGCGACCTGGACCTGGTGGGCAAGCTCAAGTTCCTGTGGCACAAATGGCGGGGCACGGCGAAGACCATGACCGGCATCGTGTTCGGGGTGGTGAAAGAGTGGCAGGGCAAGGGCGTGGAGGGGGCCATGATCGTGCACACGTCGAACTGGTTGATGCGCGAGCGCGTCTACACCGACACGGTGCTCACCTGGATCGGCGACTTCAACCCGCGGATGCTGAAGGTGTGCGAGAACCTGGGCGCCAAGAACTACCGGACCCTGGCCACCTACAGGTACCTGTTCGACCGGAGCAAGCCGTTCGAGCGCCTGCCCATCATCGAAAAGAAGGGCTGAAAACTTCGGCTTGGAGGATCTCCGCGACTTTCTACTTTTGCGCCCTCATTCGCCGGGGGTACCCCTCCCGAAGAATGCGGGAGGACTCGGTAGCTCAGTTGGTAGAGCACAACACTTTTAATGTTGGGGTCCCGGGTTCGAGCCCCGGCCGAGTCACAGAAGCCGATGCGCAAGCGTCGGCTTCTTCGTTTTGGACAGCCGGGGCGAGAAGCCTGTCCCGAGCGAAGCCCCGCGAAGCCGAGGGAAGCCCTGGACGGGTCACAGAAGCCGATGCGCAAGCGTAGGCTTCTTCGTTCTGGACCGCCGGGGCGGAAAGCTCAGCGAACGGAAAGGAGCCGCAGGCGATAGATCACCGTGCTGCGCGGCGGGATCTTGTCCAGATCGCCCACGAGGCCATGGGCCCGGTGACTGGGGATCATGATCACAGCACTGTCGCCCGGACCGAGGAACTGCACCGCCTCGTGCAGGCCGCTCTCCACATTGTCCTGCTCGATGAGGAACTCCCGGGGCTCCCCGGCGCTCGCATAACATTGGCGGCCATCGATCAGCTCCACCGCGAAGTCGACCACCGCGATCTGCCCGGCCTTCGCCTGCGGGCCCGGCGCATCCTCGATGACCCCGATGCGCACACCGCTTCCCGTGCGTTGCAGGGTGCGGCCATGGCGCTGCTCCCAGCCGTCCATGTCACGCTCCTCCATCCGGGCCAGGTCACGGTTCTCGGCCATCAACACCTCGTCGTGCTGAGGCGCTCCACCGGAGCCCACCTTGGCCGGTGGCGGGCCCGGGGGGGACGTGCATGCCAAGGCGAGCAGCGGCAGCGACAACAAGACGCGCATCAGGCCGGGTGTTGTTGCAGGAACGCAGGAAGGGCGGCCATCAACTCACTCCGCACCTGGTCCAATGGCGCCCTCTTCTGGCCACCGGCAGCGTTGAGGTGACCGCCTCCCTGGAAGTGCGCGGAAAGAAAACTGTTCACCGGCAGCGCGCCTTTGGAGCGCATACTGATCTTCACCACGTCGGGCCGCTCCACCAGGAAAACGGCCAGACGGATCCCGGCGATGGTGAGCCCGTAGTTCACCAGGCCTTCGGTGTCCCCGGGACGGTAGTGGAAGCGCTGGAGGTCGTCGGCACTGAGGGTGAACACGGCCGTGCCAAGGTCCGGGAACACTTCCATGCGCTCGTTCAGGGCGAAGCCGAGCAGCCGCAGCCGGTCCTCGCGCGCATTGTCCATGATGGCGGAGTGGATCCGCTCCGGCACCGCGCCGGCCTGCATCAGGTCCGCCGCCACGCGCAGCGTGTGCGGCGTGGTGCTGCTGAAGCGGAAGGAGCCGCTGTCCATCATGATGCCCGCATAGAGGCAGGTGGCCGTTTCGGCGTTCAGCAGACCGGCCCAGCCCAGTTCCACGGCCAGGTCGTGCACCATCTGCGCGGTGGCGCATGCCGTGATGTCCGTCCACGCGATGCGGGCGAAACCGTCCGGCTCCCGGTGGTGGTCGATCAGCACATGGAGCGGTGCACGGCGCATGGCCGCCTCAGCTTGTCCCACACGGTCGGCCCGGTTGAAGTCGAGGCAGAAGAGCGCAGTGCAGTGCTCCAGCGCACGTTCGCTGTCAGCCGGGCGCGTATCATGGCTCAACACGTCGGCATAGCCGGGCATCCAGTGCAGATCGGGCGAAGGCGTGTTGGGCAGCACCACCTGCGCCTCGTGGCCGGCGGCGCGCAGCAGGTGCATCAGACCCAAGCTGCTTCCGAGCGCATCCGCGTCCGGATTGAAATGCGTGATGATGCTGAAGCGGCCCGGCGCGGCCAGCAGGTTACGAAGCGGCGCAAGAAAGGACGCCGGAGGCTGATGGGACATGGGCGCCGAAGGTAGCGCCGGTGCGCGGCCTACTTGCCGCCGAAGCCCATCTCGGGCGTGGGCATGTGCTCGATCAGGATGCCCACGCAACCGATATCGTAGGCCTTGTAGCTGCGCTTGGGCTTCGGATTGGTGGCACCGGGAGCCGTCACCTCAACGATGAGTCGCTTGGTGGCCGTGGCCGTGAACTCGATGCTCTCCGCCATCTCGTGCTCGCTGTTGTCCCAGAGCACCTTCTTCACATCCTCGAACTCGGTGTGCTTCTCCACGCGGGTCTCCTCCTTGAAGCGGCCGGTGGGGTTGCCCTGCTCATCCAGCACCTCCTCGCGGTGCACAACAGGTCCCACCACCTCACGGGGCTCGCGCACCTTTTCCAGCAGGCGGGCCATCAGGTGGTCACCGATCACCTTCTCATCGTAACAGAAGGATACGCGGTAGTCCTGCCCCTTGTACACGATGATGTTGAGCTCCGTGGGCACGCCCACCTGCACGCTGGCGCTCTTGCTCTGCCCGTTCACACTGAAGCGGGTGTCGCCGGAGCGGTCGCAGTTGAAGCGATGGTAATCCGCGCATTCGCTCTGGGCGTTGGCGAAGAGGGCCGTCAGCAGGCCGCCGATCATGGCGACGCGACGGGGGAAGAAGGTCTTCATGCGTTGTCAGATGTATCCTCGGGCGTGGTGATGCGTGAACGAAGGGACTCCACGGCCTGTTGCAGTTGCGCGTACTTGTCGGCGGTCATGGAAACGGACACGTCCTCCCCGAGCACCATGCGGCCGCTGGGTGAAGGGCCTTGGTGGGCGCTCCGCACCACGGTGAGCTGATCGAAGATGGAGCGGATGGCGATGAGGTCCGTGCGCACGGCGGCGACATCGGCATCCTCTTTCAAGGCTTCCATCATGTCCACCAGTTGTTCCAAGCTGGCCTTCTGCTCGGCGATACGCGCCACCAAGGGACTGTTGGCATCGAACGCCTGTACCTTGGAGAACACCAGGTGCATGCTCTCCACCCAGCCGCCGGCAAGCACCATGACCAAGGTGGGGCCGAGCTTGTCCTCCTGCAGTTTCTGGTAGGCCGCGTAGTACGCGTCGTTGGTGAGCACGTCGAGGGAGTCGCCGTGGGTGAGGTTGCGTTCCAGGCGCTGCTGCATGGCATTGTCGAAGCCTGCGGTAAGGCCAAGCTGCGCACCGAGGTCCTTGCAGGCCAGGTAGTAGCGTACCACCTCACTGGTGATCTTGAAGTTGCTGGCGTACACCATGTCCGTGGCGTACACGCCGAAGTTGAGCGCCCGGCCGCCAAGGGTGGCGAAGCGGTCGGCCTTCTGCAGCGGGCTGAGCGCGCTCTTCTGCCCGGCGCCGTCGAGGTCGCGCACGATGCGGAACAGCTCGTTCGGCGTGGGCATCTGGTAGAGGCTGTTCACCTGGGCGGTGGCGCTATCGGCGCCGATCACCAAATGCGGGGCCTCGCCGGTCTGCTGGGGGGCGTCATCCCCGCAGGCGGCCAGGAGCAGGCCAAGGCTCAGTGTGCTGAAAAGTGCGGTCCGGTGCATGGAGGAGGGCCGCCGGTGGTGGTACGGGGCGGCGGCACGAAGGAAGGTCCCTCGATCGGCGCGGGGTTCGGCCGGACCGGCTATTTTTGCGCCGCTTTTTCAACAACCTACATCCAATGGCAGGCGAACGAACCTTCACCATGATCAAGCCGGAAGCCGTGGCGGCCGGCCACGCAGGCAAGATCCTCGACATGATCATGGCCAATGGTTTCCGTGTGGTGGCGCTGAAATACACCCGGCTCTCGCACCACGAGGCCGGCGCGTTCTACGAAGTGCACAAGGAACGTCCCTTCTACGGGGAACTGGTGGACTACATGGCGAGCGGCCCCGTGTACGCCGCCATCCTGGAAAAGGAGAACGCTGTGGAGGACTTCCGCAAGCTGATCGGTGCCACGGACCCTGCCCAGGCGGCCGAAGGCACCATCCGCAAGCGCTTCGCCGAGAGCAAGGCGAAGAACGCCGTGCACGGCAGCGACAGCGATGCGAACGCGCTGATCGAAGGCCACTTCTTCTTCAGCAGCCGCGAGCAGTACTGAGCCCCGCGCTTCAGCGCAGGCGGATGCCGGTGACCACCGTGCGCCCGAGGTGCTTGTTGATCAATTCAACGAGCGCACCGCGCATGTAGCCAAGCTCCTGCCGGAGCGGGGCACTGTCCACCTCCACCAGCAGCTCGCCGCGACGCAGTTGCAGGTCGGTGGTGTGCCGCGCGATCATGGCGCCGGCCAGTTCCGGCCATGCCGAACGGATGGCCTGTTCATCCAGGCCCGGCTGCCAGCCGCGCTCGCGCACGAGCAGGTCAAGCACGTCCTTCAGCGACAGCTCGTTCCGGCGTTTCATGGGGCACATGGTCGAGCGCAAAGAACCGCGTTTCCAATTGAAGCCCCTGCAGCGCGTCCTGCAGGCGTCCGGCATCGGTATCGGTGATGATCACCTGCCCGAAGCGCCCGCCCCCGAGCAGACGCAGCAGGTGGTGCATGCGGCGGGGATCGATCTTGTCGAAGATGTCATCCAACAGCAGGATCGGTGACCGGCCGCCGCGCTGGGCGGTCAGGTCGAACTGTGCCAGCTTCAGGGCGATCAGGTAGGTCTTCTGCTGCCCCTGGCTGCCGTAGCGCTTCAACGGGCGCCCGTCAATGGTGAACAGCAGGTCGTCCTTGTGCACGCCCGCCGTGGTGTGGCCGGCCATCAGGTCCTGTTCCCTGTGCCGGGCGAGCAGTTCACCCATGTCATTGGCATTGAGGGCGCTGCGGTATTCCAACGCGACGTGCTCCGGCCCGCTGGTGATGCCTGCGTAGTGGGACTCCAGCAACGGCACCAGTTCCACCATGAAGGAGCGGCGCACGGCATGCACATGCGCCCCGTAGGTGGCCAGTTGCGCATCCCAGGGTTCCAGCAGCTCCCCGGAGCGCCCGCCGGACTCCCCCATCCGTTTGAGCAGCAGGTTGCGCTGAACCAAGGCGCGGTTGTAGCGCACCAGCGCATCCAGGTAGGGCCGGTCGAACTGGGCGATCAGACCGTCCAGGAAGCGGCGGCGCACCTCGCTGCCATCCAGGACCAACTGCGCATCGTACGGGGTGATCATCACCACGGGCACACGGCCCACGTGATCGCTCAGGCGATCGTATTCCTTGCGGTCGCGCGTGAAGACCTTGCGACCGCCCCGGCGCACGCTGCAGCCCAGCTCCTCCGGCCCTTCAGCAGTGCGAAGCGTGGCACGTATCAGGAACATCTCCTCGCCGTGCAGGATGTTGAGGCCATCCTGCGGCTCGAAGTAGCTCTTGCACAAGCCCATGTAGTGCACCGCGTCCAGCAGGTTGGTCTTGCCCGTGCCGTTCGGACCGGTGATGCAGTTCACCTGTGGCCCCAGTCCCAACTGGGCCTCGCGGTGGTTCCGGTAATGCAGGACGCTGAGGCGCTCCAGGTATTGGCGCATGGCACACGGGAGGCGCCGGTCCTCCGCTCCAAAGATAGCCCCGGTCGCAGGCGTGCACCCGCTCGGTCCCTTGTTCACCGCGGGGCTGCCGCCGGCGCATGCGGGTTACCCCGGAAGCGCTACTTTTGCGGCCCGCCGGACGGACCGGCACCTATTCCCTCTGCATTCCCATGTCCAGCCATACCCCCAGCACCGCCGAGAACAAGGACCTCGATGTCGGTGAGATGTACACGAAGACCGAGCTGTTCTTCGAGCGGAACAAGAAGGCGTTCTCCATCGCCGCCGTAGGCCTGGTGGCCGTGGTGGCCGGCCTGCTGGGCTACCGCAAGTTCGTGGCCGAGCCGCGCGCGGAGTCGGCCCAGGAGGCCATCTGGAAGGCGCAGTACTACTTCGAGATCGATTCGCTGGACCTGGCCATCAACGGCGACGGTTCGTACCCGGGCTTCCTGGACGTGGCCTCCTCTTATGGCAGCACGCCGGCCGGTGAACTGGCCAACTTCTACCTCGGGGTGTGCTACCACCAGAAAGGTGAGTTCGAGACCGCACTGAACTATTACAAGGAGGCGGACCTGGACGATGATGTGCTGCGCGTGATGGCCGAGGGCAACCAGGGCGATGCGCTGGTGGAACTGGGCCGTGCGGACGAGGCGCTGGCCCACTTCGAGAAGGCCGCCAACATGGTGCGCAGCGACCACACCACCCCGATGTTCCTGATGAAGGCCGGCATCCTCTACACCGAGAAGCAGGATCACCGCAACGCGGCGAAGTGCTTCGGCCGCATCGTGTCCGACTTCCCCACCTCGCCGGACATCCAGCAGGCCAAGAAGTACGCCGCCCGCGCGAAGGCCCTCAGTGGCCAGAGCTGATCATGGCCACCGCCGGTAAGGACCTGTCGGGCTACGACGCCGGCAGCGTGCCCAGTGGCGCGGGGTTACGGTTGGGCGTGGTGGTGAGCGATTGGAACGCGGAGATCACCGGAGCACTTCGCGATGGCGCGGTGGAGACCCTGCTGCGGCATGGGGTGAAGCTCGCATCACTGGTGGAGGTGCATGTGCCCGGCAGCTACGAGCTGCCCCTTGGCGCCCTCACCATTATGGAACAACAGCAGCTGGACGGCGCCATCTGCATCGGCAGCGTGGTGCGTGGTGAAACGCCGCACTTCGAGTACGTATGCCAGGCCACCAGCCAGGGCATCATGGACCTGAACCTGCGCCTGGGCCGGCCCGTGATCTTCTGCGTGCTCACCGACAACACCATCGAGCAGGCCCGCGACCGCAGCGGCGGCCGGCACGGCAACAAGGGGGTGGAATGTGCCGTGGCCCTGCTCCGCATGTGCGATCTGCAGCGGCGCCACGCGCGGACGTAGGTCCCTACCAGCGCTGCTCCTCGGTGCGCTCGAAACGGGTGCTGAACCCGAGCCCGACGGTGAAGAAGCGGTACGGCTCGCTCACTTCTCCGTATCCGGGGAAGTTGGGCTCACAGATCACCGCCGAGGTGAACAGCGCATCGTCCCGCTCATAGCCCACCGTGACGCCGAAGGCCAGGTTGCGAGAGGCGTGCACGTAGTAGCCGGCGTTGGCCCCCCAGTGCAGGCCGCGCTGCACCAGGTCGTCCACGCAGGTGCTGCAATCCCAGGTCCATGTGGCCGGGCCCGCCTTCGCGTTCAGCTCATAGAACGTGTTCGCCCCGGTGTAATGGGCATACTGCACCTTGCCGAAGTACACCACCCGCCGCGCTTCACCGATGGTGGACAGGAGCGAGAACGCCCGTTGTTGCAGGTCCCAGAACATGAAGGAGGCGCCCACCCCCACCCCGAACCCCTTCACCAAGGGGAGCTGGAAGGCGCCCTCCACTTCGCCCAGCGGCGCGGTGAGCCGGCCGAACACAGGGTTCTGCAGTTGGCTCGGCAGGAGCAAGGTCCCTTGGAACGTGGGCTTCTGTTCAGGCAGGGCCTGCGCCAGCACAAGCACTGCGTTCAGCGCTCCGCAAAGGGCCGCGGGCAGCCTCATGCGCGACGGATGTTGAACCGACGGATGGTGCGCTGGGTGGACGTGGCCAGTTCCAACAGGTGCTCCCCATCGGGGCGGCCATCGAGCGGCAGTTCCACCACATGGGTGCCACCGGCCAGGGTGCGGGCGGGCCAGCTGTAGGTGGTGCGGTGCGCCTGGTCCAACAGGGCCGTGCGCACTTCCTGGTCCGCGGGCAGCAAAAGCTCCACGCGCAGGCGGTCTGGATGGTAGGCCACCTGCACCGAGAGCAGCTCAGCGTGCGATGGCGCCGGAAGGTCCGTGGCCATCACCCGTTGCTTGAACCGCCGCCACAGCAGGATGACCGTGAGCAGCGTGAGGCTGATCAGCAGGGTGAGGCGCAGGCGTTCCACCATGGGTTCAGAGCACGATGACACCCGGGATCTCCGAAGCGCGGTCGTAACGGGCCACCACTTCATCCGCGCTCATCATCACCTCCCGCGCGGTGATGCTGACGTACTTGCCGCCCGTACTGTAACGGCGGAGCACTTCGGCCTCCTCCGTGAACAGGGCCAGCACGCGCTCCAGCCGCTCGGGCTCCGGCTCCAGCACGAACTTGAACATGTACACCCCCGGCCATTCGTGCACCTCGTTGAGGCGCGAACGCAGGCGCTGGCGGGTCTCCTCGTTCAGCATGGCTCAAAGGTAGCCGGGGCGGGGCGGACCCACCGAGCACCGATCCGCATGAACTTTGCGCAAGGCCGCGTGTACAGCACCCTCAGAAGACCCCATGGACCGTTCACTGAACCGCTGCACGTTCGCGATCATCGGCATCGCAGCCACCATCGCCGCGTCCGGACAGACCGAAGCCCCGAGCGTGACCAAGGATGCGGCGGGGCAGGCCGCCTATGGCTATGCCGCGCCGGCGCGCGAGGCGTACCAAGGGGCCTGGTCGGCGACGAGCGCCCTGCAGGACGCCGCGCTCTGGAAGAGCCTCTGCGCCGCCCGCCCGGCGGATGTGGGCGCGCAGTTGAACTGGTTCCGCAGCGAGCGCAACGCCCGGTTGGCCACCAACAACGGCAGCCTCACCGACGGGGATGCGGCGGAACTGGACCGGATCGCCGCCACCATCCAACGCACGGCCCCGGGCAGCTTCGAGCACCACCTGAGCACCTACTACCTGCGCTTCCCGGACCCGGCCGCGGGTGAGGCGCTCAACCAGGCACGCGCCCTGGCCCCCGGGCGAAGCGAGCTGCTGCTCCCGCTCTTCAACCAGGCCAACGCCACGGGCGACAAGGCGGCGCTGGACGAGGCCTGCGCCCGGCTCGAGCGCGACGGCGGTTTGGCCCCGGGCCTGTTGGAAGCGGCGGACGACCTCTTGCGCAGCGTGGACGCGCGCGGCATCGTGCTCACCAACGGGGACATGGACGCCGCACCCGCGATCGTGCAGCAGCGGCGTCATGATGTGCGGCGCGATGTGCTCGTGATCGATCAGCGCCTGCTGGCGGATCCGGGCTACCGCACGCGCATGTGGCGCGAGGCCGGCGCCGCCGGCCCTGTCCCCGGTGGTGGACCGGCGTTCGCGCGGGCCCTGCGCACGGCCGGCACGCGGCCCGTGTTCCTGGCGCTCAGCCTGGATCCGGACTGGTTCGACGCGTTCCCCGGCGAGCTGTGCGCCACCGGCATCGCCTTCGCGCTCCGGCCCGATGCACAATGCCGCGTGGCGGACCTTGCGGTGCGGTGGGAGGCCATGCACAAGACCACCAACGCAGGCCCGCTTAGCCGGAACTACCTGCTGCCCGGCGCGGTGCTGCTCCGCCACTACCGGAACGACCCCGCCTTGGAAGGCAAGGCCGCCCGGTTGGAGCTGGAGCTCCGCACCTTGGGCAACGCGCTCGGCGCCACGCGTCAACTGATCGAGACCGGGGTGCTGCCCCATTGAGCGATGGGCCTGTTCCGCACCGACCTCCGCGACCTGAGCGACGAACGCCTGATGGAGCGCATCGTGGCCGGGGATGAGCGTGCCTTCGGTGCCCTGTACGACCGCTACCAGCGCAAGCTGCTCGCCTACTTCAGCCGCATGCTGTGGAACGACCGCGAGCGCGCGCAGGACTTCCTGCAGGAGCTCTTCACCAAGATCGCCCAACGGCCCGGCAGCTATGACCCGGCGCGGCCCTTCAGCACCTGGCTGTACAGCGTGGCGAACAACATGTGCAAGAACGAGTACCGGCGCGAGGAGACCCGCAAGGCGGCCGTGCCGTACCTGCGCGCGGGGCAGGACCATGTGGACGCGGTGCATGGCGATGGTGTGGACCGCGAGCGGTTCCGCGAGCGCCTGGACGAGGAACTGGAACGCCTGGAGCCCGACCACCGCGCCACCTTCGTTATGCGCTACCACCAGGACATGGCGATCAAGGAGATCGCGCAGGTCTTCGGCATCAGTGAAGGCACCGTGAAGAGCCGCCTGTTCTACACGGTGAAGAAGCTGGCCGGAAGGCTCGGTGAGTTCGATACCCGGAACATGGGTGTAACGGCGGCGCCTGCCCAACGGCGCAACGACGATGGAACGGCGTGAACTGTACGACCCCGAGGACATCGAGCAACTGCTGATGGAGCGGGGCTTCGATGAACTGCTGCCCGAGGAGCGTGCCTTCGTGCTTCGTCACCTCGATGGTGCGGCTGAATACGAGCGCATGCGGGCGCTGCTGCTGAACGTGGCGCAGGACGATGCGGACACGGACCCGGCCGACGCGGACCCACACGTGCGCGCCCATGTGCTGGAGGTGTTCCGGGAACAGAAGCGTCCGCAGTACACCATCTGGCTGAACAGTGTGGCCGCCTTCCTGGTACCGGAGCGTCCATCCGGGTATTGGCGCCCGGCACTGGCCTTGACGGTGGTGGCCGTGGTGACCACGGTGGCCCTGCTGGCGCCTTGGGCCCGGGAAGCCGCAGCACCAGCGGCGATGGCCAAGGTGCGCGAAGTGCAGGCGAACGATACGGTGCACATGCCTGCTACGGCAGCGCAACTGGAAACGGCGGATGCGGAGGATAAGATGATCATACCGCACATCACAGCGCCCGCGGAACCGGGTGACGTGGACGACGCCGTCGTTCCGATGGCAACAGCCGATGAGGCCATGCCCCCGGATCCCGGCGCTTCGGCGGCCGGGGCGGTGACCACAGCGACGGGCCTTGCGGCAGTTCCTCAAGCGCCGTCCGAGGATCTGGCGAAAGCGTTCGAAGGGACGGAAACGCAGGATATGGAGCAGTTGGAGCGACTTTCGGATGCACCGGTCGTCCATGAGGTGGGCAAGGCCGAGCTCTTCTCCAATCAGAGCCTGGCCAACGAACAACAGCAGATGAGCGCCACGGTGGCAACGTCCAGAAGCCGGAGCAAGGCTGCTCGCAAACGTGACCAAGCGGACGGCGGTGATGTACTGGCATCAACGCCGGCCGCCTACCTCACCCTGTTGAAGGCCGCTTGGTAACGGATCATTCCACGGTGAAGGGCCGGCTCAGCGCCAGATCGCGCGCTTCCACCACCAGGGTGTGCGTCCCCTTCGGAAAGCTTCCCTTGTCCAGGCGGCGAACGAGCTCCGCCGTTAGGGCCTTGCCCTCCTCGCGGTAAAGCACCACGCCCCGGGCATCGCGCACTTCGAGCTTGACCACACCGATGCGGCGGAAGCTGTTGATGCTGATGTTGACGAAGGCCGAACGACGGTCGCAGGCCACCTCCAGCCGGGCCTCCCCGTCGGGCGGCGTGGCGGCCGGAGCCAAACTGGAAACACCCGTGGCGACCACCAAGGTGATCCGACGCAGGACAGCGGGTAAGCGCATGTTCAGTCGGCTTTTCCGCAAATTAAGGTCGCCGTGCGGGTACCGCGCATCACCCTTTCGGACGGGGCGGTTCAAAATGGGGATGGATCGAGGGATCCAAGCGCCGCGCCGCAGGAACCAACCGGCTGATCTTCAGCCGCCTGACCAAAGGGCCTCCGCCTTCACCAACTGCGTTCCGGCCGTATTGCGCACAGCCACAGTGAACCCGGTCTGTATGGCGGCCGCCCCCCACGCGCCATCGGCCCGCAAGGCGATGAAGCCCACCTGGTGGGCCTTGGGATCCTTCAGGAACCGGAGGATCCGGCGAACGGCCTGGCGGCAGGCCTCTGTGGGCTCCACGCCCTGGCGCATCAGTTCAACCACGGTGTGGCTGCCCACGGTGCGGATCACCAGTTCACCGGTCCCGGTGGAACACGCGGCGCCCACCTCGCCATCCACGAACAGTCCGGCACCGATGATGGGGCTGTCCCCCACGCGGCCATGGATCTTGTAGGCCATGCCACTGGTGGTGCAACTGCCCGCGAGCCGACCATCCGCCGTGCGCACCACGAGCCCGATGGTATCGTGGTTCTCGCGGTTCACCACGGGTGCGTAGTTGCTCTCGCGCAGCCATTCCGCATAGGCCTTCCGCACTTCCGGCAGGTCAACGTCCTTGCGCGGGAAGCCATTGGCGGTCGCCCAATCGTAGGCCCCCTCCCCCACCAGCATCACATGCGGTGTGCGCTCCATGATGGCGCGGGCCACGCTGATGGGGTGCTCGATATGCTCCAAACAGGCCACCGCACCGCACCGTCCATCGTGGTCCTGGATGCAGGCGTCCAGGGTGGTACGTCCCTCACGGTCCGGCAAGCCACCCAAGCCGACACTGCGGTTGGTGAGGTCGCTCTCGGTCACCATCACGCCCCGCTCCGCCGCGTCCAACGAAGACCCGTTCGCGTCCAATGCGCGCCATGCCTCTTCCACCGCAGGGACCCCGTGGTCCCACGTGGCCAGGATCACGCGACCGGGGTCAGGGACCGGAGCGGGCGGCACTTCTTCCGCAGTGCGCTCAAGGCCGCCGTCCGTTCCGGAGCAACCGGCCAGCAAGGCCGCAGTACCGGCGATGCCCGTCCGGATGAAAGCCCTGCGATCGGTCACGGTGCCAAACTACGCATGCGCGATCCACATGGACCCATCGCTGTATCCTTGTCCTATGCATACCCCGGCAACGGCATCCACAACACAGGGAGCCCGCAGCGGCACATGGCCCATGGTCGTGCTCACCTCGCTCTTCTTCATGTGGGGGTTCATGACGGTGATGAACGACGTGCTGGTACCGCATCTGAAGAAGGTCTTCACGCTCACCTACGCGGAGAGCATGTTGGTGCAGTTCTGCTTTTTCGGCGCATACTTCCTCGGGTCCCTGGCCTACTTCCTGTTCTCGATCGAACGTGGCGATCCCATCCAGCGGATCGGGTACAAGCGCGGCCTCATCGCGGGCCTGCTGTTGAGCGCGCTCGGGTCCGCGCTGTTCGTACCTGCGACGTTCGCCAACATTTACGGCCTCTACCTCTTCGCCCTCTTCGTGCTGGGGCTGGGGTTCACCCTGCTGCAGATCGCCGCGAACCCGTTCGTGGCGATCATCGGGAAGCCGGAGGGTGCGAGCAGCCGGTTGAACTTGGCGCAGGCGTTCAACTCGCTGGGCACCACTCTGGCCCCCATCATCGGTGGCACCTTGATCTTCGAACTGTTCCAGGGCACCGACGCGGTGCGCTGGCCGTATGCGTTCTTCGCCGTGCTGCTGCTGCAGCAGGCGCTTTGGATCCGGATGACCGCGTTGCCGGAACCCGCCCATGAAGGGACCGGTGTGAAGAGCAGCGCCTGGCGTTACCCGCAGTTGCGCCGGGGCATGCTGGCCATCTTCTGCTACGTCGGTGCCGAGGTGGCCATCGGCAGCCTCATCATCAACTACCTGGGCCTAGCGGACATGCTCGGGTTGCCGGAGCGGAGCGCCAAGCACTACCTGAGCCTGTACTGGGGCGGAGCGATGACGGGACGCTTCCTGGGCGCCCTGGCCCTGAGCACGGGCATTCCTGTCCTCCGTCGGGGAGCGCTCATGCTGTTGACCGGTGCGGGCATGTTCGGCCTGCTGTTCGCGATCAACGCCGGCGACCGGTTCGAACTGCAGCACATGTGGCCCATGGCCGTGCTGGTGCTGGCGAACATGGGCGCCTTCCTGCTCGCAGGTCCGAGCGCGACCCGTGCCTTGGGGCTGTTCGCCACCATCGCGGCAGGGCTACTGGGCATCACGGCGCTCACCTCCGGTGCGTTGGCCTTGTGGGCCATCGTGGCGATCGGCCTGTTCAACTCCATCATGTGGAGCAACATCTTCACCCTGGCCATCGACGGCCTCGGGGACGACACACCGCAGGGATCCTCCCTGCTCGTGATGATGATCGTGGGCGGAGCGCTGATCCCGCCCCTCCAAGGGTTGCTCATCGATGTCATGAAGCGTGCAGGACATGCGGACCAGGGCTTCCACCTGAGCTTCCTGTTGCCCCTGCTTTGCTATGCCTATCTGGCCTGGTACGGCTTCCGTGGATCCCGGCATTCCCACGTAGCAGCATGATCGCGGGCATCGACATCGGCGGCACCAGCACCAAGATCGGCCTCGTTGATGGGGACCGTGTGGTGGCCCGCGAGCGCATCAGCACCACCGGGCATGCCGATGAGCAAGCCTTCGCCGATGCCTTGGTGGCCGCGGTACGCACACTGCTCCACGCACACAAGGCCGAAGCTTCCGCCATCGGCGTTGGCGCCCCGAACGGCAACCAGCACACCGGCACCATCGATCGTGCACCGAACCTGCCCTGGCCGCAGGATGTGCCGCTGGCCCGCATGCTGTCCGAACGCACCGGGCTGCCCTGCACACTGGGCAATGATGCCAACGCCGCCGCCCTGGGCGAGTGGCGGTACGGCGCGGGCCGGGGCTGTACCGACCTTCTGGTAGTGACGCTGGGCACCGGGCTGGGCAGCGGCTTCATCGTGAACGGGCAGTTGCTGTTGGGTCCGTTCGGTAACGCCGGTGAACTGGGACATACCACGGTGGTGATGGACGGCAGGCCCTGCACCTGCGGCCGCCGTGGATGCCTCGAAGCCTACGTGAGCATCCGCGGCATGCGCGCCACGTACCAGGAGCTTGGTGAGGACCCCGGGATCCTGGAACAGGCGGGTGTGCTGCCGATCGCCACGGCCGCGCTCAACGGGGATGCTTCCGCGCTTCAAACCTTCCGCGACACGGCCCGGTGGCTCGCCGTAGGGCTCGCAAACGCGGTGGCGATCGCACCACCGCAACGCATCGTGCTCTTCGGGGGCATCGCGCGGAACGGGGACCTGCTGATGGCCCCGCTGCGCACGCGCTTCGAGGAGGCATTGTTGAACATCCATCAGGGCCGCGTGGAGCTCTGCACGAGCGTGCTGCCGGAGGATGATGCGGGGATCCTGGGAGCCGCGGCGCTCACCGGGATGCCCATGCCGTGATGAACGCCGCACCATTGGAACGCACCATGTCACCTTCCCTTCGCCCCTCCCCCCGCGCACACGCGCTCCTCTCCGCGCTGTACCTGATCCCGGTGATCGCGCTCGCGCAGCTCGGCGGCCCGGCCGTGGAGCTGGTGGACCCCTTCATCGGCACCGGCGGGCACGGTCACACCTTTCCCGGTGCCTGCGTGCCCAACGGACTGGTGCAACTGAGCCCGGACACACGCGCGGACGGCACCATGGACTGGGATGGCTGCGGTGGTTACCACTACAGCGATTCGGTCATCCTCGGGTTCAGCCACACGCACCTGAGCGGCACCGGGGTGGCCGACCTCTGCGATGTGCTGCTCATGCCCATGAGCGGCGATGAAGGCCGGGCGACCGATCCGCAGGCCCGCCGATCGAAGTTCAGCCACAAGCGGGAGTACGCACACGCAGGGTACTACCGCGTTCACCTGGATGACCACGGTGTGAAGGCCGAGTTGACCGCCACTGCGCACGTCGGCGTGCATCGCTACACCTATCCCGCCGGTCGTTCCGCCCGCATCGCCCTGGACCTGCGCCACCGCGATGCGCTCAAGGGCCACAGCATCATCAAGGTGTCCGACAACGAGGTCGTCGGCGAGCGGCGTTCCTCCTCGTGGGCGCGGGACCAGCGCCTGTACTTCTGCATACGCTTCAGTGTGCCCATTCAGGGTGAGGAGGCCGTTCCCAGCGCGCTGTACGGTCAGGTGGCGGGCTTCGACTTCGGTCCGCTGGACAAGCCCCTGGTGGTGAGCGTGGGCATCAGCGCGGTGAGCGTGGAAGGTGCGCGCGCCAACCTGGAGGCAGAAGTGCCCGGTTCCGATTTCGATGGCGTGCGGGCCAGAGCGGTGGACGCGTGGAACGCCAAGCTGGGCAAGCTGCAGGTGACCGGTGGCACCCGGGAACAGCAACGCATCTTCCACACGGCCCTCTACCACTGCTATGTGGCGCCCTGCCTCTTCAATGATGTGGATGGGCAGTACCGCGGCATGGACGGGCAGGTGCACAAGGCGGACCATCCCGTGTACACCATCTTCAGTCTTTGGGACACGTTCCGGGCCCTGCATCCGCTGCTCACCATCCTGGAGCCGGAGATGACGCGCGACATGATCCGGACATTCCTGCTGCACTACGAGCAGGGCGGCAGGCTGCCTGTGTGGGAACTGTGGGCGAACGAGACGAACTGCATGATCGGGTACCACAGCGTGAGCGTGATCGCCGACGCCTACTTGAAAGGCATCCGGGGCTTCGATGCGGACAGGGCCCTGCAGGCCATGGTGGCCTCTGCCAATGCGGCGGACCCCGGCCTGGAGGCCTATCGCACCAAGGGGTTCATCGGTACGGAGGACGAAAGTGAGAGCGTGAGCCGCACGCTGGAGTACGCGTACGACGACTGGTGCATCGCGCGTATGGCGGAGGCACTGGGCCGCAAGGAGATCATGCGCGACTTCGATGAACGCGCAGGCAACTGGAGGAACCTGTACGATGTGCGCACGGGCTTCTTCCGGGCACGCCGAAACGGTGGATTCGTGAAGCCCTTCGACCCGTACGAGGTCAATTTCCACTATACCGAAGCGAACGCCTGGCAGTACAGCCTCTTCTATCCCCAGGCAGGCTATCTGCAACAGTCCCCCGCCTTTCTGGACAGCCTCTTCAGCACCTCGTCCGCCACCAGCGGCCGGGCACAGGCCGACATCACCGGCCTGATCGGCCAGTATGCGCACGGCAACGAGCCCAGCCACCACATGGCCTACATGTACAGCCTGGTGCCGGACCATGCACGCACGCGGGCCATGGTGAAGCGGATCCTGGAGGAGCAGTACCGCGACACCCCGGACGGGCTGGCGGGCAACGAGGATTGCGGGCAGATGAGCGCCTGGTACGTCATGAGCGCGCTCGGACTGTATCAACTGTGCCCAGGTGATCCGGTGTACACCACCGGATATCCCTTGTTCAACACGGCGCGCATCACCTTGCCCGAGGGGCGAACCTTCACGATGGCCGTCAGCGACAGCACGTGGCAGAGCGAGGTGCAGCGGGAGCGCCGGCGCCTGCGGATGGCGATCGGCGAACTACCGGAGGGCGCGACCAATGCGGAGCCCTTGCGCCAGGAGCTCGCACGCCTGCAGGAGCGCACCGCACCGGCGCTGTACCATCCATGGATCGACCATGCGACGATCATGCAGGGCGGAACGCTGCATTTCGATCACGATCGGGTGCCGGAGGCCCGGCCGCTGCTGCGTGTGCAGCGTACCGCCCCCCCCACGGACGCACCCGTGCTCGGCCTGCCCGTGATCGACGCTGCGGGGCCCACCTTCTCCGAGCCCATGGAGGTGACCGTGCTTGCCCAGGATGGCTGGCGTGCTTACGAGGTGGTGGATGGCCGGGAGAACGAGCGGCCGGTGAACAAGCCGTTCACCATTGAGCGCAGTTGCGGCGTGATCGCCAAAGCGAAGGGGCGGCCGCTGGTGCGCGCCAGCTTCACACAGTTGGACAATACGCGCAAGATCACGCTGGGCAGTGCGTACGCCAACCAGTACGCCGCTGGCGGTGAGCGGGCCCTGATCGACGGGCTGCGGGGGGGCACGGACTACCGCACGGGCGAATGGCAGGGATACGAGGGCCGGGACCTGCTGGCGTCGATCGACCTGGGCGCATTGACGTTCGTGAAGCGGGCGGGCCTGAGCGTGCTGCAGGACCAACGCTCGTGGATCTGGTACCCGATGGACGTCACCTTCGCCTGGAGCCAGAACGGCGAGCAATGGACCACGTCACGCGTGGTGAATCCCGTGGACCGCCAGGCCGAAGGCACCATGATGCAGGTCCTGTGGTCCGAATTGATCGGTCGGAAGGTCCGCTTCATCAAAGTGATCGCCCGGAACGCAGGCCCCTGCCCCGATTGGCACCCCGGCAAGGGCGGAGCTACCTGGATCTTCGCCGACGAGATCCTGCTCGAAACGGAGTAAGGTCCTGCAGGCGATCGGGGGCCTCGCGCTGAGTGCGATGGTCATGGAGCGGCGTTGCCCCCAACGTTCCCGCTGATGGTGCCAAGCTTGGAGCAGAACGGCCCATAGGCGTCGGGGCCAACGTAGTGCCGAGGCAGAAGCGACGCGATACAGGTCGGCCCCGTTCCCCCCCGTCGTAGCTCCGGCACGATCCGCACGCCCCGGAATCAACGTTCCGGAGAACATCCTTCCAATACCAACGGATGCTGTGTGAACGGCCGATCATCGGCCCTGCCTGCGCTTGTTCAACGGCCATCAGGGATTCTCCTCCTGGATCGACGGTACATCGCCGACCCGGTGACTATCAATGCCCACCACCAATGTCCGGGCATGATGCCTACAAAACAGGAAGCCCGGCCGAATGGCCGGGCTTCCTGACAAGGTCGATCGATCAGTGGATCACCTGGAGCTGGCGGGTCTCCACCCAGCCATCTCCACGGAAGATCAAGGCGTATTGGCCGCTCTGCAGATCGTTCACATCCATGCGCTGTGTGGCACCGTTGGAGGCGAAGCGCTCCTGACGAACGATGCGTCCCATCACGTCCATCACATCCACCTGCGCCAGGCCGGGCAGGCCGTTGATGAACACCTCGCCAGTGGCCGGGTTCGGGTACAGGTTGATGGCATCCGTTGACAGCTCGTTCACGCCGACCAGTCCACAACCAACGGTCCAGTAGCTCCAGCCGGCCTGACCGGTAAGGCAGCTACCCGTCTGGCTGCTGATGAGCAGCAGCGTGAGCGCGTTCTCCGGGTTGTTGCTGGTGATGGCGAAACCGCCCATGTTGCCGCCCTGATTGCCCATGTAGACCATCTGCGCGGACGTGTCCGGACCATTGAAGATCTGGATGTAATCGTTCACCAGCAGCTGGCCGTAGTCGAAGCTGAGGGTGATGGGGTTCGCATTACCGCTGGTGTAGGTGAACCAGGCCGTATCCGCGTTGCCGTAGCAGTAATCCGTGGCGGTGGCAGCGCAGGCAGTGATGATGCAGCTGTCGCTCGGATAGGTGTAGATCTCGCTCACCCTGCGGCAGAGCGGATTGGCGCCGTTCAACACCGTGAGGGACACCACCGAATCCACCGGGAAGGGACCCACGATGGTGGTTCCCAGACCCACGTTGTTCACCGTATCCGTATCCAGGGAGTTCGCGATGCGCAGGAAGGGTGAGTTCACACCCAGTGCGGTCACGTTCACAGCGATATTGAAACCATTGTGCACGCAGTCGGGGATCATCTCGAAGGTGACCTCCGGGTTGGTGCAATCCAAGCAGCTCACGCTCCAGTTCAGCGGCGTGAACAAGTTATCCTGACAGCTGGTGAAGAAGTTGGAACGGATGCGCATCAACAGCGCGTTGTCCGGGTTGGTGGAGGTGAACAGCAATCCGGTCATGTCCCCTGTGTTATTGAAACCGCTGAAGATGAGCGGGGATTGGTAATCCGGACCGTCGTACACATAAACCGAATCACCAAAGGTGTCCAGCTGCCCTGCATTGAAGATCATGGCGATCGGGAAGGTGTTCGCCGACTGATAGACCATGGCCGTATCCGCGCCGTTCGGGTAGCAATACTCGTAGGTGTTGGGGCCACAGCTCACCAGCGGGCAGGGAGCGTTGGTGAGGAAGCCGGACTTGATGTTGCAGAGGCTGTTCTCGTCGCTGGCCGCCGTGATGCGCACCACCTGACCGAAGATGAACGGACCGGAGCTGTAGGTGCCCGGAGCGGTGACATCCACCGTGGGCGCACCGCCGTCGTTGGTCAGCTGCAGGGTCGCGTCGGAGCCCATCGTGTTCACCGTGGTCTCTACATAGAACTGGTTGTTGGCGCAATCAAGCACCACTTCAAAGTCCACATCCGGCTGGGTGCAGTCCAAGCAACCCACCGTCCACACCCATTCGGTCATGGAACCGGAGCTGCAGCTCACGCTTCCATCGGAGGACATCTCCATGTAGATGGCCGTGCCCGTGCTGATCACCAGGACGCCGCTCAGGTCCTCCGTGAAGAAGTTGCCATCGTGCGTCCAAAGCACAGGCGCCGTGTTGTCCACTCCGTCATAAATGGTCAGGTGATCCCAGGTGTCGCTTTCGATGGTCCCCTGGCTGAAGAGCAGGGCCAGTGATTCCGTGCCCTGGTTCTGGTACAGCCAGAACTGGCTGTCGCTGTTCACATAGCAGTAGCTGTCCTCGAACGCAGGCTGGCCGCACTGGATCTGGATGGGGCAATAGCTGTTCTCGAAGGTGCCCAGTTCCACATTGCACAGGGCGTTCGCATCGTTCACCAAGCTCAGGGTAACGGCATTCCCCACGGGGAAGGGGCCGGCGGTGTAGGTGCCAGGGGCCGTCACGATCGTCGGGGGAACACCGGCCGTATTGCCGATCTCGAGTTGGGGGTCGGAACCGAGGTCCGTCACGGTGACATCCACGGTGAAGGTCTGCGCAGCGCAATCGGTGACCACGTTGCCGGCCGTACCAGCGCCCGGCACACAATCGAGGCAACCCACGGTGTAATCCCAGGTGGCGTTGGGCACGCCGCCATCACTGCAGCTGGTGAACGCGTCGCTCGTGAGCTTCAGCGTGAGCGCATGGTCCGGGTTGGTGGAGGTGACGAAGATCCCGGCCAGGTTGCCGTTGTTGCCCGTGCCACTATAGAGCACCGGAGCCTGGTCGTTCAGACCGTCGTAGATGCGGAGCAGATCGCCGCCGAACTGGTAGATCTGGCCGGCATTGAACTGGAGGCGCAACGGGAAGGTGCTGTTGCCCTGGTAGATCCGCACGTAGGTCTCGCTGTTGTTGTAGCAGTACGTGTAGTTGTCCGGACCACAGCTGATGAACGGACACGGGGCGTTGGTGACATCGAAGAGGGTCTGGTTGCAGTTGGGGGATGCATCGTGCTCGATGGTGATGTCCACCAGCCCGTTGAGCGGGAAGGGGCCGATCAGGTAGGTACCCACACCCAAGCCCGGCATGGACGTCGGCGTTCCACCGTCCAGGTTGTAGACCAACGCAACGGTGAAGGCATCGCCCAAGGCGGTGATGTCAACGTTCAGGTAAAAGACCCCGTTGTCGCAATCATTCGTGCTGGTGACGTTGAACGTGGGCGGGTTGCAGCCGATGAACGCCTGCACGGTGGTCGTCTGGCAGGTGGTCGCGGTCACGCAGTTGGCATCCACGGTCCAGGTCGGGAACAGGTCCTCGGCGGTGGCGGCCACCACGGTGACCGGTGAGTAGCCGAAGCCGAGCACCGGACCCGCGTTCGAACCTTGGTGCACGGTAATGTAGCCACCACCCGTGATGGTGAACTGGTAGCTGGAACCGGCCTGCACCCCGGTAACCGCGGAGTACTCGGACTGGAAACTGCACGTACTGATCGTCGTGACAGCGCCCCCCGCATCCGGCGTGACCGCCAGACCCGGGTACTGGGTGAAGTTGGTGCACTGGGCCAGGGCCATGCCGGACGGCAGGAGGCCCAAGGCGGAGATCATCGCGGTCTGAAGGAGTCGGCGTGCGTTCATGCGGTCGTGGGTATGGTGCCCCGGTCACCGTTGGGGCGCGGAAAAATAGGCATTCATTCAACGCCCCCGCCCTCGCCGGCGCGCAGTATGAACGACCGATGGTGGAATGCTGAGCCCGGACCTAGCGGCCGATCAGCAAGGGGAGCGCCCACCGACCGTGATCGGTGGTGATGATGACGGTGTAACGCCCGTTGGGAAGCTCGTCCACCGCCAGTGGCGCACCGTTCGCCCCCGGTTGGCCCATGCGTTCCTGCAGGTGCAGCCGACCGATGGCGTCGCGCACCTCGACCTGCGCCCTGGAGCCGCCGGGCCAGGAGAGCAGCACCGTCGTGGAAGCGGGATTCGGGAAGGCCTGCGCCACTTCGGCGGCCTCCTCCCCCATGCCCACCAAGCCGCAGCCCACGGTCCAGCTCATGGCCGGGGTGGCGGATCCATCCGCGCAGGAGCCCGAGGCATCGCTCACGATCACCAGTGTAAGGGCGTTGGA
This sequence comes from Flavobacteriales bacterium, assembly GCA_046329115.1. GTDB lineage: Bacteria > Bacteroidota > Bacteroidia > Flavobacteriales_F > PHOS-HE28 > PHOS-HE28. The sequence continues at coordinate 189,716 of JAXLVG010000004.1, read as the reverse complement.
CGGGTTGTTGCTCGTGAGGGTGATGCCCCCCACATTCCCGCCTGCATTACCGGCATACACCAATTGCGACTGGTCGTCCGGACCGTTGTACAGCAGGATCTGGTCGCCCGGCAAGAGCCCGCCTTCGCTGAAGGCAATGGTGATCGGGGCGCTCACGCCGCTCTGGTAGATGAACCAGACCGAGTCCCCATCCGCATAGCAGTATGACTGCGGCGTCGGTTCACAGGCGGTGATGATGCAGCTGTCCAACGCGAAAGCCTGCGGTTCTGAATTGAGGCGGCAAAGCGGGTTGGTCGTGTTCACGAGCGTGAGCGTGACCGGGGTCGCCAGGTTGAAGGGGCCGACCTCCACCGTACCCAGGCCGAGTCCCGTGAGGACCGATGCGTTCAGGTCGTTGGACAGGTCGAGGTCGTCCGCCGAGCCCAGATCGGTGACGTCCACCAACACCGTGTATTCATTGTGCGCACAATCCGGCACGATCTCGAACGAGGCCTGCGGATTCGTGCAATCGATGCACGCAACGGACCAGATCCAGGAGGCAAAGTTGCCATTGGCACAGCTGATACTGCCATCCGAGCTCATCTCCATGTACAGGTAGGACCCGGTGCTCGCCACCGTCAACCCGGCGAGGTTGAAGTTGGCCGCCAACGTGTGCTCCCAGAGCAACGGCGCGGTGTTGTCCTGACCGTCATAGATGGCCAGATGGTCCCAGGTGACGTTCTCGATCACGCCCTGGCTGAAGATGATCGCGATGGGCTCCGTGCCCTGGCTTTGGTACAACCAGGAACGCGCATCGTTATCGGTGTAGCAATAGGTCGCCGCAACGGGCGGGCCGTCGCAATTGACCGGCACGGGACAGACGCCGTTCTCAAAAGTGCCCAACTGCACCGTGCAGGCCTGGCTTTCCACGTTCACCAGGCTCAACGCGACCGGGGTACCCACCGGGAACGGACCGGCCGTGTATGTACCAACGGCATCCACCGTGGTGACCGGAGCACCGGCATCGTTCGCGATCTCCAGGCTGGCGGCCGAACCCAGGTCGGTCACCTCCACTTCAACAGTGAAGGTCCCTGCTCCGCAGTCGGTGGAGACCGTGTCCGCCGCACCCGCAGGCAGCAGGCAATCGAGGCAGGAGACCGTGTAGTTCCACGGCGGCGTCACGCCGCCATCGCCGCAGCTGAAGCTGCTGTTCGAGGTGAAGCGGATGGTCAGCGCGTGGTCGGGGTTGGTGGACACCACCGTGACACCGGTGAGGTTGCCCGCATTGCCAACGCCGCTGAACAGCACCGGGGCGGAATCCGTGAGACCATCGTGGATCACCAAGGCATCGTTGCCGCTCGGGGAAACGCTGCCGCTGTTGAAGACCAGCTGCAGCGGCCAGGCGCTCGTTCCTTGATAGGTGACGGTGTAGTCCTCGTTGTTCCCGTAGCAGAAGGTGTAGGTGTCCGGACCGCAGCTTTCGATCGTGCAGGGTTCATTGGTCAGGTCGTTGAGCACCACATTGCATTGGGCATCGTCGCTATGGGCCACGGTGAGGTCGATCAGGGTACCGCTGGAATAAGGGCCGAGCGGATAGGTGCCCAGGCCGATGTTGGGCACCACGGTGATGCCGCCGCCGTTCACCGTGTAGACGAAGCTGAGGCTGGAGGCATCGCCGGCATCGCTCACGGTGATGTTCAGCGTGAACTCGCCGTTCACGCAATCGTTCACGGCGTCCACGGCAACGGTGGCCGGCGTACAATCCAACAAGCGCTGCACCGTGGTGGCGCGGCATACCGTGGCGGTGCTGCAGGCCGCGTTCACGTTCCAGTGGGCGAAGAGGTCGCCGGCCCCTGCGGCTTGCACGGTCAGCGGAGAGAGGCCATGGCCCAGCACCGGGCCGTTGAAGGTGCCCTGCCGCACCGTGATGTACGAACCGTCATTGATGGTGAACGCGTAGCTGGTGGCGTCCACGATGCCGGTGATGCGCGAATACTCGGTCTGGTAGCTGCAACCCGTGATCGCGGTGACCAGGCCCGTGGGATCGGGTGTGATCGCGTTCGCCGGATAGAGGGCCGTGTTCGTGCATTGACCCAGCGCCGTGATGGCCGGGAACAGAAGCGAAAGCGTGGCGATCAGGGAGTAACGTGGACGCATGCGGTTCGGTGTGGGTTGGAAAGGTAGCCGAAGGGATGGATCCGGTGAATGACCGGGTGACGTTCACCGGCCATAGAGACGCTGCACCTCGTACATCCCCGGCTTCCAGTTCCCCTCGAAGTCGATCAGGCTCCAACTGGGGCCGGGCCAGCAGTCGTTCAGCTGCCAGAAGAGCGTGCCCATGCAGTGCGGCTGGGCGGCCATGTGGGCTTCGATGGCCATGCGGTAGGCCTTGGCCTGCACCTCCTGGCTGGCCTCCACGAACTCACCGAAGGTCTTGGGCTCCTTCCCCAGCTCGCGCTTGATGGCGTCCCAGATGGGCTTGTCGGTCTTGTAGCTGCGCTGCAGGCGCTTCATCGTGGGCGAGCCGAGGTTGAGATCCTTCGGGTCGTTGTACCTGGCAAGCAGCGCGCTGTCCGGATAGCTCTGGAAGCCGTACTCGCTCACGAAGCGCCCCACGTTGTTGGCGAAGGCACTGTAGGCCGAGTCGCCATGCCAGACACCCCAGTAGTGCAAGTCGCCGGAGCGAAGTCCTTCGGCGTTGCCCCAGTTGCTGAGGGGGGATGTGGAAATGTAGTCAGGACCGAGGTGACCGGTTCTCAGATATCCATCCTTCTCCTCGAAGACTTCATCATAGGCCTTCCGGACCCGCGCGGAATCAGCACCGTGCAACCCATAGGTGGACTGCCATCCCCAGTTCCTCCAGGCAACATCCAACTCGTTGTTGCCACACCACAAGGCGAAGGAGGGATGATGCTCAAGCCGCTCCTGCTGCTCGTGCGCCTCCTTCTCAAGATCCTGCAAGAACTCCTCGTTGCCCGGGACCATGTTGGCCAGCATGTAGTCCTGCCAGACCAGGATGCCGGCGGTATCGCAGGCATGGAAGAATGCATCCGGTGGATACACACCACCCGCCCAAATACGCACCATGTTCATGCCGGATCGCTGCATCTCCGCCACCGCACGCACCCACGCATCATCACCGGCCTGCGGCAGCACCATGCTCGGCGGAACCATGTTCGCGCCTTTGATGAGCAGATCCTTCCCGTTCACCCGGAACAGGAAGCGCTCCCCTTGATCATCCTTCGACCTGTCCAGCTCCACGGTCCTGAGGCCAACACGTCCTTGCCAGGTACTTCGAATTACACCATCACACAGAAGATCCACTTCCACCGCGTACAGGGGCTGCTCGCCAGAACCATGCGGCCACCACATGCGCGGCTGCTCGATGGTGAACCGTGAACCGCCTCCAGGCATCTCCCCATTGTTGCCGGGATAGCTGCGGTCCTCCTGCCCATCCAGCCTCACCTTGATGACCCGGGAGTTTGCCTGGGGGATATCACAGCGAACGTCGACCATCACACTCGTCTTGCCTTGTTCATGGACCTGTGTGAGGTCCACATGGATGATCCGCCCCACGTCCCAACCCCTCAACTCAACGCCCTGCCAGATCCCGCTCGTTACCAGCCGCGGGCAGAAGTCCCAGCCGAACTGGTAAGCCGCCTTGCGGACGTAGGGGCTGACACCCGTGGGATCATTGTCGTGCGGCAGCTGGATCCCGTATGCATCGCGCAGCTTCGCTCCTTCCTTGATAGGGCTCCGGAAGATGACCTTCAACTCGTTCGCACCGGGTTTGAGCGCATCCTTCACCGGCCACTCCCAAGTGCGGAACATGTTGTCCGCCTTGCCCAGCAGCGAGTCGTTCAGGTAGACCTCCGCGAAGGTGTCCAGTCCTTTGAACACCAGGTCCAGGTGGCCGTGGCGCAACAAGGTGTCCGTCACGAACAGGGTGCGCTTGTAGATCCAGTCCTCGTTCTCGATCCATTGCACGCTGTCGATGTTGCTGCCTTGGTAGAAGTCCGGGATCAGTCCGTGCCGCAACAGAACGGTTTGCACGACGCCAGGCACTTCAGCCGTGAACCACTGCTCCTTCCCCACCTGGCAGAAGCTCCACCCGTCGTTCAGGGGGATGTGCACTTCCTGGGCGCCCACCGCCATCACCATGGCCAACACGCTCCAACCAAGCACAAGGCGTCGCAGGGGACCAGCTACTGGCCCCTGGCTGCTGGCTGCTGGCCGTGCGGTAGCACGACGTGCGCGCACGGCCAGCAGCCAGCAGCTAAAAGCCAAATGCGCATTCATCGCAGTCCCGCTTTCACCAAGGCGTTCAGCACCCCTTCGATCTTAGCCTCATCGGACTCCGTGAGGAAGTTCACCCCCACGTTGGTGGAACTCATGGCCGCACCCTTCAGCACGTTCGCAGCGGGGCGTTGCGCCGCGAAATGCACCTCCCGCACCCCGGTCCGCTGCACCAGGTCCACCACGTTACCGGGGTTGATCCCGCCGGCCGCACACACCAGCAGCCTCCCTCCTGCTCGTTCCACCAGGCGCTTCAGCATCGCCGCCCCGTCCTTGGCCAGGGTCTCCCCGCCGGAGGTGAGCACGCGGTGTACGCCCAAGGCCAAGCAGCGCTCCAAGGCCGCGGGCATGTCCGCCGCATGGTCGATCGCACGGTGGAAGGTCAGCTCACGTCCGGCAAGCGCCGGTGCGATGGAACGCATCAGGCCTTCATCCACATCGCCATCGGCCGTAAGCGCCCCGGTGACCACGCCGGCCTGCGCATCGGCCACACCGCACAGCAGCACGTCCCGCAGCAGCACCTGCCGCTCATCCGGGGCGTAAACGAAGGCGCCGGGAGTGGGCCTTACGAGCACGCGCCGGCGCAGGGGGCTCTGCTCCTTCAACCAACTGAGCAGGCCGGGCGCCGGTGTCACCCCGCCGCAGGCCAACCAGGCACAGAGCTCCACACCGTCGGCACCCGCACGCTCGGCGGCCCGGGCCTCTGCCATCGAGGTGACGCACACTTCCACGGCTACGCGCATGGCGGCAAGGTAACGGCTGCAACCGGGCGCCCCGGCATGGCGTAGAAGGTCTCCGCCATGATCCGCACGCCACGCCTTTTCGCCTTGATGCTCCTGAGCATCCGCATGTTCTGGGTCCAGGCCTCCTTCCTGGACGGCTTTGGGAGCCCGGGGGCGGAGACCAGTGCGGACCAAGGCGAACGCGTGGAGGCCATGCTCGGTATGGCGCGCTCGCTGATGACGGCCCAACCGGCAGCCGCCTTCGAGAAGCTCAAGGGCGCCGAAGCGCTTGCGGAGCAAGCCGGTGAGACCCGCATTCTGCTGGAGGTCATCCGCTTGGAGCGCGACCTGGCACAGCGCACCGGTGATCCCGATCGCTCGTTGAAGGATGCCATCCGCGTGGTGGAGCTGGGTGGTGGCATGCATGACGCACGCGCGCACGCCTCCGACCTTGTCGCATTGGGGGACGCCTACCTGTCCACCGACGCGCACGGACCGGCCATCGACGTCTTTCGGAAAGCGATCCCGATCGCGCATGCCGCAGGCGACATGGCCACGGCATCCAGCGCAATGAACGCACTGGTGGAGGCCCTCGTCATGGCCGGGCGTACCACGGAGGCCATGAAGGAAGGCAAGGCCGCACTGGCCTTTCAGGAGGAGCAAGGCAACGCACCTGGTCAGGCCTCGATCTGGCTGGCCATGGGTGAAGCGTTGACGAACGAAGGTCGCCATGCGGATGCACTGCCGCACCTGGCCAAGGCCGAACGACTGCACCGGTCCATCGGGTCCGACAAAGGCCTGCAACGAACGATGCTGATCACGGCACGGGCGCTCGTCGGCATCGGGCATTGGTCACAGGCGGAGCAATGCATCCACGAAGTGCTGGCGTTGGCCGGGAACGGACCCGAACTGACGCCGGATCCGGAGGTCTACCATCTGCAGGGGCGTGTGCAGGAAGCGCAAGGCGCCGTGGCCGATGCCCTGCGGTCGGAGCGGATGTACACCGCCCAGCGCGACTCGATCCAAGCGGTCCGGCTGAAGGCGCGGGCTGCCGGCCTGCGCGCCTTGTACGCCACCGACCAACGCGATGCCGAACTGAAGCAATTGCGGCAGGCCACCTCCGATCAGGACGCGGTGATCGCGAACGCACGCGTGCGTGGCCGTATCTGGCTCCTGGCCTTCGCGGCCTTGTTGATCGCCTTCGCCGGCATGGTGCTGCTATGGCACCGCCTGCGGCGCACGCACCGCCGGGCGGCCATGCGCGCCGAGGTGATCCGCCGGCAGGGCGAGGAGATCAAGGCCAAGAACCTCGAGCTCGAGCGCCAGAACCTGCGCCTGGCCGAAAGCCTGATGCAGGAGGAGGAAAAGGACGTGCTGCTGAAGGAGATCCACCACCGGGTGAAGAACAATCTGCAGATCGTGATCACCCTCCTGCGCATGCAGGGCCATCACCAGCAGGACGACCAGCTGGAGGAGATCCTGGCGGACTGTGAAGGCCGGGTGCGCTCGATGGCCCTGGTGCACGAGCACATCTACCGCGTGGGCGACCTGCGCCGGGTGAACGTGCGCGCACACCTGCTGGCGCTGAGCGAAGCCGTGCTGAAGCAATACGGACTGGACGGCAAGGTGGCGGTGGACCTGCAGGTCAACTATGACCTGGCCCGGTTCGACGACCTGATCCCGCTGAGCCTGATGATCAACGAGCTCCTGACGAACTCGGCCAAGCATGCGTTCAAGGGACGCGAGGAGGGCCGGATCGCCATCAGCCTGCGGAAACTGGGCGAGAACCAGTACGAGCTCACCTTCGCGGACGATGGGGTGGGCGCGCAGCAGGAAGCCTTCTTCCGGAGCGGGTCCTTCGGCCTGGAGCTGGTGCGCAGCCTGGCCACGCAGCTGGACGGGCGCATCCGCCTGCTGAAGGGCGAGGGCACCACCTTCCAGATGACCTTCCAGCCGGAGGAACGCACCTTGCGCCGGGCTTCCTGAGCGGCCCACGGGGCACCTGCTACCTTCGCCCCACATACGCATGAGCGACACCCCCACCCCGGCCGCGGAAGCGACGGCCACGGATTTCCGATCCCTTGGACTGCATGACGACCTGATCAACGGGCTCGAGGCCATGGGGATCCGCAAGCCAACGCCCATCCAGGCGCAGGCGATCCCCTCCGCCATGGACGGGCGCGACCTGATCGCCTGCGCGCAAACGGGCACCGGTAAAACGGCCGCCTTCCTGCTCCCGATCATCGATGTGATCCAGACGTACCGCCCCCGGGTGGATGGCAGCATCCGCGCCCTGATCGTGGTGCCCACGCGCGAGCTGGCCCTGCAGATCGACCAGCAGATGCAGGCGATCGCCTACTACACGCCGATCACCAGCATGCCGGTGTATGGCGGCAGCGATGGTCAATCCTTCGACCAGCAGAAGAGCGCGCTCACCGGTGGCACCGAAGTGATCGTGGCCACGCCCGGCAAGCTCCTCAGCCACCTCAACCTGGGCTATGTGCCCACCCAGGGCCTCGAATTCCTGGTGTTGGACGAGGCCGACCGCATGCTGGACATGGGCTTCATCGACGACATCCACCGCATCATCAAGTTCCTGCCGAAGGAGCGGCAGACGCTGATGTTCAGCGCCACGATGGCCCCGGAGATCCGGGCCCTGGCCAAACAGGTGCTCCACGACCCCGTGGAGATCAGCATCGCCCTGAGCAAACCGGCGGAGGGCGTGGCTCAGGAGGCCTATGTGATCCATGAGCCGCAGAAGGCGCCGCTGCTGGAGCACATCCTGCGGACGAACGAGGCCTCGTGCATCGTGATCTTCGCCGGCAAGAAGGTGGAGGTGCGCAACCTCGCCCGGCACCTGCAGAAGCGCGGCTTCAACGCCCAGGGGATGCACAGCGACCTGGACCAGAACGAACGCGAGCAGGTGATGCTCGATTTCCGCAACCGCAAGCTGCGCATCCTGGTGGCCACGAACGTGGTGAGCCGTGGCATCGACATCGACGACATCGACCTGGTGATCAACTACGACGTGCCGCGGGATCCGGAGGACTATGTGCACCGCGTGGGCCGCACCGCCCGTGCCGCGCGCAAAGGCCAGGCGATCACCTTCGTCAGCGACCAGGACATGCGGGAGTTCGGGCGCATCGAGAAGTTGATCGGCTACGAAGTGCTGAAGGCGCCGGTGCCCGAGCAACTGGGCCCTGCCCCGGCCTATCGTCCGGATGAACGCCCACGGAAGACCGGAAACAACGACCGCCGCCACGGTGGTCGTGGCGGCGGTCGCTCAGGTGGTGGCCGTCCTCCGCGCGGCGGAGGCGGCGGTCGTCGCTAGCGCGGGCGGAATTTCGACTTGTTGGCCTCCAGCACCTTCACGGCGTCGAAGGCCTTGGCGTCCTTGCCAACGGCTTCGATCTTCACGGTCATGCTGACGTCCTCGTTCGGCTTGTCGCGCTGCCCGCGGGGAACACCGGCGATGGCATCCACCACGTTCTGGCCCTCCACCACGTAGCCGAACACGCTGTGCCGGCCGTCGAGGTGCGGCGTGGGTCCGTTGGTGATGAAGAACTGGCTGCCGTTGGTGCTCGGGCCTGAATTGGCCATGCTGAGCGTACCCGCACGATCGTGCTTCAACGTGGCATCGAACTCATCGGGGAACATGTAGCCCGGACCGCCCATGCCGGTGCCGGTGGGGTCACCGCCCTGGATCATGAAGCCGGGGATCACGCGGTGGAAGATGATGCCGTCGAAGAAGGGCTTGCCGTCGGGCTTCGCCGTGTTCTTCTGCTTGCCCTGGGCCAGCGCCACGAAGTTGGCCACGGTGAGGGGAGCTTTCTGGTACTCAAGCTTCAGCTTGATGGTGCCCAGGCGGGTGGTGATGATGGCGAAGAGCCCATCACCGGGGTTGGTCGGTTCTTCCACGGGTCGTGCGGATGGTTGGGGTTGTTCGACCGCCACAGCGGCGGTGCGTTGTTCGGTGGGGTTGCCGTTTCCGGGAGCGGCGCCGCAGGCCAGCAGACTACCGGCCATGGCGGCTGTGAAGAGGGAACGTTGGAACATGTGGTTGATGGTTGTGGCGTTCTGTGTGGCCGCCTTCAACGGCGGCGAATGTACATGCGTGCTGCGCCGGGCTCAATGCCCCAGGGCTTCTTCCAAGGCATCGAGCTTCTCCACGGTGAAGGCGCCTCGCTCGCGGTGAACGATGTGCCCGGAAGGGTCCAGCACCAGGAACAGCGGCTCATCGCGGTCCTTGATGGCCAAGGCATCCAACAGGGCGGCCGCCTCATCGCGCACAAAGAGTACACGTTGCGCCACATCGGGATCCGCCTGTTCCTTCAGCCGCTTCATCGTGGGCCCAAAGGCGGCCTTGTTCAGTCCGGTGAACACCGGCACCAGCCAGAGGTCCGCGTCATGTTCCGACGCGAACAGTCCGTGCTTGGACACAAAGCGTTGGTAGGCCGGCCCATACCAATCCTGCAGGAGCGGTTCCGCCTTCTTTCCGGCGGCCACGCAAACAATGGCATGGCGACCGGCCGAAGCGGTGGGCAGTTCTAACGCCCGCCCTTCGGTGGTCTCGCCCTTGATGGTCGGGCATGTGGTCTGGGCCGATCCAAGAAGCGGGATCGCGAATAGGAGGAGGATGATGGAGCGCATGAACATGGTACGGCGGCCGCCTGGTTCCAAGGATGATGCCAACTCAGTGAACACCCTGGTCGGCATTGCGTCCCTTGAACTGGCTGAAGTATTCCATCATCCAGGCGATGTCGCGTTCCATGTCCTCGGACACGTGATAAGGCTCGCGCAGGATCACCTGCTTCCGGCTGAAATCAAAGGATGAAAGGATCAGCGGCACCTGCGCGTCGTGCGCGATCCGCCAGAAGCCCGTTTTCCACTTGTCCACACGCTTGCGGGTACCTTCGGGGGTGATGGCCAGGGCAAAATCGGGCACGGTGCGGAAGTAGTGGACCACCTGCTCTGTGAGGTTGGTGTTGCGGCTCCGGTCCACCGGATAACCGCCCAAGGCGCGGAAGATCCAACCGAACGGTGGCTTGAACAGCTGCTTCTTGGCGAGGTAGCGCACGTTGCCAAGGCGTGCGATGCTGCGCACGCACAACCCGACCAGGAAGTCCCAATTGCTGGTGTGCGGAGCCACCACGTAGATGCACGGACCAAGGTCGGCGGGCCGGTGGTCGATGATCTTCCATCCCCAGAGCTTGAAGATGAGCTGGTACAGCGGGCGGAACATGTGGGCAATGATAGGTGGGGATGGTCGCCCCCATTGGCTGCTTGGCCAAGCAAGCTGGAGGGCACTCACGTGGATGGCTGTTGATCACTGAATATCAACTGTTTGCAGCACAATTCCAGCCAGCTTGGAAAATGGGTCGTTAACAATTCGTGAGCACAAAATGCTTGTTTGGCCAACCAAGCAAAACGCGGACGTGCCCACCCCCGAACCCAGACCCCCTTCCTCCCGTACACCGCCTCCCTTTCCATGCGCCCCGCCCCGTTCATCGTCGTTGATGTGGAGACCACCCATGGCGACCCCATGAAGGGCTGCATCATCGAAGTGGCGGTCATCGCGCACGATGGTGTGCGGGAACTGGAGCGCTGGAACACGCTCGTGAACCCGCGTCAGCCCGTTCCTTCGTTCATCCAGCGGCTCACGGGCATCAAGCCGCACATGCTGGAGGACGCCCCCTCCTTCCCCTCCGTTGCGCGGCGGCTGCGGGCCAGTTCGCTGGACCGCATCATGGTGGCCCACAACGTTCGCTATGACATGACGGCGCTGCAGCACGAACTGGCGCGCACGGGGCTTTCCTACCACCCCGACACCTTGTGCACCGAGCGGCTCAGCCGCCGCCTGCTGCCACACCTCCTGTACCACAACCTGGGCAGCTTGTGCCGGCATTTCGGCATCACCCAGGGCCACAAGCACCATGCGGCGCACGATGCCCAGGCCACCCTTTCGCTCCTGCTAAAGTTGATGGACGAGTTCGGAGAGGACCGCGTGCGGGCCGCCGTGGTGCCGTGGAGCGAGCGGATGCGGGCCTGAGCGGATCTCCCGAAATGCACGAGGGCGGCCGTTGGCCGCCCTCGCACGCATCGTATGGTCGCGGGTCAGGCCTCGTCGCCGTCGCCCTCTTCCTCTTCGGCCTTGGCCTTGCGCGCCTTCTTGGCGCCTTCGCCGGCCTCCATCTTGCTCTTCAGGTCGCTCAGCACATTAAGGTCGCCCAAGGTGCTCTTCTCCACCTTGTCGTTCACGCTCTTGATGCTGGCGCTCTGGCCGACGCCATCGTCGCTGGAGCCTTTGCGGCCCGTCCGCTTCGGCGTGCTCTCGATCACATCATCCCCATCCTCGAAGGTGCGGGTGTGGCTGAGCACGATGCGGCGTGCCTCGGCGTTGAACTCGAGAACTTTGAAGGCCATCTTCTCCTCGAGCTCGGCCTTGGAGCCGTCGGCCTTCTTCAGGTGCTTCAGCGTCACGGAGCCTTCCACACCGTACGGCAGGGCAACGATGAAGTTGCTGCCGTTGCGGCCAACGAGCGTACCCTCGTGGATGCTGCCCGGGGTGAACACACCGGCGAACACCTCCCAGGGGTTCTCCTCCACCTGCTTGTGGCCGAGGCTGAGGCGACGGTTGTCCTTGTCCACCTCCAGCACCTGCACATCGATGGTGTCACCGATCTTGCAGAAATCGCTGGGGTGCTTGATGCGCTTGGTCCAGCTGAGGTCGCTGATGTGGATGAGGCCATCCACGCCCTCCTCCAGCTCGGCGAAGATGCCGAAGTGGGTGAAGTTGCGGACCTTGGCGGTGTGGCGGCTGCCCACCGGGTACTTGAACTCGATGTCGGCCCAGGGATCCGTGCTCAGCTGCTTCATGCCGAGGCTCATCTTCCGCTCCTCGCGGTCGATGTTCAGGATCTGCACTTCGATCTCCTGGCCTTCCTTCAGGAAGTCCTTCGGGCTGCGCAGGTGCTGGCTCCAGCTCATCTCGCTCACGTGCAGCAGGCCTTCCACGCCGGGGGCCACCTCCACGAAGGCACCGTAATCGGTGATCACCATCACCTTGCCCTTCACCTTGTCGCCCACGTTCATGTCGGCGCTCAGGGCATCCCACGGGTGCGGCTGCAGCTGCTTCAGACCCAGGGCGATCCGCTTCTTCTCGTCGTCGAAGTCCAGGATCACCACGTTGATCTTCTCGTCCAGCTTCACCACTTCCTCCGGGTGGCTTACGCGGCCCCAGCTCAGGTCGGTGATGTGGATCAGGCCGTCCACGCCGCCCAGGTCCACGAACACACCGTAGCTGGTGATGTTCTTCACGGTGCCCTCGAGCACCTGGCCCTTCTCCAGCTGGCCGATGATCTGCTTCTTCTGCGCCTCGAGCTCGGCCTCGATCAGCGCCTTGTGGGACACAACCACGTTCTTGAACTCCTGGTTGATCTTCACCACCTTGAACTCCATGTTCTTGCCCACGAACTGGTCGTAGTCGCGGATCGGCTTCACGTCGATCTGCGAACCGGGCAGGAAGGCCTCGATGCCGAACACGTCCACGATGAGGCCGCCCTTGGTGCGGCACTTCACGAAGCCCGTGATGATCTCGTTGGTCTCCAGGGCGTGGTTCACCTTGCCCCAGGCGTTGTGGACGCGCGCGGTCTTGTGGCTGATCACCATCTGCCCGCCGCGGTCCTCCTGCTTCTCGATGTAGACCTCCACCTGGTCACCCACCTTCAGGTCGGGCTTGTAGCGGAACTCGCTCAGGGGAACGACACCCTCGGACTTGTAGCCGATGTTGATGACGACCTCCTTCTTGTTCATGCCCACCACGGTGCCCATGAGCACCTCCTTCTCGGCGATGCTGGTGAGGCTGTCCTCGTAGGCCTTCTCCATCTTCGCCTTCTCGGCGGTGGAGAGGTGTTTGCGGTCATCCTCCAATGCGGCCCAATCGAAATCGGCGGGCGGTTCGGCGAACGTGACCTTGTGCTGATCTGCTGACATGCAGCTTACTGATTTGTATCCCGGACCAAGGCGGCACCGACCGGGAGGGTTCTGTTGGCCCACCGTGCCACTGGGTGAGCGTACCTGATGAGCGCCCGGTGAAGGGCATTCGAAAGGGGCCGCGAATGTAATCGAAATTCCTTGACGCACAGAAGGGATGGCCCGGGTGTTGATGCCTGGCGAATGCCATTCCCGGACCGGCACGCTGCCCCGACAACCGACAACGGAGCTCTTTCATCTCCCCGAACCCCCAACTTCGCCCCCGATGCGCTCCTTCACCATCCCCACCCACTACCGCAGCGACCTCATCGGGCGCCTGAAGGCCTGGCGTAAAGCGCAGGACCCTAAGAAGAAGGACCTCAGCCCCACCCTGCTCGACCTGGGCCCGGTGCGCTTCGTGTTCGCGCGCCACTTCGGCTTCTGCTACGGGGTGGAGAACGCCATCGAGATCAGCTACAAGGCCCTGGAGGAGAACCCCGGCAAGCGGATCTTCCTGCTGAGCCAGATGATCCACAACCCGGCGGTGAACGACGACCTCACCAGCCGGGGCATGCGCTTCATCCAGGACACCAACGGCCAGCCGCTGATGGACTGGAACGAGCTCACGGCCGACGATATCGTGATCATCCCTGCTTTCGGGACAACGCTCGAGACCGAGGAGAAACTGAAGGCCATCGGCATCGACCCGCTGAAGTACAACACCACCTGCCCCTTCGTGGAGAAGGTGTGGAACCGCAGCACGCAGCTGGGCCAGAAGGACTACACCGTGGTGATCCACGGCAAGGCGAAGCACGAGGAGACCCGCGCCACCTTCAGCCACACCGCCGCCGGTGCGCCCGCCGTGATCATCAAGGACATGGCCGAGGCGCAGGAACTGGGCCGCATCATCACCGGTGAACTGCCCGCTGCGCGCTTCCACGAGCTCTTCGGTACGCGCTGCACGCCCGGCTTTGATCCCACCAAGGACCTTCAACGCATCGGCGTGGTGAACCAGACCACCATGCTGGCCACCGAAACACAGGCCATCGCCGACCACCTGAAGCAAGTGATGATCGGGAAGCACGGCGATGCCGACCTCAAGGCCCACTTCGCCGACACGCGCGACACGCTCTGCTACGCCACCAACGACAATCAGGACGCCACCAACGAACTGCTGAAGGCCGAGGCGGATCTGGCGCTGGTGGTGGGCGGCTACAACAGCAGCAACACCAGCCACCTGGTGGAACTGCTCGAGCACAAGTTCCCTACCTACTTCATCAAGGATGAAGGCGAGATCCTGAGCGCGGACACCATCCAGCACTTCAACTACCCCGCGCACAAGCTGGAGAGCACGGAAGGCTGGCTCCCCACGAAGCGCCCGCTAACGATCATCCTTACCAGCGGTGCGAGCTGTCCGGACACCCTGCTGGACCGGGTGATGCTGAAGGTGCTGGGAATGGTCGAAGGGGTGAAGGACCCGGCAGAGGTGGTTGAGGGACTAGTGGATTGAAAGCCGAGTCCATGTCTGGCCCGATCCGATACTTCCGTAGAAGATGGGAAGAAACCCGGGGGGACGATCACTCTGATTGGGGGTGTTCTTTATGGTTATTTGAAGTGGAGGCGGACATGAACGTGCTGCGTCAGATCGAAGTCTATGATTCAGGGGAATGCCTCAAGTACTCACAAACCCACTTAGAGGACGAGTATGGCGGTCTAGCAGAAAAGCCTTTGGATAACGAAGACTGGGCACTCTATGAGATCAGTAAGGAAGTATTCGAGCAGGTCTGGTCGACAACCAAAGCTATGAACGGATAGAGCCGATGAACGGAGGAAAAACCCGCATCCTCTTCGTCCGCACCGTGAACCGTATGCGCTCCGCCACGGCGCACAAGATCTACGAGAACGACAATCGCTTCGAGGTGGACTCCGCCGGTACTGACCGCACCGCCAATGTGGTGCTGGATCAATTGTACCCGGATCGATGTGAAACCATCAACTCAGTCGCTCATGCGCGACTCCGGGTCAAGCCCGGAGTGACAGCGTCGAATGAAGCTCGCAAGGGTTGAACCCTTGATACTTGTTCACCGAGGTGAACGACAACAGACCGTTCCAGTTACCTTCGGTGATACCCAACAACTGGAACCATGCAGCGGACCTTGAGCACGGTGCTTACCCAATCGCTCACGATCCTGGCCATGGCCCAAGGCATTCCCACGTCCCTGCGACCGGACATCACGGTGGAGCACTACATGGACGTGCGCAGCAGCGCGGTACGCGTGGCCCATGACCCGGTGCAACAGCATCTGCACTACCTGCGCACCAACGGGGATGTGCTCATGGTGATCGACAATGGGATCGATCCTCCGTACGACACCCTTCTCTTCACGTCAGCGGATCACCTCCTGACCGATGCGTACGGGATGGCCTTCCATGACAGCGACCTGTTCGTCATCGGCAACCGCATCTTCCCGGACGAGCAGCTGACCCAGGGCATCGTTCACCGGGCCCGCTTGCAGCCGGATGGCACGCGCACCTGGTCCGTGGTCGCGCGAACGGAGAACTACCGCTGGGGTGGCAAAGCCCATGGATTCAACAATGTGGTGGTCTCTCCCGATGGTGAATACCTGTTGCTGAACAGCGGCTCGCGCACCGACCACGGCGAAGTACAGTCGGTGGGTGGGCTTTTCCCCGATGCACGGGAGGACGCCATCACCGCGAAGATCCTGCGCATACCGATCGATGCACAGGACCTCATTCTACCGAACGACGAGAGCGCATTGATCGCATCGGGCCAATTGTTCAGCAGTGGTGTGCGCAACACCTTCGACATGGCCTTCGCCGCTGATGGCGAGCTTTTCGGCGTGGAGAACTCCGGCGACCATGACGACCCGGAGGAGATGAACTGGCTGCGCGACGGCCACCACTACGGCTTCCCCTGGCAGGCCGGAGGGAACACCAATCCTACCCTGCTGGCCGGCTACGATGCAGCGAACGATCCGTTGCTGAACCCCGGTTATCCTTCCGCTGCAACGGACTTTTACTTCGATCCGGCATTCCCAACGAGCACGGGCTTGGTCTTCACTGGACCGATGCGCAACATGGGCCCCGATGCGGACCGCCTGCGCGATCCTGCCACGGGGGGCATCCTGGATGCCTCGGAAAGCGGCCAGCCCATGCACTCGTTCACCTGTCACCGGTCGCCGCTGGGACTGGTGTTCGACCGCGACAGTATGCTGGCCGATGACCTGCGCGGCGACGGCTTCGTACTGAGCTTTACCCCAGGGGGCGATACGGCCGGATACAGTGCCATCGCGCCATGGGGCATACCGGTGGTTCCTGCCGATCCCAGTGAGGACCTATTGCACATCGGGCTGTCCTATGATCAAGGCACGGACGACTACACATTCACCGCCACGCGTGTTGTGGAAGGATTCTACCTGCCCGTGGATGCCGAACTGGTGGGTAACGCACTGTACGTGATCGAGAACTGGGGTGGCACGCAGCGCTCGCTGTGGAGGGTGATCATGCCCTTGTACAACACGATCGCAGAGCCTTCGATGACACCGCCGCGCCTGGCTGTTTGGCCTGTGCCAGCGCATGATGTGGTCAAGTGGTCCACCGGCACCAGGGTACCTGCGGAACTGGAGGTGTTGGATCCAGCCGGTCGGGTGATAAGTAGGCTCGAACCGCGCACAAGCTCGGGCATGATCGACCTGGCCGGCGTGCCAGCAGGTATCTACCTTTTGCGATCAACCAGCGTTCAGGGCATCAGCGTCACGCCATTCATCCTCGCACGCTGAATTCTTGATCCGTCGCGCTCAGCGTTGGAGGCGCACCGCATAGGCCTCTTCGCCCGAGCCGGACAGCACCCGCAGCAGATATGTGCCTGCAGGCAGGTCGCCCACGTCCATGCGGTAGCTGCCGCCGCCGATGGCGTTGAAGGCCACCGGTGTTGACCGGCCCAGCGCGTCGATCAGGTCGAAGCCCGTGGCCGCAGGCGCACCCTCGGGCAGGATCACCACCACCGGACCTGTGGAGGGGTTCGGGTACACCACCGGCTGTTCGTGCCAGCCGATGCCCAGGTCCACCGCCACCGACTCGCTCACGGTGCTGGTGCCGTCGTAGTCCGTCTGCCGCAGACGGTAGTACACCATGCGGCGCGGTGCTTCGCGGTCGTAGGCCTCGTAGCTCAAGGTCGCCGTGGAGTTGCCCGCGCCGGGAAGCTCCAGCACCGTGGTCCAGTCGTTCAGGTCCGTGCTGCGCTCAAGCGTGAAGCGCTCGTTGTCCTGTTCGCTCGCCGTCACCCAGTTGGCGCGCACGATGCCCCGCGTTTCCGCCGTGGCCGTGAAGGAGACCAGTTCGATCGGTAGCGGCGTGGTTCCCATGCTGGTGGTGCCCAGCGTGAAGCGTCGGTTGTTCTGCAAGGCGCTCACCCCACTGAAGCGGTACAGGTTGCCCGATACGTTCACCGCGCCGGTGATCGGTGTTTCATCGGCGAAGAACCCATCGTTATCCGTGTCCACCAACAGGCAGAGCTCGGCAGCCACCACCGGACCAAGCCCGGTGAGGTCCCAGGTCATGTCCACATCGCCCACGTTCACGGCCGCCCCGCTCGCGTTCACCTCGCTTACCCGCCACACACGGCGAAGGCGGCCCTGGCACTCGGATGGAAAGTCGGAACTGCCATAGGCCCCCAACACACCATTGTCATGCCCCCACAACAGGTACTCGTTATCCGCCAGGCCGGTATGCGTGCCCTTGGAGATCTCCACGATGCTGGATCCGCGGGCGGTGGTGTGCAGATCCGTGGCCGTGGTGCGCCCGATGCCGGCCACTTCGTGATCGAAGTTCCCGTTGCCGGCATTGTCCTGCAGGTAGATGTCGCCCGTCCCCAGGGTGAGCCCGTACTTGGCCGCGAGGTAGTTCGCCACGAACAACCGCTGCGTGCTGTTCAGTGAGGTATTGAAGGCGATCACCTCGGCCATGTCGCCGTTCCACCCTTCCGAACCGGCCTGCATGCCCACGCACATGTCGGTCCATGAGCGTAGCGTACCATCGGTGGCCACGTTGCCCGCAGCCGTGTTGTTCACATACTGCCGGATGGTCGCTGCAGCATAGTCGTTATTGATGATGTACGAGGTGCCGACCGCGGTATTCGTGATCTGCGTGATCTCGAGCTGTGTGCCATCGGACCGCACACCGCGCCCCCAGGGACGTGTGCTTCCTGAGTTGACCCACATGCCCACATGCTTCAGCCCGGCTGCTGCAGTTAGCGCATTGCCGGTGGAGGAGCCCTGCAACAGACCGGGATTGGGCGACGGCAGGCTTGTATAGCGTGCCACCACCCACAACGATGCCTGGTTGGCCGAAGTAAGCCCGGTGCTGACAAGCCGGTCGTTGTTCGCAGCTGTGAACCGGATCACCGGCTTGCTGTTCAGCACGTTGGTCTGGTAGTTCGGACGGTTGCCCACCGTGTTCTCGATGGCATGGCGCCCGTTGCCCGAGCGGTCGTTCCATTGCTGCACATTGGCACCGCCCGCCGCGAGCATGGTGCCCGCATTGCTATACACACCGCTGTCCGCGCTTAACCAGAGCACGTTGGTGGCGGAAGTACCCACCCCTGCGGGGCCGGTCTGTGCCGCGGCAATGCTGGTCACGAGAACGCAAAGTGGTACGAAGAGGCGCATGGTCCTGAAGGGTTGCGCGCTTTTACGCGGGGTCGACGGAACAGGTTCAGCGATCGGCGGATCGCTCCAGCGAGGCGATGGGCCGGTGATGGCGCTCAACGCTGGATGCGCACGGCGTAGCCCATCTCTCCAGCGAGGGAGAGCACGCGCAGCAAGTAGCTACCTGCGGGCAGGTCGCCCACATCCATGCGGTAGCTGCCACCACCGATGGCGTTGAACGGCACAGGAGTGGAGCGGCCCAGCGCGTCGATCAGGTCGAAGCCCGTGGCAGCAGGCGCGCCCTCGGGCAGGATCACCACCACCGGACCTGTGGAGGGGTTCGGGTACACCACCGGCTGTTCGTGCCAGCCGATGCCCAGGTCCACCGCCACCACTTCGCTCACGGTGCTGGTGCCGTCGAAGTCCGTCTGCCGCAGTCGGTAGTACAGCATGCGGCGTGGTGCTTCGCGGTCGTAGGCCTCGTAGCTTAAGGTCGCCGTGGAGTTGCCCGCGCCGGGAAGCTCCAGCACCGTGGTCCAGTCGTTCAGGTCCGTGCTGCGCTCCAGCGTGAAGCGCTCGTTGTCCTGCTCGCTCGCCGTCACCCAGTTGGTGCGTACGATGCCCCGCGTCTCCGCCGTGGCCGTGAAGGAGACCAGTTCGATCGGCAGCGGCGTGGTTCCCATGCTGGTGGTGCCCAGCGTGAATCGTCGGTTGTTCTGCAAGGCGCTCACCCCACTGAAGCGGTACAGGTTGCCTGACACGTTCACCGCCCCAGTGACCGGTGTTTCATCGGCGAAGAACCCATCGTTGTCCGAGTCGACCAACAGGCAGAGCTCGGCGGCCACCACCGCACCCAGACCGGTGAGGTCCCAGGTCATGTCCACGTTGCCTACGTTCACACTTGTGCCGCTCGCGTTCACCTCGCTCACCCGCCACACACGGCCGAGCCGGCCCTCGCACGTGGGCGGAAAGTCCGAGCTGCCATAGGCGCCGAGCACGCCGTTGTCATGGCCCCACAGCAGGAACTCGTTGTCATCGAGCCCGGCGTGGGTGCCTTTGGCGATCTCCACCATGCCGGAGCCGCGTGAAGCGGTGTGCAGGTCCGATGAGGTGGTGCGTCCGATACCGGCCACATCGCGATCGTAGTTGCCATTGCCGGGTGCATCCTGCAGGTATATGTCGCCGGTACCCAGGGCAAGCCCATACTTGGCCGCGAGGTAGTTCGCCACGATGGTGCGCTGCGTAGTGTTGAGCGCGGTGTTGTACAGCACCACCTCGGCGATGTGGCCGTTGAAGCGCGTGGTGTTGGTGCCCGCGCCTGTGTGGCCGTAGAGCACGCCGATGTGCAGATCGCTGGTGTAGTTGGGGATGCTGGTGCTGGTTTCCTGGCGGTTGCCATCCGCGGCGTTGGCCGCATACAGGACCTGGTCGTTGGCGTTGGAGGGCGCCGCACCGTGGTACACGAAGCCGTCCAGGTAGTTGGTCGCGGTCACGCGGTTGGAGGTGCCGGTCACGCGTTCGCCGGTGCCGTTGATGTCGAGGTGCTGGCGCACATTGCCACCGCTGTCCCAGAGGAACCAACCGTAGGCGTTCTGGCTTCCCGGATCCACGCGCTTGCTGAGCAGCCCGCGCGGCGCGGTGGTGGCGGTTCCCGCGTTCAGGCGATACACCGCGAAGCCGGTGAGTCCGTTCATACCCTCCAACGTGGCGTTGTCCGGTATGGTCAGGCGATCGGCGTTGGTCTGGTCGTTGTCGAACAGCACGGCGGGCATGCCGTTCATCACGTTGGTCGCCAGCAACGGCTGGCGGGCACCGTCGGTCTGAGCAGCATGGTTGCCGTTCCCGGACATGTCCGTCCATTGCTGCACACCGAACGTGGGCGCTAGCACGCCACTGTCCGCGCGGAGCCAGAGGATGTTGGAGGTACTGTTGCCCACCCCGCCAGGACCGGTCTGCGCCGTGACGGATGCGCAAAGGGTGAATGCGAAAGGCCAAAGGAGACGCATGCTTCCCGGATCGGCCCCCTCCTACGGACCGCCGTCGTTCCGGGTTCATCCGCCCCGCACGGCCGCAAGGCCACTGCTCACCGCACCACCAGCACCGCACGCCGGCCGCGCACAGCCGCGCCCTCGCGCCACACCAGCATATAGCTTCCGGGCGCCAGGAGTGATACATCGATCACGTTGCGGGCATCACGAGCGGCGCGGCTCAGGATCCGTTGGCCCGCGCAGGACCAGAGCTCGATGAGACCGGTGGCCTCCGCGGGAGGCAGTTCGACCCACAGCTGGTCCGACGCTGGCTGCGGCCCTACGACGAGCGGTGCCACGTTGGACCTCTCGTCCAGTGCTTGAACGTTCGGGTTCAGGTTGACCGTCAGGTCCTGCAGGAAACGACAGGAATCGTCCACGAGCAGCGGGGTCAGGTTGGTGGCCCACACGGCGAAGGTCACCTCCGCCTCCGGCGGAATGGGCTGCGCCGCATCGAAGTAGATCTCGGCCGTTGCCGTCTCACCCGGGTTCCATGAGGAGGCGAACACGCTCCATGCGGTGTTCATCACCATGCCCGGCGGCAGGGGCGTGATCGGCACCAACCTCAGCTGCGGGTAGGCCATGGGTGTGGCGCTGGTGTTGATGACGTTCACCGTAAGGACGGAATCGCCGAAGGACATGTCCGTGCCCGTGAACACCACGCTCGCGGGATCGTAGGCGATGGGCAGGGAGTCGCAGATGGTCTGGGCCGTGGAGGCCATGGTCGTCAACACAAGGGAGAGCGTAGCGAAGCGCATGCAGATGCAGGGGTTTGGGAGCATGACGACTCACACCGTCCGTCCGCTGCCCGACCGCACCGGATCGCTTTGGATGCAGGATCCCAAGGTTCCGCCGATCAGTATCAGCGCTCCATCACCATCGGTTTCCATTGCTGATCCTGGAACACCGAGCTGGGATCGAAGTTGGGGCTGTTGCTCAGGATGTAACTGCCATCGCCGCGGCTCCACGCATGGTCGTACCCACTGGTGAGCTCCACACGCCCGTTGGCCCCATCGCTCCAGGTCTCCACCTCGCGGATGGTCTTCACGAACCGCTCGTGCGAAGCATCCTGGGAAGCCTGGCTGCGCTCCCAATCCCGCATCTGTTGATCACCGGCCTCACTGCGCTGCTGCGCATAGGCCCGCGCTTGTTCGCCCATGAGGCGGATGCGATCCATGCGACCCGCGTGCTCCACGTTCCCCAGTTGTGTCAGGAAGTTGTCCTTGGCCTGTCGCCAGATGGGGCTCACGCGATGACTGCTGATGAACAGCGCTCGCATCCGCTCTGCTTCCTCCTTGCGCGCCGCAGGGAAGCGGGTCACCGCCGTGAAGAAGACGCTGGTGGTGGAGAACGTGCTCATCCCGCCGCTGAACATGTCGGGTTTGTTGGTGATGATATTCGTGACGCCCACTTCCAGGATGCCCCGTGTGCCGTCCCTCCAACTGAGCTCACCGCGAGCATATGTCGTGCTTTGCTCGGCACCGGTGCCGTACTGCATGGCAATGGCGTTGGCCTGCTGGTCCATCGCGCGCGCCCGCTCCATGCGCTGCTCGTCCGTGGTGATGGCTGAGACCGTCGCCCCGAGGTCGCGCTGACCGAAACCCTCCACGTACTGCGCTGCGGTGAACGGCTGGTTGATGGCGCAGCCGCCTGCCTGGGCGCCGGCCATCATGGCCTGCAGCATCATCTGGTCGTTGGCGTACCCGAACGACCTCACCGGCATCAGTTCGAAGGAGATGGCGCCATCGGGCGAAGCGATCTTCAAGGGTGTGCTGATGATCTCTCCCCGGCATTCCCCCACCCCCTTCCACCGCACGCCGCCCTCACTGGTCCAGTTACGCGGCACGAGCACACTGAAAGCCTCGACCGGCCGGTCGAAACCTTGTTCATCCAGGAAGCGGCGGCGCTCCAGCACCACGTAGTCCTTGCCTTCGGTGGCCCGTGGCTGCTGCGTTCCGGGAGCGCCCCCCTCCTTCCCTCCCGCAATGCCCGAAGGCGAACCCGGGGCATTGGAGCAGGCGATCAATGCTGTAGTAGAGAGGAGAAATACGCTTCGAACGACGGTCATGGCGGGCGATTTCCGATCCATCGGGAACCGGTCGCCGATGTGAACAAGGATCAGGTCCTTTTCACCACGTGCTTCAGTAGGAAGTCCTCTGGGGCAAGTACTTCCAACGCCGCGAACTTCCAGTCGCGTTTGTCATAGGTGATGATGCACGTACACCCGGCATCCACCGCCGAGAAGTACTGGAACCCATCCTCGATGTCCGTGATCCGCGCGTCTGCCATGGTGCGCTCCACGGCCTTGGGGCCCATGGTGGTGATCTCCAGCTTCTCAGCCAGCAGCGCGATCTTCTTCCGCGCAAGCTTCTTCCCGTTCTTCTTCTCCGCGAAGTAGGCACCGATGGCCAGGCACAGCGGCGACGTATACACCTCAAAGCGCTTGTCGTCGGCCAGGCTCAGCACACGAGCACAGGCGCTGAAGCGCGGGTACTCGTTGCAGAGCACTGTTACGAGCACATTTGCGTCGAGGAAGATGCGCTTGGGGGGCATGGCTCACGCGGAGATGTGGCTCACACGGAAGCACGGAGACACGGAGAAATGCAACGGCAGGAGCATGCACGCTACAACACAAGCAGTAATGCTCCGTGTCTCGGTGCCTCCGTGTGAGAAACCCGCCATGCTCAACGCGAACGGCGACGGCTTGCCAGGTAGTCCTTTTTCACGTTCCGCTCGGCGGCGTTCTTGCGCACGTAGGTCACCTCCCCTTCGGCCACCTGCTGGACCCAATCGCTCACGGGCAGTTCATCCAGGCTGCGGTAGCGGCTGTCCGTCACCTTGCTCAGCATGAACTCGATGAGCCGCGAGAGGCTGATGTTGTTCGCCTCGGCGAAGGCCTTGGCCCGCTCGGCCACGCCCGCATCGAAGCTCAGGGTGAGCTTGGTATCCATGGACATGATGTTTGTACGGCAAATGTACCATATCATTACGTACAATCAGAGGAAGACCTCAACCAGGTCATTCCGTGTTCTTCGCACCATACATGGCCAACATGCCAATAAGCATCTCCTTGTTCAGTCGGATACCGTGACTTTGACCTGCATCAACCCCGACTTCACACTTTCCGGTCTCAACAACATCGCTCAAACGTGACCACAATTCCACCCCATTGATCAGAACATGCTCCGCCTCATCACTCAGATCTCGAAGGATAAATTCCTCCTCAGTGAATACCGGCAGCTCCCGAACGCCATCTATTGTATCGTACGTGAGGAACACCATCGAGGTCAAAGATGACCCTGTTCCGACCCTCACTAGGGCATAGAATGCAGAACTGAACAATTCCTCATATAGCCGAATGGCAACCGTGGGGTCGGCCTTCAACTCGCGAAGCGTATTGATGAGAGATTCATTCATCTCCTCATCCCCTGCATCGCCTGCATCTGGCGCATCATGTTCTGCATCTTGCTCTTGTCGCCCATCATCTTCATCATCTTCCGCATCTCCTCGAACTGCTTCATCAGCTTGTTCACCTCCTCGATGCCACGCCCGCTGCCCTTGGCCAGGCGCGCCCGGCGCGATCCGTTGATGATGGCCGGGTTGCGGCGCTCCTCGGGCGTCATGCTCTTGATGATGGCCTCGATGCCTTTGAAGGCGTCGTCCGGGATATCGATGTTCTTCAGCGCCTTGCCCACGCCGGGGATCATGCCCATGAGGTCCTTCATGTTCCCCATTTTCTTGATCTGCCCGATCTGCTCCAGGAAGTCGTCGAAACCGAACTGGTCCTTGGCGATCTTCTTGTTCAGCTCACGCGCCTGCTTCTCGTCGAACTGCTCCTGCGCGCGCTCCACCAGGCTCACCACGTCGCCCATGCCGAGGATGCGCCCCGCCATGCGGTCCGGGTGGAACTCGTCCAGCGCCTCCATTTTCTCGCCCGTGCCGATGAACTTGATCGGCTTGTTCACCACGCTGCGGATGGAGAGCGCCGCACCACCGCGCGCATCGCCGTCGAGCTTCGTGAGCACCACGCCATCGATGTTCAACCGCTCGTTGAAGGCCTTCGCGGTGTTCACCGCGTCCTGGCCGGTCATGGCGTCCACCACGAAGAGCGTCTCCTGCGGCTTGATGGCGGCCTTCACCCGGGTGATCTCGTCCATCATCGCCTCGTCCACCGCCAGGCGGCCGGCGGTGTCCACGATCACGGCAGTGAAGCCGTGCTGCTTGGCATAGGCGATGGCGTTCTGCGCGATGGCCACCGGGTCGTTGCTGGCGCGCTCACTGTACACGGGGATGTCCAGCTGCCTGCCGAGCGTCTCCAACTGGTCGATGGCCGCAGGGCGGTACACGTCGCAGGCCACCAGCAGGGGGCGCTTGCCCTTTTTGCGGATGTGGTTGGCCAGCTTGCCGCTGAAGGTGGTCTTACCCGAGCCCTGCAGGCCGCTCATGAGCACCACCGAGGGGTTGCCGCTCAGGTTGATGCCGGCGGCCTGGCCGCCCATCAGTTCGGCCAGCTCGTCGTGCGTGATCTTGGTGAGCAGCTGCCCCGGGCTGATGCTCGTGAGCACGTCCTGCCCAAGCGCCTTGGCCTTCACGCGGTCGGTGAAGTCCTTGGCGGTCTTGTAGTTCACGTCGGCGTCCAGCAGGGCCTTGCGGATCTCCTTGGTGGTCTCCGCCACGTTGATCTCCGTGATCTGCCCCTGGCCCTTCAGCACCTTGAAGGCCCGCTCCAGCTTGTCGTTGAGGTTCTCGAACATGTCTTTTCCGAAAGGTTTGCGCCTGCGCCAAGGCTTCGGCGAACAAGGACCGCGAAGGTAGCAGCAACGCCCGGCTGCGATCTTCGCACATGCGCTTGCTCCAGGTCCTTCCCAAGCTCGCCCTCCTCTACTCCTGTTCTAACCCTCCCGGCCCCTCCCCCCAACCGCCCGCCAACCCGAACGAGCATTCCGATCCCACCTCCACCATCGCCACCCTCGATAGCGCCCTGTTCGCCGCCTTCAACGCCCACGACGCCGATCGCTTGGGAGCCTACTTCACCCCGGACCTAGAGTTCTACCACGACAAGACGGGCCTCGCCGGCTACGACAGCACCATGGCCAACTTCCGCAGTCTGTTCGCCCGCAATGCGGACACCGGCTTGCGCCGCGAGCTGGTGCCTGGCACCCTGGAGGTCTATCCGCTTGGCAACTTCGGCCTGCTGGAGATATGCCAGCACCGCTTCTGCCACACCGAGAATGGCCAGGAGGATTGTGGCACGTTCAAGAACATCATGGTGTGGCGCAAGGAGGCGACAGGCTACAAAGTGAGCCGGGTGATCAGCTACGATCACTGACCAGCTTGGAACGCTACGATCCCGCTCGGCCCGCAGGATCGGGAAAGGGCACCGGGGCCGTACGCGCCCGCAGGAAGGCCATCACCTCCGCATCGTCATGATGCACGCCGCCCACGTTCACGAAGTGCGCCGCCAGCCGGTCGTACCGCCCCCGCATCAGCATGCCGAAGATGTCCAGGTAGTTGAGTCCGCTGAACACCACCGCGCGGTGCTGCGCGAACGCATCGAGGTTCTCCTTGAAGAACCGCGGATGCTCCGTCCAGTGCATGGTGGGATCGATGTGGTGGCTGATGTGGTAGCCATCGTTCCAGCACTTGTGGTTGAACTTCACATTGATGCACGTGATGCTGTTCTGGAAGTGGTCATCCGGGTGGTCGGCACTGATGAAGGCGTGCTGCACCCAGTTGCCGG
Organism: Flavobacteriales bacterium; assembly: GCA_046329115.1. Classification (GTDB taxonomy): domain Bacteria; phylum Bacteroidota; class Bacteroidia; order Flavobacteriales_F; family PHOS-HE28; genus PHOS-HE28. The sequence goes on along the minus strand of JAXLVG010000004.1, from coordinate 163,315 downwards.
CCATGGCCACCAGGCGGAACGCGACGAAGGGCAGGATGAAGACCACCAGCGTGGCGGGCCAGTTCACCAGGCAGAGCAGCGTGCAGAAGAGGATGAAGAGCAGTTCGCCCCGTACGGCGCGCCGCACCAGCTGGTAGCGCTTCCGACGGAAGAGGTAGGCCACCAGCGTATAGATGCCGGAGATCAGGAACACGAAGTAGTAGCGCAGGAAGGCCTTCCAGCTGTCCCGCTGGTAGGGCATGGTGCTGCTCTCGTCCGGCTCCAGGTTGTTCTCCACATGGTGCATGCCCACGTGGTGGGCGTGGTAGGTCTCAGGGCTCTGCCCGAAGAACGGCGCCAGCACCCAGGGCAGGTAGTGGTTCATCCACCGGCGCTTGAAAAAGGGCCGGTGCGTGGTGCAATGCAACATCAGGCCGAAAGGCCCCTTGAAGGTGACGTTGTTCAGGTAGAGGTACACCACCGCAATGGTCCACCACAGCCAGGTGGGCAGGAAAGGCAGGTAGAGCGCCACTCCCAGTGGGATAAGCGTAAGCGTGACGCGTATGGTGAGGTATACGAAGGGCAGGTCGCGCTCATCGCGGATGAGGCGCAGGAACCAGCGATCGAGGGCCGAGCGGGATGTGGAGGGCACATGGACCGGGTCGGTAAGGGTGGTGAACGGGATCAAGGGCGGCAAGATGGGCATACTGCGCACAGTGAAAAGGGTCGGCTCCGGATCCTTTGTCCGCGAGGTGATCTGAATGGACGGGCGGCGGATGCGGTCGCACATGATCGTAGCGCGTTGACGCTCAGTTGCTGGGCACGCATGTCCTGCGCATCGCGAGGGCTGTTCGCAGGGCATCCGGATAACTTCACCGCGTGCGATCCATTCAGCTGACCGCCGCGCTCCTCTTCGCGGCAGGCGTCCTTGCCCAGCGCCCCTACCAGGACCCCGCCCTGCCCACCGCCACCCGCGTGCAGGACCTGCTGGGCCGCATGACACCTGAGGAGAAGTTCCGCCAGCTCTTCATGGTGGTGGGCGAAGTGGGCCCCGACAGCGCGCGCTACCGGAACGGCATCTTCGGGTTGCAACTGGACCGCAACACTGCGGACAACGGCGCATCGCAGCAGCTCATCGGCAACGCACAGGGTAGCGATGCGGAGCAGCTGCTCAAGCGCATCAACGCCCACCAGCACTTCTTCCGCGAGCGCACCCGGCTGGGCATCCCTTTCATTCCCTACGCGGAAGCGCTGCACGGGCTGGTGCTGCCCGGCGCCACCGCCTTCCCCCAGAGCATCGCTCTGGCCTCCAGTTTCGACACCACGCTGATGCGACAGGTCAGCGACGCCATTGCGCTGGAGACCAAGGCGCGCGGCATCCGCATGGTACTGAGCCCCGTGGTGAACCTGGCCACCGACGTGCGCTGGGGCCGTGTGGAAGAGACCTACGGCGAGGACCCGCTGCTCGCCTCGTGGATGGGTGCCACCTACGTGAAGGCCATGGAAAGCCGCGGCATCATCACCACGCCCAAGCACTTCGTGGCGAACCACGGCGATGGCGGTCGCGACAGCTATCCGGCCTTCCACAGCGAACGCCATCTGCGCGAGACCTATCTGAAGCCCTTCGAGGCCTGCGTGAAGCTCGGCGGTGCACGCTCCATCATGACGGCCTACAACAGCCTCGATGGTCGCCCGTGCAGCGCCAACAACTGGCTGCTGAACGATGTGCTCCGGAAGGACTGGGGCTTCCGCGGCTTCGTGATCAGCGATGCGGCGGCCACGGGAGGGGCCAACGTGCTGCACTTCACCGCCAGCGACTATGCCGATGCAGGCAGGCAGAGCGTGGAGAACGGGCAGGACGTGATCTTCCAGACGGACCTGGCGCACGAGGCGCTCTTCAACCCGCCTTACCTGGATGGGACCGTGGAGCAGGCGGCGATCGACAGTGCGGTGGCTCGGGTGCTGCGGATGAAGTTCGAGCTGGGGCTCTTCGACCAGCCCTACCAGAGTGACTCGCTGCTCCATGAGCTGGACCTTCAGCTACACCACGAACTGGCTTATGAGATGGCTGCGAAGAGCGTTGTGCTCTTGAAGAACAGGAACGCCAGCTTGCCGATCCAGAACAAGACCGGCACGATCCTCATGGTTGGTCCCGATGCCACGGAAGCCCGGCTGGGGGGATACGCTGGCCCGGGCCGCGCACCGGTGAGCATGCGTGCCGGACTGAACGCCCGGGGTGTGGATGTGAGCTACGTGAAAGGCGTGGGCCGTATCGAACACGAACACACGCCGGTACCCGCACACGTCCTCTTCCATGGTGAAGGAGCGCGCGAACCCGGTCTGCTCGGCACCTACTTCAACGGCATCGACCTGAACGAGCAGCCGACCTTCACCCGCACCGATGCGAACATTGACTTCCAATGGACCCTCTTCGGCCCCGATCCGCGTGTGGCCTTCGACCATTTCGGCGTACGCTGGCAAGGATCCATCCTTTCGCAGGAGAGCGGTGTGTTCCATATCGGCATCGAAGGCAATGATGGCTATCGCTTATGGCTGAACGGTGAACTCCACATCGATCGGTGGGAGGAACAAGGCTTCCACACCGCGCTGGTGCCCTACAGCTTCACCAAAGGCGAGGCCATCACGCTGCGCATCGAATACCGCGAACGCGCGGGTAACGCAAGGTTCAAACTGGTCTGGGATGCCGGTTTGGATACCTGGCAGGATGAGCGCATGATCGAGGAGGCCGTAGAACAGGCTCGGGCGCACGACCGCGTGATCATCGTGGCCGGCATTGAAGAGGGCGAATTCCGCGACCGTAGCAGTCTCAAGCTTCCGGGCAAGCAGGAGGAACTGATCCAGCGGGTGGCCGCGACCGGCAAGTCCGTTACCGTGGTGCTGGTGGGCGGCAGCGCCATCACCATGGACAACTGGATCGACGATGTGGATGCCGTGCTCATGGCCTGGTACCCGGGTGAGGCCGGCGGTCTCGCCATCGCCGACATCCTGCTCGGCACGCGCAACCCCAGCGGCCGGTTGCCGATCACGTTCCCCCGCAACGAGGGCCAACTGCCCCTGACCTACAACCACCACCCCACCGGCCGCGGCGACGACTACGTGGACGGCACCGGGCAGCCGCATTTCCCCTTCGGCTTTGGGCTCAGCTACACGCGCTTCGCTTACGCGGACCTGAAACTCAGCCATTCATCGTTCACGTCGAAGGACACCGTGCGCATCACGTTCACGCTCACCAACGAAGGCCCAGTTGAAGGCGAGGAAGTTGTGCAGCTCTACATGCGCGATGAAGTGGCCAGCGTATCGCGGCCGGTGAAGGAGCTGAAGGACTTCCAGCGGGTGAAGCTCGCAGCCGGCGCATCGGCCACGTTCACCTTCCGCCTCACCGCCGACCGGCTGAGCCTGCTGAACGAAGCGCTGCAGGAGGTGACAGAACCGGGAACTTTCCGCTTGATGATCGGCGGTTCGAGCAAGGACATCCGGTTGCGGACCGTGCTGGAATACGCGCCCTGAACGCCATGGAACGAACCATCATCCGCCGGCCGCTTTTCGCCTTTGCGTTGGCGTTGGTCACCGCCAGCCTCGCGCACGGCCAGGTGCTGTGCGATACCCTCACCTGGACCGACAGCCTGCGCCACCGAGCCGTCCCCGTGGCGTTCTACCACCTTGACGGAAGCACCAACAACCTTCCGGTCGTGCTCTTCAGCCATGGCTACAACGAGAACCGACCGGGTGCTTACCTGGGATACAGCCACCTCTCAGAAGCCATGGCCCGGGCAGGCTGGTTCGTGATGAGCGTTCAGCACGAGCTGCCCACCGACGAGCTTCTCCCCTTGACGGGCGTGCCGCAGATCGTGCGCCGGCCCAGTTGGGAGCGCGGTGTGGCCAACCTGCTCTTCGTGCTCGACCGGCTCCACCGCACGCATCCTGGACTGGACCTGAAGCGGCTCACCGTGATGGGGCACAGCCAGGGCGGCGACATCAGCATGCTGTTCGCGCAACTGCACCCGGAACGGATGGAACGCGTGCTCTCCCTGGACAACCGGCGGATGCCGCTGCCACGGACGCGCGAACCGCAGGTATGCACCATCCGCAGCAGCGATCAAGCGGCCGACGAAGGCGTGTTGCCCACGGCGGATGAAGCCCGGGAATTGCGAATGCGCGTGGTGCACGCCAAGGTCCCGCACAACAACATGGGCGATGAAGCGACACCGGAGCAGCGCAAGGAGCTCGTGGACCTGATCCTGGGCCTTCTGCGCACCGACACACCGGCACGTTGAGGAGCAAGGAGCGTGCTACCGCACGCGACCGCCCGCCAGCTTCTTCGTCACCAACGGAGGCCGCTTGTCGCGCAGGAACACCCACTTCGATTCCGTGCTGTCCTCGGACGAGAAGCGGTAGCCATCTCCCTCATAGGCTTTGATCCGCTCCGCATCGATCAACCGGTGCTGCAGGATGTAGCGCGCCAGGGCGCCGCGTTGGAACTTCACGTACACCTGCAGCGACTTGTAGCCGCCCTGGGCCTTGTCCTTGAACTCCGGCGTGATCACGTGTGCACCGAGCGTGCCGAGCCGTGCGGCCTTGCTGTACTCTCCGGAGGCCAGGTTCACCACCACGTCCGAGCCCGACCGCTTCAGGTCGGCCTTGAGCAGCTGCGCGATGCGATCGCCCCAGTAAGCGTACAGGTCCTTCGCCTTGCCCACACCGAACGGCGTGCCCATCATCAACCGATAGTCCTGCATGAGGTCGAGCGGGCGCAACGCGCCGTAAAGCCCGCTGAGGATGCGCAGGTGGTGTTGTGCGAAATCGAGGTCCCCCGTTGAAAGCGATCGCGCATCCAGGCCGCGGTACACCTCGCCGTTGAAGGTGAACACGGCCGGCCGTGCGTTCTTCAGCGTGAACGGTGTTGACCATTCCGCGTAACGCTGGCGGTTCAGCTCGCCCAACTTGGGGCTCAGGTCCATCAGTTCGGAGAGCTTCTTCGCACTGAAGGTCTTCAACTTGTCCACCAATGGGACGGCATGCGCAAGCAATGCGGGCTGGGTGGCCTTGGCAACGAGGGGCGTATCCTGGGCGAGGTCCTTTGCGGGGGAGAGCAGGATGAGCATGGTGCAAGGTTAATGGCTCCACCGGGAAACGTTCGGCCGGCCGTGCCTAGCTTGCCGGCCATGCGGGCCTTGTTCCTCCTCATCCTCATGGCCATGGGCCCCTTGGTCCGTGCGAGCGGCCCGCTCACCGTGATGACCTGGAACGTCCGGTACATGAACGGCCATGACCGCAAGGACCGCTGGGAGCTCCGTCGCGATGCGATGGCCGCCGAGCTGCGCGAAGCACATCCGCACATCCTGGGCCTGCAGGAGGTCCTGCGCGAGCAGCTTGCCTACCTGAAGGAGCAGCTGCCCGGCTACGCGCACTTCGGCGTGGGGCGGGACGATGGTGCGGAGAGCGGCGAGTTCGCCCCGGTGCTGTGGGACACCACGCGCTTCACGCTCCTCACAGGACGCACGGTGTGGCTGAGCCCCACCCCGGACGTGCCGAGCATGGGCTGGGACGCCACATGCCGGCGGATCGTCACACTTGTCGCGCTGCGTGAGCTCGGTACCGATGACACGGTATGGGTGGCGAACACGCATTGGGACCACGAAGGCCGCGTTGCGCGGGAGCACAGTGCACGGATGGTGACCGAACTGCTCGCACCACTGCCGGGTCCGCGCTCAACGGCGCTCTTCATGGGCGACCTGAACGCGACCCCGCGCGAAGCACCGGTGCGGTCGCTGGCGGAACACCTGGCGGACGCCTGTCCGAAGGGCAAGCGCGGCCGGGGCACCTTCAACGGCTTCAACCGCCTGCGCATGTTCGCCCGGCGGATCGACTACATCTGGACCACGCCGGAGCGATGGACCGTGGAGGAATACCGTGTGCCGCGGCCCAAGGTGCGCTGCCGGCAGGTCTCCGACCACTACCCGGTGATCGTGCGCATGGCGCGGAAGTGAGCGGAGCTTAGCGGGCCATCGCATGCACCGCCTCCACCAGGCGATCGAGCTCTTGGAACGTGGTGTACACGTTGGGCGTCACACGCACGTGGTTGTACGCGGCCGCTTCGCCCGATCGGCCTTCGCGCTCGATCGCCACGGTGTGCACCTTCCACTTGGTGAAGAGCTCGTCCGCGATGGTACCGGCCTTGCGGCCTTCGAGCCCGAACACGCCGATCGCACAGCTGTAGCGCGGGTCCGGCAGTGTCTTGAAGTAGATGCCAGGAACATCCTTCACACCCTCCATCCAGTAGGCCTTCAGGCGGTGGATGCGCTCCTGCTTGCGGCGGCCGCCGATCAGGTTGTGCAGATCGATCGCATACCCGGTGGCCATCTCCACCGGGAAACTGCGCGTACCCAATGTCTCGAACTTACGGATGTCCGCCCCTTGCGGCTTGTCGTTGCCGAGCAGGGGCCAGATGCCGGGGATCTTCTCCTTGCGTATCCACATCAGGCCGTTGCCGAAGGGGGCACACAGGAACTTGTGCAGGCTGGTACCCCAGTAATCGCATCCCAGCTCCGGGATGCGCTGATCGAGCAGGGCGAACGAATGTGCGGCATCCACCAGCACCTCGATGCCACGGGCATGTGCGGCGTCCGCGATCCGGCGCACCGGCATGATCTGTCCGTTCCAGTTGATCACGTGGGTGATGTGCACCAGCCTGGTGCGCGCGGTGAAGCGGCTCACATAGGCCGCCACCAACGCGTCCTCGTCCGCACTGGGCAGCTCCGGGTCCGCGAACACGAGCTTCACGCCATCGCGCAGGGCACGCTGCTGCCAGGCGTTCGCCATGTTCGGGTAGTCGTGGGTGCTCACCACCACCTCATCGCCCCTGCCGAGCGGAAGTCCGAAGATCAGGGTATTGAGCGCCTCCGTGGCGTTGCGGCAGATCGCCAGTTCCTCCGGGTCCACACCGGCCAGGGCGGCCAGGTTCATGCGGAGCGGCTCCCGGTCCTGGTCCAGGATGCGCCACATGTAGTAGCTGGGCGCCTCGTTGCACATGCGGTTGTAGTGGTCCAGCGCCTCCATGGCGGCCCGGGGCGTGGGGCTCACCCCGCCGTTGTTCAGGTTGATCAAGGTGGGGCTGCAGGCGAAGGCCGCCCGGACCTGTCGCCAGAAGTCCTCCTCATCCCCGGCATCCGCCAGTTCCGGCCGTTCCGGCAGGCCGGGGAAGGCCGCCTGGGGCGTGCGGTGCAGCGCGAGGCCGCCCAGCAGCGCGGCCGTTCGTTGGATGAAGGACCGGCGATCGACCATGCCGGAAAAGGTACGCATCGGCCGGTTCCGTTCCTTTGCGCCGGTCCATAGCGGACCGCAGAATGCCATGAACGACGGATACGTGAAGAGCGAGGTGGAGGGCGGCATCGCCACGGTGACCTTCCACCACCCGAAGAGCAACAGCCTGCCGGGCCAGGTACTGCGCGGCATGGCCATGGCCATTGAAGAGGCCGGGCGTAATCCCGCCGTGCGGGTGATCGTGCTGCGGAGCGACGGGCACAAGGCCTTCTGCGCGGGCGCCAGCTTCGACGAGCTCGTGGCCATCGACAGCGCGGAGAAGGGGCTGGCCTTCTTCAGCGGCTTCGCGCTGGTGATCAACGCCATCCGCAAGGCCCCGGTGTTCGTGCTGGGCCGCATCCACAGCCACACCGTGGGCGGCGGCACCGGGCTGGCCTGCGCGGTGGACATCGCGCTGGCCCACGACAGTGCTTCCGCCCGCCTGAGCGAGCTGGCCATCGGGATCGGGCCCTTCGTGGTGGGGCCTGCGGTGGAGCGCAAAGTGGGTATGGGCACCTTCGGCGTGATGAGCGCCACCCCGGCCCTGCGGCGGGACGCGGCCTGGTGCGAACGGCATGGCATCTTCGCCGAGGTGCTGCCCACGGTGGAAGCCCTGGACGAGCGGGTGGCGGCCCTGGCCGCGGAACTGGCCGCCTACAGCCCGGAAGCCATGGCCGAATTGAAGCGGGTGATGTGGAAGGGCACGGAGAACTGGGACGAACTGTTGAGCGAACGGGCGGCCATCAGCGGTCGCCTGGTGCTCAGCGACTTCACCCGCCAGGCCATCGCCCGCTTCAAAGCCGAGGCGGCCAAGCGCTGAACTTGCCCCCTACGGAGGGCCGGACCGTAAAAAAGGCCGCGTCCGCCTTGCATTTGTCGGGTGTCCGCGCCAGCTTCACGGCCCAAATCCTCCGTGTCCATGGCCATCACCCCTGCCAAACTTGCCGCCGCGTACAAGGAGCTCCGTCCGACCAACGGTGGCTTCCAAAGCGACTACTTCGGGTTGTTGTACCTGGAAGAGGAGTTGCACATCCCGCGTGAAGAGGCCCTGGACCAGATCGCGTTCGGGCCACATGACCACGGCATCGATGGCTACCAGATCGATCGGAAGAAGCGATCGCTTAACCTGTTCGTGTTCCGGCATACGCGCCAGCACGATCAGTTCCGCTCGGGCTACGACCAGTTGATCGATCGCGGGCTTGAGCAGTTGTTCGCTGGAGCGAGCACGAACGACCCCTTCATGCGCCGGTTGAAGAAGCACCTGGCGGAGGAGGCGCGCGGCATCGATCGCGTGGTGTTCCAGTTCATCTTCCTGGGCGACCCGGCGGAAGCTGAGCGCAGCACGGTGCTGGACAAACTGCGCGAGGACCTCGAGAACAAGCAGCACTTGATCAACGGCTTCTTCGGCGGCCGCGCGGTGACCATGGTGGTGGTGTACCGCAACAGCGGCGGCCGCAGCAGCGAAGCGCGGGAGCACCGCACACGGCAGTTCTCACTGGACCTGGAGACCGTGCTCGAGGCCAACGGTCCCGGCGGCGAGTCCATGCACGTGGGCTTCATGCGCCTGTGGGACCTGCACCAGATGCACAAGGCCATGGGCGACCGGTTCTTCGAGCGCAACATCCGCTACGGCATGCCCGACACCAGCCCGGCGAACCGCAGCATGGAGAAGAGCTTCCGCCAGATCCTCATCGACAGCACCTTGGATCCCGCGCGCTTCCTCTTCGACCACAACGGTGTCACCTTCAGCTGCGAGAAGTTCACGCGCACCGGTCATGCCAGTGCGGAGATCCTGGAACCGCGCCTGTTGAACGGCGCGCAGACCATCACCACCATCGGCCGCTTCCTCCAGAAGCACGAGGACCATCGGGACATCAACCGCATCAAGGACCGCTTGAAGAAGGTGCGGGTGCTGGCGAAGGTGGTGAGCGATGCGAGCGACGCGTTCGTGGTGGGCGTCACCATCAACAACAACCGGCAGACGCCGATCCAACCGTGGAACCTGCGGGCGAACGACCTCATCCAGCTGCAGCTGCAGGACCGCTTCCGCGACCTGGGCATCTTCTATGAGCGCCAGGAGCGCAGCTTCGAAGGGCATACCGCCGAGGAACTGGAGGAACTGGGCATCGTGGAGAGCAAGGCCATCGGCCTGCTGAAGCTGGCGCAGACCTTCCTTGCGAGCGAAGGAGAGATCGACAAGATGCGCAGCATGCGCACCGCCTTCGAGGACGACAAGGTGTACGAGCAGATGTTCCACGCGGGCCGCCTGAACGCCGACCCCAAGAAGATCGTGCTGTGCTACAAGAGCCAGGAGCGGCTCGGGCGGATGACGCGGGAGATCGTGGAAAAAGGCACCACCAAGTACGCTTTCCTGCCCAAGGCCCGCCTGTTGCTCTTCGCGTTGATGTGCCAGGCCTTGTTGAACGAGGACAATGCGGACCGCCTGGCGGATGAGCACGGCAAGGACATGGTGATCAGCGCGGATTATGCGAAGCTCCTCTACAACCTGGCCAGCACCAAGTGCCGCCCGATCCTGAGCGAACTGATCGCCCTGCCGATGTACGCCGACAAGGTGGCGCAGGACCGCTACGACTTCCTGCGGACGCATGCGGCCTTCAAGCACGCGATGAAGATCGCGGAGAACCGGTACGGCTGGACGGTGAAGCGACTGCGCTAGACCTCCGCTGTTCCTTCCGTGGACACAGGGACCGGAACGGCTTCCAGTTCATGTTCCCGCGCCGCAGTGATGCGCACGTCGGCGAAGTCCCCGATGCGCAAATGCCCGGCCTGGACGGGGATGAGCACATCGTTGTCCACATCCGGGGAATCGTGCTCGGTGCGGGCGTGGTAGAAGCCTCCCTCGGCCTTGTCCACCAGCACGCGCACCTCCTTCCCCACCTTCGCCTGGTTCAGCTCGAAACTGATGCCGCCCTGCAATTCCATCATCTCCGTGGCCCGCGCCTGCTTCACCTCGAAGGGCACATCGTCCTCCATCGTGAAGGCGTGCGTGTCCTCCTCGTGGCTGTAGGTGAAGCAACCGAGCCGGTCGAACCGCATGCGTTCGATCCACCGCAGGCCGTCCTCGTGGTCCTCCTGGGTCTCCCCGGGAAATCCGGCGATCAGCGTGGTGCGGATCGCGATGCCGGGTACACGGTCGCGGATGTCGCCGACGAGCCGCTCGGTCTTCTCCTGGGTGATGCCGCGGCGCATGCGGGTGAGCATGCGCGTGCTGCCGTGCTGCAGGGGCATGTCCAGGTACTTGCACACGTTGTTCCGCTCGCGCATCACGTCCAGCACTTCCATCGGGAAGCCGGACGGGAACGCGTAGTGCAGGCGGATCCAATCGATGCCCTCCACATCGCTCAGGCGCGCCACCAGCTCGGCCAGGTTCCGTTCCTTGTAAAGATCGAGCCCGTAATAGGTGAGGTCCTGTGCGATCAGGATCAGTTCCTTGGTGCCCTGCGCCGCCAGGTTCCGCGCATTCTGCACCAGTTGCTCCATGGGCGTGCTCACGTGCTTGCCCCGCATCAGTGGGATGGCACAGAACGAGCACTTGCGGTCGCACCCCTCGCTGATCTTGAAATAGGCGTAGTGGATCGGGGTGGTCAGCAAGCGCTCGCCCACCAGTTCATGCTTGTAGTCCGCCTTCAGCGTCTTCAGGAGCCGTGGCAGGTCGCGCGTGCCGAACCAGGCATCCACTTGCGGGATCTCCGCCTTCAGCTCGGGGCCGTACCGCTGGCTCAGACAGCCGGTGACGTACACCTTCTCCACCAGCCCCTTGTCCTTGGCCTTCGCATAGTTGAGGATGGTGTCGATGCTCTCCTGCTTGGCGTTCTCGATGAAGCCGCAGGTATTGATCACCACCACATTGTGCTCCCCGCTGCTGCTCTCGTGATCGACCGGAATGCCGTTGGCCTTCAACTGGGCCATCATCACCTCACTGTCGAAGGTGTTCTTCGAGCAGCCCAAGGTGACCACGTTCACCTTGGTGGATCTCAACGTACGGGCTTTCATCTGGCCACAAAGGAACGGCATCGGGGGGCGCCGCTGCCTTCGCCCCTGCGGCCAACCTGGCAGACCCGGTGATCGGTCACGAAGTCGGGCACGGTCCTCCTCTCCCTTTTCTGCGGCCACGGAACGGTTCCCGTGGCAGGGAACCTTGTCGAAGCGATCGCCGTAACAAGGCCACTTTTCAGCCCCCCTATGGACAAGAGCCTTACCCGGTATGTTGGTTCGCTGAGCAGCGATGTCCGCATCCAGCTGACCGACCTGATCATGGCCGCTGCGGTGGCCAACATCGGCAAGCGACCGAACCTCAAGAAGTTGTGCGGCATCGCCATCGAGATGCTGGACAATGCGCAGCGCTACTGTGCCGCTGGCAACGTCAACTTCTCCTGGGCGCTGGATGGGGAGGTCGTCCATATCCGCATCGAGAACGTGGCCAGTGAGGTGGATGCCCAACGCATGCTGCAGGCCGTGGAACTGGTCAACCGCATGACCCCGGAGGAGATCGCGGCGGCCTTCCGCGCCCAGTTGAGCAATGGCGAGTTCGGCGAGAAGGGCGGTGCCGGTCTCGGCTTCCTGGACATCGCGCGCAAATCGAAGAGCCCCATCGAAGCGGAGATCATGCCGATGGGCGATGGCCACTACCTGTGCCGCAGCGCTGTGGCCACCAGCATCAATCGCGCCTGAACCATGAGCGGCCTTTACCTGAAAGCCACGAAGAACACGCCCTTGGTGGTGATGGACCCCGCCACGGAGTGCTTCGTCATCTTCGGCAATTCGCTTCCCGAGAACGCGGTGGAGTTCTACGAACCCATCTTCCACTGGATGGACCGCAATGCGGCGGCGATCCCGCAGGGGGCCATCTTCCGCTTCCGCCTGAGCTACTTCAGCACATCCAGCATGAAGGCGCTCTTCAAGCTGCTGGCCAAGCTCAAGGAGATCAACACCTTGTTCGCCAAGGACGTGCAGGTGAAATGGCACGTGGAGGAGAACGATGAGTTCATGACCGAGGCGGGGTCGAGCCTGTTCGAACTGATCGAGCTGCCCTTCGCCTACGTGGAGGAGAGCGAGCAGGCCGCGCTGGCCGACACGCTCGCCGTGATGCAGCGCTACGCTGCACAGCTGGCCGCTTAGGCCCCGCCGGACCGTTGGGCGAACAGCCCGTCCACGAACGCGCGCTTGTCGAACACCTGCAGGTGGTCCATGCCCTCTCCGATGCCGAGGAAGCGGATGGGCACCTGGAACCGGTCGCTGATGCCGATGGCCACGCCGCCTTTCGCCGTTCCGTCCAGCTTGGTGAGCACCAGCCCGGTGACCTCGGTGGCCTTGGTGAACTGGGCGGCCTGTTCAATGGCGTTCTGGCCCGTGCTGGCGTCCAGCACGAGGAGGACCTCATGGGGGGCGTCCGGCACCACTTTCCGCATCACCTGTTTCACCTTGGTGAGCTCGTTCATCAGGTTCACCTTGTTGTGCAGGCGCCCGGCCGTATCGATGATCACCACATCCGCACCACGGGCGTTGGCGCTCTCCACGGTATCGTAAGCAACCGCCGCGGGGTCGGCACCCATGCCCTGCGAGACCAGTGGCACGCCCACGCGCTCGCTCCAGATACGCAACTGGTCCACCGCGGCCGCCCGGAAGGTGTCCGCCGCCCCCAGCAGCACACTGCGTCCGGCCTGCTTGTAGGCGTTGGCCAGCTTGCCGATGGTGGTGGTCTTGCCCACGCCGTTCACGCCCACCACCATGATCACATGGGGCTTGTGCGCCGGCACGAATGCCTGGTCCGGTTCGGGGCCATCCTTCATCAGGTCGGCGATCTCCGCGCGCAGGATGCCGTTGAGCTCGTCCGTGCTCACGTACTTGTCGCGGGCAACCCGGTCCTGGATCCGCTGGATGATGCGCAGGGTGGTCTCCACCCCCACATCGCTGGTCACGAGGGTCTCCTCCAGGGCGTCGAGCACCTCGTCGTCCACGCGGCTCTTGCCGGCGATCGCGCGGGTGAGCTTGCCGAGCAAGGATGAGCGGGAGCGTTCCAGACCACGCTCCAGTTCCTGCTTGCGCTCTTCCTTCTTTCCGAAAAGTCCGAAAAATGCCATGGGCTTCATGCACGAAAGGCTTCCCGCCCAGCGGAAAGCCTTTCGAGGTCTTGTTGGTCGGGAAGGATCACTTCTTGGCCGCGAGCACCTTGTCGGCCTCGTCCTGCCCGAGGATCTGCTCCTGGAACTGGTAACCGCCGGTGCGGTCGTTCTTCACCATGCGGATCACCTTCACGAACACCTTGGCGTCCGCCTTCTTCAGGGTAGCAACGGTCTTCTTTGCCATGATCTGTGCGCCTGTGCGCGTTTAAGGGGTTGTGAACGGCCTGTACAGGCGTTTACTTGATCTCCTTGTGCACCGTCATCCGGCGCAGGATCGGGTTGTACTTCTTCAGCTCCAACCGCTCATTGGTGTTCTTGCGGTTCTTGGTGGTGATGTACCGGCTGGTACCGGGCTGCCCCGAAGCTTTGTGCTCGGTGCACTCCATGATCACCTGAACGCGGTTCCCTTTCTTGGCCATTGCTCAGCGTATTGGGCGTTCAACCGTTGTAGTAGCCCTTCGCCTTGGCGCGCTTCAGCGCCTCGGCCAGGCCGATCTTGTTGATGGTGCGCATACCGTTCGTGCTGACACGAAGGCTCACCCATTTCTTCTCCTCCGCCAGGTAGAACTTGCGGTCCTGCAGGTTGGGAGCAAAGGTGCGCTTGGTCTTGATGTTGGAGTGGCTCACATGGTGGCCCACCATCATCTTCTTACCGGTGATCTGGCAGATGCGGGACATGGACGGTCGAAATCGGGCCGCGAAGATGGGGAATTTTCCTGCTTGTTCGATCGTTCGGCTGGAAATAAGCCTTCCCTGCACGACCAATGCCTGGTAATCAGGGATTTACATGGTATTCAAACACCGGCGCAAGAGGTTGAGCGCACTGCGGCTGGCCCGTTCGATGACCAGCTCACGACTGCCGGGGAAGCTGCCGAGCTTGCTTTCCACCCCGTTCGGGCCGGCCACGGCGATCCAGACCGTGCCCACCGGTTTCTCCGGGGTCCCGCCATCCGGACCGGCGATGCCGGTGGTGGCCAGGGCCCAATCGCTCTTGAGGGCCTCGCGCACCCCCATGGCCATCTGCTCGGCCACAGGCCTGCTCACCGCACCGTTCAGCTCCAGCATGCGGCTGGGTATGCCCAGCTCCTCCATCTTCACCGCATTGGCGTAGCTGACCACGCCTCCGATGAAATACGCCGAGCTTCCGGGGATGCTGGTGATCAGATGGCTCAGGTAGCCCCCGGTGCAGCTTTCCGCCAATGCGAGGGTCTGGCCCTTCGCCCGCAACATGGCCCCCACGGATCGTTCCAGGCTCGCGTCCCCCTCCCCGAAGATGAGCTCGGGAATGAGCCCGTACAGCTCCTCGGCCTTGCGGTCCACCCGCCCGCTGGCCTCCCCTGCATCCTGGTTGGCATAGGTGCTCAGCCGCAGCTTCACCACGCCCGGCGAGGGCAGGTACGCCAGCTTGATCCCGAGCGGGCCGAGCGAATCCTCCCACGCCTCGATGCGCTGGGCCAGCAGGCTTTCCCCCAGACCGGCCGTGAGCACGGTGCGGTGCACGATGGCCGGAGGGGCGAAGCGTTCCTGAAGCATCCGCAGCCCGTTGTCCATCAGGATGCCTTTCATCTCATAGGGCACCCCGGGCATGCTCAGGAATACGCGTCCATCGCGCTCGAACCACATGCCGCTCGCCGTGCCGCGCGTGTTGGGCAGCACCGTGCACCCCTTCGGCAGGTCGGCCTGGGCACGGTTCACCTCCTGGATATCCTCCAGCCGGCGGCCCATGGAAAGGAAAAGCCCCACGATGCGCTCCTCCACATCGGACCTGCGCTCCAGGTGTGTGCCGAAGTAGGTGCAGAGCGTGTGCTTGGTGATGTCGTCCTTGGTGGGTCCGAGCCCGCCGGTGATGAGCACGGCATCCGCCACGCTGGTCGCCAATGCCTCCAGGATGGCCTGGCGGTCGTCGCCGATCACCCGGGTGCGTACCGGCCTGATGCCGATGAGGCTCAGTTGTTCGCCGATCCACGCCGCATTGGTGTTCACCGTCTGCCCGATGAGCAGTTCGTCGCCGATGCTCAGCACTTCGGCCGTCACCTCGCGACGGCTGGTATCCTCCGCGTTCTTCATCCGTGCATGGTGGGCTTGCGGCCGTAGCTGGCGATCAGCTCCGCCTCGAAGGAGAGGAACTCCTGCCAGCGGGCATCCACATCGACGTCCCCGCCGAACTTGCGGGCGTAGGTGATGAAGGTGGTGTAATGCCCCGCCTCGGAGATCATCAGTTCGCGGTAGAACGTCCGCAGATCCTCATCGGCCACGCGTTCGCTCAGCATCTTGAACCGCTCGCAGCTGCGCGCCTCGATCATGGCGGAGAACAGCAGGCGGTCCACCAGGCGCTGCGCCCGCGTACCCTCCTTGCGCACGAAGGTGAGCAGCTCGTTCACGTAGTGGTCCTTCCGCTCGGGCTCCAGCTCGAGGCCCCTGGCCTTGATGCGCTCCACCACCATGCCGAAGTGCGCGATCTCCTCCTGCGCGATGCGCGTGAGCTCCTCCACCAGCCCGATGTGATCGGGATAGCGGACGATGAGCGAGATGGCGTTGCTCGCCGCCTTCTGTTCGCACCATGCGTGGTCGCTGAGGATGGCACTGATGTCCTTGTCCACCAGTTCCACCCAGCGCGGGTCCGTGGGCAGCTTCAACCCCAGCATGCGCCGATCAGTGCGCGATGACGAAGGCGGCCCTTGCCTGCAGGGCCCCGTTCGGCGCCACCATGCGGACCTCGTAGGTGCCACCGGCGAGCTGAGAAGTGGCCATCTGTATGCGCTTCTGGCCGGCCGCCAGCCGTTCCGACCGCATGTGCTTGCCGGCCAGGTCGAACACCTGCAGCGTGCCGGCCTCGGTGGCATCCGAGCGCTCGAAGGTGACCACATCACGCGCAGGCTGGGGATACACCTTCACCTCGGGCACGGCCCGCTCCACCACCTGCGAAACGATGAACACCAGGGTGTCCGACAGGAGCGTACAGGGACTGCCGAAGTTCACCTGCACCTGGTAGTCACCGGAAGCGCTGGCGAGGTACGACTGCTCGGTGGCACCGTTGATGGCCGCGCCGTTGAGGAACCACTGATAGGAATTCCCTTCCGTGGCCGTGAGCAGGTCGCCCGCGGCGGTGATCTCCGGATCGGCCATCGGGCAAGGGTCGTACAACTTGCGGACCTGCCCGTTGATCTGGTTGGCCACGTACAACTGGCCCTCGGCATCCTGGCCGAAACCGGAATAGCCGGCGGTGGTGGACATCAACATGGTGTCCACATCGTAACCCTGGCCGAAGGTGAGGAAGTCGCCCGCGCAGTAATCCGTGAAGATGTAGCGACCCGCATGGTGGGGGTACCAGTTGCCGCGGTACACATACCCACCGATGACAGAGCACCAGGCCTGGCCGCCTTGATCGGCCGCCACATGGTCGAAGGCAGCGACCGGCGCCACATAGGATGCCGCGCCACCACAGTTGGACTGGCTCACCCCCGGGGTGGCAACGAACCCCTCCCGGCAGCGCCAGCCGAAGTTGGGGCAGCTGTTGTCCCCGGCCGGCCAGAAGTCCACCTCCTCCCAGGCATTCTGGCCCACGTCCCCGACCCATAGATCCCCGGTGCTGCGGTCGAAGCTCCAGCGCCAGGGATTGCGCAGACCGGTGGCCCACACCTCCGGCAATGTATCCGACGCCGAACCGAAGAACGGATTGCTCTCGGGGATGGTGTAGGTGGTGTCGTGATCGCTGACGTCGATGCGGATCATTCCGCCCAGCGGCTCCGTGTAGTCCTGACCGTTCTGCTCCGGATCGTTGCCGCTGCCGCCATCACCGAACCCAACGTACAAGTAGCCGTCCGGACCGAAGTGGATATCGCCACCGTTGTGGTTCCAGTAGGGTTGGGGCCATTCGTAGATGATCGTCTCGCTCGCTGCATCCGCGGAATCCGGATCGTTGCTCACCTGGAACCGCGAGACACGGCTGGTACCGGTGCCGGTGCCGGAGATGTAGTAGACGTAGAAATAGCCGCTCTCGAGGTAGTTCGGCTCGAAGGCAAGGCCCAGCAGACCTTGCTCGTTCTGTCCGCTGTTCACCTGCGAAGTGATGTTCAGGAAGGGTCGCTGCACCACCGTCATGCTGTCGCTGATGATCTTGATGGAACCAGCGCGCTGAACCACGAACATGCGGTCATCACCGCAATTGGCCAGGGCGACCGGTTCGCTGAGCCCGGTGGCCCAGTTGCGGAGGGCCAGCTTCGGCTTGTTGATCACCTGGGCGAAGGAGGCCCAAGGCGCCAGCATCAGGAACAAAAGGAGCGCGCGGTTCATCGGGTTGCAGATTGAAGGGCCGCGAAGCTAGGGCGCGGGCGCATCAACCGCGCGGCCGGGCGCGCCGCTTCCGACGAAGCGCACCCAACGGTGGACGAGCGGGGCCTGCGCACGTCCGAAGCACCTCTACTTTCGCGCCCCGATCATGGGCCTTCAAGAAGAGATCGCACGGCGGCGCACGTTCGCCATCATCAGCCACCCGGACGCGGGCAAGACCACGCTGACGGAGAAGTTCCTGCTTTACGGCGGGGCCATCCAGACGGCCGGGGCGGTGAAAAGCAACAAGATCCGCAAGGGCGCAACCAGCGACTTCATGGAGATCGAGCGGCAGCGCGGCATCAGCGTGAGCACCTCGGTGATGACCTTCGAGTACGCGAACAAGCTCATCAACCTGCTGGATACGCCCGGCCACAAGGACTTTGCCGAGGACACCTACCGCACGCTCACCGCTGTGGACAGCGTGGTGCTGGTGGTGGATTGCGTGAAGGGTGTGGAGGCCCAGACGGAGCGGCTGATGGAAGTGTGCCGCATGCGGGACACCCCGGTGATCGTGTTCATCAACAAGCTCGATCTAGAAGGCCGCGACCCGTTCGACCTGCTGGACGAACTGGAGGAAAAGCTGTCCATCAAGGTTCGCCCGTTGAGCTGGCCGATCGGCATCGGCGCGACCTTCAAAGGGGTGTATGACCTGTACGACCGCGACCTGAAGCTCTTCGAGAGCATCAAGACCAAGGTGGAACAGCAGGCGGTGCACATTGCCGACCTGAACGACGCGCGGCTGGACGCCACGATCGGCGAGGATGCGGCGGTGCAGCTGCGTGCGGATGTTGAACTCATCGATGGCGTTTACGACGCGTTCGACCCGGAGGCCTACCGCCAGGCACGGATCGCCCCGGTCTTCTTCGGCAGCGCGTTCAACAACTTCGGGGTGAAGGAGGTGCTGGACACCTTCACCCGCATCGCCCCCACCCCTGCCCCACGCGCGACGGACCAGGGGGACATTGGTCCGGAGAACCCGGAATTCAGTGGATTCATCTTCAAGATCCACGCGAACCTGGACCCGAACCACCGTGACCGCATCGCCTTCCTGCGCGTATGCTCGGGCAGCTTCCACCGCAACACCTACTACAAGCATGTGCGGCTGGACAAGCAGATCCGCTTCAGCAACCCCACCACCTTCCTGGCCGCCCAGAAGACCATCGTGGAGGAGGCCTGGCCGGGTGATGTGATCGGGCTGTTCGATACCGGCAACTTCAAGATCGGGGACACCCTCACGGAGAAGTCCACGTTCAACTTCCGGGGCATCCCCTCCTTCTCTCCCGAGCTCTTCCGCGAACTGGTGAACCTGGACCCGATGCGCAGCAAGCAATTGGAAAAGGGCATCCGCCAGCTGACCGATGAGGGCGTGGCGCAGCTCTTCACCCAACAGCCCGGCAACAAGAAGATCGTGGGCTGCGTGGGCGATCTGCAGTTCGACGTGATCCGTTACCGCCTGGAGCACGAGTACGGCGCCTCCTGCTCCTTCCAGACCATTCAGGCACACAAGGCCTGCTGGCTCACCAGCACCGACCCTGCGGAACTGGCGGCCTTCATTCGCGTGAAGAGCATGCAGATCGTGCAGGACAAGGACGGCAACCCCGTGTTCATGGCACCCAGCGCCTACATGTTGGAACTGGAGAAACGGAACAATCCGTCCATCACCTTCCACACCACGAGCGAATTCAAGACGGCGCAGGCCTGAAACACGAACGTCCCGACGAGGCGGGACGTTCAACAAGGGTATGCTGTGCTACTTGGTGGCCTCGAGCCACTTCTGACGCTGCTCGGGCGTGAGGATCTGGTCCAGCTTGTTGGCGACCATCTGCTCCAGCACCGCCCATTGGGGAGCCATCTCGGCCTTCTTGTCCGCCTCGCTCATGCCGGCCATGTCCATGCGCTGGTTCATGCCATCCACCTGGCGTTCCACCTGCATGTACAGTTCGTTCACCTGGGTGGTCTGCTCGGCGGTGAGCCCCACTGTGCGATCCACCAGTTCCGTGTGCTTGCGGGCGTTGGCGCGCATGGCATCCGAATCGGTGACGATGATATCCCGATGCTGTGCGGATAGCATCATGGATGCGCCTACGAACATGAGGGTGGCGAGCGTGCGGATCATGGCTGTTCTTGCTTGAAGGTCAAAGATAGGTCACCGGGGAGACGCGTTACCACCCCCGGGGTTGCCTTCACGAACACCCCCTGTTGACGGATCCGTTCTTAATGGACTGTTAAGGGCCCCCAGGCCCGGACACGGCAGGGATACCTTTGCGCGTATGCGCATCGAAAGAACCGCTATCCTCCTGCTTGCCAGTGCGTTGCCCCTGCTCTTCAGCAGCCGGACCCAGGCACAGTCCCAAGCCAGCGACCAGCGCAAGCTGGAATTCACCATCAAGGGCCTGTCGAAGGATTCGGTCTTCCTGGCCAACTACTACGGCAGCAAGCTGTACTACAGCGATACGGCCGTGGCGGATGGGAATGGCCGCGTGGTGTTCTCCCGGGCCAAGGGGTACAAGGCCGGCGTGTACGCCGTGGTGATCCCGGGTCCGAAGTACTTCGAACTGCTGGTGAACGAGCCCTCGGTGCAGATGGAGACGGACAAGGACGACCTGATGGGCAAACTGGTGGTGAAGAAGAGCAAGGAGAACCAGGTCTTCATCGACTATGTGCGCTTCATCAATGAGAAGCGCATGCGGGCCGATGAGGTGAACAAGGAGCGCGAGGCCGCTGAGGACCCTGCGCGGAAGGCGGCCTTGAAGGAGCAGTTGGTGGGCTTCGAGAACGAGATCAAGGCCTACCAGAAGGCCCTGGTGGAGAAGAACCCCGGCACGCTCGTGGGCCTGATCGTCCGCATGAGCATCGCTCCCGAGCGGCCGGAGATCCGCCGCGCCGACGGCACCATCGACAGTTCGGCCACCTACTACGACTACCGTGCGCACTTCTGGGACAACACCGACCTGACCGATGAACGGATCCTGCGCACGCCGGTGTTCCAGAACAAGTTCGATGAATACATGGGCAAAGTGGTGCCCCAGGTCCCGGACACCATCAACAAGTGCGCGGATGACCTGATCAAGCGCATGGACCACGGCGAGGAACTGTTCAAGTTCGCCGTGCACACCATCACTTACAAGTACGAGACCAGCGACATCATGGGCATGGACGCCGTGTTCGTGCACATGGCCCAGACCTATTACTGTCCCAAGGATGGCGGGAAGTCGCGCGCCACATGGATGCCTGCGGACAAACTGGACAAGTTGTGCGAGCGCGCCCGGAAGCAGGCCCCGCTCGTGATCGGTGCCCAGGCCAAGAACATCATCCTGCCGGACACCACGGAAGCCCAATGGGTGAACATGTACAAGATCCCGGACGAGTACGTCCTGGTGATCTTCTGGGACCCGCACTGCGGCCACTGCAAGAAGACCCTGCCGGATACCTACAAGGACTACAAGGAAAAACTGAAGCCCATCGGTGTGGAGGTGTACTCCGTGGCGAAGGCGACGGACAGCACGCTCTTCGCGGACTGGAAGAAGTTCATCCGCGAGAACGACATGCGCTGGATCAACGTGGGGTTGACCTGGCACGTTTACAACGAGGCGAAGAAGAACGCCTCCGCGTTCATTCCCCGGCTCACCACGATCGAAAGCCTCAACTACGCGGACACCTGGGACGTGTACAGCACACCGAAGCTCTTCCTCCTTGATGGCGAGCGGAAGATCGTGGGCAAGCAGCTGACGCCGGACCAGATGGTGGACCTGATCGGTGTGCTCCGGAAACGGAAGGCGAAGGCCCAGGACCAGTGATCCGGGCCGCGCACGAAGCGGTCACTCCGTGTCGCGCGACCAGATCCACTCGGTGATGATCTGGCCGTTCTTGAAGTAGCAGGTGTTCACCTTGCCGATCACCTTCGTGTAGTTGTCGGCCTTGTTGCCACGCACCACCACGCGTCGGATGATCACCTTGTTACCTTCGGTGTAGCTCTCCTCGGTGACACCCTGCGGATACTCGCTGGCGAGTTTGCTGCGGTTGAGGTCATCCACCTGATGCTGCTGGTTCATCGGGGTGCGCTCCAGTTGCTCCTTGGTGGCGAGGCGTGCATCCTCCGACCTGTTGGCCAGCTGCTGCAGCCGTTGGCTGTTCTGCTCCTTGTTGCGCGCCACATCATCCACCAGTTGCGTGTTCAGGCCGCGTCCGCGCTGATCGAGCTCACCACGCGCCTCCTGCTGCCCCGTCACCTCGTTCATCCGTTGCTCCCGCCGGGTCGCGCTGGCCGCGTTGTCGTCCACCTGTGCACCGGCCCAAGCGTCCTTCTGCTCCGCCACGGCCGCCAGCCGCTGTTCACGGGGCCCTGAAGTGCGTTCGGCAAGACCGGCCTGCTGCGCGCGCAATTCCTCCTGCTGCGAAAGCACGGCACCTCGGTCCTGATCGGCACGTTCGCGCACCTGGCGCTGGCGCGCGGCCCAGGCATCGCGCTCGGCCTGGAGCTCCTCCCAATACCTGCGGCGTGCATCGTCGGAACCGGCGTAGATCCCGGCCCCGGGCTCGTTGTTGCTGATGGCCGTGCGCACGCGGCCCTGGCGGTCCGTTGAGGCGGAGCGATAGTTCACTTCCTGCTCCGAACGGTCCACCTTCTGCTTCTTGATGCGCTCGTACTTCTCCGCCTCCTCCCGGGCCAGGGCTTCGCGCATGAACTGCTCGGCTTCCTGCTCCTTGCGCATGTCGATGGTGGAGCTCACGGGCTCCGGCTCGGGCTCCGGGTCCGGCTTGCGCTGCGCGGCCAGTTCGGCCTCCCGGCGCAGGCGCTCCCGTTCGGCGATCAGCTTGTCGATGCGGTCGATCTGCACCTGCGGGTAGGTCTCGGCCGGTTTGATGTCCAGGGCCTGGGTGTAGAGTCCGCGTGCCTCTTCGTAGCGCTCAGCGCCCATCGCCGCATCCGCCTGGCCGATGGTGTTGCGGTACAGCTCCTCGCGGGCTTTCTCAGCGGCCAATCGCTCCTGCTCGTTCAGCCGGGCCAGTCGGGCAGCCTCGGCCTCTTCGGCCTCACGCCGCTTACGCTCCTCCTCCAACCGCTGGCGCTCAGCCTCCGAGGCGGCAGCGTCGGACCTCGCCTTCTCCCGCTCGGCCAGCAACCGGTCGATCTCGGCAAGGCGGTCCTTCGGGTACTTCTCTTCCGGCTTGATGCCGATGGCATCGTTGAAATGGCCCCGGGCCTTGTCCCACTGCTCGGCCGAGAAGGCACCGTCCCCGAGGGCGATCGCATCGCGGTAGCGGGCATCCACGTCGGCCGCAGCGGCATCACGCTTGCGCCGCTCCTCCTCCAACCGCGCGCGTTCAGCGGCATCCTGCTCAGCCTTCAAGCGATCCGCCTCCGCCTTGGCGGCCAGATCGGCCAGCAGGCGCTCGATCTCCGCAAGGCGGCCTTTGGGATACTTCTCCTCCGGTTTCACGTCCAACGCCGCGGTGTAATCGCGCTTGGCCGCATCGTACTGCGCACCGCTGAAGGAAGCGTCCGCAGCGGCGACCAGGTCCGTATAACGCTTGTCGCGCTCCTGCCGCTCCCGCTCCAACCGCTCCGCTTCTGCTTTTGCCTGGGCCTCGGCGTCCAGCCGGCCTTCGATATCCGCAATGCGGTCCTTGGGGTGCTGCTCTTCGGGCTTCAGACCCAGTGCATCCTTGTAATCGTTGAGCGCCTCCGCGTACTTCTTGTTCCCATAGGACCGGTCCGCCGAGGCGATGAGGGCAGCGTACCGCTCGTCCAGTTCCTTCTTCTTGCGCTCCTCCTCGGCTTTCCTGGCGAGGTCCGCGAGCATGGCATCGATCTCAGCGATGCGCTCACGCGGGTAATTCTCCGCCGGCTTCACGCCACCGGCCTCCTGGAACTTGGCCTTGGCTAGTTCCAGCTTGGCTTCCTTCACCAGGCCGTCCGCAGTGGCGATAAGGGCGGCATAACGCTCATCCAGCTCCTTCTGCTTGCGCTCCTCCTCGGCTTTGCGCGCAGCGTCGGCGAGCAGGGCATCGATCTCGGCCATCTTCTCCTTCGGATAGGCCTCGGCCGGTTTCAGGCCGCTGGCCTCCCGGTACTTGGTCTTGGCCTCATCGAGCTTCTTCCCTTGCAACAGACCATCGGCGGCGGAGATCAGGTCCTGGTACTTCGCGTCGAGCTCGCGCTGCCGCTTCTCCTCATCGGCCTTCTTGGCCGCGTCAGCGATGGCCTTGTCGATGGCGGCCAGCTGGTCCTTCGGGTACTTCTCCGCGGCCTTCAGTTTCAGCGCCTCGTTGTACTTGCCCTTGGCCGCGTCCCATTGTTCGGCCTTGAACGCCGCGTCACCGGCAGCGATCGCCGCATCGTACTGGGCGTTCAGCTCCTGCTGCTTGCGCTCGTCCTCGGCCTTTTTGGCCAGTTCAGCGATGCGTTTCTCGATGGCCGCCAACTGATCGGTGGGGTACTTCTCCTTCGCCTTCAGGCCGAGCGCTTCGTTGTACCCGGCCTTGGCCTCATCCAGCTTGTCCGCCTTGAAGGCCGCGTCCGCCTTGGCGATGGCGGCATTGTACTGTTCGTCGAGCTCCTTCTGCTTCCGTTCATCCTCCGCCTTCTTCGCCAGTTCCTCCAGCTTCTTGGCGATCGCCGCCAGCTGGTCCTTGGGGTACTTCTCCTCCGGTTTCAGGCCACTGGCCTCCGTGTACTTGGCCTGGGCCTCGTCGTACTTGGCTGACTTGAAGGCGCCATCGGCCGCTGCGATCGCTGCCTTGTACTTCTCTTCAAGCTCGCGTTGCTTCTTCTCCTCCTCGGCCTTCTTCGCCAGTTCCTCCTGCTTCTTCGCGATGGCCGCGAGCTGGTCCTTGGGATACTTCTCCACGGGCTTCAGGCCGGAAGCATCGGTGTACTTGCCTTTGGCCTCCTCGTACTTCTCCGCTTTGAACGCCGCGTCGGCCGCAGCGATGGCCGCCTTGTACTTCTCCTCGAGCTCCTTTGCCTTCTTCTCCTCCTCCGCCTTCTTCGCCAGGTCATCGATGAAAGCCTGGCATTCCTTCATCTTCTGCTTGGGATAGGCCTCCTGCTCCTTCACCTCGCTGGCGGCCTGGTACTTGGCCAGGGCGTTGGCATAGTCCTTCTTGCCGAACAGTCCGTCCGCCTCCTTGATCAGCGCTGCGTACTTCTCCGCCTCCTTCTGTGCGCCCAGGATCTCGTCCAGCTTCATCTTGGCATCGCTCAACTTAGCGGTGGCCTTGGCATCACCGGGCTTGAGGCCCAGCGCTGCGGTGAAGTTGTCGACGGCCTTCTTGTAGTCGCCCGCGGTCATGGAGGCATCCCCCTGCTGCATCAGCTTGGCGAACTCCTGGTCCGCATTGGCCTCGCGCTTCTTCTTCTCGTCATACTCCTTCATCAGGCGCTGGATCTCGGCCCGCACCTGCTCGGTGTACTGCAGGTCCCAGGTGACCTCCTTCGAGGCCGCATCGAACTTGGCTTTCCCGATGGGCTGTTGCAGCATGCTGAAGTCGATGCCGGGCAGCTCGGCGAACAGGGTCATTTCCACGTTCATGCCGTGGCCGCCCACGCGCTCCTCCTCCGGGATGTTCTTCGTATCAATGCTGATGTTCTTGCTGACCATGCCCGGCTTGGAGTACACGATCTTGTAATCGCTCCCGTAGTCCAGGTTGAACTCATACTTGCCACTGGCGTTGGTGACCACCTCGGCCAGCTTGCCGCCGTTCTTATACACCGTCACCGTGATGCCATCGAGCTTCTTGCTCGTGGCATAGTCCTTCACCGTACCGTACACATACACGTTGTCCACTTGCGCGGACACGGTGAATGCGCCAAGGAACAGGACGAGGAGCAGGGCGAGGCGCAACGTGCGGAGGGCGGTTCGAAGCACCATTCGGGCAGGGCGTACGTAGCCTGGGGCGGAGCGCCAATTTAAGACAACTTTGAGCGCCTGTCCCGCAGGGCGGGAACGAACACCCCCGATCGCATGCTCAGTATCTGGGAACGCACGAGTTACGCGGAACGCTGGCATTTGGTGGTGATCGGTGGTGGCATCACGGGTTCGTTCGCGGCATTGCACTACCAACGGCGGCACCCCGCGCATCGTGTGCTGCTGTTGGAACGCGGGGTGTTCCCCAATGGCGCCACGGTCCGCAATGCCGGTTTCGCCTGCTTCGGCAGCCCGAGCGAGATCCTGGCCGACATCGATGCGGAAGGCCTGGAGGCCGCGGTTATTCGGGTGGAGGAGCGGTGGCGCGGCCTTCGCGCCCTGCGCGCGGAGCTGGGCGACGAGGCGATCGGCTTTGAACCATGCGGTGGCCATGAACTGTTCCATGCGTCCGATGCCCTGTACAACCGGGTGGCCGAACGGTTCGATGCGCTGAACGCGGCGCTTCGTCCCATCTTCCATCGCCCCGCCTATGAATGGCAGGACGGCCGTTCAGGTGACCTCGGCCTTCGGGCCGAACACCTGGCCTTCACGCCGTTGGAGGGTTCGGTGGACAGCGGCCGCCTCCTGCGCGCGCTGCACGCCCGTGCCGCAGGGGCCGGGGTGGTCATCCGGACAGGATGCGCCGTGAGGTCCCTGCACTTGGAACCAGAAGGTCCGAAGGTGGCCTTGGAGACCGGCGAACACCTGGCGCCGGAGCAGCTGGTGGTGGCCACGAACGGGTACACCCGACAACTCCTTCCCGACAAGGACATACTTCCTGCACGGGGGCAGGTACTGGTCACCCAGCCCATCACTGGGTTGAAGCTGCGGGGCACTTTCCATGCGAACGAAGGGTTCTACTACTTCCGGCATGTGGGCGACCGCGTGCTGCTGGGCGGAGGTCGGCACCTGGACGTGGAAGGTGAGACCACCGTGGAGGAGGGCGTGACGGACCTGATCCAGAGCGACCTGGAGCGGTTGCTGCGCGAGGTGATCCTGCCCGGCCGGAACTGGGCCGTGGACCTGCGCTGGAGCGGCGTGATGGGATTCCGTTCCAAGGGCAAGCGACCGCTGGTGGAACGCATCGGGACCGGGGCGGTGCTCGCCGCCGGCCTGAGCGGCATGGGCGTGGCCATCGGCCATCACGTGGCGGCGCAGGCGGTGGACCTGCTGGAACGCTGACCCCCCAAAGCACGAATGCCGCCCAGAGGCGGCATTCGCAAGGTACGGTCCGTTGATCAGGGCTTGATGAGCACGCCGTCGGCCATGAAGGTCCAGCTCGTGTCGGGCTCGGTGATCTTGGCGATCTCCTCCGGGCTTTCGCCGGCATCCTCCGCGTAGTGCTTCAACGAGGCCACATCCGTGATCTCGCGCGCTGCCCGACCCTGGATGATGGCCTGCTTGCCTTCCAACCCGCTGGTCGGCACGAAGAAGGCGTAATCCTTGAAGTGCACCTTCATCACCTCACCGTCCGCCATCTTCACATCCATCCAACACCCCTTCTTGGCGCAACTGGCCGTCACCTCGCAGGCCAGCTTCACATCCAGGGAATCCTTTCCCTTGATGGACTCGGCAAAGGCGGCCATGTCCAAAGCACCGTCGGCGCTGATGCTATCACCATACACATTGAAGGCCGGTGCCGCGGCCGCCGTGGTGTCGGCAGCGGCGGAGCCATCAGCAGGGTTGTTGTTCCCGCCGCAGGCGGCGAGCAGGGCGAAGAGCGGAAGGGAAAGAAAGATCTTGTTCATGGTTGATCGGGCTGAGCAGGGCGCAAAGATGTGCACCGCACACCGAACCGCATGACCTGCCGCTCCCCCTCGTTGCATCAGGCACTGTTCATGGCATGGCCGTTGCCCCAACGCACAAAGTCCTGTGAACAAGGGGGCTGGCTTTGTTAACAGAGGGTAAAGTGGGGATGACCTATTTTCGCCCGTCCTAAAAACGACACCACCGGTGGCACGTATCGTTGCATCGAGCACTCCGCTTGGCATCAAGCTCACGAATGAACAGAAGGAGTTCTTCAGGGAACACGGCGTGATCCACTTCCCTGGCTTCATCAGCCGGGATGCGGTCCAGGAGATCTGGAAGGCGTGCGAGGATATCCAGGCACGCTGGATCGCCGAAGAGCGGACGGTGGTGAACGGTGTCCCCGTGAAGTGGGGGAACGATGTGGACGGGAAACGCATCGTCCAACGTTTCGCCTTCGCCAACCAGCACAGCCCGGTACTTGCCGAGCTGCTCCGGGATCCGCGGTTCCAAGCGCTGCTGGAGCTGGTGGGGCCTGGTGCCCGACTGGGCATCAATGAGAAGGACGGGCTGGTGGTGAACCATTACGTGAACACCGAGGCCAGCAAGTTCACCCAGATGGGCTGGCACACGGACAGCATCCGCGACCTGTTCCTCGGCAAGAAGATCCTGCCCATGCTGAACGTGGGCATCCACCTGGACGACCAGGACCCGCGCAATGGTGGCCTCCGCCTGCTCCCGGGCACCCACGAGCAAGGCCTTTGGGGCATGATGTTCAAGAAGAAGTACTTCCTGAACAACGACCCGGACGAACGGGAGGTGGCCTTCGAGATCAAGGCCGGTGACCTGACGGTGCACGATGGCCGTTGCTGGCACCGCGTGGAGCGCAGCAAGCTGGTCGGCGAGCAGAGCCGCCGCCGGGTGATGTACATCCCCATCATCGCCGGCAAGTACGACCCGAAGTCCGAAAAGAGCCCCACCCCGCTCTACCACAAGTTCCAGCACCTGGTGAAATGAGCCGTGGCCGGGCCACGGCCCTCTGTGCCAGCTTGTTGATCGCTGTCTGGGTGTGCGCACAGCCGCGCGCTTCCGAAGGCGTTTTCGCCACGTTCCCGAAGCCGTCCCCCACCAAGGACCTGCTCTTCTACATTCAGCGGAACAAGAACGCCAACACCATCGTGTACGAGGCCCGCATGGACGCCTCCGGCCGCCTGAGCGCCAAGGACCCCGTGCGGGTGAACTGGATCCGGCATACGGAAGGCGGGGTCCGGGAGGAGATCAGCATGCTGGAGGCCACCGTGGCCTATGGCGTGAAGCACCGGGGCACCGAAGGCGGCGTGGCGCGCATGAACTTCGTGGCCAGCGATCGCTACCCGTTCACGGTCCTCATTGACGATCAAGGCCAGGCCGAAGCACGGATCACGCTCAACGGACGTCCGGCACGGCTGCACCATGTGGAGATCAACGCGGAGGAAGGGGCGTTCTGGCCGAAAGTGACCCACATTGACATTCACGGCACCGATATGACCACAGGCCGACCGGTGGTCGAACGCTACATCCCATGAGCCTACAGAACGGACTTGCCGTGGTAACGGGTGCGAGCCAGGGCATCGGCAGTGCCATCGCAGTGGAACTGGCCCGCCGTGGCGCAGCCTTGCTTTTAGTGGCCCGTTCTGCGGACAAGTTGGAGGCCGTCCGCGCAAAAGCGGCCGCGTTGAACGGAGGTCGTGTCCAGGTGCTCGCGGTCGATCTGCTCGCGGCCGGCGCTGTCGACCGGGTGGTGGGGGCCGTGGAGGCCTCGAGCCTGCCCCTGACCTGCCTGGTGAACAACGC
The DNA here is from genome assembly GCA_046329115.1 of Flavobacteriales bacterium. Classification (GTDB taxonomy): domain Bacteria; phylum Bacteroidota; class Bacteroidia; order Flavobacteriales_F; family PHOS-HE28; genus PHOS-HE28. The sequence goes on along the minus strand of JAXLVG010000004.1, from coordinate 134,052 downwards.
CGGACAAGGGCTTTGGGGGCTGTTCGGGTCGCTCACCTTGGAGGACCAGCGCCGCATGATGCGCCTGAACATGGACGTGCCGGTGGAACTGACCCATCGGCTGCTTCCCCGGTTGCGGGCCAGTGGCCGGGCCTACGTGCTCAACATCGCCAGCATGGTGGCGCATCACGCGCTGGCCAGCATGGCGGTCTACAGCGGCAGCAAGGCCTTCATGCTCCGTTGGTCGCGCTCCCTGCGGATCGAGCTCAAGGACAGCGGTATCGGTGTCACGTGCGTCAGTCCGGGCAGTGTGATCACCGGCTTCACGGAACGGGCGGGCATGCAGGCCATGGACGACCTGGCCCGGAAGTTCGGTACACCGCCGGAGCCGGTGGCCAAAGCGGCCGTGGACGCCATGCTCAGCGGGCGCGCCGAAGTGGTGCCCGGGGCGCTGAACGCGATCACCTCCCGCGTGCAAGGCTGGCTGCCCGCTTCGCTGAGCGAGATGGCCGCGAGCAACATCTACCTGAAGCGTCTACGCAGCCGCAAAGGCTGATCCGTCATTCCCGCGCAAGCCCGGGGCCCTGCCGCTGAGGTACCAGGCCACGAAAGCGAAAACGGGGGCTGTGAGCACGTCCACGGTCCAGTGCACATGCTGGACCATCACCAAGGCACCGATCGCCACGGTGGCCAGGATGGTCCACCAGCGCCAGGGGCCCCGCTCCGCTGTGCAGGCCAGCAGGGCGAGGGTGGCCGTATGACCGCTGAAGAACAGGTCCTTGAGAAATGGAGTTGCACCGGGATAGAAGAACTGCGTGAACGGATCGGTCAGCGGAATGATCGTGGGGGGCGGTTCAAGCGTGAAGGACCAGAGCGTCACCATCCGCATGCCGGTAAGGCAGAGGTAGGCCACCAAGGCCCGAAGCAACGACCAGGGCTTGCGGCTCAGGCGGAAAAGTCCTGCCACGAGCGTCCCGTAGAGCACCGCGAACGTGGCCCACGTGACGTCCTTGGGAACGAACCGCGGAAGAACGGGATCGTAGGGCAGCGCTCCGGGCCGTGCCTCCACGGCTTGAAAGAAGGCCGGAAGCCCCCACACGATCGGCACGGCTGCGGCGAGCACGACGAAGGTCCATCGCCGGAACACGGGAACGGCCCATGCGCTGCGCCATGCATCACCCAGGGACGTTCCGATCGGGTCGCGCTCCATCATGCGCGGCGAAAGTACCCGTACCGGTCGGGGCCGCGCGATACCTTGCCCGCATGTTCGCCGCCCTCCGGCAAGCGCTGCAGCGCGACCCGCTCACGTGGATCACGGTGATCGCGGCCGTACCGCGCCTGGTCGCTGCCGTGTTCAGCGGGGGATATTTCGCGCACGACGATCATTTCCTGGTCATCGAGGCGGCGCAGAGCTGGGTGGCCGGCGCGGACTACAACGCATGGCTGCCCTGGAACCAGCACGGCATCCCCCACCCCACCGGCCACATGCTGGTGTACCCCGGGCTGCACTTCCTTTTGCTGCGGAGCTGGGACTGGCTCGGCTTCGATGACCCCGCGTTGAAGATGGTCCTGGTACGGGTGTTGCACGCGGCCTGGAGCCTGATCACGGTACGGGTGGGCTATCGGATCATCCGCCGGCTGGCGGGAGAACAGGCGGCCCTGCACGGCGGGCTTTGGCTGGCGCTGTTCTGGTTCGCTCCATTCCTCAGCGTGCGCAACCTGGTCGAGATGGTGAGCGCGCCGCTCGTGCTGCTGGCCGGTTGGTGGCTCATTCGCGCAGAGGACGCGAAGAGCGCTCTGCCCGCGCATGGAGGCAGCGCCCCAGACCCGGACCGCACTGCCATGCGGTCATTGCTCATCGCGGGGATCTTCGCGGGCCTGGCGGTGAACATCCGGTTCCAGACCGTCTTTGTGGGCGCCGGCATGGGCTTGGGTCTGCTGCTTCTGCGCCGCTGGATGCATGCGGTCTGGTTCGGTGTGGGCATGTGCGCTCCGTTGATCCTGTTGCAGGGCGGTATCGACCTGGCCATCTGGGGCCGGCCCTTCGCTGAACTGACCGAATATGTGCGCTATAACCTCGCCAATCCGGAGAACACCGGCATCGACCTGCCGTGGTACCAGTACCTGCTGATGCTGGCCCTGGCCCTGGTCCCACCGCTTTCACTGGCGTGGTGCGTTGGCTTCTTCCGGTCGCCGCGGCCGTTGCCGGTGTGGTCCGGTGTGGTCCTGTTCCTGCTGTTCCATTCCATCTTCCCGAACAAACAGGAGCGCTTCCTGCTGCCCGTGATCCCCTTGTTCTTCGTGCTCGGATACGCCGGCTGGTTGCGCTGGCAGGCGGACAGTTCCTGGTGGAAGGCGCGGAGCGGAGCGTGGCGGGCCGGTACGGCCATCGCCTGGACCCTCAACGTGATGCTGCTCCTACCGTTGAGCGTCAGCTTCAGCAAGCGCGAACGGGTGGAGGCCATGGCCATGCTGCGGGCGCACCCCGCCATCCGCGGCTTCATCATCGAGGACAGCGTGGAGGGCGAGGCCCCCTGGATGCCGTTGTACTACTGGGGCCGTTGGGACGGCGTGAAGGACCCGTACACGGACCCGAAGGCCGATATGAAGGCCTTGGTGGAGCTGAACGCGCCGGGAGAACGCGCGAACGCGATCCTGCTGGTGGGGACCGAGCAGCTGGAGGAGCGCGTGGCGCGTGCCACGGCCGCCATGGGACCACTGACCTTCATCGGAGCGGCGCAACCGGGCCTGTTGGACCGCACGTTGCACTGGCTGAACCCGATGAACCGGAACGAGGTGATCCTGGTCTATGCCTCCCGTGATGCGCTGAACAGCGGTGGCCCCAGATCGGATTGAAGGCCCTGCCGGAGCCGCCGGATATCTTCGCCGCCGCCATCCGTCAACGGCATCCACTTGGACCAGCTCGATCTCTCCGTATTCCTCACCGCCCATGGATGGGTGCAACTGCTCACGCTCACAACGTTGGAGATCGTGCTGGGGATCGACAACATCATCGTGATCAGCCTGCTCAGCGGCGAACTGCCGCACGAGCAACAACGCAGCGCGCGCCGAACCGGCCTCGCCCTCGCGATGATCACGCGCGTGCTGCTGCTGCTGTCGCTCAGCTGGATGATGCGCCTGATCCATCCGCTGTTCACCGTGGCCGGCTTCACGGTGACCGGAAAGGGCCTGGTGCTGATCCTGGGGGGCCTGTACCTGTTGTACAAATCGGGCATGGAGACCTACCAGGCGGTGGAACTGGTGGAAGGCAAGGATGGGCGCCGCCGGAAGAAGTCCTCGTTCTGGTGGATCGTCACGCAGATCATCCTCATCGACATCGTGTTCTCCCTGGACAGCGTGATCACGGCCGTGGGCATGAGCAACGAGATCCTGATCATGGTGCTCGCGGTGATCGTGGCGGTGCTGATCATGCTGGTGGCGAGCGATGCGATCAGCTCCTTTGTCAACCGGCACGCCAGTGTGAAGGTGCTGGCCCTCGCATTCCTCTTCATCGTGGGCGTGGTGCTGGTGCTCGATGGCATCGCACCGGAGTTCGCGCACCGCAACCACATCAAGAGCTACGCGTACGCGGCCATGGGCTTCAGCGTGGTGGTGGAGATGCTGAACCTGCGGCTGCGCGCGAACATGCGCCGTTCGCAGGGGGAGTGACGGTCACTTCGCCACGATGACGAACTCCGTGCGGCGGTTGAGCGCGCGCCCTTCCGGCGTGCTGTTGTCCGCCACCGGTCGCGTGGGGCCGAGGCCTTTGCTGGTGAGCCGGCTTCCGGCGATGCCATGCTGTTGCAGGTAGTCACGCACGGTGAAGGCCCGGTCGTTGCTCAGGGCCATATTGTCCTCCAGGCCGCCCACATTGTCCGTATGGCCCTGGATCTCGATGCGGATCCGGGGCTCGGCCTTCAGGAACGTGATCATCTCCTCCAGGATGTGCGCGCTGGCCGGCGTGATCTCCGCACTGTTGGTGGCGAACTTGATGTCGTTCACGCGGTAACTGCGCCCCACTTCGATCGGGGCCACCTGCATGTCCACCTCAGCCACACCGCCGCGTGCCGTATCCTCCGCGGTGAACGCGCGGCTGTCGAACACATGGTCCGGCTTCTTCACCGTCATCACCACATCGGCGCCCGGCTTCAGGCGCACCACGGTGGCGTACTTGCCGTCCGCCTCGTCCACCTGGATCACTTCGGTCTTCCGCGTGTCCATGTAGGTGATGGTGACCTCGGCATCCTTCACGGGTGCGCCGTTCTCGTCCTTCACCTCGCCCTTCACCACCAGCACATCCTCGGGACGCGCGTCCTTGGGCAGCTCGAACCCGTAGATGTCCAGTCCGCCAGGACCCTTGAACCGGTTGCTGGCGAAGTAGGCCGTGCGTCCATCCGCGCTCACGATCAGGCCGTGATCGTCCTGAGCCGTGTTGATGGGATGGCCGATGTTCTGCGGGGTGGACCAGCGGCCATCCTCGCCCATGTGGCTGAAGAAGACATCGTAGCCGCCGATGCCCCGGTGCCCGCGGCTCACGTCCTCGCGGCCATCAGGGTTCCTCGGGGGGCGTGCGGCGAAGTAGAGCGTGCGGCTGTCGCTGTGCAGGAAGGGCGCCTTCTCATCCCCATCGGTGGTGATGGGCGCAGGCAGCGGCCGTGCGGGTGACCACTCCCCCTGCGCGTTGCGCGTTGAACTGTAGATGTCCGTCCCCCGGCTGTCCTTGCGCACGGTGGCGAAGTAGAGCGTGCGGCCGTCCGCGCTCAACGTGGGCTGGCTCTCCCATCCGTCCTCGGTGTTCACCTGGGGGCCCAGGTTCTGCGGCTCGCTCCATTCGAACACCTGTTTCCCTGTGCCGAAATCCATGTGCGTGTCGTAATGCGCGCGGTAGATGTCGCAGTTGCGGTAGTCCTTGCTGACGCGTTTGCAGATGGTGACGAAGAGTTCCTTGTTGTTCACGCTCACGGACACACCGCCATAGCCATCCCCGGTGTTGAACGGTGCAGGCAGCGCCTGGCCTGCATCAAAGGGGCGCTTCAGGTCCGCACGCCGGCTCTCGGTGAGCTCTTCCACGTCGGTGGTCACGAAGTCGCCCTTCGCCTGTTTGCGCGTCATGCGGGTGAAGAAGATCAGCTCGTTGTCCGGCGAGAACATCGGCAGGTACTCATCCCCCGGACCGTTCACCCCCTCCAAGGCCACGGGGTTCAACGGCCGGTCATTCTTGTAGAACGCCGCATAGAAGGCCAGTTCCGGCATGACCCGGTCCACTTCGGCGTTCTGCGCGGCCGCATCGGTCGGCTGCCGCGCGGGATCATCACCTGGGAACTGCTGGAAGCGCACAAAGGCCTGCGCCGCCTCTGCGTATTTCTGCTGGGCGTAGTACATGGACCCGAGCAGGAAGTCCACATCCGCATGGTACTGGGCGCAGCGCGTGCGCACCTGTTCCAGGTAGTTGATGCCCGCATCGAACTTGCCCGCGCCGGCCCGCGCACGGTTGTAGGCGCTCACACCGAGCTGGAACATGCACTCGGTGCAATCGGGCAGCTCGGTGGACAGTTCCTTCAACTTGCCGTGGCGCTCCGCCGGGTCCTTCACCTTCTGCGCGTCGGCAAGCGCCTTCAGCACCTGCTTGTCCGTCGGCTTGTCACAGGGCCCGGGATCCTCCTGTGCGGCCAGGTTCAGCACCAGGCCCACGGCGATCACGGTCCACACCAGGCGTTCGTTCCACATCCGTCGCACCATCCGTTGTCTGCGTTCGTTCGGCTCCTTCAACTACCGGACCAATGCAAGCCGCATCACTTCACCGTGGTGTCGGTCTCCTCGGCCTTGCGCACCAGGTCATCCCCTTTCTGCCGGGCCGCAGCCACCACTTGGTCAGCCCGTTTGTCCGCCTCGGCAATGGCCTGCTGCTCCTTCTTGTCGGCCTCCTTCTTCAGCTTGTCGGCGACGGCCTTCGCAGCGATCTTGCCGAAGGGATCCTTCACCTGGGCCACCTGGTCGTCCGCGGCTTTGTAAGCCTGCGCCTTCACGTTGGCGGCCTCCGCACGGGCACGGGCCTTCAGGTCATCGGCCTGCTTCTGCGCCTCGGCGATCAGGCGGTCACGTTCGGCCCTGGCCTGCGCCAGAAGCTCCTCCTTCTTCTTGCCGATCTCCTCGTTCAGTTTCTCCTTCACCTCGGTCACCACGGTCTCCTTCAAACTGCCGCCTCCTCCACCGAACACGGGCTTGAAGACGGGCTTCATCACCGTACCGGTGATCTTGCCAGTCATGTCGATCTCCTTGGGCAGTTCGATGGTGGTGCCCAGGGCGCTACCAGCCTGGCCGAGCAGTCCGGCCACCGCCTGGTTGGCGCCAGCCCCGAACATCGCCGTAGGCACCTTGGCCGTCATGTCATAGTCGATGGCCTGGTCGGCAAAGGCCGTGGAGCCGCCGATCCGGGCCTTCACCTGGTCCAGCTTCACGTCGAACGGCTTGGTGATCATCTTGCCGTCCTTGAACTCGTAACTGAAGTTGATGTCCTGGAGGGTGGGATCGTCCAGCTTCGGGTTCTTCAGGAACTTGTTGATCTCCTCCAGCGCTTTCACGTCCACCAGCTTCACACTCTTCGTGCGCAAGGTGCCCTGGCCGGTGAGGCTCTCCATCACGGGCATCATGTGCGCATCCAGGTCGGCGCGCATCTTCAGGTCGGTGCTGAAGGCGCCGCGGCAGTTCATGGCGATCGGCGCCATCTTCTGCACGGTCTCCATGTGCTTCACGGTCTGCTCGATGTCGAAGTCGCGCACATCGTAGTCCAGGTCGATCGTGGGCTTTGCCGGGTCATGGGTGTCGTAGGCCCCGTTCATCGTGGCGCTTCCGTTGAAGAGGTTGAAGAAGAGCTCCTTCATCTCCACGCGTTGGTCGTGCACGTGGAGACCGCCCTTGCAATTGGTGAGCTTCATCTTGTCGTAGATCACCTCCTTCACGGCGGCGGTCATGCGGAAGTCGATGTTCTTCGGCACCTCGATCACGCTCAACTGCGCTGTATCGGCGGCAGCAGCGGTGGTATCGGCGGCCGTGGCCGGACCCATGAGCTCGTTGAGGTCGAACGTATTGCTGGACACGTTGAAGGTCCCGGTGAGCGTGCTGTCCTTCAACCACCAGGCCAGGTAGTTGTCCACGCGACCGTTCGCGTGCAGGTCGCTGCCGCCCACGGTGCCGTCGTAGTTCGCAAGCTGCAGGTACTGCGGACTGAAGTTGAAGAGCAGGTCGCTGATGCCGATACCGTAAGGCAACGAGTCGCTCTTGTAGTTCATGCCCTTCAGCTGGAGCGATCCTTCCGCCTTGAACTTCTCGTAGCGCTGCGCCTCCACATCGCTCATCCGTCCGGCCATGGCCACATTGGCCTTGAAGATGCCCTGAAGGTCATCCTTGCCCATGGGCACCACCTTTTTCACACTGGCCAGGTCCAGGTCGGCCTTCAGCGCGGCGTCCACGTTGGGGTCGCTCATGGGGGTCTTCAGCAGCATGCGGGCCTCCACCGGGTTGCCCGCCATGCTCAGGGCGAAGCGCTTCAGGTCCACCACCATGCCGTCCATATCCTTGCCCTCGGGGCTGGTGATGGTGCACTCCACGAAGATGTTGTCGCAGCTCGCGGGCAGGTCCGGATACTTGAAGCGGCCGTTGTCCACGCCGATGGTGAGGCCGAAGCCCGGCATCGTATGGTCGTTGTAGGTGCCCTTCACGTAGCCGCTGAAGGCCGCCTTGCCGGTCATGTCCACCCCCGCAAGGTTGCTGGCGAACTCGGCGGGGACGAGCGAGAGCAAGGTCCCGAAGTCCGTGCGCTTAAGGTCCCACGTGATGTCCATGGTGATGTCATCCGCCGGCATGGCCAGCCAGCCGTTGAATCCGAGCACCAGCTGGTTGACGGTGGCCTCGTTCTCCTTGAAGGTGAACTTCATGTTCGGCATGTCCATGTCCAGGTCCGCCTTCACATCGGCCTTCACGTTCTTCAAGTAGGTGATCCCATCGAACACCACGCTCACGCTGTCGCTGTGCGTGATGGTCTTGAGGACGAAGAGGTCCTGGTTGAAGTCCCCTTCCCCGCTGTGGTCGAGCCCGAGCAGGTCCATGCGCATGGGCAGGCTCGCATCGTCGTACACCAGGCTGCCATCGGTGATGGTGTATGCGCTCAGCTTCACATTGAAGAGCGTGGCACTGGTGTCCGCCGGCGCCGCCGCTGCCGTATCCGCCTTGGCGATGTCCCAGTTGGCGCGCCCATCCTCCAGCACCTTCACATGGATCCGGGGACGCTCCAAGGCCACCCGCTTGATGAGGATGCGATCGCTGAACAGGCTCATGAGCCCCACCGTGGCACGCAGCTCTCCGATGTCGGCCAGGCAGATGCCCTCGAAGGGTGCCACGTTGCAGACCTTCACATTCTTCACCTCGAACCCCGCGTTCGGAAAGGTGCTCAGGATGGTCAGGTCCCATTCGCCCCAGTCCACGGTGGCGTTCAGGCTGGCGTTCACCTGCTCCTTCACGGCCGCCTCGATCTTGTCCTTGAACAGGATCGGAATGAGTACGGCAGCGAGCAGGACGAGGACAATAAGGATGCCCAGGGCGGCGAGAAGACGTTTGACCCACTTCATGTGGTGGCAGGTTTAGGTGCGCGTTCGCGCAGGATGTACGGTTGCGTTGCGGAGCAGATGATCGGCGATGACGAGGCAGGCCATGGCCTCCACGATGGGAACGGCGCGAGGCACCACGCACGGATCGTGCCTGCCTTCGGGCGCCAACACCACCGGAGCGCCTTCGCGATCAACGGAGCGCTGCGGCGTGCGGATGGTACTGGCCGGCTTGAAGGCCACGTCGAACACGATGTCCTCGCCGTTGCTGATGCCGCCCTGCACGCCTCCGCTGTGGTTGGTGGCCGTGCGGATGCCGTGCGGCGTGGACATGTAAGGGTCGTTGTGTTCTGAACCGCGCATGGTGGCGGCCGCGAAGCCACTGCCCAATTGGAAGCCCTTCACCGCGTTGATGCTGAGCATGGCCTTGCCCAGGTCCGCGTGCAGCTTGTCGAACACGGGCTCCCCCAGGCCGGCAGGAGCACCGGTGATCACACAGGAAACCACCCCGCCGAGGCTGTCGCCCTGCGCCCGCACCTCCTCGATGGCCGCGGTCATGCGGTAGGCGGCATCAGGGTCGGGACAACGGACATCACTGCTCCAAACGGAGGAGAGGTCCAACTCCGTGTGCGCACGGTCCGTGCGAACGGGCCCGACGGCGCTCACCCAGGCGCGTACCTGGATCCCCTGGGCATGCAACAGGTGCCGCGCGATGGCGCCACCCACCACGCGGGCCGCGGTCTCGCGCGCACTGCTCCGGCCGCCTCCGCGGTGATCACGCAGGCCGAACTTCTGCTCCCAGGTGCGGTCGGCATGGCCGGGGCGGTAAACGTCACGGAGGTCGTCATAATCCGCCGGGCGCTGATCCCGGTTGCGGATCAGGAAACCGATGGGGGTCCCCATTGTCCGTGCGATGGTGCCCTCGGCGCTCAACAGTCCGCTGAGGAACTCCAACTGATCGGCCTCACGGCGGGTGGTACCGAGCGGGGTGCTTCCCGGCCTGCGCCGGTCCAGCTCGGCCTGGATGGCGGTGATGTCCAGCAGCAGGCCGGGCGGGCAGCCATCCACCGCTCCGCCAATGGCCGGTCCGTGGCTCTCCCCGAAGGTGGTGAGCCGGAAGATCGATCCGAAGGTGTTGCCGCGCATGCGATATCGGGTGCGAAGCTACCCCCTCGATGCAGCCGACGACGGGAGCCGGCACCCGCAGGCATCAACGATCCGGGGTGCAGATCCCGGGCGGCTGTCAACAGCGCGGTGTGAAGGCCCGCAGCGCCACCCGGGCACCGGACGCCGGGCGCCCCCGGACCTTTGCGACCGCATGCGCGACCTGCGGATCCAAAGCCAACCCGACGATGACAGTTGCGGCCCCACGGCCCTGCAGGCCGTTTACGGCCACTTCGGCGACCGGGTACCGGTGGAGGATGTGCTGAAGGGGGTCTATCAATTGGAGAACGGGGGAACGCTCGCGGTGTTCCTGGCATTGCACGCCCTGCAGCGCGGCTACCATGCGCGCATCCATTCGTACAACCTGCGCGTGTTCGACCCCAGTTGGGATGGCCTGCCACCGGACATGCTGCGCAAGAAGTTGGTGGCGCAAACACGCTTCAAGGAGGGGAAGAAGCTGCATGCCGCCTGCCTGGCCTACGCCCGGTTCCTTAAGGAGGGCGGCGAAGTGCGGTTCGATGACCCCACACCGGCGCTGCTTCAGCACTACTTCGACCACGACCTGCCGATCCTGACGGGCCTTAGTGCCACGTACCTGTACAGGAGCAAGCGCGAATACAGCACGGCTGCGGGCACCAGTGTGTTCGACGACCTGCGGGGCAAGCCCATGGGCCACTTCGTGGTGCTGCACGGCATGAAAGGCAAGCATGTGCATGTGGCGGACCCCTACAGCGGCAACCCCTTCAGCCAGGACCGGCACTACGAGGTGCACGTGGGCCGGCTCATCAACTCCATCATGCTCGGCATCGTCACCTACGATGCCAACCTGCTCATCATCTCACCGAAGAAGCTGCCGGCATGAAGAAGATCATCGTGGTGCGCGAGCCCAAGGAGTTCAACCTCGGTGTGAAGGAGGTGGAGGTGGTGAGCAGCCGGGATTACCTGACGCATCCCCGGTTCGCATCGATGCGCAACGTGCGCATCTTCAACCTGGCCCGCAGCTACACTTACCAAAGCCGGGGCTATTACGTGAGCCTGCTGGCCGAGGCGCGCGGCCAGAAGGTGATCCCGGACGCCAAGGCGATCCTCGACCTGCGCAATCCGGGCATGGTGAAAGTGCTTGGGCGCGAGCTGGAAGAGCTGATCCAGCACCAGCTGGCCCACAAGGACAAGCCCGAGTTCATCCTCAGCGTGTACTTCGGCCGCAACGTGAACCCGCGTTACGACCACCTGGCCCACGAACTGTACAAGGCGTTCCGCGCGCCGTTGCTGCGCGCCCGGTTCATCCGCGCCGGGGAGAAATGGGAGCTCCGCGCGGTGCGCCCCATCCCCTATAACGACATCCCCGAGGAGCACCTCCCCTTCGTCCGGCACGTCGCCGCGCAATACTTCAGCCGCAAGCGGCATGTGGTGGCGCGCGAGGAACGGGGCGCGTATGACCTGGCCATCCTGGTGAACCCGGACGACAAGGCGGCGCCCAGCGACCGAAGGGCCATCGTGAAGTTCCGGCAGGCCGCGGAGGACCTCGGGTTCAACGTGGACATCATCGGCCCCGGCGACATCGACCGGATCGGCGAATACGATGCGCTCTTCATCCGCGAGAACACGCACGTGAACGACCACACCTACCGCATCGCCCGCAAGGCGCAGAAGGAAGGGCTGGCCGTGATGGATGCCCCGGACGCGATCCTGAAGTGCAACAACAAGGTCTTCCTGGCCGAGGTGCTGGCCGCGCACGATGTGCCCACGCCCCGCACCATGATCGTGCACAGTGAGAACCGGCACGATGTGGCGAAGCACTTCGGCCTGCCCGTGGTGCTGAAGCTTCCGGACAGCACCTTCAGCCGGGGCGTGGTGAAGGCGCGGACGCAGGAGGAGCTGGACCAGCGGCTGGAGGAAGTGCTTTCGGAAAGCGACCTCGCCATCGCGCAGGAGTTCATGCCGAGCGACTTCGACTGGCGCATCGGCGTGCTTGAAGGCCGGCCGCTGTACGCGTGCAAGTACTTCATGGCCGCCGGCCACTGGCAGATCTACAACTGGGCCAGCGGCACGAAGAAGGGACAGGAAGGCGAGGCCAGCACACTGCACGTCGAGGACTGCCCGCCCCGCATCCTCGAGGTGGCGGTGAAGGCGGTGAAGGCCATCATGGGCGACTTCGAACGGCCGGGCGCCCCGCCCGGTGCCGGGGGATTGTACGGGGTGGACATCAAGGAGGTGCGGGGCGAGCCCTTTGTCATCGAAGTGAACGAATGCCCGAACATCGACCACGGCGTGGAGGACCTCGCCTTGGGCGACGACCTTTACCGGCGGATCATCGGGGCCTTGAAACGGTCCGTGGAGCAACGGACAGGACAAACCACGCACGAACGCCACACGGCAGGCAACGGTTGAGGCATCACCCGACCGAACACCTGCGAACGCAGCAAGACCATGGCCAAGAAGAACGCCTTTCACCTGTTCGACGTCACCGGCATCGAGCTCGAGTACATGGTGGTGGACCGGCATACCCTGGCGGTAAGCCCATCGGTGGACGAGCTGTTCAAGGACGTGACGGGCAGCATCGTGAGCGATGTGGAGCGCGGCGATGTGGAATGGAGCAACGAGCTCACCGCCCATGTGGTGGAGATGAAAACGGCGCGTCCCACGCCATCGATCCAGAGCTTCGAGCCGAAGTTCCAGGCCGAGGTGCAGGCCATTAACGCGGCACTGGCCCCGCGCGGGCGCATGCTGCTGCCGGGCGCCGCGCACCCCTTCATGGACCCGCTGAAGGAGACGAAGCTCTGGGCGCATGACTACAACGAGGTGTACGCGCTCTACAACACCATCTTCGATTGCCGCGGTCACGGGTGGGGCAACCTGCAGAGCACGCACCTCAACCTCCCCTTCGCCAACGACGAGGAGTTCGGGAAGTTGCATACCGCCGTGCGCATGCTGCTGCCCATCATCCCGGCGTTGAGCGCGAGCAGCCCGATCCTGGATGGAAAGCCCACGGGCTTCATGGACACGCGCATGGTGCACTACCTGACGCACCAGCAGCGCCTGCCGCAGCTCATGGGCGCGCTGATACCGGAGGCCGTCTTCAGCCAGGAGGATTACTACCGCGTGATCTTCCAGCCCATCGCGCAGGCCCTGGCCCCCTTCGACAAGCAAGGCGTGCTGGACCACCACTTTGCCAACAGCCGTGGCGCCATCGCACGGTTCGACCGCGGCGCCATCGAGATCCGCGTGATCGACATCCAGGAGTGCCCGGCCGCCGACCTGGCGATCGCGGAGATGATCGTGGCCACGTTGAAGGCGCTGGTCGGCGGCCGCTGGGTGAGCAACTACCTGCAGCGCGCCTGGCACGAGACCGACCTGCTGGCCATCTTCAAGGAGGTGATCCGCAGTGCCGGGGACACGCTGATCGCGAACAAGGACTACCTGCTGATGTTCGGCCTGCTCCGCGAAAGCGCGACCGCCGCGGAACTGTGGCGGCACATCTACCGGGAGGTGCGCAACGACCTGAGCGAAGGTGCACGCCTGCGCATCGGCCACATCCTGGACCACGGATGCCTGGCAAAGCGGATCCTGCAACGCACGGGGCCGGCCCCGGACCAGGCCGCGCTGATCACCGTGTATGGTGAACTGGCCCGGTGCCTGCAGGAAGGGCGCATGCTCTAGCGACCGCGCAGCGCTTGACTTTTCCCGCCGATCCAGGGGATCGGCCCCGTGCGCGGCATCCGCCCGTCCGTCGAAAAAAGGCAACACCCAGCGTATGCGGGCGTAGGCGTGGCTACCAACCCCTTCTGCCATGCGCACTTCGACCCTGCTTTCCGCGCTCCCGCTCGTGGTCCCGCTGTTGGGCCAGCCCACGCCCTCATACTATTGGCGCCTTGATGAGCTTGGCGGCACGGTCGCCCATGCTGCCGCAGGTGGCAGCGACGGCCTGCTGCAAGGGGCCTGTACCTGGCAACCCACCAGCGGACATCATGCGGGAGCGCTCCGCACCTATGGCAACGATGCCCGTGTGGACCTGGGCCCCTGCGACATCACCACCGGAACTGGCGATGCGATCAGCATCGCCTGCTGGTTCCATCCGCAGATCGTCAGCGGCGATGAGCGGGTGCTCGTTTCGAAGACCATCGGCCCCGGTCCCGACGACTTCATCTGGAGCCTCAGCCTGGTGAACAGCACCGGTGCGCGCTTCCGGTTGCGCGCCGGTGGGACGGTGCACACCGTGGAGATCCCGCCGGCGAGCATCTTCAGCAATACCTGGTATCACCTGGCCGCCACGTACAACGGGAGCACCATCAGGCTCTTCCTGAACGGCAGTCCCACGGCCTCGGGTACTGCATCGGGGGCCATCGGCTTCCACCCGCAGGCACCGGCGACCCTGGGCAACCTGATCGACAACAGCGCCCCGTTCTTCGGCATGTTGGACGATGTACGCATCTACGATCACGCGCTTACCGGACTGGATGTGGTGGACCTCGTGATCGGGGACATCAACACCGGCATCGCGGAGCCACCGATGCTGATCACGCAGGATGGCCAGGTGCTCCTGACATCCGGCAGTGGCGGCATGCTGAGCGTGCACGACCCCCTCGGCCGCATCCTGCTTGAACGGAACCTGCCGCCCGGAGGCATGGCCACGCTCCCCGTTGCATCCGCCGGCCCCTTCCTGGTCTGCCTCCAGGAAGGGCACACGCGGCACGTGCAGCGCGTGGTCATGCCCTGAACGCACGGAGGCCCCGGCATCCCTTCGGGACGTCCGGGGCCTCCGCGCAACGGGCCGGTCAGCGTACCACAGTGAACCGGCGCTGTGCCGAACCACCGGACCACCGGAGCCGGAGCACGTATCCACCGGGTGTCAACGAACGCACATCCAGACCGGTGCGGACGGTGCCGCCCGCTGAGCGCAACGGGGTCGTCAGCACGACACGTCCGGCGGGATCGATCACCTCGGCGTTCACCGCCTGGCCTGTGGGCAGTTCGAACACGGCATTGACCACATCATCCGCGGGATCGGGATAGAGGGACAGGATGTGCGCTGCAGGCGCTTCCTCAATGCCCACGATCGTGTTGTCCCAGAGTTCGATCTCATCCACGAGGGCCTCCACCAGACTTCCGCCGTCCAGGTTCTGTCCCAAGCGGGTGCTGTCGCTGGCGATGAAGCGAAGGCGCACGCTGGGCACATCGCCGAGGTAGTCCTGCACCCGGAAGGCCAGACGGCGCCAGGCGCGGTCATCGGTGCGTGTGTTCTCCACGAACACCCATTCGTTCCCATCGGCGGACACCTGCACGTACCACCAGTCCGCGCCGGGATTGGCACCGCCGGGCGGGCTGTTGGTGTACCAACGACGCACGGTGAACGTGGGGTTCTCGTACGGCGTCAGGTCGATGGGGTCGCTCATCAGGGTGGTGTGCCCCGCATCGACATCGTTGGATCCGGGGCTGCTGGGGTCGCTGGCATTACCGGTGAAGAAGCAGTTCTCCCCTCCCACCGTGAACTGGTCGTCCGGTTGGATCTCACTGCCGTCCACAGTGCTCAGGGAAGGTTCCGGATCGCCCACGTCCCAGGTTCCGGTGGTGTTATTGTCCGTGTCCAGCCCAAGCTCCCAATCACCCAGCTGGTTCAGGTCATCAACGTTCTCCGTCAGTTTCAGATCGTAGCCCACGAGGATGAAATGCGGCAGGTTCGGATCGGCCTGATCGGCGCCTGACGGCGTGACGCCACTGAGCACGTTGCTCACGTCCAGCAGCCCGATGTAATAGCCCACCACCGTGCCCGCAGGCTGCGCAGGGATCTCGGCCTCGTAGTTGTTCCCTCCCGTGTTGGTCATGAGCATGCTCTCCCACGGACCCTGGTTCAACCGATAGTGCAGGCGCACCCCTTGGAAGTAATCCTGGAAAATGCCGGTGATGGTGGCCTGCGCCTCGATGGTGATGCCTTGGGTGACCGGCGCGAACGCGACCGCTGCATGCTGCACATCGAAACCGGTGAGCAGCGTGATGCCATGCAGCCGGAAGGCTTCGCCGATGGCCGCACCGTGGGGCGTGCCGTTGATCAGGTTGCCGTCATCATCGTCCGCCTGCAGCACATCGATCAGCACATCGCGGAAGGCCACGCCCTCGTTGCCGTTGGCCACCTGTGCCTGCAACCCGGGGAAGGCCTCGGCGAACAGGGCCATGGTGAGGGGCATGTCGTTGCCCAGCAGCACATATGTATCCCACCAGGCACCGGCGATGATCTCACCGTCCGCGTGCACCTCGCCGACCAGATCGGCCGGATACACCTTCCGCTGTGTATCGTAACGCCGGATGTAGCTGTCAGGGTTGGAGATGGTCCACCCTTCCGCCAGCACCGGGTTCAACGTGATGCTGAAACCCCAGAAGTCCGCATACCCTTCGTTCATGCCCCCGTTGTTGAAGGATGAACCGAGGCTCTGGTAGAAGTTGTCGTTGATACCATGCCCGTACTCGTGATAGACCACGTCGGCCATCTTGGCCAGCGCATGGCAGTCGTTGCCCTCCGCATAGAAGTTGATCGAGCTGCCATCGTAGAAGGCATTGCAGTCGCCGGAGAGCAGGTCAACGTTGGTGGGCAGGCTGAAGTCCATGCCATCGAAATCGGGTAGCATGGACTTGCAGTGGTCATGGACGTTGTTCACGTGGTAGTACGCGCTCCGTTCCTGCAGGGTGGCCGTTCCGTTGAAGTCGACCTCGTTCGCACCTTCCTGGAGGGTGCCGCTGAGCACCGGTGTGGAGCCATCGGTGTACACGGTGCTCCACAGGCCCTCGAGCGCGGAGTTGAAGCCCACGGGTCCGGTGATGCCGCTGTTCACAGTGCCGTTCAGGTCGGTGATGTGGTCCGTGCCCCCGATCGTGATGTTGAGGTTGCGGAGCACCACGTCCACGGAAGGCTCGATGGGGTTGTTGGAGATGGAGGCCCCCACCGTGACATCCGCACCGGCCTCCTCGCGCGCATGGTCGAAATGCTCGGTCTTCACATCGTTCACGCGGTAGAGCAGTTCACCGGAATGGACATCCACCAGTGCGCGCCAGCGTCCGGGCATGCCGGCACTGCGTGTGTTCACGCGGACCTCGCGCACCTGATGCACGCGCACACTGTTGCCGTCCGGTACCGGCAGGAAACGCACCGCACCCGAGAGCTCGGATGAGAGCACATCGGCAAGCCCCTGGCCCGCGGCGGAGAGGAGCGCGGCATCGCTCATCGACGGTGGCAGCGGATCACCCAGCCCACGGTGCATGTCAACGCCGAAGGAGACCACGCGCCCTTGCGCATCCAGCTTCACCAATGCATCGGCGAAGAGCACCTCCAGACCGGCGTGCCGCTGGTTGAAATGCACATAGGTGAACTTGGTCGAACTGGTGACCACCTGCAGCTCAAGCTCCTGCAGGGGAAGTCCGAAGTCCTGCAGCACGGGGGCCAGAAAGGCCCGTGCCCGCTCCTCCGCATGGCCTCCCGCAGTGGGCACCGGTGGACCGAACGCACGGCGGGGCATGCCGCTGGCCTCGTTGAACTCGACCACCCACTGTGGACGCGCATGGAGGAACCGCACCCAACCGGGATGCTGGCGCATACGCGCCTGGGCCACAGGACTGGGCAACCGCCGTGGGTCCTTGTGGAAGGTCACCTCGCCCTGTGAAGGTGCGATGGTCGCCGCGCCATGTACGGGTGCGGTCGCTGCGGAAAGGAGGACGGAAAAGAGGAACGCTCGGTTCATGTGATCACCATTGGGGGACCGGAAAGCTAGGTCGATCCGGGATCGGTCCGCAGCCCGGACCACCCCCAACACCTCACCCCTCTTGGAGTTCCACCACCAGCCCATCGTAGGCGAGGTGGACATGGGACGGAAGCGAAGGTTCGACCGCTTCATGAAGGCCCATGAAGTGGCTGATATGCGTGAAATAGGCACGTCGAGGTCGCAGTTCCTCCACCAGCGCGAGCGCCTCCTCCAGGTTCAAGTGCGAATAATGCGGCTGGATCCGTAGGGCATTGAGCACGAGCACATCCGACCCGGCGGCCTTGGCCTTCTCCTCCGGCGCGATCGTTTTCGCATCGGTGATGTACGTGAACCCTCCGATGCGGAAGCCCCGCACAGGCATACGCATGTGCATCACCTCGATGGGCAGCACCTTCACACCCGCCGCCTCGAACGTATCGGCACCGAAGGTGTGCAGGTCGAACTCCGGGACCCCGGGATACTTGCGCTCCTGGAAGGCATAGCTGTACACACGGCGCACGGCGGCCGCAGTTCCCTGATCGGCGTGGATCGGGATGGCCTTGGGTGGATCGTGCAGGAAACTGAACGAACGCAGATCGTCCATGCCGATCATGTGGTCCATGTGCTCATGGGTGAGCAGGACGGCGTCCAGATCGGGCACCCGGGCACGCAGCATCTGCTGGCGCAGGTCCGGACCGGCATCGATCAGGATGCGTTTGCCCGCCACCTCCACCAGTACGCTCACCCGCAGGCGGGCATCGCGCGGATCCGTGCTCCGGCACACGGCGCATGCGCACCCGATCACGGGGACACCCTGGCTGGTGCCGGTGCCGAGAAAGGTGACGCGCATGCCGCGAAGATGGAGCGAACCACGGGACGGCCGGAAGCGGGCCGCAGGCTGGACCGGGGGCAGTGTATCGCTCCCCGGTCGACCGCACATCCCGTTCGGCGGAGGCTTCAAGCGCAAGCCCTGCTCGCTTCGCTCGCGGCTTTTTCATGCATGGCCCTCGCTCAGGCGTTGCCTGGCTCGGTCCATGCATGAAAAAGCCCGGCCACTGCGTGGCCGAGCTTGGTTTGGCGGAGAGGGAGGGATTCGAACCCCCGTTACCATTGCTGGTAAAGCGGTTTTCAAGACCGCCGCGATCGACCGCTCTGCCACCTCTCCGGGTGACCACCAAGGTCTGGCCCTTGTGGCTGGCGGGCGAAGGTAGCAACCGACACACGAGCGGGCGGGCCGATCCCACCAACGGGAGGTGCACGCCAGCGACCAGGGCTATCTTTGGAACATGACCCGGAACCTACTGCTGCCCTGCAGCCTGCTGCTGTTCGCAAGCGCCATGGCCCAAACGCCTTCCACGGTGGATGCGGTGGTGGAGACCAAGCGTTTCCGGATCCCCGGCAAGGGCCAGCAAGTGGATGTGCACATCGCGGTACTGGGGAGCACGGTGGCGTGGCCGGTGAACGCGCAGGGCAAGCGGCAACCCCGGGTGGAAGCGCTCACGATCGTGGAACAGGACACCAACATCGTCGACTTCCGGAAGTCCGATGTGGCCGGCCCCGAACGGTCCGATACCGTGACCAGCGACTTTCTGGTGGAGGAGCACTTCCTGCTCGCTCCCGGGGAGTACACCTTCAGCGTGGAACTGCACGACCCGAACGGGCCGGATGGCAACCGCTCAGCTTGGAAAGGGCCGCTCGTGGTGGCCGCCGAGGCTCCGGGCATCGGCATTTCGGACCTGCTCTTGACGGCCGGGACACGCACGGATGCGGAAGGCCGGACGGAGCCGCAGGCCTATACCGGTGTCTTCTTCCCGCCCGTGCAGGACAAGATCACCTTCCACGCGGAGGTGTACGGGACCGAAGGGGTGTTCGGCAGGGACAGCCTCTTTGCGGCCAGCTACCAGATCGAGGGTTATGAGGACCATCGTGTGAAGGGCATGTACAAGCGTGTGCAGAAGCTCGCCGCTGGCACCATCGTCCCGGTGAACGGCGGCTTCCCCATCACCGACCTGCCGAGCGGCGACTACGTGCTCGCACTGGAGGTGCTGGACCGTGAAGGCAAAGCCATCGCCCGGCAGGAACAGTACTTCCAGCGGCACAATCCGCTCCACTACGATGCGCAGGCATTGGAAGGGACGAACGTTACGGGGACCTTCGTGGACCTGATCACCGACCGCGACACGCTTGCCGAGTTCGTGGCCTGCCTGCGCCCTGTGGCGGACGACCTGGAACGCCGCATGATCGATGATCGCTGGCGTGACAAGGACCACGAGCTGATGCGCCGGTTCTTCTACACCTTCTGGGCCAACCGGGACCCGGCGGACCCGAAAGGCGCCTGGGAGCGCTACAAGGAGCGCGTGCGGATCGCCAACCGCATGTACAGCTGCCGCAACCTCAAGGGCTACGAGAGCGATCGCGGCATCACCTTCCTGCGCTATGGACTGCCCAGCTCGGTGGTGGACGGCAGCAACGACAACAAGCAGCTCCCCTACCTCATCTGGCACTATTACAAGGCCGGGCGTTACGCCGACCGCCGGTTCGTGTTCTGGCAGCAGAACGTGGGCATCGGCTGCTGGGACCTGTTGCACTCGGAGATCCCGGGGGAGATCAAAACGGCCAACTGGCAGTCCTTGTTGAGCATGCCGCTGGGTCCGGCCGCAGCTTCCGATGGGGTGCGCGTGCACTCCATCGAGGGCGAGCGCGTATTGGACAACTTCAACAATCCGCACTGAGCTAGCCGGGTCGTGGCCATTTTTGCCGACCTCGCATGCGCACGGCGGTCGTCATCCTCAACTGGAACGGGCTTCACTGGTTGCAGCGCTTCCTGCCGGGCGTAGTGGCCCACACGCTCGCGGACGCGCAGGTGATCGTGGCGGACAATGCGAGCACGGACGGTTCGGTGGACTGGCTGCGCCGCACGCATCCCCAGGTGTCGGTCATCCAGTTGCCATCGAACCTCGGATTCGCCGGTGGCTACAACGCCGCGTTGGCACAGGTGGAGGCCGACCTCTACGTGTTGTTGAACTCCGACGTGGAAGTGGGACCTGGCTGGGTGCCGGCGCTGGCCGCATACCTGGGGCGCGATGCGCGCATGGCCGCCTGCCAGCCCAAGGTGCTTTCGCAGGCCGCGCGCTCACGCTTCGAACATGCCGGGGCCGCCGGTGGCTACATCGACCGCAACGGCTACCCGTTCTGCCGCGGTCGCATCTTCGAGGTCACCGAAGAGGACCGGGGCCAATATGATGATGACCGCGAAGTGTTCTGGGCCACGGGCGCCTGCATGATGATCCGGGCCAAAGCCTTCCATGAGGCAGGCGGGTTCGATGCCTCGCTTTTCGCGCACATGGAGGAGATCGACCTGTGCTGGCGCCTGCGGCGCACAGGCTGGCGCATCGGGTATACGGGGACCGTGGCCGTGCATCACGTGGGCGGCGGTGCGCTCGGGTATGAAAGCCCACGGAAGACCTACCTGAACTTCCGGAACAGCCTGATCGTGCTGACCAAGAACCTGCGGACCCGCATGCTCCTGTTGCGGATCCTGCATCGCTTCCTGCTGGACGACATGGCCGCGTTGAAATTCCTGCTCGAGGGCCATGGCGCGCATGCCTGGCAGGTTGGCCGGGCGCACCGGCATTTCTGCATGCGACTGCCCGCCGTGCTGCGGGAACGCCGCCGGTTGCGCGCACTGGAGCATGACGTTGACCTCACCGGGCAATACCGGCGCAGCGTGGCCTTTGACCGCTTCATCCTCGGCCACCGGACCTTCCTGCAGCTGGACGAACGGGCCTTCGTCAGCCGCGGCGCAGCAGATGGTCCACCGCCAGGCGGTAGCCATCGAGCCCCAGCCCGCTGATCACACCCGCGCACACCGGCGCGGTGAGCGATCGTTCGCGGAACTCCTCGCGCGCGTGGATGTTGCTGATGTGCACCTCCACCACGGGCGTCCGCAGGGCGGCCAGCGCGTCGCGGATGGCCACGCTGGTATGGGAGAAACCGGCTGGATTGAACACGATCCCGGCGTATGCGCCATCGGCCTGTTGGAGCAGATCGATCAGCGTGCCCTCCACGTTGCTCTGCCGAAGTTCGAACTGATGCCCAGGGAAGGCCGTGTGCAACTCCTCCAGCAGCTCATCGAACCGCCGGGTCCCGTATACCTCCGGCTCCCGCCGGCCGATCAGGTTCAGGTTGGGTCCGTTCAACAGAAGGAAGCGCGCCATGCGTGGCAAGTGTACGCCGCCGTTCCTTTGCACGGACCCATGGAAAGCACACCGCTCGCCGAACGGATGCGCCCGCGCGACCTGGACGAGGTAGTGGGCCAGACGCACCTGGTCGGTCCCGACGGTGTGTTGCGCAAGGCCCTGGCGGCCGGCATGCTGCCCAGCATGATCCTGTGGGGACCGCCGGGCGTGGGCAAGACCACCCTGGCACGCTTGATCGCCGAGCGCTTGAAGCGCCCGTTCCACACCCTGAGCGCCATCAGCAGCGGAGTGAAGGATGTCCGCGAGGTGATCGAACAGGCCGGCGGATCGGGCCTTTTCGCGCGGAGCGCCGTGCTGTTCATCGACGAGATCCATCGGTTCAGCAAGGCCCAGCAGGACTCCCTGCTGGGCGCCGTGGAGAAGGGAACCATCACCCTGATCGGGGCCACCACGGAGAACCCCAGCTTCGAGGTGATCGGCGCCCTCCTCTCCCGTTGCCAGGTGTACGTCCTGGAGCCGCTCTCGGAGGAGCAATTGCTATCCCTGCTGAAGCGCGCGATGGCCATGGACCCCGAACTGAGCAGCCGGACCATCACCCTGAAGGACCCGCGCGCCCTCTTCCGTGCGAGCGGAGGCGATGCGCGGCGTCTGTTGAACACCTTCGAGCTCTGCGTAAAGGCCGCCGGTGATGGACCCGTGGAGGTCGACGAGGCGCTGGTGGTGAAGGTGGTCCAGACCCTGTCCGCGCGGTACGACAAGGCCGGCGACCAGCATTACGACATCGTCAGCGCGTTCATCAAGAGCCTGCGCGGCAGCGACCCGAACGCGGCCGTCTACTGGCTGGCGCGCATGGTGGAAGGTGGTGAGGACCCGTTGTTCATCGCCCGGCGCATGGTGATCCTGGCGAGCGAGGATGTGGGCAATGCGGACCCCAATGCCTTGTTGATGGCCACCACCGCCATGCAGGCGGCCCAGATGATCGGCTGGCCCGAAAGCCGGATCATCCTGAGCCAATGCGCCATCTACCTGGCCATGGCCCCGAAGAGCAACAGCGCCTACATGGCTATCGGCGCTGCGCAGGACATGGTGAAGCGCATAGGCGACCTGCCCGTGCCCCTGCACCTGCGCAATGCGCCCACACAACTTATGAAGGACCTTGGCTACGGACGTGGGTATCAGTACAGCCATGATCAGCCCGGCCACGTCAGCGATCAGGAGTTCCTGCCGGAGGCCATCAGCGGAACGCGCCTCTATGCACCGGGCGACAATGCCCGGGAACAGCGGTACGCGGAGCTCATCGCACGGATATGGCCGGACAAATACGGAAAGTGAGCGGCTTCAACGCGCGCGCTCGTTCTCCAGGAAGGTCTGGTGCAGGTCGTAGATGATGCCGAGGCTCACCACCAGACCACCCGCTCCCTGCTCCACCATCTGCCACGCCACATCGGCGAGCACATGCACCAGTTGATGATCGGTGAAGGACATGCCGAAAATGAAGGCGACCAGGAAGACCACGAAGCCCACCACCGTACCGAGCAATGCACCCTTGAGCGGGAATCCCTGGCGGATGGAGATCCACTCGTGCCGGATGGACAAGTGCATCAAGGCGGTAAGGCCGAGCCCGATCACCAGGTAGATGAGACCGGATAGCGCCAGGTACAGGCCGATCGGGATCCGCAGTTCACGCAGGTCGTTCAGGGCCACACCATGCCAGATGTAGCTGAGGCCGTACATCACCAGCGCGCTGGCGAGCCACGGTATCAGGATGCGGCGTTCAAGTAGCATTGGGAAAGCCCCGGGCTGCGAAAATACCCCCTCACAACGTCCTTATCACGGTCCGGGCCGATGCGGTCCGGTACCTACCTTGCCTCCGGAAGATGGAACGAAGGAAACACTGCGCGGTTGCCTGCACGGCCTTGATGGTCCTTGCCTTGTCGAGCTGCAGGAAGGAGCCCGCATCGCCCACATGGGATATCGATGTGGCCGTGCCATTGGTGCGTACCACGCTCGGCCTGGGCGACCTGCTGCCCGATTCCTTGTTGAGCACCGATGCGGACGGCAGCGTGCGCCTGATCTACCGCAGCCGGCTGTTCGCGTTGAAGCTGGATACGGTGCTCACTGCGCCGGACACCACCTTGCGCTACGTGTACCCGCCGTTCGACCTGGGTGGCGCCACGCTCACCTTTTTCCCCGGCACCACCATCCCCGCGATAACGGATGTGACCCGGTTCGATCTGGAAGAGCTTGCCCTTAGCGAACTGCGCGTGCGCTCGGGTCAGTTGGAGATCGCCTTGAAGAACAGGCTTGCCACGGCCATCCTGGCCGACTTCAGCATCGGCGGAGCCACGCTCAATGGAGCGGAGCTTCAAGTGAACGGCGTGATCCCGGCGGGTTCGGCGGCGTCCCCGGCCACCCTTGTCATCGATCGGTCGCTTGCCGGCTACCGGTTCGACCTGCGCGGTCCGCAGTACGACGATGTGAACACCATCGCGCCGCGCATGGACCTGACCACGGACCCGAACGGAGGGACCGTGCAGATGACCAATGCGGACAGCCTTGAAGCGCTGGTGAGCTACCGGGATGTGGTGCCGGCCTATGCCAAAGGCTACTTCGGGACCCGCGCGGTGGAGCTCGATGCCGACACATCCAAGCTCGATGTGTTCCGCGACATCAGCGGCCTGCTGGATATTGATGCGGCAGAGGCCCGGTTGGATGTGCGGAACGGAGTGGGCATGGACATGCGGGCCCGGCTGCTGTACCTCAAGGGCATCAATTCGCGCACGGGCTCATCGGTGGAGCTCGCCCACCCGATCATCGGAGCTCCGCTCAACGTGGACCGGGCCATCGACCTCGGCAATGGCTTTCAGGAGGCCAGCAACAGTTGGTCCGTGAGCAGCACCAACAGCAACCTCGCGGAGCTGATCGAAGTGTTGCCGGATGAACTGGCCTACGACCTGGACCTCGAGCTGGACCCCTTGGGTGACGTGAGCAACGGCAACGACTTCTTCTACTATGAAAGCACGTTGGCGACGGATCTGGAAGTGGAGATCCCCCTGCGCCTGCGGGCAACGGACCTGGTCCTGCGCAAGGACATCGCCATCGAACTGGACGGCACCGTCGACCGGCACGCCCTGCGCAGCGGCACCCTGCACCTCTTCGCCACCAACGGCTTCCCCTTCTCCGCAGCGCTCCAATTGAGCATTGTGGACAGCGAAGGCAACGTGCAGGCCACCCTGGCACCGGGCGGCACGGTACCGTCGGCACAAGTGAACACGGATGGCGAGGTCACTTCGGGATCCTACACCCAGGTCAGCTTCTCGATCGCTGCAGCGGACCTTGACCGGCTCTATCCATCAGCGGACGGCAGCGTGCCTGCCGGGAAGCTGCGGGTGTCCGCCACCTTCAACACCGCCGGTGTCAACCCGGTGCAGTTGCGCGCGGACCATGCGATCGATCTGCAGGTGAGCTTCGAGGGGAACTACGTGGTGAACGGGAATGATTGAGCGCCGGATCGCGATCGCCTGGAGCCTCGCAGGCATGCTCTGCGCGCATGCCGCATGGGCACAGCCGGCGGCGGACACGAGCGGTGCGCGCGCCGGACAGGTGCTCGACCCATGGCCCGCACGCCCCACTGCACATCATTTCCTTGACCTCCGGGTCCAGGCCCTGTATGACGCCAGCGCGATCAGGAACGAGCTCGTGTTCGGGCTTTGGCGAGGTAAGGACCTCTCGCGTGAGCTCCGGCAGCGTTCCGCCAACACCCATGCAGGCGCAGCACGGGCGGGCTATGTGCTCGATGCCGGACTGACCTATGCCTGGGGCGAACGGCTCTTCGGTCACCGGGGGCTCCGGCCCCGGATCATGGTCGGCCACCACGACGTGCTCGGGCTCTCTTACGGCGATGCGCTCTACAACGTCACCTTCTTCGGGAACGGGGACCGTGAGAACGAACTGGCCGAACTGGGACCGGCCCGTGCGCTGCGCATTCGCTACCAGACCTTCGGCATCGGCGCTGAGAGCCGGGACCGGCGCTCCTTCCTGGTGCTGCAGTGGGTGAACGGTCAGCGACTGAACTCCGCTGATGTGGAGCGCGCGGACCTGTTCACGGCCACCGATGGCCGCTACCTGCTTCTTGGGTTGAACGGACGCTACCTGGCCAACGATACCGCGGATGGCGGTGGCGGACTGTCCAACGGCGGTGGTGTGGCGCTCAGCGGGGCACGCTCCTTCAGGGTCCCCTGGCCGGTCGCGGATACGCGCCTCACGATCGGTGCGGAGCATCTGGGGTTCCTTGCGTGGAACAAGCGGACCCTGCAGATCGACCGTGACACCTTGCTCCGCTATGAAGGCTTCCGGGTGGACGATGTGCTCGACCTGGACGGCACGCTGACGGGCACCCAGGACCTGCAGGACACGCTGGGGCTGGGCTATGCCCGGGGAAGCCGCGTGACGCTGTTACCGGCCCGGTTCCATGCCACCGCCGAATGCGCGTTCACGTCGCATTGGGGCCTCGCATTGATGGTGGAGCAGCGGCTGCTCCCCGGGTATCTGCCTCTGGCGCGGGTGTCCGTGCTCACGCGCTTGGGAACACGCGGCCGTATCGCCGGGCAGGTCGCCTTCGGCGGCTTCGGCGGGTGGCGCTTGGGGCTGGAGTTCGGCACCGAACTGCTCCCGGGCCTGGTCGTGAACGCAGCCTTGCCGAACCTGACCGGCCTCGCCGGAGGCCGGATGCGCGGACTGGCCGCAGGCTTCGGACTATCCTGGAACTGGTGATCAGCGACGCTCGGCCAGCGCCTCGGTCTCGTAGACACGCTGGCTGCAGGTCTGCCCGTCCTTGAAGTAGAAGGTGGGTCCGCGTTTGTGCACCACGCGCCGGTACTCCGTCCTCCGCACCCCATCATCCAGCTGGATCCGCGTGATCACGGCATTGGGCTCCACGATGAGCTCCTCGTTGCGCACCACCTTGCGCTCCTTCACCACCTCGGGGGACGGGCCTTCACTGACCTCCCGCACTTCGGCCGTCCGCACCGGTGCGCCCTCGGTCCTCGCGCGCGGCCTGGGCCCTGCGCAGGTCATCGCCGGTCACCGGATCGCGCCGCACGCCGTTCGATGCACTGCGCACCGGTGGAGGCGGTGGGTGGAGCGGCTCGGAGCGACCTTTTCGCGGGGGCGGCGCAGGCGGAGGGGGTGACGGAGCCGGCTTCTCCTTCGGCGGCGGCGGTCAGGTCTCGGCGGCCTCGTTGGGCCTTTCGGCCTCCCTGCGCTGACGGGGTCTCCTCACCTGCCGCTCCTGTTCAGCTTTCCGGGGCGGCCTCCTCGGCCTCTTCTGTTCGGCCGCCAGGCGTACCTGCTCCTTCTGTGCGGCCTCCGCAGCGGCTCTTCCCGTGCCTTGGCCTTCGCGGCCTCGGCTTCGGCCTCGCCTTCGCAGCATCGGCCTGGCCCCGGCCTTCTCCTCCTCCGCCTTGCGCCGGCCTTCCTCATCCGCAACGGCCCTTCTCCTCCTCCTGCTTCTGAACGACCTCGATCCATCACCTGCTGCAACTGGCTCTGGATGCTCTTGGTAATCGGTATCGTAGTCGAAGTCGTCCAGTTCTTGTCGTACTTGAACAGCGCCCAGACCAGGGTCGATCGAAGACCACGGTGTTCACGCCTTCGTATTGCTTGAAGAGGTTCACCGCGAACTCGAAGGGCGTGAACCCATTGGCCACGGCCTCCATGGGCGCATGCGTGTCGAACGAGAGCCTTTGGTGACGAACCCGTCCTTCAACCCAGCACATAGTTGGCGTTCTCCACATCAAGGTCAGCGAGAACTCGACAGACCGCTGTTCAGGGTCCGCACTTTCTGGCTTTCATCCTTGAGCACGATGAGCTTGGCGCCATCGAGCCTGCCGCCTTCCACCTTCAACCGGCCGTTGATGGTGAAGACGCCCTGCGCGTGAACGCCGGAGACACCGGCCAGGGCCAGTGCTCCAGCGAACGCGCAGGTCCGAAGAGTGTTCCGGAGGTCGCCCATCGTCATGCCCACGGGGCGATCAGGCCTTGGCGGCCAGAGCGGCAGCGATACCCACCAGGGCACCGGCTACGCATCAGCGTGCGCGCTGGGTGACGGAAACTGGTTCTTCATCTCCATGGTTCCGAACTCTTTGCCGTCGTTACGTAGGAGCCCCCACGAATGTTCCCCACCACGAAACGCACCATCCTTCCCCTGCTCCTGCTCACCAGCACCTTGGCCGGAGTACAGACCACCGCTGTTGAACTGACCGCCGATGCCCTGGAGGCCGCGGTGAGCTGCCAGGACCCTCGCAGCGCTGAACAACCACCAGCGGCATCGCGCGCTTCAGCATCGACAAGCGCCAGCGCCTTGTTGCCGAGCAAGGACAACGGCAGCGTCTACCGCACCGACATCGCGTACTCTTTGACTTCCTGATGCGGTGAGCACCTGTGCGCTTACAATGAAGAGGAAGCGGCCTGATGCCCGCAAATGCGCCAGGCCCTGCCCTGGTGCACGACAGAGTTGAAAAGAAGAACGTGGCGGCATCAGCCCCGCCCGGCGCGGTTGTCCGTCCGGCTGGTGGCGTGCGCCGAAAGGCCGGACGCCGTCCGTGGTCAATGGCCTGCGGGCAGAGCAACAGCTTCGCCGCCTGGCCGAGACCAACACGCGCGAGCGGAAATGAGGTCGCGCACCGGTCCGCTGTTGCTTGCCATGCTGGGTTGCGGCCTGGCCCATGCGCAAGGCCCGGCGCCGATGGAACTCCGCGTCCGCTGCGGCGGAGGCGTTCCGTGCCGGAGAAAAGGCCTACCGTGCCGGGGCCTATACGGATGCCGGTATCGGCGCACTATGACAAGGTGCTGAGCCCACGCGGAGCACCTGAACGCCTACTTGCAGCGAGGGTTCTGCCACAGTCGGCAGGGCGCCCACGCCAAGGCGATCGATGACTTCACCGCCGCGATCGCGCGGAAAGGGGACCATCCGTGGGCCTATACCAGCCGCGAAGCGCGTACATCGTTGACGGTACGTAGAGGCCATGCGGGACCCTGACACCGTGCTGGAACTGGACCCGAAGAACGAGGAAGCCTACAACAACCGCGGATGGGCGCGCAAAGCTACCGAGGACATCGCCGGTGTGCAAGGACTGGAAGACCAGCCGCAGCTCGGCAACCAGGAGGCCGCCATCATCCTCGTGCAGAACAACCGTTGCAATGAACCGTACCCTCGCCCTCACCCTCGGCGCACTGCTCCCCTGCGGGCGGCTGCGCAGGACCAGAACCGCGCCGATTGCCTCGACGAAGAGCGCGCGAGCCCCGGGGCAAGCCCTGCGACAGTGCGAAGCGTACACCGAGGTGTACAAGCGTGACTACCGCGGCGTGTACCAGATCGAACTGGGCAGAACACCGGCTCCGAGACCATCGAGGTGAAGGTGGCCATGCAGGAAGCGAACGGGCGCTGGCGCACCTTCCCGATCAAAGCGCTGGCCGCCGGGGAGGTGATGAGCGCCTTCGCCTGCAACGGCACCGGGTGCGCCCCTACTGGGTGCGGCGCCTTAACGACACGGAGATCCTGCTGCCGAGCGACCACGAGATCCTGGTGGAATACCGCGACCGAACGCTGAGGCAGGGAACATCCAGGCCATCAGGGCGGCCCGGGCCGCCCTTCGCTTTCACGGCCGGGTGTTCATGGTTCCCCGCCGGGTCCCGATGCCACAGGGAGTTGGGCCGGTAGCTTGGCCCGGCCATGGTACCAAGCGCCTGCACATCGACCGGACCGAGACTCGCCGGGCATCGACCTGGACCCTTGTCGAGGGGAATCTCCACCGTGGCCGTTCACTTCGCCGAACAGCGAACAGTTCTTCGGCCGGGTGCACCGCTGGCTTGACGAGTACCTGAAGCAGCCCAAGCCCACCACGGTGGACATCCGGATGGACTACCTGGACACCGAGCAGCAGCAGCACTTCTACCGGACATCTTCGACTGGCTGCACACGGCCCACGAGCGCGGTGTTCCGGTGAAGGTCAATCAGCACTACGAGACGGGTGATGAAGAGACGCATCGAGACCGGCAAGGACCCTACAGGACTTGTTCGACCTGGACTTCTCGTTCATCGAGGAGCAGGATTCTTCTAAGCCCTGCTCCACAGCGCGCCGCACACGAATACAACAGCGCGTTCGCCAGATTGGCCAACGCACTGCGCTCACCCTTCTCCAAGGTCACATGCGCGAACAGCGGGTCGCCCTTGGCCTTGTCGATCAGGTAGCTCAACCCGTTGCTCTCCGCATCCAGGTAGGGCGTGTCGATCTGGTACATCACCGGTGAAGACGCATCTTGGTGCCTTCTCCCCGCGCGATCGATCACGGTCTTCACCTCGAGCGGCGTCAGGTTCTGCGCCTCGTCCACGATGAAGAAGATGTTGCTCAGGCTGCGGCCACGGATGTAGGCGAGCGGGGCGATGGCGATCTTCTCGTTCTCCAGCATCTCGACGATGCGCTTCGGCGTGCTGTCGCTTCTCGAACTGGGTCTTCGATCAGTTTCAGGTTGTCCCAGAGCGGCTGTAGCCGAAGTCGAGCTTGCTCTGGATATCGCCGGGCAGGTACCTGATGTCCTTGCTGCTGAGGGCACCACGGGCCGCGACAAAGATCG
Organism: Flavobacteriales bacterium; assembly: GCA_046329115.1. GTDB lineage: Bacteria > Bacteroidota > Bacteroidia > Flavobacteriales_F > PHOS-HE28 > PHOS-HE28. The sequence goes on along the minus strand of JAXLVG010000004.1, from coordinate 103,749 downwards.
CGTGGTGCGCTCGTCAGCAGGCCGTTCAGCAGCAGCAGGCCAGCCAGCAGGAGTTCGCCAGCGCCTGCACCAGCAGGCGCTTGACGACCGGGCCGGCGTTGCCCGCCGCGCATGGCCGGCGTCCTCGCCCTGCTTGCGTTCTTGACCGATGCGCAGACATGCGCCGTCGCCATGGTCGGCCGCAATAGTGCATGGTCGTACTTACCAGATGCGCCTTCTGTGCCCAGGCTGGGCAGCCGTTCCTCGAGGGGCGCGGAAGGTCCAGCTCGTCCACCGGCATGTGCCCATGCTCGAACAATCTGCTCCATCTGCGCCTCATCCACATCGTCGAGCACGGTACGGCCGCTGTACATGGCATCGCGCACGTCGCGCACCTTGCCCGTGAGGTAATCCTCGGCGATGATGTTGAGGCTCTCGGCCTTCAGCCGAAGCGCGATGTCCTTGCTCACCAGCACCACCTTGCGGTCCTTGTGCTGGCGCTGAAGGGTCAGCGCGGTACTTGATGATCTGATGGTCGTCGCTTCGTCCTGGAACACCTTGCGGCGTCCACTCCGTTCAGGTCATGCTTCGCCACCACCTTGAACTTCCCCTTGGTGGGGCCGTTCAGCGGTATCCAGTCCGTGAGCAGGTCACGAAGTTGAGCATCGAGTCGAGGTGGCGTATGAACTCCCGCGCCTCGAAGTGGATGGTGTCATTGCCTTTCTTGAACGTCAAGCTCCTCCAGCACTTGGGGAGCAAGGATGGCCACGTCATGTTCCCGGAAACATTCGATGGCCGAGTGGTCGTACAGGATGACCGAGTGTATCCAGCACGAAGATCTTCCGGTCTTTTTTCTTCATTCGATCAAGGAACGGGCCGGAATAAAGGTGGCCCGGTTACATCGAGCATCCCCCTCCTGCTGCACTTATCCACACCTCCGTGTGCCTTCACCATCTTCGCGCCATGAGGACCGAAGCGATGGTGCTGGCCCGCTACGATGACCGCACCCGGCAGTACACACTGAGCTACCTGCGCTACTTGAAGGACGTGGACGTGCACCGCGTTCACCAGCGAAGGGAAGGACCTGAACACGGTCTACTGGTTGGTGGCGCACCTGGCCACGAGCCAGAACGGGCTGCTGCTGCGCTCCACCGGCGGACCGTTCGAGAAGTTCAGCTGGGCCAAGCACTTCACCATCGGTGCGGCGGACTGCCACCGGACCAATGCCCGCCGTACGCCGAGGTGTGGGCCACGTTCATGCCTACACCAAGGTGATGGAGCACCTGCCCACACTGACGGACGAGGACTCGAACGCCGAACACCACGGGCATGCCGCTCATCGGTGACACCATGCGCGATGCGATCACACATGCCATCCGCCAAGGGCGAAGGTCGCGCACATCGGCCACCTGAGCTGGCTGTGCAAGTTGTACGGCATCCGCACGATGTGAAGCCGGCACACCGCTCCCACCCCACGCCGCTCATCGACCCCAACGGCGCGCTTCACGCGCCGCCGACACAGGCCGTGCTCGCCCTGGTGAGCGGTGTGCGTGCTGCGCCTTCGCCGCCGCAGGCCGTGCGCGTGCGTCCCGCATCATCCAACTGGCTGCGCGCACCCTGGTACCGTTATGCCCGCGGCGGCGCCATGACCATCGGTCGCACCATCTGGTTCACCGCGCGCTGGTGGCACGATCCCGGGCTCGCCGATAGGTCGGCGCAGAGCACGCTCCGCTGGTTGATGCACCTGGCCCACGAGGTGGGGCACCTGCCGCAGGCCGAGCGCTTCGGGTATTCGTTCCTTGGGCGTGCCCGTTATGTCACCTGCTTCGCTTACCAGTACGGCATGGAGTCTCGGTGTTCGCCGCTGACGCATCGATGGGTGGTGCGCCCTTGGAGATCGAGGCGGACGCCGGGCGCTGGGTGCTGTCGCACTTGCCGGGTCCCGCCCTCGACACCTCCGCGGCGATCCACGCACCGCAGCGCGGACGCTGATGCCGTGACCGAATGGTGCATCGCTCACCGCCCCGCAGGCCGAATCGCCGCGACCGCGTTGGCCGCGCTTCGGCCGCAGGGCGGTCGAAACTGGCCGCGGATCTCCCTGAACCGGAATGGCCGGCCCAAGGAAGCGCGGATCAAGGGCCAGTCGCGCATCCAGCACGGCCTTCACGCAGGCGAGCGGCTCGCGCACGGCACTGCCCCCGGCAGCTGCAGCTTCCTGCGGCCGGGTCCGCTGCCAGTGCTGGCCTGCAAGCCGGCCGCATGGGCGAGGTAGAGCGCACGCGGAAGGTGGAAACGCTGCGACACGATGACCGCATCATCCACCTGGAAGATCTTCCGCGCACGCACCATGGAATCGTAGGTGTCGAAGCCGGCGCGCATCATACATTGGCGCCTCCGGCACACCGCGCGCGACAAGCCAGTCCTTCATGGTGTTCACTTCATCATAGCCCTGGGTGCCATGATCCCCCGGAAAGCAGCAGCCGATGCATGCGGCCGGAACGGTGCAGTTCCAACGCGGCGATGAGGCGTTCCTCCAAACACCGTGACGGATCGTCGCCGTTCACGCGGCAGCCGAGCACGATGGCCGTGGTGGCCGGCACATCCTGCACAGCAGTGTGGATGATGCCTGCGGAAGCCCTGTGGACCGCACGAAGGCAATCGGCCACCATGGCCGTGCCGAGGGCTCCGATGAACGCTACCGTGAGCAGCAGCCAACGCCGCAATGGGAAGGAGCGCGGGGACTGGCATGGGCGAAAGCTATGTGCGCCGGGCGTTCACGATCATTGACGTTACGGCATTACGACAGGCTTGTTCACCCGCGTTACTTTGCACGCATGCGTCCTTCCTTACTGCTTTGCACCCTCCCGCTGACCGGCGCCCTGTCCGCACAGAGCGGCGGGCCAGAAAGGCACCCGGTCCAGTTCAGCGGCGTTGTGGTCACGGGGGACAGTCTTCAACCCGTGCCGTTCACCAGCATCCTCACGAAGGGAGCTACCGCGGCACGATGAGCGATGTCTATGGCTACTCAGTTTCGTGGCGCAGACGGGCGACACCATCATGTACGCCGCCGTCGGGTTCAAGACAGCCGCATCATTACTTGATACCGGACACGATCGCGGCAACAAGTACTCGACGATCCACGTGATATCCGGACACCATCCTGCTGCCGACGCTCACGGTGACACCCTGGCCGACCAAGGAGCAGTTCGCCCAGGCCTTCCTGAACCTGCGCCTGAGCGATGATGACTATCAAGTGGCGCTGAAGCACCTCAGTCCGACGAGATGATGCAGCGCATGGAGAACATGCCCCCGGACCCGGGCCTGAGCCGGCAGTTCAGGCGCCATGGCGGACAACACGCGCCTCTACCAGCAGTGGGCATGGCCCCCTCCACCAACCTGTTCAATCCGGTGGCCTGGCGCAGTTCGTGCAGGCCTGGAAGAGCGGGCAGTTCAAGCGGAAGCGATAGCGGCGACGAACCTCCGCGCCGGCACGGTGTACCGCGCGGAAAACACCCTCATGCACCGCATCCTACTCGCTCTCCATTCTTGCATTATCCACCACCAGGCTCCGGCACAGGCCTTGGGCAACCTCTACTACGAGGCCAGCAACTGCATGTACTTCCAGCAGGCCGAACAGCCCGTGAAGTGGCTAGTGCTGGGCAACACGCCGGTGTTGGAGGTGAACGCGATGATGAACGTGCGCGCGGACAGCTACCTGGCCATCTTCCATGTGACCCAGTTGGGCCAGACGGCCGAAGAGGCGGACAGCCTGCTGGATGCGCGCATGCGCCGGATGAGCGCGCGGCTGTGGAAGGAGGGACTGCGTGACGAGGACATCTTCCTGGACATGCTCTCGTTCCTTCCGGTGTATGAAGTGGAGGCCACGCGCAAGCTCTTCAGCACCACCTACCAGGAGGTGCCTGCGGGATTCGAGATCCGTGAAGAACATCCACATCCGCTTCAGCGATGCGCGCATACTGGACAAGCTGGTGAGCGCCGCCGCGAAGGAGGAGATCTACGACCTGGTGAAGGTGGACTTCTTCGTGCATGAACAGGGCGCCGCCTACGACACCCTGCGGATGTTCGCCACACGCCTCATGCAGCGCAAGCTGGAGGCGTTCGACAAGCTCGGTCTGAAGGTGAAGACGCGCGCCGCACCGGAGCGGGAAGAGTCGGGCGCATACTTCCCGCTGGACCGGTACACCAGCTACCAATCGCGCACGCAGACCTCGTTGAACAGCCGGCGTAAGGGGCAGCTGGTGAACGACATCCGCAAGCCATCGACCCAGTTCTACAACAAGGTGCCCTATGGACAGTTCGACATTGTGCTACATGCGGAGATCACGGAGCTGCCGGTGCAATACACCTACAACCTTGTACTCAAATGCGAACTGCCGCCCGATGTGAAGGAGAAGAGGTGAAGGAGATCATCAAGCACGTGTGGATCACGGACAAAGGCGAGGCCCGGCAGGTGGTGCTGCCGTAACGACAAGCTCCTCGATCGTCAAGAGATCCCGGCGCACTGCAGCAATTGGCACGACCGTTGCAAATCCTGCAGCGCCTGGCAACAGACCGGACAACGCATGAAAAAGACCCTGTTCACACTGGCCCTCATCGGTTCTGCCGCGGCGGCCAGCGCAATTCCAGTTCAACCCGCAGGCCGGGCTCACCTTCAGACGCTGACGAAGGTGGAGACCGGCACCAAGACCAAGGCCGCCTTGGGCTGGACCCTGGTGCCGACTTCCGCATCGGCGACAGGTTGTTCCCGCAGCCGGGTGCGTTCTCGGCCGCAACGCCACCACGGTATCCTTCGGTGACGGTACCGCCTTCGCGGTGGAGGACAACCCCGATCTCGACCAATTTGAAACTGCGGGCCCTCGCCGGTTACAAGTTCGTGGACAGCTATCAGTTCGACCTGCGCTTCATGCTCGGCCCGAGCTACGATGTGCTGATGAGCGTGGACAATGGGATGACAGCATCGACTGGAACAAGGGCGACTTCAACTCCGGGTCCTTCAACATCGAAGCCGGCCTCGGTTTCGACATGGGGCTCTTCAGCCTCGCAGCCCATGGCCGCGTTCGGCCTGAGCAAGGTGTTCAAGGACGATCCGAACCTCAGCAACGTGGACAGCAAGTACATGACCTATGCGCTGACCATCGGTGTCAACATCGGGAACGACGACAACCGATCGCCGGAACGACAAGCGGAAGGCGCCTTCGGGCGCCTTCCGTGCTTTCAGGAGCAGCTCAATGAGCCGCCAGGACGATGCGTTCCCGGACGGTGGTCCCTCCCACGGATAGCAGCAGGTACACACCCGGCGATCCCGCGGAGAGGTCGACCTCCCACGAACGCACACGACCCGGGGGACGTGTGTACCACACGGCCCGTCAGGTCGCACAGTTCCAGAACTGCGGGCTCCTGGACCTGAACGGTCACCCGTCCGGTCGTGGGATTCGGGCCGATGAGCGCGCCCTGCTGTGCCTGCATCTCCACGATATCCGTGGATAGCTGGCCGCAGCTTGGTTCCGCGTCGCAGACGATGTCCGCACAGAAGCGCGCGACGGCACCGAACGCGTTCTCCGTATCGTAGTTGAGGTAGCCCACGCGCTCATTGCCCGGATAGCTGACGAAGCAATTGGGCACGCCCACATTGTCCATGCGCAGGTGCAGGTCGCTGCTGCCGGAGGCCACCAGCCCGGTGCATCCCCAGCACACTGACCTCCTGCGTTCCATAAGGCAATCACGCCATCGCCCACCTCATGCAGGCTGATGCAGGGCACATCACCGACATCGACCCAGCTCGTATCTCGATGGCGCCGCTCGTCGCCCAACACCCGATCACCTCGCTTGAGTATCCAGGCCGCGCCACTTCGTTGCCTCGATGCCGCCGATGGTGAGCGTATCATCATACAGGGTCTCGGGTATCTCGCTGCTTTGGTCGAGGTAGGCCATACGGATGGCGCCGATGCCGCCAGCGCTCACACCGCCCACGATGATGCGGTCCGTATCGATCCGGTAGGATCGCCATCCACCTCCGCGGTCTTGTAAAGGAAACTGAACGGCCGCGCGCAACATCGTGCATGCACCGTACGACCGCCAGCTGGTGGTGTTGGCGTTGTAAAGCAAAGAAGCCCACGCGATAATCCGGCGCCACCGCCACGTAGCCCAGGCGTGCGAAACCGGCTCATAGTTCGGCCACATCCCGCGCTGACCGGCGATGAAGGAACCGCCGAACGCGACAAGTACCACGGGACGCCCCGTCAGTGCATCGCCGGCAGGTTCATGATGCCCATGTAGAGCGTTCATTGCCGCCGGAGACAGGCGTGTTGCTGCTGCCGAAGGCGACACCGGTGGTCACTTCCACGCTGTCGAACAGGTAGGTGAGGTAGCGCTGGCCGTCACAATCGGATCACCTGGGCCATGAGCAGGGAGGAGCAAGCCGAAGCGAGCAGGAACAGGTGGACGCGCACGTTGGATGGTCTTGCCGGTAAGATAGCCGGGTATCCGGCATCTCATCGGCCCGCCGCCGCACCGCTTCGGGCGATGGCCGTATGCACCACTTCCCGTATGCGGGTGCGGATGTTGAGCTCACCCAGCTTCTTGTTGTCCGCGTCAGGATTCACCCGGTTGCTCAGGAAGACGGATCGAACGGTCAGCGGGATCAACCCACACCTGCGTTCCCGTGAACCGGTATGCCCGAAGCTGAGGTAGCTGACGCATTCGCAGGCTGGCTCCCGGCTTTCCGGCCGGCTGGGGCTTGTCCTACCCGGAGCTCCCCCCGGCGGTTGCCGTTGGCACCGGGCTCCATCCGGGTGCACAGAACTGGCACTTTGGTGAACCCGCGACGACGCCGTCGCTGAGGTAACGAACGCCCGCGTATGTCCCCCCCATCCAACACCATCCGCAGCAGTGGCCAGGTCCGACGCATCGCTGAACAGGCCGGCATGGCCGGCAACGCCGCCAAGGATGGCAGCCCTGGTCGTGCACATCCCCCGTAGCAGCCGCATGCGGAAGGTGCGGTCATCCTCGGTGGGCGCGATCCGGTCCTTGGGGAAACGCGCGGAGCGGGCGATAGCCCATGGTGGCCAGGCCCGAGGCCGGTAGAAGTTCCGCTCCAGGAAGCGGTCCAGCGGCTCTCCGGCCACACGCTCCGCAACACGCGCCAGCAGATGGAAATCGAGGTCGCCATACAGGTAGTCCCCGCGCTTCCCGATGGGCGCCTTCAACATGGCCGCCCATAGGCTGTCCTGATAGGCCGGTCGCATGTAGAGCCCTTCGGCCACGCGCACGGTGTACCGGGCATCAGCGCTGTCCGCGAACACATCCGCGCGAAGGCGTCCCTCCTTCACCAGCTCCGGTGATAGGGTACGAAGGCGACGAGGCCGGCCTGGTGGGTGAGCAGGTCGCGGAGCACGATGGCACCATGCGCGGGGTACTGCGCAGCCAGTTCGGGCAGATAGCGTGACAGCGGCGCTTCCAGGTCGAGCCGGCCCCGATCGACGAGCTTCATCACGGCAAGCGTGGTGCCCGCCACCTTGGTCACGCTTGCCAGGTCGTACAGGCCATCGGCGCGCAGGGCGCCCTCCCGGGGTGAGACGGCCGTACGCCTTGTTCCAGATGACCTGTCCATCGCGGGCCACCAACACCTGGCAACCCGGGAAGGCACCGGCACGGAGGCCCTCGCCGACGATCTGCTCGATGCCGGATGTATCCTCAGTGCTCACGCTGGCAAGACCTCGGGAAGGCTATACCGCAGGATGCCCGTGGTGTTGAGGAGCCGAGAGGCCGGAGTGAACAAGGAGGAAGCCGTTACGGGCAGGCTGCCGGGTGCCGGTATACCTCCGAAAAGCGCCTGTGCGACCAGGTCCTGGCTGTCCTCCGTCTCTTCATAGGCACAGACCACAGCGGCCCAGCGATGGGCACCGTAGGCCTGCACAAGGCGGTACGGGTTGGCGAACAGCACGAAGGTCAGGCGCTGCCGATCGCCGAGGCGGCGCAGGAAGTCGAGCGTGAGCTGCGGAACGCCGAACTCCTTCTCGAGCTTGTAGCTGGTGCCGTGCACAGAAGCGATCACCAGGTCATACCCCTCCAATCGACGGAGCAGGGCGTTGGCGCTGTCGGCGGACATCACCTTGTCCGCCCGGAACCGGTCCACACGACCGTGACGGCCCAAGGCCCGCTGAAGGCGCAGCCGATGGAATCGCCCAGCACGAGGGAAGCGATGCGGAGCGTATCGGCCGGACGGACGCGCAGCACACCATCGTTGCGGAGCACGGTGATGGCATCCCGGTAGAGCGAGCGGCGCAGCGCTTTGGCCGCAGGTGTTCAGGTCCGGCATACAAGCCTTCGGTGGACACGGTCGTGCGTTTGTTCAACCCGGCCCACTCCTTGGCGCGTGCACTTCAGGCACTTGTGGCTCATCATCTCGCGCGGCACCAGGCCACTGTCCACCGCCCGCTTGATGCGACGATGGCCCGTGCCGGGTTCTGGGGAAGAGGAGCACATCGTTGCCGGCCAGCAGCGCGCGCAACTCATCTCACCGGGCTTGTCGGCGTTCGCCACGCCTTTCATGTTGAGGGCGTCCGTGAACATCAACCCCTTGAACCCGAGCTCCTTCTCCAACAGGTCGCTCACCACATTGCGACTGAGGGTGCTGGGCAGGCCTGGCGTGGTGTCCAACGCGGGCACTTCGAGGTGACCCACCATCATGGCACTGAGGCCTTCGCTCACCATGCGCTCGAAGGGATAGAGCTCAAGGGAGTCGAGGCGGGCACGTGTGTGGGCGATCAGCGGAAGGCCCAGGTGGCTGTCCACTTCCGTATCCCCGTGGCCGGGGAAGTGCTTCGCCGTGGCGATGACGCCCTCCGTTCTCCGCAGACCGCGCATGTAGGCCACGGCCTTCCGCGCCACCAGTTCGCGGTCCTCACCGAAGCTGCGGTCGTCGATCACCGGGTTCGCCGGATTGTTGTTCACGTCGGCCACCGGACTGAAGCCATGTGCACACCCAGCCGACGCATCTGCCGCGCGACTTCCCCCCATAGCCTCGATGCCCGCATCGTCGGGGATGGCCCCCAGGGTCATTTGCCGGGGGAAGCGCATGGTGCTGTCCAGACGATGGCCAGCCCCCATTCGAGGTCCATCCCGATCAGGAGAGCGGGGTGCCTCCCGCTGATAGTGTTCGGTGAGCCGTGCCTGCCGGACGGGGCCGCCCTGAAAGAAGATGAGCCGCCGATGTTGCGCTGCCGCACCAGGTCCTCCACCTCGCGGACATGCTGCCGCCCCTGTTGCTGTAGGCCGCCACCATCATCAACTGGGCGATCCGCTCGTCCATGCTCAGGCTGGTCAGCACACTGTCCGCCCACGGTGGGCCCGGCCAGGAAGGTGGGCGGCGCGCATGCGCCCCGGGCTGTTGGGCCGGGCCGCCCAAGGCGGCGGACCCGGCGAGGGCAGCAAGAACAAGGGAAAGCGCAGCAAGCGCATGCATCGAGGGCCTGTGAAGAAGGTGAACGCGGCGAACGCTACCGGCACGCATCAGGGCCTCCGGCAAGGCACGCGCCACTTTTGAACAGCGCGCTTTGTGGAAGGCATGTGATGCGCGCGTTGATGGCGCCCTATTTTCGCGGGCTCTAAAAACCAGGAACCATGCCCCAGGACAGCGGTGCCTGATTGAAGGCGAAGCGCAAGGCCACTTTGAAGCTGATGAAGCGCGCGGCCGCAGGCGCGGCCAGCGAAGCCAAGGCACCTGCCAAGGACTGCCAGCGGAAGGGCAAGGCCTGAGCTCCGGGCGAACGCGTCCGCCATCCTGGCGGGCCGCCCCAACCTCCTGGTGCTTCGATCCGTCACGGCGTTCGACGCTCCTGACAGGGCCATATTTGTCCCGATGTCCGGACTCGATCCGACTCTTGCCCGACCACGGCGAACTGCATCGCTGCGGGCGAGGTGCAGCGGCCTGCGAGCGCGGTGAAGGAGCTGCTGGAGAATGCGGACGCCGGCGCGCACATCGTGCTGGTGGTGAAGGAGGCCGGCTGTTCGTCGATCCAGGTGACCGACGATGGGCAGGGCATGTCCCCCACCGACGCGCGCCGCCTGTGCTTCGAGCGGCACGCCACCAGCAAGATCCGCCAGGCCGGAGGACCTGTCCGCCGTCCGCAATTCGCGGCTTTCGGTGGCGAGGCCCTGGCCAGCATCGCGGCCGTGGCCCAGGTGAGCTGCGCACCCGACGGCCCGAGGACGAACTGGGCACGCGCATCCCCGATCGAAGGCAGCCGCGTGAAGTTGCAGGAGCCGGTGGCCTGCAACGGGCACCACCATCAGCGTCCGCAGCCTCTTCTTCAATGTGCCGGCGCGCCGGCAGTTCCTGAAGAGCGACACCGTGGAACTGAAGCACGTCATCGACGAGTTCCAGCGCGTGGCCCTCGCCCACCCCGCCATCGCCTTCCAGCTGCTGCACAACGATGCGGAGCTGATGCACCTGCCCGCCATGCCCGCCGGCTCCCCGCCCCTGTCGGGCCTGCGTCAACGGGTGGTGCACGTGTTCGGCCGGAAGTACGACGAGCGGCTGGTGCCCGTGGAGGAGGCCACCGATCCGTTCGGGTGGAAGGCTTTGTGCTGAAGCCGGAGTTCGCCAAACGGAGCCGCGGTGAGCAGTTCTTCTTCGTGAACGAACGCTTCATCCGCAGCAACTACCTGAGCATGCGGTGCGCTCGGCGTTCGACGAGCTCATTGCGCGCGACAACTACCCGGGCTGGTCTATCCACATCAGCATCGATCCGGCGTGCATCGACATCAACATCCATCCCACCAAGACGGAGTATCAAGTTCCGCGACGACCGCACGGTGTACGCCATCGTGCACGCGGCCGTGCGGCGCGTTGGGGCGGCACAACATCACCCCGAGCCTCGACTTTGAACCGGCGCCGGCGCTGTTGGAGACCACGGGTGTTCCCCGGTGAACCCGGTGGCTCCCATCACCCCGCCCTGCTGACCCGTGGCCGGGCGGCATGGCCGCAAGGCCCCGGCCTCGCCGGCTGGCAGCGGCTCTTCGACCCGCCGGATTGCCGCGCGTGGCCCAGCACGACGAGGCTGTGCCGGGCGCGCCCATGCCGGACGACGTGCGCGTGCTGCCCATGCGCGAGGGGGCGGACACCGAGGTGCGCCTCGTGTTCCAGTTGCACGAGCGCTACATCCTTTCGCAGTTGCGCACAGGCCTGGTGGGCGATCGATCAGCAGCGTGCGCTGGAACGCATCCTCTATGAGCGCCTGATGAAATACCTGGAGTCGGGGTCCGGAACGGGACAGGCCCTGCTCTTTCCTGTGACGATCGAACTGAACCCATCGGACCACGCCCTGGTGCAGGGCCTGCTGCCGGAGCTGAACGCCCTCGGCTTCCAGTTGGAACCCTTGAGCGGCCGCAGCTTCGCGGTGAAACGCACTCCGCTCCGTGGAGGCGGTGGATGATGATCCGTGAAGCTGATCGAGGGGCTGCTGGAGCAGGTGAAGAACGAGCGCGGCACCCTGAAGGCGGAACGGCACGCTACGCTGGCGCGTGGCATGGCCCGCCGACTGGCCTACCGGGGCACCCGCAGCTCCAGCGCGCCGAAATGCACGACCTCGATCGACCGGCTCTTCGCCTGCGAGATGCCGTACTTCACCCCGGGAGGCCGGCCGGTACCCATCACCTGGACCCTGGAGGAACTCGCAGAACGGTTCGACGCATGATGCGCGGTTACGGCTCCGGATGCATCTCGGCTTCCCTTCCGGCGATCACGAACCTCATCCTCGATCAACGTGCTGGCATATGCTGCGCTCCACCTTGATGCCGGACCTGGCCGAGCAGTTCGGGCTCTACGCCATCGGGTCGCCCAACTTCAGGCCCTGGCAGCTGGTGACGCACATGTTCCTGCACGCGGACATCGGCCACCTCTTCGGCAACATGTTCGGCCTCTTCATGTTCGGCACCTCGCTGGAGCACCTGTGGGGTCCGAAGGCGTTCCTGGAGCTACTACCTGCTCACCGGCCTGGGCGCCGCCGCACCGCAGCTCGGCGTGAACGCCTGGGAGCACCATGCGCATATGGAGGTGCTCGCTGCATACGGCATCAGCGAAGCGGACGTGCGCGGACTGAGCGTTCCCGGCATCACCGATGCCGACTGGCGCGGGGCTGATGGCCCTGTATGAGAAGGCGGGCGTGCGCGACCAGTTGCAGGCGGACATCCTGGGGCGATTGTGCGCTGGCCGCAGTGGGCGAACGGTGGGCAGACGATCGGAGCGAGCGGAGCGGTCTTCGGCGTGCTTCATCACTTCGGGATGATGCTGCCGAACAGATTTACCCATGCACCGGGCCTCCCGATCCCGTTGAAGGCGAAGTACGTGGTGGCCCTGTACGATCATCGAGCTGCTGGGTGTGCATCCCATGTCGGGCGACAGCGTGGCACACTACGCGCACCGGGGGCCTCATCTTCGGCTTTTTCAACGTCTGCCATTGGAAACGGACCACCATTCGGTGAGAACTGGTGATGGCGATGCGCATCCGGGATGAACTGAACATGCAATGGCGCATCGGCGGCACGCTGGTGCGGTCGATCCTGGTGAACGTGGCCGTGTTCCTGGCCATGCCCATGGTGGACCTGGCCATGCTCTTCGCCAGCCAGGACAAGCTGGTGGCGGCGGAGCTCGGGCACCGCTACATGCGGCAGTGGGATCGAATGTCCGCAGGACCTGCGTAACATCATGCGCCCGTGGACCGCGACTTACATGTTCGCCCACCAGGGAGCCTGGCACATCTTCTTCAACATGATGATGCTGTGGTTCAGCGGCCAGCTGTTCCAGAACATCCTGGGCGATCAACGGCTGCTGGGCACCTACCTGCTCGGCGGCCTCAGCGGATTGGCGCTCTACCTGGCCTTCTACAACCTGATGCCGATGTATGCGGGCGCCGGATGGATCGTGGGCGCCAGTGCGAGCGTGATGGCCATCCTGGTGTGCATCGCCGCCTACCGCCCGCAGATGATCGTGCACCTGATCCTCTTCGGTCCCGTGAAGCTCATGTACATCGCCGCGGTGCTGGTGGTGCTCGACCTGGTGTTCCTGCGCGATGGGGACAACAGTGGCGGCCACATCGCCCACCTCGGCGGGGCGCTCTACGGCTACATGGCCGCGACTGCTCCTGGACAAGGGACGCGATCCGGGCATGGCGGTGGGCCGGTCCATCAGCCGGCTGGGCGAACGCCTGCGCCTTAAGCGTCGCGGCCGCATGCGGGTGGAGAAGTTCGACCGTCGGCGCGTGCGCGTTGTGCAGGACACGGAATTCAACGCCGGTCAACGCGACAAGCAGGCACGGGTGGATGCCATCCTGGACAAGATCTCGCGTTCCGGATACGACAGCCTGAGCAAGGAGGAGCGCGACTTCCTGTTCAAGGCCAGCAAGGACAAGTGAGCCCTCACGGGCGCAGGGCATGAGCACAGCCACCACCCCCAGCAGCACCAGCCGCCGGCCGAGCCGCTGGCACCGGCCCATCTGGTGGCTGAACGGGCTCGCGGTGATCGCCCTGCTGATGGCGTACTTCAGCGTGCATGTGAGCCCCGACACGTTCTGGCCCATGGCCTTCTTCGGCATCGCCTACCCCTACCTGCTCCTGGCGAACCTGGCGTGCGTTGTGTGGTGGGCGCTCTTCCGCCGCAAGCGGATGCTGCCCTCGGTGATCGCCATCCTGATCGGCTGGGGCCATGTGGGCGAGTACGTCCAGCTCTTCGGCGCCTCCGATCCCGGACCCGCCGATGCACCTTCGTTCAAAGTGATGAACTGGAACGTGAGGATCTTCGATCTGTACAACTGGAACCACAGCGAGCGCACGCGCGAGGAAATGCTGGAGCTCATCCGTGTGGAGGACCCGGACATTCTCTGCATGCAGGAGTTCCTGCATACGGACAAGGACCCGGAAGGGGATGTGCGCGACCGGCTCCTGAAGGACTTCCGCTTCACCCACCGTGCGGACGAATACACGGCCCACACGCGCAGCGGGCACCATTTCGGCATCGCCACGTTCAGCACGCACCCCATTGTGGCCCACGGTGTCATCCACTTCCCGGACAACCTGAACAACCTGTGCCTGTGGACGGACATCCGCATGCAGGATGACACCGTGCGAGTGTACAATGCGCACCTGGCCAGCCTGCGCTTCGGCGTGGAGGACTACCGGTTCCTGAAGGAGGTGGAGTCCGGCAATGAGGAGACCGACCTGGAGCGCGGCGGCTTGCGGATCGCCCGGCGCTTGAAGAACGGGTTCATCCGCCGCGCCCGGCAGATGGACGCGATCGTGGCCCACATGCGCACCAGCGCGCATCCCGTGATCTGGGGTGGGGACATGAACGACACGCCGATGAGCTACAGCTACCACCAGTTGCGCGCGCTGGGCCTGGAGGACGCGTTCGTGGAAAGCGGCTCCGGCCTGGGGCACACGTACATCGGGGCGTTCCCGAGCTTCCGGATCGACCACGTGCTGCACGCACCGGACTTCCGCGCTTGGGACTTCCGCACCCTGCTGGATGAGCTGAGCGACCATCGCCCGATCACGTGCCGGATGCGGCTGGAAAAGTCCGGCAGCTGATCAGTCCAACAGCTCAAAGCGGGCAACGAACGCCGCGGCCAGCCTTGCCTGCAACCGGTCCCCGGCATCCGCCTCGGTGATCAAGCGGAACTCCGCATCCACCGTTGGGATCACCGTCTCCACCGTGGTCCGACCGTCGCTTGTCCATGTACGCCGGAATGCCGGCAAGCCGGCTTGATCGAACCGCTCATACGGTCCATGCGCCTGTTCGTCCGAGGTGGCCCGAATGTCATCGGATCGCGTGAGGGAGTCAGCCGAATGCACCTCCAGACGGCAATAGAGGCCCTTACCGGGAACGCCTTGTGCCCATTGCGCCCCATCGGCCCGGTCGAGGCGCTCCATCGCCGCTCCGAACGGGAACTCCGCCTTGAAGCCGAGATCCTCATCCTCGATCGTGGACCAGCTTGGCAGCACCCTCGGTGGGGTCAGTGAAGCCGCAGGTATCGGTTCCACCGTGTACCCCCGCTTTCGAAGGTGTTCCACCACCCCGTCCGCGCCTGGAAGGTGCGCCGCGCCCACCCCGAAGAAGGCGGTGCGCAGGTGCAGGATGCTGTCCATCCGCATGGCCATCACCCGGTTCCGGTCGGTCACCAGCGACCGGCCGAAGGCGTCGGACACACCGGCCTCCTTCATCATCCGCTTGATGGCATCCACATCCTGGGCGGCATAGGCATCGAGCATGCGTTCCATCTCCTTCACGAATCCATCATTCCGCACGGTCTCATAGAGCAGATCGGCCTGCTCATCAACAGGCACTGCGTTCAAAGCGGCCATCTGCTCGGCCATGCTCTCCAGGCCGCCTGTCGGCATACCGAGGTCGCGTGCCACGTGCAGCAGGCGGTCATCCAGCACCTGGGCGCTGTCGTCCGGCATGCGCTGCTCCGTCACCATCGCCGAGACCAGGATGGGCTTCATGTTGCCCACCAATAGCACCAGCGGCCCCAAGTGCTTGCGGAGATAGGTCATCACCTTGTTGTACCGGCCCTTGGGGTACAGGTCCTTCAGGGTGCGCCCTCCGGGCAGCATCATGTCCTTCAAGAGCGCGTTCTGGCGGCCGTGGGCCGCATCCAGGTCAAGTTCGCCGTAAGCCATGTCGCACTCCGCCATGGCCGCCACGGCGCGGTGGAAGTGCGCGTAAGCGCGATGATCCTGGCTGTGAATGGTTCCGAGCAGCACGCCGGCCCGGGTGCCGTCGGCGGAGCGGATCCGCCAGAGCAGAGCGCTGGGATCCTCCTGCGCGCACAGGAGGACAGGGAGAAGCAGCAGTAAAGCCGCGAGCGGACGCATGCCGCAAGGTAGCGGCCGGTGGCCTACAGCACGAGGTAGGCCAGGCAGAACAGGGTTGCCGAAAGCAGCGCGCTGATGATGCCGCTGGTGAGGATCAACGTGGAGCGGTTGGCCGAGCTGGAGCGTTGCATCGTGTGGATCATCTGAGGAGGTGTTGCGAAGACGAGGCTTCAACGGGAGGGTTGCCAGCGAGGTTCGCGGTCACCTGTTTCCATGGCCGCGAACATCATGAAAAAGGACGGAACATGGGCATGGTACGCATGGCCGCCGATGGGCCCGCGGATGGGCCCGACCGCCGCGAATACAAGCCAACCGCCTCGTTCCGAAGCCGATACACGCCACGCCCGGCAGGCTCTAGAACCGGCGCCCAGAGGACCGCACTCCGGCCATCGAAGGATCGTGGACCATCCGCGAAGGCACGCCGCACCGCTACCGACCGCACGCATCGCCAACCCTGGATCGTGGCCTCGGTGGAGGACGGCCTCGCGGGCAATTCCGGGTTTGAGCGGAGCCCGATCGGGTACCTTCGCGGCCCTTGATCCGCATGTGACCGAATGGCCATGTGACCATGTGCGCATGGCCACGTGCCGGAGGGTCCCGTGACGCATGAACGATGGGCAACACCCGGACCGCCGCCTTCCACACCCTCGGCTGCAAGCTCAACTTCGCCGAGACCAGCACCCTCGCGCGCTCGCTGGAGGAAGCAGGCTATGCGCGGGTGAAGGTGGACGAACGTCCGGACGTGTTCGTGCTGAACACGTGCAGCGTGACGGAGAACGCGGACAAGGAATGCCGCCAGTGGGTGCGGCGTTTCCAGCGGATCAACCCCGAAGGCTTCGTGGCCGTGGTGGGTTGCTACGCCCAACTGAAGCCCGAGGAGATCGCGGCCATCCCCGGGGTGGACCTGGTGCTCGGCGCCAACGAGAAGTTCGACCTGGCCGCGCACCTTGAAGCGCTGCCCGGTAAGCGGGATCAAGGCCTTGCGCTGTTCGGCGCCATCAAGGAAGTGAAGCGCTTCGTGCCTTCGTGGAACGCGAACGACCCCACCTCCGCCGATGCTGCGGCGGGCGCGCGCACGCGCACCTTCCTGAAGGTGCAGGACGGCTGCGATTACTTCTGTTCGTTCTGCACGATACCGCTGGCCCGGGGGCGCAGCCGCAGCGCCACCGTCGCGGAGACCGTCGCCATCGCCCGCAGCATCGCCGCGAACGGAGTGCGGGAGATCGTGCTCACCGGCGTGAACACCGGTGACTTCGGGCGCCTACATGGTGAGACCTTCCTGCAATTGGTGGAAGCGCTGGACCGGGTGGAGGGGATCGACCGCTTCCGGATCAGCAGCATCGAACCGAACCTGTGCAACGACGCGGTGATCGACCTGGTGGCCGGGAGTCGGAGGTTCATGCCGCACTTCCACATGCCCCTGCAGAGCGGCAGCGATGCCATCCTGGAGCGGATGCGCCGCCGGTACGGGACGGCGCTCTATGCCGACCGCGTGGCCCGCATCAAGGACCGGATGCCGCATGCCTGCATCGGCGTGGACGTGATCACCGGCACACCCGGTGAAACGGAGGAGGAATTCCAGCGCACCCACGCCTTCCTGCGCAGCATCCCCGTGGACTACCTCCACGTGTTCACCTACAGCGAACGCGCCAACACCACCGCCGTGCGCATGGACGATGCCGTGCCCATGGACGTTCGTCGCGAGCGCACGAAGCAACTCCGCATCCTCAGCAACAAGCTGCACCGGGCCTTTCAGGAGCGGCACATCGGCACCACGCGGGCCGTGCTCTTCGAGGCCGAAGCGGTCGATGGCCGCATGCTCGGCTTCACCGACAACTACCTCCGGGTGTCCTTGCCCTACAACGCCGAGGTAGTGAACACCGTGGTGCCCGTATCCCTGGACCGCATCGATGGCGAAGGGCATGTAACCGGCACCATGACCTCGCTTACCCCTGTCACCCTGAGCCCGTCGAAGGGTGCTCCTGCCCCTGCTCCTGCTCCTGCTCCTGCTCCTGCTCCTGCCCCTGTCACCCTGAGCCTGCCGAAGGGTGCCCCTGCCGCCTGACCCATGTACCCCACCCTGTACCACGCCTTCCTCGACCTCTTCGGGATCGATCTGCCCTTCCTGAAGTTCGTGAACAGTTTCGGGTTCTTCGTGGCGTTGGCCTTTGTTGCAGCACACCAGGTGCTATCCGCGGAGCTGCGACGGCGCACGGCATTGGGCCAGCTGGCCCCCACCCGGCGCACGATCACCGTGGGCGCACCCGCCACGCCGTTGGAACTGGTCATGCAGGGCCTGCTGGGCTTTCTGCTTGGATGGAAGGCGCTTTACATGGTCCTGAACATGGCGGAGGTCACGGTGGATCCCCCGGCTTTCCTGCTCAGCGGCAAGGGGTACTTCGTCGGTGGCCTGGTGGTGGGCGCGCTGTTCGTCTGGCTGCTGTGGAAGGAAAAGGAAAAGCAGCGGTTGAAGCAGCCCGAACAACGCGAAGTGATCGTGCCGGCCGTGCAGCACGCGGGCAACATCACCTTCCTCGCCGCGCTCTGGGGCTTCATCGGGGCCAAGCTGTTCCACTGGCTGGAGAGCCCACGCGACCTGATGGAACTGATCAAGGACCCGAACGCCAAGGACATCGTCACCGGCCTCACGATGTACGGCGGGCTCATCGTTGCCGGCCTGGCCATCATGCGGTACTTCCGCCGGAACGGCCTGGCGTTCTGGCCTGCGGTGGACTGCGCGGCCCCGGCTGTGCTGCTGGCCTACGGCATCGGTCGCATCGGTTGCCAGGTGAGCGGCGACGGTGACTGGGGCGTGGCGAACACCGCCCCCACCCCTTCCTGGCTGCCGCAATGGATGTGGAGCTACGACTACCCGAACAACGTGAACGGCGTTACCGGCTACAATTCACTGGGCGGGTACGAAGGCGTGCCGATCACGGACGGCACCTGCTTCGAGGGCTACTGCACGCACCTGGTGCCGGGCGTCTACCCCACCCCCTTCTACGAAGCCGTTGCCTGCATCCTGCTCTTCGGCGTGCTTTGGTCCCTGCGCAAGCGCATCACCGCACCGGGCGTGATCTTCAGCCTCTTCCTCGTGTTCGATGGCGTGGAGCGCTTCCTCGTCGAGAAGATCCGGGTGAACGAGCCCTGGCTGGGCAGCTGGACCCAGGCCGAGGTGATCAGCCTGCTGCTCACCGTAGGCGGCCTCTTCGGCATCTGGTGGTTCCAACGTGCACGACCGCATGGACCCGAAGCAGCTCACTGACGATGTGGCCGCGCTCTGCGGCGACGTGGCGGCCTTCATCCGCGAGGAGAGCGCACGCTTCACCGAGGCCAGCGTGGAGAGCAAGAGCCTGAACAACCTTGTGAGCTACGTGGACAAGACCGCAGAGTCCCGCCTGGTGGAGGGTTTGGGACGGCTGCTGCCGGAAGCGGGGTTCATCGCGGAGGAAGGCACGGGCGAGCGAAAGGTCGGCCTCAACTGGATCATCGACCCGCTGGACGGCACCACCAACTTCGTGCACGGCATCCCCTGCTACTGCATCAGCGTGGGCCTGGGCGGCAGCGACGGCATGCTCTTGGGCGTGGTGCTCGAGGTCACGCGCAACGAGTCATTCACCGCTTGGAAAGGTGGTGGAGCCCATCTCAACGGACTGCCGATCCGGGTGTCGCAGCGCGACCGCTTGCAGGACAGCCTGCTGGCCACCGGCTTCCCCTACGACGACTTCGGGCGCGAGGCCCAGTACATGGAACTGCTGCGTGCGTTGATGCACAACAGCCGTGGCATCCGTCGCTTGGGCAGCGCAGCGGCGGACCTCGCCTATGTGGCCTGCGGGCGCTTCGAGGCCTTCTACGAATACGGGCTCAATCCCTGGGACGTGGCCGCGGGTGCGCTGCTCGTGCAGGAGGCGGGTGGCACGGTCACCGACTTTATCAACGGCGGCGATTGGTTGTTCGGTGAGGAGATCGTGGCCAGCAATGGACACATCCACGAGGAGCTCACCGCGACCATCGGCCGGCACTTCGGTAGGTGATCAGAAGCGCGCGGCCAGCGTGAGGTACCAGCTACGGCCCGTGCCCGGCAGGAGTCCCGGTCCGGGGTAACCGCCGGAACGACGCGTGGCATATGCCTCATCCAGCACGTTGTTCACTCCCACCGTGGCTTCCACAGCATTGTTCAGCATCCACGTGGCCTGCGCATCGAAGAGCGTGTAGCCCGGGATCCAACCGGACGTGGCGGTGGCGTTCGCCGCTTCGGTGTTGCTCGCATCGGTGTACACGCCATCCACGCGGTTCATCAGCACGGAGCCGCGGAAGCGCGTACAGCGCCAGTCGATCCCGGTGCGCAGCGTGAACCTGGGCGCATATTCCACCCGCTTGCCATCGATGCTCCGCACCGGATCCTCCGCGATGGCCGGGTTGTTCCAGCGGGTGTACCGCGCATCGGTGGAGCCGATGGAGGTGAACACGGCCAGCCGCCGGTCGTTGCGCGTGCTGCCGAAAAGACGCAGCAGATCCGCCTCCACGTACACCTCCACGCCCCGGCTCACCGACGTGCCGATGTTCGTGCGGTAGTTCACCCCATCGCGCAGCACCGTGCCGATGCGGTCGTTGTAGTGCAGGTGGAAGACGCCGATGTCGAACACCACCGCCTCGCTCAGCTGCCCCCTTACACCACCATCGATGTTGTAGCCCGAGGCATCGCGCAGGTCCGGATCGATCACATCGGACGTGGCTGACGGGGTCAGGTCCGAATAGAGCACCGGCCGGTACGCCTGGCTGTAGTTCGCGTACACGTTCACCCGGGCGGTCACCCGGTACTGTGCACCTGCGCCGAGCAACAGGCGCTGGCGGGTCCGTTCACCGCTGTCCACCTGGCCCGTGCCCGCAGCATTGATCCGGCCGTCAACGCGTGAAACGATGTGTTCGAAGCGGGCACCGGGCACCACGGAGAGGCGGTCGCTCAGGCGCAGCAGCAGCTCGGAGAACAGCGCGCCGTTGCGCGTGGTCATGTCAAGTTCCCGTGTGTAGTTGCCGAAGGGCGCCAGGTCCGGCCCGGAACCGGTGGACCCCACGCCGGATTGACGCCTTGCCGTGTGTGCGCCATAGGCGCGTACGCCGATGCTCCACTGGGCATCCCGCTTCAGCAAGGTGAGGCACTGGCGGGCACGCACTTCGAGGCCCACGTTCGTGTAGCGGTCGCGGTCCAGCTGCCGCATGGCGAACTGGCCGGTGGCGCGGTTAACGGTATCCGGTTCATTGATCGGCTTCAGGAAGCCCACGCTGCCGCGGTCACCGAGCGTGCCGAAGAGCTTCATGTCCACGAACGTGCGCCGGCCCGGGCGCCATTCGGCCGTAAGGGCCCCGGTGTGCCAGGGGATCAGGATCCAGTTGCGTGCACGGGTGGACGCGGAAGGGTCCGCAGCGAACGCCGCATCGGTGAGGCCGCCGGGCTGCTGGCCGACCATGTCCATGCGCGTGAACTGCGCCCCCAACTTCAGCCGGGTGCTGGCGCGGTACTCCAAGGCCCCGTAGGCCGTGGTGGTGCGGTAGCGGCTGTTCGCACGCCAGCCATCGGCCGCCCGGTGATGCAGGAAGCCGTAGTAGTTCCACCGCCCCTTGGTGCCGCCGATGCCGTTGAAGGAGTTCAGGGAGCCGAAGGCCCCGACGGTCTGTCGCGTCTCCACGGCGAGCGGCCGGTCCGCCGCACCGCGCTTCATCTGGAAGTTCACCACGCCACCGAACTGCGGCCCATAGGCCAGTGAGGCCGCGCCCCGGATCACATCGATGCGTTCCACACCCTCCATGGGCGGCGTGTAGTAGGCCTCGGGATAGCCGAACACGTCCGCGCAGATGTCATGGCCGTTCTGCCGCATGTTGAACTCCCAGGAGCGGTTGGGGCTGAGCCCGCGTGCGGCAATGCCCAGTTGCACACCGGAGCCATCGCTCTCCCACACGCTCACACCCGGCACCTTGGCGAAGACCTGGCGCGCAGCGTTCACGCTCAGGTCAGCGTTCATCACCGCGGGATCCACCACGGCCGTGCGCTTGCCCGCCATGATCACCGCACCCACGGTGTCGTTCATGGCCCGAACGCCACTGCGGAAGGGCCCCACCACCTCCGCCGCGCGCAACTCACGGACGCGGACGGTGTCGGCTTGGGCGTTCAGGGAATAGGACAGCACGGTCGCCGACAGCACCATCAGGAAGCGGCACAGGGTCTTCTTCATCATGGCCGCAAAGCACCCCCGGCGCGCGCTTTTCTGAAATACACCGATCGGGGTATTCGCCTCCGGACCGGTGCACGATCGATCGTGGGATCCGGTGTTGAACACCGACCTTTGACGGATGCGAACATGCCTTGCCGCGTTGCTGGGAGCGGTATTGCCCGTCCTGGTAAGCGCCCAGCTCACCGGGCCGCAACGCTCGGCAGCCTTCGGATACCGCTTCACCATTCCGGAGGGCTGGCTGGGACGCGAGGCCAACGGGAGCTACCTGCTGGAGCATGGGGAGATCCCCGGGGTGATCATGCTTTCGCCTGAGCGCTACACGGACCTGGAAGCGCTCAAGCAAAGCCTGGTGATGCCGACGGATGATGGCCATGGCACCGCCATGCAGGTATCCGAGGGACCGGAGGTGATCGCCGGCCGAACGGTGTCCGTGATGCAGACCGGCACCCTGGAAGGTTCTCCGGTGAAGGCGGTGGCCATCGCCACCCTGAACAGCGAAGGCTACAGCGTGAACGTGGCCGCGCTGGCCGCGCTGCCCCAGTTCAGCGAAGCCCTGGTGCAGGCGTGGGGCGCGGTGCACAAGAGCATCGTTCACGAGAAGCCGTCCCCGACCGCGGCAACTGCCGGTGGAGTTGACCCGTTGTGGCGCGACCGGCTCAGCGACGCCCGGCTCACCTACCTTGAGCATTACAACAGCCCATCGGTCACCGAAGGCGGCATTGGCGGTGGCCGCAGCACCACCGCCCGGATCGACCTGTGCGCGGCGGGGCATTTCCGCACCAGTTCGCGGAGCGAACAGGTGTTGAGCGGGGCCGATGCATCGGCCGTGAACAGCGGCTCCGCGCAGGGAGAAGGCACGTGGGAGGTGGTGCGGATGGAACAAGGCACCGCGCTGCGGCTGCGGTATGCGGATGGGCGGGTGGAGGAACACCGCTTGGGCTGGGAGAACGGCCGCACCTACCTGGACGGAGAGCGCTGGTACCGCACCACGCGGAGCGCTGACGGCGACGCCTACGCGCCGGATTGCCCGTAAAGCACAGCGCGGGATCCGGATGGACCGGACCCCGCGCCTTGTACCAAAACCCGGGGTGTTGGCCTCCCCGTTATCCAGTCTATTGACGGTGCTCAGGCCCGCTTTGATGCCTCGGCGGGACCAACGGTTCGGCCGGAGGCTGCTTCATCCGTGGAAACCAGCCACAGGCCGAAGGCGGTGAGGAGCCCGTTCAGCAACAGGGTCTCGAAGCCCAGTTGATAGCCGCCGAACAGGGTTGTGGAATGCGTGCGGAGGTAGAAGGTGCCCAGCGCGGCATTGACCGTCACCAGCGGCACCATGCGCTCGTGGAGCCGGTGGCGCGTGAACAGGCCGAAGGCGAACAGCCCGAGCAGCGGGCCATAGGTGATCACGGCAAGGTCGAACACCAACTGGATCATGCTCGGGTCCTGGCGATGGTGGAACCATAGGATGCAGGCCATGAAGACGAAGGCCATGCCCACGTGCACCACGCGGCGCACGGTGCGTTGCCGTTCCTCGGTCCAACCGCGGTCGCGGATGCCGATCAGGTCGATGCAGGTGCTCGCCGTGAGGGCCGTGAGGGCTCCGTCCGCGCTGGGGAACAAGGCGCTGATGACCCCGATGATGAAGAGCAGGCCGAGCCAGGAGGGGAAGTGCACCAAGGCCATCGTCGGGAACAGGTCGTCCGGCTTGGCCGGCGCGCCGATGGCCATCTGCCCGGCCTGCAGCCACAACAGTCCGCCCAGGACCAGGAACAGCAGGTTCACGCCCAACAGCACCACGCTGAACACACGCATGTTCTTCTGTGCGCCCTCCACCGTGCGCACGCTCAGGTTCTTCTGCATCATCTCCTGATCGAGCCCGGTCATCACGATGGTGATGAAGATCCCGCTCAACACCTGTTTCAGAAAGAACTTGTCGCTCTTCCAATCCAGGTTCCAAACGCCGGTCATGCCGCTATCGGCCAGTCGGCCGGCCCAACCCTCCATGCCCGGGCTGTTGATGATGTAGAACACCGTGCACACCAGGGCTGCGAGCATGAAGAGCGTCTGCAGGGTGTCCGTCCACACGATGGTCTTCACCCCGCCTTGGAACGTGTAGAGCAGGATCATCAGCATCACCACCGCAGCGGTCACCCAGAACGGGATGCCCATGCCGCTGAGGGTGAAGAGGTGGATCACGTTCAGCACCAGATAGATCCGCAGGGTGGCCCCCAGCAGGCGGCTCAGGATGAACCACGAGGCGCCGGTGCGGTAGCTCACCGGCCCGAAGCGCTGGCGCAGGTAGCCGTAGATGCTGGTGAGCTGCAGTCGATAGTAGAGCGGAAGCAGCACCCCGGCCACGATCCAATAGCCGATGGCGAAGCCGATGACCAGCTGCAGGTAGGTCCAGTGGCTCTTCGCCACCGCGCCGGGCACACTGATGAAGGTGACCCCGCTCAGGCTGGTGCCGATCATGCCGAAGGCGACCACCCACCAGAGGCTCTTGCGTTCACCGCTGTAGAAGGCGTGCTCCCCGGCCCCCCGGCCGGTGTACCAGGCAATGCCCAGCAGCAAAAGGAAGTATCCGAATACGATGGAGAGCAGGAGGATCGGGCTCATGTGGCGAAGGTGGCCGGTGCACCGGAGGCCCCGCCAGGCAACGTGTTGAAGTTCTCCGGCGTGGCCTGTTGGTCGACCGTTATGGGGGGCCGATGAGGGGAAGGCCCATCACTTCCGCGCGCGCCCTACATTTGTGCCGGGGCAAGTCCCGTACGACCAGCTCCCGTTGAATCCCCCAGGGCCGGAAGGCAGCAAGGGTGAACGGTTGTAGCGGTGCGATGCGGGTCGCTTGCCCCACTTTTTTTGGGGTACTTCGTCCCACGAACCCGATCGTTCACGTGATCACCACCCCCAAGGTCATCCTCGTCACCGGCGGCAGCAGCGGCCTGGGGTATGCCATGTGCCAGCGCCTGGCGGCCACCGGCCACCGTGTGGTGGGCACGGGCCGCAAGCCGGGCGAGCAGCCCAACGGCTGGCAGTTATTGGCCATGGACGTCACGGACGATGCCTCCGTGCAGCGCGCGGTGGCCGAAGTGGTCCGCCTGCACGGCCGCATCGATGTGCTCGTGAACAACGCCGGCACCGGCATCCAAGGAGCGGTGGAGGACATCCCTGTGGACCTGGCGCGGAACCTCTTCGAGGCCAACGTCTTCGGCGTGCACCGGGTATGCCTTGCCGTGCTGCCGCACATGCGGGCGCAAAAGCAGGGCCTCGTCATCAACATCAGCAGCATCGCGGCCAACTTCGGGCTGCCCTACCGCGCCTTCTACAGTGCCAGCAAGGCCGCCGTGGACCGGTATGGCGAGGCGCTGAGCATTGAAGTAAGGCCTTTCGGGATCCAGGTGGTCACCGTGCAACCGGGCGAGTTCAACACCAACATCCCCAACGCACGCCTGCGACCGCCGGTGGTGAGCGAGCCGTACCGCAAGGGCTATGATCGGGCCATGGAAGTGCTTGGTGGCAGCATGCACTACAGCCGCGACCCGGACGAACTGGCGCTGGTGGTGGCGAAGATCATCGCCTCGCCCCGCCCCCGCAGCGTGTACCGGGTGGCGCAGGGTGTGCAGAAGATGAGCGTATTGCTGAAGAAGCTCCTGCCAGGCCGCATGTTCGAGCGCATGGTGGGCAAGCACTACCAATGATCCGCTGATCCGGCCGTCCGCACCGGCGCACGCGACCGAACGCGCCGACTACCTTCGGCGCCCCAAACGCGCGCCATGAAGTTCTTCATCGACACCGCCAGCCTCAGCCAGATCAAGGAAGCCCAGGACCTGGGCGTGCTTGATGGCGTAACCACCAATCCCAGCCTGATGGCCAAGGAAGGCATCAGCGGGGCGGACCGGGTGCTGAAGCACTACGTGGACATCTGCACCATCGTGGATGGCGACGTGAGCGCCGAGGTGATCAGCACGGACTTCGCCGGCATGGTGAAAGAGGGCGAACAACTGGCCGCGCTTCATCCGAACATCACGGTGAAGGTGCCGATGATCAAAGACGGCGTGAAAGCCATCAAGTACTTCAGCACCAAGGGGATCAAGACGAACTGCACGCTCATCTTCAGCCCTGGCCAGGCCCTGCTCGCCGCCAAGGCCGGAGCCACCTACGTCAGCCCGTTCATCGGCCGGTTGGATGACGTGAGCACCGACGGCGTTCAGCTCATCCAGCAGATCCGCCGCATCTACGACAACTACGGTTTCGGCACCCAGGTCCTCGCGGCCAGCATCCGGCACCCGATGCACATCATCCAGTGCGCCGAGGCCGGTGCCGATGTGGCCACCTGCCCCCTCAGCGCCATCCTGGCCCTGTTCGACCATCCGCTCACCACCATCGGCCTGGAGAAGTTCCTGGCCGATCACAAGAAGGCCGCTCAACAGCCCGCAAAGGCCTGATCGGCGGCCATCTCCCCGCGGCGCAACCAGGTCCATGCTCCTCCCGATCCATCCGGTGAACCCGGAAACCCGCAAGATCCGCCAGGTGGTGGACCTACTGAACGCGGGGGCCGTCGTGATCTGCCCGACGGACACGGTCTACGCCTTCGTTTGCAGCGCGGAGCAACCGCGCGCCATCGAAGCCGTGGCCCGCTTGAAGGGTGTGCGGCCGCAGAAGGCGGACATGTCGCTGATCTGCAACGACCTCAGCCAGCTCAGTCTCTATGCCCGGGCGATCAGCACGCCGTCCTTCCGCATCATGAAGGCGGCACTGCCAGGTCCGTACACGTTCATCCTTCCGGCCAGCAACGAGATCCCGCGCATCTTCAAGAACAACAAGCGCACGGTCGGCATCCGGGTGCCGGACCACCCCGTGCCCCAGGCCTTGGTGGCCTTGCTGGGGCACGCGCTCGTCTGCGCCAGCGTGCACGGTACCGATGTATTGTTGGAACATGCGTCCGAACCTGCGGACATGGCCGAACGCTTCGGTAACGATGTGTCCGTGGTGCTGGACGCCGGCCCTGGTGGCTTGGAAGGCAGCTCGGTGGTGGACCTTTCGGGCGATGAGCCGGCAGTGCTGCGCGAAGGGAAGGGTCCCGTCGACGGACTCTACTGACCCGCCGCGCCGATCCGCTGCCAGGCCATGGGCAACTGCTCGATCAGGTCGCTCACCAGCATGCCCTGTTGACCGCGTTCCGCCGCAGCCAGGTCCCCCGCCAGGCCATGGGCATACACGCCTGCACAGGCCGCTTCCAGCGGGTTGGCTCCTTGGGCTAACAGTGCGGTGATCACACCGGTCAGGGCATCGCCTGCACCGCCCTTGGCCATGCCGGGGTTACCGGTCGGGTTGAAGCGTACCGAACCATCCGGCGCACAGATGGCCGAGAAGGCGCCTTTCAATACAACGATGAGGGAGCGCTCCTGCGCCAGGGCCCGCGCTTTGGCCAGGCGCTCGAAGCCACTTGCGCAACCTCCCACAAGGCGTTCCAATTCAAGCGGATGCGGAGTCAAGATCGAACCGGACGGCACGATGTCCAACAGCGCAGGTGACCGGGCCAGCAGGGTCAGCGCATCGGCGTCGATCACCAAGGGCGAGCGGGCCGTCCGAAGCACCCGTTCAAGCAAGGCGGCCGACTCCTTGTCCACACCCAAGGCCGGACCGATGCCAACGGCCGAGAAGGCATCCAGCTTCGCATCCGGTCCAGCGCACATCGCCTCGGGCAGCGTTTGATGCACAACGAGCTGAAGGTCTGAAGGTACCATCAAGGAGATCAACCCGGCACCGGAACGTGCCGCAGCGCGTCCGGCCAGGATGGCCGCACCCATTCGACCCGGTCCACCAGCGAGGACCAAGGCGTGTCCAGCACGCCCCTTGTGCATGAAGCGACCGCGCACCGGCAGGAACGGCCGCACATCCCGAAGCTCCAACAGGTGATCGACCGGGGCTGCCGCCTCCATACAGGCGGGGAGCAGGCCGATGTCCAGCACCTCCAGTTGACCTACAAAGTGCTCGTTCTCCGGGAGCAACAACGCCAGCTTGGGGCATTGGAAGGTCAGCACCACGTCGGCCTGGACGATGGCATCGGCGTCGTTCCGGTCATTGTCCCCGGCGAAGAGCCCGGAAGGCATGTCGATGGAGATCCTTCTGGCCCGGGAACGGTTCATTGCGACCACACACTGCTTCTGCGGACCAGCCAATGGGCGATCCAACCCCGTACCGAACAGCGCATCCACAACCACCTCACCATCAGAAAAGTCCGGCAAGCCCGATCCATCCATTACCTCAAGCACAGGAACCGCGCACGCCCGTAGCCGCGTCAGGTTGGCGGCAGCGTCGGGGGATGGTTCACGACCACCCGAACAGAGGATCGTCCGCACGGCATGCCCGCGCTGGTAGAGGAGTCGTGCGATGGCCAGTCCGTCACCGCCGTTGTTGCCGGGCCCGCAGACCACGGTGAAGCTCCTGGCGGAGGCAACCGGGTACCGGTGGTCCAGCCAGGCCACGCAGGCCGTTGCGGCGCGCTCCATCAGTTCAATGGAGGGGATCGGTGTGTGTTGGATCGTGCAGGCATCCACCTCACGCATCTGTGCGGCCGAAAGCACGGGGATCATGGCGGTGAAAGTAACCGGGGGAAAAGAGAAAGCCCCCGCCGAAGCAGGGGCTTTCCATCCGAAGCGGGGTCCGCTTACTGGAAGTAGAAGTTGATACCCACGCTGGCACCGCTGATGCCCGTGTCGATACCGAAGCTGCTGTTCTTGCCCGGGCCCTCGGTCGTGGTGCTTTCCACGCCCGTGCCGTTCCAGAACTCAACCGTGCTGCTGCCGAAGCCCTGGCTGCTCATGGCCAGACCCCAAGTGTACTCACCGCTGAGGGAGACCTTGGGGGCGCAGAACCATTCCACACCGGCGAAGGCGTTCAGGCCAACGCTGAAGATGGAACCGGACTTCGTCTCGGTGGTACCGGCAGCCTGACCGAACGAGCTGGTGTGCTGGGTGTTCGTGGCGCTCAGTGCGTTGCCGTACTCGTAGGTGGTCTTGCCGCTGGCGAGGCCGATGTTCAGCTCAGCGCCGTACACGCCCACTACGCGGGTGGAACCAACACGCTTCTCGAGACCGGCGCCGATGTTCAGGCCGAAGAAGCCGATCTTCTGCACGTCCTCAACGGTGGCGTTGGGGTCGGTGGCACCAGCCTGGGGAACAAGCTGGGTGTTCTTGTTGCTGCCGAAGCCGATGCGCAGCTTGCCGCGGTAAGCGGTGTTGGCATCGATCAGCTTCTTACCGCCGATCACCACGGTGGAGCCGTTGGCGGCGCTGTACAGGTTGTTCAGGGCCACGCCACCGTTGTTGGTGTTGCCGTTGAACAGGTTGCCAGCGTAGTTCAGCAGGGGCTGGGCATCAAAGGTGAGACCCCAATCCCCATCTTGCGACAGCCAGTTCTCACCCTTCGCGCTGGTGATCTCACCCGTTTGGGCGGAAGCAGCGGTCACGGTGAAGAGAGCTGCAGCGAACAGTCCAGTCTTCTTCATGATGAACGTTTTGGTTTGACGTGTGTTTCTGTTGGTTTAGCCACAATCGGGCCGAAAGTATTTCTGAGCGGGCGCAAAGTTATGAACAATCGGCAGACATATCAACTAAAAATTGTTGAAAGCCCTGGATCGTCCCTTCCTCCATCACCACAAAGAACCTCCTTCGGTCCGAAAAGCGGGGCAAAACTAATCGCGGGATCCGTTCCTCCAAAGACTTCAGCCACCGGCCTTGTCCGCGAGCATGGGCACAAAACTGAACACCCCATGTTCATCCCGCTGGAATTCAGCGGGTCCTACGCGCACGATCCGTAACATCACCTGTTGTTCACCGGCCCCCACCGGCACCACCATGCTGCCCCCCACCTTTAGTTGGTGGAGCAGGTCCTGAGGTACCGCCGGGGCTCCGCAGGTCACCAGGATCCTGTCGAACGGAGCGTGGCCCGGTGCTCCCTTGAAGCCATCGCCATACACCAGGTTGGCCTTGTAGCCGAGCCGATGCAACCGGGCCTTGGTGTCCACATGCAGCGGGCGATGCCGTTCGATGCTCACCACTCGGGTACCCATCGCACTGAGCACGGCGGTCTGGTACCCGCAGCCCGTGCCGATCTCCAGCACCTTGTCGCCCTTGCGCGCACCCAGCAGCTGGGTCTGGAACGCCACCGTATAGGGTTGTGAGATGGTCTGACCACACCCTATCGGAAAGGCCTGGTCCACGTAGGCCATCTCCAGGAAGGCCGTGTCGTCGATGAAGAGGTGACGGGGAACGGCCATCATCGCCTCCAGCACGGCGGCATCGTGGATCCCTTTGCGCCGAAGCAGGTCGATCAGCTTGCGGCGCATGCCTTGGTGGCGGTAGTCATCAATGGCCTGCGGCATGGTGTATCAAGGGCGGACGAAGCTATCGGACGTGTTCCGGGCCCATGAAGGTCGACGGGCTACTTTTGCACGCTTTCGATGGGAAAACGCTTACGCATCGGCGTGCTCGGCGCCGGCCATTTGGGCCGCATCCACGTGCAGCAAGCCCTGGAGGTACCCACGCTCGAGGTGATCGGGGTGCATGACCCGCACCCGGAGAAACGGGATGCGGTCGCCAAGGAGTTCGGCATCCCCGCCCTCTCCGACCCGGACGCGCTGATCGAAGCGGCGGACATCGTGGACGTGGTGACCCCCACCCTGGCGCACCACACCTGCGCCAGTGCGGCCATCCGGCGCGGCCGGCACGTGTTCATCGAGAAGCCGGTGACCACGGACCTGTCCGAGGCCGCCGACCTGGCCCGGTTGGCGACCGCGCATGGCGTGAAGGTGCAAGTGGGGCACGTTGAGCGGTTCAATCCCGCCTTCCAGGCCGTCCGGAGTTCCATCCAGTCCCCGATGTTCATCGAGGTGCACCGCCTGGCCCAGTGGAACCCGCGTGGCACGGACGTGAGCGTGGTGCTCGACCTGATGATCCATGACCTGGACATCGTGCTGCATGTGGTGGGCCGTCCGTTGGCGCATGTCAGTGCCAGCGGCGTGGCGGTGGTGAGCGACAGCCCGGACATCGCCAACGCCCGCTTGGAATTCCAGGGCGGCTGCGTGGCCAACCTCACCGCCAGCCGCATCAGCCTGAAGAACATGCGCAAAAGCCGCTTCTTCCAGCGCGACGCCTACATCAGTGTGGACATGCTGGAAAAGAAGGCCGAGGTGGTGCGCATGCGCCAGGTGGAGCGGCCGGACCCGTTCGCCATCACCATCGACCTCGGCGGCGGGCGCGGCCACCGGGAGATCGCCTTCGACCGGCCGGAGGTGCCCACGGTGAACGCGATACGTGAGGAGTTGCGTTCCTTCGCCGCCGCCATCGCCGACGGTACCGATCCGGTGGTGACCCTGGCCGATGGCACGGCGGCCTTGGACGCAGCGCACCGGATCCTGGACGCAATGGCCAAGGCCCAGGCCGGCAGCCTGCACTGATCGAACGTCCACATGCGTTATCCCCGCATCGCATCCCCCCTGCCCCACCGGCTCCTGCTGCCGCTGCTGCTTGCCGCCCTGATCGCCTGTGAAAAGGACGGTGGCACGCCGGCCTTTCTGCGCATGCAACAGGGAAAGGTGGTGGCCGCCGACGGGGTCACTGAGATCCCCAGTAGTATCACGGACCTCTGGGTCTTCGCCGATCAGCAACCGCTGGGCGTGTGGCAGGCCGACCGGCGGATCCCCGCCTTGGCCGACGGACCCACCACCATCCAGGTGATCGCCGGCGTGCGTAACAACGGCATCACCAACGACCGCATCCAATACCCCTTCCTGGCAACCTTCAGCACCACGAAGGACCTGGTGGCCGGCGAAGAGGTGCTGGTGGCCCCCGTGTTCGCGTACTTCAACAATGTGACCACCTGGAGCGAAGGCTTCGAGGTGGCCGATGCCCTGGCCTTCGCCACGGCCGAAGGGGACACGGCCTTCACCGTGTACGACGTGGACGAGCCGGCCCAGGCCGAGGAAGTGCTCACCGGCGAAGGGTCGGGCGGCATCGTACTGGACGCTGCGCACACATCGTTCATCGCCGTGAGCACGGCGGATCCGGCCTTCCCTTTCACCTCGGGCCCGGTCTTTCTGGAACTGGACCACCGCAGCGACACCCGCTTCCTGGTGGGTGTACGCTTCACCAACAATGGCCAGCCAGTGGACATTCCCCTGGTGTACGTGAGCCCCACCGCACTGAACGATGGCAGCAGGCCGTGGAAGCACGTGTACATCGACCTGGGCACCACCTGGAACAGCGGCCTGTTCACGGACCGCCAGTTCTACATCCGTGCGGACCTGGAGGACGGAGCGACCAGCGGGCGCATCACGCTGGACAATGTGCGGGTGATCCGTTGAGGGGATGAACAGGCGGCTGCAAGTCACCAAGTACCTGATCGCCGACCTGGCCAGCTCCGCCCTGGCCTGGACCCTGTTCTACCTGTTCCGCAAGGCCTACCTGGAACCCATGAAGTTCGGCTACGAGGTACCCCTCGAGCTGGACCGGAACTACTGGATCGGACTGCTCCTGATCCCACTGTTCTGGGCGGGGCTGTTCCTGGTGATCGGCGGGTATGCCGACATCTACCGTCGGTTCCGGATCAAGGAACTGGGGCAGACCCTGCTCATCAGCCTGATCGGCACGGTGGTCATCTTCTTCGTGCTCTTGCTGGACGATGTGGTGGCCAGCTACCATTACCTGTACCGTTCGTTCCTGGTGCTGCTCGGCCTGCACTTCACGCTCACCTTCATTCCACGGATCCTGCTCACGAGCCGCACCGTGCGCCGGGTGCACAACCGCGAGATCGGCTTCAACACCATTCTTGTGGGTGGCAACGAGCGGGCGGTGGGCATCCACCAGGAGATCACCGGCATGGCCAAGAGCCCGGGCAACCGCTTCGTCGGCTTCGTGAACGTGAACGGTGGCGACCAGCAACTCGCAGCGAGCGGCCTGCCACGGCTGGGCAAATGGATGGACCTGCGCCGGCTGATCGCCGAGCATCAGGTGGAGGAGGCCATCATCGCTGTGGAGAGCAGTGAGCACGAGCACATGAGCCGGATCCTGAACGAACTGGAGGGCACCAACGTGCGCATCAAGATCATTCCGGACATGTACGACATCCTCAGCGGCAGCGTGAAGATGACGAGCATCTTCGGAGCGCCGCTGATCGAGGTGAACCCGCAGATCATGCCGGCCTGGCAGTTCGCCATCAAGCGCGCGTTCGACATCGGCTTCAGCTTGGTGGCCCTGTTGCTGCTGCTGGTGCCCATGCTGGTGATCGCCACACTGGTGAAGCTCACCTCGCCGGGGCCCGTGTTCTTCCGACAGGAGCGCATCGGGTTGGGGGGCAAGCCGTTCCGCATCATCAAGTTCCGCAGCATGGTGGCGGACGCCGAGCGCAACGGTCCACAGCTCAGCAGCGCATCGGACCCGCGCATCACCTCCATCGGCCGCTTCCTGCGCCGCACGCGCATGGACGAGCTGCCCCAGTTCTGGAACGTGCTGAAGGGCGACATGAGCCTGGTGGGTCCGCGGCCGGAGCGGCAGCACTTCATCGACGAGATCCTGAAGGTGGCCCCGCACTACCGCCACCTCCACAAGGTGCGTCCCGGCATCACCAGCTGGGGCCAGGTGAAGTTCGGCTACGCCGAGAACGTGGAGCAGATGCTGCGCCGCCTGAAGTA
This sequence comes from Flavobacteriales bacterium, assembly GCA_046329115.1. Classification (GTDB taxonomy): domain Bacteria; phylum Bacteroidota; class Bacteroidia; order Flavobacteriales_F; family PHOS-HE28; genus PHOS-HE28. The sequence continues at coordinate 69,960 of JAXLVG010000004.1, read as the reverse complement.
CGACATCCTCTACATCGAGAACATGAGCCTGGCCGTGGACCTGAAGATCCTCGCCTACACCGCGCTCATCGTGCTCAAGGGGGACGGCAAGTGACCGTGGCCTATTTTCACGGCCCTTTTCCATGAAGAACATCTCCGTCATCGGTGCCGGCCAGATGGGCAACGGCATCGCCCACGTGTTCGCCCAAGGCGGCCACAGCGTCACCCTCATTGACATCGCCCAGGACCGGCTGGACAAGGCCGTGGCCACCATCGGCAAGAACATGGACCGCCAGGTGGCCAAGGGCGGGCTTACCGAGGACCAGAAGCAGGCTGCGCTGGCCCGCATCGCCACCAGCACCGACCTCGCCACGGGCGTGAAAGCCGCCGACCTGGTGGTGGAGGCCGCCACCGAGAACGTGGACCTGAAGCTGAAGATCTTCCGCGACATCGACGCCGCCGCCCCGAAGGGCTGCATCCTCGCCACGAACACCAGCAGCATCAGCATCACGCGCATCGCCGCCGCCACGCAGCGGCCGGCCGACGTGATCGGCATGCACTTCATGAACCCCGTGCCGGTGATGAAGCTCGTGGAGGTGATCCGCGGCTACAACACCACCGATGCCGTCACTCGGACCATCATGGAACTGAGCAGCGCCATCGGCAAGGTGCCCGTGGAGGTGAACGACTACGCCGGCTTCGTGAGCAACCGCATCCTGATGCCGATGATCAACGAGGCCATCGAGACCCTGTTCCAGGGTGTTGGCGGCGTGGCCGAGATCGACACGGTGATGAAGCTGGGCATGGCGCACCCGATGGGTCCGCTGCAGCTGGCTGACTTCATCGGGCTGGATACCTGCCTTGCCATCATGCGTGTGCTGCACGAGGGCTTCGGCAACCCGAAGTACGCGCCCTGCCCCCTGCTGGTGCAGATGGTGACGGCCGGCAAGCTGGGCGTGAAGAGCGGCGAGGGCTTCTACACCTACACCCCCGGCACCAAGGACCTGGTGGTGGCTGGTGCATTCCAACGCTGATGGCCGCGCCATGGGCCTGAAGGACGCACTGCGCGCCGCTGTAGAACGAAGCACAGGTCTGCGCGTGATGCGCCAGCCGCCCTTCGGCCTGGACAAGTACGCGGACATCAAGCTCGTGCTCGCAGGGCACCCGATGCGCACGCTCATCGACATCGGCGCGAACGTTGGTCAGACGGCGCGCGAGCTACGCAAGGCCTGGCCGGACGCCGAGATCCATTGCTGCGAGCCCGTGCCAACCACGTTCAACGCGCTGAAGGCCGCGGTGGCCGGTGATGCGCGGACCCATTGCCATCCCGTGGCCATCGGGGCCCGGCATGAAACGCTGGAGATGCACCTCGCACAGGGCGGCGAACGCAGCGATATCAGTTCCCTCCATGCAGGGCATCCGGCGCTCGAGGGCGCACGCATCACGCACATCCCGGTGCAGGTGATCCCGCTCACAGCGCTGTTCGAGCAACAGGGCATCACACGGGCCGACCTCCTGAAGATCGACACGGAAGGACACGACCTGGCCGTGCTGGACGGAGCCGCTCCGCTGCTGGCATCGGGCCGCATCGGCCTGGTGGACGTGGAGGTAGGCATGAACCGGGACAACACGTTCCACGTGCCCCTGGGGTTGATGCAGCAGCGGCTGGAGGACCTTGGATATCGTCTTTTCGGGATATACGACCAGATGCAGGAATGGCCGACCAAGCGCCCTGTCCTGCGGCGATGCAATGCCGTGTTCATCCCCGAACGGATGGCACCACCCGGGTCCTGGAGCCCGTTCCCACAGTGAGCCCGCACCCAGCCTTTGTGATCCGCGCGGCCACGGCGGCCGACATCCCCATCATCCAGGGCATCGCGCACGCGACCTGGCCGGTGGCGTACGCGGACATCATCTCGGCGGAGCAGATCGCGTACATGCTCGACCTCATGTACGGTACGCCTGCGCTGGAAGCCCAGTTCGGCCCGAAGGGGCACCGCTTCCTGATCGCCGAACAGGAAGGCCGACCCGTCGGCTTCGCCGGATTCGAGCACCACTACGCTCCAAGCCGTTCACGACTGCACAAGTTGTACGTACTACCGGAAGTGAAAGGCACCGGTGCTGGGCATGCCCTGCTCGAGGCCGTATGGGCCGCCACGTGTGGAGCCGGCGACGGGGGCTTGGAGTTGAACGTGAACAAGCACAACCCGGCCAAGGCCTTCTACCTGCGCCATGGATTCGCGGTGGAGCGCGACGAGGTGCTCGACATCGGCAAAGGCTTCGTGATGGATGACCATGTGATGGTCAGGACGATGTAAGTCGTGCGATGTCCGTGGCGCGCGTACCTTCCCCACATGGTCCGCACTGCTCCGCTCCTCTGCCTGCTGCTCGCTGCGATCAGTACCGGCGCGCAAACCGTGGACTCCGTGCGCTGGTCCAACGCCGAAGTGCCGCAGCTGCTGCTGGGCACGTATGCTCCGGCCGCCTACGCCGCGACGGACCCCATCAACGACCATGGGCAGATCCTTTGCGCGCTGCGCACGGAGGTGTCGGCTGATTCGCTGAGGGCCCACCTGGAGCGGCTCGTGTCCTTCGGCACGCGGCACACCTACTCGGATACGGTGAGCACCACCACCGGCATGGGTGCCGCGCGGCGCTGGGCAATGGACCGCTTCAACGCGTACAGCGCTCAGCACGAAAGCCGCCTGCGCACGGCCTGGTTGCGCTTCAACTACGACGACCCGGACTGTGGCCCGCACAGCGACCTGCGCAACGTGGTGGCCGTGCTGCCCGGTAGCCAGGTGGAGGATCCGGCCATCATCCTGATCGAAGGGCACCTGGACAGCCGCTGCGCGGACAACTGCGATCCGCTTTGCGCAGCCGAGGGCGCCGAGGACAACGGCAGCGGCAGTGCGCTGGTGCTGGAGCTCGCGCGGGTGCTGAGCCGCTACAGCTTCCGGCATACGCTGGTCTTCATGCTCACCACCGGTGAGGAGCAGGGCCTGCTGGGTGCCGAGGCCCTCGCCGACTGGTGCGATGTGAACGGCGTGGCCATCAAGGGCGTGCAGAACAACGACGTGATCGGCGGGATCTGGTGCGGTGCCACCAGCAGCGATCCCGGATGCCCGGTGGAAGGCACGGCGGACAGCACCCGCGTGCGCCTCTTCTCCAACGGCTCGGTGACGAAGACCTACCGTGGCTTCGCGCGTACGATCCGGCTGTTCTATGAGGAGAAGCTGCGACCGCATGTACCGGTGCCGATGGAGATCGCGGTGATGGGCATGGAGGACCGCGAGAACCGCGGGGGCGACCACATCCCCTTCCGCGAGCGGGAATACCGGAACGTACGCTTCACGGCGGCGCACGAGCATGGTGATGCCGACGTGGAGGACAGCACCTACCATGACCGGCAGCACACCAGTGCGGACGTGCTGGGTGTGGACACGGACGGCGACCTCCTCGTCGACAGCTTCTTCGTTGACTTCAACTACCTGCAGCGCAACGCGGTGATCAACGGGATGACGGCGACGTTGATGGCGCTGGGACCGCAGCCGCCGGCGATGGTGGTGCACGATGAGCCGACGGGCCTGCGGGTGTCGTTCACCCCGCGACCGGACCTTGGGGCCTACCGGGTGGGCGTGCGCCAGGGGCAGGCCAACCTGACCTTCAACGCGCTGTACCGCACCACGGACACCTCGTTCGTGGTGCCGGGTCTCAACGGTGGCACCTTGTATTACTTCAGCGCCGCGGGCATCGATACCAACGGGATCATGAGCCCCTTCACCCGCGAATACGGCATGACCAGCGATGCGGACACGCCACCGGCCGCGACGGACCCGCTGGACCTGGGGATCGCCTGCACGCCGATCGCGGTGCCCGAACGGGCTTGGCCCACTGCGGCACCGCTGATCCTGTGGCCGAACCCGTGCCTTGCAGGGAGCGGCGTGCTGGCGCGCCCCCCGGGTGAGCACCTGTACGGGCCGCACACGCTCCGCATACGCGATGGACTTGGGCGCACGCTCACCGAGCGCCCGCTGCCCTATATGCCCGGCCATGGGCTGGAACTGATCGCGCCAACAGGACCAGGTGCGTATTGGATCACCGTGGAACGCGGCGGGGCGCCCGTGGGACAGGGTCGGCTGGTGGTGGTGCCGTAGCGGCCGGCGCTAATTCATGGACAACGGCTGGGCGAGACCATAGCGCTTGTACAGGCGGGCCTTACGGCGTTCCAGGCGGGCGGTGGCCTTCTCGGTGCGTGGGGCCCGCGGGGTGCAGGCGAGCTCCCGGTTCTCGATGCGGCGCACGATGCTCTCCACCACGGCGTCATCCCCTTCCGGGTCGTAGCCGCTCTTGAGGTCGTTGCCGAAGAGCTTCGCCACGCCCTGCCACACCCAGGCATTGAACGAACCTCGCAACTGCTTCACCAGTTCGTAGCTGGTCTGGCCGGTCTCCCGATCGATCAGCTTGATCAGCAGGCGGCCCTGGCTCTGGGTCATGTTCTTCAGCTCCTCCTCGAACTCGGCCCGCAGCTCGGCCTCGGCCAGCTTCAGGTACAGCTCGCGGTCGTGCTCGTTGGCGATGGCGCGGAGGTCATGCTCGTACTGGTCCAGCAACTGGGCGGTGACCAGGGCATACGGGAACACCTTCTGCACATTGCGGGTGAGCCGGTCCACGCGGGCTGCCTGGCGGCGCGCCTTGGCGCTCATCACGGCCTCCACCGTGACGTCCGGAAGCGTGAACAGCGGGATGGTGTCCTCGCCGGCGATGGCCACGGGTGTGAGCTCCGGGCCTTGGGCCCGGAGGGTTCCGGGGCCGGCAAGGATGCCCAGCAGGCACAACAGGGACCAGCGCGCGCTCATGGCCGTGAACGAAGGTAGCAACGCGCGTACCGGACGCGCATTGTACCGTTGAACGGCTCAGCGGCGCTTCAGTTTCCAGGCTGAGAGCCCGCCCTCAGCGGACGCCAGGGGGCGGGGGCGCTGGGTGCGTTCGGCGAAGAGGTGGCCGGCCACCAAGGCCGCTGCCTCCTGCTCGGCGGTGTCCGTTCCCAACAGCAGCTCCGGCCGGAAGTGGTCGCGCACGAAGTGGGTGTCGTAGGCGCCTTTGCGGAAAGCCTCGTGGCCCATGGTGAAGCGGCAGAACGGCAGGGTGGTCTCCACCCCGGCGATGGCGTAGTCGTCGATGGCCCGCTCCATGCGGCTGATGGCCTCCTCGCGCGTGGCCCCGTGGGTGATCAGCTTGGCGATCATGGGGTCGTAGTGGATGGGGATGGTCATCCCCTCCTCGAAGCCGTCGTCCACGCGCACACCGGGGCCCTGCGGCGGGCGGTAGGTGGTGAGCGTGCCGATGTCGGGCAGGAAGTTGTTGGCCGGGTCCTCGGCGTACACCCGGATCTCGATGGCGTGGCCGTTGATGGCGAGGTCCTCCTGCTTGAAGGGCAGCTTCTCCCCTTCCGCCACGCGGATCTGCAGCTTCACCAGGTCAAGCCCGGTGATCATCTCGGTCACAGGGTGCTCCACCTGCAGGCGGGTGTTCATCTCCATGAAGTAGAAGTTGCGCTGCTCATCGAGCAGGAACTCCACCGTGCCGGCGCCCACATAATCCACGCTTTTGGCCACGTTCACTGCGGCCTCTCCCATGCGCTTGCGCAGCTCGGGGGTGAGCACGGCGCTGGGCGCCTCCTCCACCACCTTCTGGTGGCGGCGCTGCACGCTGCATTCGCGCTCGAACAGGTAGCACACGTTGCCGTGGGTGTCGGCCATCACCTGCACCTCGATGTGGCGCGGACCGGCCACGTACTTCTCGATGAACACGCTGCCGTCGCCGAAGGCGTTCTGCGCCTCGCTGATGGCGCGCTCCAGGCTTTCCTTCAGCTCGGGCTCGGCGTTCACCACGCGCATGCCCTTGCCGCCGCCGCCGGCCGCCGCCTTGATCAGGATGGGGAAGGTGATGGTCTTCGCCACCTTCATGGCCTCCTCCAAGCCGCTCACGGCACCCTCGGTACCGGGCACCAGGGGCACACCGAAGGCCTTCACCGCGTCCTTGGCCGCGAGCTTGTCGCCCATCACCTTCATGGCATGGGGCGTGGGGCCCACGAAGATCACCCCGGCCTTCTCCAATGCTTGTGCGAATGCGCCGTTCTCGCTGAGGAAGCCGTAGCCGGGATGCACCGCGTCGACCTCGAGGTCCTTGCAGACCTGCACGAGCTTCTCGATCACCAGGTAGCTCTCTTTGCTGGGGGCGGGACCGATGCACACGGCCTCGTCGGCGAAGCGCACGAAGGGCGCATGGCGATCGGCCTCGGAGTACACGGCCACGGTGGCAATGCCCATTTCACGCGCGCTCCGCATCACACGCAGGGCGATCTCGCCGCGGTTGGCGACGAGCAGCTTCTGGATCTTCTTCTTGGCCATGTGGAGTATGCCCCGGAACGGGGTCCGCGAAGATGCAACGGCTTGGCCTGAAGTTTGGCACCTTCGGGGCATGCGCGCCCTTCTCACGCTGACCGCCCTTCTGCTTTCGGTGCTGGGCCTCCGCGCCCAAGGCCGGGTGCGCACGGTGGAGACCGACAGCGGCCGCGTGGTCCTGCACTACTTCACCACCGGCCAGCCGAGCACGGTGGAATGGACGGACAAGGACGGTCGCTTCGGCCGCAGCCGGGCGCTCAAGCGCGACGGTACGGTGATCGTGGACCACAACACGCGCCGGATCGCCGGGCATGCCTCGGTGCATTTCGAATACCACCCGAACGGGGCGGTGAGCAAGGCGGAGTTCAGCGATGCGCCCGATGCGGGGATCCAGTGGTACCGCAGCACCACCACCTTCGACGACCAAGGCAACCGCACGGGCTTCAGCGAGCAGGGGCATGATGACCTGCACTGGATCCCAAACCCGGGCACCACGTTCACCCGACCGGAGGAACCCATCGGCCCCGCGGAGGTACCCGTCCGCGTGGAGGAGGTGGCCGTCTGCCAGAAGCTGTTCGTGAACGAGGTGTTCGTGGTGAACGCCACGCGTCAGGCGGCCAAGGCGCGGGTTCAGGTCGCGAACCCCTCCCCCGCGCTGGGCCCCGGTGAGCACACCCTGGCGCCGGGCGACACCCTACGGCTGGGCACCTACACTGTTGGGCAGGCCTTCGAGGCCCCGGAGAAGCATGTGACGCTGGAGGTACGCCGCGTGCTGCGCAACCGCAAGGGCACTGCCGCTGTGGGTGCACTGCGAACAGAGCATGCGCAGGTGACACCTGAGCACCGCCGCTATTTCCTCGTGGTGCACGGCTGGCAACGCCCAAGGCGTGAGCGCTGAGCGCGAGCGCTTACGCCCCCTCCCAGAACCGCATCAGCTGCGTGATCAGCAGGTCGAGGTCCGTCTCCTCGAAGGGGTGGCACGTGCGCGGCAGCACCATCACCCCGGCATCCTTCAGCTTGCGCGCGGTGAGCAGCGTGTCCTCCGGCACGGCGGTGGTGTCCCGGTCGCCGACCATCAGCAGCACGGGAGCCTCGATCGATGCCAGCACATCATCGGTCAGCAGCGGCGCCGCAGCCAGCCGGGTCATGAGGTCGGCGGTGTGCTTCACCAGTTCCTTCCATCGTGTGGGTCCGTGGGCGGCGGCCAGCCCCGCGGCGAACGCCGGCACCTTCTCCTCGATCAGTGCGGGATCGAGCTTCCTCAGCTCCTTCTGAAGCCCCTCCGGCGTCCACACCACCTTGGTGCCGAGCGTGGAGACGGAAGCCACGCGGCCCGGGTTGCGGGCAGCCCAGAGCAGCGCCGCGTAGCCGCCCATGCTGAAGCCGAAGAGGTGCACCGGCCCGTCGCTGCGTTGCATGGCGGCGTCGATATCCTTCAGGAACAGTTCGAAACTGAGCCCTTCCCCGGGCACTTCACCATCGCCGTGGCCGGAGAATGTGAAGCGGCGGCAGTTGGTATGATCGAGGCTTTCGGCCAGGATGGCGAGCTGGCGTTCCGTGCCAAGCGCGCCATGCAGGAGCAGGATGTTCATGATGTGCGACGAAGATGGGGCCATCGGCCCCTTCCTCCTGAAGGGATATCTTATGCCCGATGACCCACCTGCCACCGTTGATCCAGGACCTCGGGCTTCTGCTGTCCGTGGCAGCGGTGACCACCCTGGTGTTCAAGCGCATCCGCCAGCCGGTGGTGTTGGGCTACATCGTGGCGGGCTTCCTGGTGGGGCCCCATGTGAAGTTCGTCCCCACGGTGACCGACGAAGCGAACATCCGCACCTGGTCGGAGATCGGTGTCATCTTCCTGCTTTTCGGTCTGGGGCTGGAGTTCAGCTTCAAGAAGTTGATGCAAGTGGGCGGGGCGGCGGCCGTCACGGCGATCACCACGGTGCTCTTCATGCTGGGCGCCGGATACGCCACGGGGCAGCTCCTGGGCTGGAGCGGCATGGACAGCGTGTTCCTGGGAGGCATCCTGTCCATCAGCTCCACCACCATCATCGTGCGTGCGTTCGATGAACTGGGGTTGAAGACGCGGGGCTTCGCGCGGCTGGTGATCGGCGCGTTGGTGATCGAGGACCTGGTGGCCATCCTGCTGCTGGTGCTGTTGAGCACTGTGGCCGTGGGGCGGCAGTTCGAGGGCACGGCACTGTTCCTGGAAATGGGCAAGCTGGTGCTGTACCTCGCGCTCTGGTTCGGCGGCGGCATCTTCCTCATCCCCACCTTCTTCGAGCGCACCCGCCGTCTGCTGAACGACGAGACCCTGCTGGTGGTGAGCGTGGCCCTGTGCCTGGCGATGGCCGGCCTTGCTGTGACGGCAGGTTTCAGCGCAGCGCTGGGCGCCTTCATCATGGGCTCGGTGCTGGCCGAGACCTTTCTGGCCGAACGCATCGAGCACCTCACCAAGCCGGTGCAGGACCTCTTCGGCGCCGTCTTCTTCGTGTCCGTGGGCATGCTCATCGATCCGCAGGTGCTGCGCACGGAATGGGCACCGGTGCTGCTGATAAGCGTGGTGACGATGCTGGGTCAACCCCTCAGCAGCGGTGCGGGCGCCCTGCTCGCCGGGCAGCCGTTGAAGCGAGCGGTGCAGGCGGGCATGAGCCTCTCGCAGATCGGCGAATTCTCCTTCATCATCGCCACGCTCGGCCTCACGCTCGGCGTCACCAGCCCGAAGCTGTATCCCATCGCCGTGGCCGTTTCGGTGCTCACCACGTTCGTGACGCCGTTCATGATCCGCGGCTCCGAGCGCGCGGCCACCTTGATCGAACGCATGTTGCCCCCGGCCTGGGTGGCCGCACTGGACCGCTATGGCCGCCAGACGGACCAAGTGCAGGTGACGAGCGACTGGCGCAAGCTGCTGCGCGCCTACGGCGTGAACGTGCTGGTGCTGGGCCTCCTGGCCGTGGCGATGATCCTGATGGCCGAGCAGCAACTGCTGCCCCGCTTCAGCGCAAGGTTCGGCCCCCGGCAGGGTGCCTTGCTCGCGGGGCTGCTGGCGCTGGCGGCGCTGATGCCCGTGGTGTGGGCCATGACCTTCCGGCGGATCCAGCGCGCGGCGTACCGGCACCTGTGGCTCAACAAGCGCGCGCTGCGCGGTCCGCTGGTGATGATCGAGGCCGTGCGTGTGGGGGCCGGCGTGGTGGTGCTCGCCCTGCTGGTGAACCGCTTCTTCGGTGCCGGACCGGCCCTGCTGGCGGCCGTGGGGCTGATGGTGCTGGCGGTGCTGCTGTTCCGGCGCAGCATGCACGCCTTCTATCAGCGGTTGGAAAAGCACTTCCTGATCAACTACCACCAGCGCGAGAAACGGCGCGAACGGCCCGAACTGGCACCCTGGGACCTGCACCTGGCCGAGGTGGAAGTGCCCGCGACCTCGGTGGCCGTGGGGCGCACCCTGCACGAGCTTGCGCTGCGCGAACGGCATGGCGTGAACATCGCCCTGATCGAACGCGGAGATCGTACGATCCAGGTACCGGGTCGCGAGGAACGGCTGATGCCCGGCGACAACCTGGTGATCATCGGCACGGATGAGCAATTGGCGACGGCGGGCGCAGCGCTCAACCAAAGCCCGGTGGAAAGCGGCATGCCCACCCCCGAACGCTGCGAGATGAAGCTGCTGAAGTACCGCGTGCTGCCGCGCTCACCCCTGATCGGCCGCACGATCCGCAGCAGCGGCATCCGCGAGGAAGGCCGTGCGCTGGTGACCGGCGTGGAACGCGATGCGCAGCGCATCCCCAACCCCGACGGGGCCATGGTGCTTCAACAGGACGACCTGTTGTGGCTGGTGGGCGATGCCGACAGGCTGCGTGCCTTCATGCACACCGGGATGGCGGTGCGGGAGTGAACAACAAGGGCCCATGCGATCATGGGCCCTTGTCACGGTAGTGGGATGTATCAGGCCAGCACCTCCTTCACGCGGTCGGCGGCCTCCTGGAGGGCCACGGCGCTCAGCACCTTCAGACCGCTCTTATCGATCAGGTCCTTGGCCTCCTGGGCGTTGGTGCCCTGCAGGCGCACGATGATCGGCACCTTGATGTCGCCGATGTTCTTGTAGGCGTCCACAATGCCCTGCGCCACGCGGTCGCAGCGCACGATGCCGCCGAAGATGTTCACCAGGATCGCCTTCACACGCTCGTCCTTCAGGATGATGCGGAACGCCTTCTCCACGCGGGCCGCGTCGGCCGTGCCACCGACATCCAGGAAGTTGGCGGGCTCGCCGCCGCTGAGCTTGATGATGTCCATGGTGGCCATGGCCAGGCCGGCGCCGTTCACCATGCAGCCCACGTTGCCGTCGAGGCGCACGTAGTTCAGCCCCGCTTCGCCGGCCTCCACCTCGATTGGGTCCTCCTCCGTCTTGTCGCGCATCTCTACGTAGTCCGGATGGCGGTACAGGGCGTTGCCGTCCAGCCGCACCTTGGCGTCCACCGCCGCGATCTTGTCATCGCTGGTCTTCAGCACGGGGTTGATCTCGAACATGGCGGCGTCGCAGCCCTCGTAGGCCTTGTACAGCGCGGCCACGAACTTCATCATCTCCTTCTTGGCGTTGCCGGTGCAGCCCAGGTTGGTGGCCACCTTGTTGCACTGGAAGGGGCGCAGGCCCACGCGGGGGTCCACCACCTCCTTGAAGATCTTCTCCGGGTGGTTCTCGGCCACCTCCTCGATGTCCATGCCGCCCTCGGTGCTGTACATGATGATGTTCTTCCCGCTGGCGCGGTCGAGCAGCACGCTCATGTAGTACTCCTTGGTCTCGCTGGCACCGGGGTAGTACATGTCCTCGGCGATGAGGACCTTGTGCACCTTCTTGCCCTGCGGCGGGGTCTGGGGGGTCTTCAGCATCATGCCGATGATGGCACCGGCCTTCTCGCGCACTTCATCGATGCTCTTGGCGAGCTTGACGCCACCGCCCTTGCCCCGGCCACCGGCGTGGATCTGGGCCTTCACCACCCAGAACTTGGTGCCGGTCTCCTGGCTGAGGCGCTTGGCCTGGTCCACGGCCTCATCGGCGTTGTAGGCCACAAGGCCGCGCTGCACGCGCACGCCGTAGTTGCTCAGGATGCTCTTGCCTTGGTACTCGTGGAGGTTCATCGCTTCGGGTTCAGGGCTGCGAAATAAGGTGCTGGCGGTTCATGCGCGCTGGCCGTCTTTCCCCTTCTTTGCACAGCATGATCGACGCCTCCGGGATCCGCAAGCGCTACGGCACCCTCGAAGTGCTGAAGGGCGTTGACCTGCACGTGGCGAAGGGCGAGATCGTGAGCATCGTGGGCGCCAGCGGCGCGGGCAAGACCACCCTGCTGCAGATCCTGGGCACCCTGGAGCGTGCGGACGGTGGCTCCCTCCGCATCGCCGGGGAGGAATTGCTCGGCATGGGGTCAGCCGCGCTCAGCGCCTTCCGCAACCGGCACATCGGTTTCGTGTTCCAGTTCCACCAGCTGCTGCCGGAGTTCACCGCACTGGAGAACGTGCTGATGCCGGGCCTGATCGCCGGGAAGAGCCAGAACGAATGCCGGCCGCGGGCGGAGGAACTGCTCACCCGCCTGAACGTGATCGCCCGCAAGGAGCACAAGCCCAGCCAGCTGAGCGGCGGGGAGCAACAGCGCGTGGCCGTGGCGCGGGCGCTCTTCAACAGCCCCAGCGTGGTGCTGGCCGACGAGCCCAGCGGCAACCTGGACAGCGCCCATGCCCGCGAGCTGCACCAACTCTTCTTCGACCTGCGCAAGGAGCTGGGCCAGACCTTCGTGATCGTGACGCACAACGAGGAGCTGGCCAACATGGCGGACCGGAAGCTGACCATCAAGGATGGGGTGATCTAAGGCCGTACCGTCGACCTTCGCCGCGTGCGAACCCTCCTGCTCACGTGTTGCCTCTGCCTGGTCACTTCAGGCTCCGCCCAGCCCCACCACCCTGTTGACCTCGCCACCCTGCCCGGCTGGATGGTGGAGCTCGTGACCGGGAAAAAGCCCGACAAGCCACTGAAGCCTAAGGGCGCCCCCCTGCACACCAACGCCTTCATCGGCACCTGGACCGTGGAATTCCAAGGCGGTCGCCGGATCGAATACTGGGGCGATGCCCACCGCATGGTGCTGCGCGAGCTCAGCGGTCCGTTCACCCTGCAACGCGCCACCCTGCTGGACCTGCGGCACAACGTGAGGATGGAGGCCCGTTGGGGCGGCCAGCAGGTGGGTGCCAAGGTGGAGGACCTGTACATCCCGCAGGCCGGCTATTTCCACGACATCTGGAACGACAGCCTCACCGCCACCGGCCGCACCGCGGAGATCCTGGGCTACACCTGCCGCGAGTTCCAGGGCACGAGCAACAAGCGGGACAGTTCGTGGTACTGGACCACCACCGCGCATCCGAAGCTGTTCAGGGACCTGAGGGTCTGGGCTCGCTGGTTGACCGAGGGTGACCTCGAACACCTCCTCGCCTTCGCCGATCGGAACGCCGGTGCCGCACTGCGCGTCACGTGGAGCAAGCATGAATACGGCCCGCCTGCGGGGGGCATGGAGTTCATCGCGATCACGCCGGGGCGTGTGGCGATGCCGGAGCTGAAGATGACCGGCGCCCTGCTTGCCGAACAGCGGCTGGCTTGGATCAACAACAGTGGCACCGGCCGGCTACCTGAATGGATGCGCGCCTACCTCGGCAACCTGCCGCCCGACAGCCTGCCCCTCGCCTACTCGCCCGACCCGGTGGATCGCGGCATTCCCGACAACCGCTTCATCGGCACGCTCACGGCCGAGACCCCGACGCGCTACATCGACGAGCACAGCGACACCACCCTGCGCGTGGCGAGGTACAGTTACTGGGCCGATGCGCGGCGCGCCGTGCTGCAACTGGACGACCCGGAGGACGAGGGCACCATTTTCTACGCCGTGGACCTCGATGCTGACGTGGTGATGGTCTCGCGCAATGAGGGGCACGGCCACGTGATCCCGAAACTGGAGATCGCTTCACTGGAAACGGTCGGGCTCAACGAGTTCGGCCGCGGCCTGGAACTGGAGTTCACACCGCAAGGACGTTACCAGACCATCCTGAGGCGCAAGTGCGAACTGCACACCGCACCGGAGCGCTTTCTCCACTTCTTCTGGTTCCCGCGGGACAGCGTGGTGAACCCCGTCTTCGACATGCGGAACTGGCTGGTGCAGCGCATCGGCCAGCAGTTCAAGGACCTGATGTTCTTCGGTGTGGCGGACAAGCCGATGCCGATGGCCGTGATGGGCACCACCCTCACCAGCTACAAACCTGGCAAGGCCGAACCGCCCGCAGTGGACCTGAGCAAATGCATCGTGCGGGACGAGCGCTTGCGGGAGCGGCGCCGGCGTGACAGGGAGGTCGAGGTGCCCGAAATACAGGTGCGGGAGATCACTGTCGAGGACATCATGCGCGGCGATGACGTGGCTGTTGAAGTCGCCGAAGAACCTGTGGCCATGGAGGAGATCGCTCCCGCCAGTGGAGCATCCTACGCGCCGCCCGTCTTCAAACTGGAACCCGTGATGGACTCCCTGATGAAGGCCACCACGAACCGCTTCATCGGTACCGCCACCCTGCAGTTCACCAGTCTGCGTGGCGACAAGACCACCACGTGGACCGTGCGTTACGCGAGCACGGCCGACCGCATGGTGATCATCGGCAGGGACGAGCAGCCGGAGCACACCGAGCACACCTATGCCACCCTGATCGACCGGCGGGCCGGCACGGAAACGAACTACCTGGTGGTCGGTGGGGAGCTTCGGTCAGCGATGCGGCCGCTGAACAGCCGCTTCGCTCAGCCCTTCGCGCCGGCCACACGGGACAGCGTGCTCACCGGCCCGCGCAAGCTCCTGGGACGCAACGCGCAGCACCGCCTGCTGCAGGAGCCCGACCGTCGGCGCGAGTCGTGGGTGGACGTGAAGACCCCTTCGCTCTTCCATGACGTGCTGGGCGCCCGCAAGACCTGGGGTGGTGTGGAGGTGCTGTTGCGCGGCCCCATGGTGACCAGCACCCGTGCGGGCATGCCCTTGGAAGTGACCTACCAGTACCGGACCGAGGAAACGATGGTGATGAAGGTGCTGGAGCTGAAGGCCGGCCCCGTGGACCCCAAGGTGTTCGAGATCACACCACACACCTGGGCCGACCGTCCTTGATGGCACAGAACCCAACGGTACGACGCGGGCATCCGGCCGCCGGTCCTTCCGCTGCTAACTTGGTCACACCAATCCCACTCCCATGCGTACACTCCTTCTTTCCGTTGCGTTGTTGGCCTCACTGTTCGCCACTGCCCAGATCGACCTCTCCAAGATCATGGCCGGCCAGGGCGTCAAGGTCGAGGACGACAAGAGCCCCTTCGTTCCGAACAGCTTCGTGGGCAGCTTCCGCATGGAGAACCACCTGTACAAGAACGGTGTGGAGGAGAAGCACAGCCCCACCACCATGCGCTACTGGAGCAGCGCGGACATGACCCTGATCAAAACCGAAATGCCTGAGCAGAAGGATCAGGACATGCGGATGATGACGGACCTGAAAGGCAAGTGGCAGTACATGCTGATGACCGACGACAAAGGCGGGAAGACCGCCATGAAGAGCCGCAAGAAGACGGTGACCGTGGACAAGGAGGCGGAAGGGAAGATGGCAGATGTGACGGTGACGAACGAGACCAAGGTGATCGACGGCCACACCTGTGTGAAGGTGGTGAGCAAGAGCAGCGAAGGCACTTGGACCGGTTGGGTGGCCAAGGACCTACCCTCCCCCTTCGGCGACATGCTGCGCAATGTGAAGGCCGGCGACCCGGCCATGAGCGAGCGCATGAGCAAGCTGGACGGCATGACGCTCGAGTTCGAGTGGACCGACGCGAACGGCAAGGACAGCATGCGCTGCTACATCAAGGACGTGGTGGTGGGCACCGTGGACGCCGGCGTGTTCAGCCTGGATGGCTACGAGGTGATGGAGATGCCGAGCTTCGGGCAGTAAGACAACACCGCTAGGTTGGATATCCCGAACGCGCTCATCATCGCCGGAGGCGCCGGCCAGATCTTCACGGCGCTGGTGTACCCGTACATCCGGCATCGCGTGTTCGACTGGTACACGGACGTGCGCAAGCTGAAGCCGCTGAACCAGGAGATCGCGAAGACCTACGGGCGGTACATCGTCGGGCTCAACTTCGCCTTCGGCCTCATCGCGATCCTGTTGCCCGATGACCTGAAGAACGGCACCCCGCTGGCGACCGCGCTCACGGGGCTCATCGCAGCCTACTGGGTGGGAAAGGTGATCACGCAGTTCGCCTACTACCCGATGTACCAGATCCCGACCGGAGCGCTCTTCAAATGGGGCGGATACGGCATGAACTTCTTGTTCTGCTTCTTCGCGGTGCTGTATTCGGCATTGGTGGTGCTGAACATCCGGGCCCAACTGCAGGGTTGAGCCCAGGTCCCGCGCCCACTACCGTGCCACGATGAAGCGGGCATAGCGCCCACCCTCCTGCTCCCGCACCACGTAGGTCCCCATCGGCAGACCGTTGGTATCGAAGCGCTGGACGCCCCCCGGCGCTGCGGCGTGCGACCGCACCGTGCGACCGGCGGCATCCACCAGCAACAGCGCTTGATCGGTGTGAACGATCAACACCTCACCAACGCGGTCCAAGCCGAGGGCTTCGGGGCTGAACGGACCCGACGGGGCGATACCGGTCTCCAGCGGATCCTCGCAGCAGTTGCCGCCATCGCTGATGTTCCAGATGCCATTCCAGCAGCCGTACTGGGTGCGGTGGAACAGCAGCACACCGTTCCACATGCTCAGGAAATAGTGGGCCACCTGGTCCACCGTGTTGCACCCGCCCTGTTCGTTCGTGATATCGCATGAATAGGCGCAGATGATGCTGGGCCATCCGTTGGCGTTGGCATAGGTGGCGGGCGGATAGAGCTCGATCTCCGCTGCGGAGGAGGGGACGCCGCTGATGGTGGTGGAGAACACGAGCGACCCTTGGTCGCAGTGGTCGTTGGTGCCGTTGTAGCCCGCATAGTGCACCGCCGCCACATTGCCCGTATAGGGACCGGTGATGGTGATGGTGGCGTACTCGTAGCTCACGATACCGATGTGCAGGTCGGGGATGTCCTGGTCCACGCGGATGGTGAGGGCGCCGCCATCGTAGTTGCTGAAAAGCGCCACGTTGCCTTGGGGACTGCAGAAGGTGCCCTGGGCGCACAGGGCCACGGGCAACGCGCAGGTGGCGACAAGGTTGAGGAAGCGCATGGTGGAAGGAATGGTCCGGTGAAGCTATGCATCGGTTTCCTTCGTGCCATGGCGCGCCGACGCGGACCTGACCTGAACGACCTGAAGGAACTGCTGGACGCGGCGTACGCACGTTTCGCGGTACCCGACTTCATCGCGGACGACCCGATCCAGGTGCCGCGCGCGTTCGATCGCAGGGCGGATGCGGAGGTGGCCGGCTTCCTCACCGCCACCATCGCCTGGGGACAACGGAAGACCATCATTGCGAACGCGTGGAAGCTGGTGCGGTTGATGGACGAGACCCCGCACGACTTCGTGATGAACGCCTCAACGGCCGAGCTCAAGCGGTTGGACAGCTTCGTTCACCGCACCTTCAACGGCACGGATGCGCGGCAGTTCATCCTGGGTCTGCGGCATGTGTACCGGGCCCACGGCGGCATCGAGGCCGGGTTCCTCGAGGATGGCCGCATCGACGACATGGGGGCGGCCATCGCGCGTTTCAAGCAGCGCTTCTTTGAACCGGCGCATCCCGCCCGCACGCGCAAGCACGTTGCCGACCCCTCGAAGGGCAGCAACGCCAAGCGCATCAACATGTACCTGCGGTGGATGGTGCGCCCGGCGGACCGCGGGGTGGATCTGGGCCTGTGGCAGCGCATCAAGCCGGCCGACCTGATGGTGCCGCTGGACGTGCATACCGGCCGCGTGGCGCGCGAGCTCGGGCTGTTGTGCCGCAAGCAGGACGACTGGAAAAGCGTGATCGAGCTCACGGAGATGCTCCGCAAGCTCGATCCGGCGGATCCCGTGAAGTACGATATCGCGCTGTTCGCGATCGGGGTGACCGATCAGCGATCCACAACAAAACGAAAGGCGCTCCGCGCAGGTCCGCTTTGAACGACCAGTAAGTATGGACCTCGTGCAAGCCCTTGTGTTGACAATGCCGACGCGCCATGGACCATGCGCTGCTTCTTGACGATACGACCAGCCACGTCCATCAGTACAACATCTGCATGGTCTGACTTTGCCACACCCGCTACCTGTATCAATGCCGCATCCGGGTAGTACTCGAATCGCACATCCTGCCTGGCATCGGATGGAGCATTCGACCCCAAAGCGAAGCTGCCGGTGGTCAGAGAACCTCCCGCAAGGAAAACGGATGAATCATAGATCTTATCGGCAGCATCCGCGATCGCGATCTTCATGTGATAGCTGACACCGGGTTCAACCACACTGCTGAACCGCAAGGGGATAGAAAAGCCATCATACTGAACGAAATAGGGATCCTCGTCCTGAGGGGCCGTGGTTCCGTTACCATTGGGCACATACAAGTCGGGATTGGACTCATCATTGATCGTAGTGGTCATCACACTGACCAGCCCAGTATCAACAACGAACACAGCGATATTGACGGCATCGTTGGTGAACGGACCGGAGATACCCGGTCCGCTGAGGAAGACACCCATGACATCCGAGACCACCGGATTGGCCTCCGGATACTCTTCCGAGGCGAACACTGACCACATGATCAAGGTGTCCCCATATGGAACCAGATCGAACTCAATGACCGCCGCATCGCGTGACACTTGCGGTGCGATAAGCTGCTCCAGATCCGGATCCGAAACCGGTGATTCCGAAGCGACGGTCCCGTAAGCACCTGTATTGTTGGGGCCAACAGCATCAGCAACATCACCGTTGCTAAGAATGATGCCATGCGTAAGACCGATGTTGCACAAATGGCCATCAAAAGCCGCGAATTGCATTGGCGCTCCAACCCAAGTGATACCGGAGACCTGGACGTCGGGTCCTACCAAACCGTTCGTGACAAGGTCCTGTATCGACCAAGATTGGTCAATGACCAACTGGCATGCTGACGTCAAAGGCAACAGCGTCGCCAATAGACAGCCAGAAATCGTTTGCATGATCGTCGCTATCGAACCCGAATATAGAAAAGGCCCTTGCGGGCCTTCTCGTTGGGGTCTCAATATGTGTCACTCGAAGGCCATGCGCGTCACCCGTTCAGCGCCGCGCTCGTCCACTGCGCGGAGCACATAGGTGCCCACGGGGAGGTCGCCGCGCTCAAGCAGTACGGTGTTCGAGCGGCGGGAGATCTGGCGCACGAGCGTGCCTGCGGCGTTGTAGAGCTGAATGTCCACGCGCCCCTGCAGCAGCTCCCCGAGGTGCACCGTGGCATTGCCCTGTGCGGGATTGGGGTATACCAGGATGCCGTCCGGCTCCGGAGCCGTGCTCTCCGCCACGGCGGTCACTTCACCGTAGGTAAGCGTGTTCACCGTGGTGTTGGTGATGATCGGCGCGTTGTTGTCGAAGTAGATGTCCGCGGTGTTGTTCAGCACGGTGCCCTCCGCAGGCCCTTCCAGGTGCTTGATCGCGAAGCGCACGAAGCCCTGGCTGCCGGCCATATCGCTGCCGCTGTCCGGGAGGTTGATGTTCGGGAAGGCGAAGCGCAGCACACCGTCCGGTTGCAGCAGGGCGTAGAAGGTATGGCTGCTGCCCAGCACGCGCAGAGAGGACGGATCCAGGTCCGTATCCAGCGAATCGAGGATGGTGACGTTGTGCGCCGGTGCATTGCCCGTGTTCTGGAAGCGCACCATGTAGAAGAGCTCGCTGCCGACCGGCGTCAGGTGGTCGGGGCCTGCGCCCGCGGGGCTCACCTGCTTGTCGTTCGGATCCACGGCACAGAGCAGGATGGGCTCGTAGTGCATGGTGGCGGTCATCATCGGCGTACCGCCCACGAGCGCAGTGGCGGTGATCACGTCATGCAAGGGCTGGCCCACGAAGTCGCTGCCGGGCAGGTGCACCACCAGGTGGATGCCGCGCTGGTGCGTGGGCTGCATGTTCGGGAAATACCAGGTAACGATGCCGCCGTTCACCGAGGTGGGCGCGGGATCGGCGTACACGAAGGTGGACAGGTCGTCGAGGTCGACGGTCACCTCGATGTCGGCCATCTGGTTGCCGGTGTTGGATACATGGGCCCAGTAGGATACATCCTCCGAGCAGCGCATCGGCGCACTGCCGAGATCCGGTGTGATGTCGAGGCCGGGGCCATCGGCCTGCAGGCCGAAATCGTTGTGCTGGCTGGAGCCCTGGGCCGGCACCACCATGCTGTAGCTGCTCGGCGTGGTGAAGGTCCAACCCTCCTCGGCCGGCTTGGACACGGTGTAGCCCGCGGGCACGGCCTGGTACCAGTACATGCCGCTGGCATTGGTGTAGGTGGCCCCCAGGTCGGAGCTCTCCACGCGCATGTTGGCGAGGCCGTGGTCGTTGCCGTTGAACTGGCCGTCGCCGTTGATGTCGTTGAACACGCGGCCATAGATGGTACCGCTGGCGGTGCTCAGGTTCGTGAACTGGATCACCTTGTCCAGCTCGGCGCACGCCACGAACAGTTCGGCATCGCCGTCCCCATCGATGTCGCCGGCGGCCATGGCCGTTACCGGGATCTCGAAGGCGATGGTCTGCCGGGGACCGAAGGTGCCCTGGCCGTCCACGTTCTCGTACCAGGCCACTTCCTCCGTTGCCCCGCTGGTCACGATCGCATCCAGGTCGCCGTCACCATCCAGGTCATGTGCGGCCACGAGCTCGGGGCTGGCGAAGGCCATGTCCAGGAACAAGGGTGTATCAAAGGCCACTTCATCGGCCAGGTTGCGCTGCCAGCCCACCTGACCGGACATGCTGCTGGCCAGCATCAGGTCGGGCAGACCATCGCTGTCCAGGTCGCGCAAACAGCCGTGGCCCGTTACGGAAAGTTGTTCGGGCGGCAGGAAGGCCCCCTCCTGGTTGAAGCAGACGCGCACCTGCGCCATCACGGGCGAGGAATACACAAGGTCGACATCCTGGTCGCCATCCACATCCAAGGCCTGGGCCTGGCACATCTGGGCAACGCTGGCGATGGCAACGGGCGTGGAGAACACGCCATATCCATTGGTGTTGTAGGTGATGAACAGTTCACCGGCCGTGGAGACGAAGAAGATGTCCTGGTCACCGTCGGCATCCAGGTCGGCTACGTGCAGTTCATTGGCGGTGAGCGAGGCACCGATGAGAACGGGCTCGGCCCATTGGCCGTCACCGTTGTTCAGGTACAGGTGGATGCCGGCGCCGAAGTCACGGCTGGTGACCACATCGGGCAGACCGTTCTGGTCCACATCGCCAACGCCCGCGACGATGTCCTCGGATCCGATGATCGTGGCGGCACCGAAGCCGCCCGTCCCGTCATTCAGCAGGTAGGCGAGCCCCTGCCGCGAAGCGTACACGAGGTCAGGCCACGCATCGCCGTTCACGTCCACCACGTCCACACTGCGCGGTCCTTCGCAGAAATACTGGTACTGCGGACCGAACTGGGCGAACAGTGGAGCGGAAAGAAGGGTCGAGAGAGAGATGACCGAACGGATCGACCGGCGCATGGAACAAGGCATTTGGGCGCCTGCTACGCTGCACCATGCCTCCGAGTTTCAAAAAAGCGACGACGAAACCCGTTCCACTACCGACCAAAACGCTCTTCCAGCCTACAGGTGACTGTAGTTCGGGGCCTCCCGGGTGATGTACACATCGTGGGGGTGGCTCTCCTTCATGCCGGCGCTGGTGATGCGCACGAAGCGGGCCTGACGGAGGCCGGCCAGGTCGGCCGCACCGCAATAGCCCATGCCTGCACGCAAGCCGCCCACGATCTGGTGGGTCACCTCGTGCAAGTGCCCCTTGTACGGCACCCGTCCACTGATGCCCTCAGGCACGAGCTTCTTGATGTCGTCCTCCATGTCCTGGAAGTAGCGGTCCTTGCTGCCCTGCTGCATGGCCTCGATGCTGCCCATGCCGCGGTACGTCTTGAACCGACGGCCTTCGTAGATGATGGTCTCACCGGGGCTTTCCTCCACGCCGGCGAACATGCTGCCGATCATCACCGTGCTCGCACCAGCGGCGAGGGCCTTCACTACATCACCGGTAAAGCGGATGCCGCCATCGGCGATCACCGGAACACCGGAACCTTCGATGGCCATGGCACAATCGTTCACAGCGGTGAGCTGCGGCACCCCCACCCCGGCGATCACGCGGGTGGTGCAGATGCTGCCGGGCCCGATGCCCACCTTCACGGCATCGGCCCCCGCCTCCACCAAGGCCTTGGCGGCCTCACCCGTGGCGATGTTGCCCACCACCACGTCCAGGTCCGGGAAGGCGGCCTTCACCTTGCGCAGCATCTCGATCACGCCGCGCGTGTGGCCATGGGCGGTATCGATCACCACCGCGTCCACGCCAGCATCCACCAGCGCCTTCGCGCGGTCCATGCTGTCCGGTGTCACCCCGATCGCTGCGGCCACGCGCAGCCGGCCCAGGCGGTCCTTGCAGGCGTTGGGCCGTTGCTTCAGCTTCAGGATATCCTTGTAGGTGATCAGGCCCACCAGCTTGCCCGCACCATCCACCACCGGCAGCTTCTCGATCTTGTGCTCCTGGAGCACATCCTCGGCCTCGGCCATGGTGGTCTCCGGCTTGGCGGTCACGATCCGCTCACGCGTCATCACCTCGGCCACGGGGCGGGCGAACTTCTTTTCGAAGCGCAGGTCGCGGTTGGTGACGATGCCGACGAGCTTGCCGGCGTTGTTCACCACGGGAATGCCCCCGATGCGGTGCTCGGCCATCTGCTTGAGGGCATCCCCCACGGTGGCACCCTCGTCCAGCTTCACCGGATCGAGGATCATGCCGCTCTCGCTGCGCTTCACGCGGCGCACCTCGTTGGCCTGATCGGCCACGGACTGGTTCTTGTGGATCACCCCGATGCCGCCCTGCTGGGCGATGGCGATGGCGAGATCGGCGCCCGTCACGGTATCCATGGCGGCGCTCACCACCGGGATGTTCAGGGCGATGTTCCGGCTGAACCGGGTACGGATGTCCACCTGCCGGGGCAGCACCTCGGAGTATGCCGGCACCAGGAGAACATCATCGTAGGTAAGACCTTCGGAACTGAAGCGGTCGGCCAGGGAAGTGCGGCCGTTGGTCGACGAAGCGGCCCGCTCGGGGCTCAAAGCGGCTGGTGATCGTTCCATGCACAAAAGTACGTTGTGCAGGCGATCGCCGATGAAACCCGCTACTGGTCCGGGCAGCAGAGGAAGGTGACCGTGCCGCGCTCCTCGAACTTCTGGCCGGCCCCGTTGTAGAATCCGCAGTAGTAGGCGTACACCCCCTGCGGGACGTACGTGCCGTTGATCGTTCCCTTCCAGGCTTCCCCGGGATCGTTGGTGCTCCAGATCTGCTGCCCCCAGCGGTTGTAGATGATCAGCTCATACCCTTCCACGTCCACGAAGGCGAGCACCGGGCTGAAGCGGTCGTTCACCCCACCCGCGATGAAGGCATTGGGCACCCACACGGCCTCCTGCTGAACGGCGCAGGCCTCGTTGCTGACGCTCACCGCATCGGCACCGTTGGGGTTGCCGGTCTCCATCTCCTCCACATAGTAGCAGAAGCGTCCGTTGGAGCTGATGAACCCGTTCACGTTGTCCGCATGCTCCCACACCGCCGGGGCCTTGGTGGCGATGAGCTCGAAGGGGCCACCCGCCACACTGCGGTACACGTTGAACCCGGCGGAACCGCCGGCCCACTGCTGGTATCCGTTCCAGCGCAGTCGGTTCACCCCATCGAGACCGGGCTCCGCCACCAGCAGGATCGAGGTGCCCTTGTTGCTCACCAATGCCGGTGCGCCGCAACTGTCGGTCACCACCACTTGGTACTGATAGCTGCGCTCCGCTGTGAGCACATCGGTGTCCACGAAGGTGATGGGCAGCGGCGCGCCGCCCGGGTACTGCGCCACCTCCACCCACGGCTCCCCGTTGTTGGACCGCTCGATGCGGTAGTCTCCGGCCTGCGCCGTGGCATCCGCGTTCACGGTCACCGTCACCTCGTCCGGCGCTGTCACGGTGGTGTTGCTCAGGTACACCCACTGGGGAACGGGCGGATAGCTGGTGGTGCGGCAGCCGACATTGCTCAACACCTCCTGCCCGGGTTGGGCCCCAAGGGCTTTCACCACGTAGCAATAGGACCGGAAGGGATCCACGCCCTCGTGCCAGAAGAACGTGTCATCAGCGCCGGCGGTGGCCAGTTGGAAGCTGGGGCCGTTGTCGATGCGGCAAAGCACCTGGTACTGGTCCACCGGCCAGCCAACGTAGGGCGTCCAATCCACCCGGATGCGCGCCGTGCACTTGTCGTAGGTGGTGGAAACGTGAATGGTGCGGTGCGCGGGGCGCGTGGCGCTCGTGTTGGGCGCTGCCGGATCGCCCGAGTAGCAGGTATCGAAGGCCGCGATGGTGTAGGATTCAGGCCCTGCCCCGGCATCACTTCCGGCCCACACATAGCTGGTGTTGTTCTGTCCGTAGATGGTGTCCACGATCACCGCACCGCCATTGGTCACCAGCACGATGATGTACCCCTGGGTGTCGTCCTCCGGGCTCGGGTCCCAATCCAGCACGGTCTGGTTGGTGGCGGTATCCACGCTCAGGTTCACCATGGTGGGCGGCGTGGGCGCGGTCACGTCCTCGAACTGGTCGCCGTCCAGATTGCTGAAGCTTACGCAGCCCAGCTGGTCCTGCAGGCGGATGCGGAACGTGAGCGAGTCGTCGCAGATGTCGATCAGGTGGTCGTAGGCATCCGTGTCGTTCGGGAGGGTCTGGATCGTGGTCCACGTACCGATGGGATGCTCCATCTGCACCTGCACATCCGGAGCACTGGTGGCCAGCGGCGGCTGGTGCAACAGGGTCCAGTCGAGCGTGGCACTGCCCAATGGATTGCTCTGGCCCACGTCCAGGAAGATGGATGCCAGCGTATCGCTCGGAGCGGATTCGTTCGGCGGGGGATCCACGGAGACGGTGGTCACATAGTAGAAGCGTTGACCCAGGTTGGCGCCTGCCCCTGCGTGCGTCCAACTGCCCAGCCCGTACACCGGCACGCTACCCACCTGGGCGTAAGGGCCACCGGCGTTCACACTGTGGAAGATCCGGTACTCCAGGAACAGGTTGTTCGGGTCGGCGGGCACCACCCAGGTGAGCTGCACATCCCCGTTCGGCTGAACGGATGCGCAGCGGAGCTCCGGGGGGTCGAGCTGCGCGAGGGCGCGCTGAGCGACCAAGAAGGGCAGCATGGCTAGCACGCAACGGGTGCAAATACGCCTCATGCGGTCCATACCGAAAGGACGCGCGCTGTTACGAGGTAGTTGCCGCAGCATGAGAACCTTAGAACGGGGTCAAGGCGGCCAATCGTGCCCGCTCGCGTTCATAGCCGGCCATGATGTTCTCCACGATGGTGGCTGCGGAAGGGATCCCATCCAGCGCAGCGCTCACCTGGCCGATCTCCAGTTCACCTTCCTCCAGATCGCCCTCGAACATACCGCGCTTGGCCCGGGCACGGCCCAGCAAGGCCTTCAGCTCCTCCACACCAGCCCCTCGGGCATAGGCGCCCTGAACGTCCTGGAAGAACTTGTTCCGCATCAACCGGACAGGCGCCAATTCCTTGAGCGTCAGAAGTGTATCACCCTCCTGACTGGATACCACGTACTGCTTGAACGCCGGGTGCGCGCTGCTCTCTTCGCAGGCTACGAAGCGGCTGCCCACCTGCACGCCATCCGCCCCCAAGGCCATGGCGGCCAACATGGCACGGCCGTCGGCGATGCCGCCGGCGGCGATCACCGGCACATCCACGGCATCGCGCACCATGGGGACGAGCACCAGCGTGGTGGTCTCCTCCCGGCCGTTATGTCCACCGGCCTCGAACCCCTCGGCCACCACCGCATCCGCCCCTGCGGCCACCGCCTTTCGGGCGAACTTCACGCTCGCGGTGACGTGCACCACGGTCCTTCCATGGTCCTTGAGGAACCCGGTCCAGGTAGCGGGATTGCCGGCGCTGGTGAACACGATGGGGACACCCTCCTCCACGATGGTGCGCATATGCTCCTCCACGTTCGGATACAGCAAAGGGACGTTCACCCCGAAGGGCTTGTTCGTGGCGGCCTTGCATTTGCGCACGTGCTCCCGGAGCACCTCCGGATACATGCTGCCGCTGCCGATGAGCCCCAGGCCCCCGGCGTTGCTCACGGCGGCCGCCAGCCGCCAGCCGGAGCACCAGATCATGCCGGCCTGCACCAGCGGATAGCGGACGCCAAAAAGCGAGGTCGTTCGGTCGGACATTCGAGGCATGGCGCCCGGCTGGTCGGTTCAGCGCTCCGACCGCTCCGGACCGTGCGAAGGTAGGTTCTCCACGATCGGCCGGGGATCGTGGATATCCCGACCCACCCCCCACCCGTAGAAGCCCCCGGAACTTTCTTAGGTTTGCGCTGAGCCACACGGCTCTGTGACCGAACGCATGAAGAACCTGTTACACAAGGGGCTGTGGTTGCTCGCCATTGGGCTGGTGTCTTCCGGCTCCGTGCATGCGCAGTACGCATGGGACGTGGGCCTGCACCTGGGCGGGGCCAACTACCTGGGCGAAATGGGCGGCAAGGAGCAGCCCCGTCGCGATTTCATCTGGGACCTGAAGATGAACCAGACGCGGTGGTGCTTCGGTGGCTTTGCCCGCCGGAAGATCAACCGCATGATCTCGATCAATGGCGGATTGCTCTACTTCCGCATCCAAGGAGCGGACGCGTGGAGCGAGAACCCTGCGCGCGTGGGCCGCAACCTGAACTTCCGCAACGACATGCTGGAGGCGTATCTGCGGGGCGAGTTCACCATCTTCCAGGACAATGACCTCGGCGGTCGCGGCAAGTACCGAAAGGACTTCCGCCTGTTCGGTTACGCGGGTATTGCGGGCTACTACCATAAGCCCAAAGGCCAGATCAACCGCCAGGGTGACTTCTTCGCACTCCAGGATTTCGACACCGAGTTGGCCGGCTATGGGAACATTGGCATGGCCATCCCGGTGGGTGTGGGCTTCCACTTCACCTTCAAGCGTCGCCACCGCATCGGTTGGGATTTCGGCTGGCGCACCACCTTCACGGATTACCTGGATGATGCCAGCACCATCTACAAGGACCCCGCGCTGATGCCGGCGGGTGCTGCGGATTGGTACGATCAGCGTCCTTACCTGGTGGGTGACCTCGACCCGAACACGGCCGGCCAGCAAGTCGCGAACGCCAATGGCGATCTCGTGACGATCCCCAGTGAGCTGCAGTACGGGTGGCAAACGTCGGAAGGCCCCAGCGAGCAGAAGCCCAACAAGCGCGGTGACCCCACGCACAACGACAGTTACCTGACGATGACCCTGACGTACAGCTACGTGCTGAAAGGGCAGTCCAACTTCTACCGCCAGCGCTACAGCTGGATGCGGGGCAAGAAGCGCGTTGGCCGCAGAAGCCGCGCGAAGTTCTGATCACCGCTGGATCGAGATGTTGAACGGCCTCCTTCGGGAGGCCGTTCCGCTTTCGGCATCACTCGATTCCGTTCCGCTCCAGCCAGTCGGCAAGCACCACCAGGTACCACACCCGGCTCCAGGTAACGCGCTTGTCGTTGGCGAGGAAGCGCTTCCACAGACCATTGACACCGTCCGCGTTGAAGGCGCTACGCTCTCCCAGCCGGGCCAGCCGGGCTTCGCAATAGCTGCGCAGCTCGTGCCGCATCCAATGGTCCCAAGGCAGGGTGAAGCCCATCTTGGGGCGGTCCACCACCTCGCGTGGAAGGAGGTCGCCCAAGCTGTCCACGAGCAACTGCTTCGGCGTATCCGGGAACTTCTGCCGGTCGTTCACCCCGAGAACGAACTCGACCAGCTCATGGTCCAGGAAAGGCACACGCACTTCCAGCGCATGGGCCATGCTCATCTGGTCCGTATCGCGCAGCAGCACGTTCTGCAGGTAGGTACCCAGTTCGGCGATGGAGACCTGTGAGAGCAGAGGCAACGTGCCACCGTGCTCATGGTGCAATAGGTGGCTGATGATCGCCTGCACTGCGTTGTCCGGAAGCTCCTGCGCCCGCAGGAAGGCGCGCAGTTCGGAGTTGGTGAAGGTGAGGCGCGAAAGGGGGTAGGTGTCCTCGATGGCGAACGAGCGGGCCTTGAGCAGTTCGGCGGCCTTGGTGGCGGCGGCGGTGCGCCGGGCTCCCTTGTAGGCGGCACCGGCGGCCACGCGGAGCGGTTTGGGCACGGCCGTGATCCAGTTGCGCTTCAGCAGGCCCAGGGTGCGGGAGAACACTTCGTACCCCGCGAAAAGCTCATCACCGCCCAGGCCGCTCAGCGCCATGGTGATCCCGCTCTCCTTGGTCACCTTGCTCACCACCCAGGTGTTGGGTCCATCCACGCTGGGGTGGTCCATGGCGGCGAGCGCCTCGGGCAGGTAGCGCAACATGTCCGCCGGCTTCAGGCGGATCGCGGTGTGCTCCGTATTGAACTTCCGAGCGATGATGCGGGCATAGCGCTCCTCACTGAACCGTTCCTCGTCGAACACCACGCTGAAGGTGTGCACGGGTGCGGAGGAGGCCTGGGCCATCAGGCCCACCACCGCGCTGCTGTCGATGCCACCGCTGAGGAACGCGCCGAAGGGCACGTCGCTCACCAACCGTTTCTCCACGGCACGCCCAAGCCGCTCGCGCACCTCGCGCCGCACTGTCTCGATCGGCAGGTCCGCTGCTTCACGGCGCGCCTGATGCACCAGGTGCCAATAGCGGTGTTCCTCGGTGCGTCCCGCCTTCCAGCGGAGCAGGTGGCCGGGCAGGAGCATGCGCACATCCTTCACCAGGGTCGCCGGTGCATGCACGGTGGCATAGCGCAGGTAATCGGTCAGCGCCGTGGGGTCCACCTGCCGCGGCACCAGTCCGGTGGCCAGCAGCGCGCGCAGTTCGCTGGCGAAGAGCAACCGCCCTTCGCGCTCATACAGGTAGACGGGTTTGATGCCGAGCCGGTCCCGTACGATGGTGAGCTCCTGCTCGCGCGCATCCCACACGGCGAAGGCGAACATGCCGTGCAGCCGCTCCACGCACTGCGCGCCCCAGCGGGTCCACGCCGCCAGCAGCACCTCGGTGTCCGTGCCCGTGCGGAAGGTGTGGTCCGCAAGCTCGCTCCGCAGTTCCCGGTAGTTGTAGATCTCGCCATTGAACACGATGCTGAAGCGACCTTCGGCATCGTGGAAGGGCTGCGTACCGGCGGCGCTGAGGTCGATGATGCTGAGGCGCCGGTGACCGAGCACGGCGTCCGCTCCCTGCCAGACGCCTTCGGCATCCGGACCGCGGTGCGCGATGGCATCCGTCATGCGCTTCACCGTCGCCGCCGGGGCCTCCAGCCCTTTCAGCCCAGCGATGCCGGCGATCCCGCACATGTCACACGCGGTGGCGCTCCCGGCTCAGCCCAGGATGAAGCGCGTATCGGCCAGGATCTTCTCGATGCCTTTCTCCAGCGGCAGCAGTTCGCGGCCGAGGAGCTGGCGCATGCGCGTGATGTCCGGCATGCGGCGGGTCATGTCGCCCTCCTCCAGGGGGGGCAGGTGCACCACCTTGCTCGCGCTGCCGGTGATCCGGATGATCAGGTTGGCCAGGTCCAGCACGGTGGTCTCCTTGTCGTTGCCGATGTTCACCACGTCGTTGATCACCTCCCCCTTGCGGAAGGCCGTGAGGCAGGCGTCCACGTTGTCGTCGATGTAGCAGAAGGTGCGCGTCTGTTTGCCGTCGCCGTACACGGTGATGTCCTCGCCCTTCAGCGCTGCGCGGATGAACTTGCTCACCACGAAATCCTTGCTCTGGCGCGGCCCGTAGGTGTTGAAGAAGCGGAACACGGTGTATTCCAGCCCGTACTCGCGCTGGTAGCTGCGGAGGAAGGCCTCGCCGATGTTCTTCACGATGGCGTAGGGCAGCTTGCTGTTCAGCGGCGTGGTCCGCTCGTTCTGCGGGATCTCCACCGGCTCGCCGTACACCTCGCTGCTGCTGCTGAAGAAGACGCGCTTCACCCCGGTGTTCTTGCACAGGTCGAGCACGTTGCGGATGCCGTCGATGTCGCGGAGCACCATCACCGGATTGTCGGTGGTGCGCTTCACACCGACCACGGCCGCGTAATGGAACACGAACTCGGGCCGAAAGGCGTACACCACGGCGCTGATGTCCTCGAAGCGGTTTACATCGCACTTGATGAAGCGCAGATTGGGGTGCTCGGCAAGGGGAAGCTTGCGCACATCACCGGTGAGCAGGTTGTCCACGGCCACCACTTCGTTGGCGGGGTCCTGGGCAAGGCGGGCGGCGAGCTCGCTGGGAACGAAACCGGCGCCGCCGGTGACGAGGATGCGTGACATGGTTCGGTTCGGTGGCCCGGCCGGTGCAACAGCGCCGGTCCGGGGGCGACGAAAGTAGCCACCTCCGCACAACCCCGGATGCCTCAGCCCCAGCGGCGGTACAGGCGCCGGCCGGTCCACAACAGCAGGGCCGCCGCCAGCATGCCCCACCAGAACTCCCGTCGCAGCACCGTGGTCTTCACCAGATAGGGCAACAGCCGCCAGTTGAAGGGGGCCTTCTTCCCCACCCGCTCCCGCCACCAGGCCGCATCGTAGGCCTCCGGCGCCAGGAGTTTCTGACCGGTCAGCGACAGGGACGACCACTTGACGGTGTCCGGGAACACGTCGGCGATCAACAGGGCATCCCTCGGCTCATCGCGGATGGCACACTGGATGTAAGTGATGTTGGGCGCGTGCTGCTGGAAGAAGAGGCTGCTCGGCGCGCTGCCGCCCAGGCTTCCGCTGATCCAATAGACATGCGCATGCTGGGCGATCCGCTCTAAAAGCGGGTATACATCCTTGCGGAAGTTGGTCCCGGTCAGGGAACGGGTGTTGTCCTTGAACAGGGTGCTGTACTGTGGATCATCCTCGGCCCAGATGGGGCGGTGGGAGATGATGAACAACGACTTCACATCCATTGCCAGATCCTCCAGGAGGGTGAGTTGTTCCGCGTCCAACGATCCTTCACGCTCCTCGGTGTTGAAGGTGATGAACGCCCAACCATCCTGACGACCATTAGCAAGTATGACCTTTCCTGGCCCATTGCTGGACAGGTCATGATTCCCCGGCGCGTTGAAGAAGGGCATCCTCAACTTGCTGAAGAGCGACCGCTGGTAGCGTGAGGCGTCCTTCACCGGGTCCATGTAGAGGTCACCGGTGCTCAGGAACAGGTGCGCACCAAGGCTGTTGATGGTGTCGAGGTTCGCGAGCAACGTTGCCGCCGGGAAGCCGCTGCGGTTGGTGCTTTCGCCGTGGAAGTGCCCGCCGATGAGGATGCGGTAGTGGCCGGTGCTGTCCGCGGGCCGAACCTCAAGCCCGTTGAATGGCGACACTTGCGCGTGCAGGACTGCGGAACAGAGCACAGTGGTGATAAGCCACGAGCTTCGAGCCTCGAGCCACGAGCCTTGAGCGTGGTTGGGCTTGCGGCCGATGGCTCGCAGCGCGTGGCTCGTGGCTCGTGGCTCGTGGCTCGTCCGGCTCATGTCCCCTTCACCGCTTTACCCTCCCCCACTTTCTTCCCGTCAACGCGGATGGTACTTCCGCTCGCACACTTGAACCGGGCCGGGTCCACGTCGCCTTGCACCTTGGTCAGGTCGATCTTCACCGGACCGTAGCGCAGTTCCTCCTTCTTCGCCTCGGCAACACGCTCCACCGCATCCAGCCGTAGTCCGGTCACCTGCAACCGTGCGCCCTCCCGGCCTTCGAAGCCCGTGCCCGACCGCAGCACCTGCACCTCCTCGGCCTGCACACGCGCACCCTTGATCGCCTTGATGGCGATGCCCCTGGCGCTGCGCACCTCCACGGCCTTCGCGTTCACGAGCCCACCTTCTGCACTCAGCGCATCGTCGTGCGCATCGCCGAACACCACCTGTGCCAGTTGCACGTTCGCGAAGTGCGTCTCCAACTGGTCCGAACCGCCGCCGAACGCACAGTCGCTGATCCGTGCATCCCCGATGGAGATGTCCAGCAAGGTGCTGCCCGTGCCGCGGAACCAACAGTTCGTGATGGCGACGGGCGATGCGTGGAACGACACATCGCCAGAGCGGGGCTGGTCGTACGCATAGCGGGTCAGGTGACGGAACTCCACGCGGTGCAACGTGGAACCGGCCGCCGCGTCGATCACATGCACACCGCGCGATGTGCTGTCCGTGCTGAACACCTCGATCGGCGCATCCTCCAGACCTGTCCAATACAGTGGAGAATAGCTGATCAGCTCGGCGCCGTTCACCAGGTCCAGCTTCAGCGGGGCGGCCGCCACGCAGCGATAGCCCGCAGGAATGATGAGTGAACGCTCCACACGCCAACTGCCCGGTTTCAGGGTAATTGTGCGGCCCGGCTCATCGATGGCGATGAACGGGAACTCCGCTGCATTGGGACGCTGGTACGCGAGCAGCTCATCCTGTGCGCTGGAGGCGGAAAGGGCGAACGGGAACACGTCCACCGTCCGGTGCTCGCTGGCACCGAGGATGTGGTACACCACGCGCACGGCGCTGTCGTTCACCACCGGGAACACCACCTGCACCGGCGCGGCCGTGCGCCCACGGGCCCGGCAGGGCAGCACCGTGGGATGCAGAGGCACCACCTTCCGGCCACTGGCGAGCACCAGGCTGTCCACCTGCATGGGCAGGCTCTCGATGGGCACGCAGGCGATGCGGAGCGTATCGCCCTTCCCGTGATCAGCGTAAGCGTGGAAGCCTTTCGGTGTGGCCAGCAGGGTGCGGATGGCGCGCTGGTTGGCGTAGTAGATGTCCCGGTCGAGCGGTTTGTACGGGAACTCGCCGTAGAGCGTGGCGCTGGCGGTGTCCAGCGCGCCGTGGAGCGCGGTGAAGGCGCTGTCCAGCCACTCCTTACGGCTGTATCGTTCCAGGTGGTGCACATAGGCGGCCATGATGGCCGGCTCCTTCAGCAGGGCGGTATGCAGTTCATCCTCCTCGCGGAACGGTCCGGTGGCGCGGTAGGCCCCGGCGAGCTCCTTGGTCGGGTAGGCACTGAAGCTCTCGTAGCTGATGGGCTCCAGGCGCTGGGCAACGGGATCGAAGTAGAACTTCACATCGCTCCAGTCCATGCTGTGGTGGCCGCCGACGAGGTCCAGCATGGCCAGTCGGCGACCGGTGCGGTCGGCATCGAACACGGCGCCCGCAGGCAGATCCCCACGGCGGAACCCGTTCACCAAGGCGATCGCCTGTTCATAGTATCGGCCCTGCTCCGCATCGGTGGCCAGGTCGTCGGAGCCGAAGGCGTCCAGGTTGGCCGCCTGATAGGCCCCGTAGGCATCGTTCACTTTCGCGCCTCCATCAAGCCCTTGCGTTCGATGCAGCCAGAACAGCCCGGGATCGAAGCGCACGATCGGGCCCGGCAACCGCCCGTTGTGCTCCAGCAGTTCCGGCCCGAAGTGCTCCTCGTAGGCATACACGCCGAGGTCCTCGTCGTTCAGGCGCACCTTGCAGAAGCCGTAGCGCAGCGCGATGATGCCCTCCCCCTGCATCAACCGGTGGAAGAGCCAATCGCAGAGGTAGTTGCGCGTGCCGGGGTGCTGCAGGGAGAAGCGCTTCATGCCCAGGAAGCCGCCGCTCTTCTTCGCCACCACGCGGAAGCTCCACTTGCGGCCTTCCACGTGATCGGTCATCTTGCCCTTGATCCGCAGCTTGCCCTTGAACTCCCCGCTTCCGGCGCCATCGCCGGGCATGGTCACCTGGAACGCACCGTCCACGTAGTCGTTGCCCTCGCGCTCGATCACGCCCGCCTCCAGCGCCCGGTCCACAACGGACTCCAGCTGCTGTAAGCCTTCCTCATCAACGGTGATGGACACCACCGGCGGCTCCGCTTGGAA
Organism: Flavobacteriales bacterium; assembly: GCA_046329115.1. Taxonomy (GTDB): domain Bacteria; phylum Bacteroidota; class Bacteroidia; order Flavobacteriales_F; family PHOS-HE28; genus PHOS-HE28. The sequence goes on along the minus strand of JAXLVG010000004.1, from coordinate 36,551 downwards.
GCTCTTCGGGTAGTTGGTCCACCATTGGTGCAGGAAGGTGCGGAGGCCGGGATGGCCGTGCCGCTTCAGCACATGGTCCGCATACCAGCCTGCGGCCATACCGAGCACCACCAGGGTGGCCAGGATCCAGGGAATACGCTTGCGCATGGGGCGGCGGAAGGGCCGCGAAGGTACCCCGCACACCGGATCAGCGCGCGGGCAGGATGAGCTGGGGAACAGGCGGCTCCTCAGGCTGCTCCTCCTCCCCTTCCGGCACCTGCAGCGCGCGTTCGCGCCAGTTCACCACGTCGTCCTCGGTAAGCATGGTGAGGATGGTGAGCAGGATGATGGTGTAGGGGTTGAGCGAGCCGGTGAGCCAGCTTTCATAAAGCACGGAGAAGAGCACGGCGAACATCACAGCGAAGGCGATCGGCGCCTTCTTGTTGGCCGCGAGGAAGGCGGTGAAGAAACCGTAGAAGTAGAGCATGATGCCGATGAGACCCGTATTGAACCACATGGTGAGGTAGCTGTTGTGCACGCCTCCATCATGGCCCTGCGACCTGAGGTAGTCGTAGTTCTGGCGCATCACGTACTCATCGTTCCCGAAGCCCCCACCGGTGAGGAAGAACCCGTCGGTGTTGATCTTGCTCCACGCAAAGGTCCAGGCGAAGTAGCGACCGCTGCCGCTCTCCAGGGTCTCCACGCGGAAGAACTTCTGCAGGCCGAAGGTCTGGATGATCTGCACCAGGTTGTTCTGTGCATATTCGATGGAGGCCGCGAAGGCGAGGAACACGATGAAGCCGATGAAGGGCGACAGTGCGAAGAAGCGGCTGAACAGGAAGAAGAGACCCGAGGCCACCACGGCGGTACGCGACCCGGCCATCACGAGCATCCACACCAGCACACCCTGGATCAGCACCTTCTCGCGGAAGTTGAAGAGCTCCTTGTTCAGGTAGGTGCACACCGAGAACAGCATGAAGTTGAGGAAGCAGAAGATCCCCAGACCGTTGGGATTGCCGAACAGGCCGTGGTAGCGACCGGCCATGTACACCCACCACGACTGGGCGTACTTGAGGAAATACGGCAGCACCAGGATCAGGACGAGGAAGAAGAAGTAGTTCCGGAAGAAGCTCCAGCCATCTCGGCGGAACACCATGATGACGTAGTTGGGGATCACCAGGTAGAGCAGTCCGTAGGAGATGGTCTTGGAGGCCCCTTGGATCACCTCACCGCTCTTCACCAAGGGGAAGAAGGCGTAGATGAAGAAGGGCAGGAAGAATGGGAAGAGGCCCGCCTGCGGTGTGAAGCGCGCCGTGTCCAGGAAATAGATGATCGAGATGGCGATCATCAGGCCGTACTTGGCGCTCTTGATCGCACGGAACGGCACAAGCCCCGGGTCCATGTCCGAGAGCACCAGCACCATCAGGAAGCCGATGAGCAGGTCGGTCCAGCGGTCCTGTGCGCGCAGGTAGAACGCGGACAACGGCAGCAGCGCGTAGATGAGCGGGGTGAGGTAGATGGTGACCACCACCCAGATCAGGATCAGGGACAGCAGCTGCCGGTGATGCTGGAAAAAGGCGAGCATCAGCGGCGATCGGTGGATGGGAAGTGTTTCACCAGCTGTTCGCGCACATGGGGTCCGCGTTCCCGGGCAAAGGTGAGGAGCGCATCCACGTGCACGCTCCAGGCCGCGTGATCCACCGGTCTGCGCCAGCGGCGGGTATGCCGGTGCATCTCCGCATCGATCACATCGCGCATGGCCGTCGCCTCGGCCACCATGCGGTCGGCGGACAGTGGTCCGTCCAGTTGCGCGAGCACAATGCGCCTGAACCGGTCCTGCAGCGTGGGCGATCGCAGGCAGGCCTTCAGCAGGCGGCTCAGCGGCGCGCTGGCGTGCCGGTCCACATGGGCGAACATGTCGAACGCAGGCCCCACGGTGAGGCCGAAACTGAGGTCACTGTCACCCATCAGGAAGTGCCACCGGCCATCGCGCGGCCCCGGCACACTGTCCGGCCGGCCGGTGTAGCGGTACCACTTGCCGTTCTGCTCGGGCCAGTCGGTGTTGCCGAAGATGATCTGGGCGGACATGTAGCGCATGAACTCGTCCACATCCATGTAGCGCTCCAGCGAATCGATGAAGGCATCACCGCCCGGCTCCCACCGTTCGGAGCGCGTCAGGAAGCGGGCGAAGGCCTTCCGTTCCGCACTATCCCCCTCGTACAGTTCCAAGCGGTCCGCCAGGATGGTGATCCGCTTGGGTTTCACGCCCAGGCGGCGGGCCAGTTCCTTCCGATCGAGGCGTTCGCGCAGGTTGTGGAGCCCCCAGTACGCGCCGTTCACGTAGAGCACCGTCTGCACGCATGCGCTGGTGCCGAAGGGCTCGCCCGCGCAAAGCCGGTGCTGCAGCGCATCGCGGAAGAAGGTGCGGTCCTGGTCGTTGCCGGAGGTGCGCAGCAGCACCCGGTGAAAGCCTTGGCCCCGGGCCTCGCCGAACAACGGCACGGACAACGGCTCGGGGAAGATGACGCGCAGCGCGTGCTGCGGGAATCCACGCGTGTTGTTGCCATTGATCCGCAGGTGCACATCCGCGCTCCAGGCCGGGTCCGCCCGGAAACGCCCCTGCCCCCCTGGCGCGAACCAGAACAATTGACCATGCCGCTCCGCCTGTTCCCCCCGGTAATGGTAGTTGCCCGGATACTTCCACCAACGTTGGTCATCCGGGTAGCGGCGCACGAACTCCGCGCGCTGATCCCAAATGGCGTCGCCGGGCACGTAGATCCCCGAGTCGGCGTCGAAGAACGCGCCGGGATCCACCACCAAGGCCAGCACCGGCAGCCCGGGGTGCTCGTTCGGCACCGCGGCGCACACGGTCTCGGCACCCGGGCGGCCGCGGCTGTCCAGCCGCACCGCACGCACCACCCGGCCTTCGGGGAAGCTGCCCAGCGGATGCCGCCATTGAGGTGACGTGGGGATCACCAGGAGCGCTTCCGCACTGCCTTCCGGCAGCCGGCCATCCCGGAGAACGGGCGATCCGGCACCGGGACTTCGGCCATCTGCAGTGAAGTGCACATCCGCCCGAGCGCCCAGCACCTGCCCCTCTGCATCCAGCCGCAAGGCCGGAGCCCCCGCCTCACCGCGACCCGACCGTGCAGTGCCGGGATGCACGGCCGTGCCGAGCAGACACGCCCCGGCCAGCGCGGCCAGCAGGATGATCAGGGAGCGGCGGTCGGCGGAGGACATGGCACCGGTCAGGCCTTCCGCTCGGCCGAGGCCCAGCGCAACAGCAGGCCCATGGGTACCAGCAACGCCGCCACCACGATGGAAGCGCTGCTGCCACAGCCCAGGCCGATGGCCACGGCCACCAACCGATGCAGGAAGCCGCGCATGTCCGAGCTGCCCGACGGCCGGATCAGCAAGGCCACGGCCACGAGGCCGATGGCCAGGGGCACCGAGGCGCGCACCAGGCTCACCGCGAACGCCACGGCCGCGGAGAGCGCGGCCGTGCTGCGGGCATCCGGACCGCCCGCGGGCTTGGCGATCAACCCGAAGAGGAACCCGAAGAAGGCGGCCGCCAGCACGCAGATCAGCGCCGTGACGATGTCCTGCGGGGTGAAATGGCCGAGTTGATCGGCCAGGGTCGCTTTCAGGTCCATGCGGGGTGAACAGTAGGGGCCCGAAGGTAGATCGGGCCGCCCTGCGGGCGTCGTTATCTTGCGCCTTCGTCGACCATGCGCTGCAACCTTTTCATCGCCGCGATGGTGCTCGGTCTACGGGCCGCCGCCCAGTTCTCCGTGGAGCCGGGTACCACACTGCTGGTAGACCCGGGCACGAGCCTGCGGTTGGAAAGCAGCGGCGCGTTCGCGATCCCCACCGGCAGCACCGTGATCAACAACGGCGAAGTGGAGCTTGGCTCGAGCACGGACCTGCAGGAAGCCGCCGGCGCGGCCATCAGCGGTACCGGTGTGGAGCGCACCACGCGCGACCTTGGCGCGGTAACGCAAGCGGACATCGGTGGGCTGGGCGCGAAGCTGACCACCGCCGCAAACCTGGGCCTCACGCAGATCACGCGCGGCCACTTGCCCTTTACGGACTACTCGGGGAGTACGTCCATCGCCCGCTGGGTGGAGGTGGACCCGGCGAACAACACCGGCCTGAACGCCGGGCTGGAGTTCCGTTACGACCTGAACGAACTGAACGCTGTGCCGGAGTCCGACCAGGTGGTGCACATCCGCCATCAACCGGATGTATGGTGGGCCCTGCCGAGCGCGGTGAACGTGGCCGACCGGTGGGTGGTCACATCGGGACTGGACAGCCTTGGGCTCTTCAGCACCTTCGCCGGCCAGTTGCCGAACGCGGTGGCCGAAGCGCCGGGGAATGACCTGCGCTTCGCCGTGGACGATGCCGGTGATGCCTGGCTCTACGTTCCCGGGCGCATGCCCGTGCGGCAGATCGAGCTGTTCAGCGCCGGCGGCGGACTGATCGCAAGCCAACGGGTGAATTGGCACGGCGGCTGGTGCGCAGTGCCCTTGCGCACCTCCATCGCTGGCGTGCACATCCTGCGGGTGAACGGTGAGCGGAACTTCAAGTGGGCGCGGCCATGAGGTGGACCGTGTTGCTCACCGGCCTGATGGCCATTCAGGCGTACGGCCAATGGAACGTGCCGGACAGGATCATCCTGGATGGCGCCGCGCCGAGCGACCGGCAGGTGCACGGCCTCGCCACACCGCAAGACGCTGGGGACGGCGCATCCGCCGGCACCGACCGCACGAGCGCCGCGGAAGCAGCGGTGGCCACAGGCACGGACGCGCTGAACATCGCACTGGTACCTGCCCCAGCGGCACTTACGCCCGGCATGCGCATCGTGCTGCTGCCGACGGCGGTGAACACGGGCGCCGTGACGCTGCAGGTCAACGCACTGCCCGCGATGGAAGTGCGCAAGTTCGTGGACCAGCCCTTGGACAGTGCCGATCTGGCGCCCGGACGACCGGTCGAGCTCGTGTTCGACGGGACCGCCTTCCAAGTAGCGGGCCAGCTCCACCCGGGTTGTCCCGCCGGATACAAGGCGATCGGACGGACGGCCTGTGTGGAAGCCGTCAGCCGGGAGCCGCTCAACTGGTATGCGGCCAACGTCAATTGCGCGAACGAGGGCAAGCGCCTGTGCGGCTTCAGCGAGTGGATCCAGGCCTGCCTGCAGCAGGACAACATCTTCGGCACCGTGGTGGACTATGAGTGGGTGGATGAGGCGGCGAACTCCACCAACCTCGCCAAGCTCATGGGCGTGAACGAGACCACCTTGTTGCCGGACTGCAAGTCCGGTGGCCATCGCGTACCCACCTCCACACAACGGTTCCGCTGTTGTTACGACCGATGATGCGCCACGCGTTCCTCGTTCTGGGCTTCGGCATCGCCGGGCTGTGCACCGCGCAGGTGCATGTGGACAAGCCCATCGTCCTCACCGGCGCCGACCCGGCCGCACGGCAGGTGGAAGGCCTGGCACCGGCGGACCAGGAGGATGCGTTGATCGACCTGGCGGGCGCCCGCAGTGGACGCTACCATTGGGGTGTTGCCGGTGGTACGGCCAACGCCGTGACCCTTGCCATGGACCCGCCGTGCGCGGCCTACACCACCGGGCTGCATGTGCGTTTCCTGCCCGTTCGTGTAAGCGCCGGCGCGGTCACGCTCAACGTGGACGGACTGGGCCCGAAGCGCATCTACCGGAACGACGGACTGCCGGTGGCCTTCGGCGAACTGGAACCCGGGCGGGTGGCGGATGCCATCTATGCCGACACCGCGTTCTTCCTCACTGCCCGCGCCGCACGCGCCTGCCCGCAGGGTTTCCTGCAGGTGAACGACAGCTATTGCCTGCAGCAGAACGACACCCTGAGCACGTCCATCTTCTCGGCCTCGCGCTGGTGCCAGGACCGCGGAGCGCAGCTCTGCACATGGGACCAGTACCTGAACGCCTGCGTTGCGCTGCAAACGGAACTGCAAGGCCTGTTCGATGATTGGGAATGGATCGACGACACCGCCGACCACACCCATACGGCCGGACAGGCCGGACGCTGGCAGTGCCGCAGCGAGCGCTCGTGGGGCGCGGCGGAGCACCCGAACAACAACGCACAGGTACGCTGTTGCTACCGTCTCCGATGAACATGCCACGTGGATCGGTCACCTTCCTGCTCGCCGTCTGGTGCGTTGCGCTAAGCGCACAGGTCAGGTCGGACAAACCCCTTGAGCTGAACGGTGCATCCCCGGCTGATCGTCGTTTGCAGCAACTGGGTGCGGCACAGGACGAAGGCGACGCGTTGAACGCGGCCACGTTGCAGGCCGCCGGTTACCGCTTCGCGCAGGCCACCGCCGGAGATGCCTGGACGGTGCAGCTGGATCCGCCCTTGAGCGCACTGAGCGCCGGGCTGCGGCTCGTGGTGCAGGCCACCACGGACAATGCGGGACCGATCACCCTGGATGTGGACGGGCTCGGGACCGTGCCCGTGCTTGGCGGTGGCGGTGCGCTGCAGGCCGGTGAGGTGCTGGGTGGTGAACTGGTGAGCCTGGTGTATGATGGCACGGCCTTCCAGTTGATCAGCGGCCGTCCCTTGCCGCGCAAGCCCTGCCCCGGCGGTACGGTGGCCGTGAACGAGCTGTACTGCATCGAGCCCGTGCAGCACGACACCGCGGACTACCCCACCGCCGCCGTGTTCTGTGGATCGCAGAACATGCAGCTCTGCTCCTGGGGCCAGTGGTATGTGGCCTGCACCAAGGCCGGGGTGCTCGGCATCGCGGACATGGTGGGCGATTGGGAATGGACGAACAGCGCGGGCAACAGCGACACGCAGGCGCGGGTGGTGGGCCAGAGCACATGCACCCATGCCGGGGTCACCTTCGGCTGGGACTCCGAGCCGCGATCCTTCCGCTGCTGCTATCGCCGCTAAGGCTCAGGACAGCGCCGCATCGTAGATGGCCGAGAGCCGGGCGTTCCGCACGCGCAGGTCGAACTTCTCGCGCACCACGGCCAGGCTTTCGCGGCTCATCCGGTCGTAGGTGGATCGGTCGTCAAGCAACTGGCGCAGCCGATCGGCGATGTCGTCCGCGATGGCATCGCTGGGCCGGTCGGTCACCGGCAGCAGCCAGCCATTGCGTCCGTGCGCCACGATCTCCGGAATGGAGCTCACATCGCTGGAGATCACCGGCAGCTGGGCGCCCATGGCCTCAAGCACGGTGTTGTTGAACGGATCGCTGAAGGTGGTGCTCACGAACACATGCGCCTGCCGCATCAATTGCAGCAGCCGGGCGTGGGGCACACCGGTGTGCAGGGTGATCCGCGGATCGTCGTGGATGGTGCGCTGCGCCCAGGCGATGGTCTCCGCATCGGGGAACACGCCCCAGTCCACCTCCAAGGTGCTCACGATCCAGAGCTGCACATCGTTGCGGCCAAGCCGTTGGAAGGCCTTCAGGAGCTCCACACCACCTTTCCGGTAGAACCCGTTCCCCGCGAACAGGATGGTGAAGCGGGCAGACTCCTTCTCACCGGGCAGGTACTGCTCCACCGCCCGGTACACCACGTGCATCTTCGCCGGGTCCACGCCGATGGCCACAAGCCTGTCGCGGTTCATGCGGGCCGTGTTCTCGCTGGTGAAGATGAGCGCGCGGCAATCGCTGCTGGCCAGGCGCCGCTGCCCCCAGCGGAACAGGGGGTGCGTCTCCTTCATGGGCTTGTAGCGGGGCAGGTAGCTCTCCACCTCGATCACCCACGGCCGGTGGTTGGCGACGACGCTGTTGTATGTGTGGAAGAGGTCAGCGCGCTTCAGCGGGAAGAAGAACTTGGTATGGGCCAGGAACTGGTTCTTCACCCGGAGCACATGCCAGGGCACGTCCACCATGCGCGAATAGCGATAGTCCTCGGGCGGGTTGCTGAAGCAGTAATGCTGCCAGTACCGGGTCTTGTTGCTGATGCCGACGATGCGCACGGGGTGCGAAGGTAGCCGCGGGCCCCGGCCTGCTCAGTTGGCCATCGCCTGCGACCCGGCGAACCAGGCGTGGAAGTGGCGCAGCCCTTCCTGGATGGAGGTGGTGGGCCGGTAGCCGAAATGCGCGCGGGCCTTGGACACGTCGGCGAAAGTGCGTGGCACATCGCCGGGCTGTTCGGGCTGCAGGTCGATGATGGCCTTGCGGCCGATGGTCGCCTCCACGGCGGCAATGAGCTCGCGGAGGCGGATGGTCTCCGAATTGCCCAGGTTGTACACCTCGAAGCGATCACCCTGGGTGCGCTCCATCGCCGCGCGCACACCATTGATGATGTCGTCGATGAAGGTGTAGTCGCGTTGCGTGCTGCCATCACCGAACTGCTGGATGGGCTGGCCGGCGCTGATCTTCCGGAAGAACTGGTGGATCGCCAGGTCGGGCCGCTGGCGCGGACCGTACACGGTGAAGAAGCGCAGGGCCGTCACCTTCATGCCGTGCAGGTGGGCATACACCTGGGCGAACTGCTCGCACGCGAGCTTGGTGGCCGCGTAGGGGCTGATGGGCATGATGCCCCGCTCCTTCTCCTTCCACGGCACATCCGGATCAACGCCGTACACACTGCTGCTGCTCGCCAGCACGAAATGCGGGACGCCGGCCTTTCGGGCGGCCTCCAGCAGCTTCAGCGTTCCGGTCACGTTCACGCGGTGGTAGCCCACCGGATCGGCGATGCTGGGGCGCACACCGGCCTTGGCCGCGATGTGCACGATGGTGTCCACGGGCGGGGCCCCGGGACCCAACACCTGCTCCAGCACCGCATCGTCCAGGATATCCCCTTCCACCAGGCGGTAATGGGGGTCGGCCAGGTGGGCGCTCACGTTGGAAGCCTTCACCGCGCGGGCGTAGAACGGATCGAAGTTGTCGATCACGGTCACCTGCGTACCCGGTTCCGCCAGCAGGCGGTCCACCAGGTGGCTGCCGATGAAGCCGGCTCCGCCGGTGACGAGGGTGTGGGCCATGGGGCCGGCGAAAGTACACGGCCGCTCCGCACCGCCCACCGGGATAGATTCGCGGCCCATGCGGCCGGGCGAATCCATCCTGATCGTCAGCTACACCTTTCCGCCCTACAAGGGGATCGGCGGGCGCCGCTGGGCGAAGTTCGCCAAGGCCCTGGCCCAGCGCGGACATCCCGTGCACGTGATCCACAGCGCGGGCGCCGAAGAGCTGAAGGGATCGCTTTGGAACGCGGACGTTGTGCACCCGGACATCCACACGCATCCGCTGCCGCAGCGCTACCCAACCGTCCTCTTCAAGCGCCCCCTCACCACGGTGGCCGAAAAAGTGATGTACCGGGTGTGGTCGCGCGTGCTGCCCATGATCACGCGCGGCAACTGGCTGGATAAGAGCGTCCGCTGGCGCACACCGTTCCTGGCGAAGTGCAGCGAACTGATCCAGGCGCACGGCATCCGGAACGTGGTGGTGACCGGCGCGCCCTTCGGCCTGATGGCCCATGCCTGTGCACTACGCGCACGATTTCCGGAACTGAACCTCGTGGCCGACTTCCGCGACCCGTGGACCTGGGGCCACTACTACGGCCAGCAACTGCTCGCGCCGGCCAAGCAGGCCGAGGAACGCGCGCAGGAGGCGCTGGTGGCGCGCACCTTCGACAAGTTGATCAGCCCGGCCCCGGACATCGTTGCGCACCTGCGGAACACGTACGGCGGCGATCCCGCGCGGTATGTGCATGTGCCGCACGCCATCGATCCGGATGAGATGCGGTCAGCTTCTCCAGCCCCGAAACCGCCCGGGTTCCACCTCATCTATGCCGGCAGCCTCTACGGCGCACAGGAGGCCGAAGCGTATTTCGAGGAAGTGCTGAAGGCCTTTGAACGGCTCCGCACGGAACATCCTCAGCACTTCGCCACCGCGCGCTTCGACCTGTACATCACCGGGCACGGCGTGGATGCTTACGCGACCAAGGTGCGCGCCCGCGGACTGCAGGACCAGGTCCGCTTTCATGCACCATTGCCGGCCCGCGAGATCTTCCCGCGCATCGCCGCTGCGGACCTGGTGGTCATCTTCATTCCCACCCCCAACAAGGACTTTCTCGGCACCAAGTTCAACGAGATCTTCTTCCTGCGCCGGCCGGTGCTGCATGTGGGGGCAACGGGGCGCGTGGGACGGACGATCACCGAAAGGCGGTTGGGCGCGTCGATCACCGTGGAGGAGGTGGCCGCGGAACTACCGCGCATCATCAGCGGTGAACGCACCATCGCGATCGACCCGCATGTGGACCTGAGCGAGCACTTGCTCGGACCGATCACCGACCGGCTGATCACAGACGTGCTCCGCTGACCATCCCGGCGAAGAGCGCCTCGAAACGCTTCACCACCACGGGCCAGCTGAAGAGCTCGTTCACACGGGTGAAGCTGTACGCCCCCATCTTGGTGCGCACCTCCGTGGTCCGTCCGGCGAACGCCACCACCGCCTGGTACAGGGCCTCGGCATCACCGGGCGGGAGCAGGTAGCCGTTGTGCTGGTTCACCAGCTCGCCACTGGCGCCCACATCGCTCACGATGATCGGCTTGGCGCGGGCCATGGCCTCCAGCACCACGGTGGGCATCCCCTCGAAGCGCGTGGGCAGGATCAGTGCGGTACAGTCCGCGTACAGTTGGTTCAGCCGCTCGTCGTCCACCCGGCCCATCAGCTCCACGTTCGGCGGCAGGTCGCGCTTCAGTTCCTCCAGGAGCGGACCATCGCCGGCCAGTTGGAAGCGTACGAGGTCGGTGCGTCCTTCGGTCACCAAGCGTCGCGCCACGGTGAGCAGCACATCCAGACCCTTGTTGAAGGCGAAGCGGCCGACGAAGAGGAGGGTGAGCGGTTGTCCGATGTCCGTTCGCGGTTGTCCGGCGGCCGATGCTGCGGGGGCGGTAGGCACGTCGGTAGCATTCGGGAGAACAACAACACGACACGCACTGCCCGCAGCGACTCCCCGAAGAATGTCCGTGAGCTTTCCTCCAAGACTGATGACCACTGTGCATCGGCGAACGATGTGCTTCAACGCCGCGCGGAACGGCCAGCCCAGCAGACGTTCCTTACGCGTCAGCATCTGGAACATCTCCAGACCGTGCGGGTGCACGATCAGCCGATCACTGAAGCGGTCGATGCCCTTCCACACGCAGAAGCCCTGCGACAGGATCACATCCGGCTTGATGCGTTCCAGCTCCTTCCCCACCCGCTCACTGTATCGCCAAAGCTCACGGATGTACAGCTTGCGCTTATCGATATCCGGTATGTGCACCTCCTCAATGCCCAGCGCCGGATCAAAGATGCCAACGGGGTGTGGGTGCAGGACGGTGAGCTTCACCTGCCCACTGCGCGCCAGGTGCTCCGCCAGCAGCCGCGAATGCCGCTGCATCCCGCCCATGGCCTGTGGGAAGACACCGTCGGTGCAGAGAGCAACACGCATCAAGATCCAAGGTTCAAGATACAAGGCCAAAGCATCAAGGTCGCTCGCACCTTGATCATTGAGACTTGAGCCTTGTGTCTTGTCACTTTACCAGGTTCTCCTTCAACAACGTGGCCACCCCCTCATCGATGCCCCACATCGGCTCCCAGCCCGTGGCCTGCTTCAGCTTGCGCACATCGGCGAGCAGGTGCATGCGCTCCACCTTGCGTACCCGGGCGGGATCCACCTCGATGGTGAGCTTCTCACCCAGCTGGCGCTCAAAGGCCTCCACGATCTCGCGCACGCTGTACTCGATGCCGCGGCCGATGTTGAACGCATCGTAGCCCGTGATCCCGGCGTTGAGCAGTGCGCTCATGGCACGGCTCATGTCCTCGGTGTGGATGTAGTCGCGCTTGGGATCGAGGTTGCCGAGTTTCAGCATGCGCGCCCCATCCAGGATCTGCCGTTGGATCGTGGGGAACAGGTGCGGGTTCGTTTCGTTCGGCCCGAAGGCGTTGAAGAAGCGGCCCACCACCGTGGGGATCCGCGTGCGCAGGTGGAACTCGCTCGCGAGCTTCTCCGTGGCCAACTTGGTGGTGCCGTAGATGTCCATGGGGCCCAAGGCACCGTCCTCGGGCATGGCGCCATCGGCGATGGGGTACACCGCGGCGGTGCTAGCCACGAAGACCTGCTCCACGCTGCCCTTGGCCTGCGCCGCATCGAGCACGCTGATGGTGCCGTTGATGTTGATGTCGGCCGCCTCCACCGGATGCTCGTTGCAGTACGGGATGAAGTGCACGGCGGCCAGGTGCAGCACCCAGTTGGGGCGTGTGGCGTCGAACACGGCCCGCGTGGCCTTGCGGTCGCGGATGTCGGCCTGGAAGAAGCGCGCGTCGGGCACACCGGCCAGCGGTCTGCGGCCGAAGCTCAGGTCGTCCTGCACGAACACCTCATGACCCAGCTCCTGCAGGTGCTTGCTGAGCGCGGAACCGATGAAGCCCGCGCCACCGGTGATCAGGACCTTCTTCGCCATGGGACCGCGAAAGTAGGACCTGCTCCACAGACGGTCTGAGTACGTCCGCAGATGACGCCGATGGCGCAGATGGAAATGCCAACTTCAACCTATTGGAGCCTTATCGGCGTCATCAGCGACAGCTGCGGATGGAACCTGCGGAGATCAGCCCAAGGCTTCCAACAAGCTGCGGTAGCTGGGATCATGCGCCCGCTTGGTGAAATGCTGCAGTGCGAAGGCCCGCAGGCGTTGGCGTTCGGCTGGCGAGAGCTGCTTCAGCGCTGGCAGCAGCTTCCCTTCTTCCACCACCACCCCGAGGTCGTGCTGTTGCACTAGCGCGCTGAAGTCGCCGAGGCCCTCGTTGGTGATCACGCGCAGGCCGCTGCTCAGGTACTCGGCAAACTTGGTCGGGCTCGCCACCCGGTTGGTGATGGTCTTTTCGCGCACCATGATGCCGTGGTCGCATTCCGCCAGCGATGCCGCCACTTGGGCATGGTCCAGCCACTTCACTTCGACGCGACCGGGATAGGCCGCTTCCAAGGCGCTGTTGTTCGCATCGCGCTTGCTGAGAAAGAGCACACGGGCGTTCGGCTGAGCGTCGAGCACCTGGGTGAGCAGGGGCTTCAGCAGGTCGAACGACTGCCAGCCGGCGGTGCTGCCGCTATAAACCAGGCGAACCGTATCGTCTTTCCGCTCCTTCGCAGGCACCGCTGCGCGCTCAACCTCCTTCCCCAGCGTACACGGGATCACCACATGCGCATCACCCGTGTAGCCGTAGCGTTCGCGCCAGTGGCCCACCAACGCCTTGCTCACCGCGATCCGGAAGTCGCTCGCGTTCACCGCTTCGTGCTCGATCGGACGGAACTGGGCGATCAGCTCGTCATCGTCGATGATCCTGTATTCCTCCCACTCCGCCGCGTAGGCCCCGCGCCCGTCGAAGCAGACCTTCTTCGCCAAGCCGCGCTCCCGCATGCGCAGGGCCATCCACGTGGCGAAGGGCCCGCGACAGATGATGCCGGTGGGGCGCAGCAGCCGGCAAACCCAGGCCACCAGCGAGGTGTTCGTCTTCCAGCGCTTCATGGTGGGCACCATGGGCAGCACCCAGGCCGAGGGGCTGTGCGCCTTGATCTTCCGGCGGGTAGTGAGGAAGTCACGGCCGCTGACCAGCGCCACCAGCTTCACCTTTGGCCCGCCCAGGGTGTTGAGGTGCTCCACCACATCGGTCACCTGGCTCCAGTACACGCCGCTGGGCTGGTCATTGTAGGTGAGGTAGAGGAGCATGGCGTTGCGGGGGCCGCAAAGGCGCAGGGACGCAAAGGAACAAGCTACATGCGGTCCATGCACCCGTGAAGCGAATCGTATCGATCGGCCTATTACTTTGGGAAAGCATGGCGGACGAAAAACGCGTCACGGTTCAGCTATCCGCGCTCATCCACAATGGCGAGCGGCGCATCGCGCTGCACTTCCCGTACGAACAGACCTTGATCGCCGCCGCGAAGTCCGCGGGTGCAAAATGGAGCGCCACCCACCGTTGCTGGCATGTGCCGAACGGCCACGAACAGATCGGCAACCTGTTCCAGGTCTTCAAGGGCAAGGCTTGGGTGGACGGCAACGCGTTGTTCGGCAAGACCGTTGCGCGCGCGCCTGCGGAGCCCAAGCGCAACGATCAACCACCTGCCATGCTCACGCCGCAGCAGGTGAACGCCTTGGAACAAATGCGCAAGAAGCTGGAGATCGCCCGCTACAGCCCACGCACCTTGGACGTGTACCTCAGCGCTGCACGCCAGCTGTTCCAGCATTTTCCGCAGAAGCACCCGAACGACATCCGCACGGAGGACATCGAGGCCTTCCAGCATCACTTGGCCTCCGTTCGCAAGGTGAGCAACAGCACACTGAACCAGGCGGTGAACGCCATTCGCTACTATTACATGAACGTGGTGGGCGATGCGCGGCGGGTGTCCTTCATTGAGCGACCGCGAAAGGAGACCAAACTTCCCCTGGTGCTGAGCAAGTCTGAGGTGGCAGCCCTTTTGAAAGCCCCGCGCAATCTGAAGCACCAAGCCATGCTGGCACTGGCCTACTCGGGCGGGCTGCGCGTCAGTGAGGTCTTGGCCTTGAGGCCCGATGACCTGTTGTTTGACCGCGGGTTGATCAGGATACGCGCGGCCAAGGGGAACAAGGACCGCACGACCCTGCTTGGACGCAGCACGGCGGAACTGCTGAAACGCTACGTAGAGCATACTCAACCTCGTGGGCTGCTCTTTGAGGGCCAGGGCGGTGGCGCATACAGTGCCCGAAGCCTTCAGAAAGTCTTGGAGGCCGCACTGGAAAAGGCCGGCATCCAGAAGCCCGCCACCATGCACACCTTGCGGCATAGCTTCGCCACCCATCTGTTGGAGCAAGGCACGGACCTGCGCTATATTCAGGCCCTGTTGGGACACGCCAGCAGCAAGACCACCGAGATCTATACCCACGTGAGCACCCGGTACCTGCAGGGCATCGTGAACCCCATGGACAACCTGGATACTCCTTGACAACTTTCCCGCCAAAACCTTCGCAATACCAACCCCAATTGACCAATAGCACGAAGATCCGCCCCAGCCGATACTTCCGGCGATAAACGAAGATCTTCGTCTACCCAACGTTATAGGGCATTGTAAGACAACGACACAACAAGAAAATGACGACCAGACAAAAAGTAATTGACGTAATTATCTATATCTCGACAGGTTTTACTGTTGGACACGGACTTTTGTTTCTAATGATTGTCGCAAATAGAAATCTCTACAACACATTAAGCTACCATTACTCAGACAACATTACTTGGTATGTATTGATGTTTGGTTTGCCATTAATTTTAGGTGTTGCATTCTATTATTGGATTAAGAGAAAAATAATTGCAAAAGGCATAAAAATTCTGTTTGGTATTATCTTCATACTTCAACTTGCTTTCATAATTATTTCAGTGACTAAAAATTTAGATTACTGGGGTTATGCTTTTAAGCGACCAGCAGTGTTCAAAGAAATTGCAAGTGCTAATACAATACTTCAATGTTCAAAAGTTACTAACTACGACTCAACCGGACTCAAGCCACTCTATGTAGTAATTGACACTACTGAAAACTTTGAAAATTTATATGGACGAAAAGACCCATATTATGGCAATGTTGACAGACCATTTATGGTGTTTCAAGACAACTCGCACAAATACGGAGATTTGTATGACTTTTCAAATGTCTATTATGATACAACGAAGAATTTAACTTCAAATGAACTTGAGAGTATTGACACTCAAATTCAAAAGACAGGAATCATTGATAAAGGAGAGCAAAAATTTAATTATGACCACCTTGGACAGCTTAATGGAGTAATCACTAAATTTCAAACAGTAGACAATACGACCTATATTTTTGCAGGACTTAGGGGGAGGGAAGTATCAAACGACCATTACCCATTTTATGAGTTTTTATTCGTTGAAAAAAATGGAAGCTACAACTTAATTAAAAAGCAAAAATACTACACAGACGTTGCAGGAATAGAAGGGCTTGAATATGCTAACATTGCACCTGTATTTTCATTATTACTGACAATACTTGGAATTGTAATCCTAACAATCCTATTGACAATTAACAAAATAATGACCAACAGGATAAAGAAAAACACCGATGAAAAAAACAACGCCCTATAACACGGGTTTTGCGTCAGGCGGGCTGACGTGCAAACTTGGAGCTTTGTGCTTCTATTTAAGTTCAGTGCTGGTTGACAGTTTTGTGCTCCGAAACCCGCCCAAACGCAAAGCCCGAAAACGTTGACCGCCATTGCGCCCAAAGCGGCGCAACGCCGTTCAACGCTGAATGACCACGCTGTTGAGGGTTACCGTGCCTACGCACCATCGCCGCGATGACGCATCGCCTGCGGACCAACGACACTGAACTGGCCAGGTCGGCTCTCTTCAGCCAGGAACAGCTGGTGCCGGACCTTTAACACCATGTCCACCGCCGAACAACCTCGCCCCCCCTTCCCGCCCTTCACCACGGAGACCGCCACACAGAAGGTGCGCATGGCCGAGGATGCATGGAACAGCCGCGATCCGCAGCGCGTGGCGATGGCCTATACGGCCGACAGCCTATGGCGCAACCGGGCGGAGTTCATCAGCGGACGTGCCGCGATCAAGCAGTTCCTGGTGCGGAAGTGGGCGCGCGAGCTCGACTATCGGTTGATCAAGGAGATGTGGGCCTGCCAGGGGAACCGCATCGCCGTGCGCTTCGCCTACGAATGGCACGACGACTCGGGCAGCTGGTTCCGGTCCTATGGCAACGAGAACTGGGAATTCGACGCGCACGGCTTCATGCAGCGGCGCATCGCGAGCATCAACGATCGGCCCATCACCGAGGCGGAGCGCACGTTCCGGTGGCCCTTGGGCCGGCGACCGGACGAGCATCCCGGGCTATCGGAACTGGGGTTGTGAAACCGTTAGCCCAAGGACTGGATCTTCGCACCATGAGATCGCTCGTACTGCTGACCCTGCCGCTCTTCCTGACGCATTGCACGTCGCCGAAAGAGCAGGCCTTCGTCCCCAAGGTCATCCACCATTCCGAGGGGTTGATGGTGGAGCAGATCACCCCGAACGCCTTTGTCCACACCAGTTACAAGCAGACCCAGGACTTCGGCAACGTGCCCTGCAACGGCCTGGTGGTGCGCAGCGGTGGCGAGGCGATCGTGTTCGACACGCCCACCAACGACAGCGCAGCGACCGAGCTGATCCGCTGGGTGCAGGACAGTCTGAA
Source organism: Flavobacteriales bacterium (assembly GCA_046329115.1). Classification (GTDB taxonomy): domain Bacteria; phylum Bacteroidota; class Bacteroidia; order Flavobacteriales_F; family PHOS-HE28; genus PHOS-HE28. The sequence continues at coordinate 19,366 of JAXLVG010000004.1, read as the reverse complement.
CTGCCGCATCACCGCGGTGATCCCCACCCACTTCCACGACGACTGCATGGGCGGCTTGAAGGCCTTCCACGCGCACGGGATCCCCTCCTACGCCCACCAACGCACCATCGCCCTGGCCGCGGCCGATAGCGTGGAGGTGCCGCAGCGCGGCTTCACCGAGCCGCTCATGTTGAAGGTCGGAACGGAGCACATCACCGCCACCTTCCACGGCGAAGGCCACACCAAGGACAACGTGGTGGGCCACTTCCCCAGCGAGCACGTGCTCTTCGGCGGCTGCCTGATCAAGGAACTGGACGCGAGCAAGGGCTACCTCGGCGATGCGAACGTAGCGGCCTGGTCGGGCACGGTGGAGGCGGTGAAGAAGGCCTATCCCAATGTGCGGGTGGTGGTGCCGGGGCATGGGCAATACGGGGACAGCAAGCTGCTGGACTACACGATCGGGCTATTCCGGGAACCGCAGTAGTTCCAAGCGCTCTGATCCGCGTTCAAGGAGATCGGTCCACGGTTGATCTTTGCTCATCCACCACAACACAACACCTCCCCTATGGAAGCCACCACGAACCTCACCCGCATGAGCCTGGAGGAACTTCAACGCGCGGAGAAGCGCACTCGGAACGAGCAGCTCACGGTGGCCGTGCTCATCGGCTTCCTCATCGGGGTGATCATATACGGTGTGGCCACCAAAGGCTTCGGCCTCCTCCATACCCTGTTGCCCGCAGGGTTGATCATCCTGCTCACCCGCAGCATGGGAAAGACCAACCAGCGCTTGGCCGGGATCCGCGCGGAGCTGGGAAAAAAGCGGGCAGGCTAGGCGCGATGCTTTGGGGCTGCGTACTAGAGCACTCTTGGGTTCACCGCGACTCCGGCTATCCTGAGCGGAGTCGAAGGAGGCTGGAGTGACAGCACCACTATAGCACCCGCTCCAGCACCTCCACGATCCGCTCGGTGGCGTGGCCGTCCCATAGCGGGGGCACCTCGCCCTTCTTGAAGGTCCCGTTCTCGATCCGCGCGATGGCGGTTCGCACGGCGTCCATGTCCAGCGGCACGAGTTCGTTGCTGCCAAGGGTCACCGTGATCGGCCGCTCGGTGTTCGGGCGCAGGGTGAGGCAGGGCACGCGGCGGAAGGTGCTCTCCTCCTGGATGCCGCCGCTGTCCGTTAGGATGAAACCACAGGTGGCCACCAGCTTCTGGAAGGCGAAATAGTCCAGCGGCTCGGTGCGGACCAGCCCTTGGATCGCATCGGCCTTGGCCTTCAGCCCGAAGGCTTCGATGTTCTTCACCGTGCGCGGATGGATGGGGAAGACCACTTTCCGGCCGGGTTTGGAACGCCCTTCGATGGGCTCAGGGCGACATAGCTCTGCGATCAGGTCCAGCAAGGCCGAAAGCCGCTCGGGCACATCCACCGTGGCGGGCCGGTGGATGGTCATAAGCACGTGCCCGCCATCACCCAGCCCCAGCTGCTGCAGCACCGGCGAGGCCTGCACCTGCGGTTCGAAGGCCACCAAGGTGTCGATCATGGTGTTGCCCACGAAGTGGAGCGCCTCCTCGGGCCTCCCCTCCTTCCGCAGGTTGTCCAGCCCGCTCTGCTCGGTGATGAAGAAGTGGTCGGTGAGCGCATCGGTGAGCACGCGGTTGTGCTCCTCGGGCATCGTTCGGTCGTGGCTACGCAGGCCGCTCTCCAAGTGACCGATGCGCACGCCCATCTTGTTGGCCGTGATGGCCGCGGCGAGGGTGCTGTTCACATCTCCCACCACCATCACCAGGTCCGGCTTCTCCTCGGCGATCACGGTCTCCAGCCCCAGCATCACCTGGGCCATCTGCGTGTTGGGGCTGCCCGCGCCGATGTTCAGAAAGATGTCCGGCACCAGGCCGAACTGCTCGAAGAACACATCGGCCATGTTGGCACTGAAGTGCTGGCCGGTGTGCACGATGCGCACGTCGATCGTGCCACGCTCGCGGGCCACCTGCTTGAAGCGCGTGACCTTGATGAAGTTGGGGCGCGTGCCGACGACGATGAGGACCTTCTTCATCCCAACGTCTTCTTGGCGCTGCGCGTGGCGATGATGAACTCGGTGCTGGGCGTGTCGCTCACCTTGCGGGCGGGGGCGCCGGCGATGGTGCAGAAGCCCTCAGGGAAGGAACTGTTCACCACGCTGTTGGCGCCGATGGCCGTGTTCGGCCCGATGGTGATGTTTCCGAAGAGCTTGGCGCCCGGACCGATGTAGCAGTTATCGCCGAGGGTGGGCACCAGGTCATCGGGGCCGGGACGCGTGCCGATCACCACGTCCACGTGGATCCGGCAGTTCTTGCCGATGCGCGCATCGGGATGCACCACGATGGTGCCGCGGTGGGCGATGCTGAGGCCCGGGCCGAAGACGTTGGGGGGGATGTCGAAACCGCAGCGCACACCCTGGTTGTGGAAGCGGATGCTCCAGTACTTGTAGATCAGCTTGCCGAACAGGCCGCTGTTCTTGTGGCAGTTCAGGTGATACTCCACGCGGCGCAGCAGGCGCTGGAACTTCCACACCTCGTCGAACATCATCTGCGGGGAGGGCTCACGCCGCAAGGCGATGCGGTCCGCTTCGCGGTAGGCGAGGAAGTCCTGGCGGGAGCGGATCATGCCGTGGCGGTCGTATTGCGGCCACGGCGCACAAGGCGCAACAGCCGCTCGGTGGTGGCGAAGCCGAGCAAGTTATGCAGCGCGGCATAGCGCTCGGTGATGGCGCGGCCCACCTCCGGCCGGAAGCGCGGCCCGACACTCCGGCGATACTCGGCGAGCGCCTTGGGCAGGTCGTTCGCCGCCACGATGCGCAAGGCCATGAAGATGTACTGACGCAGGGCCTCGATCTCCGCGGCATAGGCCTTCTCGTCGGTCCGCACCAGGTGCTCCTTCATGGACCGGCGCAGGGCGATGTAGCGGTCCCAGTTGGCCTCCACGCTGGTGCGGGAGATGGACCCCTGCGCCCGCTTGAGCACCTGCGTGCGGATGTGCGGATCCCACGCCACGCGCGCACCGGCCTTCAACAGGCGGAACATCAGCTCGTAGTCCTGGCTGCTGGCAAGCTCCTCGTTCCAACCACCAGCGGCCTCCAAGGCCTCGCGCTTCCACAGGTTGGCGCTGGTGGTGCCCATGCGCGTGCGGATCAGGGCCATCCACGGGCGACCGTAGAGCGCGAGTGCCGGCAGCAGCAACCCGTCGGGCATCACCTGCTCGAAGTCGCCCACGATCAGGTCGGGCAGCCCTTCGCGTCGGGCCAGGTCCACCTGGGCGGCCAGTTTGTCGGGGTGCAGCGTGTCGTCCGCGTCCAGGAACTGCACATAGGTCCCCACCGTGGCCCGCAGGCCCACGTTGCGCGCGGCACTGGCGCCCCGGTTCGCTTGGGTGATCACCCGAACGCGGCCGGGATGGGCCTGCACGAGCCCGGCCAGCACCTGCGGGGAGGCATCGGTGCTGCCATCGTCCACGCACACCACGTCCAGGTCCGCATGCGTCTGGGCCATCACCGAGGCGAAGGCCTTCGGCAGGTGCTCCGCCACATTGTGGCAGGGGATGACCACGGAAACGCGCACGATACCCGCTTCTGAAAAGGGTGGCGAAGGTAACCGGCCCTTCCTCAGCGCTGCGCCTCTTGGCGGGCCTGGTGCAACCAGAGCACCACGAGCAGCAGCAGGACGATCACCGGGTACTGGATGGCATGCAACAGGTCCACCGAAACGGGCTCCAGCCGGGGCCAGAAGTGCGCCAGGACGTGGGCAACGAGCGCCAGCACGGCGATGCCCCCGAAGCCGATGGTGACCAGCCGGCCTGCCCGGGCGCGCACACCGAAGACCGCCAGCAGTGCCTGGCACAGGGTCCAGGTGGCGGCCACGAAGCCGATGGCGAGGCCCCATTTCAAGGCGATCAGGGCCTTCAGCCCCCAACCCGACACGGCCGCCTGGAACGCGGAGTGCGCGTAGGAATAGGGCGTGCCCCGTTGCACATGGTCCAGCTGGTAGTTCAGGTTGATCAGCAGCAGGTCGCGCAGGGAGCCGAGCACCACGGCCAGCGCCAGTACCAGCAGCACGGCGGGAAGCCGCTTCATGGTGCGGTGGGCTTGCCCGGCAGCGGGGCGAACCGCTTCACCCAGAAGAACCAGAGCAGCAGCACCCAGCCGTAGACGATCACCTGGAAGGTGTAATCGTGCTGGAAGTTGAGCAGTTCGTAGTCGATGGTGACCACGATGCAAAGGGCCGCCACGCGCAGGACGTTGATGAAGTGGATGGAGAGGATGCCGAGGAGGGCGAACCAGGGCTTATGGCGCCAGGGACCGGGGAAGGCGAGCAGGAACATGGCGAAGACCACCATCACGGAAAGGCCATCGCACCGGTCGCCGATCCATAGGAAGTTGCCGCCCTGCACGCCGATGTAGCGGTTGGTATCACCGGAAGGCTCAGGCAGGAGCTCGTAACCGAACACCTGCAGCAGGCTTCCGGCATTGTTGGTCAGCCGATCGATGAGCCACCGGTCCAGCACACCCCACGGGTGGATGACCAAGTTGTAGAGGAGGCTCCAGCCGATGAACAGAACGGCGGCCAGAACGAGAAAGCGGAGGAGCGGATCGGCCTTCCCCACCGGATGCGGTGAGGGCGCGGGCATCAGACCGCCTGCTTTGAGCGCTTGCGGATGTCGTAGGCACGCTTGGCCCCGAGCACGAGGCCGGCACCGATGAGGTAGCTGATGCCGCCGTCGACCGGGATGCAGGGCGGCGGCCAGCAGGGAGGGGGACCGCCAACGGGAGGGCCGCCTTGGGCGAGGACACCCGCCAGGGGCAGCACAACAGCCGAGAACAGTACCGCTAAGCGTTGGATTGACCGCATTCGTACACCACTGGGTTCGAGCGGCGAAAGTACACGCTTCCACGGATGGCCTTGGCCGGGTGCTTCGGATGTTATCAACAGCGACAGGATCCGGGGCGGTCGGCCGGCGGGTGCGGATGGGGCCATCGGGTGGAGGGTTATATTCGCAGCCCTTTCACCGGGAGCAAGGCCCAACACGGCTTACCGGCGACGGTAACCCCCTGAGGGCGAACGAACCATGGCAGCAGCGGCAGGTCCCAAGGCAGGCGTCATCGACGTCAACGACCTGCGCTACTTCCTCCGGATCTTCTCGAAGAACTGGTATTTCGTGGTGGTGGCGGTGATCCTCAGCGCCGTCCTCTCCTACCTCTACTCCTACAAGATCCCGGAAGTATACGGGGCCAGCACCCAGATCCTCCTGAAGGACAGGGAGACGTACAACTACCAGAGCCAGGTCTACCAGAACATCGGCTACATCGCCGCCTATGGCGACATCGTGAACCAGAAGCGGGTGCTCACCAGCTACGACATGGTGAACCGGGCCTTGGACAAGCTGGACTTCGACGTCTCGTACTACATCATCGGCCGTTTCAAGACCAGCGAGGTGTACCGCAACCGTCCCTTCACGGTGAAGATCCGGCTGCTGAACGAGAAGCTGTACGAGAAGCCCTTCGACCTGCACGTGATCGACCCCGATCATTTCGAGCTGAGCTATGACCGTGGGGCGGGGATCATCAAGAAGACCTTCCCGTTCAACACGGACGTGGCGGACCAGCAGGACGGCGACTTCACGCTGCGCGTGGAGAAGCTGAAGTCGATCACACCGGCCAACCTGGAGGATTTCACCAGCAGCGACTACCGCTTCGTTTCCCACAGCCGCAACTGGCTGGTGGCCAAGTACAACTACCGGATGTCGGTGGAGAACCTGGAGTACACCACCATCCTGGAGGTGCGGGTGGAGGATGAGATCGCCGAGCGGGCCAAGATGTTCCTGGACACCCTGAGCCGGGAGTACATCGATTACACGCTGAAGAGCGAGTTCGACATCAACGACCGCACGCTCACCTACATCGACCGCCAGCTGAACGAGGTCAGCGGCATCCTGGGCACCTACGAGGACGATCTGGAGAGCTTCATGGCCAGCAAGAACATCCTGGACCTGAACAAGGAGGAGGAGCAGTACTACAACCGTCTGGTCTACTTCGATACGGAGAAGCGCAAGCTGCAGCTGATGATCGAGAGCGTGAACTCCCTGGAGGACTACGTGCTCAACATCCGCAAGGAGGAGAAGCTGCTCCCCCCGTCCTTCTACATCCTGGAGGATGATGTGTTCCTGAAGAGCATGTTGACCCAACTGTACGACATGCAGATGGAGATCAACAAGAAGACCTTCGATGCCACGGGCATGAACCCGGCCATCACGCAACAGGATTCGATCATCCGGCTGAACCGTGCCAACCTGCTCATCTACCTCACCAACACGCGCCATGCGATCGAGGACAAGATCAAGGACGTGGAGGTGCAGATCAACGACTACACGCGCATGATCAAAGGGGTGCCCGCCAACCAGCGGGGCATGCTCAACATCAAGCGCAAGCTCAACGTCAACGAGAAGCTCTACGAGTTCCTGCTGGAGAAACGGGCCAACACGGTGATCGCCCGTGCCGGCATCATACCGCAGACCAAGGTGATCGAGAGGGCCCGCAGCCTGGGGGTGGTGCGGCCGGACAAGGTGAAGATCCTGTACACGTTCATCGTGGGCGGGGTGATCCTCAGCATGGTCCTGGTGTTCGTGCGGGTACTCTTCTACGACCGGCTGGAGAACGCCGACCAGCTGCGCAGCGCGACCCACCTGCCGGTGTTCGGCGAGATCATCTCCAGCGAGAAAGCCGAGGAGAACTACGTGGTGGTGGACAGCGACCCGAAGAGCGCGATCACCGAGAGCTTCCGCACCGTGCGGACCAACCTGGAGTACCTGCCCGCCACGGGCAAGGGCAAGGTGGTGATGGTGACGAGCTACCGCCCCAACGAAGGCAAGACCTTCTGTTCGGTGAACCTGAGCGCCATCCTGGCGAAAGCGGGCAAGAAGGTGCTGCTGCTGGAGCTGGACCTGCACAAGCCGAAGGTGGCGACGGGCCTGGGCATGAACACCGTGCAGGGCCTCAGCAGCATCCTGGCCGGGAAGATCGGCTTCCAGGAATGCGTGATGCCCACGCAGATCGAGAACTTCAACGTGATCCTGAGCGGCCCCACCCCGCCCAATGCGAGCGAGCTCGTGCTGAGCAAGCACCTGGCGGACCTCTTCGAATGGGGCCGCGACCACTTCGACTACGTGTTGGTGGACACGCCTCCGGTGGGCCTGATCACGGACGCATTGCTGATGATGCGCCATGTGGACGCCACGCTCTTCGTGATCAACACCCGCTTCGCCAACAAGGACCACATCCGCAACGCGATGGAGACCGCAGCGGCCAGCGCCACGAAGACCTTCGGCTTCATCCTGAACGGCGTGCGGATGAAGAAGAGCAAGTACTACTACAACTCCAACTACGGTTACGGCTACCGCTACGCCTACGGCTACGGCAGCGGGTATGGCTATGGGTATGGATATGGTCGGCGCAAAGGGGGCCGCTCGAAGGACGAGTCCGACAAGCGCGGAAAGAACCAGCAGAGCTAGCCGATCGTGAACCCGGCCACGCGCAACGCAGAACCGACCTGGGACGTGGTGATCCGCCCGCGCGAGCCCTGGTGGCGGCTCGATCTGCGCGAGTTCTGGCATTACCGCGACCTGCTGATGCTGCTGGTGCGGCGCGACCTGACCGCGCAGTACAAGCAGACGGTGCTTGGCCCGGCCTGGCTGGTGATGCAGCCGCTGCTCACCACCATCACCTACACCTTGATGTTCGGCCTGGTGGCCCGGCTGGCCCCTGCGGGGATCCCGGCCCTGCTCTTCTACCTCAGCGGCATCGTCCCCTGGACCTACTTCTCCGGCGTGGTCACCAAGACCTCGCGCACCTTCGCCTCCAATGCCGCAGTGCTCACCAAGGTGTACTTCCCCCGGCTCATCATGCCGGTGAGCACCACGCTCTCCACGCTCGTCACCTTCCTGGTCCAGTTCGCCCTGCTCCTGGCCATCATCGCCGGCTATGCGCTCTTCGCCGGGTTCCGGTGGACCCCCTCCCCCAGCCTGGTACTGCTGCCGGTGATCATCCTGCTGATGTCGCTGCTGGGGCTGGGCAGCGGGATACTCGTCTCCGCACTCACCAACAAGTACCGCGACCTGGGTTTCCTGGTCGGCTTCGGCGTGCAGTTGCTGATGTTCGCCAGCCCGGTGATCTTTCCCATGGAACTTGTGGCCAAGCACCCCACCATGCTCGCCGTGCTCGAACTGAACCCGATGACCCCCGTGATCAATGCCGTGCGCGCCATGCTGTTCGGCGGCACGCTACCCTGGAGCGGGCTGGGCTACGCGGCCGCTGCCAGCGCCGTGGTGCTCACCGCGGGTCTGGCGCTCTTCCAGCGCATTGAACGCTCATTCGCCGACGTGGTATGACGGACGTGGCGCGCGACATCATGATCCAGGCCGACCGCGTGAGCAAGCGCTACCGGCTGGGCCATGCCGGCGGGGCCACGCTCTCCGAGGACCTGGGCGCCCTGCTGGCCCGCCTGCGCGGCCGGCCCGATCCGCGGCTGCCGGTGGGCATGGTGGACGAACAGCGCGTGGGCAACGAGTTCTGGGCCCTGCGTGATGTGAGCTTCTCGGTGAAGCGCGGCGAGATGCTCGGCATCATCGGCCGCAACGGCGCCGGCAAGAGCACCCTGCTCAAGCTGCTCTCGCGCATCACCCTACCCACCACGGGCGAGATCCGCATGCGCGGGCGCATGAGCAGCCTGCTGGAGGTGGGCACCGGCTTCAACCCGGAACTGAGCGGCCGCGAGAACATCTTCCTCAACGGCGCCATCCTGGGCATGCGCAGGACCGAGATCCAGCGGAAGCTGGAGGAGATCATCGCCTTCAGCGGGATCCAGCACCACATCGACACGCCGGTGAAGCGCTACAGCAGCGGCATGAAGGTGCGGCTGGGCTTCAGCGTGGCCGCGCACCTGGAGCCGGAGGTGCTGGTGATCGACGAGGTGCTCGCTGTCGGCGATGCCGACTTCCAGCGCAAATGCATGGGCAAGATGAAGGACGTGTCGCGCAGTGGTCGCACCATCCTGTTCGTCAGCCACAACATGACCGCGGTGGCCACCCTCTGCTCCCGCGCCATCTGGCTGCAGCAGGGCCGCATCACGCAGGACGGTCCGGCCGACCAGGTGGTGCGGTCCTACCTCGGCACTTACAGCCGCTACGTGGACCGCCGCACATGGACCCTCGGGCAGGACGCCCCCGGCAACGATCAGGTCCGGCTCACCAGCGTCCACTTGGAACGCGTCACCGGCGATGGGCCGATCACCATGAACGACGCGTTCCGGATCCACATCGGCTTCCACAACGCGGACATCACGGACAACGACCTCAACGTATCGATCCACGTGTACACGGGCGAGGACGTGCTGGCCTTCACCAGCAGCTGGCGCGATGGCGGCGGCGCCGGACTGCCCGTACCCCTGGGAGCCAACGCGCTGCGCTGCACGGTTCCGGGCGACCTGCTGAACGCGGGCGAATACCGGATCGTGGTGAACTTCTTCCGCAAGGCGAAGCTGCTCATCCAGGTGGAGGAGACGATCGCCTTCGAGGTCCACGATGTGGCCCGCGAGGGCGGCTGGTTCGGCAGCCGCAAGGGCGTGTTCCGTCCCAAGCTCATCTGGCAGGCGGACCCATGCTGAACGCGCTGAAGCGCCTGTCCGATCCGCTGGGACCGCCACCAGTGCCCGCGTTCGTCATCATCGGTGCACAGAAGGCCGGCACCTCCGCGCTCTTCAAGATGCTCGCACAGCATCCGCAGGTGCTGGCACCGGCGGTGAAGGAGCTGCACTTCTTCGACAACGACGCCAACTATGCCAAGGGCTTCGCCCACTATCGGGCCCAGTTCCCCCCCGCACCGCGCGGTGGCGGCAAGGTGACCTTCGAGGCCACGCCGGCCTACCTCTTCGTGGAACGGGCGGCGGAACGCCTCCACGAGCACCTGCCCGAAGCGCGGCTCGTGGCCGTGCTGCGCGATCCGGTGAAACGCGCGTACTCCGCGTGGAACATGTTCCGCGACTTCGCGAACGATCCCGTGCACGGCCACCTGCACGACGGCCGGTCCTTCGCCCAGGCGGTGGAGGATGAGCTGAGCGGGCGGGATGTGCCCTGGGAACATCGCTACCTGGCCCGCGGCCATTACGCCGTGCAACTGCGCCGCTACGTCGACCTCTTCGGCCGCGACCGGGTGCTGGTGCTGCCCTACCGCCTGCTGCGCGATGATGCGCAACGCGCCCTTGACCTGGTGTGCGTACACGCCGGTCTGCGGCCGCACGCGTTCGATGCCACGACGCTGCGCACCCGCGAGAACGTGCGGGACTACCCGGAGCCCTTGGATCCGGCACTTGCCGAGCGGCTGTATGCCCACTTCTCACCACATGCCGCGGCCTTGCAGCAACTCCTGGGGCCGGGGTGGGAGCTGGACGAACGCAACCCTGCGCCGCACGCATGAGCCAGGCCCCGGAAGCGCTGCCCAAGACGCTGTGCCAGTGCTCATCCTCGCGAGCGCCCCGCGCAGCAAGGCACATCGGCCGCTCCGGATGCCGGGTCTGCCAAGGGTGGCCTGCGGCGTTGCCGGTGCATCGCTCACGGTGTTCGCACCTTGCCCGCCCCCATGAACGCGCTCACTGGAGCGACCGACCGGATCCGCAGGGTGCGGGCCGGACAAGGGCCATGATGCCACCTTCGTGATGTACCTTTCACACCATTGCCGAACAGTGCATATCCAGCCGGAAATACGCGCATGCGCCAGTTAGAACGCCTCAAACGGCTCGCAGATCCGTTCCGTCCGCATCTGGAACCAGCATTCCTGATCATCGGCGCGCAGAAAGCCGGCACATCGGCCCTGTTCAAGCTTCTGGCGGCACACCAACAGGTGCTGGCCCCCGTGGTCAAGGAGCATCATCACTTCGATCGCGACCTTGAGTATGAGAAAGGGCAGGCACATTACCTCCGGGGGTTCCCTTTACGCCCCATCCGGACCGGTCCGAAGGTCACGTTCGAAGCCACACCGAACTACCTCTTCCAACCCGCTGTGCCCGCCCGGATCCATGCTCGGCTGCCCCATATCCGTCTCATCGCCGTCCTGCGTGATCCGGTGAGCAGGGCACACTCGGCGTGGAACATGTACCACCAGTTCGCGGACCACCCGCGCTACGCTCATCTGTACGACCCACGTTCCTTTGAACAGGCCGTGGAGGATGAGATGGCCGGACGCACCCTCCTGGATCCTCATCGCTACCTGGCGCGGGGATGCTATGCCCCTCAGTTGCGACGGTACTTCGATCTCTTCGGACGGGACCGGATGCTCCTGTTCCGCCACGACGAACTTGACCGTGAGCCCGAAGCGGTGATGCAGCGATGCACCTCCTTCCTGGGACTTGAGCCCTATTCCGGCGCGAAGGAGCTTCTGAGCGTCCGTGACAACGTGCGCCCCTACTCGCAACGAATGTCTCCGGAGCTACGAGAGCGCCTGAACGCGTACTTCGCACCCCATATGGCGGAGCTGGTGGCGCTATTGGGCCCCGAATGGGACCTGCGTGACGTGAACAAGCGTGCGACCAGCAACGCTTCGCCCAACTGATACCCTGCGACGCGTGCAAGGCCTGCATACCTTCCCCCGACCATCCGCACGCCCCGTGCCTTTGGCCCATGGTCTGAACATCCACCATGCCGTGGTGGGATGACGACCGAAGAAAGCGAACAACCAACCCGCACAGCCACACCCATGGTGGACCAGACCCGGCTAACCAAGAGCATTGATTATTGGGAGGAGTATTACCGCGACCATCCCGCCCCGTTCAACCCATCCGCGTTCGCATTGGAGGTGGCACGATCGCTGGTCGTGCCCGGATCACTGATCGAACTCGGTTGCGGCAACGGCCGCGACGCCGTATTCCTCAGCAGCTGCCTCAACGGCCAGGTGATCGCCATCGATCAATGCGTGGAGGAGATGGACCGCCTCAACGCATCACGCGGCACGGATCATCTGACCTTCGTTGGAGCGGATTTCTCGACCTATCAACCGGCCATCAGGCCGCGGTACGTCTATTCGCGTTGGACCATGCATGCCATCGATGAAGCGGCCGAGGACCGCACGTTGGAACAGGTCGCGAACATGCTCGAACCGGGAGGCCTCTTCTTCGTGGAGGCACGCAGCATCCGCGACGACCTTTACGGCAAGGGCGAACACCTGGGCGGTCACGCCTATTTCACCGACCACTACCGGCGCTTCATGGACCCCGAGGTGTTCATGTCCAAGCTCAAGGCGCTCGGGTTCGTCATCGAACGCTGGGAGGAGTCGCGCGGCCTGGCGGTCTACAAGGATGATGACCCCATGATCGTGCGGGTCGTGGCGCGGAAAGCATGAACCTGAAAGCCTGGGTGGTCCGCTTGCCGCGCCGCCTGCGGTCCCGGTATGAGCGGCTTCGCTGCAGGCTTGAGCAGTGGCTGCTGCCGGGCCGCTGCCTGGCCGTGTTCATGCCCTTCCCCTCCCACCTGAACTTCGTTGGCGATACGTTGCTCGCGCTACGGGCGCGGAACATCCGGGTCCACTGCTATACCACTCCGGAACTGGTCGACGTGTTGCGCGGCGATACGCATTGGCATGTGGTGCGTCCCCTGGCGGAGTGCCGCAGCATTCCCTACCGCGTTCTCCTCACGGCGGCTACCCACGTTCATCCAGACAAGTACGGACATCCGTCGACCCAGGTGGCCCACATGCCGCATTCGTTGGTCAGCCTGCATTCGATCTTCACACCGTCGACCTTCACTGGTTTCGACCATGTGCTTTGTTGTGGTCCCCACCATGAGGAGGAGATCCGCGCGATCTTCAGGCACAACGGACAGCAAGGACACATCCACCGCACCGGCTACGAAGTGGTGGACCGCATCGCCCGCAGTATGGACAGCAGCATGGTGCGCGGCGCGAGACCCTGTGTGCTCGTGGCGCCCACGTGGGGCGAAAGCGGTCTGCTGTACCGGTTCGGGAGGGCCTTGGTGGACGATCTGCTCCGTGATCATGATGTGATCCTGCGCCCGCACGGTTGGCGTATCGAACAGATCGCCCCTGTGCTGAAGGACCTCGACAGGGACCACGGCGCGTCAGGGCATTTCCGGATAGACCGGGATCCGGATGCACGTGCCTCCATGGCCGCAGCGGACATCATGCTCTCCGATTTCTCGGGGGTGGCGTTCGAATTCGCATTGGGTTGCCAGCGCCCGGTGATCTTCATGGACGGTCCCCGAAAGAACGCCCATCTGGACTGGCGCTCCATCCTCGACCGGGAAGGCGTGGAAGTGTTCGCCAGGGAACAGATCGGCATGATCGTCCCGGATGCTTCAGCGGTCAGGTCCGCCATCGCCAAGGCCTTACAGGACCGTGAGGAATGGGCTGCCCGGACCAGGTCGGCACGGGAGCGATTGATCTTCCACTTCGGTCATTGCGCCGGCACAGCGGCCGATCAGGTATGTTCCGTGCTGGCCGGACGCGCCACCCGTTGATCGGACCCTTCATGACTTTGCCGATATTGCAGCACGAAAAGGTCTGCATGGGCCTGGCACCCATGTAGGCAGGTGCGGCCATGCGCCGCGACCCATTTGATGAAAGCACTGCTCACCGTGCCCGCATCCATTCAAGAGGATCCCCGCCCCCTGCCGGGCACCGGCAGCGGACAGGACATTCCGGTCACCCGGACCTTCCTGCCACCCCTGGAGGACTACACACACCTGCTGCGATCCTGCTGGGAGCGCGCCTGGATCACCAACCACGGCCCCTACTGCACCAGCCTGGAGCAGCGCCTGCGCGAGCACCTGGATGCACCGGAACTGTACATCCTGTGCAACGGCACGGTGGCACTGCAGATCGCGATCAAGGCCTTCGACCTGAAGGGCGAAGTGATCGTGACGCCCTTCTCCTACGTGGCCACGGTGAGCAGTGCCGTGTGGGAAGGGTGCACGCCCGTGTTCGCGGACATCGAGCCCGGCACCATGACCATCGACCCACGGGCGGTGGAGGCGGCCATCACGCCGCGGACCACCGCGATACTGGCCACCCACGTGTTCGGCAATCCCTGCGATGTGGAGGCCCTGCAGGACATCGCGGAGCGGCGTGGGCTGCGTGTGATCTATGATGGCGCGCACGCCTTCGGTGTACGGTACAAAGGCCGCTCCATCCTCGACCACGGGGACATCACCACGCTCAGCTTCCACGCCACCAAGCTCTTCCACACCGTGGAGGGCGGTGCGGTGGTCGGTCGAACGCCGGAGGTGGGGCACCGCCTCTCCTACCTGCGCAACTTCGGCCACGACGGCCCCGAGGCCTTCCAGGGCCTGGGCATCAACGGCAAGATGAGCGAGCCGCACGCGGCGATGGGGCACCTGGTGCTGGACCACATCGACCACATCCTGGCCACGCGGGCAGCCACCTGCCATACCTACGACGAGCAGTTCGAAGGCATTCCCGCCATCGGCCGCATGGAGCTGCGCCCGGGCACCGAGCACAACCACGCTTACTACCCGGTGCTGTTCGCGGACGAAGCGCGCATGATGCGCGTGCGGGACCGGCTGCGGTCCGAGCGCATCCAGCCTCGACGTTACTTCTACCCCTCGCTGGACACGCTGCCCTACGTGAACGGGCATTGTCCGGTGAGCCGCGACATCGCCTCGCGGATACTCTGCCTGCCCCTGTATGCGGACATGGAACCGGGCCTGGCGGAGCGCATCGCCGGCATCGTGCGCTCCGCCGTTGGCTGAAGGCATCGGGCGGCGGCCGGCCACCCCCGGAAAACGGCATCTTTGCGGCCCTTCCGCATGAACGCCCACCAGCACTTCAACCTGTTGATGCGAACCCCGCGTATGCTCGCCTGCATGGCCACCAGCGCTGGGACGGTGCGGACCGGCATGAGGGTACTGGGCAGCGGTAGCGGCCTGTTGCGCATCCGGGCGGCACAGGCCGGTGCCGCCGCGGGGGACATGGCCGTCGGCCATACGATGACCCATCGCACCGATGCGCGCTGGCGCACGGTCAACCAGTTGACACCGGCATGACGGGCAGGGCACCGCTGCTGGGTCGGTCGCTCGCCGCGCGGTTGGGCCCGGACACGCTGCGAAGACTCCATGCCGCCCACGGGCCGTCGTTCCACCTCTTCAACGAAGCCCGGCTGCAGGCCAATGTGGAGGCGTTCGTCGCGGCATTCGGGGCGATCTACCCGAAGATCGGTATCGGCCATTCGTACAAGACGAACTATGTGCCGGCGGTGGCACGCGCCATGGCGGCGGCCGGAGCGGTGCCTGAGGTGGTCTCCTCCATGGAATACGCGCTCGCACTGCGCCTGGGGGCCGCGCCCGCAAGCATCATCGTGAACGGCCCGTGAAGCGCCAGGACCTGGTGGAACAGGCGCTGCTGGCGGGTTCGCTGGTGAACGTGGACTCCCTGCAGGAGGTGGACCGGGTGCTGGCCGTGGCGGATGCACACCCGGAAAGCACGTTGCGCACCGGCCTCCGGGTGAACTTCCCGCTGGCGGGTCTGGAACGCTCGCGCTTCGGCCTGGACGCCACCGGTGCCGACCTGCGCGAAGCGATGACCCGGCTGCGCACACGGGCGAACATCGCCGTGGAGGGGCTCCATTGCCACCTGGGTGGCGACCGGTCGGCCGCCTCCTACGGCACACGCGCGGCACCCCGATCGAACTGGCCGATGCGCTTTTCCCCGCAGAGATCCACCGGCCTGGCTTGACATCGGCGGCGGCTTTGCAGGCGGCATGCCCGATGAGCTGCGGGCACAGTTCAAGACACCGCCACCACGCTATGCGGACTATGCAGCGGCGGTGGCCCCGCTTCTGCTGGAGCGCTACGGTACAGGCCCCGATGCACCCCGCTCGATCCTGGAGCCTGGCATGGGCCTGCTCTCCGACACCTTCGAGTTCGTGTGCCGCGTGGAGGCCACCAAGACCGTGGACGGAAAACACCACGCCATCGCCGCCGGCTCCATCTACAACGTCAAGCCCACGTTGAACAAGTTCGACCTGCCGATGGACGTGGTGCACGCGGCCGCGCCGACCGGTCCGGAACGGAACTGGACGGTGAGCGGCGCCACCTGCATGGAGATCGACATCATGCACAGCGGCCTGCACACCGCGCTGTCCGTCGGCGACGACCTTGTCTTCATGAACACCGGCGCCTACACCGTGGTGCTCCAGCCCCCCTTCATCCTGCCGGCACCGGCCATCATCACCGTGCATGCGGACCTGCGCACCACGCTGGCACGGCGGGCCGAGACACTGGACGACCTGATGCGCACCTACACCACCACCGACACCCCGGCATGAACCTGCTCTTCTCCTGCATCGGCAAACGCGGCTACATCGCGCAGCTCTTCCGCGCGCACATGGCCCCCGGCGACCGCATCATCGGCACCAGCAACACGCGCTGGACCTCCGGCTTCTCCGCATGCGATGCCGGTCACCTGATGCCGCCGATCAACGACCCGGCCTACCCGGATGCGGTGATCGACCTGTGCCGCCGCGAACGCATCGACGGCCTGCTCTCCTTCTTCGACATGGACGTGCACCGCCTGAGCGGATTGAAGGAGGAGCTCACGCGCATGGGCGTGAAGTGCTTCATCCCCGGCAGGGAGGCCGCGGACGTCTCGTTCGACAAGGTGCGCACATGTGAGTTCCTGCGTGAACAGGGGATCCCCACGCCACGCACCTTCACGGAACTTGATGCCGTGCGCGAAGCACTGCGCAATGGCGAGATCGCGTACCCGCTGTTCGTGAAGCCCCGCTGCGGGTTCGGCAGCCGCAACACCTTCAAGGTGGAGAACGACCGGCAGTTGGAGGTGCTGTTCGGCCTGGAGCCGGACATGATCGTGCAGGTGGCGCTGGGCGGCGAGGCCTACGACTTCGACATCCTGAACGATCTGCAGGGCCGGCCCCTGTCGGTGGTCTCCTGGCGGAAGTCGCTCTCACGGATGGGCGAAACGGAACAGGCCGAGACCGTGCACGACGCCACCTTGCAGGACCTGGGTGTGCGTCTGGCCACCGCGTTGGGCCACGCCGGACCCCTGGATGCGGACCTGTTCATGGAGAACGGTGTGGCGAGCGTGCTGGAGATCAACCTCCGCTTCGGCGGTGGCTATCCCGTGTCGCACTTCGCCGGAGCCGACTTCCCCGGCATGATCGTGCGGATGGTGCGCGGGGAGGACGTGGCACCGCGGATGGGCGCGTACCAGGCCGGCGTGGTGATGATGAAGGAACTGCACGTGATGGGCGGCCCGGCGGAGTCCTTCTTCCGCGACAAGCTGCACGTGGCCGCCACCGGCGGGAACTGACCTGACCCCATGGAACTGGAAAAACGCACCGGCAGCTTCAAGCGCAACCAGGCGCTGGAGGACCTGCTCAGAGAGCTGAACACCTCGCTGGCGGTGGCCGAGGCCTCGCTGCAACTGCCCAAGGAGCCCACCATGCCGGTGATCCTGGTGGTGGGCGCACCGCGCAGCGGCACCACCGTGCTGATGCAATGGCTCGCCACCTCCGGGGCGTTCGCCGTGCCCAGCAACCTGCTTTCGCGCTTCTATGGCGCACCCTATCTCGGCGGTCGCATCCAGCGCCTGCTGGCCGACCCGCTCTTCGACCACCAGGGCGAACTGGCCGACGCGGCCGCACACAACGTGCCCTTCCAAAGCCACGTGGGCAAGACCAAGGGCATGTTGCAGCCGAACGAGTTCTGGTACTTCTGGCGGCGCTTCATCCCGAACACGGACCCCGAATGGATCTCCGCGGAGGACGAAGCGCGCATCGACGTGGCCGGCTTCCGCGCCGGCGTTGCCTCCATCGAAGCGGCGTTCGGGAAGCCGTTCGCCACGAAGGGCATCATCCTGCAGTACAACCTGCGCTGCCTGCTCCGCATCTTCCCCAAGTTGTTGGTCATCCATACACGGCGCGACCCGTTCTTCAACATCCAGTCGCTCCTGAAGGCACGCCGCGACTACTTCGGCGACGAGCGCGTATGGTTCTCGGTGAAGCCGCCCGAATACCCGCAGCTGCGGCACCTCTCCCCCGTGGAACAAGTGGCCGGCCAAGTCCACTTCACCCAGCACGGCATCGATGCGGAACTGGCGCTGATGCCCGAGGTCAATGGCTTGATCGTGGACCACGAGGCGTTCTGCGCGGACCCAGCCGCCTTCCATGCACGGCTGCGGGCGAAACTGGACGGGCTGGGATACCGCATGGACGCACCGTACACCGGACCGGACCGGTTCGCGGTGCACGACCGTGTGCTGGTCGACGATGCCACGAGGACCGAGATCTGCGAGGCCTATGCACGCTTCGCCGGCAAGCGTTGCGACCCCTGAACACGGGCATGGCCAAAGTGAGCGTGATCGTCCTGGCCTACCAGCAGGGGCCGTACATCGCCCAGTGCCTGGAAAGTGTGCTTGCGCAACGCACGCAGCACGAACTGGAGATCCTCGTGGGCGAGGACGGCTCCACGGACGACACCGGAGCCCATTGTGACGCCTTCGCCGCGCGCGACCCCCGCATCCGGTTGTTCCACCGCGGCCGCACGGATAAGTGGCGCATCGACGGTCACATGACCGGTCGCCGCAACTGCCTGGACCTGCTGGAACGTGCGACCGGGGACTACGCCACCCTGCTGGACGGGGACGATGGCTGGCTGGACAGTGGCCGCATCGAGGCCCAGGTGAACATGCTTGAGCGGGACCCGGGCCTCGCCGGCAGCTACCACCACACGCGCATCATGGATCAGAACGGTGTGCTCCGCGATCGCTGGCGCACCGGACTTCCCCAGCGCATGGAGCTGGAACAGTGCATCGCCGACCGTGCGCCCTTCCACACCAGCTCCTTCGTCTGGCGCCACACGCCGCGCATGCGGGCACTGCTCACCTGCAACGACGCCTGGCTGGCCGGTTCATACGACATGTATCTCTTCGCCTGTGCCGCATCGCAGGGACCTTTGGCGCTGTACGATGCCGAAGCGAGCTTTTACCGCATGCACGGCGAAGGGATCTCCTCCAGCGGCCTGTTCGCACGGAGCAACATCCTGCGCCTGCGCATGCTGCAGTGGTTGCGGTTCGACCGGGCCACCGGTGGGCGGTACCGTTCCCATATCCACGCGCTGTGCGACCGGCACCTCCAACAAGTGCACCCCCCGTTCCCCGCAGTGGATGTGCGCCGCTGGATCGCGGCCATGCGCGCCGAACCCCGCTACTTTCTCCGGCCCTGGCGGTCGCGGCGATTGCTGGGCCTCCTGCTCCGCGGTCCACGTTGACCCCCCGTGTGGACCTCCCCACCGCCCGTTCGTCGCTATCCGTCGATGCACGGGGTG